>JBBCJX010000001.1:0-26861 GCA_037189985.1 Moraxellaceae bacterium
AAAAGCCCGGCAATGCCGGGCTTTTTCATGGCTGTCCTTTCTCAAGCGTTCAGTCGAACGCCGGGTTTTTGCCTGCGATCAGCCGGCCAGATGCCGGGAAGCCATTGCAGGTTTTGTGGTCATATGGATAAAGTGTGACCAGTCATCCATATTTCTGTCCTTTTCTGACAGTCAGGTTAAGGCATGGCGTTTGCCCAGGTGTCACTCATGGACAAGCGGATATGGCGTACTGCCTGAAGCATGGTGCAAGTCCTTGATCCAAAAATAAAAATAAGAGGAGTAGGGTCATGCGGAGGCTTCTTGTTCCTGCCAAGTCTTTATGCATGCTGATGTTGTGTGTACTGGCGGCTTGCGGGGGCGGTGGTAGTTCAGGTGATGCTCCGGGTGGTGGCTCCGGCGGGGATTCCAGTGGTGATACGGGCGGTAGCCCAGGGGGCGGTGATACCGGGGGTGACTCTGGCGGGGATACCGGCGGAGACTCTGGCAGTGATTCAGGGTTGCCCGTCCTCCACACCTTTGATGCCACGCGTGCCGCCAAGGGCGAAGCCATGTTCAAGGAACAGGTCATCAGCCCGAACGGCTTGATGAGCAGGGCTCAACTGGAGCTTTTGTGGTACGCATGGAACCCCACGAAGCCATTGACCGGGACAGCATTCTGGAGCGAGTTCCGCACGCGTTATGGCCTGCACGAAGCGCCGTTCGACAACGGTGGCCTGCCACTGGGGGTTCGCGAAAAGAACGGCAGCATCAGTTTCGACTGCCTGCTCTGCCACGCCGGCAAAGTCGCGGGCCAGGTGGTGCTTGGTGTTGCTAACAGCACTCTGGATCTTCAGGGGCTGCATGATGATGTAGCCCTGATGGCAAACGCTGCCGGCATGCCGGCGCCGTACAAGCTTACGGACAAGACGGGTGCAGCAGGCGCGACCGATGCCTTCGGCCTGGCCATGGAGCTGACGAAAATCCCTGGCATCGAAACCCACTTTGGTTACCAGCGCCCCACAGCGTGGTGGACCATCAAGCACAAGGACCATCTGTACAGCGACGGCTCCGGTTCTGTGTCGGGAACAGGTTATCGGCCGATGATGGCCACCCTGTTCGCGTTTGGTGCGACGCTGAGTGGCATGAAGGCCATGGAGGGTGAATTCGAGGATATTTTCCATTACCTCCTTTCACTTGAGGCGCCCGCATGGCCGAAGAGCATCAACACCGAGGCTGCTGTTCGAGGGAAAGTGGTGTACGGCAATACCTGTGCGGGATGCCATGGTGATGGCGATGGCTTTCCCGAAAAATTCATCAGCGTGAGTTCCATCGGTACGGACCCGCTGCGTGCACAGCGTTTCACGGCAACGGATGCGGCTGTGATCAATGCCAGTTGGTTTGGTGAAACCCCGATGGTGGCAAGAGGTGCATACATGGCGCCGCCCCTCGTCGGCATCTGGGCGCGTGCGCCGTATTTCCACAACGGTTCAGTCCCGACCTTGAAAGCCGTGCTTGATCCTTCAGTTCGTCCGCAACGCTGGCAGCGTACGGGAAGCGGCATCGGGGATTTTGATTTCGTGAATGTCGGTTGGCGTTACACGGAGCCTGCGATGGGTGGAGACAGGTCCACGATTGCGGGGCGTCGCATCTACGACACCAGCTTGTCCGGCCTGAGTGCACAAGGGCATACCTATGGGGCACCGTTGACTGCCGCGCAGCGCGACGATCTCATCGAGTATCTGAAGACCTTGTGAGATCGGGGGGCGTCGGCTTCAGCTCTACCGGGAGTGGATTTATGAGGGCTCATTTGATGAGTTTGGCGTTGATACTTGGGGTTGCGTGGATTCAGGCTCCCCGTAATAGAGAACGCCAATCTTTATCCTGTCGCGCCCATTCGCCATGCGATGACGATTGGTGTCACGCAATGAATAAACACAGCCACAATACTCCTGCTGATAGAGGTTCTCGCGCTTGCTGATTTCTATCATGCGCGACGTGCCGCCCCCCTTGCGCCAGTTGTAATCCCAGTAGCTGAGGCCGGGGTAGTGGGCAGCAGCCCGATGGCCACAGTCATTGATCTGATCCATGTTCTTCCAGCGCGAGATGCCCAGCGAACTGGTAATGACGGGAAAGCCGTTTTCATGGGCATAAAGTGCAGTGCGCTCGAATCGCATGTCAAAGCACATGGTGCAGCGGATGCCGCGCTCGGGCTCGTTCTCCATGCCGCGGGCCCGCTCGAACCAGTTGTCCCTGTCGTAGTCAGCATCGATGAAGGGAACCCCGAATTTTTCGGCAAAACGGATGTTCTCGTTCTTGCGCAGCTCGTATTCCTTCAACGGATGAATGTTCGGGTTGTAGAAGAAAATCGTGTAGTTGATGCCGGAAGCCAGCATGGCCTCCATGACCTCACCACTGCAGGGCGCGCAGCAGGAGTGCATCAATACCTTGTCGTGTCCGCCGGGCAGGGGCAGCGGTGCCCGCTGGTAATCGGTTTTCTTGTCCATGCTCAATACTTGCCCTGCGTGGTTATTGGCCCTGCGCATCACGATGCGCCCGTGCCAGTGCAACGAAGGCACGGATATAGTCAATGTCAGCATCCGCCTCGCGAATGCCTACAAAAATCTGCTTGGCCACGCCCTTCTTGCCCAGGCGAACAGGAAGGACGTCAAGCTTGTCCGCATACTCCTCTACCAGCCAGCGGGGAAGGGCAGCCACACCACGGCCGCTGGCCACCATCTGCAGCATGATGTCCGTGGTTTCGATGGGTTTGTGACGCTTCGGCGCGATGCCAGCCGGTGTCAGGAACTGCGTATAGATATCCAGCCGGTCCGTTGTCACCGGATAGGTAATCAACACTTCGTCAGCCACTTGCTCGGGCCGCACATAGGCGGCCCGGGCAAGCGGGTGCGCGGAATTGACAACCAGTACCTGCTCATAGTCAAACACCGGCTCGAAATGCAGGCCCGGCTTGTAGAGGGGGTCAGGGGTAACCAGCATGTCGATTTCGTAGCCGAACAGGGCGCCGAGGCCCCCGAACTGGAACTTCTGCTTTACATCCACATCCACGGCCGGCCACGCATCCAGATAGGGCGACACCAGTTTCAGGAGCCATTGGTAGCAAGGGTGGCATTCCATCCCGATGCGCAGGGCGCCCCGTTCTCCCTGGGCGAACTGCCTCAGGCGCTCCTCGGCATGGCCCAACTGCGGCACCAGCCGGTTGGCGACCGCCAGCAGGTATTCCCCGGCCTGGGTCAGGCGCAGGCTGCGCCCCTCGCGATGCCAGATGGCTATGCCCAACTGGTCTTCCAGCTTGCGCACCATGTGGCTGAGTGCTGATGGGGTCAGATGCATGCGCTCTGCCGCAGCTGCCATGGAGCCGTACTGGTCCACGTCGCGGATGATGGTCAGGTGGCTGCGCTCAAGGATGGCCATGGGGAGATCTTTTGATGAAAAAAATTCACTGAATGTGGAAATAATACCATTATTTCTCATGAATGGCAGGGCCTACCATAGCACCATCTTCTCCCGGTGCCATGGCAGGAACAGATCAGTGAACAAAGAGTTTACATTTACCCTCAAGAGCATTCGCTTCGATGAAAATTATCAGCCATCGGACAATACGCGCATTACCACCAATTTTGCCAATCTGGCCAGAGGGCAGAAGCGCCAGGAGAATTTGCGCAATACCTTGAGGATGATTGACAACCGCTTTAATGACCTGGCCCATTGGGATAACCCCAAGGGCGATCGTTATTCGGTTGAGCTTGAAATCATTTCTGTTGAAATGGACATTGGCGCTGAAGGTCATGCCAATTCGTTGCCGCTGATTGAAATCTTGAAAACAAAGGTTTTTGACAGAAAAACCAATAAGCACATTGATGGCATTGTAGGCAATAATTTTTCCTCGTATGTGCGTGATTATGATTTTAGCGTCTTGTTGATGGAGCATAACAAGAGTCAGGCCAAGTTCAGCACCCCGGATAATTTTGGGGTTCTGCACGGAAATATATTCAAATGCTTCGTTAACTCAAATGCTTACAGGGAAAGCTTTAACAAGGCGCCTGTCATTTGTCTGAGTGTTTCAAGCAGCAAGGTCTATCATCAGACTGAAAATCAGCACCCTGTATTGGGGGTTGAATACCAGCAGAATGAATTTTCTTCGACGGATGAGTATTTCGGGAAAATGGGGATGCAGGTGCGATACTTCATGCCTCCCAATAGTGTTGCGCCTTTGGCCTTCTATTTCACGGGTGATTTGCTTGAAGATTACACCAATCTTGAGCTGATCAGCACCATCAGTACGATGGAGACATTTCAGAAGATTTACCGGCCCGAGATTTATAATGCCAATTCTGCGGCTGGAAAGTCCTATCAGCCAAGCCTGAAGCACGAAGATTACTCATTGACCCGCATTGTTTACGATCGGGAAGAGCGTAGCCGGCTGGCGGTTGAGCAAGGAAAGTTTGTTGAAGAGAGCTTCATCAAGCCGTACCGGGCCATTCTTGAGAATTGGTCGGCCAATTACGCTCTTTGATAAAATCAACGTACGGAATCATCCATCATGAAGAAATTGTTGCCCACTTCGACTGCGGGCAGTCTGCCCAAGCCCTCCTGGCTTGCACAGCCCGAGACGCTCTGGTCGCCTTGGAAGTTGCAAGATGAGGAGTTGCTTGATGGCAAGCAGGATGCCCTGCGTTTGTCGCTGCAAGAGCAAGAACAGGCAGGCATCGATATCGTCAGTGATGGCGAGCAAACCCGCCAGCACTTTGTCACTACGTTTATCGAGCACCTTGAAGGCGTGGATTTCGAGAAGCGCGAAACCGTCAGAATCCGCAATCGTTATGATGCGAGCGTGCCGACGGTCGTAGGCGCTGTTTCTCGCCAGAAGCCGGTTTTCGTTGAGGATGCTAGGTTTTTGCGCCAGCAAACCACGCAGCCTATAAAGTGGGCGCTGCCGGGCCCCATGACGATGATTGATACGCTTCATGATGCCCATTACAAGAGCCGGGAAAAGCTGGCCTGGGAGTTTGCCAAGATACTCAATCAGGAAGCCAAGGAACTGGAGGCGGCTGGTGTTGACATCATCCAGTTTGATGAGCCCGCCTTCAATGTGTTTTTTGACGACGTCAATGACTGGGGGATTGCCACGCTGGAGCGGGCCATTGAAGGGCTTAAATGCGAAACGGCTGTACATATTTGCTATGGCTATGGCATCAAGGCCAATACGGACTGGAAAAAGACCTTGGGTTCGGAGTGGCGGCAATACGAAGAAATTTTTCCCAAGCTGCAAAAATCCAATATCGATATCATCTCGCTGGAGTGTCAAAACTCTCGTGTGCCCATGGACCTGCTTGAGCTAATCCGAGGCAAGAAAGTGATGGTGGGAGCCATTGACGTGGCCAGCAATACCATTGAGACGCCCGAGGAAGTTGCCAATACGCTACGGAAAGCACTTCAGTTCGTAGATGCCGACAAGCTTTGCCCTTGCACTAATTGCGGCATGGCTCCCTTATCCCGTGGAGTGGCAAGAGCCAAGCTGAATGCTTTGAGTGCAGGTGCAGAAATCGTCCGGCGGGAGCTTTCGATCTGATGCTCCCAAGACTCAGGACCTGCCATGTCATTTCCTAGTGCTGTGATTGATCCCTTGCGTTTTCGCGAAGCGCTCGGGCACTACGCATCCGGTATCACGGTGATTTCGTCACGCATTGATGGAGAGCCGGTTGGCTTCACTTGCCAGTCGTTCTATAGCGTGTCGATGAGCCCGCCGTTGGTGTCATTCAGTGTGATGTCCAGCTCGTACAGTTATCCAAAAATCCGCCGGGCAGGCCGATTCGCCGTCAATATCCTCTCGGGTGAGCAGGTCAGTGTTTCCAACCAGTTCGCTCGCCGGGGTGAGGACAAGTGGCACGGCATTGAGTGGCGGGAATCGCCGCTGGGCAACCCTATCATTGTCGGCAGTCTGCACTGGCTTGATTGCGAAATTCACGCCGAACATGCCGCAGGTGATCACCTGATCGTGATTGGTGAGGTGAAAGCCTTGAAGTTGCAAGAAGCTGCTACCACACAGCCATTGCTGTATTTCAAAGGGCAATATTGCAACCTCTCTGCACATGGCGCGGTTTGAGCGTCTACCTTCGCAAGGCTATGTCGTACAACTCGGCTGATGCTTGAGCCCCTCCATGCCATCTCTCTCTGATTCACAAGGTATCGAGCCATCTTGAGTTCATTGAAGAAGGCCCTGAGCGAAGGATGCTTCGTCTGCGTGCTAGAGATCATTCCCCAACAGTCCTCTTTGCGCTTGGCCGCGCTTGGGCAAATTCTGCAACGCGGGCACCTGGCAGGCTGGCCGCTGCTGCCAGCCTTCGCCGACCGTGTCGGCCTGCGCTCGGACTTGAGCCCACTGGAAGGTGCCGGGGCATTGGGATATCCCGCTTCATCCTTGCTGCACTTTTCCGGCAAGGATCGCGAGCGTGCGGACTTGCTGCTCCAGATGGAGTCGATGAAGGCCCGTGGCCTCACGCAATTGTTGATGCTCAGCGGCGATCGTTTGCCGGGCCACGAGCCTGGTCAGGCGCCTGTGCGCTATCTGGAGTCGGTACCTGCACTGCAGATTGCCCGTGAGTATGGCCCGGACTGGCTGCTGGGTGCCGCGCTGAACCCCTTCAAATACCGTGAAGAAGAAGGCGGTGCGCAGTATCTGAAGGCGCAGAAGAAGCTTCTGGCTGGCGCCGATTTCTTTACGCTGCAGCTGGGTTTCGACGCCGCCAAGCATATGGAAGCCCAGGCCTGGATGCGCACCCAGCCACGCATGAAACCCATGCTGGCCTGTGTGATGAGGCTGACCGGAAAGCGCGCGGCTGTCTTGCAGGCCGTGCCCGGCATCGTCATCACCGAATCCATGCGCGAGCTGTTGGCCAGGGAGGAGCAGCTATCGCCGGCCTATGCCAGCTCACGAAGTCTTGAGCGTTTGGCATTGCAGATCGTGGGTCTGCAATTGATGGGCTATGCCGGGATTCACGTGTCCGGGGTGCATACGCTGGACGAGTTGCTGTCTTTGGAGCAGGCGATCATCGAGCAGCGAGACAGTATGACTTCGCTAAGCGATTGGCTTGAACGATGGCAGGCAAGCTGGCAGATGCCTGAGGTGCCTCAGGTGTGCTTCGCCCCCGAAACTGGTGTTTGGGAAATGGGGCACTCCGATGTCGCCGCTACCCGCCGGGAGCGCCTGCGATACACGCTTCTCTCTGCGGTACATGGCTTGTTCTTCAGTCGTACGGGATGGCTTGGCAGAGCCTTTGGCTGGTGCGTGACGCGGCCGATCTGGAAGGCCGGTGCGCCGGCGAGTGCGCTGCATGTGGTTGAACGAGCCGTCAAACGGCCGCTGGTTGGCTGTGATACCTGTGGCCGCTGCCGGTTGCAGGACACTCTCTATGTATGCCCCGAGACCTGTCCCAAAGGTCTGGCGAACGGCCCCTGTGGCGGTACCCGGCTCAATCGTTGCGAGTTTGCCGACCGTGAGTGCATCCACAGTGTGAAATACCGGATTGCCAAATCTGCCCATCAGTTGCCTGTGCTGGCGCAGACCCTGATTCCTTGCATCGAAGCGACCAACAGGCACAGCAGCTCCTGGCCTGAATGGTTCGAGCCGGACGATTCGACGCCAGGGCGTTGAATCGAACCGCTCATACTTCGCCTTAAATCATATTGATCGGCAACTTTTTTGAGGGAACTTATGGAGTTTCTGGTCTATCTGCTACTGGGGGCTGCGGGAGTGAGTCAGAAGCTTCCGCGTGCCCGTATAGCCTGAAAAATTATACGGATTGTGCGCGGAATGGACGTCAGCGAACGCCAGAAAACAAAAAGCCCGGCATTTGCCGGGCTTTTTGTTGGTCTCATGAACATCGTTGGATGCCATGAAGCCTTATATGGCTCCCGAGCTGGGCCATAACAAATTATTTAAGTAATTGAATTACAAAATAATAGTTGTTTTATATTTTTCAATATATACGTCTTTCTATACGGATGTTGTTGGCGCTTGAGCTGGCTTTTCATAGTGGATGGGTGCTCTGTATGAAAGCCGATATGAAACAGTGGGTTACATTTATTGGGCTGAGGAGATTACGTCTTGTTTCTGTGAGGTCTGAGAGCATGCCTTGGCCCGCAAGCTGGCAGGTCTCTGTTCTGTAAAAGTTAGTTCTTGTTGAGCAGGTAATGGGTCTCAAGGAATATCAAAGTCTTCATAGGGGGATTTATTGTGGTCTTTCTCAGTGTTCTGGGTGGAGGCTTCGGCGCAGTCGATCTCTGGCACTTGGGATATCCGGCTGCCGGCGTAGCTCAACGGTGTGAGAGGGCTGGCGATATCCTGAGGGGCGGTGGATCGCGGTGTGGGTTGTGCAATTTCTTGTCGCGATAGGGTGGAATATCGAGTGGAGGGGATTGGGTTTGGGGGTGCCTCCGTTTTTTTGGTTGTGAGCTCTTTCGGAAGATTCAGTCGAAGGGAGCCAAGGCTGGCTTTGACTTCCTGCATGGAAGCTGAGTGCAACTGATGTTGAAGATATTGGGCCTTGGCTTGCTGGTCAGGGGTTAGGGTTGCCCCTCGGTCATCGGCCACAAGGCCTGCAGCTTGAAGTGCAATCCAGTACTTTGCATTGTCATATGCCAATAGTTCGGCTTGCTTCTCCCAGGCGGCGACTTTGGCCTGCAGTGCCTTGATCTGCTTGGTTTTATTTTCTGCGAATGCATCCTGATTCGGCTGCTTCTTTTTCAGGCGGTCAGTCTCTTCTTTTTTCTGCCGCATAAGCTCCTTTCGGAGTTTGTCAGCATCCAGGATCAGCATTGTCAGTGTCCGGTAGATGGGCAGGCCCAAATCCTTGGCAATGCTCTTCAGCTTGCCGTGAACCTGAACATCCATCTCGAAGCTGTAGGGCTTCTGTTTGCCTTTAGCGGCCTTCCGCTTGAGGTGCTTTTCCCATGCTTGCTTGAAGTTTCTGGCCTGCTTTTCGTCGGTGGCGTCCACGGCAGGACTGCTCATCTGCCGGGTCATGAAGCTTGTCTGGAAGGCACGAAGTGCTTGGGCAGGGTCAGCATATGTGGAGGCAATCAGGCCTCTTGCTGACAGATAGGGCAGGGCCCAATCAACGAATTCTCCACTGTCGACATTCATCCAGCTAAGTGCGCTACGGCGCTTAAACATTGGTTATGCCCTTGTCTCATAGGTTCTATATTTAATATTGACAGAGATTTATAAAGAGAAAAAGACAGAGATTTAATAGACAAAATAACAGGGGATTAAATGGATGTTATAGTCTTTGGTATGTAGCTATTTCAATGGATACTCATGCTTATTCTGAAGGTATGCCACGCCGTGGAGGGGCTTAGCCCTGAAGCTCGGTTTTTGCTGCTTTGTCTGGTTCAGGGGGGCGCTGGAGGTGGGCTCGCTGTGACAGTGCTTAGGGCCCGGCTCGGAGTGTCGGAGCGCGTTATGTCCCGGCTTGGCCGAGAGTTGAAGGAACTCGATTATGTGATCGAGAAGGAGTTGGTGCTTCCCACTGGAAAGCGGGGGCGAGCTATCGAACTGTCTTCCAGATTCCGTGGCCTGGACGTATGGACAGAGGTGGATCGCTCCTTCCGAGTTGGGATGGTGGCTCCTTGGGCAAAGCTTTCAGAGCGAATGTTGATGTTGCCGCCACCGGCTTCCTTGCCTTTGAGGCAGGGGGTGTCTGGAAAGAAGTTTCCGCATCGAAAAGGGGCAGGAAAAGATCTTTCCGCCAGCAACCGCCTGTTGATGGCGGTACTTCTGGCGCTGGCTGATGACTGTGGTGTCGTGCGAGGAATATGGCCAAAGGCGATTGCCCGGTTGGTGGGGATGTCGGGAGTGCAACTTCGGTATCAGTTGGGGAAGCTGTTGGGGCTTGGATACCTCCGGGCAGTGGTTCCGGGAGTTACCGGGCGGTCCTTGTTTGGTGTCAGTCCTGGCGCATACTTCCTAAACCTCTCGCATCCTGATTACGCTGACAGCGTCCCTCCGAGCTCATGGCTGATATACCCAGCATCAGTCATGGGGGAGGGGAGCGACCGCAAAAGGGATGCTGCTGTGCTTTACAGGCAGCTGATGCTCAGCGGACAACGCCATCTGGGCAGCTACTGGGGCGCCATACTGATGGACTGTGAGGTGACTGGCCCTGATCAGGTTGCATTATTAAGAGAGTATTTTGATGGCGTGGGCTCTCCCAACCTCCCTGATTACTTTCAAATGAAGATCGAGGAGTATGCCTCCTGGATGCTGACTCATCATCGGAGAGTTCTGACAGTGGCTGCATGGGAGCAGACTGGGCTGCTCCAGAAAGTGGCGGCGGACCTGTTTCCCAAGCAGCAAATGTCGGCAGGGGTTGATGGTGCCATCGACAAAGAGGGAGTGGCGAAGCGAACGGTGGTGATCAGACTAGTTTCACTGCTAGCGATCCAGCTTGCGACACGGATTGATAGGGCACTGCGTGGGTCTTTCAGGGATGAAGAGGCGGAAATTTATAGTAACCAGTTGGTTAATCCAGATGGTTGTAGTTGCCTAATCATGCCGGTGGTAGATGGGGGCGCTCGGCATGTGGCCATCCATGTAGTGCCACTGGACCAAAATGCTGGGCCAAGTCATGGCAGCAGGGTATGTCATATGCAGGCCCACACATCGCTAGCCTGGATATCCACGTCGGAGCCAATCTCCGAGTCTGGCCTAAGCAACACTGATGCGTATGGATGGGGAATGCTGACTCTCTCCGGGTCTTCTCAGTAGAGCCATCTCTTTCCGCTGGTATGTCCTAATGGGGTTTTGTGCGTTGATTGATGTGATGTTTCTTGAGAGTTCTCAGGCTTGCAGTTTTTTGTTCGAAATGCCGGTGACTACCCTTAATTGGTTCGGCAAAGACGCTTGATTGATGTTGGTATGGCTTTATCTATTCAGAAGCTATAGCTATCCATACCAGAGCAACAAGATCTGGGTAATGAGAGATAGGAAGAGTCATTGGTAGTTAAGATGAGGGAAGAAGGAAGTGGCTGTAGGAGGGTGTAGAGGGGATGTACTGAGTACTGCTTTGGAGGTGAGATATCTAGGGCATTAAAAAAATATGAATATGACGCTCTCTATGGGAATTCACCATAGGAGAAGCAGTCATGAGAATGCGCCATCCCGGTAACAGTAATCTTCATCTTCACTACGATCCTGTCTGGAATGGATATCCTGTTTTGGCGCAGCGTGGCCCACTCGTAAACGAATATCTTCACGGTATTAATGAGACGTTGTGGAGAGCCACAAACGAGTATCCGAGAGTTTCATTGTTCCTTGTAGACATAAGGTTGCCGAGTCGGGGAGTCTTCCGTGAAGACTCTTTCATGACCCGTTTCTTGGCTTCTCTCAAGGCCCAAATTGAGGCCGATATTTTTCATAAGCACCGTATGGGGAAAAGGACATATCCGTGCCGCATGCGATTCGTATGGGCACGGGAGATATCTCCTTCTTCAGATCGTTCCCACTTCCATGTTGGCCTGCTATTGAACAAGGATACTTATCATGTCCTGGGAGATTTCGATGCCACGGGAGGAAATATGGCAGCCCGTATTACCCGAGCTGTTTCTAGTGCCCTGGCAATTTCCTTTGAGAGTGCCAGAGGACTTGCCCACTTCCCGGATGAGTCGGTTCGGTATCTGGACGCGAATGCTCTGGATTTCGGGTATCAGCGGGCAATGGTTTTTGAACGTTTGAGCTATTTGGCAAAGGCTGCCACGAAGCATTACGGGAGTCATGCCAATCATTTCGGATGCAGCCGGGTCTGAAGGGGTGGTGGGTGCCGTAAATTTCTACAGGCATCCGCTATCGCATGAGAGAAAAACAAAGGAGTTCTCATCATGCAAATTCTTCGTTTGAAAGATGTTATCGAGATGACCGGTCTGGGGAGGTCCACACTTTACAATATGGTTCGAAATGGAACCTTCCCGGCATCGGTAGCTCTCGGAGAAAGAGCCGTTGGCTGGGTGTCAAAAGAGGTCGAAGAGTGGATTGAAGACCGTATCAGAATTCGTGATCAATCCTGATTCCATTGAACGTCTCGTGAGCAAGATGTTTAAATCTGTCAGTGCTTAACTGGTATCCAGCAACGCCAATGCCTGTGAGATGCGCTGAGTGATCTGGACATCCGCCTGGCTGGGTTCCAGCGTCCCGGAAGGATGGTTATGCACCAGGATCACCGACGCAGCGTTATGACCGAGTGCCGCTTTCGCAATCTCCCGGGGATACACGACCGTACTGCTCAGGGTTCCTCGGAACATCTCGTCATAAGCAATCAGCCGGTTCTGGTTGTCCAGAAACAGCACAGCGAAGCGTTCGTGGCTGTAACCCCCCAGCAGTGCCGGCAGGCACTCCCTGACTTCGTTTGGCGAGTTCAGGAGGGCCCCTTTGGCCAGGCGTTTGCTTGCCACCTCCCGGGCTGCTTCCAGCAGTTGATCGGCTGTGGCGGGTTTGAACCCGCCGTTGCCATCCGCCACTAAAAACCCCGTTGCTTGCAGCTCTTCGGCTGTTGGCTTTTTTCGGCTCATGCCACCCCCGCTACAGGCGCGGCCTGTCCTTTGGCTTTCTGATCCAGCCGACCTTTGAGCCCCACGGCTGAAGCGGGGGCGGCATCCGTACTACCCGTACCCGATTCCTCCGCAAAGAACTCTTCTACCAAGGCAGGCGTATCTTCGACAGATTCCTCGTTGATACCGTTTCCGAATCCTTCCCGGGCAATGGCATCCAGTGCTTCCTGGCACAAGCCGGCCTGCAGGAATTTTTCCTGCTCGGCTCTTGCCTGGCTGACAGCATCTTCCAGCGTCACGCCGTCACGAATGGTCAGATCCACGTAGTAGATCGGTGCCCGGTGGCTTTGTGCAGTACTCTTGCCGCGCAGCTTGAGTTCCAGTGGCAGGAAGGCGAGGCGGTTGCCTGAGACAGCGCTGAAGTAGCGCAGGCGGGCGGTCAGCACGCGGATGCTGTTGAAGCCGGTGGTACGGAAGATGAAAGAGCCCAGTTCATCGTCATTGCCAATCCGGACATTGAGACGGCCAAACGGTTTGCAGGCGCCACTTCTGCCCAGTTCGCAGGCATCCGGTGAAGGGCAGGGCAAGGTCTGTATGCCGGATGCCACAAAGCGGCGGCAGCTCTCTCCATCACCGACACAGAGCGGCCGTCCCTTGCTGCGGTCGAACAGGATGTATTCAGCACGCAGGTTCAGGTCCGGGTCATTGAAGAGCATACGGACAGGGATGCTGCGCAGCTTGCCGTTGGTGGCCTTCTTGCGCAGTTCCTCATCCAGGGGATGCAGCACCCAGCCATCCTTGTTCTGGACCTGGCTGGTCAGGGTGAATTGGTCATCCTTCTCCGGCAGGCGCTTGCCGGCTTTCTCGACGACCTTGCCGATGCTGATTCGCCCGAGAATGGGCGGGGTAATCGCGAGACCTTTGATCATGGTGAACTCCAGACAAAAAGCTCCCGTACCCACCGGTCCATCAGGACGGCAGGCAAAGGAGTGTTCGGGGGAAAGGCAGAGGTAAGGGTGAAGTGAGGCGGGTGTTCAGGTATTGGTGGTGACAAGGAAGCGCCGGATACCGGGCCGGAGCAGGGGATAAGCCTTCAGCAGTTCAGGCTGGTCGCCGACCAGCTTGGCGACATCAAGAGAAAGACTGTCCTTGGTCCGCTTCCATGTGACGTCACCGTTAGGGAAGCAGGCCCGGCTTGCCTCCCCCATGCGTTGCTGGATGGTCTGTTTCAGGAGGGCTTCTTCCTGTTCTTGCTTCGCCATCTCGGCACGCAAGGTCACCAGCCGCGTAAAGGCCCCAGCGATTGCCGGCTCGTCACCGAGATTCACTGTACTGCCCCGGTCCCTGGGGTAGAGGCACTGTAACGCGGTGGCAGCAGAGTCCGAGCCATCTGCCGGGGGCGGAGTATCGGTTTCCACGTAATGCCAGAAGCGGCGTTCCAGTTTGATGAGATTGGCGATCAGTTCGTCATCCCGTTCGATACGGTGCACATGGGCCTCCTGCCCGCAGAGCAGCACGCACACATCCGCTGCCTGCTTGCCGGTGACAGCCAGTTGATGTTGCACCTGGCACTGTACGTACTCCGGCACACCGTCTTTCCAGAGGCGGGAACCGAATTCACCGGCTGTCTTGCACTCCAGGATCTGCACGTCTGGGCAGCCAATCACTTCACGGTCGATATTGGCCAGCATCCAGGAATGCTCCGGGTGTTGCAGCACGGCATGAATGCGCCTGACGCGATTGCCGGTACGGCGTGTGTAGTGTTCTGCGACAAAGGGTTCCAGCAAGGTGCCCCAGTAGGTCGGATGGCTGTCATCGTTCGGATCGATTTTAGGCAAGCCTTCATCGCGTCCTGTCTTGATGAGCCAGAGCTCCAGTGGCGATTGATAGGGATTGAGCCCCACTGCCGTGGCGGCATCACTGCTGCCGATACCGTTCTTGCGCACACGCAGCCATTCCTCACGCCCCATGTCCCTGGTGGACACGAGACGCAAAGGCTGGCGGGATGAAGGTTGTTTGTGGGAAGCACGCATGGCGGATTCTCCTTCAGGGTAAAAACAAAACGCCCGGCAGGAAAACCCGTCGGGCGCTGATGTCGGTGAGAGAGGACGTGAAAGGAAGGGGCAACGTGAAAGTGGGAGCCAGCTGTCAACTTGCTTTGTTCAGTGGTATCCCACTCACAGGCATCTCCTTGGCAAAGAAGGCCTCAATCAGCCGGGTGATTTCCAGAGCGACAGCCTCCCTGGTCGGCAAATCGCCCTTATGTGCAAGCAGGTGGTCAGCAAAATACTCGCCAAGGGGCGAGATGACTTCGTACTCGAACACTCCGGGGAAATCGGTGTCTTCGGCCTCCCACTTTCGCGAGATCTGTTCCCAGGCTTCGGGCAGATGCAGGCAGGTGGCAATCACGAGCTCGATACAGCCTTGGCCCCAGGCATCCAGTACCGCTTCAAACCGCTTGCGGTCATGGATGTGGGCCAACAGGCCTTCGTACAGAAAGGCACCCCAGATGGCCGCTACCGTGGTTGGCAGCGGAATTCCCGGGGGTAGCTTTGGTGCGGCACTCAGCATGGTGTGCTCCATAAATGACATACCTTGCCCTCGCACATTCAAGAGCAAGGGTGGTGGGGTGAGTGAGAGAGGGGAGATTGATGTAGGTATTGCAGTGGTGCAGTGATGGCAGTAACGGGTACAGATGAAGTCTTCAGTCTTCCAGCCGGTAGTACAGGTTCTCCGTGATATAGACATCGTGTTCCAGTGTGAAGACACGGGAGGTGGTCTCAATGGTCATTGTTCCGGTAGCTCCATCACCCAGTGTCCAGTTCGGGTGAATTAGCTCTGCCCACTGCAGGGCAAAAGTCATGAGGGCATTCAGCAGCGACATTTCTTGGGGTGCAGACGCCAAACCTTCCCGGCCGTGGTACTGCGTTACCTGATGTTCCGCCAGCAAAGAAAACTGTTTGAAGGGATGGGCGCTGACATGGCAATAGTTGCAATTATTCTGCTTGCCGCCATAGCGAACCTTGATCTGTTGGATGCCCAATGCTTGCAAGGCACTTAGCATGATCAGACGGTTTTCAGCCTGTCGGGCAGTCTCCCGCAAGGAGAGATTGGAGGTCATTGCTTTCTCCTGTTGTAAGAAAAATCCAATAAAAAGCCCGGCACCGCGAATACGGGCCGGGCTTTATGCCGTAGAGGAAGAGCAAGGAATGATTAGAAAGAGCGTGCTCAGGAGACCAGCAACAGGGCTTGCTCTAGCGCTTTCTGCTTTATGGTTGCCCCCTGACCGAACCAGGCAGAATCCAGGCGGTAGTCTGTGTTGCGGGCACGGCGCTCGTGATCAACGAACTCCGTTACCGCATTCAGCAGGCCATAGGCCGTGTCCTTGGAGGAAGGCAGGTTGGAACCCCGACCTGCTCCCTGATACAGCGACAGTGCCTTGTTCATGGCCCCTTCGTTGGTGTGGCCTCCCGGCTTCTCGTCAGTGAACACGCGCAGCAGGAAACGCTGGACCTCCGCATTCTTCACCTTCCGTTCCGAAAGCGCCTTCATGTTGTCCATGAAGGTCTTCCAGCCCGACACGGAAATGCCCAACTGCTTCTTGACCGCCTCGGCATCGAAACGGGTGCTGTGCGGCACTTTCACAGCACCACTGTTGTTGCCCAGGGCAATCGCCAACGTGTTGTTGCAGACGACACGGATACTGGTGAACTGGGCCGTGGTCGCCAGTGTCCCGTCACAGGCCGTGGCCAGCAGGACATAACCCTTGCTGACATCCTTGCCCTTCAAAGTGCCGGTCTGGCCGGTGCGGGCCAATGCCCAGAACTTGCGACCGCCTTTCAACACCCCGGCTGTCTCCAGCTCGAAGCCGGAGATTTCGGTCAGGTCGCGGTAGAACTCCAGGATCTCGCGGGGCTGTACGACCTGATAGCGCTGGCTGACCACGGAAAGCGGGGCATTGGTGTCGGAGCGGAAGAGCACCTTGTTGTCCGGGAAGGACTCGATGGCGCCCAGATTGCCAGCTGCGCCAGTGATGAAGCGGACCGGGGTTTCACGGATTTCCCAATCCATGCCGGCTTGTTGCGCCCAGACCTCGAGAGGCTGTTGGGCAGGGAGTTGATGGCCGAGGCCATGCCACGGGGTCTGGCCGACATAGGCCATGGATTCGACAAGATGAGCCATGAGGATTACCTCTCTGAAAAAGCGATGCACGAGGCCCGTCCGCCTGATGGAGCAAGCAGAAATGGCTGGTGCAGTGGATTTAGGAAGTGATGCAGCAGAGAAACAGCAGAGGGAGATCAGAGGAAGAGGGAGTTATTCGAGATCGCCCTCGTACTCCTCATGTCGCGGTCTTTCAGTCTGACTGGGGCGGCTGAAGTGTTTGGTGCAGTCAAGACAACGGTAGTTGTCGAGAATGTTCTCGTCGATCACCTCGCCGAGCGCCGTGCCGGCTTTGTTGCCGACATAGCCACCAATCAGTCCACTGAGGACAAAACCGGCAACTGAGCCAGCCATAAAGCCGACAGGTCCGGTAATGGCGCTGGCCATCGCGCCCACCTCGACAGCAATGATCGTGCGTGGAACTACAGAGGCGACTCCGGCCGCCGTACCTACGGCACCGCCTACTTTGCGACCGTAATCGTTGGTGATGATTCGGGCGGAGTGGCAGTAGGGGCAATGTGCATTCATTTGAGACTCCTTTTGAAGGGAATAAAAAAAGCTCGCAGCCGGATGACCGACTACGAGCTTTATGCTGGGTAAATGCTGTTTTAAGAGCGGTGAGCAGCTATCTTATTTAGGTTATATATATCTGAAAATTTTTTGCATTCTGTTTTCTGATTGCGATGTCCTTCAGACAAGGCCTTGCTCCTTCTCTTGAAGGGATTTTCAATCTTGATGTACTAAGCAATAGTGATGGGTAATAAGTCGAAACTAGGCAGCAGGGGTTCTCTGCTATTAGCCTGAAATTTCAGGCTTTGGTGGTACTAATGCCATGATTTCTTAATAAATTTCGCCTAATTTCATGAGGCCACGGCTATTTTTTATTTGATGGCGATTGATGTCGAGCAATAAATAAACGGCGCTGATATTTATCGGTAGAGGCGTCAAAATTTTATGAATTTCATTGATATCGATGTGCATTATATAGCGAATGATGATTAGAGAAAAAATATGTAAATCTTGTGGGAATAGGCTGAATTTCAGGAGACAAGAAATCTACCTAATTCCCATAGGTGATATCTTGTGAATAAATAGTAGAAATACTGGCTCGGATTTCAGTGCGAGATATTACCAAAATAAACAATGTTATTAATACTCTGTCGATTGCCCCGTGAGATACCTGCAATGCCTATTCAGGTTATGTGCAGGTATCGACATGCAGCATTACCACGCTTCTCCCTTCACCCGGTTTTCCATGAAAGTGGCCCTGTATGCTGGTCACCCCACCACCTTCATGCTGGCATTGTCCGCTGTGGTGATCTGGATCGTTTCAGGGCCTGTTTTTGATTACAGCGATACGTGGCAACTGGTCATCAATACTGGCACAACGATCATAACTTTCTTGATGGTCTTTCTTATACAGAACACCCAGAACAGGGATTCCGAGGCGCTACATATCAAAATGGATGAAATTATCCATTGCATGACGGAGGCCAACAACGCCTTGCTCGACCTTGAGGAAATGGATGAGGAAGAGCTTCACCGGATACGCAATGCCTATATCAAGGCAGCGGGGGAGGCACGGAAAAAGCGCAGAAAACCAGATGCTGAAGGCAACTCGGTCGAAGGCTGATCAGGCAAACCGATACATGACATTCACGAGACAAAGGAGTGATGAAAATGAACATGAAGAAAATGACAGTAGCAGTTCTTGGCTTCGGGGCCATCCTGCTGGCCCCGCTGGCGTTGGCACGCTTGCAGCCTGACCCTGAAAGTGATTCTCCTGATTCACCCGACCGTCATTCTGATCATCATGACCATGACAGGAAGAGTTTGGTCAGGAGGGCTTTGGCGCAGGGAAGCCTGGAGGTGGATACGGGCTGGTTGGCCGTCAAGAAAAGCGAGGACCCGCGTGTTGTCGAATTCGGTAGGAAAATGGCCAACTCGCATGATGCATCCAACAGGCAGTTGAGTGTCATTGCGGATAAGCTGGGCATCACTTCCTCTTCCCGCTTGGACAAGGAACGGGCTGAGAAGGTAGGCAAGCTCAGGAAGGCAGGCTCCCGGAGTTTTGACGATATTTTCCTGAAAGGGCAGATTGAGTCTCACGAAGAGATGGCCTCCCTGTTTTCATCGGTATCGCATGACGACAACAAGGAGCTGGCGGCCTTCGCGGCAGAGCGGCTGGACATGATAAACGGCCATCTCCGGGAGGCCCGTGATCTGCGGGAAAGATTGGCCTGAGTGAGTGCTTTCCGGGCGATTAGCCAGGTCTTTGCGGATGAGTGTGTCCGGGGTCCAGAATGGAATCCAGATAGTCCGTTATCTGTTGCATGGCTTCCTGATCGGTCAGGTCGAATTTGCGACGCAACAGGCAAAGCAGGTCGGCTTCGCTTTGCTGTGCCATGAGGACGTCGGATTTGCTGAAGCCTATCCAGAACTTGTCGGCATCTGCCAGCAAGGTATTCCAGCCGCAATATTCCCTGTTTACATGCCTGCTCATGCGCATCTCTCCTTAGAGGCAGCAAGAAAGGTATGCAGTGTTCATGCAAGGCAAAGGCCGGCCTATGTAATTTGTGTACGCCTTTTGTAGGGGCGAGCTATTTCAGGGTGATGACGAGGCCAACAGCGGCAATACGGTCGACAGGGGGATAAGCAGGGTTTTCAAGTTCTTCGCCAAATATATCTACGTCGATTTCCTGATAATCAAGGTCAGCTTGGCCACGCAGGAGGTTTATAGCCTGTTCTCTCAGGAGATCGACGCCATTTTCGATGGCTGAGCCTGTATACAGGAACAGTTTCCCATTCGGATTAAGTCGCTCAAGCCCTTCCTCGATGATGCGCAGGCTCAAGTCTCCGCCGAACTTCCCGCCACCGTGTCGATAGGTTCTCCCCAGGGTGTCATTTAGGTAGGGCGGATTGGAAATGATGACGTCGAACTTGCCGTCCACGCCGGAAAAAAGATCACTCAAGCGGAGATCCGCTTTCAGCATGTTGTGCAGGGCATTGAGTCTTGCATGGGAAAGGGCGGCAGGGTTGATGTCTGCCAGTGTCATGTTGCTGTCCTGATGACGGGATGCCACTGTGAGCCCGCCCGCACCATTGCCGCAGCCGATATCGACAATGTGGCAACCCGGTTGTAGTGGTGTTTCGCCAAGGTTGGCGAGTACAAAGCGGACGAACCGGTAGGTATCCGGGCCAAAGAAGACGGCGTTTTCGTGCAGGGTTGGATAAGACGAGTGCAGGAAGAGCCTGTCATCCAGAGAGGAGACACGTACAGTGCTCACGAGGCTGTTTTCTGTGGCTGTGAGTATGCCGGTCTCTAGCCATTTCCTCGTCAGAGGCAAGGGGAGTAGCGTGGTGTTGAAAGGCATGTTCCAGCCAAAGGCATCCTGCAGGCTGGTGCCGAGACTTTCCTTATGAGCGAGCACCCGCCCATGGGTCACAGGGGTTGGCGTAACAAAGCGGTATCCAGCAGTTTGCAGGAAATGCATCAGCTCCAGTAGGGAGGTCTCTTGGTCTGGATTCATGCGGCCGTGTTCCTTGCCAGGCTTGGACAGAGTTCGCTGCAATAACGTTCGAAGCAGGCTTCCCCACATTGAAGGCGCATGATGGCACCCTCGGCGATAGAAATATTGAGGTAGGGTTTTTCCTCCAGCAGAGGTAGGAAGACGTTCCGGTTCCAGTCTTTGGAATGGTGCAGGTCGATAACGGAATGCAGGTCGAAATAGGCACGTACTTTCGGGTTGTAATCCAGCCGGCGCATCCCTTCAGCAACTTTCCTAGCACGGTCGGGAGCTGTCAGTTCGATGACGCCCAGCGCTCCCAGAGACTGGAAGGCAAAGGGGCGATTGATTGCCAGGCCCACCATCGTATTGGCCAGGGCCAGCGCTTCCCACACGGTATTGTCCACGGAGGGCGCTAAGGTCAGCTCTTCCACCATGCGTCCCAGCAGCGGGCCGTGCATGGCTTTGGGCTTGCCGCGACCCATCTCGTCCCAGTAGTTCCGGGCCATTTCAAGTTTGGCCGTGCTGGGCAGCTTGATCTGCGTGTAGGCCACCAAATCCTCGAAGCCTGCTTCACCCGCCACTTCCTGGTTAAGAAACCAGCGCATTTCCTCATCTGTGCATTCTTCTGCGAGCCAGTCGAAAAAATCGTGCTGCTGGCCGGGGCCACTCTGCTTCAGCGCTTCAAACCATGCAATGAAGTCGGCAGGAGCGCAGGGAATATCCTCTAGCCAAGGATTGGTGTGCATCCGCGCGTTGTCTAGGAATTGGAGTTCGGCCAGCCGGTATTCCATTTCGGTGGCAAGTGCTTCCTTCCAGTGGGAAATCGGATGACCGGCACACAGTCGCTCGGCATTCCATCGAGCCAGCGCACGGTGCAGTGCCTCCTGTTCTTGCTTGATGCTCTGATCGGGTGAGGCATGAAAAGCGTGATTACTGTTGCTTGTCGCCGGGAGGGTGGTGTTTAGCATGGACAGAACTGACAACAGGCCAGCCGATCCGTTTTTCATGCGATTCACTGAGATGTCCATATCCATGACCGTTATCGCCGGGGGTGGATACAGATATTTAGCGCATGTGTCGGCAACCAATGGTAAGAAATCAATAATTTTCTTTGTGTAAGGGTGACAGGAAGAAGTATTGGTGCCGGTGTTATGGAGTTTTATGTACGGTGGGAAGTATTGGAAATGATGAGGCCAGAATTACCATTGGCCAACAATAAAAATTGAACCTGAACGCCTCTTCACAAGCGGGTAATGGCCAGTCTTTTGATTGCTGTCATCCTGATCATTCCGTCTCAGGAGAAATACTGATGAACAGGATGAAGTCCCCCCCTTCCCAGCATCAGGAGCACCAGCCTGGAAACCAGCAGGCAATGTCGCCGCCACCTGATTCATCCATGCGTGGCTATCGTTCCAGAAACTGCCTGCTGGAGAAGGTGGCCCTGATTACCGGGGGGGACAGTGGCATCGGTCGTGCGGTTGCCGTGGCCTATGCCAAGGAAGGCGCGGACGTTGCCATCATTTATCTGGAAGAAGATGACGACGCCAGCGAAACCCGGGCGCTGGTAGAGGAGGCGGGTAGCCGCTGCCTTCTCATCAAGGGAGACATCGCGTCATCAGCATTCTGTGCAGATGCAGTCAAGAAGGTGGTGGATGAGTTCAGCCACCTGAACATTCTCGTGAACAATGCAGCCCAGCAGTTCCCGCAGGATTCCATCCAGGATATTGACGAAGCCCAACTGGAAAAAATTTTCAGGGTTAATGTCTTCTCCATGTTCTATCTCATCAGGGCGGCGCTTGCCCATCTGCATGCCGGTGACACCATTATCAACACTGCCTCGGTGACGGCCTATCGGGGTAGTCCTCATCTGATTGATTACTCTGCCAGCAAGGGTGCCATCGTGGCTTTCACTCGGTCGCTGTCCGCTTCTCTGGCGGAGTCGGGCATACGGGTCAATGCGGTTGCCCCCGGTCCCATTTGGACACCGCTGATTCCCGCTTCGTTCAGTGCTGAACATGTGGCCAGTTTTGGCAAGGACACGCCGATGCAACGGCCAGGGCAGCCTGACGAGGTGGCGCCGAGTTATGTCTTTCTGGCCTGCGAGGATTCAGCATTCTTTACGGGCCAAGTGCTCCACCCCAACGGGGGTGAAATCATCAACGGCTAGCTTTAGTGGCCGGCCTCAGCAAAGGAGACCCATCATGCCTTATGCCAGTATTTCCGATCTTTCCAAGGACCTGAAAGGCATCCTGCCCAAGCATGCGCAGGAGATTTACAAGGAGGCCTATAACAGCGCTTGGCAGCAGTACAAGGACAAGGAGGACCGGCGTGGTGATGCCAGCCGTGAGGAGACGGCCCATAAAGTGGCATGGTCGGCCGTCAAGAAGGATTACGAAAAAGGGGAGGATGACAAGTGGCACAAGAAGCATTAGCGCTTCTTGCAAAGCCCTGTTGCAGCGAGAAGCCTGTGGCCAGTCATGGATCTTGAAGCGTACTGGGAAAAGCGTCATTTCGACGCCACGCCGGAGCCTCGTGGAGAGGTTGAGGAAGCGGGTCGGCAGCTTCTCTTTGTCGTGCAGATGCACGATGCCAGTCATCTGCATTTTGATTTCAGGCTGGAAATGGGCGGTGTCCTGAAAAGCTGGGCTGTTCCCAAGGGCCCCAGCCTGAACCCTGCTGAAAAGCGTCTGGCCGTTGAGGTGGAGGACCATCCCAAGGCCTATGGCCGCTTTGAGGGGGTTATTCCCGAACCCCAATACGGCGCCGGCACGGTGCTGCTTTGGGATAGAGGACACTGGCTGCCGGATGGAGAGCCTCTTGAAGCGTACCGGAAAGGGCATATCCGGTTCTCACTTGTGGGTGAGCGGCTCAAGGGAAAGTGGTCATTGCTGCGCATGCATGAAAGTTCAGGGAAAAGGGCAAACTGGTTGTTGGTTAAGACGCGTGATCGGTACACCAGCAGTTTGCCTCTTGCTGACAAGGAGTCGGCGACGAGTGTTGTATCCGGGCTTACTCTTCGTGAAATGGCAGCCAGGGTTGGCAGGGTGAAGCATCATGTGCAGGAAGAATCTGGTGTGAACCCGGAGCCGGACGAAGACATGAAGGCACAGGGATCGGTACTTATTGCGGGAGTCTTGCTGTCACACCCTGCAAGGATGGTGTACCCGGATGATGGTTACAGCAAACTGGCTGTGGCCCGCTATTACGACGATATGGCCGGCAGGATGTTGTCATCACTCTCCCGGAGGCCACTCAGCATCCTGCGTTGTCCCGATGGCATATCGAAGACCTGCTTTTTCCAGAAGCACATGGCAGGGGCCATGCCTGATTTCCTGAAAACCGTCCTGGTCCAAGAGTCGGATAAAAAGGCATGTTACATGCTGGCCAACGACAGCCGGTCCATGTTGGGGCTGGTACAGATGGGTGTTATTGAGTTTCATACTTGGGGCGCTCGCCGCGACAGGCTGGACAGGCCTGATTGCATGATTTTTGATCTTGATCCGGGCCCCGGAGTTCTCTGGAGCGATGTCTGTCAGGGAGCCCAATTGATCAGGGCGCTACTTCATGAACTGGAGTTGCCAGCCTATCTCAAAACCAGTGGAGGCAAAGGGCTGCACATCGAGGTTCCGCTCTTGCGCGTGCATGAGTGGCAGGAGGTCAAGGATTTTTCCCATCGTGTTGCTCTGCATATGCAGGATGAATGGCCCGCACTCTTTGTCGCCTCCATGTCCAAAGAAAAGCGGAAATTCCGCATCTTTGTGGATTACCTCAGGAACACCCGGGGCGCGACCACCGTTGCCGCCTATTCACTGCGTGCCAGGGTCGGAGCTCCCATTGCCACTCCTCTCTACTGGGAGGAGTTGGCTGACGTACCCAGTGCTTCTGCCTTTACCCTGAGGAATATCCACGACAGGCTGACCCGTCTTCGCCAGGAGCCTTGGGGCGACTATGAGGTGGTGCGCACGAGGATACGCAAAGCAGCCCGCGAGGCGCTTCACAGAAAGGGGGGGCGGTCATGATGAAGGCTCCCCTGCGGATAGGATTGTCCGCGCGTCTTATGCACAACCCGCCTGCAGAGCTCGGCTTTGGAAACCGTACCCTGCAATACCTGGAGCAATCCATGGCGCACTGGATCATGGCCCATGGCGCCCTGGTGTTCATGGTGCCCACCATCGAGGTGGAGGGCGGCGTATTCCGGCATCATCTTTCTGTGAGGGATTATGTGTCCACGCTAGATGGCCTGGTCTTACAGGGAGGAAGTGACATTGATCCCGGTGTTTACGGGGAGCAGCCTGTACGGCCGGAATGGAGCGGTGATCCGGTTCGTGACCGGTATGAAATTGACCTTTTCCGGGAGTTTGTCATTCAGCAGAAGCCGGTGCTGGGCATATGCCGGGGACACCAGCTCATCAATGTTGCCTTGGGTGGCTCCCTTTACCAGGACATTGCAACGCAGGTTACGGGCTCACTGCGGCATCATTCCGAAGGGTATACGGAAGATTATTCCCACGATATTGCCCTGGTTCCACAATCTCCCTTGGCCATGCTCTATCCGGACCTTTCCTGTGCTCGCGTAACTAGCATTCATCACCAGGCGATCAAGGTGCTTGGCAAGGAGCTGGCCGTGGATGCCCGATCCTTGGAGGATGGTGTGATTGAGGCAATAAGCTGGCGCGGAAAAGGCTATGTCAGAGGCGTGCAATGGCATCCCGAGATTCACAGCAGACAATCGCCCTTGCTGGACAGCGCTCCCGTTATTCTGGATTTCCTATATGCAGCAAAGGAAATGAAATGACGACTCCATACGGAGAGTTCGTTTTGTCTGGCAGTCCCTCAAGGGGTCTGCTTGACCCTCCCTAGGGTGTGCGGGAGGAAATCTTCCTTCAGATGAAGAGTCTGGGTCGGGAACGCCAGCCGTGCCCCCGAGGTTTCGATAATGCCGAGCAGAGCAAGCAGCACATCCTGCTTTATTCGAAGGAACTCGGAGGCACTCTTACCGTGGGTAAAGGCTGTGATCACGATGTCCATGGAGGAAGGAGAAATCCTGTCAAGGCTGGCTTCGGGCACTTCGGTCTTGCTCAAACCCGGATGCTCGCGTAGAGCGGCATTCATGCGAATGAGCAGGTCCGGAAGTATCTCCCTATCCGCATGGCGCAGGCTGATGGTTTCCTTGATGCGTCGATGTGTCATTCGCGAGGGGTTTTCTACGGAAATCGAGGCAAAGGTGGAGTTGGGAACATAAAGAGGGCGCTTGTCGAAGGTCCTTATCAATGTCTGGCGCCATCCGATTTGCTCTACTATCCCCTCAATGTTCCGGTCGGGGGAGCGTATCCAGTCGCCAATACTGAAGGGCCGGTCGAGAAAGATCATGAGGCCGCCAAAGAAATTCGATAACAAGTCTTTTGCGGCAAAGCCGACCGCAATGCCCCCGATTCCGCCAAATGCCAGTACCCCTGCGATGGAGTAGCCCAGCCTTTCCAGAAGGATCAGGACGGCCGTCACCACGACACTGATGCGAGCCAGTTTCCCGATTGCCCGGGTGCTGGTGATATCGGGTGTCGGCTGATTAGGAGAAGGGGTAAGCAGTCGGTCTTCTATCATCCTGACAAAACGGAGGAGAAACCAGGCAATCAAAATGATGAAAGCAAGCGACCTGACCTCGTTGGCATACTGGAATATCTCGGATTCCGTGTGGCTGGCAATGACGAGGCAGGCGATATTCAGGCCAACTATCCACACTAGGGCAACCATGGGTTTGCCTGCGGCATCTATCGCCGCATCATCCCAGAGTGTTCTTGTACTCAGCATTTTTTCCTGAATCTTGGTCAGTATCCAATCAACCGAGAAAGCGACTGTTGTAGTTGCAAGGACGATGAAGAAAACGTGAATTACCCAGAGATTTACGGGGGAGAAGAGGGCATCAGGAAATGGCATGGAGAGGGTCCCTGTAGAAGTAATATCCATAGAGCAGGCGCCCTTTACATGCCGTTCTCATATTTATCTCTCAGTGGTTTTTGGGGTCGGGAACATGCCCAGTATCGTTCAAATTATTCTAATGACAGAATATTTATCCTTTGTGTGGGGGTTTATGTGGGATTAGCCATTTTTTGTGATAAATCGTATTTCTTATCTGTTTTATATTTATTGTGTTATTGGTAAATAATTAATTAAACGGTTTTTGTGGGCTGGAATTACGCCTTGTAATGTTTCGACTTTCTCCTGCATCAGAAAAATACAATTAATACCTTCTTCTTGAAGAACAAGCTGCTTATATATGCCCAATAAAGAAGGAGAGGCTACATGAAGCACAATATTGAGAATGACAAATGGCATGAAGTGGCGGCTTATTGCAAGGTGTTCTGGAGTGATTTGACCGACGAGGAAGTGGTAAGAGCACGGGAAAGTGAATCCAGCTTACGCAATGTGCTGAAAGCTAAATACCACTTCAACGGGAGTGAAGTGGATGAGCAGGTCGATGCTTTTCTGAAAGGCTATACTCTCGGTACACTTGAGGTCAGGCCTTCGCCGCCGATTTGAGGCATCAGAAAAAAGGGTGTGTCTTTCATGAAGTAGACTGTCCCGGAACCGGTTGTGATGCCTTGTCGTGACAGAGAAAAGATCTTTCTCCGGACAACGTAATCAATGGCAACA
>JBBCJX010000002.1:0-2701 GCA_037189985.1 Moraxellaceae bacterium
TGGCTGGTGGGCGTGGACCGCGACATCAACAAGCACTTCCGCGTCGGCGTGGGCTACAACTTCACCGACTTCAGTGATGACTTGACCAACTTCGATTACGACCACAAGGGCTGGTTCCTCAACCTCGTCGGCAACTACTGATGCACGAAGCGGCCCAGATGCTGCAAGCATCGGCCGCTCCAGGCCAGCACCATGCATGCGTAACACCCTGTAGGAGTAACTCTTGGCCGCGATGCTGCCCTCGGGATGCTGAGTGGCGGGCAGAGACCCGCTCCTGCATGGGTTCATGTTTCACAAGAGGGACCTGGCTGCGATAGCCGAAAAATCAAAAAAAGAACAATCAAGGTGCCTAATCGCTCAACTTATTGGAGAGCTTTGATTTTTTTGTAAACAGGAGATAGCCATGAAATGGATTTTCAGTGTGCTGATACTTATTGCGGCTTCAGCCCATGCGCAAGATGTTATCCGCAAGTGTGTGGACGCCAAGGGCCACGCTTCATTCCAGAGTGCAACGTGCCCTGCTGGTAGCCGGGAGGTAAAGGCACAGACATACACGCCGGAGCCGCCACTTACCTACGAGCAGCAACGTGCCCGTGCCTTGGCAGATCAGAAGCGCAAGCAGGAAGCCGACACTATGGCCCGCATGGCCGGTCGTGGTCATCGGGTCCAAAGCCGGCGGACATCGTCTTCTGGGGCGGTAATACCGGTTGAGAACACCAGCAACGCGGCGCGTTGCAATGCGGCCAAGGTACGACGCCAGCGGCAATTGGACACCATGGGCTTGTACAGGAACTATGACCATCTGAGTGGTCTGGATGCCATGGTGCGGGAAGCATGCAAATAGTCTGCTGCACGGCACCGGTGGTGATGTTTGGTGCTGCGATGCTTCTGTAGTGCTGGTGATGCCAACTGCAGGCACTGAGCAGAAATTGTGAATTACCCGTTACACTTCGGGCATCTGCACGCGCTGGGGAGCGCCATGAAGTCCACCGGGAGAACGAGGTCAGGCGTTGTCTGGCTGATTGGTGCCATGTGGCTGATGTCCGTCCACATACTGGTCGCTGCGGAACCGGAAGCGGATCCTGCGGCTTGGGGCGTCTATGCGCGCTTGCCCGGTACCGATTTCGCGGGCTACGGAGAGCGGGTTTCATGGCGCTGGGGCCCGGACGACACCATCGTCGAAAAGCGTGGTCTCATGCGGACGACGGTCATTCGCAAAGGTGAACAGCCGGGCGAATTGGTGTCTGTCTACAACGGTGGTCTGTATACCTTCGATGGCCGTATCGCGTCGGATGGATCCGTCACGTGGATACGCCGTGGCAACTTCCTCAAGATGCCTTCGCGGGTCTCGATCGTGGAGGGGCGTTACGTAGAGGATGCGCTGAAACTGGACAAGGACAACCAGATTGAACGTGTTGCCAGTACGTTGCGACTGGAGCAGACCCAAGGTCCCAGCGTGACCCAGGAGCCCGCGGCCCCGATGATTGCATCGGCTCCCGTAGCCGCCGCCGAAGCGCCTGCGCCCGCCGCAGCCACTCCACCACCGCAATCGTTGCCCACAACAGCACCCATCGTGCCTGCAACGTCACAAGCCTCCGTCACGACGGCGCAGGAGCCGAAGTCTGGTCCACGCAACCTGTCCGCGGCGGAGCTCGCTACCCTGCGTCAGCGCATCGAGGGCGACAAGGTGCGCCGCGCACAGGCGCTCACTCGCGAACAGCAAGCCGCCGAGCAGCAACGCCAGCAATTCGAACAGCAACAAATGGCGGCACTGGAAGAAGCGCAGTACTGGGAGGAAGAGGCGCCTGCGCCCGCACCGAACCTCGCCGCCGTTTTCCTCAATACTCTCAACAGCGAGATGGCCAAGCATCAGGCCGAGCGCGAGGCACAGGACGCCTTTATCCGTGACGTACAGCGCCAGCAGAGGGTTATTGCGGAACGTCGCCAGTACGAGGAAGAGCGGCAACGCCACGAGGCTGAACGTGTCCGCCAGCAACAGTACGCGCAGGCATCACAATCTGTGCCGTCGTCGGCACAAACGGCGCAGGATGCTGCACGCCAGGCCAGCCAGACTCGGGTCACCGAGGCTCGCGAGCGTGAATTGGTCACCCAGGCCGCAGCCGAGCGTGCCCGCCAGCAACAACTGCGTGCACAGCAGACACAGCAGACAGCGTCGTCTCCGGCGCCCTCCAAGCCGGCCGCCTCCGAGGCTACACTGAAACCGCTGCGCTTCATCCTCAGCATCAGCCTGCAGAACAAACCTGACGATACGGTCAATCCGACTTGCTATTCGAATGTCATCACCCGTCCGGGTCCGCCGGGGTGGGGCGGCACGGGATTCCTGCCGACCGGGTCGGACGATCAGGCCTATGCGGCCGTGCATGCACTGAAGGATGCTTTCATCGCGCGGTGCCGGGCGAGTGGTCGAGAGATCAGCTCCGAAGGCAATTTCAGTTATGTGTGGAACCGGAGCGCGGGCGAGGAGGCCAAGATGCAGAACGCTCGCCCTCGTTTCCGTGAAGACGTGGCGGTGTCGCTGTGACGGTGCGTCTCCATGGGAAAAACAAATCAGGGGAATTCATGATCAAGGCAAAAATTTCGTTCGGCATGGCGATGTTTGTTGCATGCCTGTCTCTGCAAACGACCGCTGTGCATGCACAGAGCGCACAGACGGCCGAAGGTGCCCAAGCATTCCTTGCAA
>JBBCJX010000003.1:0-204219 GCA_037189985.1 Moraxellaceae bacterium
AAAAGACACTGGGTCCCCGCCTGCGCGGGGACGACAGAGAGGATTCGAAGAAAGTCTCATGCTCACTCCCGGTTGTCGCTGCATTCGGCCGCATCGGGCAGGGCGCGGCAGCGCACTTTCTTCATCAGCCGCATCATGCGCGCATCGTAGATGCCTTCGGTGGTCAGGCTGATGCGGGCTTCGCGCATCATTTCGCGGTATTGTCCTTCCTCGCCGTCGGGCACGGGGAAGAAGAACAGGATGTCGTCCTCGGCCTGGCGGATGAGGCGCAGGGCGTCTTCGCTGCGGCCTGCGAACCAGCCGCGGGCTTGTTGCCCGAAGTCCTCGGGAAAGGCGGCACGACGCATCACCAGTTGCAGCGTGAGTTGGGCCACCGGAAGTTTCACGACCACGCCCTGCGTGCCCACGCCCTTGTAGAGTTCCAGCGGCATGTAGGCGATGCCGGGCGCGGCAATCACGTCCACGGCGCCGTTGTTGAACTTGCCGGCGAAGGTGGTGACGTCGGCGCTCACAGCCTGCGCCCCGATGCGTTCGGCCATGCGCAGTTGTGCAGCGTCGTGTTCCAGCACGGCGAGGCGGCGCCCGGCCATCTTGGCGACGCTGTCGATGCGGCGGTCGCGCAGGAAGAGATAGGCCGCGCCCAGGGGCAGGATGCCGCCGATCTCGTAGTCGCCCTGGCGCATCAGCGCGGCGGCGTCGGGGCGGGCGAGGGTGTCCAGCAGGCGTTGCAGCATGCCGTAGTCTGGCAGGCCGCCCACGGAGTCGATGCTGCCGGTGAAGCTGTTGAAGGGGCGGGCGCGCACGCCGGTGAGCAGTACGGCATCGCACTGGCCGGCCTTGAAGTCCTCGGTGGCCACGCGCTCGTCCACATAGGTCCTGACTTCCAGGGGTTGGCCTTTGCTCTTGCTGTAGAGCGCGAACTCCTTCATGGCGGTGGTCAGTGGCCCCTGCGCGCCCGCCATGTCGAAGACACAGAGCGGGCGGGCGTGGGCGATGCTGGTCAGCGCTAGTAGCAGGAAGGTGGCGAGTTGTGCGAGAGATGGCGGCATCGTGTCAGTACTCTCGTGTCTGTAGTGTCTTTTGAAATGGCTCAAGTGTTCAAAAACTGTCGTCCCCGCGAAGGCGGGGACCCAGCGCCTTTGAGTGCCGCTGAAAAGACACTGGATCCCCGCCTCCGCGGGGATGACAGTGTTTTTTTCAAGGATTCTGAACAGGTGCTTGGGCGGGAATCCAGTTGCCGTGGAAACCCAGCGGCACGCGCACGGGCAACTGCACTTCGGCCACAGTCGTGAGGTCGCGTGCATCCAGAATCACCACCTTGCTGGGCAGGTTTTCCCGGTGATGCACATAGCCCATGAGCCAGCCGTCGTTTTCTGTTGTGCCGCCTTGGCGTGGCACGAACACGAATTCGCCTGCCCCCCAGTCGGGCCCGAAGGCACGCTGTGTGCTCTCACCGGTTTCCAGATCATGGCGGAGCAAGGCGTTCGCCTGGTTGTCCATATTGATGCTTATGGCATAGGCATAGCGGTAAGGCTTGCCAGTGAGGCGTTCGTCGAAGCGGGGAAACTCCTGGCCTTCGCGGGAAATCACCTGTCGCTGCACGCGCGTGCCTTCACGCGGCAGTGTCCAGCGCTCGAAGGTCACCTGCTGCGCCTCCGGGCCTTGAATGGACTGGTCGAACATGCGCTGGTGCACCACCACGTCCAGCACGGTGTCGCCGTTGTCTTTTTCAAAGGCATTGCAGCTGTGGAAGACGAAGCAGGGCTCGATGTCGTACCAGCGCACGTCGTCGGCCGTACCGTTGCGCGGCAGCTTGCCGACGCGTGCCGGGTGTTTCGGGTTCCAGGCGTAGGGGAGGCCTGCACCCTTGAGCGCGGCGCTGACCGAGAAAGTGACGGGCAAATCCAGGAGCAGCACGTTTTTTTCCGTGAGGGCGCTGTCGTGCATCATCGGGCCGTGGCGCACGGGAATGGTCAGGTTCTTTTTCACCTGCCGGTCGGTGCCGATCACTAAGTAGCGGATGTGCTTCTGGTCGAAGCCGTCGTAGCAGATGGCGTGCAGTTCACCCGTGGCCGGGTCCTTGTGCGGGTGCGCCGTGAAGGAGGCTTTCAGGCGGCTGTCGAACATGCCGTGCTTCACGGTGTTGAGGTCGGCGTCCAGTTCCACAGGCAGGGCGGTCGCCTCCACCAGTGCCCAGAGGCTGCCGCCATGGCCGATGATGTTGGTGTTCACCACATCGGAGACACTGTGGCGCGGGCCCGGGGCTCGCGGGCGACCCAGACGGCGGTTCACATTGTCCACGCCCACATAGCGGCTGCGATACCAGAGTGCGCGGCCTTCTTTCAGACGCAGGCCGTGCACCATTCCATCGCCCAGGAACCAGTGGTGGGTGGCCGGGTTGGGAACTTCCAGCGGATTGGGGCCGATGCGGGCGAGAAGACCGTCCAGCTCGGGGGGAAGTGTGCCGATGATGGGGAGATCGGTGCTGTCGTGTTCTTCTTTTACTGGCGCGAAGGGGCCTTCCAGATACATGTTGTGCGGGCTGTAGGGTACGCGCTTCTGGAGCCTGTCGAGCAACCAGACGGCAGCTTTCTGGACGGGGCGGGATTGCAGCATGATGTTTCCCTCCATGGGGGCCATGGGCCGGTGGCAGCGACCGGCTTGATGTGTATGATGTAAACATTAGATTGGAGATTGATGTTCACGATGTCAACATCTGGATTACAACGCCCCGACGGGCCGTCCTACCACCATGGCAACCTGCGGGAAGCCCTTCTGGCCAAGGGGCTGGAAATGCTGGAGGCGGGGGAGGCTGATTTCAGCCTACGGGAACTCACTCGTAGGGTAGGCGTCTCTGCCAACGCTGTTTACCGACACTTCGCCGGCAAGGAGGCGCTGCTGTCTGCCATGGCGGCCGAAGGCTTTCTCCGATTGACCTCGGCCCAGGCCATGGCCCTGCAGGGGGGCTCGACACCGGCCACGGGCTTTCTCGAGGCGGGTCGCGCTTATGTGCGCTTTGCCCGTCACCACCCGGCCCTGTTCCGGCTCATGTTCGGCCGCTTCGCTGCCGGCAACCCGGACCCCGAACTGCGGGCAGCGGCGCAGCTTTCCTATGAGGGTATGCGCTTCAGCGTGGCCGCCATCCTGGGCCGGCCCGTGGCGGATGCGGAAGTCCTGGCCACGGGTATGCGCGCCTGGAGCCTTGTGCACGGCCTGAGCCAGCTCATTATCGACGGGCAGATGGATGCCCACGAGCTGGACATCGACAGCTTGGTGAGTGCCGTGCTCAGCCAGTCGACCTTAGAGCACGGCATCACGGATAACTGATGGCGGCGGGATGAAAAAGGGCGCCATCAGGCGCCCTTTTTTATGACCACAGCTTGCCTCAAGCCGGCGCCCCGGGCGCCTTGAGATAAGGCTCCAGCAGCTTGCGGGCATAAATTTGTGCGTCGATCACCGTCATGAAGGTGTAGGCGCCCATGAGCTTGCGGCTCAGGAACATGAATTCCTTGGGCGGAATGGAGAAATGCCGGGTGGCAGCCGATTTTGCTGCCATGGAGGTGGCGCGCAGGTGCAGCTTGCTGCGGGCCCAGCAGTACATGCCGTCTTCATTCAAGGTTTCCGGCGGCACGTTCTTGAGATCGGAGAAGGGTTCGATGGCCAGGAAGAACAGGCTGACGATGCTCTCCTTGGTGCTGTCCGGCATGCCGTCAAAGAAACTGAAGCCCTTCATGGCGGCCTTCATTTCTTCCCGGTTCTCGTAAAACGCGGCATGGGTGAGGTTGCGGGCCAGCTCCAGGATGTCGTCCGGGAAATCGCGCACGGCACCGAAATCCAGCAACACGATGCGGTCGATTCCGCCTTCTTTTTCCGACAGTTTCACGAGGTAGTTGCCGAAATTGGGGTCGGTCTGCAACTCGCCCCACTCGAAAACCTCGCGGCAGCAGATGTCCAGCGCTGCCTCGGCAATGCGGTTGCGACGCTCCTGCGTCAGCCCGAGCACGATGGGACTGTTGATGGGCACACCACGCTCGAAGCTCATGCAGAGCAGGGTGTCTGTGCAGTATTCGGGAAAAATGGTCGGCACGATGTAGCGCGGATCGTCCTTGAGCCAGCCGTGGAAGCGCTGGGTGGTTTCCATTTCCTTGGGGTAGTTCACCTCGCGGTGCATCATCATGCGCACCTCGTCCAGCCACTCCTCGAACTCCCGGGATTGCGGCACGGCCTTGGTCAGCTTGAGCATCTGCGTGACCAGGTTGAGATCGGCATCAATGGCATCGGCAACGCCCGGATACTGGATTTTCAGGACCATTTCGGCGCCATCGCTCTTGCGGCGGGCACGGTGGACCTGTGCCAGCGAGGCAGCTCCCAGGGGCTCCGGGTCTATTTCCAGTTCGGCAAAACGCTGTGGTCCGAGCTGTTCGCGCACCACCGGCTCCAGCGAGGACCAGGAGAGGGTGGTGGTGTCGTCGTTGAGCTGGTGCAGGGCACGGGTGATTTCCGGCGGCAGGAAGTGCTCGCCGTAAAGGGCCATCATCTGGCCGATCTTGACGACGGAACCCTTGAGTTTGCCCAGTTCGCGCACGAGATACTGTGCCTGTTCGGCCAGTACGCGCCGGCGTTTTTCTTCACGTTGCTCGGGACTGGAAAACATGGAGCCGGCGGTGCCTCCGGCAAAACGGGCTCCTGCGATGAAGCCGGCCTTGGCCAAGGAAAGACGGCGCTCGAAGGCACCGGTCTTGAGCCGCTTCATCTCGTTCGGGTTGTCGCTCATCAATACATCCGGCAGGAACTTAAAGATGGCGCATTCTACCTGAAGAGCCTGTCGATCAGGCCAGTGTTCCGGACAGAATGTCCCGGTATCATGGCCATACTTCTCATATGGCGGCCTGATTTTCATGGCACTCAAACTCGCAGACTACACCGCACCGTCACTACGCCGCCTGCAGCGCCGGCTGGCGGCACAGCGCTTCTGGTTCGATCCCCAGCTCTACGGTCTTGAGCACCTGCATCCTGACCGCCCGGCGCTCTATGTGGGGAATCACACCCTGTATGGCGTGATCGATGCGCCTCTCATGGTGCTGGGAACCTACGAGCAGACCGGTATCTATTTCCGCTCGCTGGGTGACCATCTGCACTTCAAGGTGCCGGTCTGGGGGCGCACCCTCCTGGAGTTTGGCGCCGTGCCCGGCACGCCCGAGAATTGCTCGGCACTCATGAAAAGCGGCCAGCACATCATCGTCTACCCCGGTGGTGCGCGTGAGGTGATGAAGAATCGGGGCGAGGAGTATCGGTTGGTCTGGAAGCGCCGTACCGGTTTTGCGCGCATGGCCATGCAGCATGGTTATGACATCATTCCCTTCGCCGCCATTGGCGCTGACGATGCCTATGACATCCGCTATGACAGCAAAGCCTTCCAGCAGAGCCTGCTCGGCCGGCTGGCGCAGCGTACGGGGGCCATGGACAAGCTGTTCCGCGGAGGCGATACGCTGGGTCCTCTCATCGGTGGCGTGGGCGGAACCCTGATTCCACGCCCCGAGAAAATGTATTTCATGTTCGGCGAGCGCATTCCCACCCGCGCACTCCAGGCGGCAAGCAACAATCCCGATGCCCAGTGGCAAGTCCGGCACGAAGTGGAGGCGGCGATTTACCGGCAGATGGATGAGTTGTTCGAGATTCGCGCCAAGGACACGGACTGGCCGTGGTGGCGGAAAAAGCTCATTGCCCGCAAGGGGCAGGAGTGAGTTCATGTGTACACCGGGGCTCGGCGCAGGCCGGGACCCGGTGACTTTCCTGCGGTATTACAGCGACCATCCCTCCAACGACTCCACGGCTTTGCCTTCATCCCGCAACTTGATCAGATGCGCGTGCAGCGAATAGCGCGCCACCGGATGCAGGGCAGGGCTCACGTCGTCATAGACCTGCGCGGTCAGGGCTTCGAGTGTTTGCAGCTCGGGAGTGAGCTTGGCCATCACCTTGGCTTCGCGCGCGAGTCGGTGGTGGATGGTGAACTGGATGAGCGCCTGCGCATTGTCGATAACATCGCCGTGGCCGGGTGCGATCCGGGCAATGTCTTCACGCGTCAGCAGTTCCAGCGAGCGCAGGTAGTCGCCCATGCTGCCCGAGGGCGGAATGATGACGACGGTGGAACCATTGATGAGGTGGTCACCGCTGAACAGCAGCTTTTCTTCTTCCAGCAGGTAGCAAAGATGATTGCCCACATGGCCGGGAGTGTGCAGTGCGCGCAGGGAAAATTCCGCCGTTTGCAGCCGGTCGCCATGCGCCAGTGTGCGGTCGACACGGATCAGTGCCTGCGCCGGATCACTGGGCAGTGGTGACTGGCCAAGAATGTCGGCACCGGTACGCTCCTTGAGCTCCAGGGCAGCTGGTGCATGGTCCTGATGTGTGTGGGTAAGGGCGATCCAGCGGATTTTCCCGCCCAGTGCTTCGGCGGCTTCCATCAGCGCATCGACATGGCCGGGAATCGCCGGGCCGGGATCGACCACGAGAATTTCCTTGTGGCCGATAAGGTAGCTGTTGGTGCCGGGGCCGGTCATGAAGCCGGGGTTGGCGGCCAGCACGCGCGTGACACGCGTGCTGAGGGCTATGGCTTTTTCGGCAATGAGTTCAGGCACGGATCAGCCCACGTTCACGGGCCAGGGCAACCACGGCAGGGCGCAGGCTGTGCTTGATGGTGCCGTAGGTGGCACGGTGTTTCTGTGCCATGAGTTCGGCAAAGGCGAGTGCCTCCGGGAACAGCCCTGTTTCGCTGTGGATGCTGTCCACGACCCGCATGCCCAGAGCCTCTTCGCCGCCGATGGCGCGGCCGGTGAGGGCAAGGTCATGCAGGGATTTGGCGTCGGGCATCAGCCGTATGGTTTCGATCATGGCCGGGCTGAAGGGAATCTTGATGTTGACCTCTGAAAAGCAGAATCGGCCACGATCCTGGCGCATCAGGCGGAAGTCGCAGGCAGAGGCAAGGATGGCGCCGCCGGCATAACAGTTGCCATTGATGGCAGCAATCACGGGCAGGTTGAGGGTGGCGATACGCAGGAAGAGGTTTTCCAGTTCGGTCACGAAGGACTGGAAGCTTTCAGGTGATTGCGTGAGCAGCCAGGGCAGGTCGATGCCGTTGCAGAAAGTCTTGGAGTGGTCGCTGGTGATGAGCAGCGCACCGTTTTCCACGCTGTTCGCAATACGGTCCAGGTTGCGGCCATAGGCTGTCAGGACATCAGGATTGAAGGTGTTGTCGTTCTCCCCGTTGGTGAGGGTGAGAACGTGAACAGCTCCGCGTTTTTCGAGCTTCATGAGTGACATGGCAATACGGCTCCACCTGGATGCCTGGCGTGGCAATGGATGCGCGCAGTTTAACGGTGGCGCCTGACAGAGGCTAGAATGCCGCCCTTCGGAGATTACCCATGCTTGCCATCCTTTCCCCCGCCAAGACCCTGGATTACGACAGCCCGGTTCCTGATCTGCCCCTGACCAAGCCGGATTTCCTGCCACAAACCAGGGAGCTGATCACCATCCTGCGTGATCTTTCACCGCAGGAAGTGAGCAGCCTAATGGGCATCAGCGACAAGCTCGCCGCCCTCAATGTGGCACGTTTCAGCGACTGGTCACCGCGCTTCACGGACAGGAATTCCCGTGCCGCCATCCTGGCTTTCATGGGCGATGTCTATGAAGGCATGCAGGCCGGCACCTTCAGTGCCGCTGATCATGATTATGCGCAAAACCATCTGCGTATTCTTTCCGGCCTGTATGGCCTGCTGCGCCCGCTGGACAGGCTGCAACCCTATCGCCTTGAAATGGGCACGGCCCTTACCAATCCCGCTGGCCGCAATCTCTACGCTTTCTGGGGAGACACGATTGCCCGGGCATTGAACAAGGCGCTGGCAGAGCAGGGCGATGATGTGCTGGTGAATCTTGCCTCGGACGAATACAACAAGGCGGCATTAACTAAAGCCCTGAAAGCCCACGTGATCACCCCGCAATTCCGTGAGGAGAAAGACGGTCAGTTCAAGATGGTGAGTTTTTATGCGAAGCGGGCGAGGGGGCTGATGGCGGCCTATATTGTGAAAAACCGCGTGAGCGAACCGGAAGCGCTCAAGAATTTCAGCGTGGAGGGTTATGGTTTCAACAAGAAACTATCCAAAGGCGACACGCTGGTCTTTTCGCGGAAGATGCCGGAAAAGGCGTAGCCCGGACTCGGTTTCTGGGCGTCCGGGCTGCGTTTTCTACAGGGTTACTCTACAGGTGATGCTTCTTTCGGCGCTATGAAGCTGACAACTTTCCAGTCGGGATTTTCTTTTGTATCAGGTAGTGTTTCACCTACGCGCCATGAAGGCGTAGATGGGTTTTCTGGCAGCTCAATCGCCGTTGTTGCCGGGGCAGGGTTGCGTGAGAGCGTATGCACAACCGTGGGCAACTTGTAATAGTCCGGCGTTTGTATGGCGTTGAACCAGCCATTGGGAATCCAGTTGTGATCCGGTGAAGGCAGTTGTTTGCCGTTGTAGGCGCAATTTGCAAAAGCACGCAGCACGTCATAGGTACGGTTCATGCAGTTGCCGCCAAACAGGTTGTATTTCTGGTGCTTGGCCCAGGCCACGACATTGTCGGCGGCCTTCCAGTCGGGCGTGATGCCGTTGGAAACGGTCAGCAGTTTGTAATAGTCATACTCGTTACCGTGTTTGCTGCCAGTCTCGGCAAAATACATGAGTGCAGCCCTCAGATTGGGTACACGCAATGCCCAGAAGCCGTTGTAGCTGCCTTGCCAGTTTTCTCCCTCGATGGCACCTATGCCCCAGGAACCATCCGGATATTCATAGCCCCAGGCGGTATGCCCGAGCAGGGGTTGGCCGACGAGGTCGGGACGACGGGGACAGATGATGACAATTGCCTTTGCCATGGATGACTCCTTTCACATCAGGGGGGTAAGTTTGAGCAACGAAAGCGTAGCTTAATGCTGTCGACTGTTGCGCTACAGCGAACACAATGCCCGCTGTCTCATTATTATGTTTTCTTGTCGTGCCATAAGCGTTGTGCCTTAATCCTTGCCTCTTCAGCGGAAAGCCGCCTCCAGCAGAATTTAGCCATGACTGACCTGACCGAACAGCAACGTACCGAGCTTGAGGCTGCTGCCTTTCGCCGTCTGGTACAGCATCTGCGTGACAAGCCCGATGTGCAGAACATAGACCTCATGAATCTTGCCGGCTTTTGCCGCAACTGCCTCTCCAAATGGTATCGGGCGGCGGCAGAGGAGAAGGGGATTGCCCTGACTGATCCCGAGGCGCGGGAGATCATCTATGGCATGCCTTATGAGGACTGGAAGGGGAAGTACCAGAAGTAATCTCCACAGGTCGGGAAAAGCAAAGGCACTGGGGTCCCGACCTTCGCCGGGACGACAGGAGAGCTAGCGGTGAGCCTCGTGATTACTGTCCTGTCAGAGCACGCCGCCACAGACGTGCGGGAATCTGGTTTTTCAGGCGGTCTATGGCATGCGCAACCAGTGCTGGATGAGGCTCATGGCCAATGCCATGGGCAATATCCAGCGACACATCGCCTCTCAGTTCCTGCAAATGATCAAAGGCATCCTGCGCATGGCGCAGTGGTATGACCTCATCCTGATCGCCGTGATAGAAGCTGATGCTGCTGCTTTTCGGGGCGGTCTCCGGCAGGCGGGCATAGCGCCCGGAAAATGCCAGCACACGTCCGGCCAGCCCGTCGGCAGCACTCACGGCTTCCAGCGCCATGATGGCACCTTGCGAGAAACCGGCGAAAACGGTGTCGGTAGGTGGCACCTTTGTTGTTTCCTGAATGCCGCGCACGAGCTCGATGAAGGCAGGCAGTACGCCGGCCACGCGCTCGGGTCGGTTCTGCTCGGTAACACCGGCCAGGGAAAACCACTGATAGCGGTCGTGCAGGGCGGCATCAAAAGGTTGCATGCCTTGCGGGATGGCAATGGCGGCATCAGGCCAGGTGCTGCGGAAGGCTTCGGCCAGGCCCAGCATGTCGGTTGGCCGCGAGCCTACGCCATGCAACAGGATGACAAGCTGGCGGGCACCGGCAGGTGGCTCTGCCGCAAGCAGTCCGGCTGTGTTCAGGGAGTAATACATGCCTCTCTCCTCAAGGGGCTTGGGATGTCTCCAGCATAGTGGAGTCCGGGCCGGGTAAAACAGGGCAGTGCAGGGTAGCAGTGCGGTGAAGCCACCATGGCGGGGTTGGCCTGACAAAAGTGGCCAAACCGGCTAGAATCCGCGCCCTCTTTGCATGCTGCCGCCAGCATTTCCGGCCAGCCGGTGCCGCGTGCAGTCTCCACCCGCCTGATGAGGACGAGCCCTTGAGCAACACCATCCAAGCCCTGCAGGAAGACCACTTCGGTCGCTGGAAGAACCGCGAAGCCATTGCCGAGAACATGATCCCCATCATCGGCAAGCTCTACCGCGAAAAGAACGTGATCGTCGCCGTCTTCGGCCGCAGCCTGGTCAACCGCTCCGTCATACAGATACTCAAGCACCACCGCCGCGTGCGCATGATCGCCGGCGATCTTTCCGTGGTGGATACCTGGCCGCTGTTGCAGGCCCTGGTCGAGCTGGACGTGAACAACGTGCTGGTGGATCTTGGCAAGCTGGCCATCGAAGCCAAGGAAAAGGGAACTGATCCTGTAGAACTGCTGAAGAAGACCCTGGCCCCGGCCGTGGGCAAGAAGACCGACCGCCAGCCCACCGACGTGGTGCTCTACGGTTTCGGCCGTATCGGCCGTATGCTGGCCCGCCTCATCATTGAAGATGCGGGCGGTGGTGATGGCCTGCGCCTGCGCGCCATCGTTGTGCGCAAGACGCAGGACGGCGACTTGCAGAAGCGTGCTTCCCTGCTGCGTCGTGATTCCGTGCATGGTCCTTTCGAAGGCACCATCGCGGTGGATGAAGAAAACGAAGCCATCATTGCCAATGGCAACTTCATCAAGGTGATCTATGCCGGCAAGCCTGAAGACGTGGATTACAGTGTCTACGGCATCAAGGACGCCATCCTCATCGACAATACCGGCAAGCTGAAGGACGAAGAGGGCCTGGGTCGCCACCTGGCAAGCAAGGGCATTGCCCGTGTGCTGTTGACTGCACCGGCCAAGGGCAGCATCAAGAACATCGTCTACGGCGTGAACAGCAAGGACATCACGGCGGACGACAAGATCCTGTCCGCCGCTTCCTGCACCACCAACGCCATCACGCCGACCCTGAAGGTGCTGGACGAGAAGTTCGGCATCGTCTCCGGCCATGTGGAAACGGTGCACAGCTTCACCAACGACCAGAACCTCATCGACAACTACCACAAGGCCGATCGCCGTGGCCGTTCCGCCGTGCTCAACATGGTCATCACCGAGACCGGCGCTGCCAAGGCCGTGGCCAAGGCGCTGCCGCAGTTGCAGGGCAAGCTCACTGGCAACTCCATCCGTGTGCCGACGCCCAATGTCTCCATGGCCATCCTCAATCTCGCGCTGACCCGTGAAGTGACGCGTGACGAGATCAACGAGTACCTGCGTGACGTGGCCATCCACTCTGACCTGCAAGGGCAGATCGACTACACCAACTCCACCGAAGTGGTCTCCACCGACTTCATCGGTTCGCGCTCCGCCGGTGTGTTCGATGCCCAGGCCACCATCGTCAATGGCAACCACGTGACCCTCTATGTCTGGTACGACAACGAGATGGGTTACAGCTGCCAGGTGGTGCGCATCGTCGAGCAGATTGCCGGCCTGCACCTGCCGCACTATCCGGACTGATTCAGCCTGCCTGAAACTGACGGATCAGACAGTTCCATGAGGCCGGCTTATGCCGGCCTCATGCATTTCAGGCCAAGTGGTCTGCCATCCGTGGATTTTGTGTAAGGCAGCGGCATTTCTACGGATTTTTTAGGTGGCATTTGCCACGGGTTTCCCTAGAATCCAGAGCATTGTTGGCATACTGGCTGGTATGCGCCAAGTCCGCGATATTCAAGAAAAAACGCGGCGGCGTGCCAGCGGAGGTGGTGAGACACCTTTTGGCCATTGCTGTTTTTTGATTTCCCTTGCTGGACGACACCATGATCAAGATCAGGCGTGGTCTGGATGTGCCCATTGCCGGGCAGCCATCCCAGACCCTGAGTGAGAGTGCGGCCGTTCGTTCGGTGGCCCTGCTGGGCGCCGATCACCCGGGACTGCAACCGACCATGATGGTGGCGGAGGGCGACCGTGTCGCTCTCGGCCAGCCGTTGTACACCGACAAGAAAAACCCGGAGGTGGTTTTTGCCTCACCGGCCGCAGGCCGCGTGCGTGCCATCCACCGCGGTGAGCGGCGTGTCTTCCAGTCGCTGGTCATTGATGTCGAGCCTGACAATACCGAGGCGGTTACCTTTGCGAGGCATGCCGATCTTGCCGCCCTCAGTCGTGATCAGGTGCAGGCCCAGCTTCTGGCATCAGGACTCTGGGCAGCCTTCCGTACTCGTCCCTTCAGCCGTATTCCTGCCCCTTGTAAGGAGCCGGGCAGCGAGCCTTCTTCGCTCTTTGTGACGGCCATGGATACCAATCCGCTGGCGGCCGATCCGGCCGTGGTCATCCGCGAGCGCCAGCAGGATTTCAATGATGGCCTGAGTGTGCTGGGCTGCTTGGTGCCCAAGATGTTTGTCTGCAAGGGAGCAGGCAGTGCTTTTGCCACTGGCCGTTTTTCGCCGCATGAATTTTCCGGGCCGCATCCGGCCGGACTTGCCGGCACGCATATCCATTTCCTGGATGGTGTCTCGACCCGCAAGACTGTTTGGCACATTGGCTATCAGGACGTGATCGCCATCGGTGTCCTGTTCCGCGAAGGGCGTCTGGATGTTTCCCGTGTCGTGGCGCTGGGTGGGCCCCAGGTGAGGCAACCGCGTCTTGTGCGGTCCCGTCTTGGGGCTTCGCTCACGGATCTGGTGGCGGGGGAAGTGCAGGGCAGCGACAACCGCGTGATTTCCGGCTCCATCCTCTCGGGCCGCACGGCAACGGGCACCGAAAACTGGCTGGGCCGTTACCACCTGCAGGTGGCCGTGCTGGCCGAGGGCCGCGAGCGTGAGTTCGTGCACTACCTGCGTCCCGGGGCCGACAAGCATTCCGCTATCGGCCTTTATCTCGGCAAGTGGCTGGGACGGCTTTTCCCCATGACCACGAGCAGTAACGGCAGCCCGCGTGCCATGGTGCCCATCGGCACCTACGAGGCCGTGATGCCGCTGGACATCCTGCCCACGCACCTCCTGCGTTATCTCGTGGTGGGCGATACCGAAACCGCGCAGCAACTGGGCTGCCTGGAACTGGACGAAGAAGACCTGGGGCTATGCACCTATGTCTGCCCCGGCAAGTACGAATACGGGCCCATCCTTCGGGATGTGCTCACCCGCATCGAGAAGGAGGGCTGACCCGTGAAGCTGTTGCGTCGGCAACTCGATAAAGTGGCACCGCACTTCGAGAAAGGCGGGCGCTATCACCGTTGGTACGCTCTCTTCGAAGCGGTGGACACCTTCCTCTACAAACCGGCCTCGGTCACGCATGCCGCCGCGCATGTGCGCGACAACATCGACCTCAAGCGCATCATGATCTTGGTGTGGCTGGCGACTTTCCCGGCCATGTTCTTCGGTATCTGGAACACGGGCTACCAGGCGCTGGCGGTGCTGCATCTTGCGGCCGCCAAGGGCATCACGCCCGACATGGTGCTGGAGGGCTGGCGCTACTGGCTGGTGGCCAACCTCGCCAATTTTGATGCCACCAACGCGTGGTCGGCCTTCCTGTACGGTGCCACCTTCTTCGTGCCGATCTATGTCGTCACCTTCGTGGTGGGCGGCGCCTGGGAGGTGCTGTTCGCGATGAAACGCGGGCACGAGGTGAACGAAGGCTTCTTCGTGACTTCGGTATTGTTCGCGCTCGTGTGTCCGCCCTCGGTGCCACTCTGGCAGGTAGCGCTGGGGATTTCCTTCGGCGTCGTGATCGGCAAGGAAGTGTTTGGCGGCACCGGCAAGAATTTCGTGAACCCGGCATTGGCCGGACGCGCCTTCCTGTTCTTCGCCTATCCGGCCCAGATGTCGGGCGACACCGTGTGGACGGCGGCCAACGCCGCCGTGTGGAAAGGCGTGGACGGTTTCACGGGCGCCACGGCGCTGGGCCAGCTCAACGCGGCAGGTGCCAGTGCCTCGCTCGACGCTTTGCAGCGCGTGACGCTACAGGGGCTGCAACCCGTGACGTGGTGGGATGCCTTCTGGGGCTTCATGCCGGGCTCGGTGGGCGAGGTCTCCACGTTCTGCATCCTGCTGGGCGCCGTGGTGCTTCTGGTCACGCGCATTGCTTCGTGGCGCATCATGAGCGGCGTGATGCTGGGCATGATAGGCATGAGCCTCTTTTTCAATGCCATCGGTTCGGAAACCAACCCGCTCTTCAGCATGCCCTGGCACTGGCATTTCGTGCTGGGTGGCTTCGCCTTCGGCATGGTGTTCATGGCGACCGACCCGGTCTCCGCCGCCATGACGGATGCTGGCAAATGGGCCTTCGGCGCGCTCATCGGCGTGATGGCCGTGACCATCCGCGTCATCAATCCGGCGTATCCGGAAGGCATGATGTTGGCCATCCTCTTCGCCAACCTGTGCGCCCCCCTGATCGACTATTTCGTGATGCAGGCGAACATCAAGCGGAGGGCCTTGCGCAATGTCTAGGGAAACTCCCGCCAAGACCCTGCTCGTGGCCACGGTACTGTCCGTGGTGTGTTCGATTGCGCTAGCCGCTGCCGTGACCTTGCTCAAGCCAGTGCAACAGGTGAACAAGGAGCTCGACAAGCAGCGCAAGATACTGGCTGCCGCCGGGCTCCTGCCGGGTGGCAAGGGTTCTTCGGACGAGGTGCGCCAGAAGTTTGCTGGGCTCGAGCATTACGTAGTCGATCTCGACAGCGGCGATTTCCGCCGGCTGGGCGAGGGTGAGCATTTCGACATGCGCAAGGCGACCCGTGACCCGCAGCGCTCGATGGCCCTTTCCACGGCGCAGGACATTGCCAAGCTCAAGCGCCGCGCCAACGAGGCCGACATCTATCTGCTGCGCGAGCCTGACGGCCGGGTGAAGGAATTGATCCTGCCTGTCTCCGGCTACGGCCTCTGGTCCACCATGCATGGCTATCTCGTGCTCAAGGGCGATGGCAACACCGTGGTCGGCATCACCTTCACCGAGCATGCCGAAACCCCGGGGCTGGGCGGCGAGATCGACAACCCGCGCTGGCAGGCCCAGTGGCCCGGCAAGCAGGTTTATGGCCATGATTTTTCCCGTCCGCTTTTCGAATTGAAGACAGGCGGTGTGGATGCGGAGAAGCCCGAAGCTGTCCATCAGGTGGATGCCTTGTCCGGCGCCACGCTCACCGGGCATGGCGTCACGCACATGATGCAGTTCTGGCTGGGCGAGCTGGGCTACAGCCGCTTCCTGGAAAAAGTGCGCAAGGGGGAGGTGTGAGATGAGCGAGAAGATCAACCTCCGGTCCACGCTGACCGATCCCATCCTGAGCACCAATCCGGTGATCTTCCAGGTGCTGGGCATCTGCTCGGCGCTGGCGGTGACCAGCAGCCTGAAGACGGCGCTCGCCATGTCCATCGGCCTCACGCTGGTGACGGCATTTTCCAATTTCTTCGTCAGCATGATCCGGCACGTGATCCCCAATTCCATCCGCATCATCGTGCAGATGGTGGTGGTTTCCACGCTGGTCATCATCGTCGACCAGTTCCTGCAGGCCTATACGCCGGCGATTGCCAAGCAGATGTCGGTGTTCGTGGGGCTCATCATCACCAACTGCATCGTGATGGGACGGCTGGAGGCTTTTGCCATGAAGAATCCGCCCGTGCCGTCGTTCATCGATGGCCTGGGCAACGGTCTGGGTTATTCGCTCCTGCTCATGCTGATCGGTGTGATCCGCGAGCTTTTCGGCTCCGGCAGCCTTTTCGGCGTCACCATTCTCGAAACCATCAACAACGGTGGCTGGTATCTGCCCAACGGCCTCCTGCTGTTGCCGCCTTCGGCCTTTTTCCTGATCGGCCTCATCATCTGGGCCCTGCGTGCCTGGAAGCCTGACCAGCAGGAAAGCGAGGAGTTCCGCATTGCGCCGAACTCCAAGGCCCCGGCCGAGCATTGAGGGAGCGATAATCCATGGAACATTACCTTGGTCTTTTCCTGCGCTCCGTGTTCGTGGAGAACATGGCCCTCAGTTTCTTTCTGGGCATGTGCACCTTCCTGGCGATCTCCAAGAAGACCAGCACCGCCATTTCCATGGGCATTGCCGTGGTCTTCGTGCAGGCACTCACCGTGCCGCTCAACAACCTGTTGTGGCAGTACCTGCTGCAGGAAGGAGCACTGACCTGGACCGGTCTGCCCGGCATGGAAAGCGTGGACCTGAGCTTTCTCTCGCTCATGACCTTCATCTGCATCGTGGCGGCCCTCATCCAGGTGCTGGAAATGGCCTGTGATAAATACATGCCTTCGCTCTACAACGCCCTCGGTATCTACCTGCCGCTGATTGCGGTGAACTGCGCCATCCTGGGCGGCTCGCTCTTCATGCAGCAGCGTGACTACAACTTTACGGAGAGCGTGGTGTATGGCTTTGGGTCGGGCATCGGCTGGGGGCTTGCCATCGTGCTGCTTGCTGCCGTGCGCGAGAAGCTGAAATACAGTGATGTGCCTGATGCCCTGAAGGGTATGGGTATCACCTTCATTTCGGCCGGTCTCATGGCGCTGGGCTTCATGTCCTTCTCCGGCGTGCAGTTGTAGGGAGTCGCCATGTCGTCCGAGCTTTTGGTCATCCTTGTCAGCATGGCGGCGTTCACCGGCATGATCCTGACGTTGGCCGCCATCATCCTGGCGGCCCGCTCCCGACTGGTCTCCGATGCGTCCGTGATGGTCGACATCAATCATGATCCGGAAAAACGCCTGGAAATTTCCAGTGGCAGCAAGCTCCTGCAGGCATTGGCCGACAAGGAAATCTTCCTGTCCTCGGCTTGTGGCGGCGGTGGCAGTTGCGGCCAGTGCCGCGTGAAAGTGATTTCCGGCGGCGGCGACATCCTGCCCACGGAAGAGCCGCATTTCAGCCGGCGTGAAATCCGGGAAGGCTGGCGCCTGGGTTGCCAGCTTGCCGTGAAGCAGGACATGGCCATTGAACTCTCGGAAGAGTTCTTCGGTGTGAAGCGCTGGGAGTGCGAGGTCATTGCCAACGACAACGTGGCGACTTTCATCAAGGAGCTGACACTACGACTGCCGGAAGGTGAAGATGTGAACTTCCGTGCCGGTGGTTTCGTGCAACTGGAAGCACCGCCTTATGAGCTGGCCTATGGCGATTTCGATATTCCAGCGGAGTACCGTGGCGACTGGGAGCGCTTCGGGCTTTTCGATATCAAGGCAAGGAATACGGAAACCGTGGTGCGTGCCTATTCCATGGCCAACTATCCGGAAGAGAAAGGACTGCTCAAGTTCAATATCCGCATCGCTACGCCACCGCTCAAACAGTTACACGAAATTCCTGCCGGTGTGATGTCGTCGTGGGTGTTTTCGCTCAAGCCGGGTGACAAGGTGACGGTATTCGGCCCCTTCGGCGAGTTCTTTGCCAAGGATACGGATACCGAGATGATTTTCATCGGTGGTGGTGCCGGCATGGCGCCCATGCGCTCGCATATTTTCGACCAGCTCAAGCGCCTCAAGAGTTCGCGCAAGATTTCCTTCTGGTATGGCGCGCGCTCGCTGCGCGAGGCGTTCTATACGGAAGAGTACGATATGCTGGCGGCTGAAAACCCCAATTTCACTTGGCATCTGGCACTGTCGGAGCCCCAGCCCGAAGACAATTGGACGGGCAAGACCGGCTTCATCCACAACGTGCTTCTTGAAAACTATCTCAAGAACCATCCAGCGCCTGAAGATTGCGAGTTCTACATGTGTGGTCCTCCCGTGATGAATGCGGCGGTGATACGCATGCTCGAAGACCTGGGGGTTGATCGTGACAACATCCTGCTGGATGACTTCGGTGGTTGAGCATGAGGACTGAGTACAGGGCGAGTGTTCGTATACGGACCGCGCTGTTCGTGTTTTTCTTGTTCGCTCTCGCGGCCTGTACGGCGGGCAAGCCTGCACGTCAGCCGGACACAGTCGCAGGCATTGCCTTCAACAGCATGACCTGGACCGTCAAGGTCACGGCATTGCCGCAAGGCATGACGGCAGGTGACATGCAGCGGCAAATGCAGGCGCTGCTGGACGATGCCAACAAGGTGCTTTCCACTTATCAGCCGGATACCGAGCTGATGCGTTTCAACCGCTCCCCTGTGGGAGAGTGGGTGCCTGTCAGCCACTTGCTGTTTGATGCCGTCAGTGCAGCTGTTGCCGTCAGCGAGGCTTCATCCGGCGCTTCCGATATCACGGTTGGGCTGCTGGTCAATCTCTGGGGATTCGGCCCGGCGGCAACACCGGTAAAAACGCCGACCGATGCCGAGATTGCGGCGCTGCGTGCACGCGTGGGCTGGCAGAAAATCGGCATCAACAGGGAGCGCCGTGCACTCATGCGGCGTGCCGACATCCAGCTTGATCTCTCGTCAGTAGGCGAGGGCGTGGCCGTGGATGCACTGGCGGCCTGGCTGGAGTCACACGGCGTGCACGACTACATGGTGAGCGTGGCAGGCTGCTCGCTGGTGAAAGGCAAAAAGCCCGATGGCAGTGGTTGGGTGATTGCCATCGAAAAGCCGGATGGCAGCGGCGAGCCCCTGCAACGCCTGGCCTTGCAGCACAATGCGGTTTCCACATCGGGTTCCTACCGCAACTATCGTGAAATCGACGGTGTACGTTATTCACATACCATCGATCCGGTAACGGGCAGGCCGATTTCCCATCACGGTGTTTCCGTGACCGTCATCATGCCGGACGGCAACACCACACTGGCTGATGCCTGGGCAACGGCCTTCAATGTACTGGGGCCGGAGAAGGGACTGGCGCTTGCCGACACACTGGATATGCCCGTGTATTTCATCGAGCAGGCCGCGCAGGGGCAGCGTCATGCACAGAGCAGGGCCTTTACCCGATACCTTCCACCTGCTGCACCGTGATGCCCGTGCAGGCATGAGCCTGCCGTGTATCCAGGAGGATGCATCATGTTTTCCGTATTCCTGATCGCACTTGCCGGCATCCTTTTTTTCATCACCCTGATGGCTGTTGGCGTGCTGGCCGGGCGTGAACCTCTCAAAGGTACATGCGGTGGTCTCAACCGTTTCCGTACAGAGGAAGAATGTCCCATTTGTGGTGGAAATCCCTCCATGTGTGATAACAAGGTAGACGGGGGGGGAGCATTGCTGGCACGCGATGCTATGGAAAAAAAATAGTTTGGTAAAATTGGGGGAGGTTTTCACTCCAGTTTATTCTTGTTGATGTTCTTGACCGATCAAGGTTGTGTAGCGAAGCCCTTTATAGGAATTTTTCCAGATATTGCACCTCCAAATATCAAAAGACGTTTTTCATCACCGGAGATTTTCATGCCCTGATTGCCATGGGAAGGGTATGCCTGATAGCTGGCGACCTTATGTCCGTCAGGTCTGTAGACGCTGATGCCATTGCGTGCAGCATAGATGAGCCCATTTTCCGCTACCTCTACTGAGTAAGCAGGCCCCCACACATCGGGATCAATAATGTGATCTTCGCCCAGATAGCTCAGTTTAGAATTGGGCTGTCGTTGATAGGTCATGAGTGTGTAGGGAGCTCTTGCTGCAATATAAACATGATCTCCTTCTGCACTCATGGCTATGTCATCTACGTATGCCATGGTTTCTGCATTCGCTCCCCAAGATTTCTTCTGCATGTACACATTGCCATTGGGGTAATACTCAAGCTCATAATAGTTTAAATGCAATATGCCGCTGAGCCCTTTCGCTATTGTGGCGACATTGCGTTGATCTGCACTAACAGCAAATGCTTCCTTGTAATAGATGGCTGGCCAGACATTTTCGTTAATCAAGGCACCAGTCGCGGCATCTAATGCTACTCGTGAGCTCAGCAACAATATCGGGTGGCCGGAAGGGCGGATATAAAGCATCTCTGTGGGGTAGGGGTCAAAGCCGCCATGTTCGTGACGGTAGGTCTTGTAGTTGATGGTTGTCCATTCATTTTTCTCAATATCCAGGCAGTAGATTTGCTTATGGCCGCCAGCAGCGTGTGCGAAGAGTTGTCGTCCATCAGAGCTGGGAGCTAGGCTTTCTATGGAGTTACCTGGTGTGTTGGCGAAAGTTTTCTCCACCTCGCCACTGTAGATGTTATAGGCCCTGATTTGGAGCATGTCTGCTACAAAAAACCAAGGATGGGTTGGTGATACTGCGATTGCATTCATGCCTGAGGCATTGGCCAAGTCGCCTGTTTTACTCGCGGTCTCGCTGATATAGAGGCCTACGCGAATGGTTTCTGCGGCTTCATTGATGACAGTAGATTGCACGGTGACCGTGGCAAAGTTCATACCTTGGGGCAAGCCATCAGGTGCTGCCTGCAAAATGACTTTGTTACTGCTGATGCTGGTTTGCAGCCAAGGTTGGTCACTGCTGGCTGAAAGGCCCTGCACGGTGCCGGAGGTGTCATAAATTGTGACAGTGCTGGTGATCTTGCTGGTGTCGGGAAGGGAGACCAAAGCAACCCCATTACGGGAAGCATAAATACGGCGTGGTTGTATAGCGGCAGGGCCGGTCACGGTAAAGCTGATTGGGAGGTCTTTGTAGGCCAATGAACTGCCATCGGCCTTGCCTGTCACAAAGCGCAGATTGGTACTGTAGGTGCCTGGGCGGTTGCCAGGATTGATCGCGATTGCAAACGTTGCCTCTTGGGTGGCAGTCATAGGCTCTTGAGCGGTGATGCGCAACCAGCCGGGTTCGAAAACGCCAGGAGCATAGCCCGCAAGTACTCCCTCGCCAGTGAAACTAACCTTTAGTTCCTGGTCAGAAGGAGGTTCTTGGCCGTATACCATCGAGAACACTGCTGAGTTTATAGAAAGGCTGAGGGAATAAGGTGATTTTCCATCCTCTCCAGAGCCACCACTTCCGCAACTGCTTAGCAGTACTCCAAGCATTAAAACGGCAGATGCTTTCCAAGTCCTTAACTGCAGCATAGAAATCCCCGAACAAAAATAACCAGCATGTCCAGATGTTGGGACGGATGCTGGATTAAGGCGGGGTTATGGTAGCGAAAGTCGGTGGATAGCAATATCCGTAAATACCGCAATTATGTTAGGGCGGTTAGCCCACCTAGATGTCATTTTGTTTTACCTCATGCCGTCAGACATTCGGCAAAGGCTCTCGTGACTGGTACCGTAGAGGCGGGCATTATCAATAGTAGGAGAGGCCAAGCTTCAATACCGGGAATATTTGTCAGCCAGTCCTGTTGTTGGTACACACTCTGGCCATTGTTTATAGAGTGACTGGTACGTTTGGAGATGTTGGCGATCTCTGTGCCCAGCGTGCTCAGCACGAAACCTATGAATTAGACCCTGATTTTCATGGGTGTATTTATGGTAAGCGCGGACCATTGAGCGTTTACCTCTTTTCCCACTGTGCTAATTTCCCGGCCACTTCATTTCGTACTGCCTGACTAGTTGAGGAAAATATGGCCTGGATCTATCTGCTCATTGCTGCTGCTTTTGAAATCCAGTGGGCAATCACCATGAAATACACCGAAGGGTTTTCCAGGCTCTGGCCGTCCGTGCTGTGCATCGCCGGTATGGCCGTATCCATTTATTTTCTGGCGCTGTCACAGAAAACCCTGCCGGTCGGCACCAGCTATGCCATCTGGACAGGACTGGGGGCGGTGGGTACGGCAACACTGGGCATTTTCCTGTTCAATGAACCTCGCGATGTGGCGCGAGTCCTGTGCATCGGCCTGATCGTGTGCGGTGTTCTGGGCCTCAAGATGTTTACCAAACTTCCAGCCTGAGTGTCTTTGCAGTGTTTCTGGCAAGGCGAGGGGGCTTACATATGAATATTTATTCATATATTGTCGAGGGCATAGCTTCTGGAGCCTTTCATGACGGACAAGCTTCCCCTCAAGCAGCAACCCCATGCAGACCACGACCATGATCATGGCAACAATCATGCGCATGGCTCGTCTCATGCCGGTGATGAACATGACCATGATCACTCCGGGCATTCGCATGCACCGGTAGTCACCAATACCAATGAGCGCGTCATCCTGACGGGCTTTGTTCTGACCTTCGGCTTCATGATTGCGGAGGTGGCTGGCGGGATTTTCTCAGGCTCGCTGGCCCTGATTGCCGATGCCGGTCACATGCTGACCGATGCCGCTGCACTTGCATTGGCCTGGACGGCATTCCGCTTTGGTCGTCGTGCTTCCAGCCCGCAAAAAACCTTCGGCTACCTGCGCTTTGAAGTACTGGCGGGATTCGTCAACGCGATAACGCTGTTTCTCCTGGTGGCGTGGATTGTGTGGGAGGCGGTCGGGCGCCTGCTGACACCCAGCCCCATCCTGAGCAGCCCCATGTTGGTGGTGGCCGTGCTGGGGCTGTTGGTGAATTGTCTGGTGTTCTACATCTTGAGCCGCGGCGACAAGGAGCATGTCAACATCAAGGGTGCCATGCTGCATGTGATGGGTGATCTGCTGGGTTCGGTAGCCGCGATTGCGGCAGCCATCATCATCCATTTCACGGGCTGGACACCGATTGATCCCATTCTTTCTGTGTTGCTCTCTGCACTGATCCTCCGCAGTGCCTGGGCGTTGCTCAATAATTCCCTGCACATCCTTATGGAGGGAACGCCGTCACATGTGGACATCGAGCAGTTGCGTTCCTATCTGCCTACGGCCGTGCCGAACCTGGTCAGCGTGGATCATGTCCATGTCTGGTCCATCACGTCCGGGAAGTCTGCGGCAACGCTTGAGGCTCGTATTTCTTCGGAGGGTCATCCTGCTGAAATTGCATGGGCGATCAAAAAAGAATTGGCGACGGTCTACAGGATTGACCATACGACAGTGGAAATAAACTGGGAGGGAGGATCTGCCTGTGCGGTGAGTCCTCCTGCCGCATCGTCTTGTGATGATGAGGAGCATCATCATTGAGTGCGCCCAGCGAAGTGCAGATTGCCCTGATTGCCGAGACCTACCGCCTGCTGGGTGATGCCACGCGCCTCAAAATACTGCTCTGCTGCCTGGATGGTCCGATTGCAGTCAGTGACATTGCCACTGCCGTTGATGCCAGCCCGTCACTGGTCAGTCATAATCTCCGGCTTTTGCGTGAAGCACGATTGGTGCGCGGAGTGCGCAAAAGCAAACAGGTCTTCTATGAAGTGGATGACGGACATATCCGGCACATGCTGACCGACATGATCGACCATGTGGGCGAGCAACAGGGCTGAAGCCTGATTCTGGGAGTCTTAAAGCAAAAGGCCGGGGAAATCCCCGGCCTTTTGCGTTTGAGTCAACCCATCACAATGGTGTGAATGATTGCTTGATCTCAAACACGGCGGTGGAACCACTGACTTCATTGCCCACGATGATCAGGGGCTTGCCGGTTGGTGACTGGGAGGCGGATATGAATACTAAGCCTTCCGGTCCGAGATCGCCGTAACCGTTCAGGTTGCCGGCATTTGGTGCAGTCACCCATTCCTCTCGCGTATTCAGGTAGTCCTGGAATTTCGGCGCCACCGGATTGGTGATGTCGTACACCAGCACGCCGCCCATGCGTTCCAGACCGACGAAGGCAAAAGTCTTGTCACCGATCTTGCCAATAGCCAAGCCTTCAGGCTCTGGTCCTTTGGCATCGCTGCGGCTGTCAAAAGCATTCGCTTCATTATGGCCGGAGTTGAAGTAGGTCTTGCAGGCCAGGCTACGGTCTGCTTTGAGCTTGCAGGCATCGCTGGCGAGGAACTGCTCGAAGGAGTCACCGGAATCCCAGACCAGGTTGCCAGCTTCATCCCAGATGGAGAAGGAGCGGGCGCCGTAGGAATACAGATGGTCGTACTTCAGCCACGTGTTGGCGGCCGGCGTGGTGCCTTGGGGAAGCGCGGCGCCAGTCTCTCTGTTGAACAATTTCGGCGTGCCGTCACCCCAGGTCTGGTAGCCCATGGTCCAGCTGATGTTTAGGCGACCCAGAACACCATCATCACCGCAGGTGCCGCGTGGGTTGGAGTGGTTGTTGGTGCCATCATCTGTCGCGCCACACCAGCCGAAGTTGGTCGGGTTCAGGAAGGCGCCGCCTGCCATGGCTGCCAGTTGCGGTGGCAAGTCGTCACCACAGCGACGGTTGTAACCGCGTGAGTCGGTCAGGTGCTTGACGCGGAACTCTTCGACAAAGCCCTTGCTCGCGTCACCACCAATGCAGTGGGTTGTCGGCGAGTTGCCGTTGGAGATGGTTTGCGAGCCCCAGTAGCCGTCGTCGTTCTCGCCCCAGGCACGTGCATCGCCTTCATTGGCGGTGACGAGGTAAGTTGTACCTCCTACGTTATAGGCCGCGATGCTGTCCGGCAGGTACATGCCACGGACATTGGTTTTGGTCACGATATTGATCGCCTTGCCACCGACATTTCCTGCGACGGTTTCACCTTCGTCAGCACTGTCGATGCCGTTGCCACTGTTGCCTGCGCCATGAGCGTTGGCAAAGCCGCTGTCGGCAAGCCCGTAGTCCTTGAAGCCCAGTGCCTTGATATCGGTCACGGTGGCAGTGGTGATATCCAGGATGGCCAACGCATTGTTTTCCTGCAGGGTTACCCAGGCTTTCTTGCTGTCTGCAGAGACGGCGATGTATTCCGGTTCGATGTCCTGTGACACGGTGGATTTCGTCACCACGCCGCCCGTGGTTTTCTGGCCATAGATGCGCACATCAGCGGGCAAGGTCTTGCTGCCGCCGGCATTCCAGGCGCGGAAGTCCGCGATCTTTACGGTGAGCGTGGTGCTGGCAGGCAGGCCGGACACGTCCACTACTGCAATGCCACCTTCCGGATCGATCTGGTAGTCGTCGCTGGGCTCGCCTTCCAGTGCGACCAGCACGGTCTTGCCGTCCGGTGTGAAGGTCACGTTGTCGGGCTGGGCACCATTCTTGTCGCCATCCTTCAGTTCGGCAGAGGCGAGCCGGGCAAGGCTGCCGGCATCATAGATGGCTACATAGCCATTCTCGGTTTTCACCTTGTTCTGGATGCCCAGCGCCACACGACCGTTCTTGACCGCCACGCTGTTCACTTCCAGTTCGATGCCTGCACCGGCAATGCCAGCGAGACTGATGGTCGAGTGCTTGACGGGTTGGCCCGTGGTGGCATCAAAGGTCAGCACATCCACGGTACCGGCCTTCGCGTTCACGACAAAGCCGCGCTTGCTGACCGGGTCGTAGGCGGGAATTTCGGCAGCGCCTTCTTCGAAGGAATCGAAGGTGGAATAACGGCCCAGGAAATCCAGGCCGACGGTTGCCGGTGTGAGTTCGTTTGCAGCACCCGGCGTGAAACCTCCTGCTCCAACCTGCCATGTGCCCGTGCCGTCAGGGAAGCGGCCGTCGGTCTTGGCGTGGGCTGTCCAGTCAACACGGTCATGTTGGGCATTCTTGTAGAGCAGGATGGCGGAGTCATTGCTGCCCAGGCCGAATTTGGCTCTGCCACCGGTCGAGAGGATGGCATTGGCCGGAGCACCGGCGGGCAGGGTGGTGTTGTCTGTCAGGATGACCAGAAAACCTCCGGCAGGAATGACTGTTCCGCCTGGAATGGCCAAGGTGTCCTTGTCGGCTGTTGTGCTGTTGTCGCGCACGCCCCATTCGCCAGCAGCGAAGGTATAGGATGCCGTACTGTTCTTGTTGTAGAGCTCGATGTAGTCGTAATCGCCAGCATTTGAATTCACTTCATTGATGACGATGTCGGCGGCAGTGGCAACCGGGGCGGGTGGTGTGGTCGGGCCGCTGGTCTTGTCGTCATCACTGCCGCAGCCGGTGAGCATGGTGAGAGACAGGGCGGAAGCAATGGCCGCGCCCAGTATTTTCTTCTGCATGGCAGGTCAGTCCCCTGGAAATTGAATGGCGCGGGGACTGTAGAAGGAAAATGTGACAGTTTTATGGGGGCTTCATGTGGGCTTGTGACAGCGGTGTTGCAACCCTTCAGGCATGGAGACAAACGAGAGTTTACTCATCAAGATCAATTAGCGCCGTGTTCACGCCCAGCGCCGAGAGGTTATTCGTCACCGTGCGCTCGGTCATGAAGCGCAGCAGGTAGCTCGGCCCGCCGGCCTTGAAGCCCGTACCGGAAAGTCCCTCACCGCCAAAGGGCTGGCAACCCACCACGGCACCGATCTGGTTGCGGTTGAAATACAGGTTGCCGACACGGGCATGCTGCGCCACGTATTCCAGTGCTCCCTCGATACGGCTTTGCACACCCAGTGTCAGGCCGTAACCGCTGCGGTTGATCCAGTCCACCACCTGAGGAAGCTCGCCCTGTTTCCAGGTCGTTACTGCCAGTACGGGGCCGAATATTTCTTCGCGGGGCAGGTCGTCACGCTCCAGGAGAAACACATGCGGTGCCAGGAAGTGACCGCTGCTGTCGGGTTGGCGGCCCCGTGCCTGCCAGCGGGCAAGGAGACCGAGTCGTGAGATGGCATCATCGATTTCCTGGCGGCTTTTTTCGTCAATGAGTGGGCCCATGTCGCTGGAATAGTTTGCCGGGTCATTCACAACCCATTCATCCAGTGCACCCTGCAGGCGCTTCAACACGCTGTCCTGGATTTCTTCCTGCAACCACAGGATGCGCAGTGCGGAGCAACGCTGGCCGGCACTGGTGAAGGCGGAAGCCATTATGTCGTTCACCAGCTGTTCTGGCAGCGCCGAGCTGTCGGCGATCATGGCATTGAGCCCGCCGGTTTCGGCAATCAGTGGAGTGCGTGCTCCTTCGCGGGCAGCAAGCTGGCGGCTGATGGTGGTTGCCGTTGCCACGGAGCCTGTAAATGCCACACCAGCCAGTGCCGGCGCGTTGAGAAGGGGCGCGCTCAGTTCAGTGCTTTTTCCCGGCAGCAGTTGCAGCACATCCACGGGAATACCCGCGGCATGGGCGAGTTGCACGGCACGGAAGGCGATCAGTGGTGTCTGGCCGGCAGGTTTGGCAATGACGGTATTGCCGGCGGCCAGTGCAGCCGTGATTTGCCCGAGAAAAATGGCCAGCGGAAAATTCCAGGGACTGATGCAGAGAAAAACACCGCGGCCATGCAGCGACAGTTGATTGCTTTCACCGCTGATGCCAGGAAGGGCTTGAGGTCGTGTGCAAAGCCGTTCTGCTTCACGAGCGTAGTAATGACAGAAATCAATAGCTTCCCGCCATTCTGCTAGTGCGTCAGTCAGGGTCTTTCCACCTTCGCGCACAAGCAAGTTGAGCATTTCGTTGCGGTTCTGTTGCAGTTTTTCAGCCAGTTTTTCGAGAAGGGTAGAGCGTTCCCGTACCGGTCTTCTGCTCCAGGCAGGGAAGGCTTCCGCGGCTCGTGCGCAGGCTGTTGTGGCATCGGCAGCACTTGCGCTCTGCAAGGACCCGGGAGAGTCGTTGACGTTGCCCGGGCTCAGGCGTTTATCTTCCTGGCGTGATGCTTTTGTGTCGGCGGCAACAAGCGGGGAAGCCCGTACTTCTCCGAATTTGGGCAGATGCATTTTCAGGTGGGAAAGTGTCTTGGCATCTGCCGGGTGAAAACCGGGGCTGTTGGGGCGATTGCCGTAAATGCCGGTAGGCAGCGGTAGCCGGGAATGCGGTGTCGGTGGGTCGGTCAGCAGGGTGACAGGATTACGGATCAGGTCCTCCGTGCTGAATGCCTTGTCGGCAAACTGGTTCACAAAGGATTGCGAGCTGCCGTTTTCCAGAAGGCGCCGGACCAGATAAGGCAGCAATGTCTGGAAGGAGCCTACAGGGGCGTACAGACGGAGAGGGCGTTGACTGATCTCACGAAAGGCTGCGTGCACGGTGTCGCCCATGCCGACCAGTTTTTGTACCTCGTAGTCCGCACCGGTCTGTTGCGCACGACATTCCAGCCAGGCAAGGGTATGGGCATTGTGCGTGGCAAATTGCGGCCAGAACTCGCCACGGTGGGAAAGCATGCGTTCCGCACAGGCCAGATAGGCAACATCCGTGTGCGCCTTGCGGGTATAGACCGGATAACCGGCCAGCCCCAGTTGCTGGGCGCGTTTGATCTCACTGTCCCAGTAGGCGCCTTTCACCAGTCTGACCGGAATGGGGTGCCGGAATTCCGCGGCGATCTTGCCCAGGAAATCCAGCGTGGCCGGCGCACGTTTCTGGTAAGCCTGCACCACCAGCCCCAGGCCCTCCCAGTGACGCAGGGCCGGCAGGCGGGACATTTCCGAGAAGAGGGCCAGCCCGATTTCAAGGCGCTCGCTTTCTTCGGCATCCAGCGTGATGGGCACGCCAGCCTCTGCGGCAATGTCGACAAGCTGGCGCAGCCGGGGCAGTAGTTCCTTCTCAAGCCGGCGCCACTGTGCGAACTCATAACGCGGATGCAGTGCCGAGAGCTTGATGGAAATGCCGTCACGGGCCAGCAGCGGTCGGCTGTCATCGGTGCTGGCCAGCATTTCGATGGCTTCGCGATAAGCCTCGGTATAGCGTCGTGCATCTTCGGCGGTCTGGGCCGCCTCTCCAAGCCGGTCGAAGGAATAACGCAGGCCGGGTTGGCGTCGGGCCAGGGCGGTCTTCATGTCCTCGCCCTGCACGAACTGGTTGGCCATGAACTGCAGGGCGGCTTGTATGGCGCGGTTCATGACGGAGTCACCCAGCTTGAGCAGCAACTGGTGCCAGCGACCGGGCAGGTTTGCTTCGTCCTGTATGAAGCGCTTGCCCAGCGCCATGCCCATGCCGGCCAGCTGTACCAGCATGCCATTGCTCCGGGGACTGCCCAGCCATTGACCACGTGTGATCTGGTCATTGATGAGACGGTGGGCCGTTGTGCTGTCGGGTATGCGCAGGAGGGCTTCGGCCAGGGTCAAGAGGGCACGGCCTTCCTCGCTGGAGAGCCGCCATGTGGCGAGGAACTCGTTGAACGTGCTGTTGGGGGCCGAGCGGGCCACCTCCACCACGCGGTGGGCGAGGGCTGCAACCTCTGTTTCCGGCGGTGCATCCCGTAGCAGCGGCATCAGGCCGATGACGGCCGTGGTTTCATCCAGGCCTTCGCAGTGGCGCAGGCTCTGGAAATCACCGGGAAGCTCAGGCAGGTCTTGCAGCAGCGGACTGGGCATGGGTTTGAGTCTCCCCGGGTATGGCAGTAAGTGGTGGCTGTTCCCAGTAAAGGCCAATGGCGGCGGGCTGGCAAAAGCCGCCATTTCAAACGGTAGCTCGGGTAGAATCACTGCCCCTGCCGTTTGAGCGAGCCCCGCATGAGCCAGCTTATCGACAATCAGGCCCGACTGGTGGTGCAGCAACATCTGGACCACCTGCACGAGCATCAGGACGATCTCTCTCCTGAGCAGAAAAAGGCACTGCGCGAGCGCATCAAAATGTTGCTCAAGCGTGAGGATGCCGTGCTGGTCGCGCATTACTACGTGGATGAAGAGCTTCAGTCCCTGGCCGAAGAGACCGGCGGCTGCGTGTCCGATTCGCTGGAAATGGCGCGCTTCGGCAACCAGCATCCAGCCAGCACCATTGTGGTGGCCGGTGTGAAGTTCATGGGCGAGACTGCCAAAATACTCAATCCCGAAAAGCGCGTGCTCATGCCCACGCTGGAGGCTACCTGTTCGCTGGACATCGGTTGTCCGGTAGACGAGTTCACTGCCTTTTGCGATGCCCATCGCGACTACAAGGTGGTGGTCTACGCCAATACATCGGCTGCCGTGAAGGCCCGCGCCGACTGGGTGGTGACTTCAAGCTGCGCCGTGGACATCGTGCAGCACCTCTCTGATGAGGGCGAGAAGATCATCTGGGCACCGGATAAATACCTGGGCGCCTACGTGGAAAAGACCACGGGCGCCGACATGCTGCTCTGGGACGGCTCCTGCATCGTGCACGAGGAGTTCAAGGCGCGCGGGATTCTTGACCTGAAGCGTGTATATCCGGATGCCGCCGTGCTTGTGCATCCGGAGTCACCTGCTTCGGTGGTTGAGATTGCCGACGCAGTGGGCTCCACTTCACAACTGATTGCCGCCGCCAAAAACCTGCCCAACAAACAGCTTATCGTCGCCACTGACAAGGGCATCTTCTACAAGATGCGGCAGGCTGCCCCCAAAAAGGAGTTCATCGAGGCGCCTACGGCTGGCTCCGGGGCTACTTGCCGCTCCTGTGCGCATTGCCCGTGGATGGCACTAAATGCGCTGGATAATCTGGCTCATGTGCTGGAAACCGGTGACCAGGAAATCAGTGTTGATCCGGCGCTGGGTCGACAAGCCATCATTCCGCTACAGCGAATGCTGGATTTCACGCAGCGGATGAAGCTCATGGGCAAGGGCAATGCCTGAGGGGTGTAGTTGGCAGTAAAGAAAAAGGAGCCGTAAGGCTCCTTTTTCTTGGTGCTATCTACAGCCTGCTAGGGCTGTACCTTCAATCCGAGACTGCCGGATGTGCCACCGGATATGAAACTGCCGGCGATGTAATTGGCATCGGGGCCGGCCAGCAGGAGGCGGAGTGCAGTGTTGCCTGATCCATTGACGAAAATCAGCCCGTTTCCATCAACCGCTGCATTTGATTGGGCAAACACTACTGGAGTACCTGTGGATGCCGGTGTCACGGTAATGCTGACGTTGGCTGTGTTGCTGGAGAAGTCCACTGTCACGCAGGCTCCACCATTGCCATTGCAGGTAATCGTGCCGCCCCCCGTGAGGGCATTGTTGCTGATTTCCGACTGCCAGCCGGTAGGCTGTTCATAGGATTTGCTGCCAGTAGCGGGCTTGTTGTTTACGGCCTGTGCAATGGCGTAGTGGAAGCCGTCATATTGGGTGTAGGTGATGCCATGGCTGTCGTAGTAGCCCAGGCTGGTGGAGCCCCTATGCCACTTGCCGATGCGTATCACGGCATCTCCCACCGGGTTGTTGTTCCATGCGCAGCCATGGCTCCAGTCCTCATTCGCGCTGGCACGATAACCGAAGAGACCTTGGTTTTCGGAGAAGCTTGCCGTCACGTTGGTACGCTGGTCGATGCCGATATGACCTTGAGTCGAGTTGCCAGCGTCCGAGTAGGCGATCACATAGGGGCCTGCACCCATTGCCACTGGTGTGGCGATGGTATTGGCCTGAGCTGGGCAGCGTGCTGTGTCCGGACCTTTCAGGCTCCAGCGGGGCGTATCACTTTCATAAGTGGAGGTGCTGGCTATTTTCTTCACTTTGTCATAACTGAAAAACACGGTTTCGCCATTACTGTATCGCAGGATGAGATCGGTACCTGCAGCGTTGTTGATGATGGTATTTGTTGATGTGTCCGCCAGTGTGAAGGTCCGTGTACCTGTATTGGTTTCTACGCTGAGCGAGCAGTTGCTGTCATCCACATTTACCTCATAGTGGTTGCGATTGGTGAATACGGTGTCAGGCGAGCCGTTGCCGGTGAATTTTGCAAACAATTCGTAGTCGCCATTCACAGCCGTGAAAGCGGCTTTGGTGTCACCCGAACAGGCGCCACCGCTGTCTCCAGGGTTGGATTTCCTGAAATAACCGTCCATGACGGTTCCTTCTGCCGTACCGGCATTGATCAGCGTGGCCGAGAAGCGGCCTTCGATGCTGTTGGCAGTGACGTTGATGACTTCTATGCGGCAGGCTCCGCCTGTGGGGTGAGTGCCGCTGTTGACACCTGCCTTGCGCAGACGGATGAAAGGCTGGTCACCGATGCTCTTGCAGTCATAGCTGCCCACCGTGGCGGGAATGCCGGTGATGAGCCAGAGGTTATCTGCGTCGGTGCCTGCGGACAGGTTGCCTACCGGGTTGGCCGGATTGGTCGAGGCTGTTGCAGTGACGGTCGTGGTGTAGGTGTAGGTAACACCGTTCAGCGTGCCGGTAATGCCTTCTGCACCGGCAAGTGCAGCCCCGTTGCCGCCTGGCGTTGTGTCTTCGGGAGCATCAGGCAGGCTGTTGCCGCTTGCGAAGGCGGTGAGAAGTTCGCTGTAGTCGGCATAGGTGGCCGAGTTTTCGATGGCGTTGGCCAGGTCATCCAGTAGCCGGTCAAAAGGGTCGCTGCCAGGGTCGGGGGTGAAGGTTGCCGTGAAGGGAGCCGTGCTGCCGGCAGTCCAAGAGGCAGGGATGGCGTAGCCAGCGGCACTCAGGGCGTCTCTCAGGTCATCGAGAGCGGTGCCAAGTTGGGTACTGATGGTGTCCCAAGTGGTACCCGGGGCATTGAACCAGTCGGCAATGGCCTGACTTGCTGTCGTGTTTACCTGCAGAGCCAGCGCGAGATCGGTCAGGGGCGTGACATTGGTGTTACCGGAAGCCTGGGAGAAAGAATGGTAGTTCTGGCTGTTGGCCGGCCCGCCTGAACCGATGCTGCCGCCCGTGGCGCGGATGGCACAGGGGAAAGCGGAAGAGGGGACGACGATGCCGTAGTTGCCACTGCCGGACGTGGGAGCTGTGGCGGTATAGCTGCTGCCGTTCTTGCACTTGGCGCTGATATTGGCGCCGACCAGAGGGGCGCCGACGGCAGCGGTGCCGGTGATTGTGGGTGATGGACTGCTGCTGGTCGTGCCATCGCTACTACCGCAGGCGGCAAGCAGCAGGCTCAGGGTCATCAGGCCGGCAACGGGTAATGACCCGCGGCACGAAGGAAGTTGTAAGGGCATTGCAGGGCACTCCATGCTGACATTTTTGACAGTCAGTGATTCTCTGCAATGTCGGTGTGCTGCCGTTACCCTCATACAGGGAGGGTGCCCTGCCATCTGGTAAAAGCCTTTTGCCATCAGTCGGAAGGTCGGTTGTGGAGGATACCTCTGATGGTCTTGGTGCGACTGTGATCACAGGGAGTTGCTGCTGTCGAGGGCAAACCCATGTTCTCCTGCTCAGATACTTCAAAAGAGTGTGCATGGCGGCACGTGAAACGGGAAAGGGGCTGTACAGCCCCTTTCCCGCTTTGGTTTTTTAGCCACAGAGGTCAATCATCCTCACTTGGATCAGGGGGGGCAGACGGCAGAGATGGTAGTGGCATTGGAGGTGGCACGGTCTCGCGTTGTGCCGAGGAAGGGGTATTCCAGATCAAGTGAGCCATCCTCGTGCAATATCAGCTTGGTCGGGGAAGTGGTTCCGAAAACAATGCGGCGAGCGTCTCCGACACTGTCGTACACCCCTGTGCTACGCCTGTATTTCTGGCTGGCGATGACGCCTTGGCCGGCCTTGGAGAGATCATAGCTCCAGGGGTTGAGGGCACTGCCGTCGCCCTTGACTGTCAGCGTCAACTGCTCACAAAGCGTGCGACCGCTGTTGTAGGTGGTGTCATCCTGCACAACGACCAGTTCGACGTTCCCCAGTGCCTTGATGTCGGTGAGCAGGTCAGTTTCTGGTGCTGGCAGAGGCAGGGACTCCAGCCAGACACGCGGAGTGAGGGCAACACCGGTGCGTTTGCGCTCTATTTCCCAAGAAACCGGTATTCCGACGGGGCTCATGTAGATGCGCAGGGTGAATTCATCGCTTTCCTGAGTGAATTTCAGAGTGTAGAAGTGGCCGGAAATACCGGTGCTTTCCTGGAATGTGATGCTGGCGGGATTAAAAACCAAGCTGCCGATGGTGACCACGCCACTACTGCTGACTGATATGCCTGCAGTGCTGCCCAGCGTCAGCCCCAGGTCGGTGTCAAGCATGTTCGCCGGTCCGTGGTTCACTTTCTCGATATAGCTTGGTGAATAGCTTCCACTCAGTGCGCTGAGCTTGTCCGCAGGGCTGGCGGGAGCGGTAGCCTCTGCCAGTTGTCCCAAGAAACCGGGGGCGCCGGTGCCTTGGGGATTGGCGGCATCACCTACGTTGATTTCATTGAACACGCCACTCTGATTGTTGGAGAGGGCATAACGCAGGTCGCCGTCGGCCCAGATGATTTCAACCAGATTGAAAGCATTACTCACTTTCCTGTTCACGGGATTGGTAAGTGTCTTGCTGGCGATGATGAGGCTGTTGTCGCTGCCGACGGTAGCCGTGTAGGTCTGTCCATCGACAAAGCTGCATTTTGTTCCGCAGTTACCTTCAAAAACCAGGCTGTAGCTCTTGACGAGGCTGGCGTGCACGGTGGCAGCTTGGGTGTCATCGCCCGTAGGTGGAGTGTTTTCAGGCGCATCGGGCAGGTTGCCCAGATTGCCATCCTTGATGATGTCAATGAGATCGGCGTAGTCAGCGATACTTGAGGCTGCGATGGCATTTTTCAGGGCTTCGAGGAAGTCATCGTAGATATCACCGTTCTCGGGGGTGAAGGTAGACGTAAGCGGATCAAAAGATCCTCCGGGAAGCGTGAAGCCCTTGTCATTGACCAGAGTGTCGATGAGGTCTTCGACTGCGGTTTGCAGGGCAGTCAGGTCGAGATCGGCCGGGCTGCCACCGAACCAGGTGTCCGGTGGTGTTGAACTGGCATAGGCAATGATGAGATCGGTCAGGGGCGTGACATTGGCATTGCCGGAAGCCTGGGCGAAAGAATGGTAGTTCTGGCTGTTGGCCGGGCCGCCCGAACCGATGCTGCCGCCCGTGGCACGGATGGCACAGGGGAAAGCGGAAGAGGGGACGACGATGCCGTAGTTGCCACCGCCGGACGTGGGGGCGGTGGCGGTATAGCTGCTGCCGTTCTTGCACTTGGCGCTGATATTGGCGCCGACCAGAGGGGCGCCGACGGCAGCGGTGCCGGTGATTGTGGGTGATGGACTGCTGCTGGTCGTGCCGTCGCCACCACCGCAGGCGGCAAGCAACAGGGACATGGCCATGGCACTGATGGCCTGGCGGTTTTTCAGAACAGGAAAGTGATAAGACATCTCTTTATCGCTCCATGCGGTTTATGGATATCAAAGTTGGTTGTAGGCCACTTTGCTGCAAGAGCTTGCCGAAGATGCCGCGGGAGTGGTTACCCCTGAATCAGGGTTCCGCATGGCTGTTCAAACGGTAGGAAACGCCATTGGTCCCACGAGGGGCCAGCGGGTTTGACAGATAGGCATGACCTGTCAGGCGAGTTGCGATATGACCAATGCATTCACCAGGTCAATAAAAAAACCGCAAACCAGCGGCACCACGATGAAGGCACGGTGTGCGGCACCGTACTGCTGGGTGACGGCTGTCATGTTGGCGATGGCGGTGGCTGTGGAGCCGAGGGCGATGCCGCCGAAGCCGGCACTGGCCACGGCAGCTTCGTAGTTGCGGCCCATGCAGGGGTAGACCACCCACAGGGAGTAGGCCACGGCGAGAATGATCTGCAAAGTGAGCACGGTCAGCACGAAACCGAAGACGCCTTGCAGCACCCAGAGTTGCAATCCCATCAGTGCCATGGTGATGAACATGCCCAGGCAGATGTCGGAAATCAGCGCGAGTCCATTTTTTATCCCCGACCAGTTCCCGAGCAGCAAGTGATGAGGCCCCGGCAGACGTGGCAGGAGATTGCGGATCAGGATGCCGGCCAGCAGGCAGCCAACAAATGTCGGCAGTTTGAGCGTGGTTTCCGCGTTGATGAGTGCGGTGATGATCTGGCCCAGCATCAGTGCAAGGTTCAGCCATAGCCAGGCACGAAGCACGCTGTAGTAATCCAGAGGTGGCGCTTGCTCTTCATGCGCCTGGCCAATGTCAAGGCGAGGATCCTGAGAGGTGTCGATGCCGTATCGGCGAATCAGCCAACTGGCGATGGGGCCACCGACCACGCATGCGGCAATCAGGCCGACCATGTTGCTGGCCATGCCCAATTCCAGTGCATTGGTGATGCCGAGTCCTTGCGTGAAATAATCCACCCAGGCATAGGTAGTGCCTATGCCACCTGTGAGGGATACCGAGCCGGTCATGAGGCCGGCGCGCGCATCCATGCCGAACCACCCGGCCACACTCATGCCAAGCAGGTTTTGTATCACGATGAAAAGACTGGCCAGCGCCAGCAGCACAAGCAGGGGGCGGCCACCATCACCCAGGGTACGGATATCAGACTTGAGGCCGATGCCGGCAAAAAAATAAAGCAGCAGCATATTGCTGGCATCCAGCGTGAACTCGACCCTGATGTCGAAAGCCGCATAGAGGAGGGTGACCACAACCGCGCACAGGAAGCCGCCGGTGACAGGTTCGGGAATACTGTAGCGGCGCAGTATGCCGATACGTTGGGTCAGCAGTTTTCCGGTAAACAGCAAAAGGATGGCCAGCGTGAAACTGGCGAAGGCATCCATGGTCCAGGTTGTTGGCATGATGGGCGTGGATATGACGGGCTCAGGCGACTGACGTTACACAATGTGTGCGAATGAAGACAGCCCGACGACGTGCGGAACATCGTTGCCATTAAAAAAGCCCGCTGGCATTGTGATGCTGGCGGGCTTTTCAGCGCGGTGTAGATTACTCGTTGGAAATCACGATCTCCACGCGACGGTTCTGCTGCCGGCCGGCAGCCGTGCTGTTGTCGGCAACCGGCATGCTGCTGCTTTTGCCTGTGCTTTCAATGCGCGAGCTGTCAATACCGGCAGAGGTCAGGTAGGTTTTCACGGCATCTGCGCGACGTTGTGAAAGTGCCTGATTGGTGGCGTCACTGCCGGTGCTGTCCGTGTGGCCTTCCACGATCACAGTGCGCTCCGGATACTGGGTCAGGAACGAGACCAGCTTGCCGAGGTTGGCTGTGGCTCCGGCTTTCAGGTCTGCTTTGCCCGTAGCAAAGAGCACGTCACCCAGCGTGACCACAAGACCTCTCTCTGTCTGCTTTGCATTCAGCTCATTGATCTGCTGGCGCAGCTTTTCAGCCTGGGCACGTGCGGCATCGGCATCGGCACGTGCTGCATCAGCGTCGGCCCTCGCAGAAAGTGCTGACGCTCTCGCGGCAGAGGCTTCCTGTGCCCGCGAGTCCAGCAGGACTTGCGTACGCTTCTCGCTCAGGGTCTTGATTTTTTCTTCGCTGGCACGCTGCTCGGCTTGTGCCTTGGCCACTTCTATCTTGTTGTTGGCAAGATAGGTCAGCTGGTCAAAGTTTGCCTTTCCTTTTTTACTGCCCTTGTCCTTGGCAGCCTTTTCGGCAGCAACAAGGGCACGGTCAGCATCGGCGAATGCCGTGGGCGCAAAAGGGCCGATCTGGGGATTGCCCTGAAGCTCTGCCAACTGGTTGCGCAGGGCACTGGTTTCAGGGTCAGGCTTCGGGGTGGATGCACAGCCGGTGGCAAGCACGGCGGCCATGATTACGGAGGTCATGCCAGTTGCGGTAATAATCTTCATGATTAACGCGCTCCTTTGCCACGATTGATTTCAGACTGCAGGGAATTGATGCTTTTTTCGAGCTCGTCAACAGCGGCCTGGGCTTTTCCCGAGTTGGCCTTGGCTATTGCCAGTTCGGCATCAGCCTGTGCCTGCTCTGCCAGTGTGCGGGCCTTGGCATTTTCCTTGGCGGTAACGGCAGCCTTGGCCGCATCCAGCTTTTCGCGGGCATCCCTGGCATTCAGTTGGGCATTCAGGGGAATGTCAGCTTCATTGATCTTGTTGACAGCTTGCTCTGCGCTTTGTATCTGCGCGGCAGGAACGGGAATGCTGCTGCATGCTACCAGTCCTGCCGAGAGCAGGGTGGCAGCAGCAAGAAGCTGGATGCCTTTCGTGTTCATAATCATCTCTCCATGAGGGTAGTAACAGACAGGATACAAAAGGGTCATGCCGGTCTGTGAAACCAGAATAGAAAGGGATTTGGAGATCGGAAGCTGGCTTAGTGTTCTTTTATGTTATTGATATATTATTTGCTGGAATCAACAGGCGAGTTTCTGATAACGGACTACACTGAACCATTTTCAGCTGTTTGAAAGCAATATCCAGATTTTATCTGTCCGCCTGTTTAAGGTATTCCATTACGTTAATTTACAAACCTTTGTGTGGCTGTGTGGTCAGGGTTTCATGTCATGGTTATCTGGTCTGTTACTAATACTGGTGTTTTGTCTTTCCATTATCAGAAGGGGTAATGGGAAGATGAGCGTCGATTATAGGTGATGATGTCGGAGACTCATTGACAGCAGGTCTTGCTCAGACGCGGGCACCCATGACTTTTGCTCGGGCCCACCTCATTGGTAGTGCCTTGATGAGTTCCCTTGTTTTTATAAGCGATAGTAGCTGTCAGCGGGACGGGTATTCATGGGCACTGATAGGGGAATTCAAGTTGGTGCTCAGCAATACGACCAGTATTTATCCATCCGCTTTCTGGCTGATGGATAATACCAATCAACAGACGCGCCTTTGTTTTCTGCCTGCTCTTTTGAGGCTGCTCAGATCAGTTTCAGGCTGACAGCCTCAAGAGCGGCTTCGGCACGGGATGAAATATGGCGTTTCCGGTAGATGTTCTTGATGTAGCTGGCAACCGTGCTTTCGGCCAAACCAAGCTGCTGCGCCGTGTCACTCACACGGAGGCCGCGGGCGATGCAGGTCAGTACATCGGCTTCGCGTTGGGACAGGGATTTCCTGGCAGGAATGCTTTCTGTTGTCGTCATGATCGTTAGGGATTTTCCATAAAAAAGGTGGGCGCGCTTTTCTTGTGCGCGCCCACCAATGCAGGTTTCTTACTGCTTTGCCTTGGCGGATACGAACACCATGTCCAGGAAGCCGTCCACACCCTTGCGACCGACTTTGGTGAACTGTGCAGGCTCGACGTCAACACGGTAACGAGTGATGTCGGTGCTGGATGTTCCGCTCAATCCGCCGGCAGCAGCCAGCATGGAAAGCCCCTTGGTAAATGCGGCGGCTGCCTTGTCGCCGGTCGTGGTGGTGTTCACGACTTCCTTGTAGAACTTTTCGTTGGTGGTGACGGCATTCTTGCTGCTGAAGGAAGGAGGAACGACATTCAGCATGCATTCATCCTTGCCGAAGCGCTTCCAGCATTTCAGTTCCTTGTGGGGCTTGAAATCAACCTGGCCGGTAATGCCGAGATTGACGCCATGCTTCACCTCAGCCGTGTTCTGGCTGCTCAGGCGGAATGCTTTCTGGTCGCCCGTTCCCTGCAGTTCGGCAAAGTCGATCAGAACATTGATGTTGACGGCGGAGACTCCCAGTTGCTGCATGACACGTGTTTCATGCTGTGCGGCCGAGGTGCCGGCGGCCGCCTTGAATGCCTGGCCCAAGCCTGCGGCAACACCGATGTAACGCGGGTCGTAAACTGTGTAGCCACTGGGAGCAAATACCTTGTAGGTGGTCTTGCTGCCCTTGCCCGGGGATTTGTAGTTGAAGGGGCTGGCCTTGCCGGCCGACATCAATGCCTGGAAGGCTTCGTTCTTGAGCAACTCGGAGGTGGGAACTACCTCGAAGCCGGCGCTTTTCAGACGATTGCTGGCATCGGCGCAGACATCGTTGGCAATCTTCTGCTGCTCTGCATCGGAAAGCCCGCCCAGCGTGTAGAGCACGGTGACTTTGGCCTCGGAACGTGAAACACCACCTGCAGTGCTGAATATGCCGCCATCAGTGGCGGAAGACGCACTGGAGGTTTCAGCGAACAGCACATTGCAGCCGGTCACAGCGACTTTCTTGACGTCGGAGAGATATTTGGTCTTGCCATTGTCGGCGATGAAGTTGGCGGCTTGTGCCTGAATGCCGGCATTGGGGTCAAAAACGGGTGCCTTTGGTGTGGAGGCGCAGCCAGCCAACGCTAGGCTGCCGGCAATGGCTACGGCGAGAAAAATTTTCTGGTGAGACATGGTTTGGAACTCCCTGTTGGTCAGTGTGCGGCACATGGCGGCAAATGGTCGCCAAAGATCACAGGCCAATGACATGGCCAGTGAGCAGGGTAGGGAGAAGAGGAAAAGGGAAATACCCCTGGAATGGGGGGGTAGCCTGCCGTTCACTCACGTGAAGAAACCGTTTGGGGAATTTGCGCGTAGGCCTTTCTTCAGGCCAGCCCGCGCCGGGCGGCTTCCAGTGCCGCCTGTGCGCGGCTGCTGATGTTGAGTTTTACGTAGATGCTTTTGATATAGCTCGTCACCGTACTGTCGGCCAGGCCCAGTCGTGCTGCTACCTCCGTGACGCGAAGGCCGCGGCCGATGGCGGCCAGCACTTCGGTTTCGCGTGGGCTCAGCACCGCCGTGGGTGTGGCCGTGATGACAGGGGGTGGCTGCTGCTGGAAGTGCTGCAGCATGCGCCGGGCAATACGGGGAGACAGTGCGGGATGTCCGTGCTCGAACTGGCCCAGGTACTGCAGCAACTGCGTGTCGTCCTGCTCTTTGAGCAGATAGCCGCGTGCACCGGCAGCAAGTGCGCCAAAGAGGTTTTCATCATCATCATGGACGGTGGTGACGATCACCGGTGTGCAGGGATGCATGGCATGCATCTCGCGGATCAGTTCCAGGCCTGAGCCGTCCGGTAAGCCCAGATCGACAAGGGCGAGGCGGAATCCCTGGCTGTTGGCCAACTGCTTGCGTGCCGATTGCAGGCTGCTGGCTGTCTTGATGTCAATGCCGGGAAAAGTGCGCTCAAGCAGATGGGCCAGCCATGACTGGATTTCTGGCAGGTCTTCGACAATCAGGGCTGGGAGTATGTGGTTCATGGCGCTGGCGTGAATGCAGGGAGAGGCAGAGTCAAGGTGACGCATGTTCCGCCTTGGGCGGGGCTCTCAAATGTTATGCGGCCGCTAAGGTCGCTGACGCGCCGCTGGAGGTTGCCCAGGCCGTGCCGGCTTTCATCGCTTGTTTCGGGCAGGCCGATGCCGTTGTCGCTGACGGAGGTTGTCAGCTCTCCATTCTCGTAATACACGTCGATATGCACGTGGCTGGCCTTGGCATGACGGAGTATGTTGCTGACCAGTTCACGCATGACGGAAAGATAATTCCGGTAAATACGGTAGCCCAGGGTGACGTCCGCATCGTCTTCGCGCAAAGGCCAGTCCAGTGCCATGCCACCAGCTTCCAGGCGTAATGATGTTTCGTGCCGCAATTCCGCGATCAGCACATCAAGCTGTATCTCCGTGCCGGTGAGGCCGTTGATGATGGTGCGCATGTCTGTAATGGCATGCTGTATTGTCCGGCGTGTTTCCTCCAGGCGAGGCTGATGCAGGCCGGTCAGCAGTCGTGACCCGATATCGTCATGAAGGTCTCTGGCAATACGGCCACGCTCTTCGCGCACACCCTGATTGTAGGCATCACGGCTGTCATTGGCGTAGTGCAGCATTTCAGTGATTTCTTTCATGCGCTCCACATCATGTGGTGTGAAGAGGCGTCTGCCACTGCCGGCATGGCTGAGTTCAAGAGCCGGGGCGCGGCCGATAGCAGGCAGCAGGAGACTGAGTCCGTTGGCGGCGATTGCCGGACTGGTGATGGTGGCGGCGTCTACGGTGTGGATTTGCAGGGGCGAAAACAGATCCTGTACCAGAGTTGTCCAGCGCTGCCGATGCTCGTTGTCCGTAGGAGCAAGGGCAATCTGCATGACGCGGCGGAAGATTTCATGAGGGCTGGCTGTCTGGCGCTCCACGAGCCGGCGCCATAACCAGCCGCGGAAGGGCAGCCACAAAAAGCCGCAGGCCAGCAGCGACAAGCTGAGGGAAAGGGTGCTGTTCAGGTGCAGCAGCATTATCAGGATGAGGTCCAGCACCAGCAAAGTGGTCGCACCAGCAACCCATAACAGCAAATGGAAAGACCAGCGGTCCAGATCGAAAAGCCGGTAGCGATGAACCCCGAGGGCAAGCCCGGCATAGAGGATGAGAAAGAAACCGAAGGCATGAGCCTGGGACATGACGGGCTCCCAGCCCAAAAGGGCGGGCGCGGCCGCTGCCACGACAAAGAGGCTGGCCGTCAGCAGGAAGGATAATCCCAGCCAGCGCAGGGCGGCACGTTGCAGGGGGTGTCCCTGGGTCTTTCGCCACTGAAGCACTATGAAAAGCAGGATCAGCAGTGTTTCCAGCAGGATGGGCAGGTAAAGGCCAATGGCGGGCGAAGGCCATGCCTGCAGTATGTCCAGCAGTAGCCAGGGCATGACTATGCCGGGGATGGCCCATAGCCAGACGGGACGGACGAGTGGCCGGGGGAAAAGTAGAAAGAGCGCCATCACGGCACAGCCGAACAAAGCGGTGCCCACATGATTGATCGTTGAAAGTGTGCGGAATATTTCTGCTGGTATGACCAGTTCGCGCACGGAATAAACGGCGGCGGCAAAAGCCGACAGCATGAGGCCGACGCCGGAGATGGCGAATGAACGGGCGCCTCCATCACTGGGGCGCAGCACCAGTACCCAGAAGCCGATGAGAAGACCACCTGCACCTGCTGCCAGTTGTATCCAGAAAGCAGCAGGCAGGCTGGAGAGCGGGCGGCTGGGGAGGGGTTGCAGGGTGACTTGTTGCTCCATGCCGTCGGGGTGGAGCAGTGTGAGGGTGAGTGGGCGGCCATCCAGATGCTCTTGCAGCATCTTTTGGCGAGCCAGGAAGTGATTGATGTCGGTATAGCTTTCCAGTGTGTCCGGTTCCTCAATGAGGTCGAGCGCCTCCAGCTCTACCGGCTTGAGACCCTGCCCCTGCAGGGTCCGCAACCTGCTTTGGGATGGCACTTGGCTGGCTGGCCCGTGGCTTGTCATGACGACGACTGTATCTGCAGTCGTGTCGGCCATGAGGCCAAGCCCCATCCAGGGTTGGCGAACAGTCAGCCAGATCACCACGACAACCAGTAAGAGCAGGGCCATGACAGCTTGCAGGAGGCGCAGGCCTGGAGAACTCAATGGGGATGGCAACAGGGGGTCCCGGACAATGTCAGTGGAAAGGTGGGAAAGTGTAAGAAAGATGCAGTTCTTTTTGATACCCCGGAACAAGGGGTGTTGGTCTCTTCATTCTTGTTCTATTCGTGGTCAGACCAGTCCTCGCTTGGCTGCCTCCAGCGCGGCCTCCGCCCGGTTGTTAATATCCAGCTTGCGGTAGAGCTGCTTGATATAGCTGGCGACGGTGCTTTCAGTCAGCCCCAGGTGGCGGGCGGTTTCGGCAACACGCATGCCACGTCCTATGCAGGTGAGGACTTCTACATCCCGTGCGGACAAGCGTGTATCAGGGTTTCCCGGAGCAGCTCCCGGGAAAGGACGCTCACTGAACCAGGCCAGCATGCGCCGGGCGATGCTGGGCGACAGGGGGGGCATGCCGGCTTCGAATTGTTGCAGGTGACGGACCAGTATGTCCGCGGGCTGGCTTTTCAGGAGATAGCCACGGGCCCCGGCTGCAATGGCACCAAAGAGATTGGCATCGTCGTCGTGGATGGTGGTGACAATGGTATCTGTCAGAGGGTGGCTTTCGCGCATTTCGGTGATGAGTTCGATGCCGGAACCATCCGGCAGACCGATGTCCACCAGCGCCAGATGCCAGCCAGCTTCCGTGGCCAGAAGGTGCCGGGCTGCTTTCAGGTTGCAGGCTGTCCGGATATTCAGGTCAGGAATGGCGCGGGCAAGGATGTCCACCAGCCATCGGCGAGTGTCGGGCCTGTCCTCAAGCACGAGTGCCTGACGTGTCATGGTGCCGGCTCCAGCGGAATGATCAGTGTGGCTTGGGTGCCGTATGACGTTCGGGAGTAGCTCAGTTTCCCGCGCAGTTCCTGCAAGCGTTTTTCCATATTGCGCAAGCCATGGCCCTGGGAGTTTTCGGGTGCTTTCCCCTCAAACGGGTGGCCATCATTTTCTATCACGCTAAGCAGCTTACCTTCATGGCAGGACACAGCGATTCTTATCTGCGTGGCTCCCGCATGACGAATGATGTTTGCTGTGAGCTCCCGCATCAGCGAGAGGTAGTTCTTGTAGATGCCGTAGCCCACTTCCTGCCGGTGGTTGTCACAGGACTCCAATGGCCAGTCCAAGGTGATCCCTGCCAGCTCGACTCGCTCGAATGTCTCATGGCGTAACTCCCCGATCATGTCTTCCAGCGGCATATGCTGCCCGGTGAGGCCGCGAATGATGGTCTGCATTTCCATCATGCCTTGGCTGACAGCGGCCTTGCTTTGTTCAAGGTCGGTGTGATGCAGCGCTGTCAGCAGGCTGGAGCCGATATCGTCGTGGAGGTCTCGCGCAATGCGGCTGCGCTCTTCGCGAACCCCTTTGTTGTAGGCATCACGGCTTTCGTTGGCGTGGCGCAGCATCTCCAGCATTTGTTCGGCCAGGGCACGATCACGAGGCGTGAACAGACGTCTGCCACCACCCGCATATTCCAGCCTGAGGCTGGGTAGCGGGTGTAACCCGGGCAGCGTCATTTCAAGTCCATCACGAGTGATGCTGACTTCGGTCCGATTCTCATCCATCGGGATTGTTTGCAAGGGGTCAAAAAGCCGCCGGGCAAGTGCCGACCAGCGTGAAGTGCGCTCGTCTGTATTGCTGGCAAAGGCAACGGCAAGTATTTCATTGAAAAGGTTCTGTTCTGTCGGCCGGTAACGCTGCATGAGCTTGTCCCAGAGCCAGCCGCGAAAGGGCAGCCAGAGCAGGCCACAGAGCAGGAGGGCAAGTCCCAGTGACAACGAAGAAGAAAGATTCAACCCCCAGAGAAAAGCAACATCGAGCAGCAACAGCAGGAGTACGCCGGCAATCCAGGTGAAGATGCGGAACCACCAATCCCCCAGTTCAAAAAGCCGGAAACGGAGGATGCCGAACGCCAGGCCACCGTAAACCAGCAGGAACAACAGGAAGCTGTAACCCTGTAATGAGCCTGTAGCCATGCCGAAAAGCTGTGGCACGAAATTGAGCAACGAGAAAAGGCTGATACCTACCAGCCACGAGAGCAGGAACCATTGCAGTGCCGCGCGTGCTACCGGGTCACGCCGGGTGTTGATCCACTGTATGAAAGCCAGTGCAAAGGTGACCAGCAAGCCGGCAAACACCAGTGAGCGGCGAGCTACCAGCATGGAATCCACGAAGTGCAGCTCTTGTACAAGCCACCAGAGCACATAGGTGGCAATCAGCACCGGGCCCAGTGGAAAGCGGCCGAGGCGGCGGGGGTAATACCAGAGCAAGGCCACCATGGTGGCGCAATACAGTGCGCCTCCCAGAAAATTGAGATCGCTGAGCCAGCGGAATTGCAGGGCCGGCAGTGCCAGTTCTCGTGTGGTGTAGACCGCTGCACAGGTCGTGAAGAGTAGGGTGCTGAATCCGCTCAGCAAGAGATAGCGGGCACTGGTTTCGTCGCGCCGGAAAATCCATACGCTGGCCGCGATCAGCCAGGCCAGGAATCCTACGGTCACCTGTACCCAGTAGTCGGCGGGCAGGGTGGATAAGGGCCGTGAGCTTGCTGGTTCCAGTTCATGGGCATTGCCCTGATGGTCGTGCAGGATCAGGGCGGAGCCTTGCAGGAGGTCGCTGAGCGCTCCCTGCCGGGACAGGAAGTCGTCGTAAACGCTCAGGCTGGGGAGTGCGGCATCCGGTTCTATCGTGAAGTCCACGGCGCTCAGGGGCATCGACGGCTCTCCTTCCCGCTGCAGGGAAACCAGGGCCGTACCCATCGGAATGCGTGCTGCCGGACCCTGAGCATGCAGGACAATGGCTGCCTCTTGAGCTTCATCCCATGTCAGCTTCAATCCCAGCCAGGGTTGCCGGAGAGCTTGTGCAGTGACGGAAGCCACCACCAGGATGGCAAGAAGAAGGGCGAGCAGAAATGCGCTGCCCGGAGAAACATGTCCAGCCTTCACAACTCTTTCCTTGCCGTGACCCGTGTACGCCTGAGACAGAAGGCCTGCGCCATGGCGATATGAAAAACCTGCCAATCATGCGTATGCAGAAGAGTTATGTCACTCACCCAGCAGACGATTCGGGCTTTTCAGGGATGAAAATGAAGTACGATAGTTCCATTTTGAATTGGTGAGGCATTGGCCGGCTTATGAAGATTGAGTGTGTGCTCAGGATTTTTAACGCTAGGCTGGTTCCTGTCAGATCATCCGCACTTGAGCCAGAATGATGATCAAGTACGCAGAGGTGGTTTTGGGGCTTGCAAATAATGGAAGGCAACAGCAAAAAGCCGCCTTTATGGCGGCTTTTTGCTGTTCACCGGTTTTGCTCAGGGTGCAGGAAAGATGTGACGAAAGCTGCCGGAAATGGTGATGCTTCCATCCCCATCCGTAAGCATGCTGGCGGCATCTTCATCGGTCATGGTGGCAGTGTAATTACCCTCAATGACGGTACTGTCAAGCTTGGTGACGTTGATGGTACAGCTTGCACCGTTTTTCAGTACATAGATGGGATTTTGATATCTGACAGCCGTGAAGGAGATATTCTGCTCTGTATAAAGATACATCTGCGTATATTTGCCATTAGCGTCGGCATTGCCGCTGCCGACATTGTAGGCTGTGCCGCAAGCGTAGCTGCCTACGGCTTTCGGCAGAAACTGGAAGCGCAGGTCGAAGCCTTTATCCAGCCGGCGAAGCTCTTGGGTGGCATTGTAATTGCCAGGAACTTCATTCAGCAGATCGTAGCGTATCAGTAACCCTGAGGCTCCCTGATCGTTGTAGTTCTCCGACACGGGTTGGCGGAAGCGTTGCCCCGTGGTGAACAGACTGTTGCCATCCACAATGAGGATGTCCACGCCGGCACTGCTGCCAAGTGTACCTTCATCACCGTTGTTGCTGGTTTTGATAGGATCATTGGTGAATGTACGGAAGTCGCCTGAGATAACGATCTTGTTGTTGGAGTTGTCTTTGTCGACCAGTGTGGCGATGTAGCTGCCTTTCACCAGATTGCCAACTTTCTTTTCCACAGTGATGGTGCAACTGCCGCCTGTGAGTGCCGAGTTGAACTCATGCTGGTTGAGGTAGGTGCCCATGCGTACAAACATCTGCATTTTTGTGCCGGCCGTATAGACCGTACCGCAGGTGTAGTTGCTGTTTGGCGTGTTGCCGAAGGCGGACGCTGTGACAGCCCAGACAATATTGTCCTCGGCATTTCCATCGAAAATCAGCGTGCCGTCATGTACACGGCCACCTGCACTGAAGCTGGAGCCAATGCCGGAGACATTCTGTCGATTGAGCAGGAAGTATTGCCCGGAAGGAAGCTCGAAGCTGGTGCCGCCCGTTATGTTGAACGAAGTCCAGGTGTCGCCGGAAAGCGGTGTGGGAGCGGTGCCGGTAGTGCCCGTGTGCTGGTAGACACGGAACTGTCCGCCGGCCAAGGTGATGCTCTTGTTCTTGGTCTCGTTGTAAAGCGTGGCAGAAAGGATGCGACCCCCAATACCACCGCGTGTACTCATGTAATCGATCTGCAAAGAGCAGCTTGTGGCCGTCCAGGTGCGTTCGGCCTCTGTAAACAAACCTGTGGCAGGCACGACGACCTTGAGCCAAGTGTTGCCGTTACAGGTGGTAGTGCCGGAGGTGACGGTCGGGTCAAGGTTTAGCTCGGCTGTATAGACGGTTCCTCCCTCAAAGGAGGTGGTGTCGGTATAGCCTGTGCCGGCAGCATTGATGTTGGATGCATTCAGGTTACGGAAGTTGGAACCGCTAGGTACGGAAAAACGCGCTACTTGAACATTGCGACCCAACTTCCAAGTGTGGTTGCCGTAGACGAAGGCGATGCCATTCTTGCCATCAAGGAGTTCGATGCCTGGATCAACGGGTTCTTCCGGCTCTGTGCCGCCTGTGCTGACAGTTGCCGTTCCCTGAAGGGTGCCAAAAGTCGTGTGTGTCGCACCCCAGGAGAGTGACAGTGACTGGAGCGCACTGGGCACAAAGACATTTTCGGGGAAGGTGATGGTGAATGCCTGTCCGGTGCCGGTATCGGTGCTGGCCTGCAGGTTGCTGCCACCGAAGTTGATCGCCACATGATCGCCAAACGATTTATTACCAGCGGACTGGTGTTCAGAGTCCGTGGCGACAGCGACTGCAACGGTTTTCCCGCTGATGGGAGAGCCGGCGGGATCGAAGACACTGACAGTGTCGGATGAGGCTGGCTTGGCATAGGTAATCCAGTTGCCGGGAGCATGCAGGTACAGCATGTTGCGGGACAGGGTGGGCTCTGTGGCAGAGAGCGTGCCATTGACCACGATGGTGATCGAGTTGGCGGTGATGTTGCTGACATTGAAGGTCAGGCCGCTGGGGTCGCCAGGTTCAACCGGATCGGGCAGGGCGCTGGCAGGGCTGCTGATGAAGCTGGCCAGCAATGCAGCATGGGAACTGCTGGCGGCTTCCAGTGCTGTCTGGATGGCTTCCAGCAGATTGTCATAAGGGTCGGCGTTGGTGGCCGGTGGAATCGGCGGTGTGATGCTGCTGCTGAAAGGATTGAAGCCGGCAGGCAGGGTCACGCCGTAATTCCCGTTGCTTGTCAGGGCTCCAAGCAAGCTGGTTTGCGCCGTGCTCAAGGCTCCAGCCAATTGGTTCAGTGTGCTGCTCCCTTGAGAACTGGCAAACCAGGCATTGATATCGCTCTGACTGGCACCGTTCTTGAGGGCCAGTGCGGTAACAAGGTCGGTCAGCGGTGTGATGTTTGCTGTGGTGTTGCTGCTGGTGGAAGCAAAGGAGTGCAATGTAGGTGCTGCCACACTGTTTGCCGTACCACCTGAACTGCGGATGACACAGGGAAAGGCACTGGAGGGAACGACGAGGCCGGTATAGACACCACTGCTGTTGGAGGTGACTGAAGCCGGTGTTGTGCCACTGCGGCATTTGGCACTGATGGTGGCGCCGGTGACAGGGGCGCCTACGGCGGTCACACCGCTCAGGGTGACACTGGTCGGGGCCGGTGTGCCACCTCCGCCGGGTGCACTGCCCAGTGTGTCACTTTCACCACCGCAGGCGGCCAGCAGGGCTGTCAGTGCGACAGCGACAAAAGATCGGTATCCCATGGCAAGAAGCCTCTATCCGTTATTTGCATCGCGGAAACATAAGGCAGTGGCTTGCGGAGGTAATTCCCCTTAACAGGGGGGTACCTTCGTGAAAGTGGACGAGTGGTGTGTGGAAAGGCATGAAAGGGGGGATGTAGAAAAGCAGCGTTCCTCTGTCGGCAGTCTCTTGTGTGTTTCAGCAGGGGCCAGCCAGTGCGTATGCCTGGCTGGCCCCTGCTGCTTAAACATTAAAAGAAATGTTGGCTTCAATCCGCAAAGAGGCCTGCCCAGGTGTCGCTCAGACGGATACGGTCGGCGAGTGGTAACGGGTTGTTGTTGTGGCCGGTAGTGCTCAGCCCGAACTGGTCGACATAGCGCAGGGAGCCTGTACCGGCACTTGCACGTGAAGCCGTACCCAGCGGGTTGTCCTGATCGTTGAGACCCGGATTGACCCAGAGGGAGAGGCGGTCGTAGTGGTTTGAGCCAGCAGATTTGTGCAGGCGGCCAACCACGTGATAGGTCGTGCCAGCACTGACGCTGAGGCCGGCTGCCTTGAATTTCTGGCTGGTGTCATCACCGATGGAGGCAACAAACTCGCCGTTAACCACCCCGACATAAACGGCGGCATTGGACAGTGTTGCTACCTGGCTGGTGAGTAATCCGCCAGATGTTGGTGTATTCCAGCGCAGCAGGAAACTGACGTAGACATCGCCCGTGAATATGCTGGAAAGATCGTGTGCGCCCAGTGAACTCACGGCCACGTTGCCGCCATTCAGCAGATTGCCGCCGGCAGGTGTGACTTGCAGCGGGTTGCTGCTGACGTTGGCCGTTGTCACGTTCTTCCAGGCGTCTTTCCAGCCGAAATCGTCAGTGCTGATCGGTAAGGGGTTGTTGCTGTAGAACGAACCTATCGACGCACCTTCAAAAGAGGCACTGACCAAGGCCTGGCCGTTGCCGGGCGGGAAGAGTTGCACGACGTACTGGAATTCGCCGCTGCTCACCTGGATGTATTCGGGTGCGGTAGTGCTTGGGACCGTACGTTTGAGCAGGCCCTCAAAGCTGACGAGGACACGGTCAGTATCCACAAGCGTGGTGGTGGTCACGATGCAGGTCCCTCCCTGGTCAGGCGAGCCGCTATAGGGCAGGCTGTCCAGTGTCAGTGACACCCCGGGAATGCCAGTGCTTTTGCAGGAGACGGGCACGCCAACCTGGGAGCTGATGCCACTGATGCTTGCCTGGAAGGCATCTCCTGTCTTGCCGGCCGTGAGGTAGCCAGTGCCAATGGAGAGCGGAGGGCCAATATAGCTGCTGATGGTCGTGGTGGTGTGGCGTGAGCCATCCACCAGCACGGTGACGCCGCTTTGTGTGCCCAGCACACCCGAAGACCCTGCGGGTGTGCCCCAGGTGACAGGGGAGTTGCTTTGGGGAACCTCAAGTTTTGCCGGGGCTGTGGTCTTGCGGCCCCATGACAGCGAGAGCGAGGTCATGGCGTCGCGTATGAAGACATTTTCCGGGAAGACGATGGCAATCGGTTTGTTGCTGCCTGCAGCACCGGCTGTGAAGCCCGCATGCGCGGGTATGTAGATATGGTCTCCCAGCGTAGGCACGGTGGATGTGGCGGCATCGGTGGCATACACGCCATAGGTTGTCGTAGTGCCAACCAGGGTGTTCTGGATGACGCTCTCCAGACTGCCATTGGTCTTGGTATGGGAAATCCAGTTACCGGGTGCATGCAGGACCAGCGCACGATCCGAGCCGGCTGGCTCTGTCTCGGACAGTTCGCCATGGAAGGAAATGATGAGGGTTCTTTCCGTGATTGCATGGATGGTGAAACCCAATCCTTCACCTGGTTCGACAGGTTCTTCAGGTTCCTCCGGCTCTTCGGGTTCCTTGGTATCTGGTAGCGCCGTTCCTGTCGGGTCGGCCAGGAAGCTGGCCAGCAAGGCGTCATAGTCGATGCCGGCATCGGCCAAGGCTGCTTGAAGTGCCTCCAACAGGTTGTCGTAAGGATCACTGTTGGTAGCTGGCGGGATGGCAGGAACGATTCCGCTGATGAAGGGATTGAATCCCGTGGGCAGGGTGATGCCGTAATTGCCCTTCTGGATCAGTGCATCTATCAGGCTGGACTGAGCACCCGAGAGGGCGCTGGCAAGCTGGTCCAAGGTGGCGCTGCCGGCCGCGCTCGTGAACCAGGTGTTGATGTCGTTCTGGCTGGCGCCGTTATTCAGGGCCAGAGCAGTGATGAGGTCAGTCAGTGGCGTGATGTTGGCTGTGGTGCCCGATGATGAACTGGAAAAAGAGTGCAGGGTGGGGGCTGGTGCGCTGTTGACCGTACCGCCGGAACTGCGGATGGCGCAAGGAAAAGCCGTATTGGGAACTACCAGGCCGGTATAGGCGCCATTGCTGCCGGTGGTGAGGATGCCAGAAACGGGATAACTGCCTGTCTTGCATTTGGCGCTGATGTTGGCGCCGACAACAGGGGCACCTACGGCGACTGTGCCTGACAGCGTGGTGCTGGGTGTGGAGCCTGTGCCACCGCCACCCGCAGCCGGGCTGTTGCTCTCTCCACCACAGGCGGCCAGCAGCAATGACAATACGACTGCAAGATGGCGCGATGATTCGCGAGGCTGTTGCTGTTTCATGAGTTGAATGGCCATCGGCCTCCTCCTGTTTAGGGCGGGTGGGAGGGATGACCTTAGGTGAGCAGGCATGCATCGACAGCCCCTGAGTGAGGGGGGCTGGATGGGTTTTGTGTATGAGCGGTTGATTGGATTGGACGAAGCAATGCAGTGTCAGTACGGCATCAGTTTTATATCAGCTTCGTGTCAGTAAATTTCTGCCTGACCGTGTATTTCACGAGCCTTTGAGGTCAGAACTGGCCTGTGTAATTTCTCGCATGCGCTTCTGTATGCGAGAAGTGAGTGGGTAGTTGTCTTTGACCAAATTCGCGGCAATGCGCAACTGCTCAAGCGCGCGCTGGTCATCACCATTGAGGAAATAAACCTCGGCGCGGCTACGATGCACGCCCAGCGGATTCCTTGCTGCCGTATGTGCATCCACCAGCAGACGCCAGATTTGTGGGTCGTCACTGCGATCACGCGCAGCAGTCTCGAGCTTCTCGATCACTGTTTCGGGATGGCCATCTGAAATCTGTGCCCGGGCAAAATACATCAGCAAGGGATAACTGCCCGGATTCAACGCAAGGGCAGGAGAGAGAAGGCTGATAGCTTCCGGGTAGCGCCGGTCTGCCAAGGCGATGTCGGCAGCGGCGACAACATAGTCCACACGCTGGGGATCATCAGCCAGCAGGGGGGCGAGGGCCTCGCGTGCCTTGTCGTATTGGCGGTCACGGAGCAGGGCCAGGGCCAGGCCCAGGCGGTTGACGCGTGCCCGGTCCGTGTTGGCATTCAGGCCATTGAGTTGCTGTTGGAAGAAAGCTGAACCGCGGCCGCTGTCTCCCAGTGCGTTGGCCAGAAGGCGTGTGCGTACCAACTGGTAATCGAGAGAGTCACGGCCAAGCCGTTGCGGATACTGGCTGGCTCGGCTCTGGGTGTCGGCTATACGTGATTCAGTCAGGGGATGTGTCAGTACGAATTCGGGAATACTGCCGACCATGCGTGATTCACGCATCAAGCGCTGAAAGAAAACCGGCATGGCATGTGGGTCCATGCCGGAGTCAACCAGCGTCTGCATGCCGATACGGTCTGCTTCCTGCTCGTACTGGCGGCTGTAGCTCAATTGGCGATCAATCATGGCGGCTTGGGCACTGGCCCCCAGTGCATAGGCTCCTTCACCGCTGCCTTTGGCGGCGAGTGCAATCGTGGCCAGCATGGAGCCCAGATACAGCCAGTGGTTCTGTTTGTTGGCGGCGAGTTGTCGCGCAAAGTGGCGCTGACTGAGATGGCCCAGTTCATGTGCCAGCACCGAGGCAGTTTCCGCCTCGGTTTCCGCATTCAACAGCAGGCCTATGTTCACGCCGACAACGCCACCGGGTACGGCGAAAGCGTTGATGCTGCGGTCCGGAATCACGATCAGGCTGATGTCAGGGTTCTTGAGAGGGCTGTGGAAAGCCAGCCGATAACAAAGATGTTCCAGGTAGTCTTGCACAAGGGGATCACCTACCGCGGGCGTGGAACCACGCAGCTGGCGCAACCAGGCACGGCCGAGACGGTATTCCTGCTCAGGGCTGACGATGCCGGAAACATCGTCGCCAAGGTCTGGCAGGCTGGGACTGGCAATGGTGGCCCTGGGCGTTACCGAAAAACCGCCTGACGGAAGCTGCCAACTGCGTTCGCTGGCTGCCTCCCCGTTGGCGACAAGAGTGGAAGGCTCAGTAAGTACCGTGGTATTGCCCACCGTTGCCGGGCTGAAGCAGACAAGCAGGGCAAGGGGAATGGGCAGCAGACGTTTCATCGGGTACCGCACAGGGCGTTATGATGGGCAGGCTTATTCTGGCGCAAGCCGCTTTCCATCGCATCTGCTGCCTGTGGTGATTTTGCAAATGACAGAAGTTCTTCATCTTGACGCACGCCTGATGCGTTGCCCCATGCCCTTGCTCAAGCTCAAGCAGTCCCTGCATGGCATGGCAGCGGGTGCTGTCATTGAGGTGAAAACCTCCGACCCGGGTTCTGTGCGTGATTTCCAGGCATTTCTGCGTCAGGCAGGGCATGAGCTTCTGACGATGAAGGAAGAAGAGGAAGTTTTTTTCTTCCGTATCCGTAAAGCGGGGCCTGTGGAGGCTTTCCCGCGTGACGTCATTCCGTGAGTTTGATGCCGGAGTGATGAGGCAGCAATATCGCCTGCCTCATCCTGCCCTCCGGCATGATGAACACGTCTTTGCTACTTGTTGAGCTGCTTGACGGCAAACAGTACTGCTTCGGCATGTCCATCCACCTTCACCTTGCGCCACTCATTGCGAAGGATGCCGTCCTTGTCGATCAGGAAAGTGCTGCGCTCTATGCCCAGTACTTGTTTCCCGTACATGTTCTTGAGTTTGATCACGTCAAAGAGTTTGCAGAGCTCTTCGCTTTCATCGCTGATGAGCTCGAAAGGAAAACACTGTTTCTGTTTGAAGTTCTCGTGCGATTTCACGCTGTCGCGCGAGACACCCAGTATCAGGCATTTTTCCCGGCTGAATTCGTCAATCATGTCGCGGAATTGCTGGCCTTCCAGCGTACAGCCCGGCGTTGAATCCTTGGGATAGAAATACAGCACGATATGCCAGCCCTTGAGGGCGGACAGCACGACATCCTTGTTGCTGGTGGCGGGAAGATGGAAATCTGGAACGGCGGCGCCGAGGGTTACGGACATGGTGGATTGCTCTCTCTTGTCATTCCTGCGTAAGCGGGAATCTTTCAGATTATGGGCAGAGTCTCTTCTTCGGATGAGGGAGTTTCATGCAGGAGCTTCGCTTTATACGCCGTCTGAGCCACTGAGACTCCCACTTTCGCGGAGATGACGGAGGCAAAGCCCCTCCGTCAGTTCTTGAATGGTTCTATGATGGCATCCAAATTGCGGTCATCGCAGAACAGCATGAAATTTTCCCGCAGCGTGGCAATGTGTACCCGTGCCGGAATGTTGACGGTCATGCTGAGAGCAAACATGGGCGAGCCGGTATGCGGGGCGGCATAGGTGCTGGTGTCCATGGCCTCGATGTTGATGCCCTGGACGGCAAAGAAGTTGGCGATTTCGTGCACGATGCCGGGGTTGTCGAGAGCGATTACATGCACGTTGTAAGGCATGGCCTCGGCCTTGATCGTGCGTGGCTCTGTCCGCTTGGAAGTAATGACCAGATCCAGGCGCTTGCCGAGATTGGCCAGTTGGGCCTCGAGTTTGGCAATCGCATCCCAGGTACCGGAGACCATCATGATGAGGGCGAATTCCTGGCCCATCACGATCATGCGGGAGTCTGCAATATTGCAGCGTGCTTCTGAGGCGGCACGCGCCAGCTCGTCAATGATGCCGGTGCGGTCGGCACCCAGTGCGGAAAGAACGAGAAAGTGCTCCATGAGGTATCCCGAGGCAGGAAAAAACAGCTTGGAAGTGTAGCACCACGTTATGTAGTGCGGCAGCCTTCAGGGGAGATAGCGTGTGGGGTCGGCAAGACCGGCATCGTCAAATCCCTTGCGGCGCAGGCGGCAGGAGTCGCAAGCACCACAGGCCCGGCCTTCCTGGTCAGCCTGATAGCAGGAAACGGTCAGGGCATAGTCCACCCCCAGCTCCATGCCTTTGCGAATGATGGCAGCCTTGCTCAGGGAAATCAGTGGTGTGTGAATGTGCATGCGCTTGCCTTCAACACCGGCCTTGGTGGCAAGGTTGGCCATTGTCTCGAAGGCGCTGATGAATTCGGGACGGCAATCAGGATAGCCCGAGTAATCCACGGCATTGACGCCAATGAAAATGTCGTCGGCCCGGACAACTTCCGCCAGACCCAGTGCGAAAGACAGGAAAACCGTATTGCGTGCGGGAACGTAGGTGACGGGAATGCCGGCGACTTCTTGAGTAGGTACCTCAATGGAGATATCTGTCAGTGCCGAGCCACCTATGGTGCCGAGATCCAGCCGCAATACGCGGTGATCACTGACCCGGAATGACGTTGCAATACGGCCAGCGGCTGCCAGTTCGGCATGATGGCGCTGACCATAGTCGAAGCTGAGAGCGACAGGCTCAAAGCCTTCATTTCTGGCGATGGCAAGGCAGGTGGCGGAATCGAGTCCGCCTGAAAGGAGGATGACGGCTTTTTTCATGTTTCTGTATCAGTTTTCCGGCTGGACTTCCTAGGATCAATGATGTGGTGCAAACATGATGATGGCCATGCCACCGAGGGCCAGCCCGGCCCCCAGCATATCCCAGGCTGTTGGGCGCAGGCCGTCTACGGCCCATAGCCAGCAAAGCGCAACACCGATATAGACACCCCCGTAGGCAGCATAGACTCGTCCTGCCGCAACCGGATGCAGTGTGAGTAGCCAGGCAAAAACGGCAAGTGACAGCGCGGCCGGCAGCAAAAGCCAAGGGGATCCGTCTTTTTTCAGCCACAGCCAAGGCAGGTAGCAGCCGATGATTTCGGCAAGGGCGGTCGCGACAAACAGCAGGAAGGTAGTCACCAGGTTCATGGCATCAATGACCCGGCTCATTGTTCCAGAGGTATTTGTGCAACTGTACCTGCATGCGAACGTCCAGTCGGTCTGCCAGTATCCATTCCGCCAGTTCTCGTGGGGAAAGCTCCCCATGTACGGGCGAGAACAGAACATCGCTTACTTTGTCGTTGAGCTGGTATTCATCGCACTTGAATCGTGCCCAGTCATAGTCGCTGCGTGAGGCGATCACGAATTTCACCTGATCGTTGGTCGTCAGGTGGACAATGTTTTCCTGACGGTTGCGGTGCGATTCGCCGGAGGCGGGTGCCTTCAGGTCCATGACCCGGCTGACGCGTGCATCGACCCGGCTGATATCCAGTGCTCCGCTGGTCTCAAGGGAGACCTCAAGTCCTTCGTTGCAGAGCAGGGTCAGCAACTCGAGGCACTCTGGTTGTGCCAGGGGCTCACCCCCCGTCACGCAGACATGCCGGGCGCCGTGGTCTTTGACGGCAGCCAGAATGGCATCGAGCGGCATCAGGCTGCCGCCGCTGAAGGAGTAAGGAGTATCGCACCAGCTACAACGCAGGGGGCAGCCTGTCAGGCGCACAAAAACAGTCGGACAGCCAACGGAGCGGGCTTCGCCTTGCAGCGAATGAAAGATTTCAGTGATGCGAAGCTCGGACACGGGCGGGCGGCGGCGGTGAAACGGGCGGCCATTCTACCCCAGCAAACTGTATGGGAGGAGTGAAAGGGGGCAAAGACGGGCTGGCTTGGAGCACCAGCCCGGGAAATCATCATTTCTTGGCGGGTTTCGGCGCCTGCGAGGCTTCCAGTGCTTTGAGATAGCTTTCAGCCAGGGCGGCTTCTGCACTCTTGGGATACTTGGCCAGCAGGTCCTTCATCTTCTGGGCGGCTTCCTGGGGCTTGCCCTGGAGATCGAGGATGCTGCCGATCTTGTAGAGAGCCGCCGGAGCACGGGCATGGTCTGAGTAGCTGGTGAGTACGGTTTCAAAGTGTTTGCGGGCACTGACCGGGTCCGGCGTACTGGCGTTGAGGTAGAACTCTCCCAGCCAATACCATGCATTGGGAGCGAAGCTGGAGTTGGGGTAGCGCTTCACGAATGCCAGCATGGGGGGAATGGCTTTGTCGGCACCCCCGGCACGGAAGGTTTCATAGGCGGCAAGATAGGCTTTTTTCTCTTCTTCAATCGTCGCACTGGCTGGTGCGGCCTCTGTGGCAGCAGCAGGTGCTGGATTTTTCTGTTGTTCCTGCAGGCCTGCCAGGCGTTGGTCCAGGTCCATGTAGCGGCTGCGCAGATCACTTTGCAGCTTTTCGATGAGGTGGGCCTGCTGCTCCAGTTGCCCCCGCAATTGGCCAACCTCCTGCTGAAGCTGCTGCAACTCCGTATACATGTTCCAGTCGCTGTTACCCGCGCTGTCGTCCGTAGTGCTTTCGTTTTCAATGACGGCTGGCGCAGGCAGGGCAACTGCCACGGCTTTGGGTGGAGGGCTGCTCAGCGAGCGGTCTTCCACCACGATGGCGGCCTGGGTGACAGTGGCAGTTGCCAGCAGGGTGGCAAGGGAAAGGCGCATCAGGTGTGGCATGGAGCATGTTCTCGGCGAAAGCGGCAATGGCAAGAGTTTGCCGAAAATCCTCTGTGGCGTCTGTAAGAGACTGTTCGTGATCGTTTGCTTTCCCTGCTGCACTCAGGGAATGTCGATGAGGATGACGGTGATGTTGTCCTTGCCGCCGTGCTCGTTGGCGAGATTGACCAGAGCCTCACAACTTGTCCTGCCATCCTTTTTTTGTGCCAGCAGAGAGGCGATGTCGTTGTCGCTGACCATTTCGTAGAGGCCGTCGGAGCAAAGGAGGTAGCGGTCGCCGCTTTGCACCTGTACGGAGCCGGTGTCCACCTTGAGGCTGCTTTCCAGTCCGAGCGCCCGGGTAAGGATGTTGCGGGCAACCTTTTCGCGGGCCTCTTCCGGGCTGTAGAGCTTCTTGTCGATGAACTCCTGCAACAGGGAATGATCACTCGTCAGAGCTGTGAGGCTGCCCTTGCGCCACTGGTAAAGCCGGGAGTCACCGACATGGGCATGATGAAGCTGTTGCCCTTCCAGCAAGGTGACGACAATCGTGGTCCCCATGCCCTGATAGCGGGTGGATTCCGCCGCTTTTTCCAGAATGGCGGAGTGCGCGGCTTGCACTGCTGTTTCCAGGCGATCATGAGCACCGATGCCGGCTGTCTGGCTCAGTATGATCAGAGCCGTATTGACGGCGATGTCGCTGGCAACTTCTCCGGCACTGTGGGCACCCATGCCATCAGCAAGGATGGTGATGCCGTCTTCTCCCGCAATGCGGAAGGCGTCTTCGTTATGGGGGCGGGTGCGGCCTGTGTCTGTCTGACCGTAATAAAGTGCGGGTTTCACGGGAGGTTGGCTCCTCGGTTTTATTCTTGTGGCAACGCCTTCTATCATCCGGCGGCCAGTTTCACCTGTGCCTTATATTGGGCACAGGTGACTCCAGTTCTAGCTCAGGCATCGGGGAGGGCGCTGCCCTCATCCTTCTTGCAGGAATCGACGCATGCCTTGATGGCGGCAGCAAATTCCTGGCCATTCTGGTAACGATCGGCAGGATCCTTGGCCAACGCCTTGTCGATCACGCCGGCAATGCAGGGCAGGGTGTCGGCAAGCTCAGGCTTGGCATCGAAAACGGATGCATGCGCTTCGTTGGCAATCTTGAACATCAGTGTTGCCATCGACTCACCACGGAAGGGAGCCGTGCCCGACAGCATCTGATAGAACATCACACCAAGGCTGTAGAGGTCGGAGCGGCCATCCACCTTCTTGCCGGCCACCTGTTCGGGTGACATGTACGTCGGTGTACCCAGCACGGTGCCGGTCTTGGTCTTGCTGGCATCGGTGATGCGCGCAATACCAAAGTCAGTGATCTTGATGGCGCTCTTGTCCGGGTCATACATGATGTTGGCAGGCTTGATGTCACGGTGCACCACGTTGTGCTGGTGGGCATAGTCCAGGGCCAGTGCCGACTTGTAGACGATGTTGATCACCTTGGAGGCAGGCAGCAGCGTGTCAGGCTTTACATAGCGCGCCAGATCGTGGCCATGCAGGAATTCCATGGCGATATAGGCAAGGTCATGCTCTTCGCCGGCATCGTAGATGGTGACGATGTTGGGATGATTGAGACGGCCTGCCGTCTCGGCCTCGCGGAAGAAGCGCTCCTTGATCTCGGTCAGTTCATCACCCTCGAATTCATCCTTGAGTGCCAGCGTCTTGATGGCCACCACGCGATTGATCTTGGGATCACGCCCGAGATAGACCACGCCCATGGCGCCCTTGCCCAACTCCTTTTCGACCTGATAGCGGCCCAGCATGGGCTTTTCGTCGCTGCCCGGCGTGAGGATCATGGTGGCAGCAGCGGAACTTATGCCACCGCCGCCCAGGATGACGGTCTCCTCCAGCTTTTGCGCCCGCTGGAGCTTTTGCGCCAGGTCGCGGAATTTCGGGTCGTAGTCATAAATGAACTGGTAGACCGACACCGCCTTGTTGAACTGGCGCTTGCGCTCGTAATCCAGTGCCAGGTTGTAGAGAACGTCTGCCATGGATTCATCCATGGGGCATTTGCGGAACTTGTCGAAGGCCATGTCGAGCTGGCCGGTCTGCTGCAGCGCCAGACCAAGTTGACGATTGGATTCAGCAGACTGGGTCTCCGATTTTTCCTTGGCTTTCTCTGTCACCAGATAGTGCTTGGTAGTGATCAGCACATAGCCGGCGAGCACGATGGCTGCCGGCAGCATCAGTTGCACCCAGATGCCGGAGCTCTTCATGAGGATGAAGTGCGTGCAAACCAGTACCAAGACAACGGCACCGGTGACGATGGCAGCGGGCCCGGCCTTGAGACGGGACATGCCGAAGACAACGAAAGCCGCTGCCAGCAGGATCAGGCTCCAGCGCAGGGCGGTGCCCCAGGCCGGCGTGGTGAAGAAGTTCTGGTTGAGGATGCTGGCAACGGTGTGGGCCAGAATACGTGCCGGTTCCATGCCGGCGGAAACTGGTGTGACTTGCGGTGAGCCCAAGCCATAGGCAGTGGGGCCGATGATGACGATCTTGTCCTTGTACTTGGAGAGCGGAATCTTGCCGCTGGCAACGTCATAGAAGGAGTCTTCGACAAAGGCCGGTTTGTCGCCGCGCTTGCCATAGAAGAATGTGCGCATCTGCAGGAAGGGATCGGTCTTGATGTCCAGCTTGCCGAGGCGGAGTCCTTCTCCCAGATTCACGGAGATGTCGCCGACACCGAGGTTCAGGCTCTTGGCGGCCAGCATGAGGGCCAGCGAGGGGTAGTAATGACGGTCGTGATGGACCAGCAGCAGTTCGTTGCGGATGGTGCCGTCCGCATCGGGGTTGCTGGCAACATGGCCTATATAGGCTGCCTTTTCCCCCAGCAGTGCGATGGGAGGAATGGCCTGCAGCGTGTCGGGGGGCAGGTAGCCTGCCTCGACGGCACCGATACGGTCACGCACGGCGACAATCTGGTTGCGGGCAACGTAGTCGGGCAGGGCGGTGTCCGGGTTGCCCTGCGGCTCACCCAGTACAAACTGCATGGGAAGGACGACATTGCCGGCTTTTTCCAGGGCATCGGCAAGGTGCTGGTCGGTGTTCAGGTTGGCTTCGGCAGTCGACAGTTTGCCGGCAAGCCCCTCAAGGGCAGGGTTTGTTTCTGCGAGGGCTTCCAGGTGCTCGCCGTAATACTGGTGAATGTCGCGCAGGGCGGCAAGGCCTGGGTCAATCTGTGGCTCGGAGAGGATGACTGGCAGCCCCACGGCACGGGCGCCGCCTTCATGCAGGGAGCTGATCATGTCGGCCAGACGGGTACGTGGCCAGGGCCAGCGGCCCAGGTTGGCGATGCTCTGGTCGTCGATGGCAATGATGGCCACCTTGTCGCCAGGATCCTGCGAGCTGGCCCGCACCCCTAAGTCGTAGGCATAGTTTTCGATGCTGTCGATGGCATCGGTTGCCACGGAAAGCAGGAGGATGCCAAGGACGATGATGACACCGGCCAACCAGTCAGATTTCCAGAGTGAAGTTCCCTTTCGCATCGTGCACCCGCTGAAAAGACGTGAGGACAATAATTAATAAAGGCCGGCAAGAGACGGCGTGCCGAGACTTCTAACAGATACGCCCGCTCCGAGACAAGGCTTGTCCCGGGCGGGCGTCATCAAGGGGATGGCCTGTTGCTCAGTGCCAGTAAAAGACGTAGCCGGCGATCAGGGCATAGGCAATCAGGGTGCCGACCAGGTTTGCCGGACCATGGGCATTACGGAACAGGCGCCAGTCCCAGAATGCAACCGTGCTGTCGCGATAGGGTGTCAGTCGTGGCAGGAAGCGGTTCACTTCATTGCAGTACTCTTCATAGCTCTTGCCAAACACTTGCAGCAGCAGGGCTTCTTCACGCTTGACACGGTTGGCCATGTAGAACCAGTAGAGCACCGTGAAGGCAATGATCAGCGGAATCTGCCAACGGGCGGCAAGCAATATCAGACCCAGAACAATGAAGTAGCGGCCCAGATACATGGGGTTGCGGACAAAGGCGTAAGGGCCGCGGAATGCCAGCGTGGAGTTCTTGTCCAGAGAGGCAAAGCACCAGAGTTGTATGGCTTCACCAAGCATGGAGATGCCGAAGGCCCACCAGAAATCGCGCTTGTCCAGGCCCAGAAACCAGAACAGGGCAATCGTTGCCAGTAACCCCAGAACGACGCGGTATCGGACGGCAAATGCGCGAAGCTTGTCGTCACTGAAGACGTAGTTCAGTGCCTTGATCATGATGGTTCAGCCCCTGTCAGCGTTATTGAAAAATTATTGAGTAAAAAGGCTCAGTCCCGTTCGCGAAAAAAACGGCGCAGCCCAAGATAATTGCTGAAAATCCAGCCTTTTCGCCAGCTATTGATATGGTCAAGCAATTGTTGACGATCATCACTCATGGTGCCGGGCAAGCGGTTGTTCCAGAGCTTGTAGACACCGGAAAGGTCGATTTTCTGAAGATAACGGGCAAGTGCCGGGAACCAGCGAGGAAGCCTCAGGTAGGACTGGAAATCGATCAGCATGGGGTGGCCTTGCAGGTCGATCAGGACATTGCCGCTGTTGCGCAGGTCCAGATGGGCCAACCCGCGCTTGTGCATCTGTGTCACCAGTTGCTCATAAGCCATGAAAAAATCTGGAGAGAGGGAGTTCCCATGCACTTTTGCAAGGGGTTGGCCTTCAATGAAGTGATAAGCGAAGGCACAGGCATCGATTCGGATGGCGCCTTCCGGAATACCGCGGATACCCGCCAGCGTTTGCAGGGCCCTGAGTTCCCGGCTGACCATCCAGCGACCGACGGTATGACGTATGAGCCAAGGGCATGCAGAGAAATCCTTGACTACCCACTGCTGTTGCTCATGTGTCAGAAGCCGTACATCGGCATTGGCTGCTCGGCCCCGGGAAAGGTAGTGGGGCGTCTGGGTGTCCAGAAGGGCTCGGTCAGGAGGAGTCGCAGTCATTGGCAGTCCGGATGCTGGCTGCCGGCAGGCAGGCCATCAACCTTTGGCGTGTTGGGGAGCCCGGCTTTTTAGCAAAAGTGACAGGGGCTGACAATGCAGGGAGGGGGGATAAGGAGCGGGAGTTTAACGAAGTGGACAAAAAAAGGGGGCAGACCTTGGTCTGCCCCCTTGGGTTCAAGCCAAACAGCGATCAGGGCTTGCCGCTGGTGTATTCCAGTTCCACGCGACGGTTCTGGGCCCAGGCGGACTCAGATTCGCCGGAGGCAACGGGGTTTTCTTCACCGTAGCTGATGACTTCCAGCTGGTTTGACTTGGCACCATTGCTGGTCAGGAAAACTGCAACGGCCTTGGCACGACGCTCACCCAGGGCAAGGTTGTATTCACGCGTGCCACGTTCATCGGTATGGCCTTCCACACGGACACGGGCACCCGAATTCTTGCTCAGGTAGGCTGCATGGGCACGCAGGGCCGTGTAATCCTTGCTGGGAATGGAGGAGCTGTCGTAGTCAAAATGGAAGGTCTTCACTCCCAACTGGGCAGCCAGCTCATTGGCCTTGTTTGCGGCCGAGGACTGGGCGTTGGCTCCCAGGGACTGACTGTCGAGTGAGCTGCCGGTGGATGCAGCAGAGGCATTTGCGGCCTGTGCAGCGGCGGCACGCTCGGCGGCAGCGCGATCAGCTGCTGCTTGTGCAGCGGCAGCTTCTTCATCTGCTTTCTTGGTGGTAGAGCAGGCGGCCAAGCCAAGAGCAAGGATGGCAGCGGTCAGGATTTTGGTGTTTCGGGAAAGCAACATGACTCGGTCTCCATTCATTTCATGTCAGACAAACAATAAGAACAGCGCAATTTAAGGTGCAGAAACTAACACAGTGGTCCGTGAAGACTCGTCGGAGTTTTGCAACAGGATTTTTTACGGAATTCTTACCAATTCCAGCAACTTGCAGCGAAAGTAGCCCTTCATTGCCATGTCATTGATCCACCATCAACTCATTGCCGCCTCAGAAAGGGTGACCATGCTGGCTCACGTACCTCGCCCAAGCGTGCCGGCAGGCGCACTTGGAACCGTCCGTCGGTGGTGGCAATGCCGAGTTCGCCGTATTGGCCCTTGCGGGTGGCATAGGCCAGAGAAACACCGTTCGGAGCAAAGCTCGGACTTTCATCCAGGGGGGTTTGGGTGATGGCGGTGAGGATGCCACTTTGCAGGTCTTGGACGGCAATCTGGAACTGCTGGCCTTTCTGGCGGTGAACCATGGCGATATAGCGCCCGTCGGGGCTGATGTCTGCCCGAGCGTTGTAACTGCCTTCGAAGGTCAGCCGCTTGACGCTGCGGTCCGCGATATTGAGGCGATAGATCTGTGCCGTGCCGCCCCGGTCCGAGGTGAATATCAGGGACTGGCCGTCAGGGGTCCAGCGGGGTTCCGTATCAATGCCATTGTGATTGGTCATGCGTGTCAGTTCGCGCGAGGCGATATCCATGACATAGATTTCCGGATTGCCGTCACGCGAGAGCGTCAGGGCCATGCGCTTGCCATCCGGGGACCAGGCCGGAGCACCATTCAGGCCGGTAAAAGAGGCCAGCAGTTTGCGCTCACGGGTGGCAATGGTCTGGACATAGATGGCAGGACGCCGGCTTTCGAAAGACACATAGGCAATGTCGCGGCCATCGGGTGACCAACTGGGAGATAGGATGGGCTCTGACGAGTCCAGGATGCTGACGGGGCGATGGCCGTCGGCATCGGCCAGCTCAAGCCGGTAGCGGCGCTTGCCATCCTGCGGGTACTGGTTCACGTAAAGGATGCGCGTGGAAAATGCTCCCCGGACTCCCGTGATTTTCTCGAATATCTTGTCACTGATGAAGTGGGCGCCATCGCGCCACTTGTCAGCCGTAATCGTCAGTTTTTCTCCCAGCAGACGTACCTGCCTGTCCATGCTAAACAACTCGAAACGTATTTCATGACGTCCGTCCGGCAGCTCCTGTGAGGAGCCCACCAGAATGTAATTGGCACCACTGTCGCGCCATTCGCTGTAGAGCACATCGCCACCGGAGGTTGGCCGTACCGGTAGCTTGTTGTCGGGCAGGGTGCGCAAACGTCCGCTGCGATTGAGGTCGTCACCGACAATGTCGGAGAGGCTGTCATTGCTGCCGGGAGCTTTCCCGGCGAAAGGTACGACGGCAACAGGAATGGCATCGTCAGCGCCACGTGTGATTTCGATCACGAGCTCGGCACGTGAAACGCCGGAAACCAGCATGATGAGGAAAAAAGAAAGAAAACGGAGCATCACAAGTCTTCCGGATTGAATTTGAAGGTGAGCACGCGGAAATACTGGTTGAACACGGCAACATCGTCAGGCACGGGCAGGGGGCTGGCCCGGCGCACGGCTTCTTCTGCACTGGCATCGAAGGCAGGATCACCACTGCTGCGCAGTGTCACCACATTGCTGACTTCACCTCCAGGCAGGACAGTGATGCGCAAGGTGGTCACCATGCCATTGCGTGCCGAAAGAGGTCTGTTCCATTTTGTTACGACACGTTGGTTGATGAGCCGTTGGTATTTGTCGCGGATGGCAAGGTTGGCAGCATCACGTGCACGAGTACTGGCCTTTTCCGTTTCAGCACGTATTTCGGCTTCCATCATTTCGTTTTGCAAGGCACGCATTTCTGCATCCAGGGCACTGGTATTGAGCGTTGGCTTCTTGATGATGGGGGTTGGTGCTGCAGGAGCAGCGGGAGTTGCAGGTTTTTCTGCGACAGGAGCAGGCTTGGGCTCCGGCTTTTTTTCTACCGGCTTTGTCGCAGGTACGGGAATTTTGGGTATTTCCTTGACGGGCTCTGGCCGGGGAGGCTCCGGGATGATGGGTTTTTGTGGTGGCGGCACGACTTCCGGTTCGGAAGGAGCCGGTGGTGTCTCCGGCAGAGGCTTTCGCGGCTGGGGAGTGGGTCGTTGCGCACTGACAAGCACAGCCTCCACCACCTGGGGTGGCTGAGCCTTTGGGGGCATATGCAGGTAGGGCAGAAGCAGGACGAGCCCTAGCACTGCGACATGAAGCAGCAAGGATTTTTTCAGTGCACCCAACTCTGTGGCGGGTTGTGGCTGACGTGGCTTAGCGTGCGACATCCGGTTCTGCCTGGGTCAGCAGACCCACATTGGGGACGCCTGCCTGCTGCAGCCTTGCCATGAGTGTCACGACGATGCCATAGCTGACACGATGATCCCCGTTGACCAGTACCGGCGCTTCCGGTGTTTTCTCCAGAGCCTTGTGCACGGAGTCCGTGATTTCTTCGCGGCCGATGCGCTGGTCTTTGCCATTGCCCTGTTTGAGCCAATAGCTGCCGTCTTCCTTGATGGAAATTATCAGGGGGTCACGGTTCTTCAGTGTCAGGTTGTCGGTGACGGCTTTGGGCAGCTCGACATGAATGCCCTGGGTCAGCATGGGCGCTGTCACCATGAAAATCACCAGCAGCACCAGCATGACATCGATGTACGGCACGACGTTCATCTCGGCAACTGGCCGGCGGCGCTCACGACGGAATGGATGGTCCATTATCTGTATCTGCCTTTCAGTGCCGGCTGTGTGCTTCGCGGTGCAGGATGCCGATGAACTCGTCGGCAAATGTTTCGTAGCGCGTCAGCAGGGCATCGCTGCTGGCCGAGAAACGGTTGTAGGCCAACACGGCGGGGATGGCGGCAAAGAGCCCCATGGCGGTGGCGATAAGGGCTTCTGCAATGCCGGGTGCCACCACGGCCAGTGTCGCCTGTTGCACTTTGGCCAGCCCGATGAAGGAGGTCATGATGCCCCATACCGTACCGAAGAGACCGATGTAGGGGCTGGTGGAGCCGACACTGGCCAGAAAATTGAGGCTGGTTTCCAGACGGGTCTGTTCCTGTGTAATGGCGATGCGCATGGCCCGGGTCACGCCTTGCATGATGGCTTCGGCATCCAGCTTTTTCTCGCGCTGGCGCAGGAACTCCTTGAAACCGGAGCGGAAGATGTTTTCCTGGCCTTCCAGATCGGCTTTCTGGCTGAGCTGGGAGTACAGGGCATTGAGGTCGCCACCCGACCAGAACTTCTCGTCAAAATGGTCAGCACGGGCTTTGGCTGCGCCATACAGGGCACGGCGCTGGAAAATGATGGTCCAGGAATAAACCGAAGCGGCAACCAGTACCAGCATCACGAACTGCACGATCAGGCTGGCGTGGCTGATGAGGTGCCAGATGGACATGTCAGGAGGCGTATTCATTGTGGCGAGTTTCCGTAACGGGATTTGAGCAAGACGAGCAGGCGCTCGGGAAGTGCGCGGGGTTTGAGAGTGCTCTGGCGGACGCAGGCAATGTCGATGGTGCCGGAGGCCAGAACGGTTTCCTGAAGGCGTATTTCCTGGTGAAACACCAGTGAAGCGCGACCCAGGGACTGTATTTGTGCGGTAACGGTGAGTGCATCGTCCATGCGTGCCGGCTGGAAGTAGCGGATGTCAGCACCGCGTACCACGAACATGAAGTCTTCATCCGAATGCAGGTAGTGTTCGAAACCGAGGTCACGGAGGAACTCGGTACGGGATCGCTCCATGAATTTCAGGTAGTTAACGTAATAGACGATGCCACCACCGTCAGTGTCTTCAATGTAAACCCGGACAGGGAAGCAGAACTCGGGCAAGGGCAGTGAAAGGGCCATCAGAGCGGGTCCACAGGCCGGAGGTGTTCGGTGAGCCGTTCGGGAGCAGGCAGACCGAAATGAAGATAGGCATGGGGCGTGGCGACACGGCCTCGGGTGGTACGCATGACGAAACCCTGCTGTATCAGATAAGGCTCGATCACGTCTTCAAGCGTGCCGGCATCTTCAGACAAGGCAGCTGCCAGTGACTCGATCCCGGTAGGGCCGCCGCCGAATTTTTCCATCAACGTCAACAGGAAGCGGCGGTCCATGCCATCAAAGCCGTGCTGGTCCACGTCCAGCATGTTGAGTGCGGCAGAAGCAACTTCGCTGGTTATATGGCCATCTGCCTTGACCTCGGCATAGTCGCGCACACGTCGCAGCAGCCGGTTGGCAATGCGTGGCGTACCGCGGGAGCGCCGGGCTATTTCTTCGGCCCCCTGGATATCGGCAGGGACATTCAGTAGCGATGACGAGCGGCTGACGATACGGGTCAGGTCAGCCACGGAATAAAACTCCAGTCGCTGCACGATACCGAAGCGGTCACGCAATGGAGAGGTCAGCAGGCCTGCACGTGTGGTCGCGCCCACCAGTGTGAACGGAGGAAGGTCCAGTTTGATTGAGCGGGCAGCCGGTCCTTCGCCAATGACGATGTCCAGCTGGTAGTCCTCCATGGCGGGATAAAGGATTTCTTCCACCACGGGAGAGAGGCGGTGGATTTCATCAATGAACAGGACGTCGCCGGCCTCAAGATTGGTCAGCAGTGCGGCCAGGTCACCGGCCTTTTCCAGCACCGGGCCGGAGGTGGATTTGAGATTGCCGCCCATTTCGCGGGCAATGATGTTGGCCAGCGTGGTCTTGCCCAGTCCGGGTGGGCCGAAGATCAGTGTGTGGTCCAGCGCCTCGCTGCGCGAGCGTGCGGCATGGATGAAGATTTCCATCTGCGTCCGTACTTGCGGCTGGCCTACATAATCGTCGAGACGGGTAGGGCGGATGGCGCGGTCGATGGAGTCTTCACGCTTGCCTGCAGGGCCCTTGCTGTCGGGCGAGATGAGGCGGTCGTCCGTATCGAGCAGGCTCATGCCTTCACCATTCCTTTCAGTGCCAGGCGGATCAGGTCTTCTGCCGAGGCATCTTCGGCTTTGATCCGGCTGACTGCGCGCTCGGCCTCGGCAGGCTTGTAGCCGAGAGCAACGAGTGCAGTGATGGCATCGTTTTCAGGCGTGGCAGGCGCGGGTATGGCTGGCATGAGGATGTTATTGCCATTGCCGACACGGTCACGCATTTCAATGACGAGGCGCTCGGCGGTTTTCTTGCCGACACCGGGGATGCGTGTGAGTGTGCTGATGTCTCCCTGGCGGATGCAGGACGCAAATGCATCTGCCTCCATGCCCGACAGGATGGCCAGCGCCATCTTGGGGCCAACACCGTTGACCTTGAGCAGGGTCCGGCACATGTCGCGCTCTTCCCGTGTGGCAAAACCGTAGAGGAGATTGGCGTCTTCACGCACGACCTGATGCACGAACAGGATCACGGGTGCGCCAAGGGTTACCTTGTAAAAGGTACTCATGGGGGCTTCGAGTTCGTAACCGATGCCATTCACCTCCACCACGAGCACTGGCGGTTGTTTTTCGATGAGCTGTCCCTGCAAACGGGCAATCACGGCGACAGGATTCCTTGGGGCGTATGAAAAGAAAAAGATTCCTGGGGGAGCAGCCTCAAGCTCAAGGCCATCATGGATGAAGCTGCTCCCGCAGGACGTTTCTATGGCAATTGGCGCCTTAAGTACCACAGCGGCCTGAAACTGGCTACCCGTACAGTAGTTTTATTCGCGAACGCGGCCGTGCCGGATGCGGTCAGCCACACCGATGCGGGCCAGCGCGCTGCTGGTCTGGGCGTGGCACAGGGCAATGGCCAGCGCATCTGCCGCATCGGCGGGTGGGGACTTAGCGAGGGAGAGCAACCTGACCACCATGTGTTGCACCTGCTCCTTCAGGGCGCCGCCCTGACCAACAACTGCCAGCTTGACCTGCCGCGCCGAGTATTCGGCTACCGGTAGCTGGTGATTCATCAGGGCAACGATGGCGGCACCACGGGCCTGGCCCAGCTTCAGGGCAGAGTCCGCATTATTGGAAAGGAAAACCTGCTCGATGGCGGACTGCTCGGGATGATAGGTCGCCACGATTTCGGCAATGCCGGCGTAGATACGATGCAGGCGCTCAGGCAAAGGAAGCTCCGCCATGCGTATGCAACCGGAGGCAACATAACGATGCCGGCTGCCATCGGAGTCGATCACGCCAAAACCGGTGATGCGTGAACCGGGGTCGATGCCGAGGATGAGTGTCATGGGGGCAGTTATAACGCCCTTTCCTGTCCGGGAGAGAGGGCGTTTCAGGATTATTTGTTCAGTGCTGCCATCACGTCGGCCGAGAAATCGGCGTTTGTGTAGACATTCTGCACATCATCCAGGTCTTCCAGCATGTCGATCATTTTCATGATCTTCTCGGCCTGCTCCGGATCCGTGATTTCTGCCTGGGTGGAGGCACTCATGGTGACTTCCGAGCTTTCCGGGGTGAGTTTGGCGGCTTCCAGTGCATCCAGCACGGCACCAAAGGCCTCGGGAGTGGTGATGACGGTGACGCCATCTGCATCGCTTTCAACGTCGTCGGCACCGGATTCCAGAGCAACCTCCATGACCCTGTCTTCATTCACGCCGACGGGAAAGAAGATTTCGCCGCGCTTGCTGAAGAGGTAGGCCACGGAGCCCGAGGTACCCATGTTGCCGCCATGCTTGGAAAAGGCATGGCGCACTTCGCTGACGGTGCGGTTGAGGTTGTCGGTCATGGTTTCCACGAGTACGGCAACGCCACCCAGGCCGTAACCTTCGTAGGTCAGTTCATCGAGCTTCTTGTCGTCATCACCGCCGGCGCCGCGGGCAATGGCACGGTTCACCACGTCGCGGCTCATGTTGGCCGAAAGGGCTTTTGCCACGATGGCACGCAGGCGGGGATTGTCGGATTCGTTGGGGCCGCCCATGCGGGCAGCCACAGTCAGCTCACGGATGTACTTGGTGAAGACCTTGCCTTTGACGGCATCCTGGCGTGCCTTGCGGTGTTTGATATTGGCCCATTTGCTGTGTCCGGCCATGGGGTTTCCTCTTGGGTGTTGCTCCCACTCTCGTGAGCGGGAGTGGGGTTGAAGCGGAAAAATTACTCGGCTGCTTTTTCCTTTTCGCGCAGGCGAATGCCGAGGTCACGCAACTGGCGTGCTTCTACGGGAGCAGGTGCCTGGGTCATGAGGCATTCGGCAGTCTTTGTCTTGGGGAAGGCGATGACGTCGCGGATGCTGGTGGAGCCGGTCATCAGCATGACCAGACGATCCAGGCCGAAGGCCAGGCCGCCATGGGGAGGCGCACCGTATTTCAGGGCATCCAGCAGGAAGCTGAATTTTTCCTGGGCTTCTTCTTCGCCGATGCCAAGGGCCTCGAAAACGGCCTTCTGCATGTCGAGGTTGTAGATACGCAGACTACCGCCACCGACTTCTGTACCGTTCAGGACCATGTCATAGGCAACGGAGGTCGCGGCGCCCGGATTCTGCTTGAGAGTGGCGACATCGCACTTGGGCATGGTGAAAGGGTGGTGTACGGAGGTCCACTTGCCGTCATCCGTTTCCTCGAACATGGGGAAGTCGACCACCCAGAGGGGCGCCCATTCCGAGGTGTAAAGCTTGAGGTCGTGACCCAGCTTTACACGCAGCGCACCCATGGCATCGTTGACGATCTTGGCCTTGTCGGCACCGAAGAAGACAAGGTCGCCGTTCTCGGCGCCGACGCGCTTGAGCAGTTCCAGCACGACGGGTTCGATGAACTTCACGATGGGGGACTGCAGGCCTTCGATGCCGGCGGCCAGGTCATTCACCTTTATATAAGCCAGTCCGCGCGCGCCGTAGATGCCGACGAACTTGGTGTAGTCGTCGATCTGGCTGCGGGGCAGGCTGGCACCACCCGGCAGGCGCAGGGCAACGATACGGCCCTTGGGATCCTTGGCCGGGCCGGCAAAGACCTTGAATTCCACGTCCTGCATGAGGTCGGCAACGTCGACCAATTCCAGCGGAATGCGCAGGTCCGGTTTGTCCGAGGCGAAACGGCGCATGGCTTCGGCATAGGTCATGCGTGGGAATGTCTCGAACTTCACGCCAAGCAACTCGTCAAACAGCTCGACGGCCATCTGCTCGGTGATGTTCATGATGTCGTCATCGGACAGGAAAGAGGTCTCGATGTCGATCTGGGTGAACTCCGGCTGACGGTCGGCTCGCAAATCTTCGTCGCGGAAGCACTTGGCAATCTGGTAGTAGCGGTCGAAGCCGGAAACCATGAGCAACTGCTTGAAGAGCTGGGGAGACTGCGGCAGGGCAAAAAAGGAGCCGGGCTGGGTGCGGGAAGGCACGAGATAGTCGCGTGCGCCCTCGGGGGTGGCGCGTGTCAGCACGGGAGTCTCCACGTCGAGGAACCCTTGTCCATCGAGGAAGCTGCGAATCTTGGACGTCACGCGCGAGCGGAAACGCATGCGCTCCAGCATTTCCGGACGGCGCATGTCGAGGAAGCGGTACTTGAGCCGTATTTCCTCGCCAACGTTGGAGAAGTCATCGTTCAGGGGGAAGGGAGGTGTTTCGGACTGCGCCAGGATTTCAATATCCTTGCCCAGCACTTCGATCATGCCGGTCGGCATGTTGGCATTTTCCGTGCCGGCATAACGCCTGCGGACGCGGCCGGTAATTTTCAGCACGTATTCCGAACGGGATTTGTCCGCCTGGGAGAAAGCGTCAGGGGTGTCCGGGTCAATGACCACCTGTACCAGGCCGTCGCGATCGCGCATGTCCAGAAAGATCACGCCGCCATGGTCACGGCGACGGTGTACCCAGCCTGCCAGGGTCACGGTCTGGTCGATGTGTTTTTCGTTCAGTTCGCCACAGTAGTGCGTGCGCATCATGGTGTCTTGGATCCCGGTATCTGGCCGCTGGGCCGAGCTTTGCCTGTCCGTGAACAGGGCGTCAAAGGGGGCGCATTATACCTGCACCGGCGCCATGCTGTTAGCAGCATGGCGGCTATCTGGCAGTGCTTTGTTGCCTGGCTTTGCCTGCGATTTTTCGGCCTGTCCGGAGTTCTATTGACGAAAAACCCGGGATAAAGCGGCATTTTTTTGCCGGACTCTCAAAAAAACCCTGAAAACCCAGTGTTTTTGCAGCTTTCACTATTGCTGGCCCATGGCAAATCCCCTATATATCGTGCCAGTTCTCTCCCTGAGCCACTAATGGTGCTGTGCCATGGAGGCGGGAGAGAGCACGATACCGAAACCACATGCCGCAGGATCAGGTGTCGCCCTGGAACTTTCATACAAAGGAAGATCGCAATGGCCATAGCCAAGAAAACGACTGCCAAAGCTGCACCCGCCAAGAAGCCCGCTGCAAAAGCCACCCCCGCCAAGAAACCTGCTGCCAAGCCAGCCGCTGCTGCCAAAAAGCCGGTTGCTGCCAAGCCAGCCGCTAAACCCGCTGCCAAAAAGCCTGCTGCCACTGCCGCCAAAAAGCCGGCTGCCAAGCCTGCTGCTCCCAAGGCACCGGTGAAGCGTTCTACGACTGCCCTGAGCGCTGCCCACAACAAGACCCAGTTGCTCGCTGAAATTGCTGAACTCACCGAGCTGAGCAAGAAGCAGGTAACTGCTGTGCTTGAAGAGCTCTCCGCACTGGTTGAGCGTCATGTGAAGAAGAATGCCGTTGGCCACTTCACGCTGCCAGGCCTGTTCAAGATCCAGGTTGTCCGCAAGCCTGCCACCAAGGCTCGCAAGGGCACCAACCCCTTCACCGGCGAAGAAACCACGTTCAAGGCAAAGCCCGCCCGCAACGTGATCAAGATTCGCCCGCTGAAGAAGCTGAAGGATTTTGCTGCCTGATTATTCCGGCAAGAATCCTGCGAAAACGGCCGGTTATCCGGCCGTTTTCTTGTGTGTCTCACAGGCACTGGCAGCACTGCTTTACAGCCTGCCGGCTTTGACGTATATAGCCGCCCATGCGAACGCGTTTTGCATCAAGAGGGTGCTATGGCGAGTGGCAAATCCGAAGAATTTGAAGTTGAAGAAGGCTTTGAAGAGGCCGGTGACAATGATAACGACGAGGCCGCCAAGGCCGCCGCTGTCAAGAACTCACTGACCCGTCGGCGCGTGATTGACGAACTGCTCGAGGAGCGCAAGCTCCAGCGTCGCCTGCGCGATTACGACTACGACCTCAACGACGACAACTGATTCATTACATTCCTGCCGCCACTTCTGGCGGCAGTTTCTGTTATATCCCTATTTCTTCTGGTGTTTTTCCCGTAACCAGCGGTGGATTTCGCATTTGCCGGGGAGGGTGCCGGGTTGCATAATCGCGGTTCGCCGGCCGGATTACAGACGGCCCATTACCCATCCATCCAGACAGGACATGCACCATGGCGATCGAACTGCCCCCGCTGCCGTATGAGAAGAACGCGCTTGAGCCACACATCACGGCTGAAACCCTGGAGTTCCACCATGGCAAGCATCACAACGCCTATGTGGTCAACCTGAATAATCTGATCAAGGGTACGGACCTCGAGAGCAAAAGCCTGGAAGAAATCATCAAGGCTTCTGCGGGCGATGCCTCCAAGGCTGGCATTTTCAACAATTCTGCACAGATCTGGAACCACACGTTCTACTGGAACAGCATGAAGCCCAACGGCGGCGGCAAGCCCACCGGTGCCATTGCAGCCAAGATTGATGCCGACCTGGGCGGCTATGACAAATTTGTCGAGCTTTTCACCGCCGCGGCCACAACACAGTTTGGCTCAGGCTGGGCCTGGCTGGTATTGAACAAGGACGGCAAGCTGGAAGTTACCAAGACGCCGAATGCTGATCTTCCACTGGCACATGGCCAGAAGGCACTGCTGACCATTGATGTGTGGGAGCATGCCTATTACATCGATTTCCGTAACTTGCGTCCGAAGTACATCAATACCTATCTCGAGAGCCTGGTTAACTGGGATTTTGCCAACGCCAACCTGGCCTGAGCCGGCGCGAACGAGGCAAGGCTGCGGCATCTTGTCGCAGCCGCTTGACCTCTAGAACGGAAAAGGGTGTCCTTGGACACCCTTTTTTCATGCCCTGTTTGTTGCCCTTTCCCCATGCCTTTTGTCCTCTCCGGTGAAGCGGCAGCCAATGCCCGCAACCTGTCACGTCTGTGCCTGCTGCGTACCCTGCTGATAGCTGCTCTGCTGGTCGGCGCTGTGCTGGCAGAACTGGTGCACGTCATTCCACTTTTGCGCGATGGAACGGTTGTGCTCGCCATAGTGTTGTTGGCGATCTTCAATGCCTGGACTTTGTGGCGACTGAAACGTGGAGGTGATGTCAGCGAGGAATTGCTGTTCGGCCAGTTATTGGTTGATGTGCTTCTGGTTACGCTGGTGCTGTATCGCACCGGGGGGGCCACCAATCCGTTCATCTCCTGGTATCTGGTGCCTCTTGCCATTGCGGCAGCAACCCTGCGGCCGGGATTTACCATTGTGCTGGCATTGCTGGCACTCTCGACCTACAGCCTTCTGCTTTACCACTATGTTCCGTTTACGCCATTTGGCGGGATGCAGGCTGGCCCGGCGCTGACACTGCTGGCGGATGATCCGCATCTTCATCACGCCATGACATTGCAGCCTCATGATCATGAGGTGGGTCGGGGGTTTAATCTGCATATATTCGGCATGTGGCTGAGCTTTGTGCTGAGTGCCGCCCTCATCACTTTTTTTGTCACGCGCATGAGTCATGCCTTGCGTGAACAGGACAGGCGTCTGGCAGAACAGCATGAGCGCCTGCTGCAGCGCGAACAGGTGGTTTCACTGGGAGCGCTGGCAGCAGGCGTTGCCCATTCACTGGGTACGCCGTTGTCGACGATGACCGTGATCGTGCGTGAGATGGAAAATACGATTACCGATGATTCTCCCCTGCGGGAAGACGTGGTCATCTTGCGCCGTCAGCTTGGCTTGTGCCGCAACATCCTTGGTGATCTTAGGTCTGATGCCGAGGCGCAGGACGCATCTCAATCACTTTCACGCTTTCTGCACCAGTTGACCGAGCGCATGGAGGTTCTGCATCCGCACCTGAAGTTTTTTCTGGAAATGAATGCTCCTGATTGTGATATCCACCCTCCGGCATTGTTGTCCCCAGTCCTGACAAGTCTGCTGGATAATGCAGCGCAGGCGGCACATTCTACCGTCAGGTTTTCATTGCGACATGATGGCGGGCACTGTGTCATGGACATACGTGATGACGGGCCCGGTATTGCACCGGAAGTGCTTGCGCGATTGGGGCAGCCTTTTGTGAGCAGCAAACATGAAGGGTTGGGGTTGGGCTATTTCCTCAGTCATGCCAGTGTCAACCAGATGGGCGGCCATATCCGTGTCCGGCAACAGGCTGATGGCGGCACGCATACCGAGCTGCAACTGCCGTGGTCGGTCATCTGTCGTGATGAGGCATCCTGATGCAGCGCATCCTGATTGTCGACGATGACGAGCCTTTCCGCCTGACACTTGCTCGCGCATTCAGCCGGCGAGGGCATGAAGTGGTGACGGCGCCTGATGTTGCATCGGCATTGGCAGTGGTCGCCAGTCATCATCCTGATGCTTGCGTTCTGGATCTGAAGATAGGCCATGAGTCCGGGCTGCATCTCTTGCCGGAGTTACGCCGGTGTGCTCCTGCCATGCAGGTTGTCGTGCTGACGGGTTACGCCAGTATTGCCACGGCGGTCGAGGCCGTTAAGCAGGGCGCTGTGAACTATCTGGCCAAGCCTGCGGACGCGGATGAAATACTGGCGGCTTTCAGGCCGGAGGCAAGAGTGGCCGTCACGGCTGTACTTGAAACCCCTCCCATGTCGGTTGACCGTCTGGAGTGGGAGCACATACAGAAAGTGCTGGCGGAAAACGAAGGCAATGTTTCAGAAACAGCAAGGGCCTTGGGCATGCACCGGCGTACCTTGCAGCGCAAGCTGCAGAAGCGGCCGGTGAAGCGTTAGGCCTGATTGGAGAAGCAGTAAATTGCGCCTTATTGCGCATCCATTGACTGCCCTGTGGTGCCGCGACTGTCCGGACCCAGCAGCCAGAGGTAAAGCCCCATGATGTCCTCTGCCGCCTTTACCGTGGCAGGATTCTCGGCAGGATAGGCATTGGCTCGCATGCTCGTACGCGTAGCACCCGGATTGATGCAGTTCACGCGAATATTGCTGATGTTTCTGAGCTCATCCGCCCACATCTGCGACAAGCCTTCGACACCGCATTTGGAAACCGCATAAGCGCCCCAGAAGGCGCGTGCCCGGCGTCCTACCGAACTGCTGGTAAAAACCACCGATGCATCTGGCGATTGCTTGAGTAGCGGAAGCAGTGTCTGAGTCAACAGGAAGGGGGCACGCAAGTTGACCTTCATCACGAAGTCCCAGGTGTCCGGGTCATACATTTCCAAGGGTGTGATGTCGCCAAGCTGCCCGGCATTGTGCAGCACACCGTCCAGACGGCCGAATTCCTGTTCGATGGTGCTGGCCAACTGCTGGTATTCACTGGCACCGGCAATCGAAAGGTCCTGCGGGACGATGGCAGGCTGGGGATGGCCAGCCTGTTCAATGGCATCGTAAACCGCTTCCAGCTTGGCAAGGGTGCGTCCGTGCAGGATGACGGTGGCGCCATGGGCGGCACAGGCCCTGGCGGCGACGGCACCAATGCCATCGCCCGCCCCGGTAATCAGGATGACCCGGTCACGGAGCAGGGTGGCAGGCGCTTGGTAGTCTTTCATGGTCATTTCCCAAGGAGTTCAGAGCACGCCCAGAAGGCGCGACAGGTCGGAGACGGTGTCCACCGTGTGATCGGCAGCCCAGTCACTGGCTGCGTCGCCGTCCAGTAAATAGCCGTAGCTCACGGCCACGGTTGTCATGCCGGCATTGCGCCCGGCATCGATATCGCGACGATGGTCACCCACGTAGACACATCTTTCCGCCTTCACACCAAGTGCGTCGGCTGCCTTGAACATGGGCTCGGGATGAGGCTTGGTCTGGTTGACCATGTCCGGGCAGATGGCGACCTTGCAGCGCAGGTCGAGGCGTAATTCACGCAGCAACGGGCGGGTATACATGCTGGGTTTGTTGGTAACGATGCCCCAGGGCGTGCCACGTGCTTCCAGGCCGGTCAGCAATGCCTCCATTCCGGGGAAGAGACGACTCTCGTCCGCGATATGGCGCAGGTAGCTTTGCAGGAACTCCTGCCGCAAGGCCTCGAACTCGGGCATCTCCACGTCGAAGCGGTCACCAAAGCCCAGAGCCACCACGGCACGGGAGCCTTGCGATACGGATGCGCGGATCTGCGCGGCAGGCAGCGGTGAGCGGCCGTGTGCTTGCAGTTGTCGGTTGAGTACGGCGATGAAGTCAGGTGCCGTGTCGATCAGGGTGCCATCAAGGTCAAACAGTACGGCTTCGGGATTCAGCATCAGGCTGCTTCTCCGTGCGTGGCAGAGGGGCGGCGGGTGGCGACCATGTAATTGACATCGACATTCGGCCCCAGCCAGTAGTGGCGGGTCAGCGGGTTGTAGTGCAGGCCGGTCATGTCGTTCATGTCGAGGCCGGCAGCACGGATCCATCCGGCAAGCTCGGAAGGCTTGATGAACTTGCTGTAGTCGTGAGTGCCTTTGGGCAGCATTTGCAGAAGGTATTCGGCTCCCAGGATGGCGAAGGTGTAGGCCTTGGGGTTGCGGTTGATGGTGGAGAAGAAGACCTGGCCATCAGGTTTCACAAGATCAAAGCAGGCTTTGACGATGGCACCTGGGTCCGGCACGTGCTCCAGCATCTCCAGACAGGTCACGACATCGAAGGAAGCGGGGCGCTCACGGGCCAGTTCTTCCACGGGAATTTGCCGGTAGTTCACGGTCTGGCCGCTTTCCAGCAGATGCAGGCGGGCCACGGAAAGAGGGGCTGCCCCCATGTCGATGCCGGTCACACTGGCGCCACGGCGCGCCATGCTTTCAGCCAGTATTCCGCCGCCACAACCCACATCCAGCACGGTCTTGCCGGCCAGGCCCACACGCTCGTCTATCCAGTTAAGGCGCAAGGGATTGATGTCGTGCAGTGGCTTGAACTCGGAGTTCGGGTCCCACCAGCGGCTGGCAAGTGCCTCGAATTTGGCGATTTCAGCTGGGTCGACGTTGCTTTTTTCGACAGTCATGCGGACGTCCTTTGATGAAGGCAGGCAGCTGGCCTGCCTAATACGAGCCCTTCCTCGGCAGGCCGGGGAAGGGCATTGCCGGAAAAACTTCCGGCAGGCAAAAAAGAGCCTGCGGAGTATACCGGCAAGCGCGTCTGCGGCCACGGGGAAAATACGGTCAAAAGCAGGGAGTGGGGTTAGGTAAGCCCCTGATTTGTGGTAATCTTCCGGGCTTTGTTGGACTGCTCCGCAAGCCGGTATTTCGAGGATGGAAAACCGGTGTTTAGCGCCCTATCAGACGAGGAAGCTGATGACCGAATTTGCCAAAGAAATCCTGCCGGTCAACATCGAAGACGAACTCAAACAGTCCTATCTTGACTACGCCATGAGCGTGATCGTCGGCCGTGCGTTGCCGGATGCCCGTGACGGCCTGAAGCCGGTGCATCGCCGCGTGCTTTACGCCATGCATGAACTGGGCAACGACTGGAACAAGGCCTACAAGAAATCAGCCCGTGTTGTTGGTGACGTCATCGGTAAATACCACCCGCATGGCGATACAGCCGTGTATGACACCATCGTGCGCATGGCCCAGCCTTTCAGCCTGCGTTACATGCTGGTGGACGGGCAGGGCAACTTCGGTTCGGTGGACGGCGACAATGCGGCGGCCATGCGATACACCGAAGTGCGCATGACCAAGCTCGCACACGAGCTGCTGGCGGATCTCGACAAGGAAACCGTGGACTGGGTGCCGAACTACGACGGCACGGAAATGATTCCGGACGTCATGCCCACCAAGGTGCCCAACCTGCTGGTGAACGGTTCCAGTGGTATTGCCGTGGGCATGGCCACCAACATCCCGCCGCACAACCTCACCGAAGTCATCAATGGCTGTCTTGCCTATATCGACAACAACGAGATCACCGTTGATGGCCTGATGGAACACATCCTTGGTCCGGATTTCCCCACGGCGGCCATCATCAATGGCCGGGCCGGCATCATTGAGGCCTATCGCACCGGCCGTGGCCGCATTTACATGCGTGCCCGCCACAATATCGAAACCGATGCCAAGACGGGTCGCCAGACCATCATCTTCACGGAAATTCCCTACCAGCTGAACAAGGCGCGCGTGATCGAAAAGATCGCCGAGCTGGTCAAAGAGAAGAAGCTGGAAGGCATTTCCGAGCTGCGTGATGAGTCCGACAAGGACGGCATGCGTATCGTCATCGAGCTCAAGCGTGGTGAAGTGGCCGAAGTGGTGGTGAACAACCTCTTCGCCCAGACCCAACTGCAAAGCGTGTTCGGCATCAACATGGTGGCTCTGCTGGACGGCCAGCCAAGGTTGCTCAATCTCAAGGAAATCATCGAAGCCTTCGTTCGTCACCGCCGTGAAGTGGTGACGCGCCGTACCGTGTTCGAACTGCGCAAGGCGCGTGAACGCGGCCACATCCTCGAAGGCCTGGCCGTGGCGCTGGCCAATATCGATCCGGTGATCGAGCTCATCAAGACATCGCCCAGTCCGGCTGATGCCAAGGATCGCCTGATGCTTACCTCCTGGGAGCCGGGTGCGGTAGTTGCCATGCTGGAGCGTGCAGGCGACCGCAATGCCTGTCGCCCGGAGGCGTTACCGGCGCAATTCGGCTTTGTGGACGGCAAATACAATCTTTCTGCCGAACAGGCCCAGGCCATTCTGGATTTGCGCCTGAATCGCCTGACGGGCCTGGAGCAGGACAAGCTGCTAGCCGAGTATCAGGAACTGCTGGAGCGAATCAAGGAACTGGCGCTGATCCTGGCTGATCCTGAACGCTTGCTGCAGGTGATCCGTGATGAACTGATCCAGGTGCGTGACCAGTTTGGCGACAAGCGCCGTACCGAAATCATCGGCTCCAAGCTGGACCTCACGCTGGAAGACCTCATTACCGAAGAGCAGGTGGTGCTGACGATTTCGCACAGCGGTTATGCCAAGACGCAACCACTGGCCGATTATCGTGCGCAGCGTCGTGGCGGTCGTGGCAAGTCCGCCACAGCCATGAAGGACGAGGATTATATCGAGCAACTGCTGGTGACCAGCACGCACTCCACCGTGCTTTGCTTCACCAGCGCCGGCAAGGTTTACTGGCTCAAGGCCTATGAGTTGCCCTCCGGCGGTCGCGGCTCCAAGGGCAAGCCCATCGTCAATGTCCTGCCGCTGGCCGAAGGCGAGCGTATCACTGCACTCCTGCCGATTGATCTGGCAGCTTATGCAGGCCAGGACGAAGAAGATGCAGAGGACATTGAAGACAGCGTGATCGAGTCCGTTGCCGAAATCGTTGATACCGAGGAAGGCGAGGGCGGCGATGATGATGCCGACGATCTTGCCCTGACCGGACAGGACGAGGCTACTGGCGCCTATATTTTCATGGCGACAGCTTCCGGCACCGTGAAAAAGACGCCGCTGGCGCAGTTCAGCCGTCCGCGCAGCAATGGCCTCATTGCCCTGCGGCTTGACGAAGGCGACACACTGATTGCTGCTGCTGTGACCAATGGCGCCTGCGAAGTCATGCTCTTCTCCGATGGCGGCAAGGTCATACGCTTCAAGGAGAAAAACGTACGCACCATGGGACGCACCGCACGCGGCGTGCGCGGCATGCGCCTGCCCGCCGGGCAGCAGCTGATTTCCATGATTGTGCCGGAGTCCGGCGCACAGATTCTGACTGCCTCCGAAAACGGTTATGGCAAGCGCACCGGCCTTGCCGAGTTCCCGCGCCGTGGCCGTGGCGGTCAGGGCGTGATTGCCATCCAGACTTCCGAACGTAATGGCGCTCTCGTGGGTGCCGTGCAGGTGGTGGATGCAGACGAACTCATGCTCATCTCCGATCAGGGGACGCTGGTACGTACCCGGGTTGCCGAAGTGTCCGAGTCCGGCCGTAATACCCAGGGCGTGAGGCTGATCAAGCTGGCCGATGACGAACATCTGGTAGGGCTTGTTCGCCTGGTTGATGTGGGGGATGACGAGCCGGAGGCTATTGATGGAGAGCCTGCAGACAGTACTCCGGACAATATGTCTGCTGATGAAGAATGAGTGACCCGGATCAGGATCTGAAGGAATTTGACGACATGACACGTGCTTACAATTTTTGCGCCGGCCCGGCAGCCTTGCCTCAACCGGTATTGAGCGAAGCCCAGAAAGACCTGGTGAACTACAAGGGCAAAGGTCTCTCTGTCATGGAGATGAGTCACCGCTCGGCCGACTATGTGGCGATTGCCGAGGAAGCTGAAAAAGACCTGCGTGAGCTCCTCAAGGTCCCGTCCAATTACAAGGTACTGTTCCTGCAGGGCGGCGCCTCCCTGCAATTTGCCCAGATTCCCATGAATCTGCTGCGTGGCCACAACACCGCGGACTATGTAAATACCGGTATGTGGTCAGCCAAGGCGATTGCCGAGGCCAGGAAATATTGCGATGTGAATGTGGTGGCGACCGATGAAGCCAACAAGTTCCGTGGCGTACCGGCTTTTGATACCTGGCAGCTGAACGACAAGGCGGCTTATCTGCATTATGCCGAGAACGAAACCATTCACGGCGTGCAATTCAACTATATCCCTGAGGTGGATGTGCCGCTGGTAGCTGATTTCTCCTCCAGCATTTTGTCGCAGCCGCTGGACGTTTCGAAATTCGGCCTGATTTATGCCGGAGCCCAGAAAAATATCGGTCCGGCCGGGATTGTTGTCGTCATCGTGCGTGAGGACCTGATCGGTGAAATCCTGCCGGGTACGCCGACCATGCTGGACTACAAGGTCGCTGCCGACAACGGCTCCATGTACAACACGCCGCCGACCTTCAGCTGGTATCTCTCCGGCCTGGTCTTCAAGTGGCTTAAAAACCTCGGTGGTCTGGGCAAGATGGCCGAGATTAACCAGCGCAAGGCGGCCAAGCTGTATGCAGCGATTGATAATAGCGGTGGCTTCTATCACAACCCGGTGATCAGGACTTACCGCTCCATTATGAACGTGCCGTTTACATTGGCTGATGCCAGTTTGGACAAGACTTTCCTCAAGGATGCCGAAGAGCGCGGCCTGCTCAATCTGGCCGGCCATCGCTCGGTAGGCGGCATGCGCGCCAGCCTTTACAACGCCGTTCCGGAGGAGGGCGTGGACGCTCTGGTGGATTTCATGAAGGACTTCCAGCAAAAGCTGGGCTGATGGTTTTCCCGCAGAAGATTGCGGGTGGTGCTACTGAAGAAAGAGTGATGACATGAGCGAAAAACTGACGCTCGACCAGATACGCCAGAAAATCGATTCGCTTGACGAGCAGATACAGACGCTGATTGGCGACCGTGCCCGCTGCGCGCAGCTGGTGGCCGAGGTCAAGAAGGCTGAAGACCCTGCCGCCACGGTGTTCTATCGACCCGAGCGTGAAGCACAGGTTCTGCAGAAGGTCATGGCCCGTAACCAGGGGCCCTTGCATCCGGAAGAAATGGCCCGTCTTTTTCGCGAAATCATGTCGGCCTGCCTGGCCCTTGAGCAGCCAATGAAGATTGCCTTCTTCGGACCGGCCGGTACCTTCACGCAATCAGCCGCACTCAAGCACTTCGGTCATTCGGTACAAACCGTGCCATTGGCCACGATTGACGAAGTATTCCGTGAAGTCGAGGCCGGCGCCGTGAACTATGGCGTGGTGCCGGTGGAGAACAGCACGGAAGGTGTGGTCACGCATACTGCCGACTCCTTCATGGGTTCCACCACGCGCATCATTGGCGAGGTGCAGTTGCGCATCCATCACCATCTGCTTGTCAGCGAAGGAACGCGTATCGATGCCATTTCGCGTGTTTACTCGCACCAGCAGTCACTGGCCCAGTGCCGGCAGTGGCTGGATGCGCATTATCCCAAAATCGAGCGCATTGCCGTTTCAAGCAATGCCGAAGCAGCAAAGCGCATCAAGGGGGAGTGGCAGTCGGCAGCCATTGCCGGTGACATTGCCGCAGAATTGTACGGTTTGAAGAAGCTGAACGAGTGTATCGAAGATAATCCCAAGAACACGACGCGCTTCCTTATCATCGGCAACGAACCCGTCCCCCGGACCGGTGACGACAAGACCTCGATCATTGTTGCACTGCGTAACAACCAGTCAGGGGCGCTCTATACCATTCTGGAGCCGTTCAAGGCGCGTAACATCAACCTGACACGCATCGAGAGCCGGCCCTCGAAGACAGATGCCTGGTCATATGTCTTCTTCATCGATTTCGATGGCCACGCGGATGATGTGCCTGTTAGGGAAGCACTTGCCGAGCTGGAGCCGCGTGTGCGTGAACTCAAGTTGCTGGGCTCCTATCCCAAGGCTGTCCTTTAATACCTGATGTGGCAGGACTGTTCCTGCCTGGAGCCATTCCATGGCCTGTGATTTCATTTCCCTCGCAACGCCCGGGGTGCAGAAACTTTCTCCTTACCAGCCGGGCAAGCCCATCGAAGAGCTGGAGCGTGAGTTGGGCATCAGCGACATCATCAAGCTGGCGAGCAACGAGAATCCGCTGGGATGCTCTCCGCGCGTGTTGGTCGCCATCGAGTCCGGCATGAGCGAAATCGCGCTTTATCCGGACGGCAACGGTTTCGCCCTGAAAAAGGCTTTGTCTGATTTTTACCGGCGCCCGCTTGAGGAAATCACGTTGGGCAATGGCTCCAATGACATTCTCGAGCTTGTAGCCAGGGCTTTCCTGAAGCCGGGTGACGATGCGGTTTTTTCGCAGCACTCCTTTGCTGTTTATCCTTTGGCTGTTCAGGCTGTGGGCGCCAGAGGCATCAGCGTGCCCGCCGTGGAATGGGGGCACGATCTGGTGACCATGGCGGCTGCGATCACGGACAAGACAAGGGTGGTTTTCATTGCCAACCCCAATAATCCTACCGGCACCTGGGTGGAAGAGGGCGAGCTGGATGCGTTCCTGATGGCCGTACCTGAAAATGTTCTGGTCGTGCTGGATGAGGCCTATGGCGAATATGTGGAGCCGGGTGCCTTGCCCAATGGCCTGGATTTTCTGGATCGTTATCGCAATGTGATCGTGAGCCGGACATTTTCCAAGGCCTATGGTCTTGCGGCCCTGCGTGTCGGTTATGCCTTTGCGCATCCGGACATCACCAATGTGCTCAATCGTGTGCGGCAGCCTTTCAATGTGAATGCGCTTGCGCTGCGTGCGGCAGTTGCAGCGCTGGGTGACCAGGCCTTCGTGGCGCGTTCGCGTGAATTGAACGCTACCGGCATGCGCCAGATCACGGAGGGAGCGAAAGCGCTCGGGCTCGCCGTCATTCCTTCCCGGGGAAATTTTCTCTGTGTCGAACTCGGGCGTGAGGGTTTGCCCGTTTATGACGCCTTGCTCAGGCAGGGTGTGATCGTACGGCCGGTTACCAACTACGGGATGCCGAATTTCCTGCGTGTGACCATCGGCACACCGGCAGAGAATGATCGCTTTCTCGCCGCACTGAAAACGGTGCTTGCATGAGCCAGCCTGCTTTCAACAAGGTCGCGATCATCGGTCTGGGCCTGATCGGTTCCAGTCTGGCACGCGCGCTCCGGCAGCAAGGGCTGGCCAGGACGATTGTCGGCTCGGCACGCAGTCGCAAGACTTGTGATCTTGCGAAGGAAATGGGCGTGGTGGACAACGCATCAGAACATGCGGCGGCCATGGTGCGTGATGCCGATCTTGTTTTCCTGGCCATGCCGGTACAGGCCACTGAAACCGTGTTACGCAGCATCAAGGACGCATTGCGCCCGGATGTACTGCTGACAGACGGTGGCAGCACCAAAGGCAGTGTGGTGGCGGCTGCCCGCCACGTTTTCGGCAAGCTGCCTGCCGGATTCGTGCCGGGGCATCCGATTGCCGGCTCCGAGCAGAGCGGGGTTCTGGCGGGTCGTGCCGATCTTTTCCGGCGACACAAGGTCATTCTGACTCCCGTGGCCGAGTCCTCCGCAGAAGCGGTGACAAAAATCCGCCATCTCTGGGAGGCAGTCGGTGCAGATGTTCTCGAGATGCCGGTCGAGCGGCATGACGAGGTACTGGCCAAGACCAGCCACCTGCCGCACCTACTGGCATTTTCGTTGGTGGATACGCTGGCGCGCGAGTCGGAAAACCTCGACATCTTTCGTTATGCCGCCGGTGGCTTTCGCGACTTCACGCGCATTGCCGGCAGCGACCCCGTGATGTGGCACGACATCTTTCTTGCCAACAAATCTGCTGTACTGAGTGCTCTCACGCATTTCTCAGAGGGAGTGGAGCAGGTGCGTCAGGCTATCGAGCAGGACGACTCTGAGGCCCTGCTCGGCATTTTCACCCGCGCCAAGGCGGCGCGTGATCATTTCACCCATATGCTGGCCGGCACGGCCTATGCGAAGACCATGAAACAGAAAAATGTAGAGTTCCTTGTAAATCCTGGCGGCAGTCTCACTGGCAGCTTTCGTGTTCCCGGCGACAAGTCCATTTCACACCGCTCCATCATGCTCGGCTCTTTGGCCGAGGGCGTAACAGAGGTCACCGGCTTTCTGGAGGGCGAAGATGCGCTGGCAACGCTTCAGGCTTTTCGCGACATGGGTGTTGTCATTGAAGGCCCGCAAAATGGCGAGGTGAAGGTTCACGGTGTTGGCCTGAATGGTCTGCAGGCACCTCCGGGCACCATTTATTGCGGCAATTCCGGAACCAGCATGCGCCTGCTCTCGGGTTTGCTGGCGGCACAGAAGTTCGACTCGGTGATGACAGGTGATCCATCCCTCAGCAAGCGTCCCATGGAGCGCGTTGCCAAGCCGCTGCGCCAGATGGGGGCGGAAATCCAGACAACGGGCGAGAAGGGTACGCCGCCGGTCACCATCAAGGGAGGCAGGGCGCTTAAGGGTTTTCACTATGTCATGCCGGTGGCATCGGCCCAGGTGAAGTCCGGTGTGCTGCTGGCAGGGCTGTGGGCGGAAGGTGAGACCGTAGTGACCGAGCCTGCACCGACGCGGGACCACACCGAGCGCATGCTGCGCGGCTTTGGTTACGAGGTGAAGGTGGAGGGTCCGACCGTCACCATCCGGGGCGGCGGCAAGCTCACGGCAACCCGTATCGATGTGCCTGCCGACATTTCTTCTGCGGCCTTCTTCATGGTGGGGGCCAGTATTGCCCTGGGCTCGGACATCACGCTGCAGCATGTCGGCATGAACCCCACCCGCGTGGGCGTCATCAACATCCTGCGTGCCATGGGTGGAGACCTGACTGTTTCCAACGAGCGTGAAGTGGGTGGAGAACCGGTAGCAGACATCCGTATCCGCAGTGCGCAACTCAAGGGCATTTGCATTCCCGAAGACCAGGTGCCTCTGGCCATTGACGAATTTCCCGCCTTGTTCATTGCCGCTGCCTGCGCCGAAGGGCAGACCGTGCTGACCGGTGCTGAAGAGTTGCGGGTCAAGGAGTCGGATCGTATCCAGGTCATGGCTGATGGTCTGACCACTTTGGGCATTAAGGCTGAACCTACCCCTGACGGCATCGTCATCCAGGGGGGGCAGATCGGCTCGGGGAAGGTGATCAGCCATGGCGACCACCGCATTGCCATGTCCTTTGCCATGGCGGCACTGCGTGCCTCGGGCCCCGTCGAAATCGGTGACTGCGCCAACGTGGCCACCAGCTTCCCGGACTTCACCGGCCTTGCCCGTCGCGCAGGCCTCAACATCACTGTCACTGAAAGTGACTAGCATTCTGCCGGCCTGATGCCATCCTGCCCGCCGTGCATGTACTGCCTGGCGGGTCAAGGTTGCTTTTCAGTCCCGGTTTCTATAGAAAGCACGCGCCTTTCAGGCCTGCTGGAAGGCAGGCATGGCTCTTGCCTGCATGCGTCGAAGAAGACAGGGACATTCAAGCCGCCGGCCATCGAGTTCGAGATGGGGAATCCGGTCCGGCTCATAGAGGAAGCATTTGATGAGTGCAGAAGTAGAGAAGATCGTGATGCCGCCGGTCCCGGCGCCCGTGGTGGCCATTGATGGCCCCAGCGGCTCGGGCAAAGGCACCATCGCGCATCGTTTGGCAGCCCTTCTGGGGTTTCAGGTACTGGATTCCGGATCGCTCTACCGCCTCTTGGCCCTTGCCGCCCACAACCATGGTGTCGGGCTGGACAACGAGCCGGCACTGGAAGTGCTGGCGGGGCATCTGGATGTGCAGTTTCAGCAGAACGGGCAGGGTGAGGGTGTCATTATTCTCGAGGCCGAGGATGTGACCACGGAAATCCGCAGCGAGGAAATGGGGCGCGCAGCCTCCATAGTTGCAGCCCTCCCGGCAGTCCGGGCCGCATTGCTCCAGCGTCAACAGGCCTTCCGCGAACAGCCGGGACTCGTAGCTGACGGGCGTGACATGGGAACAGTGGTCTTTCCGGATGCCTGCCTGAAAATCTTCCTCACGGCGACCGCCGAGGCCCGTGCCGAGCGGCGCTACAAGCAGTTGCTGGAGAAGGGCTTCGGTGCTAGTCTGCCGGCCCTCGTTGACGACATCCGTGCGCGTGACGACCGGGACATCAACCGTCCCATCGCCCCGCTCAAGCCTGCCGACGATGCCATCGTCCTGGATTCCACCAGGCTGGGTATCGACGAAGTCATGGCCCGGGTGCTGCGTGAAGTGGATCAGCTTTCGGAACTGAAGCGCCATCTCAGATAGAGCAGCCTTTTATATAGAAGATCGTCAGCCAAAAGATTCGCGATGAAAGCCTTCCTTGCGCAAGCATAGTGAAGGCTTTTGTCCATTTTGCGTTTTGCCGTTTCTGCCGGGGAGTTCTTCGGCAGGCGGGCTCTGGAAAAGTGGGACGGTCGCTGTATCGCATCAACCAGCAAGGGCGATGCAGTAACCGAAATCAATAGCCCCGCATGAGCTGGTCATGTGTGGTCGAACAAACGATGCATTTCGCATCAGAAAGGTTTTATTACATGAGTGAATCATTTGCCGCTCTTTTTGAAGAGAGCCTGAAGGGTCTGGATGTCGAACGGGGAGCCGTGATCAGCGGTACCGTGGTTGCAGTCGATGACGACTGGGTAACTGTGGACACCGGCTTGAAGTCGGAAGGTGTTATTGCCCGCGAAGAGTTCCTGAACGATCGCCGTGAAATCGAAGTTGCCGTTGGCGACGCGGTTGACGTGGTGATCAAGCAACTGGATGACGGCCAGGGCCGCACCATCCTGTCTCGCGAAGACGCCAAGCGTGCCGAAACCTGGACCCGCCTCGAAAAGATTTTCGAAGGTGGCGAAATCGTGCGTGGCATCATTTCCGGCAAGGTCAAAGGCGGTTTCACCGTGGATGTGGGTTCCATCCGCGCCTTCCTGCCCGGTTCGCTGGTCGACATCCGTCCGATCCGTGACACTGCCCACCTCGAAGGTCGCGAGCTGGAATTCAAGCTCATCAAGCTGGACGCCAAGCGCAACAACGTCGTGGTGTCCCGCCGTGCCGTGATGGAAGCCGAGTCTTCTGCCGAGCGCGAAGCACTGCTGGAAAACCTGCAGGAAGGCCAGGTGGTCAAGGGCATCATCAAGAACCTCACCGACTACGGCGCGTTCGTGGATCTGGGCGGTATCGATGGCCTGCTGCACATCACTGACATGGCCTGGAAGCGTATCAAGCACCCGAGCGAAATTGTCGAAGTCGGCCAGGAAGTCACCGTCAAGGTGCTCAAGTTCGACCGCGAGCGCAACCGTGTTTCCTTAGGATTGAAGCAGTTGGGTGAGGATCCCTGGCTGGCACTCATGGGCCGCTATCCGGAAGGTACGCGTGTCAAGGCTAAAATCACCAACCTCACCGATTACGGCTGCTTTGCCGAAATCGAAGAAGGCGTGGAAGGTCTCGTGCACGTTTCCGAAATGGACTGGACCAACAAGAACATCCACCCGTCCAAGGTCGTACAGATCGGCGACGAAGTGGAAGTCATGGTGCTGGACATCGACGAAGAGCGCCGTCGTATTTCCCTCGGCATCAAGCAGTGCAAGGAAAATCCCTGGGATGCATTCGCACGCACCCACGAGAAGGGCGAGAAGGTTTCCGGCAATATCAAGTCCATCACGGACTTCGGTATTTTCATCGGCCTTGAAGGCGGCATCGATGGTCTCGTGCACCTTTCCGACATTTCCTGGAATGAAACAGGCGAAGAAGCCGTACGCAAGTACAAGAAGGGCGATGCCGTGGAAGCGGTCATCCTCTCCGTGGATCCCGAGCGCGAGCGCATCTCTCTCGGCGTGAAGCAGCTTGAGCGCGATCCCTTCGGTGACTTCGTGGGCGCACACGACAAGGGCGCCATCATCAAGGGCAAGGTCAAATCCGTGGATGCCAAGGGCGCCACGATTGAAGTGCTCGACGGTGTTGAAGCCTCCCTGAAGGCCTCCGAGATCAGCCGTGACCGTGTGGAAGATGCCACCAAGCATCTGACCGTGGGCCAGGAAATCGATGCCAAGATCATCGGTATCGACCGCAAGTCCCGCTTGATCAGCCTGTCGATCAAGGCCAAGGATGAAGCGGATGATCGTGATGCGATCAATAACCTGCGTGATCAGGAGCCGGAAGCTGCTGCCGGTCCCAAGACCATCGGTGACCTGATCAAGGCCCAGATGGGCAATTGATCGACCGTTGATTGGTCTGAAAAAGCCCCGCTCATGCGGGGCTTTTTCTTTGCCGGACCGCGCTGCACGTGACTTTTCGGGCATTTTTCGACAGGGTTTGCCACCGTCATTTTTTTGTGTTTAAAATCAGCCCGTTACATCGGATATCCCCATTTGTTCTTGAGAAGCCTTGGTTAACCCCATGAAGAGGCAGGAACCCGCAGGGAGATTGCAATGGCGCTGACAAAGTCGGAGCTGATCGAGCGTATCGTGGCCAAGCAGAGCTTGCTCACGGCCAAGGACGTCGAGCTGGCGGTCAAGACCATTGTGGAGCAGATGTCAGAAAGCCTTTCCACGGGCGGTCGTATCGAGATTCGTGGTTTTGGCTCTTTTTCTCTGCACTATCGCGAGCCTCGTGTTGGCCGTAACCCCAAGACAGGGGAGGCCGTAACGCTGGTGGGCAAGTATGTGCCGCATTTCAAGCCCGGCAAGGAGCTCAAGGACCGCGTCAATGAAAGCCTGCAGGAAGAGATTGCAGCTGAGCGGGCAGCGGCCTCTCCGTCTGCGCCAAGTGCCTGAATTTCGTGTCTTTCCTTCGCAAGCTCCTGTTTCTTTCCCTTGCTTCCCTGCTGCTTTTTGCCGGCCTCTGGCTGGTCGTGGTCAATGACCAGCCTCTCATGCTCAATCTGATGTTCTTGGCAACACCGGCTGCCAACGCGGGTCTGGTTGTCTTGCTGGCCTTCAGTGCCGGCAGCCTGCTGGGCTTGCTGGTGGGCTTCAATCTGTTCAGCCTGCTCAGGCTCAACAATCGGTTGTACTGGCTCAGGCGAGAGGTCCGGCAGTTGCAGGATGCCCTTGCTGATCGCCGTCATCGCTGAGATCCAGCGCTCCCCATCCTGTCCCATCTTTTAGTTGCCTCATGGCAGTGCTGGGCCGGGATAAGGCGGGGGTTCCGCGTGTAGAATGCCGGCCAGTCCTGATTGCCGAGGTATACATGCCCCCTGTCCGTTCTCCTGTCATTGTTGCCCTGGACTTTCCCCGTGCGACGGAGGCTTTGGCGCTGGCAGAACAGTTGTCTCCGTCAGAGTGCCGGCTGAAGATCGGCAAGGAACTTTTTACGGCAGAGGGCCCTGCGGTAGTGCGTGCAGTGCAGGACATGGGCTTTGAGCTGTTTCTTGACCTCAAGTTCCACGACATTCCCAATACAGTGGCCTCGGCCGTGGCCGCCGCGGCTGATCTTGGGATCTGGATGGTGAATGTGCATGCTTCGGGTGGCCGACGCATGATGGTGGCTGCCCGGGAACGGCTGGAGCAGGGCGGATATGCCACGCGGTTGATCGCCGTTACCGTCCTGACCAGTAGCGAGCGGGCTGATCTGGTCGAAGTGGGGTTGGATATTGAGCCCGTGGCGCAGGTGAAGAGGCTGGCCAAGTTGACACAGGATTGCGGCCTGCATGGTGTGGTGTGTTCTGCGCAGGAAGCCGCGCTGCTGCGTGTGCAAAGCGGCGAGGACTTCCTGCTGGTGACTCCTGGTATTCGTCCGGAGGGAAGCGAGGCAGGGGACCAGCGCCGCATCATGACGCCACTGCAAGCCCGGGATGCGGGTGTTTCCCATATGGTTATCGGTCGGCCGATAACGCAGGCGCCTGATCCTGCTGCTGCCTTGAGAGCCATCAATCGGTCGCTGGGAGTCTGAGATGAATTATCAAGACAAGGTTGTATGGATAACGGGAGCATCTTCGGGCATTGGCGAGGCGCTGGCCCACGAATTTGCCGCACAGGGAGCAAGGCTAGTGCTGTCGGCACGCCGGGCTGATGTACTGGAGTCAGTACGATTGCAGTGCGCAAATCCTGACAGGCACTTTGTGTTGCCCCTGGACATGACAGACAGTGAAAGCCTTCCTGCACATGTTCAGGCTGTGCTCGAGAAGTTCGGCAGCATTGATGTGCTGGTGAACAATGCGGGTATCAGCCAGCGCTCCCTGATCAAGGACACCAGCCTGGCTGTCGACAGAAAAGTCATGGAGCTTGATTTCTTCGGCCCGGTTGCGCTGACCAAGGCCGTATTGCCCTCCATGCTGCAGCGTGGCCAGGGGCATCTTGTTGCGGTTTCCAGTGTGGTCGGCCTGGTGGCAACGCCGTATCGCTCGGCCTACGCCGCCGCCAAGCACGCCATCATCGGTTTTTATGATGCCCTGCGCGCAGAGGTGCACGATAACGGCTTGCAGGTTTCCGTACTGATTCCGGGTTTCGTGCGCACGAACGTTTCGCTTTCCGCTGTCACGGCCGATGGATCTGCCCACGGCATTGTGGATCCGCAGCAAGAAACCGCCATGCCGGCAGAGATATTTGGAGAGCGTGCTGTCGCTGCACTGGCAAAGGGTGAAGAACGCATCATCATCGCCGGCAAGGAGAAAGTGGCGATCTGGCTGGGGCGGCTGTCTCCGGCATTGCTGTCACGCGTGATACGTTGCGTGAAGGTGACCTGAACAATCCTCTGCCTGTTCGAGACAAAGGGAGAAAACCATGGGCATCTTCCAGCCTGGCCTGCTCAAGGGGCAGACGGCATTTATTACTGGAGGCTCCAGCGGTATCAATTTCGGTATCGCCAGGCGCTATGCGGAGCACGGAGCCAATGTGGCCATACTTGCCCGTAATCCGGAAAAACTGGAGCGTGCGCGCCTGGAACTGGAAAAGACCGGGGCTGCCATCCTGGCCATTTCTGCTGACGTGCGAGATTTTGCAGCAGTACAGCAAGGCTTTGCTCAAGCTCACGAAGCTTTTGGCCCTGTCGATATCGTCGTTGCAGGTGCGGCTGGCAACTTCCTGGCGCCCGCCGCACAAATGAGTGCCAATGCCTTTGCGGCCGTGGTGGGCATAGACCTGCTAGGTACGTTCAACACTTTCCGTGCGGCACATGATGTCCTGCGCAAGCCGGGTGCGCGCCTGCTCGTGATATCTGCGCCCCAGGCGGTTAATCCCACGCCGATGCAGTCGCATGCCTGTGCGGCCAAGGCCGGCATCGAGGCGCTGGTGAAGTCTCTGGCTGTGGAGTGGGGTGCACAGGGCGTGCGCATCAACGGCATTTCTCCCGGCGGCGTGGAGGGAACAGAGGGACTGCAGCGCCTGTCGGCCGGAGGGCTGGATGAACGCTTTTCCAGGCGCTTGCCAGTGCCGCGCTATGCCAGCGTGGACGAAATGGCCGACATGGCGCTGGCACTGGTAACGCCGCTTTCCGCTTACATGACCGGGCATATTGTTGCCCTTGATGGTGGTATCTCCCTGCTGGGAGGCTCCTATACATCGGCCTGGCTGAGTGCCGGGCAGACTTGAGTCAATTGCCAAGTGATGTGCCAGCAGCGAAAATCCGCGCCCTGTTTCCCTGACTGGTGCCTGCCGTGAACGCGCCCCACATGCCTGTCCAGTTTTATCCCGATGCCTTGGCCCGGATTGATGCCGAGGAAGAGGGCGCCGACATTGCCGAGGCCGGACTGTCATCAGAGTCTTTGCCGGAACTGGACAGGAAATCACGCACGGAATTCAACAAGTTGCAAAAGCGCCTGCGCCGGTTGGTAGGCACAGCCATCACCGATTTCAACATGATCGAAGATGGCGACAAGGTGATGGTCTGCGTGTCCGGTGGCAAGGACAGCTACACCATGCTGGAGATCCTGCTCAACCTCCAGGTCAGTGCACCGGTGAAATTCGACATCGTTGCCGTGAACATGGACCAGAAGCAGCCTGGATTTCCCGAGCATGTGCTGCCGGAATATCTCACCAAGCGCGGTGTCCCCTTCTACATTCTGGAAAAAGACACCTACAGCATCGTCAAGCAACTGACGCCTGAAGGCAAAACCTACTGCGCTGTCTGTTCACGCCTGCGTCGTGGCAACCTGTATGCCTTTGCCCAGGAAATCGGCGCCACCAAGGTGGCACTGGGTCATCATCGTGACGATATTCTCGCCACTCTTTTCCTCAACATGTTCCATGGTGGAAAGCTCAAGGCCATGCCGCCCAAGCTGTTGTCGGATGATGGCAAGAACATCCTCATCCGGCCCTTGGCCTACTGCAAGGAAAAGGACATTGCCGAATTTGCGCGATTGAAGGGCTTTCCCATCATTCCCTGCAATCTTTGCGGGTCTCAGGAAAACCTGCAGCGTGCTGCCATCAACAACATGCTGAGAGAGTGGGACAAGCTGTATCCCCAGCGACTGGATTCCATGTTCACGGCAGTGCAGAACGTTGCGCCGTCACAACTGGCGGACCGGGAACTGTTCGATTTCGTCAGTCTGCGCGCCACTCCGCCTGACGGGGCAGCGGCTGATACTGGCCGCCTTGATGTGGTGAATCTTTCACTCTAGGAGCGCATGCCTGCCGGCTTTGGCCTTTAGAGCCGGCATTCTGGCCTCGCCAGCCGTTGTTGCTGCCCCTCCGGGCAGCTACCGTTGCGGCTTCCCTCTCCCTATATGGTTGGATGAAATGGCCAAAGCCAGCAGTGACAGCTCCGGCATTTCCTTTACGGCGTTCTATACGGGCGAAGTCTGGCGTCGCCATGGCCTGTCCGTGCCTTTTCTTGCATCACCCCAAGGGAAATTCTTTTATCTTGCCGGCCAGCCGGTGGAGTGGGCCGGCAAATTGCTGCTGGGGGGCAACAATATCACCATGTTGTTGCAGCGGCATCACATTATCGATCACCTGCTGGAAAAGGCGATTCTTGAAGAGGGTGTGACGCAGATTGTCGAGCTGGCCTGCGGGCTGTCGCCACGCGGCACCATCATGTCCCGTCGCTATGCTGGTAGTGATATCCGCTATGTCGAAGCCGATCTTCCCGGCATGGCGGCCCGCAAGCGCCGCTTCCTGCAGCAGGCCGGTGAGCTGAGTGACCGTCACCGCGTGATTGATGTCGATATCCTGGCAAAGGGCAGTACAGAGTCACTGGAGGAGGTCTTTGCTCGCGAGCTTGATCCCGGACGCAAGACACTGGTGATTACCGAAGGGCTGGTGAATTATTTTGACATGCCCAGCATTCACGGTTTCTGGACGCGACTGGCCGGAGTCCTGAAGGGGTTTCCTGCCGGCATCTACATTTCCGATATCTATCCGAATTTTCAATGGCACCGCAGCGTGAAGGTTGCCAATGCCTTCAAGGGCATGCTGGCCATTGCGACCCGCAGCAACGTCAATCTCCACTTTGAAAGCGAGGCCGAGATACGCGAGGGATTCCGAGAGGCGGGCTTTGCCACTACCGCTATACATCTGCCGGAGTCTTATTACGGCATGCTGGACATTCCGGTAATGCGCACTCCCAGCCTGGTGCGTGTGCTGGAGAACCGGGTCTGATGACGTAATCATTAGGGCCATAAAAAAACCTGCATCAGCAGGTTTTTTTATGGGATTTATATACTTGAGTCCTTGATTGACCTGTCGTCCCCGCGAAGGCGGGGCCCCAGTGACTTTTTTACCCCTGACCTGCAAAAGCAGGACTAAAGACTCTGGGCCCCCGCCTTCGTGGGGGCGACAGTGGTTTAAAAGCCAGGTCAGGGAGTTTTAAGTATGTAATTTCCTTTTTTATGGCCTGATACCTTCCTCTCAGGAGATCAGGAAAGGGGGGTCTTTTCCTGGTTCTTCAGGCCGCGCTTTTTGAGGATGGTGATTACCCGGCTCGACAGTTCCGGAGCCACGCTGGAGGCTTTTGCCAGCCAGCCACGCGAGTCCGGCAGGATGTACTCCATGGGGCGATTCTTCAGGATGGGACCCAGAATCGCATCGCGTACTTCTTCCGTGGTCAGGATGCGTCCGCCCGAAAATATCAGTGCTGTATCTTTTGAATGTGCCTCTGCCTGAAGCATGGGAGTGTTGATGCCATCAGGGCAGACACAGGTCACGGCGATATTGCTGTCTTTCAGTTCCATGGCCAGTGCCAGCGAATAGCCACGCACGGCAAACTTGGAAGCACTGTAAAGCCCGATACCGGGAACAGGAGCCAGGCTGGACATCGAGCCCATGTTGACGATGTGGCCATGCCTCTGTTTCAGCATGATGCCAGCGGCATGACGGCTGCCGAACATCACTCCTTTGACATTGATGTCCAGCATGCGGTGCACGTCGCTGTCTCTGACTTCGCTAAGCGGGCCGGAAAGCAGGATGCCTGCGTTGTTGATCATCACGTCCAGACGCTGCCAGCGTTGCAGGAATGCTCTTGCAGCAGCTTCCCATTCTGCTTCGTTGCGGACATCCAGCGTTGCCAGCAGCAACTGATGTTTTGGCCAGCCGGAGTTTGCGGCTACCGATTCCAGCTTTTCCAGCAGTACATCCGTGGCAAAAACGGCATGACCAGCGCGCAGGGCGGCTGTTGTCAATGCTTGTCCAAGGCCGCTGGCGGCGCCGGTGATCCAGAAAATCTTTTGGGTCATTGTTGTGTCTCAGCGAGGAGTGAGCTGGCCGTATTTCAAGGGGCCGAATCCGAAAGTGGGTTTGAGGCCGGGCAGGGCCCAGTAGGCTGTCATTTCCGAAGAGGGAACGAAATTGAAGAAGGCTGTATTTTGCTGGCAAGGTCCGGCAATGGTTTTTTCCATGACCATGGAGATGTACTGGTCCAGTCCGCCCTCCAGCGTATTGCCGTTGAGGATGACTTCCATCCCGGTTGCCCTGGCGTAATCACGGACGCCGGGGATTTCCGAGTTGAGCGGCGAATAGCTGTCGGCACACACGCCGTTCTCACTGGAAACGAGAATGCCTGCCTCTGTATTGACCACAAGGGAATGATTGCCTTCGGTATGACCGGGTGTGGCAACCAGTGCCACACCTTTGCCCAGCTGTACGGATTTTTCCAGTTTCACGATTTTCCGCGGGTCAATGCCTTCAATGCCATTGGGACAGTACCAGTCCTTTTGCGGTGGCAGCAGGGCAAGTGTTGAATCCCACTCCTGCCGCATCACGAGCAGTTTTGCATTGGGAAAGAAGCCGGAGCGGCCGTCGCAACCCAGCCATTTGCGCAAATCCTGCGTGTGCAGATGATCGTAGGAAATGAAGTCGATATCGGCCGGCATCAGGCCGGCCAGCGCCAGTGCATCCTCTACCCGGTTATAGACAGGTGCCATCAGTGACTGCGTCTGGTCACGCAGCCAGGCTGGTGCGGTTTTTTCCGACAAACGCTTGAAGTAGGGAGTCTCGCGATTGCTGTCGATATCCGAGGGAGAAAACAGGAGTGTCTTGATCCCCGTGGGCGAATCAAACTGGACGATGAAAAGGCGGTTGAGGATATGCATGAACGGCATGGGCACAGAGCATGCGTTGAGCAGGCCATACCGGGTCGGGTAGGGCACGCGTATGAGGTCCACCGTCTGGTAATAACGCGCTGGGGCGTCAGAGAGCATGTCTTCGCGCAGGCGGATTGCAGCAGCTCTCACGGCTTGCAGGCGACTTGCCGGATGCGAGCTGTCCCGGGCGCTGTCAAAGTGATCCAGATAGCGGATGCCGAGGACTTCGAGTTCAGAGAGGGGGGCAACAGTCATGGCTGGCCTCTTGTTGTTCAGGACGACCAAGTTGACGGTTCCGGTCTGACAACGTCAAGGGGAAGCAGGCATTGTTTGCAGGGTCATGGCGTGGGTAGAAGCTGGAAAGACGGCCATAAAAAAACCCGCGCAATGCGCGGGTTTTTTCAGGAGCAGTCCGTGATCAGCTGAACTGGCCCATGGTGTTGGCAGTACCACCAGCCTTCAGGGCGTTGTCACCGGAGAACATTTCCTTGTGGTCGTCACCGATGTCGGAGCCGGCCATGTTCTGGTGCTTCACGCAGGCGATACCTTCACGGATTTCCTTGCGCTGCACGCCGCCCACATAGGCCAGCATGCCCAGCTCGCCGAAATAGCCCTTGGCCAGTTCGTGAGTGGAGAGAGCAGCCGTGTGGTAGGTCGGCAGCGTGATCAGGTGATGGAACACACCGGCTTCACGGGCAGCGTCAGCCTGGAAGGTACGGATCTTCTCGTCGGCGTCGTTGGACAGCTCGGTGCCGTCGTACTTGGCATCCATCAGCTTGGCGCGGTCGTAGGCGGACACGTCCTTGCCTTCCTTCACCCAGCGGTCGTAAGTCTGCTGGCGGAAGTTTAGGGTCCAGTTGAAGGACGGGCTGTTGTTGTACACCAGCTTGGCGTTGGGAACGATTTCCTTCACGCGGTTCACCATGTGGGCGATTTCAGCGACGTTGGGCGTCGGTGTTTCGATCCACAGCAGGTCGGCACCGTTCTGCAGTGAGGTCACGCAGTCCAGCACGACGCGGTCGATCTGGGTACCTTCCTTGAACTGGTACAGGCCGGAAGCCAGACGGGTCGGGCGGTGCAGCTTGCCGTCACGCTTGATGAGGATTTCGTCGTCAGCGGCTTCGCTGATGTCGATTTCCTTGGTGTCCAAGTAGCTGATGTACTGCGAAGCGATGTCGCCCTTCTTCTTGGAGACCGGAATCTTCTGGGTCAGGTCGGCACCTTCAGAGTCGGTACGGGCAACGATCACGCCTTCATCAATGCCGAGTTCCAGGAAAGCCAGACGCACAGCGTTGATCTTGGACAGGAAGTCTTCGTGCGGCACGGTGACCTTGCCAGCCTGGTGACCGCACTGCTTGGCGTCAGACACCTGGTTTTCGATCTGGATGGCAGCAGCGCCAGCTTCGATCATCTTCTTGGTCAGCAGGTAGGTGGCTTCTTCGTTACCGAAACCAGCGTCGATGTCGGCAATGATGGGCACAACGTGGGTCTGGAAGCCGTTGATCTTGGCTTCGACTTCAGCGGCCTTGGCCTTGTCGCCGGCGTCTTCTGCCTTCTGCAGGGCGCGGAACAGGTCGTTCAGTTCACGGGCATCAGCTTGGCGCAGGAAGGTGTAGATTTCTTCGATCAGGGCAGGCACGGAGGTCTTTTCGTGCATGGACTGGTCCGGCAGCGGGCCGAAGTCGGAACGCAGGGCGGCAACCATCCAGCCGGACAGGTAGATGTACTTCTTGTCGGTGGTGCCGAAGTACTTCTTGTTGGCAATCATCTTCTGCTGGGCAATGAAACCGTGCCAGCAGCCCAGGGACTGGGTGTACTTGCTGCTGTCAGCATCGTAGGCAGCCATGTCGCGGCGCAGGATGCCGGCGGTGTACTTGGCGATGTCCAGGCCAGTGCGGAAGCGGTTCTGCACGATCATGCGGGCAGCGTCTTCCGGGTGGATGGCGCCCCAGGTGCCACCGAGTTTGGCCTTCACGGCGCGGACATGTTCAAGTGCAGAGGCGTACGTAGTCATGACGTTTTCCTGTTGCTGGTGGGTTGCCCTGACAACCGGTGCAAGTGCATTTCCGGCCACAAGGGCGGTGAGGCGCGCAGTCTACGGTTTGTGTCATAATTTCACTAATTTATAGTTTTTATTTCCGGTATTTATTTCATGAATATTGAGCGGGTTGACCTGAACCTCCTGATTTATCTGGATGTGCTGCTACGCGAGAAGAATGTCACCCGGGCGGCTGAGAATCTTGGTATTACACAGCCAGCAATGTCTAATATTCTCAAGAAGTTACGACATGTATTTGAGGATCCACTTTTAATACGATCCAGCGAGGGCATGACCCCTACCGAGCGTGCCCGGGACCTCCAGCCACGAATCCGGGAGGCACTGGATGGCTTGAACCACATCTTTGAATCACAGGAGGATTTTCGTCCCCGCTCCAGTTCCCGGGTCTTCCGTATCATGGCCGCGGACTATGCCGAGGCCACCCTGATACCGGCACTGGCCAAGGCCATGCGGACCGAGTCACCCGGCGTCGTGCTGGACTTCCTGACGCCCTCGGACGTGAGCTATCGCGACATGGAGCAGGGCAAGGTCGACATGGCCATCAACCGCTTCACGGAAATCCCGCAGTCTTTTCATCAGGTAAATGTCTGGAAGGACAGCTTTTCCTGCCTGGTGCACCGTGACAGCCCGATTGCCGAGAACTTCAACCTCAAGACCTATCTGGAGGCCCAGCACATCTGGGTTTCCAAGACCGGCATGGGCGTGGGCTTTGGCATGAACCCGGACCAGGCGGGCGGTCTCGGCTGGATAGATCAAGCCCTGGGGCGTCTGGGCAAGAAACGCCAGATCGCCATTTTCACCCGCCATTACCAGATGCCGGCGCTGCTGGCGGAAAATGCGGACCTGATTGCCACCTTGCCGACACGTGTGGCACGTCTGCAACTGACCAATCCCCGTCTGGTCATCAAGGAGCCGCCTTTCCATATTCCGGAGTTCGAACTCAAGATGGCCTGGAGTCCGCTGCTGCATCACAACGCCGCGCACCGCTGGCTACGGCAGCTCATCCTGTTCACGGCGCGGCAGATCCTCGAGCGGGAGGAGGCTGTGGAGAAGGCTCTGCCCACGCGGCCGCAGGCACCGGCTTTGCCGCCACTGGACCGTGATTGAGTGTTGCGGCACAAAAATGAAAATGCCCCGCAAATGCGGGGCATTTTCATGGCAGCCAAAGAGCTTACTGCTTTTGCAGGATGACCATGCCGGAGGCACGGACATCGGGTGACTGTGAGGTATCACTGTCACTGCGCAGGTAAAGCACCGAGTAGCCCAGTGTGGCGTATTCCCGGTCAGGGCCATAGAAGGTGATGTTGGTATAGAGGTCACAGCGCCGATTGACAGAGGCACAGGTACTGCCGTCGCCATTTCTCAATGTGACTGCCCGGTTGAAGCTGCCGGGTACGGCAACTGATCCGCTCTGCATTGCGAATTGTGTCCCGGGGCTGTCTTCCAGCACCACGCCATGGCCAGTGATGGCCAGCGAGAAGTCAATGTCCGGCAACACATTGGCAGAACCGGCAGCCTTGCTCACGCTGAACTTGATCTTGCTGAGGTCGGGCAGGGAGATGGAGTGGTTGTCAGGTCCCAACACGGCAAATCGGCCCGGTGTGGTAGCGGCAATAGCCGTGTACTGGGCTTGCCAGGCATCGGCGGTTGGCAGCGTGGTAGTGGAAATGTTGGGGGAGATTACGCCATAGGCATAGTGGGTGTAGACCGATGCATGATCGGCCTGGTTTTTCTTGCAACCTCCACCCAGCCAGTTGTTCCAGCGCCCCCAGTGCAGGATGTTGTCCGAGGTCTTGCCGATCTCCGACACGGCACAGCTGCCCAGTTGATAGCTGTACGTCGTCGTGCTGCGCATGCTGGCATCGACATCACTCACGGCAATATTGGTGCTCCAGGAGAAGACATCGGCACCACCTGAGGCTGCCAGGGCCACGGTCTGGCCGGTGAGGGTGGTCGTGCTGGGTGGACGCACATGCGTCAGCGAGCCCTGTAAGGTCAGGCCACCCAGCAACGCATTGCTGAAGGTGAAGGTGTCTATGCCGTCCGCAAGGCTGTAGGTGATATTGCTGCAGGCATTGGTTCCCTGCGTGCCGCAGCGGAAGGTCGTGCCATCGTTGTCCCGCAGCAAGGCTTGCGTGACGTTGCCATCGACCACTGTGATGTCGATGTACTTGTTGAGCTCTTCACTGAGGCGGAACTGCAGTTCACTGCCCGACGTCAGGGTTGACTCCGTACGGGCCAGCTCACAAAGGCCGGCATGGCCGCGCAGGACCAGGCGGTTGTCGCCCCCGGTGTTCGTGCAGGCGCTGGGTTTGTCGGCCGAAAAGCTGAACGTAATGGTTTTGCCGTTGTTCAGCGTGATGTCACTGCCGCTGACGGTGACGCTATCGCCATCAACGGTCACGGTGACCTGCCCGGCAGAAGAGACATCTGTCCAGGCCATGCCGCCGTCCAGACCCCAGGTGTAAAGCTGGACCTTGCCTGCGGAAATCGGACCTTCCGTACCGACACCGGGCGTCAGGGCGGCTACGTCCAGCGAGCCCGTGGCAGGCGTCTCGCTGCCCACACGCACCTGCAGGAAGCCCCAGGAGCCGCTCAGTGCACCAGCAATCAGGCTGTAACTACCAGCTTCGGTCCGGTAGGCATAGCTGCCCCGGGAGTGGGTGATGCTGTTGTAGGTCACTGTTCCGCCGCCTTGAAGCACTTCATCCGGCAGTGTTCCACCACGGACGATGTTCACGAGGTCGGCGTAGCCAAGGCTGCTGGCTGTCGTGGCACTTTTCAGCGCCTCAAGGGCATCGTCGTAGCTGTTGCCTGGCTCTGCCGTAAATGGAGTCGAGAAGGGATTGACGCCTTCGGGCAGGGTGACGCCCAGGCCACCCAGGACCTGCCGGATTTCTTCCTGCGCAGTTCCCAACTGGCTGGCCACCGAAGACCAACTGCTGCCGGCAAACCAGTCCATCGGGGCCTGTCCGCTGGCAGAGGCAATGACGAGGTCGGTCAGCGGCGTGATGTTGACGGTGACCGAGTTGCCTGTGCCCACGGTGATGGCATGCAGTGTCTGCCCGGCAAAGCTCACCTGTACGGCACAGGGCAGGGAGGCTGTTGGCACATTCGCCAGTTCCCAGGTGCCGTCACTGTTGGTGGTGGCCGTTCCATTGAAACTGCTGCCGCACTTGACGGTAATGCTGCCGCCAGCAATGGCCGTTCCTGTGGCTGCTGTACCACTCAGGGTGCTGGTCGGTGCTACCCCCCCATCAGAGGGATTGCTGCTGCCGCTGCCACAACCATAAAGTGCCGAGGCAAGCAGGCAGGCGGTGACTAGCCCTTGCCATGAAGATGAAGCACGCATCAGGGTTCTCCAGAAAGTCTTGTGGAAACCATGCTAGCCAGCGTGCTGTTGACGATTCATCCCTGTTCGGGGGGAGAAATTTCCCCAGTAACCCGGAAATACTGACGGAAGCACTGTGTCCCTTCCCAGGAAAAAGCTGCGCACACTGACGGATTTCTGCCTGCACTCCGGGAGCGGAGCCGAAGGCTTGCCGGAGTATTTCCGCCTATTGGGCGACTGGGTGGGGTGCGAGCACGGCGCCTTTTTCCAGGCCGAACCGGATGGGCGCCTCTGCGGTGCCTATCACGAAGATGCGGCACATGCCGGACAGGCCGCTGACTTCATCAGCCTGAGCCGGGAGGCGGCAGGGCAGGGAGCCGGCCTTCCCGAACTGAAAGACCTTTTCCAGCCGGCAAGGCCGGTACAACTGCTTTCCTTCGAATCAAGCCGGGCGCGGGAGTCCCGGCTGTACCGCGAGATCATTTCTGGCATAGGTGGCTGGCAGATCCTTCGTATCGCCGTCATGGAGGGCCATCGTCCCCTGGGATTGATAGCCTTGGTGAGAGGCCGGGACCGGCGCGGCTTCCAACGCAACGAAACCATGGCATTGGCCGAGGCGGCGACACCACTGACACAGCTCCTGTCACGGCAACCTGCCGCTTTGCCAGAGCGTCAATTGATGGGCGAAGGTGTACTCCTGTTGGCCGATGATGGCCGGATACTGCAATCCTGTGTTGAAGGCAGGCGCTTGTGGAGCCTTGCGCAGCACCAGTTCTTCCTGCCCCTGCTCAAGGGTGAGGACCTGCTGCAGTCCCTGCTCCCGGCTGACACGGGGATGACGATCAACCGCCATCTCAGCAACAACTGGGGGCAGTTCGAGTTCACGGCCAACCGCCTGCAGGCAGTTGGTGAACAGGCCGGCTTCATTCACGTTCGCCTGCGGCACTGGGGGCTGGCCTCGGTGCTTCACATGCGCCGCATGGAGGCCATGCAACTCTCTTCCTCACAAAAGCGCGTCTGCCTGGCGCTGTTGCAGAACAAGAGCCAGGCCCTGATTGCAGATGAGTTGGGGATCAGCCTGCAAACCGCGATCAGCCATATCCGCCAGGTCTATAACCGTGCGGGGGTCTCCACCCGCCAGGACCTCTTGCCACTGTTCCGGGCAGGGCATGCCCATAACGTTATGTGACCGTTCCAGCTACTGCTCAGGGATGATGGTGCCCGAGCGCCCTGACAGAGGGCGCCATGGGCATTTTCCATTTCTTGGAGGTGCGGCGTGACCGGTCAGACCCGCGGGAGGGTGATGCAATCATGCGTCCGCTAGCGGAATCCGCTAGAATGCCGGCCTTCATTTTTGCGGTGCCCGGAAGGGGCGCCGTGTCACGAAGTCGCGCCCGGATGTCCAGGGCGCCTTTAGCGAGGCATACGACATGAGCGAACGCATCAAGCACGGTGATCTTGAAATCGCCAAGGAACTCTACGATCTGGTGGCCAAGGAAATCGTCCCCGGCAGCGGTGTCGATGTTGCCGCCTTCTGGACTGCCTTCGCCAATGTCGTTGCCGAACTCAGCCCGAAGAACAAGGCGCTGCTCGCCAAGCGTGATGACCTGCAGGCAAAGATTGATGCCTGGCATCGTGCCAATCCCGGTTTTGACAAGGCCGCCTACAAGGCTTTCCTGACGGAAATCGGTTACCTCGTGCCGGAAGGCCCGGACTTCCAGATCAGCACGCAGAATGTGGACGAAGAACTCGCCACGCTGGCCGGCCCGCAGCTCGTGGTGCCCGTGCGCAATGCGCGTTATGCACTGAACGCGGCCAATGCCCGCTGGGGCTCGCTGTATGACGCGCTTTACGGCTTCGATGTGATTTCAGAAGAGGGCGGCGCGGAAAAGGGCAAAGGCTACAATCCGGCTCGTGGTGCCAAGGTGATTGCTTTCGCCCGTCAGTTCCTCGATGAAACCTTCCCGCTGGCCGAAGGCTCGCACGTGGACTCCACGGCCTACACCATTGTCGATGGCAAGCTGGTTATTGCACTCAAGAGCGGCATCAAGTCCGGTCTTGCCCGTCCTGAGCAGTTTGCCGGCTTCCTCGGTGATGCGGCTGCCCCCACCGGTGTGCTGCTCAAGAACAACGGCCTGCATGTGGAAATCCAGATCGACGCCACGCATCACGTCGGTAAGGACGATGCCGCTCATGTGAAAGACCTGTTGCTGGAAGCGGCTGTCACCACGATTCAGGATCTTGAAGATTCCGTGGCTGCGGTGGATGCTGAAGAGAAGGTCGAGGGCTATCGCAACTGGCTGGGCCTGGTTACCGGCACGCTGCAGGAGACTTTTGAAAAGGGCGGCAAGCCGCTGACCCGCAAGATGAATGCCGATCGCGTGTACAAGAACGCACAGGGCCAGGAATTCTCGCTGCACGGCCGCTCCATGATGCTGCTGCGCAATGTCGGCCATCTCATGACCAATCCCGCCGTGCTGGTGAAGGGCGAAGAAGTGTATGAAGGCATCATGGATGCGCTCATCACGGCCCTCATCACCAAGCGCGTGCTGACGGAAAAGCCCGCTCTGGTGAATTCGCGTGCCGGTTCCACCTATATCGTGAAGCCCAAGATGCACGGCCCCGAAGAGGTGGCTTTCGCGGTCGAGCTGTTTGCCGCCGCTGAAAAAGCCGTTGGCCTCGCAAAGAACACACTCAAGATCGGCATCATGGACGAAGAGCGTCGCACCTCCGTGAACCTGAAAGAGTGCATCCGTCAGGCCTCCGAGCGCACCATCTTCATCAACACCGGTTTCATGGATCGCACGGGTGATGAAATCCATACCTCCATGGAGGCCGGCCCCGTCGTGCGCAAGGACGATGTGAAAAAGCAGGAATGGATTGCTGCCTATGAACGTCGCAATGTCTCCATCGGTCTCGCCTGCGGTCTGCAAGGCAAGGCACAGATCGGCAAGGGCATGTGGCCCAAGCCCGATGAAATGAAGGAAATGCTGGCCACCAAGCAGGCGCATCCGAATGCTGGCGCCACCTGCGCCTGGGTGCCCAGCCCCACGGGCGCCACGCTGCATGCGCTGCACTATCACAAGGTGAACGTGAAGGCGCGTCAGGATGAGCTCAAGAACGTGCCGGGCGATGCGGTGGACAGCATCCTGAATCCGCCGCTGGCTGCCAGCACCAACTGGAGCGATGCCGAAAAGCTCGCCGAGCTGGAAAACAATGCCCAGGGCATCCTGGGTTATGTGGTGCGCTGGGTGGACCTGGGCGTGGGTTGCTCCAAGGTGCCCGACATCAATAACGTCGGCCTCATGGAAGACCGCGCCACGCTGCGTATCTCCAGCCAGCACATCGCCAACTGGCTGCGCCATGGCGTGGTGAGCCGCGCTCAGGTGGAAGACGTGCTCAAGCGCATGGCCGTGGTGGTGGACAAGCAGAACGCCAGCGATCCGCTTTACACGCCCATGGCACCATCCTATGACGGTATCGCCTACAAGGCTGCCTGCGAGTTGATCTTTGCTGGTTGCGAGCAACCCTCGGGCTATACCGAGCCGGTGCTGCACCGTTCGCGCCTGCAGCTCAAGGCCAAAGCCTGATTCATCTGGAGCTGAAAACAAAAAGGCCGCTCATGCGGCCTTTTTCATGCCTGTCGCTTGCCGGCTCAGCCGGCTGACGGTCAACCTTGCCAGCAACAGGATGGCCGGGCAGGGTTCCCGATTGGCAGGGCGGTGGGTCAATTTCCTCCCGGTGCGCCTTATCTCGTATCAAAACAAGAAGACAAGACATGGACACCCGAACCCAGCCCAAGGATCGGCCACCCTCCTGGTTCCGTCGACCCGACAGGAGTTTCTGGCTGGGTTTGCTTGGCAACATGCCCGAAGCCACTGTGGCCGACGAGGGGCGCCGTACGCGGCTGGCACGCTATGCACTGGGCCTGGCAGCTGTCTTCACGCTGGCGTATATCCTTGCAACCTTGCTGGTAACCGGCCTGGCGCTGCCCCTGCTTCTGGTACACAACGTACTGATGCTGGCGGCTTATCTCTGTGGCATGTGGATGGCTTCGTTGGGCCAGTATCTGGCTGCCCGCCGCTGGTTGATGTACACGCTCGCTGTGCACCTTGCTACCTTGCTCTGGATGACAGGGCAGGCATTGGGTATTGCGGTGTATGCCGTGGTGCTGGCAGCACTGGCCATCACGCTTTTTACCCGCCATGAAAAAACCAGCCGCCATGCTTTCATCCTGATTGCACTGGCCATACTGCTGGCAGGACAACAGTCGTTTGAACCCGGCACGGACCTGTCGCCCTTGCCGCCAGCGCTGCTGGAGCTGGTTCGCCATGCCAATCAGGTAGCGGTTTTTGTCAGCATCCTCCTTTTGCTTGGCGTATTCCGGCAGGAGGTCCTGCGCAGTGAAAGCCGGCTCGTGGTGGAGCGCGACCGCTCCCAGCAGTTGCTGCACGTCATTCTTCCACGCCATATTGCAGGGCGCCTGCAGCAGGGCAGTGGACACATTGCCGATCATCATCCTGAGGTGACGGTGCTGTTTGCCGATATTGCCGGTTTCACTCCTTGGGCTTCCTCACAATCCCCGGATCGGGTGGTAGAACTGCTTGAGCAGGTTTTTTCCCGTTTCGATGCCTGCGTGGCCGAAGCTGGCGCGGAGAAGATCAAAACCATCGGCGATGCCTACATGGCGATTTCCGGAGCTCCTGAGCCGCGTGGCGACCATGCTGAAGTCATGGCGAAGCTGGCACTGTCTTTCATGCGTGAAGTGGAAATGTTGGGTAGGGAAACCGATATTCCCTTGCAACTACGCGTTGGCCTGCACAGCGGCCCGGTAGTGGCTGGCGTGATCGGCACGGTGCGTTTCAGCTACGACGTCTGGGGCGACACGGTCAACACCGCCAGCCGCATGGAGTCACAAGGCGAGCCAGGCCGTATCCATGTTTCTGCAGAAACCATGACGCGCATCGGCCAGCGTTTCACGCTGGAAAAGCGTGGCACCATTTCCGTGAAGGGCAAGGGCGAGATGGAAACCTGGTGGCTGCAACACGAGGTGGCTACCGATACATGAGCGGTCCTGCCACAATGACGAAACAGGCTTCCATCAAGGCCAGCTGCATTCACGCCCGCACGCTGCTGGCCATGCCATGCTCGCTGTCGTTGCGGCGAGGCACACCGGTGGTTTTTTCAATCAGGTATTCCAGCCCCTTCCAGAAAGCGATCTTCTCCAGCACCGGATTCAGGTAGTTGGTGATCACGCAGTAATGCGAGTTCTTCTCTCCGCTGTGATGCCTGGCATGCTCGCGTGGTGTCTGCAGGATTTTGTGTTTCTGCAGCCAAGTCACGATCTTCGGGTTTTCACGCGGCCCCTGATGTGCCCATTTGTGGATCTGGTTGGCATTCACCACCAGCACCACGAACAACAGTAGCCAGCCGCTCATCATGCCGATGAGAAGTGCACCCAGTATCACCAAGAGGCCGATCAGCAGCAGATCGCTGGAGCTTTCCCACCAGCTTTTGCTGATGAATTCACGAGGGCGTGCATGGTGACGCAGGTTCTCTTCCGCAATACGCCCCACCAGCGGCATGCCGGGGCGGGCATAGGCATCCTCCAGCCAGTGCACCAGACCGGAGACAAAGTCGGCCAGCATGACGGTGAAAAGGAACTTGATGAGAAACATGGGGTGCTCCTGCCATTGGCATCTGTGTGCCCGCCGCCGGATGGCAGCGGACGGGGCGCAGGATGCAAAGCAACAGCTCATAAATAAATACCTGTTAGTAGTGGTATTGGAAAACGATACCTTACGGCGTATTGTCCGCAACAGTGTGCCTGTGGAGCAGGTGGGAGGAGAGGACTCATGGCCAATGCGGAACAACTGGTCTCGACGCTCAAGAAGTTGCTCAAGGCTCGCGGCAAGACCTATGCCGACCTGGCTTGTGGCCTGAACCTGAGCGAGGCCAGCATCAAGCGGCTTTTCTCCGAGAAAACCTTCACCTTGCAGCGCCTGGAAGACATCTGCCGCCTGCTGGATACCGACCTGTTTGAACTGGCCCGCATGGCCCGCGGCGAATCAGAATCCTTGCGTCAGATGACAGTGGCCCAGGAGGCATTGCTGGCCTCAGACCGAAAGCTGCTGGCCGTCTTTTATCTGTTGCTCAACAACCGTGACATGGCCGGCATACTCCGGGATTACGAACTCAGCGAACCGGAGTGCATACGCCTGCTGGTAAAGCTGGACCGTGCCGGCTTGCTGGAGTTGCTGCCGGGCAACCGTGTGCGCATGAAGGTTTCACGGCATGTGCGCCATCGTCCGGAGGGGCCGCTCAGGCAGAAACTGGGCGCGGCCATGGTGGACGACTTTCTCTCGGTCCGCTTTGACGAGCAGGGCGGTCATTTCCGTTTTGAAGCCGGTGAACTGTCAGCCACTTCGGCCGCCACCCTGCAACGCAAGCTGGACCGCTTGGCGGCCGAGTTCTACGAGCTTTCCGAACTGGATACCCATCTGCCGCCCGAACAACGCTCTTTCTATGGCATCGCACTTGGCCTGCGGCCCTGGAGCAGCGCTGCCGAAATTTCCGGCCTCAAACGACGCAACCTGAAAAAGAAAGGATAATGCCCTCCGTTTCCGGCAGGCATGGCGAAAATGAAAGCAGACAAACGTGCAGTGGTGATCGGTGGCGGGCCGGCCGGGCTCATGGCAGCCGAAGTCTTGTCACAAGGCAATGTCGTGGTCGATCTTTACGATGCCATGCCATCGGTGGGCCGGAAATTCCTGTTGGCCGGCGTGGGCGGCATGAACATCACACATGCCGAGCCGCTGCCGGCCTTTGTGGCGCGCTACGGCTCCCGGTCGTCATGGGTAGAGGCATGGCTTTCGCAGTTTTCGCCGAGTGATTTGCGCACATGGGTGCATGCTCTGGGCATTGAAACATTTGTCGGTTCGTCAGGCCGTGTCTTTCCTGCTGATATGAAGGCGGCGCCTTTGTTGCGTGCGTGGTTGCATCGCCTGCGCGGGCAGGGTGTCAGCTTGCATCGCCGCCATCGCTTTACCGGCTGGTCGGAAAGTGGCGAACTCTGTTTTTCCAGCCAGGAAGGTGAGTTGCGGCGCAAGGCGGACACCGTGGTCCTGGCATTGGGTGGCGGCAGTTGGGCCCGCCTGGGTTCGGATGGTGCCTGGCAAACATGGTTGCAAGAAAAAGGGGTTACGCTTGCACCATTACAGCCCGCCAATTGTGGCTTCGATGTTGCCTGGAGCGAGTTCTTTCAGGAACGATACGCGGGGTCACCCCTGAAATCCGTGATGGCCCGCTTCACCGACATGGCTGGTAATCAGCAATGCCGCGAGGGGGAATGTGTCATTACGCGTAACGGTCTGGAAGGAAGCGTGATTTATGCCTTGGCCGGTGGCCTGCGGGATATCTTGCAGAGCAGGGGCTCAGTTTCCCTGCAACTGGACCTGGCGCCACACCGTAGTGTGGAGAGGCTGACCCACGATATCAGCCAGCCCCGTGGCCGCAACTCGCTGGCCAACCATCTTCGCAAACGTACCGGGCTCGATGCCGTCAAGATCACTTTGTTGCATGAAGTGCTGTCCAAAGAAGACTTCAACGATGCAAGGCGGGTGGCCACCACGATCAAGTCACTCGAGCTGCCCTTGCTACGGTCCCGCCCCCTGGACGAAGCCATTAGCACCGCAGGTGGTGTGAGTGCTGCCGCGCTGACACCCGCACTCATGCTGCACGCCATGCCGGGTGTGTTTTGTGCGGGAGAAATGCTGGATTGGGAGGCGCCAACCGGGGGCTATTTACTCACGGCCTGTATGGCCAGTGGCCGTGTGGCCGGGCAAGGTGCCCTGGATTGGCTGGCCAGCACATGAGCTGGTTCCTTTACTTGCTGGAGTGCCGGGATGGCAGCCTTTACACCGGCATTGCGCGCGATGTGGACAAACGCTTCAGGGAGCATCTGACCGGCAAGGGAGCGCGTTATACACGCTCACATCCACCGTTGCGCATTCTGGGGGTGAAAGCCTATCCGGACCGCTCGACTGTCTCACAGGCCGAGCATGCCGTGAAAAAACTGACACCCCTGCAGAAGCGCCAGTTCTTCTCCGGGCAAGAAGGTCCAGACTAAACCTAAGCCTCACGAAGCCGTCAGCCCGACCTTCATCACCACCGTATTTTCTGTCGCCTTGACCGTCACCGGCTCCAGCACGAAGACACGGCTCTCTTCAATCTTGCTGATTTCCACCAACTGGTTCCGGACCGTACGTGCCCGCTCCAGCGCCAGCTGGCGCAAATCGCCATCCAGTACGGTTTCGCGGGCAATCAGCTCATTGCGCAAATGGGTTTCATAGGCGGCAATGGCGAGTTGCAGTTCATCACGGTTACCGGCCTGGTCACTGGCTGGCTTGAGATTCAGGGCACGCTGTTGGGCCAGTGCCTCACTGCCCAGCTTGGCCTTGAAAAGATCCTCCAGCACCTTGCGTGACTTGCCGCCTTCGGCCAGACGCTTCTGGTAGACCTGATCGAACTTGGCCGTGCGTATCGCCTTGGCATCAGCCTCGGGATCGAACGCACCACGCACCTCGACAGCCAGGGCCGGGCGCTCCACCAGTGCTTTGGCCAATGCATCCAGCTTGGTAGTTTCCTCAGCAGCCAGCGTGCTGGCGCCAGCCGCAAACTGCAAGGAGTCCATGTTTTCTCCACCACCAATCATGTTGGCAATCAGGGAAAAGGGTGCCGTGGCTGCCTTTGTCAGCAAGTTCAGGAAGGTTTTCCAGATCAGCGGGCCAATCTTGAATTTGGGGTCATCAAGGCTGCCGGTGACAGGCAGATCCACGTCGATCACACCGTCCTTGTCCTTGAGGATGGCTACCGCAAGCTTCAGTGGCAGCGACATGGCATCCGGGCTTTCCACCTTGTCGCCCAGCGTGAGCTGGTTGAAGACCACCTTGTTGCTGGCATCAAGCTTACGGTTGTTTATCTTGTAGTTGAGGTCCAGGGAAAGCTTGCCCTTGTCGATACGATAGCCGGCAAACTTGGAGGAGTAGGGCGTGAGGGTGGTCAACTCCACATTGCTGAACTTCACGCCGATATCCGTGTAGAGATCACCGGCGAGAGGGTTGAGCGTGCCGTTGATGTCAGCCTTGCCGTATTCATCCACACGCCCCTTGAGCGCCACCGTGGCACGAGAATCGGGTTGTGAGGAAAGGCCCCGTATTTCACCTTGAAGCGACTGTATGCCGGTGGCGAACTGTGGGCGCAGGGTGAGGTCGGCAAACAGCATGGAGCCATCGTTCATCCGGATGCGGTCAACCCGCAAGGGATAGGGTGGCTCTGCCGTTTTTGCCACAGGCGCAGCAGTGGCGGAGCTTTCAGCAACAGCAGTCTCTTCGGGCGCCACGATGACATGACTGAGATTGAGCGACTGGTCTTCGCCCACGATCACGCGGATGAAAGGCTTGTCGGCCTGGACTTCACGAATAACGAGCCGGCCCGGCTCAAGTTGCCAATTGACCCCCTGAACGCCAAGTCGGCGCCAGGCCAGAAAGCGCTCGTCCAGCTCAAGGTCATTGGCGGCAAAATCATGAATGGTGATGCTGCCCTGGAAGTCCGCCTTGGTCTGGCGTGCCTGCTGGAAATTGAAACGGCCGCTCACATCCAGCGCCCCTTTTTCGAGAGCGAAGCGCGCCACATCGGCAGCCCAAGGTGCAAATGGTGACAGCTTGAGTGCCTGCAACCGGAGATCAACACCAGCCGCCAGAGGCTGCTCGCTGAAGTTTCCCTTGAAGCTGAGATCACCACCGGTTCCCACGGACAGGCGACCATCCAGTTGATGCCATTTTTCCCCGGGCTGTCGGGGGAAGAGCCGGAGATTGATGTCTTCCAGCGATGTGCTCAGGGTTTCCGGCGGGACCTGGTCTACAAAGCCAACCCGAAAGCCCAGCAAGTCCAGCTCACCCAGCGTGGCATCCCAGGTAGCCGAGCCCTGAGCAGCCGGTGCCTGTGTTGCTGGCACTGTTGCCGGGGCAGGGGTCTCAAACGCGGCTAGCCGGCGGGAGAGCTCGTCCAGGCGTGTTTCCCAGTTCAGCGTGTTGTTCTTTTCGCGACGCACACTGAGGTCACCTTTTTCCAGGATGACCTGGCCGACATGGGCCTTCTGGCTGGCAAGAGACGCGCTCAGGTTGTTCAGCGTTAGCGATGGCAAGGACAGGAGCGGGGCATGCCCCGTGCTGTCTTCCAGCGCCAGCGACTCCAGTCGCAATGTCTGGAGTTCAATACGTTCGCCTTCCGGCAGGTAGCGGCCATTTTGCAGCGTGAGTGCGGCGAAATGATTGAGGTCCTGCCCGCTTGCCTTGTCAGCCATACGGAAACCCGATAGCTGCAACGCCTCGAAGCCTGCCGACTGTGCAGGCCAGTCGAGGCTCACGCCTTTGAGGTCCAATTGCTTCAGGCCAATCAGCAGCGGCGCCTTGCCGCGTTGGGAAATGGCCAAGTCCTCAACCGTGACCTGGCCCTCGCGCAACGTAAACGTCACGACGTCATCAGCCTTCAATGCATAGTGCCCACTGATACCGATCAGGCCTTGCTCAACGACCAACGGCAGCTCGTCTTGCAGATACCGCCAAGGCGTGGTGGCCTTTAGCCCGGTAATTTTCAGCTCGCCTTCGGAGCGCACTGGCTTGATCGCAACAGTGCCACGCCAGTCCAATGCTTCGCCTTCTCCGGTTTCAGCATGGAGGGTATAGCCACCATCGCGGTCTGGCCGGGAACTGAGGTCAGCCAGGCTGATATCCAATGGGGAGAAGACGGCAGAAAACGGCGTGGGACGTGTGTCGTCATGAAAATCGACACGGCCCTGATGAATGCCCAGCAATCCCACACGCCAGTGGGCTTCGCCAGACTCCTGCCCGTCATCCGGCGGCACCAGTCGCATGAGGTTGATGTCGCCATCCTTGAGGATGCGCGCATTGATGTAGGGCGCCAGCAGGTCCAGTTCCCGCAGGCTGGCGCCGCGTATCCACAACGATGACCAGAGCTCGGCATTCACATAGATGCTGCGCGCCGACACCAGCACTTCATCTGCTGCCTGCGGGTCTTTCATCGCCAGCCCGTCCAGGCGCAGTGCCAGCCTCCAGGGATTGAACTCCACCTTGGCAAGCTCGAGCTCCAGCCCGAGGTTTTCCTGCACGAACTTCTGTGCCTGCCCGGCAATGATGCCGGGCAACGCCAGAAAGCCAAACAGGGAGTAGGCCGTAAAAAGGAACAGGAAAACGAGACCGGAGCGACGCCGGCGTGGCGTCATGCCGGAGGCAATACGGTCCTTGAGGTCCGCAGGCAGCATGAAGACTCCTTGAGGCAGGCATTGGGCCTGGAATCAGGAATGGGGAAGGCAGGCAGCAGGAAAGGGGCGGATTCTAGCATGCTGTTTGCGGCAGGTTGTGGCGGCGTGTTGATGTAAAAAAGGTGGGGGTAGCCTTGGCCTGCTCGAGAGTTGTCAGTGTCTGGCTGTCGCTGAATTAGGGCATTTTCCCATGGGCCTTCTCGGATCATGTTGGTAGGGAGAAAACTCTATTTCTGACAGTAGTGGTTTCGAAGGAGAGTGTTCTGGCACTTCCGTACATGTTTTGGCTGTTGGCCCCCTGCTGTAGTGGGTGCGTAATTCCCACAATGGTTGCTTTGCTCAGTCCTCGGGTATAAGCAGAGGCCATTTTGGCGAAATTCAGTCTTTTTCCCGCCAATCTGTTAGCAGAAGAGGGTGTCCACGGAATGGCCGGGTGGCGATTGTCAGCATCTGTCGACCAGATAGGACTGGTTGAGAAGCTTCATGACTATTTATCTCTCATTAAGAGGAGAGAGCCATTGTCTATCAGGCGTATTTTGCGCCTGTGTCTGTGGGCTTTTCTGGTCGTATTACCCTCGGTGAGTGCAGGCAGGGAAACCCATGATTGCATGATCGAGCCTTGGCGTATCGTGAATCTGGCTAGCCCGGTGACTGCCCGCATTGACAAGGTGCTTGTCAATCGTGGTGACAGGGTTTCCAGAGACCAAGTTGTTGTACTGCTTGACGCTAATGCTGAGCGTGCAGCTGCAGATCTTTCAAAATTCAAATCCGGTCAAACAGGTCCCATTGCCTTGGCAGAATCCAAGGTTGAGTTTTCTCAGCGTAAACTGGTGCGCAAGCGTGAGATGTCAGCAGACAACCTGATTCCTACTCAGGAAGTGGACGATGCAGAAGCTGAGTACAAGGCAGCAGCTTCAGAGTTGCAAATGGCAAAAGATAACCGCGAGATTGCTGCACTTGAGCATAGGCAACAAAGTGCATTGCTGGCATTGCGTACTCTGAAAAGCCCTCTGAATGGTGTAGTTGTTGAGCAAAATTCCTTTCCGGGTGAAGTCGTGGAACCGGGGAGTGAGCGCAAAGCCGTGCTCCGGCTTGCCCAACTGGATCCTCTCAGGGTCAACCTCATTCTTCCCAAAGAGCTTTTCGGTAGCCTGAGGGCTGGGGACATCCTGGAAGTCATTCCCGAGATCCCCGCCAATCATAAGTACTCCGGAAAAATAAGAACGACAGACAAGCTCATCAATGCCGCTAGCGGCACCTTCGTTGTGTATCTGGAAATACCTAATCCAAAGCTGGAAATCCCTGCAGGTGTTGCCTGCAAAGCCGTGGTTCATGGCCCGAGCCGGGCACGCTAAGTCCTAGTGATCAACAGATTTTTCAAGGAAATGGAAATGAGTGACGCCAACAAGAAGCCTGTAAAGGGAAGCCAGTCCGGAAACAGCCAGAGGAAAGACATCATGAAGAGCGAAAGTGGTACGCTTCCTTCCGTTTCCTTGATCATTGCAAGCGAAGAAAGCCCGGGCATCAAGTTCGAGTCCATGGAGCCAAGAGTTCTTCTATCGGCGGACATCAATCCGCTCCAGGGCGTGATGGGAACACTGGAGTCGCCCGGGGCATCCAATCAGTACACCTTTAGCCTGGATCAGCCTGCCCGTATCGTTTTTGACTCCTTGACCGATGACGCCTCGATCAACTGGAGCCTCAGTGGTCCGCGAGGAGAAATAGTCACCAATCGTGCTTTCTCGAACTCGGATTCCTTCCAAGCCGATGCCAGCCCCCTGCTGGATCTGGTGGCAGGGGATTACACCCTGACAGTTGATGGTGACATGGACAGCACGGGTAGCTATGGCTTCAGGCTGATTGACGTGCTATCGGCGGAGAGTGTGACGGAAGGAAGCCCGATAGTGGGGCGCCTTGAGCAAGGAAACCAGACAAATGTCTACCAGTTCCAGGTTAATGCTGGTGACCAGTTTGCTCTGCAGATGCTGAATTCTTCTGATGAGAATCTGTCATGGAGTCTGCTTGCGCCAAATGGTGAGACGCTTTCCGGTCCCAAGAACGTACATGGGGTATTGACAACAGGTATCGTGCCTTGGAGTGGAACATACCTGTTGCTGGTTGAGGGGCCTGTCTATTCATCAGCAGAAATTGATTACGATTTCTCGCTGATCAAGGCGACCAACCGGGTTTCTGGGCTTCAGTTGGGCACTCCTGTAGTCGATGCCACCAGTCTTGCTCATCCAGTCGTGGATTATCACTTCAACCTTGAGCAGGAAACTCTGGTTTATTTTGAGCCGCTGCCGGGCAGTGGCGATGTGCAGTGGAGCTTGGCCGGACCAGGTGGTGTCGTGTTGAGTGACCGGTATTTTGATGCTCCGGTTACTGGGCCGAATCCGCAGCTGCGTTGGCTGAATCTACGAGCAGGATCCTATGTCCTGTCGGTGCGTTCTGCAAACCCCGATGAGCTCGTGGAAGATTTTGGCTTCCGTCTTTCCGATTTGCGACAGGCACAAGCTATTACACTGGGTGATACCGTGAATGGCCAGCTTGCCGTGCAAGCATCGGCCAGCTTCTACACCTTTCTGGCAAGCGCAGGAGAACGGGTTTCCATCCAGAGTCTGGGAGTGGATGCTGCGATGATCGCTTGGCGTCTGCTGGATCCATACGGCCGGGAAGTGCTGTCGTCCAACAGCCGAGGATGGGGCACGCTGGAGCTTTCAGGGGAGCATATCCTGCTGGTCGAGCGCAGACTTAATACCGGTCTGCCGCTCAACTACAGTCTTCCAGTCCAGCGTATCGAGGACGACACAGCCAGTCTCGTGCTGGGGCAGCAGGTTGAGGGGGTTCTTAATCCTGCCGGGCAGAGCGACATCTACCATTTCAGCATTGATGAGGGGAAAAGGGTCTATTTTGATGCGCTGACCAATGATGCCAATCTTTTATGGACATTGATCGGTCCGGATGGGGCACTCGTTAGTGGCCAGCAGTTTGCGGGACGCCCGGCAACGTCGGGCGTGCAGGGCATGCAGCTTGTCTGGAACGGTAACGGTGATGACATCTTCGTCAATATGGGTTTGCCCTTCAGCATTTCCTTTCTGGGGCACGCTTATTCTTCCGTGTTCATTGGTTCGAATGGCTATCTGACTTTTGGTGATGGCGCTACGGATTACAGTAATCTCGGGCCGTCCTCGCCCGCATTGCCAGGTATTCATGTTTCTCCCGGCGACAGGCGCATTCTGCGTATATACAGGCAGGATGATGAGGCCGGTACGCGATTCAGGGTAGAGGGCTACAATTATGGCAGCAGTTTTGGTGCCACCCCTCTCGTATACGAGGTGACCTTCCTGCGTGGTTCCAGTGACATCTTGCTCGATCTGCTGACGATTTCGGCAACTACAGCCGCCGGGGTCACCAACGGGCAAGGGAGCAGTTACCTTCACCCGTTCGAGTCACGCTCTGGTCTTTCCTACCGGATCAGCAATCAGGGCATAGAGCGTATTCACGCACCGGGTTCCGGTTCCTCAGCTACTTCCCCAATCCCCTATCTGACATCAGGTGAGTATGCACTGATTATCAGCACGGTTTCTGCTCAAGTCACGGAATACCATTTCCGTCTCATGGATCTCGCACAGAGTGAGCCTCTGACGCCGGGTGAGCCATTGACGGTTGAGCTGGCGGCTGCCAATGCGGCAGAGGCCTACCATTTCAATGCCGATGCTGGTGATCTTTTTGAATTCAGTGGCCTTCATCTTTCCGGTGCGCAGGCTTCTTGGCACCTGCTGAACCCGTATGGAAAAACCGTTTTCGGCCCTGCGGACATCGCAGCAATGTCGGGTTCCCGTTTCACCCTTGATTTTTCCGGTACTTATACATTGCTGTTGCAAGGTAATGGCCAGGGATTAACGGGAGGAAGTTACAACCTCGACCTGACATGGCTGGAAAATGCGCCGGTTGCTGTTCCCGAGGGCACGAACATCATGTTGGGTTCCACGGTCAGTAGTAGTGTCTCCTCGACCGGGCAGGTCACTCCTTACAAATTCACACTGGCTTCCGATACAGCCCTTTATTTCGATGCATTGACCTCGTCGCCGGGTGTACGATGGACATTGCGGGGGCCACAAGGTCTGGAGGTCCAGCAAAGAAGTTTTGCCGCGGTCATGCCGCAGCAAGCGGGCGCAGCCATCCTTCCCCTTGTTGCCGGCGATTATGTGCTGACGCTCGAGGGTACTCCGTCCGAAAACTACAGCTTCCGCCTGCTGGATATTGCCACTGCTGCCAGCCTGAGTTTTGGGCAGAGCGTGTCGGCCAGCCTGAATCCTGCAGGAAGCCCCCGGCTTTATCAGATTTCTGGCACTGCTGGTGATCTTCTCTATTTTGATCTTCTATCGATGTCAGGTTCGGCCTTCTGGCAGCTTCTGGATTCCCGTGGCAGCCCTGTATTCGATCGTACTTCCATGGTCCAGGATGTTGGCCCTGTCCGGCTGCCATATGAGGGTGCTTATACCCTCCTTGTGGAGGGCGCGGAGGAAAATCTTGGGGTTGTGAACTACAGCTTCAGGCTCCAGCTTGCCTCGCCGAATGTGTTGCCACTTCCTTGGGGAGAGATCGTGCAACGTTCGACAGCTTATGCAGGGCAGCGGGATGTTTACACTTTTCATTTGGAGGATGCACGGCGAATTTATTTCGACGCCCTGACTATCAGTGACAATATCAGGTGGACGCTCACAGGCCCCCGGGGAATAGTTTTCCCATTGCGGAATTTTTCGGATGTTGCTGCCGGCATGGCAGCCTATGACCTGCCTCCTGGCGACTATCGCCTAATGATCAGCGTTGATAAAGATGGGCTTTCGAACTACCGGTTCGCAGTTGCTGACATTGATCAGGCAATGTCGATCAGTATGGCTGGGGTCGTAGAGGCAACGATCAGCCAGGCGGTACCCACCCATTTCTACAAGTTCAATGCCGTTTCCGGGCAATCGATCTATGTGGACTTCGTATCGGCCCACAGTGGCTATTACCAAGGTATGGAGCCAGTTGTATGGAGTCTGCTGGACTCTTACGGGAGGGTTGTTGTAGAGGCGACATCGGTCAATGTGTTTGATCAGGGTTTGTTCGGCAATGACATCGGTCAGATACGGGTCCCTGTTACAGGCGAATATACACTGGTCATCAAGGGTCATGCATTGCCTTCGTATCCGATCAGCTACCGTTTCATGGTCTTTGAGGTAACGACGACACCAATTCCTTTGATCATGGGCGAGGTGGTTGATGCTGTCTTTGAATACGGCGGCCAGACTCATGCTTATGCATTCTCCGTATCCAGCCCGGTACAGGCCTATTTCGAAAGTCTTGCAGAAGGTGAAGCATTGAGCTGGACCCTGATTGGGCCTCGTGGTCTCGTGGCTTCCTGGGAGGATGATTCGGAACCTCCGGCAGTATTTTCTGGCATTGCTTTTTCGGGGGACTCGGTCAATGAGCGATTGCTGGATCTTGTAGCTGGGAACTATGTGCTGCTGCTTTCATCGACAAAGGATCGACCTGTCGATATCAAGTTCAGATTGTTGGATATGGGCAATGAGGTGCCGCTTGAGTTTGGCCGCCCTGTCAATGTCTTTCTGGATGATGTAAGCAATACCCGAATATACGCACTCAACGTCGAACGCGGTGATCATTTGTATTTTGACACCGATATCCATGAGATGGGTATGCGTTGGTGGTTGTTGTCGCCGTCGGGTGAAATCGTATTCGATGCGGAATTCGGCGATCAGGAGCCAGCCACGTTGTGGCTGGCAGGACGTTATTACCTTTTCCTGCAACGGAATGGTGACACTGTACAGACCGATTATGGTTTCACGGTGGAAAGAAACCGGCTTTCGCCGGAAACACTGACCATCGGAGCTACCACACAGGTCGTGATTGAGCGTCCTGGCCAGCAGCACGCTTATGAGTTCGAGATGGTCGAGCCGGGGCTGATCTATTTTGATGCATTGGGATATGGCAGCAATTTTTACTGGGCTCTGCGTGATGACAGGGGCGAGGTTGCCCGTTTCAGTTTCGATGATGAAAACAGAGATATGCCAGTTCTGGATCTCCATTCCGGCATATACACCCTGCTGATCGATCCTGAGTGGGATGCGACCGGCACGGCTAGCTTCCGGCTGCTGGACCTCAAGGCAGCAGTTCCCATGACTTCTGGAGAAGCAGTTGCTGGCGTGCTGGAGAGCAGTGGTCAGGCACAGGTTTATTCCTTTGAGGGAAAGCAGGGAGAGGTTTGGGGGTTCCAGTGGGCCCCAGGGTCGGGTACGCCAGAAGTCAGTTATGAATGGTGGAAAGTCGTTGCTCCCTGGGGGGAAGTCATCGCGTGGGAGTGGGATACACCGCATGGCGAACGAGTTTTCGTGGAACTGCCCTGGTCCGGAACGTTTTATGTGATCGTGGAAAAGCCGGAATGGCTGGCTGACGAGACAGCCTATGCCTTCAGTGCAACCAGAGTGACGGAAAGTGAGCCAAAAGCCCTGGAGCTGGGAAAGTGCATTACCGAGTATTTCCATGAACAGGGGCAAGAGCAGAAATATACCTTTACGCTGACATCGCCTTCCCGTTTGAGTTGGAGTTTTCTGGATGCTGATCCTGCATTCAGCATGTGGCTCATAGACGAAAAAGGTAATGAATTCAATCATGGCTCCCTTCTCCGGTCGGGCACTTATACATTGACGTTACGCTGGGATCGTAGTGACGCGGGGGATGCTTCATTTTTTGTAATTGATCTGGAGCAAGCAACGATTATTCAGGTTGATACGGAAATCCAGATACCTTTGACGGAAGATGTCCCCTTTCATTTGCTTACCTTTAATGTAAGGGAGGGAGAGCGGTTTTATTTTGAGAGTCTGGGTGGCAGCGATATCGGACAGGGAGAGTGGTTGCTGTTTGCACCGTCTGGAAAAGTATGGTCAGTCGGCCTCGGGAGTGATATTGACCTGCGCTCAGAGGAGCCTGGCCGCTATTATGTCCTGGTCAAGCGTTACGATTTCGCTGGCGAGGAGGTGGACTATGGGTTTATGGTAAGAGACGTATCTCTTCCACCAATAGAAGAGCTGCCTCTAGATGAGCAAGTCACGGCTGTCATTTCTTCGGCATGGCATGAGCGTCATTATGAGTTTGTATTGACGCAGGATTCGCTTCTTTATCTTGATCTGATTCCCCATGATGTCGATAGTGATTTTTACTGGCATTTGACTGGGGATAGGCCAGAATCCTCCTTCTGGTGGTCTTCGTATCAATCTGATCGCTATAGCTCTATAAGAAATCTGCTTTCTGGTACCTACCGTTTAGCTGTGGGATCTTTTAGTGGCTCTGGCGTAGCTAATTTCCGTCTGCTGAATCTGGATGCTGCGACGACTATTTCTCTGGATTCATCTGTTAATGGCACGCTTCCAACTGGTCTTGAAACTCAAGTGTATGGGCTTGATGTGGTGGCAGGAGACAATCTGCTTTTCCATAAGCTCATAGGCATAGCTTCGGATTCTGTTACATGGCGCCTGATTAATCCTGCTGGGGAGACGGTTTTCTTTGGTGCTATTGAGGATGTGAGTATTCAGCTCGATACAGGGGGACGCTATTATTTGCTGATTGAGGGGGATGAACCAGAGCCGGATCTTGCTTATGCCTTCCAGATTAATTTCACTGGAAGAAGTGCGGTCGCTCCCTTGCCCGTGCCTGCACCGATTGTGTTGGGGCAGCAGGTTGAAGGAAATATTCAAACTTCAGATGAAGTTGATTATTATCTGATTAATGTTACAGAGAAAAATTATCTTTACTTTGATGTATTGGGCGATAGTGGTGATTTTTACTGGTCTTTGATGGGGCCGAGAGGGAATTTAATAAGAACAAGTGATTTTAGATACAGTAATTACAGTTCTCCTACGGTCGCGGTGGATGTTGGCCTCTATCGCCTGGCAATAAAAGGATCTATGGGGGAGTATAGCTTTCGTCTTCTTGATGTATCCACAGTGCTGCCTATTGAAATCAATGATGTGATAAGTGGGCAGCTTAATCCTGAAAATGCAACGGTTGCTTATTATTTTCAGGTTGATGCAGGAGAAATTATTTATGTTGATCATAAGGGGTATAGCTGGGGAAGTTTAAGATATCGCTTACTTGATGCTCATGGGAATGCTGTTGCTGAAAGCTGGGCAAATGATATACCTCCTTTTTATTCGGGCCAGAGTGGAGTTTATACTCTGCTTGTTGAGGGGAATGATTCTTATCCTGGGGATGGGTATTACGAATTCAGTGTCAAGAAATTGGAGGTGTTTCCTGCGCATCAAATTCATCTTCAGGAGGTTGTTCAGGGGGGGATTCTATCTGAATGGCAGAGAAATAATTATGTGTTTACTTTGGATGGTGCAAGGAGGATTTATGTTGATGGCTCAAGTGAGGTGGAGGGGGCATTTTGGGAGATTTATGATGGCAACGGAAGTTATTTGGCAGGCTCGGATTTCAAAAAATCATCTCCGCAGGATCCCCTGGGCTATTTCTGGTTAGAACTACCTGCTGATCAATATAGTATCGTTGTTTCCAGGGGTGGTGATTCTTCGGGGGCTTATCAGTTTCGTCTTCTTGATCTGGACGCAGCTCAAACGGAGATGGTGGCTACCGAAGTGGCCAACGAAATAATTTTGGTCTATGGAGATGACACGGCATTATATACTTTTACGGCTTCTCAAGGGGATTTTATCTGGTTTAGTTTTTCTGATCCTGATGGTTATGAGGTCGCGCCCGCAAACCCTGTTTATTTTCAAGTTTTTGATCAAAGCGGATATGAGCTGGCGAGCCAGTTTGTGCATGATTATTCTGGAATGGGCAGGCTTTCCATTACCCAGACGGGCATTTATACCATTCTAGTCAGCGGTACTGTTGATACAGGCACTCCACGGTATTTCAGCTTTGTCATGCACAGCCGCCCTGAAAACAGCCAGGATAACCCTCTGGTCTTGGGCGAGCTTGTATCCCAGACTGTCTCGTATTTCGGACAGGAAGACATCTATGTCTTCACACTGGACTCTCCTACCAAGCTTTATTTCGACGCCATTTTCCAGCAGGGCGGCGACAGCTCGTGGTCCCTGTATGGCCCCCGCGGCATTGTCAGGGAGAGTCTCTGGTTCTTGGATGCGGACTTTGGCGGAGGCCTTCTGGATCTTTCCGCCGGTGAATACCGGCTCGTTGTCCGCAACCATGGGTTCTGGGGGCAGCCCAGCTACGCCTTCCGCCTTCTGGACCTGGCAAGTGTGCCGGCCATTACTCCTGGCGTGGACATCGTCCGTCCTCTTTCAAACAGCAATACCTCCGAGCTCTACAGCTTTACCGCGGCTGCAGGCGATCGTTTCTATTTCGACAGCAAGACCTGGAGCGGCACCCACTATTATTATCTGGTGGATGCCTATGGCCGCATGGTGTTCGACCCGGTGCATATCAGTGATGACACCGACGTCATCACCCTGGAGCGGGCTGGCACTTATACCCTGGTGGTGGAAAAGCCTTTTTGGACCGTGGGATACAGCTCCTACCGCTTCAACATCGTGCCGGTACCACAGGGCAGCAGTATTGTGCTCTCGTTACAGGAGCCGCAGATCGGGCCGGACCTGGTGGTGCGCAACTTCGCAGCGGTACCAGGTGCAAGTGGCATGCAGTCAGGGCAGACGGTCACCCTGAGCTGGGAGTCGTTCAATGCCGGTAATGCGCCGGCCACTGGCGGCTGGACCGATCGGGTGCTGGTACGCAACCTGACCACAGGAGAGCTGATCGGCAGCTACCTGGTCAGCTATGACAGCGAGAGCACGCCACTGCTGCCCGGTGAGTCTCGCCTGAACCATATCGAGATCACGCTGCCGGACGGTTCAAGAGGTACAGGTGACATCGCTTTCCAGATCACGACTGACATCAACCATGATGTTGCCGAATCCGGGGCTGGTGGCCGAGCTGAGCTCAATAACAGCCTGACAACCGTTATCCCGTCTGTATTGGCGCCGTATGCCGATCTTCAGGTCAGCCACCTTTCCATCACTCAGGCTGATCCGGGTGTGCCGGGTAGCCCGGTGACCCTATTTTGGCGTGTCCAGAATACAGGTACGGATGATGTGACTACTGGCTGGGTTGATCGCGTCACCATTCGGAGCCTGTCCACCGGCACCATAATACTGAGCTCTGATCTTGGTTATGAGCCTTCGTTGGAAGGGCCTCTGGCGGCAGGTGCATTTCTCGATCGCGCATTCACTTTTAACTGGCCTGCAGGTGTCAGCCCTGTTGGACGTTTTGAGTTCTTGGTTGTAGCGGATAATGCTGATCAGGTTGTGGAGGTGAATTTAGAGGATACTGCCGAAAGTAATAATGCATATCAGACCCAGATGGCGTTTGGTCCGGATCTTGTCGCGAAGAATCTGAATGTTTCCCCACAAAACCCTCAGGCAGGTGATGTACTGACTATTAGTTGGGAGGTATGGAACGAGGGAGCAGCAGCACTTTCCACTTTCTTTAATGAAAATATTTACATTACGAACATGACCGCAGGAGAAATGCTGCGCAATATCTGGCTGGGCTATGACCCTGCCCAGGATGGTTTCATACGTCCGGGAGAATTCCGGATGCGGAGTATAAGTGTCCAGTTGCCGCATGGCATCATTGGGGCTGGTGATATTGATATCCGGCTGACTACAAATGGTTTGCAAGGTTTCCATGGAACGATTTATGAAACCAATGCGAGCAACACGGCATATGACAACAACGAACTGGTAGCGCATACCTATTCGCAGCAGCGGCCTTATGCCGATTTGCGCATCACTGATGTCAGCGCTCCTTCATCTACTGTTTCAGGTGAGTATGTCACACTGACCTGGACAGTAACGAACCATGGCAATGCCGAAACCGGTACGGGATGGTATGACGACATCATCTTGAGCACGGATAGCGTTATTGGTAACAGCAATGATCTGCGCATCGCACGCGTTCGTCATGAAGGCATGCTGGTGCCGGGCCAGAGTTATACCCAGACAGCCACGGTGAAATTGCCGCTGTGGGGGAGTGGGGGCTTCTTCCTGGCAGTGAAGTCCGATGGCGGTGGTGAGGTACTGGAGTTTGATACCCGTGCTGATAATGTCAGCCCTGCCACATTGATTGAGTTTATCACTCCGTTCATTGACCTGGTGGTAAGTGAGGTTTCGGCGCCTGAAGCTGCAGTTGGTGGTGAAAGCATTCAGGTGAACTGGAGTGTTTCCAATATCGGGAATGCGACGACCGATCTTTCTTACTGGAATGATCGTGTCTATCTGTCCCGCGATGGCTCGATCAGTGCTGATGACATCATCTTGTCCGGCTCCATCAGCCATCAGGGACTGTTAGGGTCCGGCGCCAGTTATACAGGCCATGCAACCGTTACCCTGCCGCGCAATCTTGAGGGTGACTTCTACCTCATAGTGGACACCAACATCGGCCGGGCTGTCACTGAGTCGGATATTGCAAACAATGCCCGTGTCAGTGTCTTGCCTCTGCGAATCACACTTGCGCCAGCCGCCGATCTTGTTGTCAATGATGTATCTGGCCCCGGTATCTTGCGGCCGGGCGAAGCCACTACGCTGACCTATACGGTCAGCAACCTTGGCGATGCGGACGCCACGGGCTCCTGGCTTGACCGTATTTATCTTTCTGATGGCGGTCAGCTCATACAGGTTGCCAGCCTGATCAATGCCAATACTCTGCCAGCGGGGCAAAGCGGTCAGCGGACGGTGAGCTTTACCGTTCCTGCCAACGTGCCGGAGAAGGAGTATCACTGGCTGGTCAAGGTTGATACCAACAATTCCATTTACGAGCGCGACCGTGAGGCGAACAACCAAGCGATCTCTCTGGAGCCTGTGCGTATCGCCAGGCTGGACCTGTCCGTCACATCCATCACGGCACCCAGCCTGGTGCCATCGGGATCATCGCTGCATGTCGACTGGGTGGTGACCAATACGGGAGGTACGGCGATAGGAAACTGGGTGGACAGGGTCTTCCTTGTCCAGGGCGCCACCTCCATCAAGGTCGGGGAGGTGGCGCGAAGCGGCCCCCTGGCCACCGGTGCGAGCTACCAACTGGGGCTGGATATTGCCATTCCCCTCAACTATGCCGGCGAATACGAGATTCGCGTCATTACGGATGCGGCCAATGCCCTGAATGACGGCTTGCGTGGCAACAACCAGCGTTCGCAGGCCCTGGAAGTCGACCTAACGCCTTATGCAGATCTGGCGGTCACCAGTGTAACGGCGCCAGAGCGGATCATCGCCGACCCCGCGCCACTGGAAGTTTCCTGGACGGTCAGCAACCAAGGCACCGGAGCGGGGTTGACGTCTTCTTGGGTGGATCGCGTCGTGCTTTCCAGAAACGCCACTTATGGCGACAGTGATGACGTGGTGCTGGGAGAGTTCCTTCGCGAAGGAGGCCTGCAGGCGGGCGACGCCTACACGCGCACCGAGCAGTTCCTGATGCCGCCCTATACCTCTGGCCGTTACACGATATTCGTGGTTAGCGATGCGCGTGCGCAGGTTTTCGAGAACGGCAGCGAAACCAACAATCGTGGCCAGGTGGCGCATCCTGTCGACATCATGCCGCAGCCTTATGCTGATTTGCAGGTAGAGTCCGTCACCTATACGGGCGAGCCTGCCAGTGGCAAACCCCTGCAGGTGGTCTGGAGCGTCGTCAACAACGGCATTGGCAGTACCAGTACCGCAGCTTGGTCGGATCGTGTCTGGTTGAGCCGTAACCCGGATGGTACCGGGGGTGTGATTGAGCTGGGTTCAGCGGGCCATATCGGCCAGCTGGCAGTGGGCGACCGTTACCAGCGCACGCTGAATGTCGTGTTGCCGCAAGGCATTACGGGAGATTATTACCTCAACGTCAGCACCAGCGGTCCCTATGAGTTCATTTACACGAACAACAACAGGACCAGTTCAGCCGTCATCCCGGTGTCCCTGTCATTGTCACCGGATTTGCGCGTGGAAAGCGTCAGCCTGCCGCAAACGGCGCAGGAAGGCACGCTTATCGACGTGACCTGGACCGTAGTCAACGAAGGGGAGGTGCCGGCGACTGGTATCTGGACCGATACGGTCTATCTCGTGCCGGTCAGTGGTACTGGCAACACGGTCAACCTGGGCAGTTTCTCCTATGATCGCGGGCTGGATGCCGGCATCCGCTACACGCGTACCGAGCAGGTACGCCTCCCGGCCAAGATCGAAGGGCTGTACCGCATACAGGTGGTGACCAACACCGGCTACAAGCTGTACGAGCATGGAGTTGCCCGGAACAACAACTCGTTGCTCTCCACCGATACCACCACGATCAGTCTCAATGATCGCCCGGACCTTCGTGTCAGCTCGGTGGAGGTACCCACGCATGTAACGGCAGGCACCAGTGCCGCCATCCGTTATACGGTTACCAACCAAGGCCCGACCGCTGCCACGGGGCAATGGCGCGACCGCGTTTACCTGTCTCTGGATGGCACGCTGAGCGCCGATGACATCCTGCTCGGCCAGTTCAGCAATGGTGCCGCGCTTGCCCCGACAGAAAGCTATTCGGTGACCAGTGCGATGGTGGATATCCCCATCCGTTACCGCGGCAATGCCTACATCATCGTCGTAGCGGATGGCGGCAACAACGTCGATGAATATCCCAATGAGAGTAACAACGTCCGGGTGGCGCAGTTCTACGTGGACCCGGTGCCGTTCGCCGACCTCGTCGCCAGCGACGTGGTGGCGCCCGATCAGGCGGTATACGGCAGCAGCATCGAAGTCCGCTACAAGGTCAGCAACAAGGGCAGCGCGGAAACACGCGGTGACAGTGCTTCGGTCCAGACTTGGACTGATTCGGTCTGGCTGGCGCGGGATCCCCGGCGCCCCGGTGCCTACAAGGGCGATATCCTGTTGAGCACGACCACCCACACCGGGCACTTGGCCGTGGGAGAGGACTATCTCGGCACGGCCACGGTCAGGTTGCCGGCCAACCTGTATTCCGGCAATTACTACATCACCGTCTGGACAGACACCTACGACACCATCCTTGAGGACACGCTGGCCAGCAACCTGAACCCGGATGATCCCAATCAGGCAGACAACAACAACTACAAGGCCCGGCCCATCAGCATCATCGGCATCACGCCGCCGGACTTGACGGTGACCGATGTCATTGCACCGGCCACAGCGAATGCCGAGGGAAGTTATTCCTTCAGTTACACCGTCAGGAATGTGGGTGACCTCATCCAGAACGGAGGCTGGACGGACACGGTCTACCTGGCGGATACGCCTGATCTGGCGACGGCAAAGGAGGTCTGGCGCCTGGGGGATTACACGCAGCGCCGCACACTGGCCAACGGCGAGTCCTACACCGTTACCCAGACGGTGCAGTTGGGGCCGTCCGTACAGGCGCGTTACCTCATCGTGCGGACTGACAGTGGCAGTGCCGTCGCGGAAGTGAGTGAGTCAAACAACAACCGCAGTACGGCAAGTATCGTCAGCAACCGTGCTTCAGACCTTGCCGTCACTGCGGTCATCACACAGCCTGACAACTTCTCGGGTGAAGAAACCCTCATCACCTGGACGGTCACCAACCTGGGGGCCGATGTCTGGGCCGGTACCCGGAACTGGATCGACTCCGTCTTCATCAGTGCTGACCCGGTATTGATCAAGGATAGCAAGCGCACCACGCGTCTGGCCTCGGTCATTCATCCCAACACGGAAGGGCTGGCATCGGGCGAGAGCTACACCGCTTCAGCAAAGGTCAAATTGCCGCCCGGTACAGATGGTACTTATTACATCTACGTGATCACGGATGTCGACAAAGGTGCCGAGAACTGGACACCGTTGCCCGACCTGAAAAGTGGCAGCAATGCGGGCGTGAGTGAGCAATATGCAACGCGTGTTTACGAAGATGGCAACATCCAGAACAACACCGCACGCGGCACACTGGATATCACTTACCGTGAAGCTGATCTGCAGATCGACAGCATTACGTTGTCCGATCCCAATCCCTCATCCGGCCAACTGATCACGGTCACCTGGACTGTCACCAACCGTGGCACACGAGAAACACGGGCCAACTCCTGGCTGGATGGTGTCTATCTGTCCCGGGATGCTTCGCTGGATGAAACGGATTATCCGCTGGTCGACCGTGGCTCGGAGCTTGAGCGCTTGTCACGTGTCCGTGCCACATCGCTGGGTACCAACCCCGATGGTACCCCGCACTACCTGCAGCCGGGCGAGTCCTACACCAACTCCGCTACCTTTCTGCTGCCAGAGTCCATCAGTGGAGATTTCCATATTCTGGTGAAGGCGGATACCTCTACCACCAAGAACTACCAGAGCCCCACACCCAGCTCCATTCGGAGTGGCCTGGATACTATAGGTGGAAGCGGCCCCGGCGCCGTGCTGGAGTTCCGCGACGAAGGCAACAATGTCGCATCGCTTCCTGTCTCCATAACGCTGGCCACGCCACCGGACTTGCAGGTGACGGAAGTGCTGGCGCCCAACGCAGTGCTGGCCGGCCAGACCTTCACCGTCAATTACACCGTCAGCAATTTGGGTGGCGAGGTGCCAAGCGACCAGCGTAGCTGGGTCGATCTGGTTTATCTCTCCAAGGATCGCTTCCTTGACGTCAAGAGCGACCGCTACGTCGGCTACCTCAACCACAGCGGTGGGCTCGCCGCTGGCGGCAGCTACAGTGGCACGCTCCAGATTACGGTGCCGCGCGATCTTGAAGGGCCGTACTACGTGTTTGTCGTCACCGACCCGGCGAACGCCATGGGCAAAGGTGAATTCGGCAGCGTGCGAGAGTTCGGCAAGGAGCAGAACAACGAACTGGCCGCCGCGCAGCCCATTCTGGTGGAGACACCACCACCGGCCGACCTCAAGGCAACGAACGTCATCGTGCCCGCCAGCGGTATCGTGGGTAACGATATCCAGATCACTTACACCATCATCAACGACTCCATCAATCCGGCCCTGGGCCGTTGGACGGATGCCGTCTACCTGTCCACTGACAGTGAGTGGGACATTGGCGACATCCTGCTTGGCAAGATTGACCGCACAAGTGGTCTTGCCGCGCAGGGCAGCTACACCGCCACGCTGACGGCCAAGCTGCCGCCGCTCAAGGACGGAAGCTGGCGCATCATCGTGCGTCCGGACCTCTACAATGAAGTTTTCGAAGGCAAGATCACCTACACCGCAACTGGTCTCAACATTCCGCCGGGCGAAGCCAACAACCGTACCGCCTCCGGCAGCGCCTTGCAGGTGACGGTGCCCACGTTGCAGGTGGCGAATCTGCTCAACACCACGCTGAGCCCCGGGCAGGAGCGCTTGTACCGCGTCAGCGTCGCCAGCGGCGAAACCCTGCGCGTCACGCTGGATGCACTGTCTGACCAAGGCAGTAACGAGCTCTACATCCGCTACGGCGACATCCCCACGGGGTATGCCTTCGACGCGGCCTACACCAACCCCTCCGCCGCGGACCAGCAGGTGATCATTCCCAGCACGCTCGCCGGGGATTACTACATCCTCGTGCGTGCCCGCGAGGGTGCCACGGCTTTGCCTGTGACCTTGCGTGCCGATCTTGTGCCACTGTCCATCACACAGGTCACGCCTGATCAGGGCGGCACCGGTGATGACAACCACCGCTGGGTGACTTTTGACATCCTGGGCACGCACTTTAAAGCCGGAGCACTCGTCAAGTTGTCGCGTCCTGGCTTTTATGAGGTGGAGCCTTCGCGCTGGCAGGTGCTGGATGCCACCCATATCCGCGCCATCTTCGACCTGCGTGACGTGCCGCATGGCCTTTACGATATCACTGTCATCAATCCCGACGGCTCCCGTGTCACGGAAGTGGCGCGCTATCTGGTGGAGCGGGGCATCGAGGTTGACGTCACCATCGGCATCGGTGGACCGCGCACGCTCGGCCCGGGCGAGAACGGGCTTTACAGCGTCTCGCTGCAAAGCCTGACCAACGTGGACACGCCCTATGTGCGCTTCGACATCGGCGCGCCCAATATGGGCAACAGTAGCTATGTGCTGGAAGGGCTGGAGCTGCCTTATGTGGTCTTTGCCAGCAATGTCGTCGGCCAACCCGATGGTCGTACCACCGATGCGGCAGGTAACACCCAGGCCTACGGCGCGACACCCACTACCGGCACCACGCGCAAGGACATTCCCTGGGCCAGCCTGGACGGCGCCCTGAACACCAACGGATTCAGCCTGACACCGGGTTATGCCTTTGACGTGGGAGCGGGCGGTTTCGTCGGCATGACCTTCGCGGTGCAGACCTATCCGGGCCTGGCTGAATGGATTGCCTACGATTTCGAAGGACTGCGCGCCAAACTTTATGCGCTGCGTCCGGAGTGGAAAGAGCAGGGCTTGCTGGACGGCGGCGCGGAGACGCTCGACAACATCCAGCCCGGCCTCTCTGCTAAGTTCCTGTCCAGGGACCCAGAGGTGCATCTCAGCAAGCTGGAGCAGTTGGCCTTGCCCTTCCGCTTCAACGTGCTGGGCAGCGCAACGCCGCTCACGCGCGACGAGTTCGTGGCTGACCAGATACTGCATGCGCTGAAACTGCGCGATGCCATCCTGGCCGACAGCACCGTGCCACCGACGCTGGCCAACCTGGCCGCCGATCCCTCACAGTGGACGGCTGGCTGGCTGGCTGCACTGGAGTCCGCCGGTCTCCTGCGCCCGCTGGACGAAGCGCCGCCCATCCGTGAAAACACCAAGGTGCTCAGCCTCAACGCCACGTTGGCCAGCGGCATCCTGCTGGCCAAGGGTGGCGAGAGCTATCGTACCCAGGCCGACATCCTGAGCTTCTTCTCACAGGTGCAGAAATGGTACGGCGACACCGCGCGCTATGCGGGCGACCCGGATGCTGCCACCGTGCAGATCCTCTATCACGAGTATCGTGAACTACCCAACGGCGGTGGTTTCGTCGAGATTCCCGTGCCCGCCATGGCGGACCCTGCCGATCATGATCAGCAGGCTGCGCAGGATACGCATTTCCTCAACTTCAACGTGTACGCGGGCGGCCAGGCTGAACTGGAATATCTGCGCTACATCGGCGTGCTGGACCAGAATTTCCGGCCTGTCGGGGCACAAGCCCTCAATCTCACGCAATACCTGCAACAGGCGGCCCAGCAGGCCAGCGAGGCGGGCGCACTCATCAGCGTGCGGGGCCCGCAGGCGGTGCTGGGCGCGGATGGCGGCAGCTACGTGCCCACCGGCACGGCCCTGCCGTACACGCTGTCCTTCAGCAATCCCAGTCTGACGGCGGCCGGCCAGTTGCGCATCGTCACCCAGCTTGATGCCGACCTGGATCCGCGCTCGCTGCGTCTCTCCGACATCAAGATCGGTGATATCAATGTGCACCTGCCGGGTGACCGCGCTAATTTCCAGGGAGATTTCGATTTCACCGGCAGCAAGGGCTTCATCCTGCGCGTAAGCGCCGGCATCGACGTGCAGACCCGCACCGCCACCTGGCTCTTGCAGGCCATCGACCCGGATACCGGCGAGGTCCTGCAGGACGCCACGCGCGGCCTGCTCGTGGCCGCTGTCGGGGCCAGCGAAAGCCAGGCTGAACAGCAGACCCGCGGCTTTGTCAGCTACACCGTGCAGGCAGCGGTTTCGGCCGCATCCGGCGCGGAAATCACCACCACGGCACGCATCCTCATCGACGCCGCGCCGCCCATTGAAAGCACCGCCTCCACGGTGAGCCTGGATGCCCAGGCGCCGACCACGGCGATTGCCGTCACGGCGCTGGGCAACAACGCCGAAGGGTTGCCCACCTTCGACGTGCGCTGGCAGTCCGTGGACGATACCAGCGGCATCAAGTCCGTCACGGTCTACGTCGCGGAAAACGGCGGTGACTTCCGTATCTGGCTGCGCCAGGTCAGCCCGGAACAGGCCCAAGCCCTGTTCACCGGCGAAGCCGGCAAGCAGTACGAATTCCTCGCGGTCGCCACGGACAATGCCGGCAACCGCGAAGCCGCTTCGGTGGCCAATGCCGTGCTGCCGGACGATGGCGCCCGCCAGGCTATCCTGGACTCCCTGGGCGTGACGGAAACACTCACGCAAACAACGGAAATCCCGCTCGCGCCCGCTGACCGTAACTACAGCAGCAACACGCTCTTCCAGCAGGCCACCCAGCAGTTGCCGGGCAATGTCGCCAGCACGCAGCAGGGCGACCTGCGCAATGTGCTCGCGCCCTTCACCCTGCGCGGTTTCGCCGAAGGCTTTGCCGGCAGCGCCGGCGACGTAGGTGCGCTGGCCTTGGTGGAGTTAGCGGACGGCAGTGTCCTCACCAGCGCTGGCAGTGCACGCAACGAGGTCTACCGCTTTGGCAAGGACGGTGGTCGCAGCACCCAGCCGCTCTTCACGCTGGACAGCCCCGTGCTCGACATGGCTGTAGATTCCCTCGGCCAGCTCTGGGTCATGACCGGCGCCGAACTGTTGCAGGTGGACGCCGCCAGCGGCGAGATCCTGCGGAGGCTCAAGGGGCCGGGCGGCGAGCCGCTCACCCATGCTCTCGCCATCCACCCGGAAACGGGCCTGATCTACGTGTCCTCCGGCAACGGCATTGAAATCTTCAACCCCACCGAGGCCGACCCGGTGCGCGCCTGGACGCATTTCAGCAACCAGCGCGTGGGCGATCTCGCCTTCGGGCCGGACGGCCGCCTCTGGGGCGTGCGCTGGACCGGCAGCGAGATCACTGCGTCCACGCTCAATCCCACTACAGACATCGTCAGCTTCCCGATGACGGGCCGCGAGAAGGGCAGGGCACAACTGGAGTACCGGATCGCCGGCCTCGTCGACAGCATCAGCTTCGGCGCCGCCGGCACGGCGCTGGAGGGCCTGCTCTTGGCCTCAAGCAATCTCAAGCAGCGCCCGGTGGTGGCGGGCAGCGGCAGCACGCCGCACCAGTCCGCCGTGTGGATGATCGAACTGGAAAGCCGCCGCGTGTTGCAGGTGGCCACCGGCGGCACGCGCGGCGAAAGCATCGTTGCCACCCGGGATGGCCGCATTCTGGCCGCACAGACGGGCCGCATCGACGAGATCGCACCGCGCCGCGCTCCATTGGTAACTGCTGTCACGGTGCCGGATGGCGCTCTCATGCCCCTGCCGCTCACTCAGGTCGGTGTGGTTTTCGACCAGGACATGTGGCTGGGCAACGCGCCGGAAAGCGACGGGCGCAGCGTGCTCAACACCGCCAACTTCACCTTCACAGCGCTGGATGGAGATGGCAGCAGCATCGTCACGCCGCACAGCGTGCGCTGGGACGCCGCCACGCGCACGGCCTGGCTGGACGTGAGCGGCCTGCCCGCCGGCCACTACCAGCTCACCGTGAGCGCCAGCCTGCAAAACAGCATGGAAGTGGCGCTGGAGCAGGGCTACGTCAGCACCTTCACTGCGCTGCTCAACATGACCAGCCATCTGCGGCTGGACTTCAGCAATACCCGCGCCGATCGCGCCACCGGCGCCATCGCCTACGACATCAACATCACCAACATCGGGCCGGATGACCTGCGCGGCCCGCTCATGCTGCTGCTTGATCCGGGCCGCTATTTCGGCGAGGGCATCCTCGGTGCCACGCCGGGTACAGGCGACCAGTCCGATCTCTGGGTGCTGGACCTCACCGCCGCCCTGCAAGGCATGGGCGGCAAGCTCGCCTCGGGTGCTCTGCTTGCCAACCAGACTGTGATCATCGTGCCGGCCAGCCTGTTCAGCGTGCGCGCCGGCATGGCCGATCTGGTCAAGGCCAACCTGGGCCATGGCGTTTACGCCATGCCCTACGAGAACCTGCCGCCCACTCTCGGCCTCCCGGCCAGCCAGACCACGGCACCCGGCGTGCCGGAAGACCTAGTGGCGCTGCCGGACCTGTTGGCCCGTCTCGGTTTGGCCAACCGGGCCGCGCTGGAAGCCCACATCCTGGAAACCGACTTCAGCAGCGCCACCACCGATGCCCAGGCCTTGGTCTTGCTCGGCCTGCCGGCCGATCTGCCCGATGCCGAGCTGATGGCGCTCTATTATGTTTGGGATGAGCTGTACTTCGGCCCCTACGACGACACCCCGGTCCTCACCGAAAACCTGGTCCTGCCCGCCGCCCAGGCCGGCCAGCCGTGGTCGGCTGAAGTCCAAGCGGTCGATGCCGACGGCACGACCTTCTTCTGGCAACTGGTGCAGGCACCCGCCGGCGTCACGCTGACTCCGGTTGAAGGCTTCACCGAAGGGGAGGATGGCTACCACGCCCGCGCCGTGCTGAACTGGACGCCCGGCTTGCGCGCCAGTGCCGACACGGAAATCGTGGTGCGCGTGTACGACAGCCGGGGTGGCGTGGCCACCAAGCGCTTCCAACTGCCCGTGACCGGCGGCAACCACGCCCCCGTGATTGGCGGCCTCTACGATTTCACTCTTCAGGAAGGCCAGCCCCTCGTTCTGCCGATTGCCGCCGCCGACGCAGATGGAGACACGCTGACTTACACCTTCCGCAACCTGCCGGCGGGCGCCCGCTTCGACGCCGCCACCGGCCTCCTGAGCTGGACGCCGGGCTACAACCAGGCCGGGGTCTACGAAGGGATCACGGTCCTTGTCAGTGATGGTGATCGAGTAGTTTCGCAATCCTTCACCCTGACCGTTGAACAGGCCTGGCCCAAGCCCGTGCTTTCGCCTGTGCTTGCACAAACCCTGCGCGAAGGCGACCGCTTTGCCCTGCAACTGCGCGGTAACCTGCCTGGCGGACAGGCCCAGACGGACGGCAGCACCGTCACCCTGGAATACAGCAGCCCCTGGCTGCCCGGCGGCGCCACGCTCAACAGTGAAACCGGCTGGCTGGAGTGGACACCGGGCTTCAACCAGCATGGCAACTTCCGCCTGCCGGTCACGCTCACGGCTACCTGGACCTCCCCCGATGGTGAGGTGACCGTCACCACAGTCACACAGGACGTGGTGCTCAACGTGCTGAACGCCAACGGCGCGCCCGTCTTCCTGCCCGCCGAAACCTGGCAGGTGCTGGAAGGTCAGCCGCTGCGCATCAGCGTCTTCGCGGCCGACCCGGACAACCCCGACTTCGAGCCCCGCATCCGCCTGATTCCCGGTGGCCCGGCCACCGGACCCGCCACCACCGCGCCCACGGTCAGCTACACCGTGCAGGGCTTGCCCGAAGGTGCAGTCTTTGATGCGGAAACGCTGGAAATCGTCTGGACGCCTGGCTATGCCCAATCCGGCAGCTACACCATCACCGTGACCGCCACGGACGACGGCGACGGGACAGGTACGCCTGCCGTCAGCCATCTCGTGATTCCCATCGTGGTCAGCAACGCCAACCGTGCCCCGGTGATCGGCAATATCCAGAACGCCTTCATGGACAAGGGCGCGGTGCTGGACATTCCCGTCACCGCCGTGGACGTGGACGGCAATCCCGTCACGCTCACCGTCATCGGCCTGCCGCCTTTCGCTACCTTCATCCAGAACGTGCCCGGCAGCGGCAATGCCAGCGGCGTCATCCGCTTTGCGCCGGGGGCTGGCCATCGCGGCGACTACACTATCACCGTGGTGGCCAGCGACGATGGCGACGGCAACATCAACCAGGTGCTCACCGAAAGCCGCAGCTTCGTGCTCACCGTGCGCAGCGAAAGCGAAGCCCCGGTCATCACCGCGCCTGCCCAGGTAGTGGCCGTGGTCGGCCAGCCGCTCAGCCTGCCCATCCTCATCAGTGATGCCGACCAGGACGCTCTCACGCTAGCCAGCCTTGGTCTGCCGATCGGCGCCACGTTCACGCCGCAGCCCCAGTACGGCCATGTGCTGCTGAACTGGACGCCCACGGCTGACGACCTCGGTAGCCGTGATGTCGAGATCATCGTCACCGACAGCGGCCTGCCACCGGCTGATGCCGGCTACGCCACGCCAGCAAACCCGGTGCCCAACGTCACCCGCCATGTCATCCGCATCGTCGTGCGCGAGGCCAACGTGGCTCCCGGCCTGCTTGGTGTGCAGGTCAACGGCGAGCTCGTCAATGCCGGCGACGGCAGCGCGCCGCTTGCCATCAACATCAGCGAAGGCCAGCCGCTCGACATCGCGTTCTTTGGTCAGGACAGCGATGGCGATCACCTCGATTGGCGCGCCACCGGCCTGCCACGCGGCATGGTGCTCACGCCCAGCGCCAGCGGCGACCGCGCCAGCCTCACCTGGCTGCCGGATTTCTTCGCAGCGCAGGACAGCAACACCGGCACTCCCGGTCTCTGGCGCTTCACCGTCACCGGTTCCGACGGAATGGCCAGCATCACGCGCACCGTGGAAATCCGCGTGCAGAACGTCAACCAGACCCCGCGTATCCTGCCGATGCCGCTGCAACTGGTGAGCGAAGGCGAGACGCTGAGCTTCACCGTCCGCGGCGTCGATTTCGACAATGATACCTTGCGCTACGCGCTGCTCTTCGACGCTACCACGCCCGCCGGCATCGCCTTCGACCCGCTCACTGGCTATTTCGAGTGGACTCCCACGCAAGACGTGGTGGACAACGCACAGGGCAGCGACAAGCCCTTTACCTTCACCTTCCAGGTCAGCGACGGCACCGCCGTCTCCACACAGACCGTGCAGGTGCGCGTGTTCGACGTGAACCGCCGGCCCAGCCTCACCGTCAGCAACCACGCTGTGGTCGTGGGCGATACCTTGAGTATTCCGGTGGTGTTCGGCAACACCGCTACCAGCGGCATACAGGTGAATGACGCCGACGGTATTGCGCAAACGCAAAATCTTGCCATCACCTTCCACAACCTCCCGGAAGGCGCCACCTACGACGCCACCACCCGCCGCCTGCTCTGGACCCCCGGTCCCGGCCAGATCGGCGATGTCCTAGTCACGGCCCAGGTCAGCGATGGCCGCCATACCACCAGCGCCACCTTCACCCTGCGCGTGGTGGCCGATGCCACGGCCAATGCCCCGAAAATCACCGTGTCCACCACGCCCAGCTTTCCGGCGCTGCCCGGCCAGCTCGTGGTCGCCACGGTACGCGCCGATGCCTGGAGCGGCATCGCCAGCATCACCACGGAAATGCGCAACCCCCTCACCGGCCAGTGGCAGGCCGTGGCGCTGGATGGCGCCGGTCGCCTGCGCTTCACGCCAGCCGCCCCCGGCCTTCTGGAGTTGCGCGTAACTGCCACCGACCGCGACGGCTTCACTGCCACCCAGACCCATACCGTGCGCGTGAAAGACCCGGCGGATACCCAAGCCCCCGCCCTCCAGTGGGGTGGCCTGTTGATCGGGCAGGGCAGTCTGGAAGCAGGTAGTCGTCCAGCCGACATCACCGCGCTGACCGCCATTACGGCCCGCATCACAGAGCTGCAACTGATGGGCTGGCGCCTGGAAATGGCGCCGGTGGGCAGTAACGCCTGGCAGACGGTGGCAGAAGCCGAATGGCCCGCCATCAGCCTGGATCAGCAGGTCACCTTGGTCACGCTTGATCCCACGCGTTTCGCCAACGGCCTGTACCAGCTCCGCCTCAGCGCCACCGATCTCGCTGGCCGCACCCGCGAGATCGAAGCCGTGCTGCGCCTCGACACCGCCGAGAAGCACATCGAGACCGTCACCACCAGTGACGGCACCGTGCAACTCGGCGGCCACACGCTCGACCTTGCCCGTTACTGGCAGGCGGGCACGACGGTTGGTGATCTCGGCAACTGGCAGATTCCCGCCCTCGCCAGCCAGCTCGGCAGCGATCAGCCCCGCACTGAAATGAGCGGCGCTACCGCCCCCTGGCAGGAAGGCGCGCGCGTCTGGCTGCAAGTGCCCGCCACCCTCGCCAATGGCGCCGCCGGCCTCGCCAACCTCAGCTTCACGCTCGCTACCCAAAGCCAGAAACTGGGCACGGAGCCTTGGGCTCCCGAAGTCTGGCATCCGGCCTTCACCGGCCCCGCCGGCTGGCAGCTTGAGGCCACCAATAACTCCCTCGCCCCCCTTGGGGGAGAGGGTTGGGGTGAGGGGGAGGTTCCCGACGCCTTGATCCGCCAGGGCAACCGCCTCTACGACCAGAACACCGGCCTGCCCTGGGTGCCCGAAGCCTGGCGTCTCACTGCGCCCGATGGCACGCAATACCTGCTTGATGCTCAAGGCCACATGACTCAGGTGATTTTCACCGACGGTGCCCGCTGGCTGGTCAGCGACGCCGGCATCGTTGCCACCAGCGGCGACTGCGTCGATTTCCAGCGCGACAACCAAGGCCGCATCGAACGCATTATCTACACCCCCGCTGCACTCCCTCTCCCTCTGGGAGAGGGTTGGGGTGAGGGCAACCCTTCACTGTCCATCGCCTACCGCTACACCGCCACCAACCAACTCCTGCTCGCCCGCGAACTCGGCAGCGCAAGCCTCGGCATCCCCTATGCCTACGTGGACGACGGCCATCTCATCACCACACCCATCACCGCCAACCTGGGCTCCGCCATTCAGTGGACCACCACCCAAGGCGGCGGACAGTGGAGCGGCAACCTGACGGCAAGCACCACGCTTGCCTTCACCGTGCGCGACAGCGAACTCGCCTCCACCGTGCACGTGCCCGGCAGCCAGGGCGCCGTACTCTATGCCCTGCAGGGCAGCCTGCCCGTAGGCGCCAGCCTCAGCGTGACCGGCGCCCAGGTAGTCGGTCAGACCACCGTCAACGGCATCACCACCGTGCTGATCCGCGCCACCACGGCGGGCGTCAAGCTCATCCAGCTTGCCGGCTCGGGCAGTGCCACGCTGTACCTCAGTGTTGCCGGGGACCTCAATCGCGACGGCAAGGTGGACGGTGCCGATTCGGCGCTGTTCAGTGCGCCCGGACAGGCAGCGGTTGCCGATATCAATGGCGACGGCCTCATCAACAGCACCGACCGCCAGCTGCTCTACGCCAACCTCGGCTTCCAGGCCAACCAGGCTCCGGTGGCTATGGCAGAAAATGGAAGCAGCACGGTCAAGACCCACACCGGCCTTGCCGCCCACACCAACCTCGACACCCTGGCGCAAGATTTCGAGGGCGATACTCTCTTCTGGCGCGTGCTCGGCAGCAGCCACGGCGTGGCAAAACTTAGCGCCGATGGCCAAACCCTGATCTTCCAGCCAGAAGCAGGCTACAGCGGTGCCGCCAGCATCACCCTCCAGGCCGACGACGGCTTCGCCGCCAGCCAGCCCATCACGGTGAATGTGAACGTCAGCGGTGCCCGCCTCATCGCGATACACCTGCAAGACCTGCCCTCGTTGCGCCCCGGCCAGTTCGCGCAGGTACGCGCCACGGCCGACTTCGCCGATGAGTCTGGTGTCGTCATCACCAACCCGACCTGGCTCACCCTTACACTGGCCGATCTCGGCAGCATGGGAGGAGTGGGAGGCAACTCAGTGGTTGTCGACGACAGCCGCGACACCGTGCGTGCAACCGGCTCCGGCCCGGCGCTCATTATCGCCACGCGCATCGACAGTGACGGCCGCACCGTGCGTGCCGTGCTGGCCGTCAATGCGCAGGCCGTACCGGATTACAGCGACGAGGGTGAAGGCGGCTATGAAGACTCCCTCGCTATCCAGCCCGACGTTTATCCCGGCACGCTCACTCTGACGCCAAGCAGCACACGTCAGCTCAAGATTCATGTCCTTGACTACAACACTGGCAAGCCGGTCGACGTTCACACGGCTTCGCCGGGCAGCTACAGCGGCACACGCTATTTCGTGAGCGATGAAAGCATTGCCACTGTCAGTGCAGATGGCCTCATCACGGCCCACGCCGAAGGCCGCGTCACGATTTCCATCGTGCATCTGGGCAGCGTGCTGGATGAAAACGGCAATCCGGTTGAGCAGGCCATTGGCCAGACCAATATCGTTCTAAATGTACGGGCGGCTCAATTGGTCGATAATGACGCCTCTACTTCCACGCCCTTACGCATCGTGCTGGCAGCAGGGCAGGGCGGTGCCATCGTGGCGGCCACTGGCGAAACGGTTCTAGTTGGAGAAGGCGTTTTGCAGGGAGAAACGGCCGTGGGTATTGAGCGCCTCGACCTCGGGACGCTCACGGCCACGGTGGGCATGCCGCTTCCCGGTCAGGGTCTGATGACCACTGATACCAATGGCAATACCCGGCCGCAGCCTGATTTGTTGCAGGCGCTGGGTGCATTCAGACTGGATATCGAAGGCGAAAGTACAGCGGGTTATCCCCTGCAATTTGCCATTCCGATGCAGACCGGTTCTTCGCAATTCACGTTAGCGCCCCGCGCACCGGGCGCGGGTGAAGACGGTTTGGTTCACGCCGGCGACGAAGTCTATTTCTTCAAGCGCGGCACGCTGCTGGATGAAAACGGCCAGCAGAAAGACGTCTGGTGGCTGGTGGATAACGGTTTTGTCGGTGAAGACGGCATTGCCCGCACGGCCAGCCCTCCTTATGCCGGTGTGCTCAAGCCGGGTGAATACATAGTCAGCCGCCGTATAGAGAATGGTCAGCTTGTCGAAGTGCGTGGGATGCGTAATCAAGTCTCGTATGACCCGATGACGATGATTGCCATCAGCTCCATCGGAGCGGCGGCAGCGACACAGATGGCTTCGGGTACGCTAGGCGGACTGATGCTGGGTATGGAGGGCATGGCAGCTTTGATGCTACTACCTACCCTTGGTGGTGCCTTGTACACCTATACCTACGGGCAGGCTGTCACGCCGTTGTTGACCATTACCGAGTTGCCTCCTGGCACACCAGGTGATTTGTACCGGGTGGACACAACTCCTTTCCGTGGTTCTCCCATTGATACCAATGGTGTGACCAAGCCTGTTATTGATGCCAATTCTGTCACGTTTAACAGGGAAACCCGTTCTTACGAGTTCAAGCTACAAGGCTTCGATCCACAATCCATCTATCGCGCTATCAATCCCAACAACGTCAGTTTGAGTCAGATTCCTGCTGACCAACTTCCTTGGGCGGAAATCCGGTTGTTTGCCAACGGAAAAATGATCGGCAAGACGCCAGTGCTACTGAGTACCCTCACAGATACCTTGCGCGTGGCGATACCGGATCATTACGCAGCCGGTGATGTGACCATGCAAATTGTCGTGGGATATGCCATTGGAAGGGTGGTCAATGAAATTGGTGGGGTTATAACGACTGACCAAGTGTTGAGCAGTAACAAAGTTGGCCTGAAAGCTACAGGCAGTTTCAGCGTTACTTTGGCGCGAGAAGGGCTAACGGTATTCCGCAAACAGGAAGATGGCAGCACGACCACTGCTGGAACCTTGGCGCTCGACGATAGCGTCGCCACGGAATACTTGCTGGGCAACAAGGTGGACGGCGTAGCCATCACCAAAGATGGCACACGAGCTTATATTGCCGGCAATGGCAAAATTTATGTGGTGGACCTGCTTGCCATGCGGCTCTTGCCGACCATTCTCCTGCCAGAGAGCGTGAATGTAACCAGCCTCCTGATCAACCCGACAGGCAATCGTTTGTTCGTCGCTACCGGCAGTTCCGTCGTGGCAGGTAGCTACGCTCTCATGGCACTGGATATTGATCCAGCCAGTGGGGGTTATCACAGGAGCTGGCTGACCCTGCAAAGCAACATGCTCGCGCCACAGGCCAATCCCTACGGCTTTGCCGGTATGCAGATCACGGCAGATGGCAAAACCCTGATTGTCGCTGCTCCCCAATCGGCAGACCTTCCTAATGTGTTGGCAAATAGAAGCCAGGGCAATGTGTATGTCATTGACCTGTACAACGGCCTCAATCTGCAAACTGGTATAGTGGCGGCAGCTAGCGTCATCAAGACGGAGATCAGCGGTAGGACTGGCATCAATCCGCGCTCCATCATAGCTATGACTGCAAGTGGTGGATTGGTATCCAATAATCAGTTTCTAGTGACTAGCACTGGCAGCAATAGTAGTGGATTGGGGGCACTCAAGATTGAATACAGGAACGGCAAGCCCGCTAGTGCCAAGCTTGCCACCATTGATCTTTCGCAAGTCACGGGAGACATCAAGAGCGAGCGGCTCAACATCCAGCGTGCCTTTGATGCTGTACTAGTCGAGAAAGATGGCGTGCAATGGGCCATTGTCTCCGACGACAACCGCCCATGGAACGACGCTTATTATCAAGCGATGTGGGAAGCCCCCATGGTCGTTACCAGCGTAATGGGCGTGCCACTTTCGGTAGCGGGTGGCAGCGTAGATGCCAAGTCGGTTCTGGTCGGTGGCAAATTAGGTTTTGTCCGTGATCCCTTTGGTGAGGCTGAATATATTGGCGCCACCTCGCCCGATGCTGCCGCGTTGACTGGTACCCCCTCGGCAGGCGTGGCCTATCGAGACATGAGTTTGAACGGTGATTATCTCGTCGTGAACACTTTTGGTGAGTACATGGCGCAGGATGGTGTATCTACCGAGTTCAAGATGGGCAATCTCGTTTTCAGCCTCAGTCGGCTTTTGGATTTGGCGGTTACACAAGCCAGCAAGGATTATCGTCTGCAAGTTGGCTTGGGCAAGGAAAAGCCCGCTGACCCGCCCCCAGTGGAAGCTATAGGTCAACCATTGCTGGAGCAGAATGGGGAGGAGCCAAAAAGCTGGATTGGTATTTTAACAAGTGAAGTTATTAACGCTATTAATACAGTGAAATCTTGGTTATCACCCGATGTTGATAATTCTATTTTTCGACCGGGAGATATATATGTTTTTGACATGGCTAAAATATTGGCTGAATTGGCTGATTCTTCAAATAATAGCGATGATGCTAAATTTTTCCGAAAAAACTATCAGGATATATACAATGAACTAAAAGATAAGAGTGTGGGGTCTATTCGTGACCTGATTTCCGAGGGCGGATTAACTGGGTTTGGCTTGGATGCCAAAGAAATTGAGGATCTTACAAGCTCTTTGATAAGGGATGGACGTATTCGGTTGGTTACAAAAGATGGTAATGCTGTCAGAGCGTCAACGAATACAGAGGCTGTGAAGAGGCTTCTTAGTGTGAGTGCTGTTGACCGGGAGTATGGTTATGACACAGAGGGTGGAGCATTAGATTTTGGTAAAACCGGAAATATGGTGATGTATCGCTACATTTCACAAGAAGAAATTGATTTGTTGCGCTCTGGTGGGGTTCTGGAGAGTGTCAAATACAAATTTACGGTAAGTTTCACACTGAATGGCAAGGTAGCCAGTATCGGATACAACGTAACCTCGCAGGATGCTCCAGAAAGAGAATCAGGAACACCGGTCGGTAAGCGGCCAGCAAATAACCCGGGATATAGTCAAATACATTTGAAAGGTGAAGTAAAAGCTAATGGCAGAAATAATGACGTCTTGGATGTGCTTAAGGTGGAGCAGCGGTTAAGGTATTTGGGGTATGGCATTAACCCTCTGATTGCAGGGAGTGGTGAAATAACGATTAATGGAAAATTGGATGCAAAGGAGGCAATTGCTCTTCAGCTTTTTGAAAACATAGTGAGTGGAAAGCCAGCATTTGGCTACGATCTTGCTAGAAATGGAAGTATGGTTTTCGTGAGAGGCTCCAATGCCAATGTCACCATTGGCGGTTCGGGAATATATCTTGATTGGCTCAATGCCGTTAATGCGCCTCATTGGATGCAGCTGTTTGATTCCAATAAAAATACCTCATTGAATAAAGTGGAGAATGTGGGGAATGGTTGGAAGACGACCATGACAGGTGCCAGTTATGGCACGAGTTGGCTTTACGATTTGATGCTGGGAGCTGCCCAAGAATCCTATGCCATGGGTGGAGGGACTCTACGGGCCCCCTTATTGTTTAGTGGTACTGATATTTTGGGGATGATACTCAGGCTGGGAGTGAGTGAGCAGTATATTTCAAGAATCAATCAGGCCAAAGTACAGCGTTCGGACGAAGTTGTCATAGAGCAGACAGATTACAGACAGAGTAGCTGGGATCTGAGTCGTGCTATTGGGTTAGCCGATCGTATTAATCAGCTTACTGGTACGATGGGGCAAGGCGAGGTACTGAAGGATTTTATCGCCGTTTATGAAGCTGGTCAGAAAAATAATGGCGTGAGCCTCGGTAGTTTGGTTCGTATTGGCGGTATGGGGTTGGGATATGACTATCGTTTGACCGAGGGCACTTTGGCTGGGCTGATATATCAAGCTGCTAATGCAAACAGCAATTTAATGTCAGTCGAGGATGCGCGTGCTTGGGCGAAAGCCATGCAAGCCAGCTTTGAGCGTTTTGGCATCACCAAAAGTTCTAGCTCGAATGATGGCTCTGCCAAATATGACCAGCGAATTGCTGCATTTCTCTCGCAGGCTTTATATGAAACTGGATTTTTAAAGGACTATATAGAAGATCCTGGTAGATACAGTAAAAGCAACATTTCCACGCCACAAAATAAAAAAGGCGTTGCTAATCCCATGTATAAGAATGGGCGCTTCTTAAAGGACTCTGGGTATGTTGATGTTAATGGTAAGAGACTAAATTGGGCGGAATTTATTTTTGATACAGGGCTGACGAAAGAGCAGCGTGCGCAATGGATAGCAGCTATTGGCTATGCCAGTTGGCCTGGAACAAAAAAACCTGTTGGCAATTCGGATAGGCTGCCTACTTCATATTTGGATGATCCATCTAAATTTGATGGGTGGATATACAGAGGTATGGGGCTCTTTCATCTGACGGGGAAGGAGAATTTTGATCAATTTGCCACTTATTATTATGGCAAGGGAACGTCTGGCTACGACAATTTCATGGAAGACCCCTATTCGTTTTTTCAGCAGTCCTTTGAGGGGGATAAGAAATTACTGGTAGATGCTGCAAGTTGGTACTTTAGTGTTTACAAAAATTTAAACGGTGTTGCGGATGGTCTTCAAGGTTCGGTCGACTTAATTTCTAAGATGGTGGCACCATTCGTAAATAATTCTTGGGCGACGCGTAATGACATATACAATAATGCTCTTGGTTTTTCTCAAGAAGGTAATCCATATGAAAATTTACGTTATGCACTTTGGCAGCTGGGAGTTAATGCTACTAATGTTGATGATAACCCATTAGATGCAAAGACGTATGAGGGTGCTTTTGAAATAAAACTTAAGGTTCCTGGCGCTCCTCAGTCCATCCAAGGCTCTTTGTGGCAAAAGGCCGCGTTGTCGGAAGTGACTATGTCTCCGATAGATGCGGCTCCATCGATTAAGTCAGGAGATATGATGGCATTCCTCGTTGATGTAGATGCTGTAGTACCTTATGGAGCATTTGATTATGTACAGCAAGTCGCAAGTGTTGAGCAAAGAAGAGGAGTACAATCAGAGGCTCTTATCGCTACTGTTGGGCAATGTATGGGGTTAAGGAGTTGGGAGGAGGGTGCAGGAGTTTTCTTGGCGCCTATTAGTGCCTCTGATATCAATATATCTTGGAATGACGTAAGAAATAAATCCGTACGCTATCATGTTATCCAGAAACCAAAGCATGGTCATCTGGAGATAGATCCAGAATTTCCTAGCAGAATGTTCTATACGCCTGACGAGAGTTTGTCGGGAAAAGGTTCTGATTTCTTTATTTTTGATACGATTACCAGAAAGGGAATTATTCGTGTTCATCAATATATTGTTGGACCCGAGTATGGAGATAATTGGGTCACATGTGAGGGGGTAGGAGCGGGACGTATTCAGTGGCGTATTTCTTCCGAGAATGGCTCTTCTTTAGGAGCTGAGGATTATCTTCTTACTGCACAATCTCTCTTTGGTCAAATAAAGGGTTTTGGCTCCATCAATCTTTCATTTGGGATGGAGAGTTTGCCTGGGCAATCCTTGGGGGAAACGAAGGGTTCCAACATCATTCTGGATATTGATGCCGCCGGCCACGGCTGGTACTTCGACTGGCAAGGCACCGGCGACGATTGGCTTCCCACCTCCAATCCCTACGAATGGATGGCCCGCCCCGGCAGTGCCGCCGAAGGCCGCATGGATTTCCTCTCTGTCTTCCTGCACGAATACGGCCATGCCCTGGGCATGGAGCATTCTCACGACAGCCACGATCTGATGGCCGCCACCTTGCAGCCGGGTGTGCGCCGCTTGCCTTCGGCGGAGGACATGGCGTTCTTCCAGGCCGTGAATGGCATGGCAGAGCTGGCTGCCAATACACCGCAACCCTATTCACCCTTTAGCCCCTTTACTCCGGATGTGCCGCTGCCACTCAGCATGAGTCTGGTGCTGGCGGGGATTCGGCGGCGGTTTGGCAATGTGGGTACTGATGGCGGACAGACCCTGACCCAGGCCCTCCCTCAAGGGGAGAGGGGGAATATGGCGGTGCAGTATCACATTGCGGCCAATCCGCAATTGCTGCCGCTGACCGGGCAGGGCAATGGTTGGGAATACACGGGCGCTGTGGAGTTTGCAGACGGCGGTGCCGTGCTGCATGAAACGGCGGGCAGCCAGACCCGCCTGAATCAGGTCTTCACCGTTGGCCCCAATGACCGTTACCTCAGCTTCACCGTGAATGCCACACTGGGTGACCAGGCCAACGGCCCGGACGATGCCTTTGAGGTCGCGCTGCTGGATGCCAACACCGGTGCCAGCCTGTTGGGTCAAACCGGCCTCACGCACAACGATGCGTTGATCAACCAGCAGGCCAATGGCACGGAGCACAAGGCAGCCGCGGTTACCCGGCAGGACAATGCCGATGGCAGTTTCACCTATCTCGTGGATCTGGCCGGTATCCCTGCCGGTACGGTATTGAACCTCAGCTTTGACCTGATCGGCTTTGGTCGCGGCGCAGAAGCAGCCAACAGTCAGGTGGTGATCCGTCATCTGCATGTGGGTGGCGGTGTGCAGGAAGCGCGTGATGACAGCATTACCACTGCGGAGGACACACCGGTCCTGCTGGATGTGCGAGCCAATGATGTGGGAGCCGATCAGGCCGGCATCATGCCGGTGCTGGTTACGGCACCCCTGCATGCCATTGTCGAGCTGACGGATGAGGGTCAGTTCCGCATCACACCGGCTGCCGACTGGTTCGGTACAGACAGCTTTACCTACGCACTGAGCGACGGTGTCACCACCTCCAATACGGCCACCGTCACCTTCACCGTAACCCCGGTGAACGATGCGCCCGTGGCGCAGGATGTACAGGCTGCCGTGGAAGAAGATGGCCGCCTCACGCTGGACCTGCTGGCGGCTGCTCTCGATGTGGAGGGCGATACCCTCAGCGTGGCCATTGTGGCCGGCCCGCAGCATGGTCTGCTTGTGCAGAATGCCGATGGCACTTTCACCTACACCCCGAATGCCGATTTCAATGGCACAGACAGTTTCACCTGGCAGGTGAGCGACGGCGAACTGGATTCCGGCATCGCCACCGTGACGATTGCCGTGACGCCGGTCAACGATACCCCTGTGGCGCAGTCGCTGGTCGTGACCACGGCGGAAGACACGACGGTTGCCGTCAATCTGGCCGCACTGGTCAGCGATGTGGACGGTGATGCGCTGGTCCTCAGCCTGGGCAGTTTGCCGCAGCATGGCACGGTCACGCTGGAAAATGGCGTGGCCACCTATGTGCCTGTGGCGGATTACTTTGGCAGCGACAGCTTCAGCTACCTTGTCAGCGATGGCATCACCAGCACAGAAGGCATCATCACGCTCACCATTACACCGGTGAACGATGCGCCTGTGGCCAAGCCCGTTGCGGTCACCACACTTGAAGACGAGGCACTCACCTTCACCATTCCCGCGCTGGTACTCCCTCTCGCTCCGGGAGAGGGCTGGGGTGAGGGAGAGCCGACCTCCGGTGCCTGGGATATCGACAGCGAAACGCTCACGTTCACTTTCAGTGAGCCTGCTCACGGCACGCTCATCCACAACCCGGATGGCAGCTTTACCTATACGCCGTTTGCTGATTTCAACGGTGTTGAGCAGATCACCTATACCGTGAGCGATGGCGAGCTGAGTGCCAGCAACATACTGACGATTACCGTGACCCCGGTGAATGATGCGCCGGTGGCAGGAAACATCAGCGTGACCACGGATGAAGACGTTGCCCTGCCGCTGAATCTGCTGGCTTCTGTCAGCGATGTGGACGGCGACGTGTTGCAGGTAATTGCCTGGAGCAGTCCGTTGCTGGGGACACTGTCACAGGATGACGAAGGCCGCCTGGTCTACACGCCCCATGCAAATGTGCATGGCACCGACCAGTTTACCTATACAGTAAGTGACGGCATCACCACGGCAACAGCCACGGTAACCATCAATGTACTGCCGGTGAACGATGCACCGGAAGCTCGTGATGACAGCGTGACGCTGGCCGAAGATGGCCAGGTGACTATCAATGTGCTGGCCAATGACTTTGATGTAGATGGCGATGCGCTTACCTCCCATCTGGTCAGTGGCCCGCAGCACGGCACTTTGCTGCACAACAGCGACGGCACCTTTACCTATATTGCCCATGCCGATTATTTCGGTGAGGACCGCTTCACGTATCGCGTGAACGACGGCGAACTGGATTCCGCGGTGGCTGAGGTGCGCATCACCGTTACTCCTGTAAATGATGCTCCCATCGCCAAGCCCGTTACGGTCACCACACTGGAGGACGAAGCACTTACCTTCACCATTCCCACACTGGTGCTTCCTCTCCCTTGGGGTGGAGGCGAACCGACCTCAGGCGCCTGGGATATAGACAGTCCCCACCTCGCCTTGACCGTGAGCAACCCACTGCACGGCATGCTCATTCGCAACCCGGACGGCAGCTTCACCTACACGCCCTTCGCGGACTTCAACGGCGTGGAGCAACTCGTCTACACCGTGAGTGATGGCGAGTTCAGCGTCAGCAGCACCCTGACCATCACGGTGCTGCCCGTGAACGACGCGCCGGTGGCAAGCCCCATCACTGCCACCCTGCTGGAAGACGGTAGCGTGGTGCTGGACCTCATGGCCGCCTCTACCGATGCAGATGGCGATGCGTTGACCACACATATCGTGAACGGCCCGCAGAAGGGCAGCCTGGTGCGCGGCGTGGATGGCCGTTATGTCTACACACCGTTTGCCAACGTGAGCGGCGAAGACAGCTTCAGCTATGCAGCGTACGACGGCAGCTCCACCTCGGCGCCAGCCTTGGTGCGGCTGGTCATCACGGCCGTGGCGGATGCACCTACGCTCTCCTTTGGCAGTGGCACCGGCGATGTCTCGCGTGAACTGTTCCGTACTGGTTGGGAGTCGGTCAGCAACAACACCAACACATCAACCCTGGTACAGCAGAGCACGTTGGACGGCTGGACGCTGATCACCCGCCCGGACCCGACTTGGGGAGGCGCCAACGGTTTTGAAGTCTGGAGCACGGGCGACAAGATGGCCGACAACCTCGGCATCTTGCGTACCGTGTCGGCTGCCGCCGGCAATGGCAAGAACTGGTTGGAACTGAACAGTGCTGGCCTCAACCAGAGCCAGACGTTGGGTATTTCACGGCAGATGGAAACGGTGGCCGGAGCCAGTTATGTGCTGAGTTTCGATTACGCGGGCCGTATTGGATACAGCACGGATTACACCCGCATTGGCATTTATGTGGATGGGGTGAAGGTTGCCACCTATGCCAATACCAGCCCCAACTCGGCGCTGAACTGGCAGGCTTTGGAGTTCAGTTTCATCGGCAAGGGCGGTGTGCAGGAAATCCGCATCGTCTCGGAGGCTACGCGCCAGGATATCAATGGCCGTGGTGCAATGATCGACGACATCGCCCTCATCGAAACGGTCCCGCGTAATACGGGTCTGGAAGACACGGCGATTCGCCTCTCCACCATCCAGGCGGCGCTGACGGACACCGATGGCTCCGAGGTGCTGACCCTGGCCATCGAGGCGATTCCGTCCGGTGCCATGCTCACTGATGGCACGCGCAGCTTCACGGCCACGGCAACCCAGAACCGCGCTGACATCACGGGCTGGAACCTCGCCAATCTGCGTATTACGCCCCCGGCGGATTTTTATGGCCAGATGCCCCTGCTGGTGGTGGCAACCTCGACGGAGCAGTCCAACGGCAGCGCCAGCAGCACTTCGGCGGTACTGAACGTAACGGTGCTGCCGGTCAACGATGTGCCGGTAGCCGTCAACGACAGTGCCACGGTCAAGTCTAACCAGACCGTGCGCATCGACGTGCTGGCCAACGACATCGACGTGGATGGCGATGCGCTCACGACGCTGCTCGTCAGCGGCCCCAAGAAGGGCACGCTGACCCGCAATGCGGATGGCAGCTTCAGCTACAAGAGCAACAACAACTATCAGGGCACGGACAGCTTCACCTATCGCGTGAGCGACGGTAGCAGCCAGTCGGGCTTGGCCACGGTCACCATTACCGTGACGGCACCCAATAAGCTGCCGGTGGCCAAGAACGACAGCTTCAGCACCCAGGAAGACACGCCGGTCCGCCTCAACGTGCTGGCCAACGACACGGATGCAGATGGCGATGACCTGACCGTGCAGATCGTGAGTGCACCGAAGAATGGCACGCTCACCTTGCATGCGGATGGCACGTATACCTACACGCCGAAGAAGAACTGGTACGGTACGGACAGTTTCACCTATCGGGCAAGCGACGGTATGGGGCAGTCCGGGCTGGCGACCGCCACGATTTCCGTGACCAAGGTAAACGATGCGCCGGTAGCGCTGAATGCGGTCTACCAGTTGCAGCAGAACGGCACGGTACGCATCGATTTCTGTGATCTGGTGGTCGATGTGGATGGCGATAGTCTGGCCCTGAGCTTCGGCTCTCCTGCGCATGGCACGCTCACCCGCAACTGGGATGGCAGCTATACCTATCGCCCGGCAAACGGCTATGTGGGTACCGATGCTTTCACTTATACCGTCAGCGACGGCAAGTTGAGTGCCACGGCCACTGTGTCGCTCAACGTGCTCCCGGCGTCGTCTGCCTGCTTCAGCAACAACGTCATCAGCCTCATCCTGCAATCCCTGTTGGGCGGCAACCAGGATCGTGGTCACCTCGTGTATGGCAACGGCGACGACGTGACCACGGTTGCTGAAGTCACGGGCCGCAGTTCCGGCATTTCCGTGAACTGGAATGCCGGCCAAGCTTCTGTGGGTAACCAGCCCGCAGGGTACAACGTGGATGCAACATGGTTGAGGGAGTTGCTTAATACTGCCGAGCGCCTTGATCTTGCAGCCAGTACCGGGCTGGTGGTGAAGGTACAGAAGTGATCTGATTCCACTCCCTCTCCCGTGCGGGAGAGGGAGTGGGGGGAGTGTTCAGGTCTTCATTCATGTCGTCTTCTTCAAGGACGACGTGATGATGAAAATAACAAGGAGTGTCGGGCTTTTCGTATTGGCCTGACCTGCATGAGCTGTGGGGTATGAGGGTGTCATTTTTCAGGGGATGGAGCCCTATGTGGCTTCATGGTGTCCTGCTGTGTCTCTGTGGTTTTCTGTTGCTGTTCCCTGTGTTTGCACATGCCCATAGCCTGATGGAGCTCTGGCAACTGGCACGTGCCACGGAGCCCGGTTACAGGATGGCCCAGGCAGGTACAAAGGCAGCCGAGGCGCGCGAAGACATGGCGTTTGGTGCACTGCTTCCACAGTTGTCTGCAAGTGCAAGTATTCATCGTAATGATCGTCAATACCGCACCTTGATTACCGGGCGCCCTGAAACAGATGACAGCTACCGCAACCATTCTGCCCAGTTGAGCCTGACTCAGCCGCTTTTCCGCTATGCCAGCTTCATGGAGTTGAGGTTGGCAAAACGGGGCAGCCAGCAGGCTGACTTCAAGTTGGCCGCTGCGGAACAGGAGTTACTCGCAAAACTGGTGGCGGCCTGGCTGGAAGCGGTGGCAGCACGAGACGAACTGGAGTTTGTAGACAGAAAGGTGAGTGCAACGGCAAAGCTGCTGGAAACGGCGAGACGGGGGGCAGCGATTGGATTAACCGGTGCACCACAACTGGCAGATGCCCAGGCCCGACATGAAAAAGGTTTGGCAGACCGCATGGCGGCAGAAATAGAGGCCCAGCTAAAACTCTCCAGCCTGGAGCAGCTCACGGGCACCTTGGACGATGTCGTCTTGCCCAGACTGAGCCCGGAGCGTGACTGGCTTGGTTTGGGAATGGATTCTCTGGATGCCTGGTTGTCGTTGGTTAACCAGCTCAGCCCACAGGTGTTGGCGGCAGCAAAAGCGGTTGAAATGGCGGAGGCTGAAATTGCCAGGCAGCGTGCCGGACATTATCCGACGCTGGATCTGGTGGGCAGTTACGGCAAGAACAATCAGGAAGTCGGCGGTTTCCCCGGGCAGGCGGGATATGACATTCGCCAGGGCTCGGTAGGTGCCCAGTTGAGTATCCCCATTTTTGCCGGAGGCAGTGTCTCTGCAAAAGTGTCTGAAGCATATGCCCAGAAAGAGCGTGCGGTTCAGGAACTGGAGGCTGCACGACGCGGCGCCCAACTTGCCGCAAAGCAGGCCTGGCTTGGCTGGCGCTCTGCATATGCCCGTCGGCATGCCGGTGAGCATGCAATCAAGGCAACGGCGTCATCCCTGGAATTTGCCGTCAAGGCACGGCGTCATGAACTTAAAACAGCCGCTGATGTCTTGCAGGCAGAGGAACAACATTATGCTGCCGAGCGAGATTACAGAAAGGCACGCTATGACGAGGTAATCGCCATCGTGCGGCTCAAATCCGTGATTGGTGATCTGCGAGAGACGGATATCTCTGGTATTGACGAGCTTTTGGGGCTTGCAGACACGTCTCGTGAAGATATGTCTGCGGATGTGTGGCAAAAGGAGCCGTGATGGAAAGCAGGGGAGGCCGGGTAGGTTGGGTTGAGCGCAGTGAAGCCCAACACGGTGCCTGTAATTCGCAAAATAGCCAAAAAAGGAATTTCCGTAATGAGCAGAGCTTTTTTAAAGCTGACATTTTTCTTTTTGGCGATTGTCGTTGGGCTTCCTGTGCCAGCCCAACCAACACGGCCTGTACAAATGATGGCAGCCGCTGTTCCAAAAGCCACGGCATACGATGGCGTTATTGGGATATGCCAAAATATTTCATCCGGGCCGGTAACTTACTTAAGTTCGGCAGAATATGATTTGGCACCAATATCATCTGCTGTTGAGTTGATTAAAGAGAAATTTGGAGTTGCAGTAACAAAAGAGGATCGGAAAAGTGCGAAAGTGACGTTGTTGAGTGTGCCACAGCACGGTCGTGTGGTAGATGGTGAGAATAGAGTAGCAGGAATGCCGGACTATCATCCTAACCCCGATTTTAGGGGTAAAGATCGCGCAACACTTCTGGTGGAAATTGCCAGATATAAAATACAGGTGGAGTATTATCTGCGGGTGGGCATGAGTGATTGTCCTAACGATGTAACGTCGTGGAAAATCTCTTCCACTAGTGCAATGAACGCCATTCCAGTGGAAGTAGTCCAGTCAGGGTTCACTCCAGACCTCTCCAGGATCATGCTCTGCTTCGGTGAGCTTGCTGGTCAAGCGTTGGGAGAAACCAGCGGCACGGATATCACGCTTGATTCGGATGCCGCCGGCCACGACTGGTACTTCGACTGGCAGGGCACCGGTGACGACTGGCTCCCCACCTCCAATCCCCACGAATGGATGGCCAGCCCCGGCAGCCGCATGGATTTCCTCTCCGTTTTCCTGCACGAATATGGTCATGCTTTGGGCCTGAAGCATTCACACGACAGCCACGACTTGATCGTCACAACATTGCAGCCCAGCATGCGCCGTTTGCCCTCGGCGGAGGGTGCCCGTCTATGAATATGTGGTGAGAGGAACCGTGATGGAAAGCAGGGGAAGTTATCTTCACGCCACTACCGGGCCGGATGAGGCGGACAAGCGATCTCCCTGGGACGAATTTGTTCTTTCTCGCACGGTGGAGGAGCGTTGCCGTGCATGGCTTGAGCTGATTTGCCAGGATGTAGTCGGCGCAACGGCAGCCGCTACCCTTGTACAGGGAGCTGATGGCCAGTCCTTTGTCCCGTTGGCTGTCTGGCCCAGGCCCACTCAGGACATGAGCCGTCTGGCTGGCGTGGTGGAAGCTGTGCTCAGAGACCGTAAGGCGGTGGTTCAGCCTGGGGAAACGGGAGCGTTGCATATTGCTTATCCCTTGATGCTGGGCCAGCGCATCGAAGGGGTCGTCGCTGTTGAAGCCACTTGCTCTCAGGCGGTGGCCCAGCAGGTCTTGCGTGACATTCACTGGGGTAGCGCCTGGCTGGCCAATCTGCTGGCGGCTCATGAGCATGACGAGGCCGTGCGCGGGAAGGAGCGCATGGTTTCCGTGCTTGAGACAATCGCGGTGGCGCTGCGGCACGGAAAGATGCATCAGGCGATGTTCGAGTTGGTCAACAGCCTGCGCCAGCATTTGGATTGTGCCCGTGTGGCTTTGGGCATTGTGGATAAATCGGATGTCAGGCTGCTTGCCCTCTCAGAAGCGGCTTCCTTTGAAAAGAATGCGTCTCTTGCCAAGGCTTATGTGAATGCCATGCGGGAGTCTTTTGATCGCAACCGTGTTGTCTCGCTACATGGGGATGCTCCAGAGGAGCAGGATGAAAAATCCCCGGAGCATGAGGCTCTTCGCCGTATTTCGGGAATGGGTGTTGTGCTCTCCCAACCGCTGGTGATAGGTGCTGACTGCGTTGGTGTACTTGTTCTTGAAAGAGAGGAGCAAGCATTCAGTGATGATGACATGGCTTGGCTGGATGCCTTTGCCGCGTTGCTGGCACCGGTGATAAAGCAGCGCCGTCTTGCCGAGCGCAGCACCTGGGGGCGCTTACGCGATGAGATGCATGAGCTTCTGAAGCGGTTCTTCGGGCCGCGGCATCTTGTCTGGAAGGCGTCTGCCGCGCTGGTGATACTGATAACGGCGCTGATGGTTCTGGTGCCGATCACTTATCGTGTCTCTGCAAAGACAGTTGTCGAAGGCGAAATCCAGCGTGTGGCTGCCGCGCCACTCGACGGCTTCATTGCCGTTGCCCATGTGCGGGCCGGGGATATGGTGAAGAAGGGTGATGCTCTGGTGCAGCTTGACGACCGGGAGCTGCTCATGGAGCAAGCGCGCTGGAACAGCGAGCGGCGCCAGTATGCCGACAAGCTGCGGGAGGCAATGGCAGGGCATGATCTGGTTGCCGTGCAGTTGACCCGTGCCCAGCTTGATCAGGCAGAAGCACAATGGAAGCTGGCCACTGAGAAAATAAGGCGCTCACATATTGTTGCACCTTTCGATGGAATCGTCGTATCGGGTGATTTGCACCAGAAGATCGGTGCGCCGGTACAGGTGGGCGAGACTTTGTTCGAAGTGGCGCCACTGGAAAGTTATCGCGTCATCCTGCAAGTGGATGAGCGCGAGATACGCCATGTCCTGACGGGGCAGGAAGGGCATCTTGTGATTACCGGCATTGCGGGTGACCCCATGCCTTTTCGCGTATCCCGCGTGACACCGGTCGCTACAGCGCAGGAAGGCCGCAATTTCTTCCGGGTTGAGGCCGATCTTGCGGATGCATCGCCTCGGCTGCGACCGGGCATGGAAGGGGTTGGGAAGATCGAGGTGGGTTCGCAGTCGCTGTGGTGGGTGATGACGCATTCCTTTGCGGACTGGCTGCGGCTCAAGCTGTGGACCTGGATGCCATGAAAGGAAGTGCATGATGGCGCGTCATCTGTTCAGCCCTTCCTGGCACAGTGTGGCCGAGCTCAAGCCCCGTCTGGTGCCACAAGCGAGGATCAACCGCCATCTTTACCGTGGAAAGGTTTGGTATGTTGTGCAAGACCAGTCGGGTGGGCGTTACCACAGGCTGTCTGCGCCGGCTTACATGCTGGTGCTGCAAATGGACGGTACACACACGGTGCAGTCTGTCTGGGAAAAGGCCAATCTCTCGGGATCGGGTGATGACTGTACCCAGGGTGAGATGGTGGACCTTCTGGTACAACTGCATGCCGCTGACTTGCTGCAGGTTGATACCAACCCTGATTCAGCTGCTCTTTTTGAGCGCTACAAGAAAAAGAAGCGGGCAACACTGAAGCAATGGTTGCTCAATCCCATGAGCTTGAAGTTCCCCTTGCTGGACCCGGATGATTTTCTGGACCGATGGCTGTTTGTGGGGAAGTTCTTTTTTTCCCGGGCGGGATTCTTCTTGTGGCTGGCCGTTGTGTTACCAGCATTCGTACTGGCGCTCAGGTACTGGTCCGAGCTGACGCACAATTTTTCTGATCAGGTACTTTCTTCCAGCAACCTGTTGGTCATGGCGCTGGTCTATCCCGTGGTCAAGTTGTTGCATGAGTTGGGTCACGGTTTTGCCGCAAAGACCTGGGGTGGGAAGGTACACGAGATGGGGCTGATGTTTCTGGTGTTTGCCCCCATTCCCTATGTGGATGCCTCGTCTGCGTCTTCATTCCCCTCAAAGATACAGCGTGCCATCGTGGCAGCAGCCGGCATGATGGTGGAGCTTTTCCTGGCAGCGCTGGCATTGTTTGTGTGGTTGTGGGTGGAGCCTGGCATTCCCCGTGCTGTTGCTTATAACGTGATGATCATTGCCGGTATCTCGACCTTGGTCGTCAATGGCAATCCCCTGCTCAGGTATGACGCTTACTTCATACTCTGTGATCTGATTGAAATCCCGAATCTTGCACAGCGTGGCCAGAAGTACCTGACCTATTTGTGGGACAAGCACATTTTCGGAGTCCACGATCTTGAGCCTCCTGCAGAGACGCCTTCGGAGCGGCGATGGCTTTTCTTTTACACGCCTTTGGCATGGTGCTATCGCACCTTTGTTACCATCACCATCATCATTTTTGTGGCCGGCGAGTTCTTCATATTCGGCGTGCTCCTGGCTGTGTGGGGGCTGATCACATTGGTGGGCACACCGCTGTGGAAAATTTACAAGCATGTGGTGACGAGCCCTGGCTTGCGCCGGCAACGATCCCGTGCCATCCAGGCCACGCTGGGTATGGTGGCCGTTGCGTGGTTGCTGGTAGGTGTGATTCCGGTGCCGCTATATACACAGGCCCAAGGCGTAGTCTGGTTGCCTGATTCCTCCATTTTGCGGGCTGGGGAGGGCGGATTTTTCCAGCACTGGTCGGCGAAGCCGGGAGAGTGGGTGGATAAAGGGGTACCGCTGTTCCAGATGGAAGATCAGATCATTGCCACAGAGCTTGAGGTTGCCAGGGCCAGGGTGACGGAGCTTCAGGCACAGTATCGTGCAGAGGCATTTGCAAACCCAGTAAAGGGCCAGGTCTTGCGGGCTCAGCTTGAGCGTGAGCAAAAAGTGTTGGAGAAGTCGCAGGAGAGGGTGGATCGTCTGACGGTCCGGGCACAGGCATCGGGTGTGCTCGTTGCTGCCCGTCCTCAGGACATGCCGGGGCGCTATTTGAAAAAAGGTGATCAGGTTGCTTATGTACTTGACAATAATGCGCTCATTGCACGGGTTGTCATCTCGCAGGACGACATTGATCTGGTGCGTACCCGTTATCATTCGGCGCAGCTCAGGTTTGCAGATTCCATTGCCCGTGTGAGCTCCGCCGGTTTGGTAAGGCAGGCTGTTGGTGGTGTGCGCGAATTGCCAACGGCAGCTTTGAGCATACAGGGAGGAGGACTGATTCCCACTGCTCCTGACGATGCCAATGGCATGAAAACCATGGACCGCGTTTTCTTCGTCGATTTGTCACTGTCGGAAGGTTCACCACCGGCAGCATTTGGTGAGCGGGTTCATGTCCGCTTCAACCATGGCTATGAGCCCTTGGCTTCGCAAGGGTTCCGGCGTTTCCGACAACTTTTTCTGAGCCATTTCCGTGTCTGATATCAAGGCGCTTCTGGTTGGCAGGAATATCGACGTGGCCGACGGCGTGTATCTGGAGCGCCTGGATATGCCAGTCGGTGTTGTGGAGGAATGGTTGCGGGCAAGACTGGCCCGGTTTGCCGTAAGTAGTGCAAATCCTGCCAGTACTTTTGTAGAGCGGGTGGGCTCATTCGAATCTCTCATTCGGCAGAAAAGCGATGATGACTTGAGGGCTGCCTTGTTTGAAAAGGCGCGCGCCATGCAGGTGACGGGTTTTCAGGGGGAGGGGTTGGAGGCCGCATTTGCCGTGGTGCGCGAAGCTTCTCGTCGCTGCCTGGGAAAACGGCATCATGATGTCCAGATTCTTGCCGGGCAGTCCCTGCTTCAGGGAAGAATTGCCGAAATGGCCACCGGCGAAGGAAAAACCCTGGCGGGAACCCTGGCAATTTGTGTGGCAGCAGCAGCAGGTGCCTGCGTGCATGTGGTGACAGTCAACGACTATCTGGCAGAGCGTGATGCCGAGCACAACATGCCTTTGTTCGAGTTTTTCGGCTTGACGGTGGGGGTTGTCAAGCAGGACATGCCTGTTCCTGAGCGCCAGAAGCAATATGCGAAGCATATTGCCTATGTTTCCAATAAAGAGCTGACGTTTGATTATCTCAAGGATGTGATTTCCTGGGGCGGTGCATTGTCCGTACACATGAAGCTGCGAAAGCTTGCTGGAGGGAAATCACGATCAGGCACTTTATTGCGTGGTCTGCATGTTGCCATTGTGGATGAGGCGGACAGTGTTCTCATCGATGAAGCCCGAACGCCACTGATCATTTCCGAAACTCTGCCGGATGACCTGAGTGAGGAAATTTATCAGCAGGCACTGGAGATCGCCGGACAATTGCGGGAGGACGTGGATTATAGGCGGGGCAAGGACAAGGATATCTGGCTGACCGATGCAGGCACTTCATGCCTGTCTGCCTTGATCGAAGGGTACGATGGTGTCTGGAGGTCCAGGCTATGGCGTCAGGAGCTGACCCAGAAAGCGTTGTCTGCACTGCATATGTTCAAACGTGACCAGCATTACATCATTGCAGATAACAAGGTCCAGATCGTCGACGAGTTTACTGGCAGGGTCATGCCAGACCGGACATGGGAGCGTGGCTTGCACCAGATGATAGAGGCCAAGGAGCAGTGCGATATTTCCGGACAGCGCCGAACGCTTTCGCAAATCACCTACCAACGCTTCTTTGGACGATATCTGCTCTTAGCAGGGATGACGGGAACTGCCAGAGAGGTTGCTCCGGAGCTAAAGCGAGTCTACGACTTGCCTTCAACGCGGATACCGACGCATAAACCAAGCCGGAGATTCCGCCTTGCTGATCGATTGTTCCGCACTCCGGAAGAGAAATGGCAAGAGGTCGCCCGGCGGGCGGTGGAGATCGCAGGGCAGGGGCGTTCAGTGCTTGTGGGAACGCGCTCTGTCGAAGCATCAGAGCTGCTGGGCGAGTTGCTTGTTGCACAAGGCGTTGATCATGTTCTCTTGAATGCTCGCCAGGATCAGGTAGAAGCCGATGCCGTTGCCTCTGCCGGTGAGGCAGGGCGCATCACGGTAGCTACCAACATGGCGGGGCGCGGGACCGATATCAAGCTGTCGCCTGAGGTTGCCGGGAATGGTGGCCTGCATGTCATTCTGACAGAGTTCCATGAGAGCGCCCGCGTTGACCGGCAGCTTTTCGGGCGCGCGGCGCGACAAGGAGATCCAGGAACAGTCGAAGCTATCGTAAGCCTTCAGGACGATCTTTTTATCGGGTACGCTAAACATGTCAGCCGTCTGCTTCAGACGCTCTTGCTGAGTAAGTGCTGGTATAGCAGCCATTTGCTCAAGATGCTGGTTTGGTATGCGCAAGGTAAGTCAGAGCGTCATAACCGCAACATCCGTCTCGATACAATCAAGCGAGACAGAGAGTGGTTACGGGCGTTAGGGTTTGTTGGTGCAGAAAAGAAATAATTGCCAGTGAGCCATGGCTCAATTTCGTGAGGTCAGTGGAGAAACTGGGCAGGATATTCACACTGATACTGGCACATGTGTAAAGACATAAGCCCTTAACATCATGTTTAGCACGGGCCTTAGGGAGGCTTTTAGGGATGAATGGTGCCCGGGACCGGAATCGAACCGGTACGGCGGTCACCCGCCGAGGGATTTTAAGTCCCTTGTGTCTACCAATTTCACCACCCGGGCAGGATGGCCATGGAGGCTTCCGTTTGCAACGGAAAGGGGAAGAATACTCGGGCTTCTGTTTTCTGCACGACTGCCGTCGTTCAAGAGCGCCATAGCCTTAGGGGTTTACGAGTGCCTTTTGCTCTCAATAAACGTCATCAAATGGAGGCTGGGACCGGAATCGAACCGGTGTACGCGGAGTTGCAGTCCACTGCATAACCATTTTGCTACCCAGCCATCGGGTACAGCGAAAGGAGGCGCATCATATCGGCGGGCCTCTTGAACGTCAATAAAACGGCAGGGATAAGCTCCTTGGGACTGTCGAGGAAATGTAGTGGGGCTTCGATGGCTCAGCAAACTCGCCATCAGCCCCAGCGGTGTTATTCCACCGGAAATGAGGAAATGAAAAAGCGGCCACCACAAGGGCCGCTTTTTCATCAGGGACACCTGTCAGCGGCTCGTGTCGATACGTATGACCTTGACACTGCCATCGACCTTGCTGCTGTCCAGATAGGAGATGGCCCCCGGGGTTTCAGCGACAATGCTCTTCACGTCGTTGGGCCGGACCTCACGGGGTGGCTGCGCTTTGCCGGTGAAGATCATGCGTGCCCAATACTTCTGCACCTGCTCGGGCGGACGCTTGAGCACCTCGTTGTAGAACTGGTCGCGGCTGCCGCCGCTGACGTCCAGGGCAATGGCAGCACTGCCGTCAGGGAAGGCACCGCTCTGCCCCAGGAACAAGCGACTGAGCTGCGACAGGGGCAGGGTGGTGATGTTAGTAGCGGGGTTGGCAACGACCACGATCTCCGCTTGTGCGGCCTGGGTAACCAGCGATGTAGTGGCCAGGGCGAATGCCAACAGGAGCTTGCGTATCATCTTGGCAGTCTCCTCAAAAGGCAGCAGTCAGGCTAAGGGTGAAGACGCCAAAGGCATCGGGTGGGGTGGGGCCGTTGCTCAGGAAGCCTTCGGTATTGCTGAAGCCATTTACGTAGTCGTACTGGCCCTTCAGGCTGACGTTGCCGGAGAGTGCGTACTTTGCACCGATGGCATGAGTGGTCTGTTCGTTGTATTGCCTGGCAGCGTTGCAGAACCCTGCGGTGGCACCCGTCGTACAATCATCCACATTAAAGGTATGTATCCTGGACCAAAGCAGATAGGGCAACCATTTACCGAAGTAATGACCGACGCTCACATACCCCGCATTCCAGTCGTTGATCCAACCATCGACCTTGAGCTGGGAAAGCTCTGCAGCGACAAACCATGTGCCATCGTCATACAAGGTGCCGATATTGGAAAACAGTGTCGGTGCTTCTTTTATGTCCAGAGGACAGGGGGTGAGCGGGAAAGGCAGAGGAAGTGGGTTGAGGGGATTCATGGGATGGCCAGCAGGCAAGCTGCACTCCACCGGCAATGTCAGCTCCGAATCGATCACGCCCGCACGCACAGTCAGGTTGTCGTTGGAAATGCCGATATTGATGCCTCGCGCATTCTCGGTCCGGAACATGTCGGTATTGGACCCACCCAACAGCAACTGGGCATTGAGGTTCCAGTCCCCCAACGGCTGGCGGTAGAGCAGGTCCGCGCCATCGAAGTTGGTGACGGGCACACCGAAATAGGGCTCGGCCGGCAAGCGAACCCATGGGTAAGACTGACCGACATGGATGGTGTCGGAAAACATGAAGGTAGGCAGGGCGAAGCGGCCGCCGCGCAGGCGCCAGCTGTCATTGATCTGGTAGCCGATATAGGCCCACTCGGCTTCAGCCTTGTAGTTGTTGCGGCCCTGGGCCACCAGTTGGGTCACTACGTTGACCTGGCTGTTGACGCGGTAATCGAACTGCAGGCCGATAAGCGACTCCAGGCCAAAAGTCGGGTCTTCGGTGAGGCCGGGATAGCCATTGATGTCCCGCAGGTATTCTCCACCCTGATCATCGGTGAGGATGGCAGTAGAGGCAGTGGCAAAACCGTTGAACTTGAGATTGGGGGTCAGGTTTTCTGCCTGGGAAATACAGGGCACAGCCAGGGCAAGGGAGAATAACAGCGGGCGTGGCAGAGTCATCATGAAAGAGGAATCCCGGTATTGTTATAAGGCATCCTGTCCGGGGCTTGGAGCTTAAGCTCCTGGCTTCTTGCCGGCGCGGAGTTTTATCAGGCTTTGTCAGGACCCGCCAGCCATCTGCGGATAGGCGGCACAGGGAGCAGCGGTGCGGGCTTGAGGGGCATCGGGTTTCCGGGTAGCGTGACCAAGGCTAGCCTGTAAGGCAGTTGCTCAAATAACAACCGCAAGCCATTGTAAAAAAAGACATCGTTACCGGGGCGCCCGGCCTTTTTCGGGGCGCTTCGCAGGGGTTATCTGCATGTCCTGGTTCAACAACCTGTCCATTCGCGTCAAGGTGCTGAGCATTGCCCTCATTGCCTTGGCCGGTTTTCTTCTTTACCTCAGCGTCAGCTTCTACGCGAGCCGTGATGTTGCCCATCACCTGCAAGACATTCAGGCCAATGACGTGCCTGCGCTGCAGCGCATCAATGCGGCATCCGTGGCGCTGGTCAACCTGAGGGAGAGCTATGCTGCTGCCATTTCCGAGCGTGACGAACTGATCCTTTCCGAAGCCGAGGCATCGGCCTCTGCCATTGCAGAAAGACTGCAGCAGCAATTGGTGGACTCACCTCAGGCCATTGTCGAGCAGCGCAAACTGGTCGCCACCTTCAACGCCTATAACCATCATGCTCACGGCCTTGCCCGTGCACTTGTTGCCAACACCCTGGATGCCGAGGCAGCAAAGCCTCAACTGCAGCAACTGGCTCATCTGCAACGCGAGTTCGATGACCAGATGGAGATCACCCGGCAATCGGTATATGACGGCTTTGCAGGCAAGATTGCAGAGGTCCGGAAAAACAATGACCAGCTCTGGCAATTGGGACTGATCATGGGCACGGTGGTTGCCATCATCGTGCTCGGCCTGGCCCTGCTGATTACCAACCGCATGATCATTGGCCCGCTCAACCATGCCGTTGAGGCAGCCAACAAGATTGCCGAAGGCGACTGGGCTATTTCCATCGTCAACACCACGCGCGATGAACTGGGCCACATGCTGCAGTCCATCCAGAAAATGCGTGACCGCCTCAAGGCCCGCTTTGATGAGGACCGCCGTGCCGAGCGCATCAAGACTACTGTTGCCGAACTGAGCAACCGCATGCGTGGCGAGCTGCCCATGGAGCAGCTTTCTGCCAACATCCTGAACTATCTGGTGCCGTCTCTTAAGGCACATGTCGGCCTCATCTACATGCCTGAGGGTGACGAGCTTGTTCTCTCGGGAACCTATGCATTCACCTGGCGCAAGAACATATCCAACCGCATCAAGCTGGGCGAGGGTCTGGTTGGGCAGGCGGCCCTGGAGAAAAAGCAGATCGTGCTGACACGCGTACCGGATGATTACATTGTGGTCAGTTCCGGCCTGGGCGAAACCTCTCCCCGCCACATTGTCGTCACTCCCATACTGCATGAGGGTGAGCTGCGCGCCTTGCTGGAGATAGGTAGCCTGGATGAATTAGGCCCGGAAGAACTGGAAATATTGCAGCTCAGCGTTGAACACATCGCCATTGCCGTGACTTCAACGCAATCACGCCGGCAACTCTCGGAAATGCTGGAAAAAACCAGCAAGCAGGCAACACAGCTGCAGCGTCAGCAGGATGACATGCAGGCGATCAATGATGACCTGGAGGCTCAAGCTATTGCCCTGTCAGCCTCTGAAATGCGACTGCAAGAGCAGCAGGAAGAATTGAAGCGTGCCAATGAAGAGCTGGAAGAGCAGGCACAGGCCTTGCGCGCCTCTGAAGAGAGCCTGCAAGCGCAGCAGGAAGAGTTGCGTGTCATCAACGAAGAGCTGGAAGCCCAGGCCCGCCTGCTGGCCGATCAGCGTAACGAGTTGCTGGAAAAGAACGATGCCCTGAACGAATCCAAGCATGTGCTGGAAGAAAAGACCCGTGCACTGGAAGCCTCCAGCAAATACAAGTCGGAATTCCTTTCCACCATGTCGCATGAGTTGCGCACACCGCTCAACTCCATCCTCATTCTTTCCAATTCACTGGCCGACAACAAGCCGGGCAACCTCAATGACAAGCAGATTGAGCATGCTCGCGTCATTCACTCGGCAGGCTCTGATCTCCTGTCACTGATCAATGACATCCTCGACATCGCCAAGGTCGAGGAGGGCAAGATGCAGCTGATGATAGAGGCGCTCAAGATAGAAGATCTTGCCGAGCACCTGCGCCGCAACTTCGAGCATGTAGCCCAGCATCGAGGCCTGGAGTTCTCGGTCAATGTTGCTCCGGACACGCCAGATACGCTATTCACGGACAGGCAGAGGCTGGAGCAGGTACTGCGCAACTTTTTCTCGAATGCCTTCAAGTTCACGCATCAGGGAGGCGTCAGCCTCAATGTCAGTGCAGCTCCGGCAAATGTCCGGTTCAATCGCATCAATCCTGCTCAGGGGCCAGTTATCGCACTGGCCGTCAAGGACACAGGTATCGGTGTTCCTGCCGACAAGCAGGAACAGATTTTCGAAGCATTCCAGCAGGCCGACGGCACTACCAGCCGCAAATATGGCGGCACCGGCCTTGGCCTGACAATTTCCCGCGAGTTCTCGCATCTGCTGGGCGGTGAAGTCCATCTTTTCAGCGAAGGCGAGGGCACGGGTTGCACCTTCACCCTTTACCTGCCGGTTGGTACTGCCAGCAGTATCCCGGCTGTTTCAGAAGAGGGAACCCTGGAGACACCCTCTTTCCTCAACGCTGTTGCAACCGAGACCCAGCGTCCACGTACCAGTGGCGAACAAAAAACCCTGCTCATCATCGAGGACGATGAGAACTTTTCAGAGGTCCTGGCCGAGCTGGCCGGTGAGTTCGGTTTCCGCTCACTTGTCGCCCATGACGGTGAGCGTGGTGTGGAAATGACACGGCAGACACTTCCGGATGCCGTCATCCTGGATATTGGCTTGCCCGGCATTGATGGCTGGCAGGTACTGGAAACGCTCAAGAATGATGAGCGTACACGCGGCATTCCCGTGCATTGCTTCTCCGGCCATGACGAGTCTGCCAAGGCCTTACGTATGGGAGCGATTGCCTACTACAAGAAACCCGCCACGCTGGACCAGATCAAGGACGCCTTTACCCGCATAGAAGAACGTACCCAACAGGGCATACGACGCCTTCTGGTGGTCGAAGACAACTCCGTTCAGCACTCCGCCATTCACGCACTGTTCGACGAGTCACAGGTCGACGTAACTGTCTGCACGACCGGGCAGGAAGCGCTGGACAATCTCAAGCGGGAAGCCTTCGACTGCATCGTGCTGGATCTGTCATTGCCTGATATTGATGGCTACTCTCTTCTGGAAACCATCCATGAGGATGACTCCTACCCCAACATTCCCGTGATTGTTTATACCGCCCGCGACCTCACCCGCGAGCAGGAGTCACGGCTACGCAAATATGCAGACCGCATCATCCTGAAAACGGACCAGTCTTCGGAACGCCTGCTCTCGGAGGCATCCCTGTTCCTGCATTGGGTCGACAGCAAGGAACCGTCACGTCCCCGTAACGTGGATGCCAGCAACCACCGGGATGATGTCTTCACCGGCCGCAAGGTCCTGCTGGTGGACGATGACATGCGCAACATCTATGCCCTCTCTGCCAGTCTGGAAGAGTGGGGCTGCGTGATCGAGGTGGCCAACAACGGTATAGAAAGCCTTGAGGCGCTGGAGCGTAACCCGGACGTGGACATAGTCCTCATGGACATCATGATGCCCGAGATGGACGGCTACGAAGCCATGCAGCATATCCGCAAGCAGGAACGCTTCAAGAAGCTTCCCATACTGGCACTGACCGCCAAGGCCATGCGCGACGACAGGGCAAAATGCATAGAAGCTGGCGCCAATGACTACATCACAAAGCCGGTGAACATCGAGAAACTGCAATCGTTGATGCGGGTATGGTTGCACCGTTGATGGCACAGGACATACAGGATCCGGCACCGGATGACATAGAGTTGCAGTTGCTGCTGGAGGCCATCTACCAGCGTTACGGCTACGACTTCCGCTCCTATAGCCGGGCCTCCCTGCGCCGGCGTGTGGACCAGCACTTGTTGATGGGGCGCTATGACCATGTGGGAGAGCTGATCCATGCCATCCTGCACAAGGGAGAGGCGTTTTCAGCCCTGTTGTCAGGCCTGACCATCAATGTGACAGAGATGTTTCGTGACCCGGATTTTTACCGCGTTTTTCGCGAAAAAGTGGTCCCGGTACTGAGAACGCACCCCTTTCTCAAGATATGGCATGCCGGCTGTGCGACAGGGGAAGAAATCTACTCCATGGCAATACTGCTGGAAGAAGAGGGGCTGTACGAGCGCAGCCAGATATATGCCACAGACATAGACAAGGAGGTCCTAGAAAAGGCCCGCAAGGGCATTTTCCCGGTGGCAGAACTGCGCAAATACACGGACAACTATCAGCGTGCAGGTGGCAAGGGGTCATTGTCCGACTACTATACTGCCAAGTACGACAACGTGATCATGGACCCCCGGCTGAAGCGGAACGTGATCTTTGCCGATCACGATCTGGCGACAGATCAGGTTTTTGGAGAAATGCAGGCAGTGTTCTGCCGCAATGTCCTCATCTACTTCAACCGGGAGCTTCAAAACCGGGTATTCAACCTGTTCCATGACAGCTTGGACATTGGCGGTACGCTGTGTCTGGGCAACAAGGAAAGCCTGAGGTTTGCAAGCTGCGCCGACCGTTTTGACGTGGTTGACAAGGCACAACGGATTTACCGCAAGCAGATATGAATGACATGCAGATGTTAAGGGACGCAACGGTTGCCAGGGCGGCTCGTGAGGTGAGAGCGTGAGTAAAGAACAGAACATCCTTCTGGTGGACGACCACCCGGAAAACCTGATTGCCCTCGAGGCCATTCTCGATGATGTGGATTGCAGCCTCTTGGTCGCCAACTCCGGCAACGAAGCCCTGGCACTTTTGCTGAAGCATGAAGTGGCGCTGGTATTGCTGGATGTGCAGATGCCGGGTATGGACGGCTTTGAAGTGGCCGAGCTGATGCGCAAGAGCAAGCGCACGCAGATGGTCCCCATCATTTTTGTCACGGCCATCAGCAAAGAGGCCAAATACGTGGCAAGGGGCTACGGGGTAGGGGCCATCGACTACATGTTCAAACCCCTCAACCCCGAGATACTGCAGCACAAGGCCCGCTTCTTCCTGGACCTGGACATGCAGAAGCGCAGGCTCGAGGAAAAGCTGCGCAAGAGTCAGGAATCCAAGGAGGCCTTTCTGCGTGCAATGGGCGATGCTCAGGAATCTCCTGCAGACGATGCCTGAGCATCTAAAGAATGTCGCGTCGCCGTACTGCAAAGGTTTCCGGAAAAGCATCCCCCTATGAGGTTGTCGGGATAGGTGCCTCTTGGGGGGGAGTGGAAGTGCTCAGCCAACTGGTCAGTGATCTTCCTGCCGACTGGCTGCTGCCTCTGGTCATCGTGCAACATCAGCATCATTCATCCGGAAATGCACTGACACGGATACTGGCGCGTCTGACACCGTTGCCGGTTGTCGATGTAGAAGACAAGGACAAGATACAGCCGGGTCATGTATATATTGCCCCGGCAAATTATCATTTGCTGATCGAGCAGGACGGCTCTTTCAGTCTTAGCCTGGAAGCGCCCGTGAACTTTTCACGGCCTTCCATTGATGTAACCTTCGGCTGCCTTGCACGCACCTTTCACCAGCGCTGCATCGGCATCATCCTCACAGGGGCCAATGAGGATGGCGCGGAAGGAACAAGAATGATACGGGCAGAAGGTGGGTATGCCATTGCGCAATCACCCGAGTCGGCCGAAGCGCCTTCCATGCCGGAGGCTGCCATTGCCGCCGGCGTTGATGCCGTGCTGAACCCTGACGCCATGGTGTCGCATTTGCTGCATTTGCTGCATGACGGAACTTTATGATGCAGAGCATCCTCATTGTTGATGACAAGAACGAGAACCTTGTGGCGCTGGAGTCCCTTCTCGAGCGCCCGGACCTGCAGTTACTGAAAGCTGACAACGGCAACGATGCCCTCAAATTGCTGCTGCGCCACGATGTGGCACTGGCATTGCTGGATGTGCAGATGCCGGGCATGAACGGCTTTGAAATGGCCGAGCTCATGCGCCGCAACCGCAAGACTCAATCCATTCCCATCATTTTCGTTACGGCCAATGGCGACAAACGCCAGCTTTTCCGGGGGTATGAAGTAGGGGCAGTGGACTACCTGGCCAAGCCCATCGAGCGCGATGTACTGTTATCCAAGGTCAAGGTTTTCCTGGAGCTGGACCGCCAGCGCCAGGAACTGGAAGTGCAGTTGCTGCAGATACAGCAGCTCAAGCAACAGAACGAGCAGTTGCTGCATGCCCTGGGAGACGGAGTGATTGCGGTGGATGCCGGTGGCGACATCAGCTTCGTCAATCCGGCCATGCAGGTGCTCTTTTCTCTGGACCCACAGAAAATTATCGGTCATCACTTGACGGACCTGCTGTTCCAGAACCCTGAGGGGCGCAAGACGCCTTGGGCAAGCTCGGAAGTTTTTGCCACCACCAGCCGCAATGAGCGCCTGCAACGCGAGTCGGGTTTTTTCCTGAAGACCGACGCAGGACTGGTACCAGCCCAACTACTAGCAGCTCCCATTCCGGCAAACAACGGCTATGTGGGTGCCGTCATCACACTGCGAACCTCTGAAGAGGCCAAGCAGGACCTCAGCGAGGATGTGGCGCGCAAGAACCGTCGCCAGACGCGCAAGCGTATCGGCACGATCCTGCGCCTGTTTGACCGCAATACCGGCATGAATCTCGGTCGTCTGGCCAACATTTCCCTGGATGGTTTCAAGCTGGCCTCGCGGGAAGAGGTCATGGTCGGCAGCCGTTACCCCATCAGCATGGTCTTGCCGGAAACACTGGCAGGCTCCAATACCCTGAGTTTTGATGCACAGGTCGTATGGTGCCGACCGGCAGAGGATACACCCGGGGAGTTCCGCGTAGGCTTCCGCATCGTGAAAATCAGCGAGAATGACCTGCGCATCCTTGTGCAACTGATAGACAAATACTGAGCAAGATCAGCATGAAAAAAGGGCCGTGAATGGCCCTTTTTTCATGCTGGCTCTTTGGCGAAACGGATCATTTCAGCAGCTTTTCCCGGATTGCATTTTCCTCTTCTTCTGAGGGTGCAGACTCCGCTTTGGCATCAACAGCAGAGCTTTCCGGTTTGGTAACAGGGAGACTTCTCGGCTGGACAGCCACCTGATGCGGATAGGGAATTTCTATACCGGCCTCGTCAAATGCCTGCTTGATCGCGCCCTGTAACTGGTCACGCACACGGGCGTTGTTCTCGCGACGCACCCAGGCCTGTACTTGAAGATTGATCGCTGAATCACCAAAGCCCTGCATGATGACCTGCGGTGCAGGCTCGTCCAGGCACAAGGGATTGTCAGCAGCCACCTTGAGCAAGACATCACGCACCCTGGCCAGGTTTTCCTCGTAAGCCACCCCCAGATTGATGCTGATGCGCCGAATGGGGAGCCGTGTCAGGTTGGTGACTTCGGTCTTGATAAGTTGTTCGTTGGGAATCCGCACATACAGGTTGTCTCCCGTACGCAGCTTGACTGACAGCAGGTCAATGGACATCACATCCCCTTCGGTCTGGCCCACGCGAATGGTGTCACCAATGGCAATGGAGCCCTCGCCAATCAGGAACAGGCCACTGATGAGGTTGGAAGCTGATGTTTGCGACGCAAAGCCGATGGCTACGGAGAGAATGCCAGCTGCCCCCAGCAGGACACTGAGCTGGAAACCCATTTCACGCAGGGCCGACATGATGAAGACGATCAGCACGCCGTGATAGATCACGCGCCGCCAGACCACCAGCTGGTGGGTGGTCAGCCTGTGCTGCATGGAGCGCTCGAAGATACGGGCCAGTGTGCGGGCGAGAAACCAGCCAATCAGCAGAAGGACCGAAGCGGCAATCAAGTGCCCCAGTTTTTCGGAGCCCAGGAAGGCTTCAAGATTGAATGAAGAAAAGGACATGGCCGGCCTCAGTCAAAGAAATTGTCGAAAACACGGATCAGCGCATGCTCGTCAGAACCGCGCCGTGCCGGGGAAAGCCGGGTGACCGTGCCTGCCTGGGGCAGAACACTGCTTTCGATGCGGATATCCAGCTGCCGCCCGTGCGAAGGGCGGGTGATGCTCAGGGTGGGTGTCCACAGACTGCCTGATTCCGCCGCATGCACAGCCAGATACGGTGCCGGAATGTTGATACGTTCGATGGGCATGTTGTCATTGCCCTGATTGCGCACTTTTACCGCTGTCACGGCACGGAAGGGACGGGCAGGGATATGTGAAAGGTCGGTGCGCCCTGTGACCTTGGTGGCATAGCAAAGCATGCCCTTGACCTGGCTGGGGCCAAACCAGGTTTCCCGAGGCACGAAAACCGGGATGTCGACAATGGGCTCTGTACTGCCTTCGACACGGCCGGTAATCCACACCGGCGTACTGACATAGAAAATGGTTTCCTGTCCCGCAGGAACGAAAAGGGGACTCAGGGGGCGCACGACAACGGAGCGATCGGCCAGTTGCGGCATGAGGCTGAGACGTGAGCGTGTCTGGCGGAAAACATATCGACAGAAAGACAGAGGAGTCTCTTCCAGCTCGCCGGATTCCCGCAGCGCCCACTTGTGCTCATCCTCCCTTTGCAGGGGATTGCGCTGGGTGCGCACATGCCACTCCTGCGGCTGCCGGCTGATGGCAAGGTCCAGCCCAGCCAGACTCCAGCGGCGGCTTTGACCGCTTTCAAGCTCCATCTCTCCCCACCATACCGGCTGAGCCTGCTTCTGATCACTCATGTCTTCTTCCTGTTATCAGACCCCGGCAGAATTATGCAGTAGCCAAAGCTAAGAGTAGTGTCTCAAAGCTGTACAGAGCTGTCGTTGAGAGGGGTAGGGCCTTCCAGTAGACTGCGGTGCTCCGGGCCATCGCCCCTGTCAGGCGCAGGGCCGGAGCAGGTTTCACTTGGGGTAAAGCATGCCAGAACTGGAAGCATTACAAGAAGAAAACCAGGAAAGCACGGCAGGCTCGCGCCGCTTTTCCTATGCCTTTGCCAAACGCCATGGCGTCATTGCCGATCGCGTCGTGAATGGCCGCGCCCATATTTTCCATCGCCCCGGCCTGCGCCTTGGCAGCCTTGCAGAAACCCGGCGCCTGCTCAAGCTGCCGCTGGAGTGTGAAGAAGTCAGCCCCGAGGTCTTCAGCAACCTCCTGGCACAGGCCTACCAGACCGGCTCCAGCGAATCCATGCAGATGGTGGAAGGGCTGGGCGGCGACATGGACCTGGCCAGCCTGGCCGATCTTGTGCCCGAAGCCGAAGACCTGATGGAGCAGGAAGACGATGCCCCCATCATCCGCCTGATCAACGCCCTGCTGACCGAAGCCATTCGCGAGAATGCCTCCGACATCCATATTGAAACCTATGAAAAACGTCTTTCCGTACGCCTGCGCGTGGACGGTGTATTGCGCGAGATCGTGCAGCCACGGCGAGAGCTGGCACCTTTGCTGGTATCACGCATCAAGGTGATGGCAAGGCTGGACATTGCGGAGAAGCGCATCCCCCAGGATGGCCGTATTTCATTGCGGCTTGCCGGTCGCGAAGTCGATGTGCGTGTTTCCACCATGCCCTCCAGCAACGGCGAGCGTGTGGTGCTGCGTCTCTTGGACAAGCAGGCCGGGCGGCTGGATGTCTCCCATCTCGGCATGGCAGCCCGTGATCACCGCATCCTGAGGGAAATCATCAACAAGCCGCACGGCATCATTCTGGTGACGGGACCTACCGGCTCTGGCAAAACCACCACCCTGTATGCCGCGCTGACAGAGCTGAACGACAAGACACGCAACATACTGACGGTGGAAGACCCCATCGAATACCAGCTTGAAGGCATCGGCCAGACACAGGTCAACACCAAAGTCGACATGACCTTTGCGCGCGGACTGCGCGCCATCCTGCGCCAGGACCCCGACGTGGTGATGGTGGGGGAAATCCGTGATCTGGAAACGGCTGAAATTGCCGTACAGGCCTCGTTGACTGGTCATCTTGTGCTCTCCACGCTGCACACCAACTCTGCTGTTGGTGCCGTCACGCGACTGCACGACATGGGTATCGAGCCTTTCCTGCTTTCTTCCTCGCTTCTGGGAGTGCTGGCACAGCGCCTCGTGCGCGTGCTGTGCACGGAATGCCGTGAACCGTTCACGGCCGATGCCGCAACCTGCGAGTTGCTAGGCATTGATGCTTCCCGTCCGCCGCAGCTTTATAAAGCCAAAGGTTGCGTGCATTGCAACCAGCTGGGCTATCGCGGTCGTACCGGCATTTACGAGCTGATCGTTATTGATGAAGAAATGCGCAGGCTCATTCACAGCAACGCGAGCGAACAGGAACTGGAGGCGCATACGCGCAAGGCCGGGCCCAGCATACGTCAGGACGGCGCCCGCAATGTATTGGGTGGTGTCACCACACTTGAAGAAGTGTTGCGTGTTACCCGTGAAGGCTGAACGAGGAACGAATCGTCATGCCTGCGTTTGAATACGTTTCTGTTGATACGGCGGGCCGTCGCCAGAAAGGCGTGCTGGAGGCCGACAGTGCCCGGCAGGTCCGCCAGCAACTGCGTGACAAGGGTTGGCTGCCAGTATCCGTAGAACCTGCAGCCAGCGAGCATCGTGTCGCTCAAAAGGGAGGAGGGCTTTTCCGGCGCGGCATGAGTGCCTATGAGCTGGCACTGATCACACGCCAGCTTGCCACACTGATACAGGCTGGCATTCCGGTTGAGGAATGCCTTCGGGCTGTCTCGCGCCAGACCGGCAGACCAGGCCTGCAAAGCCTGCTGCTGGCCGTGCGGGCCCGTGTGAGCGAAGGCTATACGCTGGCACAGTCACTCTCGGAGTTTCCCCACGCCTTTCCCGACCTTTACCGCGCGACCGTGGCGGCAGGTGAAAAATCAGGCCATCTTGACCTGGTACTCAACCAGCTCGCTGACTACACCGAGTCCCGCTACGACACACAGAAGAAAATCCAGGGCGCGCTGATATATCCCGTCATCCTGACGTTGCTGGCAACCGGCATTGTGGTGGGACTCTTGGTGTATGTCGTGCCGGATATCGTGCGTGTCTTTGACAGCAGCCGGCAGGAACTGCCGCTGCTGACTCGAGGCCTCATTGCCACGAGCAACTTTGTGAAGACTGTCGGCCCGTGGTTGCTACTGTTGTTGATTGTTGCCGGCTTCATTGCCCGGCCCATGCTGAAGCAGGAGGCCACCCGCTACCGCCTGCATGGCTTGCAACTGCGTCTCCCTCTTCTCGGGCCGCTGGTACGAGGCGCCAACGCCGCGCGTTTTTCCAGCACGCTCAGCATCCTGACCCGCAGTGGTGTACCTCTGGTCGAAGCACTGCGCATTGCGGCCGAGGTCAGCTCAAACCTGTTGATACGTGATGCCATACGGCAGGCTGCCATGAAAGTGACCGAAGGTGGCAGCCTGAGCCGCGCCCTTGAAGAAAGCGGCTACTTTCCTCCCATGATGATGCAGATGATTTCCAGCGGCGAGCAGAGTGGTGAGCTGGACGAAATGCTGTCGCGTGCCGCGACCATGCAGGACAAGGAACTGAACAACCTCGTCAGCACCTTGGTCGGGCTGTTTGAGCCCATGATGCTGTTGATGATGGCCTTCGTGGTCTTGCTGATCGTGCTGGCCATCATGCTTCCCATTCTTTCCATGAACAATCTTGTCGGATGAAAAACGTGAAAATGACAATGCAGCGCGCAAGCGGTTTTACCCTGATCGAGGTCATGGTCGTTGTGGCCATTCTCGGCATCCTCGCCACCATCGTGATGACCAATGTGGTGGGCAAGGATGAACAGGCACGCATCACGGCCGCCAAGGCCGGTCTCGCACAAGTCTCCAATGCGCTTGAAATGTACAAGCTCGACAACCACCGTTATCCCACCACCGATGAAGGACTGGAGGCACTGGTGAACCGTCCCGCCTCGGCCAAGACCTTTCCACCCGGTGGCTACCTGAAAGGTGGCATGCCCAAGGATCCCTGGAGCAATCCCTTCCAGTACATCGTGCCGGGTAGTGGCGGCCGCCCTTATGATGTGTATTCGCTGGGTGCCGATGGCGCCGAAGGTGGCGAAGGCAACAACGCCGACATCTATCAGGAATGAATATGGTGCCGTCAGCATTCTCCAAACGGCACCGGGGCTTCACGCTCTTGGAGCTGTTGATGGTGATACTGCTGATCGGCGTGCTGAGTGGTGTGGCGCTGGTCGGCCTCAATCCCGGTGGAGTCGACCGCCGCCTGCGCGAGGAAACGGACAGGCTGGTAGCTCTGATTGATCTGGCCGCCAGCGAGGCCGTCATGCAGAACCGCGAATACGGCCTCATGATAGGTGGCGACGGTTACGCCTTTCTCTGTCTGGATGAACCAAAACAGCGTTGGCTACCCTGTGAAGATCGCAGTTTTCGTGCACGTGACATGCCTGAAGGTATGCGTATCCTGATTTTGCGCGAGAGCAATCTGGAAATGACACTGTCAGAGCCAGAATCGGGGAAGCCTGAAGAAAAGGATGACAGCCCGCGCCTGTCCCCCGATATCTATTTCCTTTCCAGTGGCGAGGCCAGCCCTGCCAGTCTTGAGATTGTTGTAAGCGATGAGCCAGGCCTGCGCCGGGAAATCAAGATTGACGAAATAGGCCGCGTGACTCGTGACGATGATGAAGATCACGAAGGGCATGGCAACAAGGAGGAGACCCTGTGATGCATCGTGAGTCACGGGGTTTCACGTTGCTGGAAGTACTGGTGGCGGTTTCCATATTCGCCATTGCTGCACTTGCCTTGCTCAATGCCCAACGCACCCAGATCACTACCGACCAGCATCTGGAAGAAAAGACATTCGCCCACTGGGTGGCCATGAACCATCTCACGGAAATGCGCCTCGACGGTGCTTTCCCGGAGATAGGACAGAGGGAAAGCACCGCCCACATGGCAGGCCGCGACTGGCTGATCACCACGAAGGCGCAAGGGACGCCCACACCCAATGTCCGTCTGATCACCATTTCTGTCGGACTCAAGACAGAGCAGAGTGGTACCGGCAGTCTGGAAGAAAAAACCGATCCGGTCAGCGTGCTGACCGCTTTCCTGCCCCGCCGCCAAAGCAGAAGTGAAAATGCGCCGTCATCCTGATGATCTTCGTGGCTTTACGCTGCTGGAGCTGCTGGTGGCCGTGGCGATTCTCGCCCTGGTGGCGGTAGGCTCCTACCGCTTGCTGGCCAGCACGGTGGTATCGCGTGATCAAGGGCTGCGGCATGAGAAAATGCTGCGCGACCTGCACAAGGCCGAAATGATCCTGCAGCGCGATCTGCTTCAGGTTGCGGCAAGACCTATCCGTGACGAGTTCGGTGACGTACAACCCGGCTTCTATCTTCCTCAGGAAAACGTCATGGAGTTCACGCGCCGGGGCTGGCGTAACCCCGTGCAGGAAGCCCGAAGCGACATGGTGCGGATTCGTTACCGTGTTGAAGGTGGACAACTCCTGCGCGAGCGCTGGAAGGTACTGGACCGTGCCCGTGTCAGCACGCCCGACAAGATCGTGCTGCTTGATGGTGTGGAAGATTTCCACCTTCAGGTTTTCGCAGGCGGCCGCTGGGAAACCGACTGGCCGCTCCTTGCCCAGACGCAGAAAAACAAAGGGCAACTGCCACTGCCTGAGGCAGTGGAAATCCGTTTTACGCTGAAAGAGGGTGGTGATATCCGCCGCCTGATTCCCTTGCCTGAAAATGACGCCAATGTTGCAGACCAGACCGACAAATCCTGACCGCCAGCGCGGCGTGGCATTGATCACGGTTCTGCTGGTGGTGGCCCTGGCCGCCACGCTGGCAGTGGGCATGCTGCGCGCCCAGCATATGGCTCTGCAGCATGCAGCCGGCCTTTTCAGCCAGGATCAGGCCCTGCTCTATACACAGGGGGCAGAAGACTTTGTCCGCGAGCTCCTGAGCGAAGATGCCAAAAATGATCAAAGGAATGGCCGCCAGGTTGATCACCTTGGTGAGGTATGGGCGCGGCCGTTCCCGCCATTCCCGGTGGATGGCGGGATGATCCATGCCCGGGTTACCGACATGCAGGGCCGCTTCAACCTTAACCGGCTCTGGCATGACAACGCACCCGACCCGGTAGCAGCAGCGATTCTTGGCAGGCTCCTGAAAAACCTTGATCTCCCCGAAACACTGGTGCCGGCACTGACCGACTGGATTGACGCGGACGGTGACCCCACCGGTGCCGACGGCGCAGAGGACGACTATTACTCGCGCCTGGATCGCCCGTACCGGACTGCCAACCAGGCATTTGGCGATGTTTCCGAGCTGAGACTGGTCAAGGGTTTTACGCCTGAAATCATCGCGCGCCTGCGCCCGCATGTCTGTGCCCTGCCAGCCGCCGCCTTGCTGAACATCAATACCGCAGAACCAGTGACACTGGCCGCACTCAGCCAGACATTCAGTGCCCGCACGGCCGAAGAGTTTGTCCGCCAGCGGCCATCCAAGGGCTATGACAGCGTCAACGAATTCCTGGCCGAACCGGTTTTCAATGGCCTGGACAGCAATCAGAAAAATGAACTGGCCAGCCAGCTGGATGTCCGCAGCCGCTACTTCCAGCTCATGGCGGATGCCGAAATTGCGGGCCGCCACAGCACCGTGCTTGCCGTGATTGCCCGTAATGATTCCGGTACACTCCAGACCATTGCGCGTGACCTCGGCCAGAAGTTCGTAACGACCGCTGCGCCAAAGGATGAACAGAATAACAAGGCCGGCACTGATGAAGATCGAGCCGTGGAAGACATGAAGGCGGCCGCCCGGGATCTTTTATGAATACACTTTTCCTCCATCTTTCCACGCAAGGGAAATCCTGCCGTGCCTGGCTGCGCAGTCCAGACGGTTTTTCTTCCTTGGGCGAAGCCCTGCCTGCTGAATTGGCTCTGTCCCATGCCGGCTCGGCCTGTGTGGTATTCCTTCCAGCATCGAGCTGCCTGCTGACCTCTGCGACTGTCAGTGCAAAGCAGTTACGGCAAGCAGGACAATCATTGGGCTGGCTGATAGAGGAACAGACCGGCGAGGACGTAGAAAACCTCCATGTGGTCGCCGGGCCGGTGGAGGAGGGCGACAGGACGCCCTTGCTGGCTGTCTCGAAAAGTCTGCTGCAATCGCTGCTGCTGGAGTTGCGCAGCACAGGCCTGCAGGTGGTCGCCGTACTGCCCGATATCCTGCTGTTGCCGCGTGATGACAGCGAATGGCAGCTTGCCCTGTGGCCTGAAGACCAGCTTACATTGCGTACAGGCGAGCTGGGCGGCGCTGTGCTGGAAGCCAGTCTTCTGGAGCTGATGCTGGATGCTGCATTGCAGGAAAGGATTGCAAGCGGCGAACCACTGCGCATCAGTGCGACAGCGGACGAGTCATTTCGCGAGCGCATTCAGTCCTGGCTAAGTGCACGTGGAATACAGGCCGAAATCAGTACTGCTCAGGATGTCAGTGCAATACTGTCGCCAGGCACAGACTGGCCTCGTCATCCGGCCAACCTCATGCAGGGCGAGTTTGCCCTTACCCGTGGTTTCACTTTGCCCAGGACGTGGCGCATTGCCGCCATCTTCGTGGCCCTGGCATTTTCCGTACAGTTGCTCAGCGAGTGGACACAGTATGGCTACTACCGCTATCAGGCAAAAAAGATCCAGGCAGAAGCGGTGGCGCTCTATAAAAACCTGTTCCCGGCAGACCGGCGCATCGTCAATCTCGAACGCCAGTTGAAGGCGCAACTGAATGGCGGCAACAGTGGCAGCAACATGCTGTCAACGCTGACCCGCGTTGCGGAAAGCCTTCAGGGCTCCGGACTCAATACGCAGCGTGTCGATTTTTCTGGCAGTACGCTGACACTGGATGTCAGTGCACGGGCACTGGGAGAACTGGACCGCTTCCGTGAGAAGCTGGACGGGCAGGGCTTTCGTACTGAAATCGTGTCGGCCAATGCACAGGGTGGCCTGATACGTGGCCGCTTGCGGGTGGAGGGCTGAGTCATGAGTGCATTCGACACCATCCGCCAGTCCTGGAGGGAAAGCACTGCACCGTTGCGCCAGCGCTGGCTGATGCTGGCTCCGCGCGAACAAAGCGCCTTGCGTATCCTTGCCATTTTTGCCGTAGTGCTCATTGCCGTGTACGGCCTCTGGCTGCCATCACGCCATGCTGCAGAAAACTATCGTCTGCAATACGAAAAGAATCGTGAGCTGCTCGTATTGATGCAGAACAGCAGCAATCAGATACGGAGTTCGGCCGCATCAACCAATGGCGGCTCTGTACTTGGTATCGTCAGTGGCGCGGCGGCGGCCGGGGGATTGAACCTGAGCCGTATCGAGCCCGAGGGAGACAGCCAGGTACGTGTGTGGCTGGAGAAAGCCGACTTCAACCGCATTGCCGCCTGGCTGACGGCCCTGGCGGCCCAGGGTGTAACACTGAAAGAAGTCCAGGCAGAAAAGCAGGCTGACAACAACGGCGTTTCCGCCCGCTTGATGTTGTCGCGCTGAACCGAACCCAGAGTCAGGCAGTCGCCACACCCAGTGTCATGAAGGAGCCCACCGACGGTAAACCCTCTGCCTGAAACTGGCGCTTCTCGACCACCTTCAAACCGGCAGCGGCAATCAGCCCAAGATGGTCACGGTTCAGATGGCAGCCATCTGCAATGATCTTCTGCAGAGGCGTCAGCCGGTGCTGCCAGCGCGCAACGGCAGGGTCTGGACTCAGGCCGTGCTCCACAAAATAGAAACGGCCACCGGGTTTCAGCACCCGCCGGATTTCCTGCAGGGCACTTTCAACATCCGGGATGCTGCACAGTGTCCAGGTGGAAACAACGGCATCAAAGCTGGCCGATGGCATGGGCAGACTTTCGCCACTGATCAGGGCAAAGCGTACGGGCAGGGTACTTTTTTCCAGCCGCTTTTCAGCCAGCCGGTGTACACCGGGATTCACGTCGACCGTTGTCAGGCTGCTGACGGTGGCAGGGTAGTGGTCCAGGTTAAGCCCGGTTCCGAAGCCTATCTCCAGGACACTCCCTGACACAGGTGCCAGCAATTCCCTGCGGGCCTGTGTAAAGGCCGGCTGCGACATCAACCAGTCCAGCAGATGAGGAAAAATGTGACGGGAATAAAGCGACATGGCAGCACTCCTGGCGGTATCAGCCCTTGATGCTCAGCAGGTCGTCATCCTTGGTCTCCCGGCTCAACAGCAGCGCCGTGAGCGTCAACAGGGCAGCGGCACACAAGTAATACCCCACAGAATGCAGGCCGTACCGGCTTGCCAGCCAAGTAGCGATATACGGCGCCAGAGAGGCGCCGAAAATACCCGCCAGATTGAATGTCAGCGAAGCTCCGGTGTAACGCACTGCCGTTGGAAACATTTCTGACAGCACGGTGCCCAGCGGGCCATAGGTCATACCCATGAGGGCCAGCCCCAGCGTCAGGAATACGGTGATACCGAGAACATTCCCGCTGCCAAACAAGGGCGAGAACAGCAGACCGAATCCTGCAATGAGAAGGGTCACGATACTCAGTATGCGGCGGCGCCCGTAGCGGTCGGCCAGTACGGCGGACACGGGAATGGCAGCCGCAAAGAACAACACGGCAAAAAGCTGTATCAGCAGGAACTCTTCACGTGCATAACCCAGCCTGCTGGTTCCCCATGTCAGTGCAAACACGGTGGTCAGGTAGAACAGCACGAAAGTTGCAATGGCCATCACCGTGCCCAGCACGAGGGCACGCGTATGCTGGCGCAGGATGGCAAGCATGGGCACAGCCACACGCTCCTGTTTGTCCAGCGTGTGCTGAAAAGCCGGAGTTTCTTCGATCTTCAGGCGGACATACAAACCCACCAGCACCAACAAGGCACTGGCAAGGAAAGGGACACGCCATCCCCAGCTCATGAACTGCTCGTTGCTGAGCGTTTCCGTCAGGATGAGAAAAGAAGCGCCAGACAAAAGAAAGCCTAGCGGCGCTCCCAACTGCGGGAACATGCCGTACCAGGCGCGCTTGCCTGGCGGAGCGTTCTCTGTTGCCAGCAACACGGCGCCACCCCATTCGCCGCCCAGCCCCAGACCTTGTCCGAAGCGGCAGAGAGCAAGCAGAAGCGGGGCGGCAACACCAATCTGTGCGTATGTGGGAAGCAGGCCGATGACGACCGTCGAAATGCCCATGGTGAGCAAGGCCGCTACCAGCGTTGCCTTGCGGCCGATACGGTCACCAAAGTGCCCAAACAGCGCCGAACCTACGGGGCGCGCAAAAAATGCGATGGCAAAGGTCGCCAGTGACTGCAGGACCGCCGTGGTGGGATCACTGCCCGGAAAAAACAGCGCCGGGAAAACCAGCACCGCTGCCGTGGCATAGATATAGAAATCGAAGAACTCGATCGTGGTACCGATCAGGCTTGCGAAAAGCACACGGCGCGGAGAATTCCGCGCCGTGTTGCTGTTAGCCAGTTCATGGCCTTGGGACATGGGCTTCCTGCCTTACATGTTCGGGTAGTTGGGCCCACCGGTGCCTTCCGGCACCACCCAGGTGATGTTCTGGGCCGGGTCCTTGATGTCACAGGTCTTGCAGTGCACACAGTTCTGCGCATTGATCTGGAAACGTTTGTCACCTTCGGCGGTGTCCACAACCTCGTAAACGCCAGCCGGGCAGTAAAGGCGTGCCGGCTCGCCATACAAGGGCAGGTTCTTCTTGATGGGAATGTCGGGGTTCTTCAGCTTCAGATGAACCGGCTGGTCTTCTTCATGATTGGTGCTGGAGAGGAAAACGGACGAAAGCTTGTCAAAGCTGATCTTGCCATCCGGCTTGGGGTACTCGATCTTCGGAGACTGCGCGGCCAGATCCAGGCAAGCATAGTCCGGCGTGGTGTCGTGGATGGTGTAGGGAATCTTGCCGTCGAAAATGTTCTGGTCGATGAAGTTGAAGGCGCCGCCCATGAAGGTGCCCATGCGGTGCATGGCCGGACCGAAATTGCGCGACTTGTACAGCTCCTCAAACAACCACGATGCCTTGAACTTCTCGGTGAAGAGCGTGGGCTCGTCATTGGCCTTACCGGCCTTGAGCAGCTCGGCCAGTGCCTCGGCAGCGATCATGCCGGACTTCATGGCGGTGTGACTGCCCTTGATCTTGGAGAAGTTCAGGAAGCCTGCGTCGTCACCCACCAGCGCTCCACCCGGGAAGGTCAGCTTGGGCAGGGAGTTGAGGCCGCCCTTGATGATGGCGCGGGCACCGTAGGAAACACGCTTGCCACCTTCCAGATACTTCCTGATCACCGGGTGGTGCTTGAAGCGCTGCATCTCGTCAAACGGCGAGAGGTATGGGTTGTGGTAGGAGAGGTCTGTAATCAGGCCCACGGAAATCTGGTTGTTCTCGTGGTGATACAGCCACCAGCCGCCGGACTCGCCATTTTCGGCAAGGGGCCAGCCGGCACCGTGCATGACTAGGCCCGGCTCGTGCAGGGCGGGGTCGATGTCCCAGAGTTCCTTGATGCCAAGGCCGTAATGCTGGGGGTCTGCATCCTTGTCCAGGTCGAACTTGCGGATGAGCTCCTTGCCCAGGTTGCCACGGCAACCCTCAGCAAAGAGGGTGTACTTGGCGTGCAACTCATAGCCGGGGGTATAGCTATGCTTGTGTGAGCCATCACGGGCCACGCCCATGTCGCCGGTGGCAATGCCTTTCACGGAGCCGTCTTCGTTGTACAGGACTTCCGAGGCAGCAAAGCCGGGGAAGAGGTTCACTTCCAGCTCTTCGGCCTTGGTGGCCAGCCAGCGCACAAGGTTGCCCAGGCTGATGACATAGTTGCCTTCGTTGTGCATAGGCTTGGGCACGACCCAGCCCGGAGTCAGCACGCTGCGGGTGTCGCTGAGCAGGAAATAGACTTCGTCACGCACTACCGGCGTATTCAGGGGAGCTCCCTGTTCCTTCCAATCCGGAAAGAGCTCAGCCAGCGCACGCGGCTCAAAGCAGGCGCCGGACAGGATGTGGGCACCGAACTCAGAGCCCTTCTCGACGACACAGACGGAAATTTCCTGACCCGACTCAATGCTCAGCTGGCGCAGACGGATAGCGGCAGACAAACCGGCCGGGCCGCCCCCGACGATGACAACGTCAAACTCCATTGCTTCTCTTTCCACGACAGCCTCCTCAACAAGCTGGATAGGTCCCCGCGCCACCTGGCAACACGCTAAGTACGCATAAGGACTCGATTTTCGAGCGCTGCGTAGTATAAAAGCAGCTATCCGAAAGGCCAATCAAAGTCGCATGTTTTATGTCAGACAACATTGGCCCGTGACCAAGCAGGTTTCGTCATGAGTGACAGCCCTCCAGCCTCCCGGCTTCGTGCCGACCCCATGGCCATTGCGCGGCTGCTGAAAGACGAGCAAGGCAACGACCCGAAGGGGCTGCCTCCCGTGCACAAATGGAATCCTCCGTTCTGTGGTGACCTCAACATGGAGATCAAGCGCAACGGGCAGTGGTTCTATATGGGAACTCCTATCGGCCGCCCAGCGCTGGTCAATCTCTTCAGTTCGGTGCTGCGCCATGACGAGGATGGCCATTACTACCTCGTCACGCCGGTAGAAAAAGTCCGTATCCGGGTAGAGGACGCGCCTTTCCTCGCCGTTCTGGTGGAACGGCACGAGGAGCAGGGCGTGCAATATCTCAAGTTCACGACATTGACTGGCGATGTCGTGGTGGCAGGCCCCGATCATCCCATGCGGGTGGTTTACAAAGATGATCAGGAGCCCAGCCCCTACATCCACCTGCGCGACCGCCTGGAGGCCCTGATCTCCCGCAATGTTTACTACCAGTTGGTGGAATGGGGAGAGGAGGCCGAAGAAGAGGGCCAGCATGTACTGGGGGTACGCAGTGGCGGCCAGTTCTATGTCATCGGCTATCTCTGATCCGTACCTGAAAGGACGGTTTTTAGGGCTGCAAGGCTTAGACCGATTGGGCGCCAGCACTGGCGACCGGCGCTGGCTGTTCTAGGCTCTGGGATCATCCCTGCAGCAGTCTGGTCGAGGCATTCATGCCAGTAACACGCAGCCGCCTGCGGGCTCATGCTGTCGAGTGGCATGTAGCCCCGGCCCCCCATGTTGATCCCGTACACCGCGCCGGATTCCTGGACCTTCAGCGTCGCTGCAACAGCGAGATATGCCGTCATGCCTCGCTTACGCATAACCGCTGGCTGGATGGCATCGAGTCCGCATCCGTGCCTTTCGAGAATCTTCTCTGCACCTTGCAGCAACTGGCCATCTTTCTGCGCCAGATGGCACTGGCACGGGAGCGCCACACGCTGATGCTGACGGAGGGGCATACCCTTATGGAAAGTCACTCCGGCATAGCCGTGGTCATCTGCTTTGACGAAAACGGTGTGCCATGGTGTCCGCCTCTGCCCGGCATGGGACTGGGTGATCCTTATGCCTTCAGCGAACGACTGCACAACTGGTGGACATCCTGGCAGCAGTCAACGCGCAATGCGCCGGAGGGCTGGTGTCTCCAACACTGCGGCCCGGCCACCCGCAATTTGTGCGACATGATTGAAGAAGGCTATAACGCCATCGACCTGAGTACAGGGCTTGGGGTGATGATGGCGCTGGAAAACAGCCTAAGTACGGATTTCTGGCAGCGCCTTGCCCGTGGACTGAAACAGCGTTGCGAAGAAAATGCGATGCCTTTTCCCGACTCCGGCTTTTTCCCGGTGGCAGAAACCCACGCACGCCTGCAGGCGCGCCACGGGCTCTATCTGGTCGAGGCGGCCAGCGTGAACGACATGCTGGACGTGGATGTATTTTTTAACGCCAGCGAACACACCCTCAGCCATCTGGGAGACTTCTGGAAAGTGCAGGGCGAAGCCCTGCAACTCAGGCACTGACCCATTGCAACACTGATTTTTCAGGCTGCCGCCACCAACCTGACGGCATGGGCCACCAGACGCAATGCCTCCAGTGCCTTTGCACCTTCTTCCATGCGCTTTTCAAGTTCACGAATCTCTGCAGGTCGCACAGCGGGGTTTACTTCAGCCAATGCTTTGAGGCGATCAATTTCCTGACGGTTTTTCTCATTCCAGCGGGTAAGCGCTGCCTTGCGTAGCGCAGGCAGTCCGGCCTCTGCCGTTTTCTGGGCCTTGGCCATGAGAGTCTCCAGAGACTCCTGCTGCGACTTGACCAGTTGTCTTGCCACAGAACGATCCAGATGCTGCAACTGTTTTACCAGCACTTCATGAGACACGCGCGCAGACAGGTCACGCCCCTCCTGATCCAGCAGTACACGCTGTACCAGTGAGGGCAGGGCAGACTCCACGTTCAGCCCCTTGGGCGCAACGGTTTCCAGGCGGAAGAACAATTCCAGCAACAACGTACCTGGCTTGATGCCCTTGTTGCGTATGAGCGCCACGTTGGCATTGCCAAACTCCTGCGTCAGGAAAAGATCCAGCAAACCCTGCGGCATGGGATGCTCCCAGCTCAGGAATTGCACATCCTCACGTGCCAGCGTGTAATCACGGGAAAACGACACTGTCATGCCCTCCGGGTCCAGTCCCGGGAAGCCGTCCAGCAACTGGTGGTCGCCGGGGCGCAGGATGTGCAGATGAGTTTCCACCTGCTCCTCCTGATCGACACCGAAAGCAGACCAGGCGCGCTCCATGAAATCAGCCAGTGCCGGATCAGCATCCTGAGCATCAATGGCTGCAATCATTTCACGGGCAACATCCTTGCGGCAGGAGTTCAACTCGATCAAGCGATCACGCCCGGACTCCAGCTCGGCCAACAACTCGCCACGACGTGTTCTGGCCACACCTAACAGTTGTTCGAATACATCACCGCCTTCACGCAAGGCCGCCGGCAATTGCTGACGCAACTCCTCCAGAATGGTGCGTGCTGCCGGACTGATGTTCTCGAAGGCATCCAGCCCCTCGTGGTACCAACGGAACAGCCTTTCTTGCGCCGTTTTTGCGAAATAGGGCACATGCAGCTTGATGGTTTCTGTCTGGCCAATACGGTCCAGACGGCCGATACGCTGTTCAAGCAGTTCGGGATCAGGAGGCAGGTCAAAAAGCACGAGGTTATGCGCAAACTGGAAGTTGCGTCCTTCGGAACCGATTTCCGAGCAGAGCAGTATCTGTGCGCCATATTCGCCATCCGCAAAATAGGCGGCAGCACGGTCGCGCTCCAGCAGGCTCATGCCCTCATGGAAAACCGAAGTCCGAATGCCTTCCTTGAGGCGCAGATACTCTTCCAGAGCCAGAGCAACCGGGCTGGAGCGGCAGATCAGCAGGATTTTTTCGCGCTTCAACTGCTTCAACAGGCCCAGCAACCACGCTACACGAGCATCCTGCTCACACCAGTCTTCATCCGTTGTATGCATTTCCGGATAAAGAGCCTGTGCCAGTGTAGAAGGAGGAACATCGCTTGCCGCCGGCAAGGGCTGTGGCAAACACTGGCGCTCGGGGAATCCGCCAATGGCCTCGCGAGTATTACGGAACAGGACTCGCCCCACGCCGTGACGATCCAGCAGGGCATCCAGCGCAGTTTGACGGCCGCCGGCAGAATCCAATCCTGCACAAAGTTCAGCGGGAAGCTTCTCTGTCAATGTTGTGCGTGTCGCATTAGATAATTCATTACCCCCCAGCAACTCTTCGGCAGCGGCAGCAATGCTGGAAAATGCCTTCTCTTCTTCCAGAAAGACGGCAAGATCATGGTAACGGGCAGGGTCCAGAAGGCGCAGGCGGGCAAAGTGACTGGCTACTCCCAGATGCTCAGGGGTTGCCGTCAGCAACAGGATGCCCGGTATTTTTTCAGCCAGTCGGGCAACAAGCTCGTAGGCTTCGCTGGGTTCTTCAGGAGTCCATTCCAGATGATGGGCCTCATCGACAACCAGCAGGTCCCAGCCAGCCGCTTCAGCCGCATCGGCCAGATCAGGATGATCCACCAGCAGCTCCTGTGACATCAGAACGACCTGTTCGGTTTCAAACGGGTTCTGGTTTTCATCGCTCTCCCGCAATGCAGCCGTTCTTTCCAGATCAAACAGGGCAACATTGAGATTGAAGCGGCGCCGCATTTCCACCAGCCACTGGTACTGAAGGTTTTCCGGCACCAAAATGAGAACGCGGCTGGAGCAGCCGGTCTGCAACTGCTGGTGAATGATCAGGCCAGCTTCGATGGTTTTCCCAAGACCGACTTCGTCCCCCAGCAACACGCGAGGCTGTGGTCGCTGTCCGACCTCATGGGCGATGTAAAACTGGTGTGGCACTTTTCCCAGGCGCGGGCCAACCAGGCCACGTACCGGGGATTGCGTCAGCTTTTCCTGCTGCAGCAAGGCCTGTACACGCAGATTGAACAATTCGTTGCTGTCTAGCTGTGAGGCCAGCATACGCTCCTGCGGACGCGAGAGGTGGATGTCGGCTGCCAGTCGTGTCTCGTTAAGCTCGCTGGCTTCACCATCGGCATTTTCCACGCTGTAGCGCAGCAGGCCGCGCAGCTCTTCAACCCCCGTCACTTTCCAGCTGTTGCCGCCCACATCATGAACCGTGTCACCTGCCACGAAACGGATACGGGAGAGTGGGGCGTTGTTGCGGGCATAAACACGCGTTTCCTCGCTCTTGGGAAACAGAACCGTCAGGGAACGGCCATCAATCTCCACCATCACGCCAAGACCCAGCTCGGTTTCGGTATCGGAAATCCAGCGTTGGCCAACAGCAGGAGCAAACAAAGCGGCACTCATTGCGTTACATCTCTCGGAATCATTTCAGAAAGGCGCAGGCTTGCTGAACAACAAGCGTCCGCCATGAACAGGATGGGTGAAGCCCAAAGACGCGGCATGCAGACAAAGCCTGCTGCCGGGCGGGCAGGATTCGGGTGGCGCATACAGGGTGTCACCGAGAAGAGGGTGCCCCAGCGCCTGCATGTGCACACGCAACTGATGAGTACGTCCGGTATGGGGTATCAGCAAGACACGAGTATGGTCAGGCTGGCGTGCAACGACCCTCCACCCCGTCAATGCTGATTGTCCTTCCTGAACATCCACTACATGACGCGGCTTGGTCGGTGGGTCGTAACGCAAGGGCAATTCAATGCGGCCGGCTTCGTCTGGAATCACGCCAATTGCCAGTGCGACATAGTGCTTCCCGACTTCGCGATCATGAAACTGCCGGGACAGTTCGCGATGGGCCTCTGCGTTCCGGGCCACAACGAGAAGACCCGAAGTATCGTGATCCAGGCGATGCACTATGCGTGCATCCGGGTACTCCGGTACGAGACGAGCAATCAGGCAGTCCTGCTTGTCCTCACCACGACCCGGCACGCTGAGCAGGCCAGCCGGCTTGTGCACCACCAGCAGCGCAGCGTCGGCATAGAGCACTTCAGGTGCCTTGTCGACGGGTAGCGGGAAGCAGGGCAGAGCGGGCATGGCAAGCATCAGGCGGGCATCGGCCGCGGATTGTAATGCAGCCAGCCGGTGAGGGCAGCATTTTGCGGATACTTCTGTGCCTGACCTCATGGAGGAAGGAAGCAGGGCTCTCTATACTCCGCCTCGCAGGAGCCACCATGCCTTCCGAGTCCGCCCCCTATCCCCGCCGCATCTATCCTTTGCTGCTGACCGCCATTGCCACCATGGCCATGGGGCAAACCCTGGTTTTTGCCTTGCTGCCGCTGATCGGTCGCGCCGTTGGCCTGCGGGAATTGCAAATAGGGATCATCATCACCGCCTCATCAGCGGTTTATGCCGTCGCCACACGCATCTGGGGGAGACGCAGCGACCAACTCGGGCGCCGACGGGTCATCCTGATCGGGCTGGCAGGCTATACAGCCGGCACCCTTGTCTTCACCAGCCTGTTCTGGCTGGGTTTTGAGCACCTGTTACGCGGCCTTCTGCTCTGGCTGGCACTCATCACTGCACGTTGCCTGCAATCCACCGTGATGGCGGGCACCATGCCGGCCGCCAATGCCTATGTCAGCGACATCACCGCGCCAGCAACACGCACCAGTGGCCTGGCAAAACTGGGGGCCGCCAACAGTACGGGCACCATCATCGGCCCGGCTGTGGGTGGCCTGCTGGCCGGCATCAGCCTTTTGGCGCCATTATATTTTGCAGCCTTGATGACATTCATCAGCCTGCTGCTGATCTGGTTCTTCCTGCCAGAATCCCCACACTCGGCTCAGCGCCACTTGCAAGAACCCGCCACTGCTCTCAACTACAACGATGCTCGCTACAGGCATTTCCTGCTGATTGCTTCCGTCATGTTCATTGCCTTCTCTGTCGTACAGCAGACACTGGGGTTCTATTTTCAGGATGCGTTGCAGCTTTCCAGTCAGGAAGCCGCCACCAAAGTCGGCTTTGCACTGATGATATCGGCCGGACTGGCACTGCTTGCCCAAGGGCTGATGGTCCAGCACTTGCGCTGGCCGGCATGGCGACTGATACAAGCAGGGCTACTGGCACTGACCGCAGGATCGCTGCTGCTGACAATAGGCGGACATGTTGCCCTGCTTTTTGCCGGCGTGGGCTGTTGCGGCCTTGGTGTGGGACTTTGTTATCCCGGATGCGTCGGTGCGGCCTCGATGACGGTCAGCAACAACGAACAAGGCAGTCTGGCAGGGTTGACCACTGCTTTGCCAGCGCTTGGCTCCATTGTGGGGCCAGTACTGGGGACCGGGCTTTATGAGCTCTCTCCCCACTGGGCTTATGCTGGCAATCTGGTACTGCTCCTGCCCATCCTCATTTATGCATGGCGGCAATCACAGAAAGCGGATGCCATCAGTGCATGAAAAAAGGGGACATAAAGTCCCCTTTTTTCATCACCTTCCATCACTACCTGGCGTAGGACTTTGCATCGGTCTTGTATTCTGGAGCAGGCTCCGTCTCCAGCTGGCGGCGAATCGCTTTCTCGGCAAAGCGGTCTATCACCTCATGCGCCTTGGGCAGTTTATCAAGCAGGTACAGCGCCGAGATGTTCATGCCTACCGGCAGGAAAACACCCGCAAAACTCAATGACTCTGCAAGCCCGACCTTGACTCCCATTTCAGTGGAGGTCTTCTCGCCAACCACCTGCCGGTACATGAACTTGTTGGCACTGACATCAAGATAGTGCAGGGCACGATCCAGAATTCCCCGGCCGGGCCGGCGATACGCCGACAGGGTAGCTTCGTTCAGGGCTATTCCGCGAGGATCAAACTTGTGGCGCAAGGTAGCCTGGCACATTTCCCAGGTTTCCACGATTTTCTCAGGATCAGCACTCAGGAACTCATCGTGCATGCCAAGGAGATAGGCAATGTAACGGCCAAGCTCGACAATATCCCTCTCACGCTCGGTGAAAGGACGACCTTTCTTGATGGCATTCTTTGCAAGGGCATAACTGAAGGGCAGGGCAGCGCCCATCTGGTCAACCTGGGGAATGGGAACGCCATATACCGAGTAATCCCAGACATCCCTCTTGCGTAACAGGTTGCCACGCACCATGGCATGCATCAGCCGCACCAACAGCACGGAGCGGTAGGCATCGCCGCCACGCTTGAGTGCACCGGGCAGGATGGCCAGCTTGAACGTGCTCGCCGTTTCCGCCATGCGCCGGCCCGCGTTGTTGCTGGTAAGCGTACCCGTAATGATCATAGGCAGCCCCTGATAACCATTGACATAGGTATTCATGAAACTCACCCGCATGGTGAGATCACCTGCAACGGCAATGGGCAAGCGCATGAGCCGTGCTGCACGCTCTACACGATTGATATCCAACCACTCCGGCACCTCATCCACCGCCTGGATCAGCGCCAGCAACTCCGGTGGAGCATCCTTGACGGCTGACACACCGTGATCAATAGCTGTATCCAGCATTTCCCGCAGTTTCTTGAAGCCGAGTTCCGGCATGAGCGCTACATAAGCATCGGCAAGCGGATCACCCATCAATGTAAGCTGCCTGAAAAATTCCACTTTTTCAGGATTGGCAAGATGGGCCTGGATACGCTTGTTCTTCCTGAGAATGCTGTTGCTCCCAAGCTCCCGGCGAAAACGTTCCGGAGTGATGTCCAAATCCAGTCCGCCATAAACCCGTGGTGCTACACGCTTCTGCAGTTCAGTAATGTTTCGCTCGCTGTACGCCATGGCAATTCCTCCGGAAAAAAGCCAAACAGTTTCAGAAGGGCATTACAGCCCGTGACGCCGTAATGCGGCATCAATCTCTTCAATGGTGAAATCAATTTGCAGGTAGCCCAGCACCGAGCGCATCAACTCGCGCAGGAAAACGGGTTCGTCAATGGCACCATCACTTACCTCGAGATGACCCGCTTCAAGACGGGCAGAGAGCATGGCAACGGCTTGTCGCAAGACAAAATCCATTGCCAGTTCAGGCTGGGGATGATGAATTTCGCTGGCACGCTCCATGAAATGCTTTTTCAGGGCCGTCAACACGCCAGCACGCAGCTCAACAAGGGCCTGCGCGTAATAGTCGTCAGTCAATGCTCGCGCATAACTGGACTGCAGCAGATGCTGGTTGGCCCGCGAGAAGCGGATTACCAGGCTGGTAACGTCCGCCATGCGCATGACATAAGTCGCTTGTGATGCCGTCCTGGCTGGTACGCTTTCCAGCATCCGCAGGGCATCACCAATGAACTGCCTATACGCCTCACGAAGCAGGCCATCCTTGTCGCCGAATCGGCGGTAGATGGATGCCGGAGCAACTCCAGCCTCAGCCGCAATATCTGCGACCGTGATGGCATCGAAGCCCCTTTCGTGAAACAGCCGTAATGCGGCATCCAGCAAGACTTTCTCAGTACGGCGGCTGCGGTCCTGGCGGGACTGTGGGCGCAACAGGGAGATAGAGGGCTCAGTCATGATGCCAGCCAATCATAATGATGATGGATTATTGTAAATAGGAATTTACATTTACACAATGCCTAGCAAGAAAGCATCAAGACTGTTCCAGTTACAGCAACAGTCGTTTGCTGGACTAATGGTTTATCCCGAATCGGCCAGGGTACATGCTGCGAACATAAATCACGGAGGTGCCCCATGCTACCGACAGTCTTTATTTCCCACGGCTCACCCATGCTGGCCATTGAGCCGGGCGTCTATGGCGAAGCCTGGAAAAGGATCGCAGCAAGCATTCCCAGACCCGACGCCATTCTCATGGTGTCGGCCCACTGGAACACGCGCCAGCCCGTGGTGAGCGCGGCAAACAATCCGGCGACCATCCATGATTTCGGCGGCTTTCCGGCCGAGCTCTACCAAATTCAATATCCGGCACCGGGAGCACCCAAACTGGCGGAGCGTACTGCTGGCTTACTGGAGGCGGCAGGATTTCCTGTCGGGATTGCCCCTGATCGGGGCCTTGATCATGGCGCCTGGGTTCCCTTACAGCAGATGCATCCCAACGCAGACATTCCCGTGACCCAGCTTTCCGTGCAACCGGCCATGGATGCCGAATGGCATTTGAAGATGGGCGAGACACTACGGCCATTACGTGATGAGAATGTTCTGGTGATAGCGTCCGGCAGCCTGACTCACAACCTGCATGAGTTTCATTTCGATGAATTCAGCACAGATGTGGCAGACGAGTATGTCCATGACTTCCAGCGCTGGATGCAGTCTGCGCTGAAACGTCATGACTGGGCTGCTCTTGCCGGCTGGGCCCAGCACGCACCGCAAGCCCGGCGTGCGCATCCGACACCCGAACACTTGCTGCCACTCTTTGTGGCATACGGTGCCGCAAGGGATCAGCCTGATGTCGAGATACAACTGGCCAATTATTCCGGCAGAGCGCTGGCCATGGACTGTTATGTGATGCGGTAGTCTCAAAGCCTCTGATGAGGTCAAGTTAAACAGCCATGCCAAACCAGCCACTCAATTCAATTAAGTGAGCTGATTGCGGTTATTACGTATAGAAAATCAAAGTCCTTCGCCTTTAGACTCACAGGCTTTGAGCGGACCGTTTGGTCAGCCAGGGATGGGGCGACAGTGATAGCCGAAGATGTGCGAAACATGCCTTCTACAGGAGAGGCTGCCAATGCTCCCGCTCTGGATACTGGCCTTATCTGCTTGGTCATGCTGGCCCGCTTTCATCAGGTAGCGGTAGAGCCCTCCCAGTTAATTCACGAGTTTGGCCAGGCCGGAACAGCATTTGGTATTCAGGAAATCCTGCTAGCTGCCAAGAAGCTCAAGCTCAAGGCACGCCCCCTGCAAAGCAGGGTAGACCGGTTGGAAAAAGTGCCCCTGCCAGCCATGGCAGCAGGACTGAACGGCGACTACTTCATTATCGCAAAAGCGGAGGCTGGCAAAGTCCTGATTCAGGACCCTCGGGAACGAGCCCCTCGTATCATCCAGCAGGAGGAGCTAACGTCCCGCTGGAATGGTCAGCTCCTGCTGATTGCTTCCCGTGCATCCGTGCTGGGAGATATGGCCCAGTTCGATTTCACGTGGTTCATTCCTGCCTTGGTGAAATACCGGCTCCTGTTGCGGGATGTCTTTGTGGTGTCCTTCTTCATTCAGCTACTGGCGCTAATATCACCTCTGTTCTTTCAGGTCACCATAGACAAAGTGTTGGGACATCGCAGCTATTCCACACTGGATGTACTTTGCTTCGGCCTACTGGTGGTATCTGTATTCGAGGTACTGCTAAGTGGCCTACGCACCTATGTGTTTTCTCACACAACCAATCGTATAGATGTAGAGCTAGGCTCCCGTCTCTTCCGCCATCTACTGGCTTTGCCGTTGCCATACTTCGGTGCACGCAGGGTTGGGGACTCCGTTGCTCGTGTCCGTGAACTGGAAAATATCCGGAACTTCCTAACCAGCTCGGCAGTGACGGTTGTTCTGGATATATTTTTCGCGACTATTTTCATTGCCGTAATGTTTTTTTACAGTTTTTGGCTCACGGTAGTCGTACTGCTATCGCTCCCTTGCTATGTGCTGCTTTCAATATGGGCTACGCCAGTCATCCGCTCCCGTCTGGATGAGAAATTCATGCGCGGCGCAGAAAATCAAGCCTTTCTGGTGGAGTCTGTCAGTGGCATAGAAACAGTGAAGTCGCTAGCGGTTGAACCGCAAATGCAGCGGCACTGGGACAATCAGCTGGCAGCTTATGTCTCAGCCAGCTTTCGTGCTGGTCAGATATCCAATATCGCCGGCCAAATCGCACAGTTCATCAATAAGCTGGTCACAGTGCTTACCCTCTGGTTCGGTGCCCATGCCGTGATGAAGGGACAGCTCACGGTGGGTCAGTTCGTAGCCTTCAACATGCTGGCCCAGCGTGTATCAGCTCCGGTTCTGAGGCTCACCCAGCTCTGGCAAGACTTCCAACAAGCAGGTATTTCTGTGAAACGCCTGGCAGACATCCTTAACACCCGTACCGAAATAGCAGGTACCAGTCGTTCAGCCCTACCACCGGCACAAGGCCATATCAGCTTTGATCAGGTGGTATTCCGCTATCGACCAGACGGGCCGGAAACCCTGCGTGGTATCAGCTTTGATCTCAAACCCGGCGAGATTGTTGGTGTAGTAGGACGTTCAGGCTCTGGCAAAAGCACTATCGCCAGATTGATACAACGGCTTTACGTACCAGAGCGAGGCCGCCTCTTGGTGGATGGTGTGGATCTATCCCTGGTTGATCCTGCTTGGCTACGCCGCCAGATTGGGGTAGTGCTGCAAGAAAATCGTCTCTTCAACCGCAGCATTCGTGACAACATTGCCTTGGGTGACCCCGGCCTGCCTATGGAGCGCATTATTGCTGCTGCGAAGTTGGCGGGCGCCCATGAATTCATTCTGGAACTGCCCGAAGCCTACGACACAATTGTGGGAGAGCAAGGTGCTTCTCTTTCAGGTGGGCAACGACAGCGTATCGCTATTGCTCGAGCCTTGGTCACCAATCCTAGAATCCTGATTTTTGATGAGGCCACCAGTGCACTGGACTACGAGTCCGAACGCATCATCCAGCAGAACATGCAGGCTATTTGCCAAGGTCGCACTGTTCTCGTCATAGCCCACCGCCTTACGGCATTGCGTAATGCCAGCCGTATCTTTGTCATCGACAAAGGGCAACTGGTGGAGCAGGGCAGCCAGCAGGAATTGCTGGCCCGAGAGAATGGTCTCTATCGGCATCTTTTTGCCCAGCAGCAGGGCTAGAGCATGGGTCTCTGGGAAAAATACAAAACAGTCTTTCGTGCAGCCTGGGCTGAACGTGAGCAGTTGGCCCCGGAAAAGCGTCTCAAGTCCGAAATCGAATTCCTGCCTGCGGCGCTGGAGCTCATGGAAACCCCACCCTCGCATACGGCGAGATGGATACTCTGGGGCACATTGGTCTTCATCATTATTGCCCTGACCTGGTCCATCTTCGGTCAGTTGGACATCATTGCCGTAGCCCAAGGCAAGATCATTCCATCTGGCCAGGTGAAGGTGGTTCAGCCCTATGAAACAGCGGTAGTGAAACGTCTTTATGTGCGTGACGGAATGCAAGTCAAAAAAGGCCAGCTCCTGATCGAGCTGGATGCCACTGAGCTGGGTGCTGAGCAGGAAAAAGTGCATAGCAGTTGGCTGGATGCCACATTGGCTGCCGCTCGTGCCCGCTCGCTGTTGGCAGCAGTGCAGCAAAAAGCGGCAGTAGCCAGCCCCATAGCTACTAATGAAAAGATTCCCGCCACCAAGCTCGGCGAAGCCAGCCGCTTGTTGATGTCAGAATATCAGGCTTTTCGCAGCGAGCTGCTGGCACGGGAGGCCGAAAGCCTGCATCTGCAAGCACAGAAAGCGACTACGCAAGAAACCCTGAACAAGCTGCTAGCCCTTTACCCGCTCTATGAGCAGCGTGTGGCGGACCTCAGGCCACTGCTGGAAAAAAATTACATCCCGAAACACCAATTTCTGGACCAGGAAAACCAGCGCCTGGACACCGCCAAGGAAATCGATGTACAGCGGCGACGTCTCACCGAAACAGACACCCGCATTGCCCAACAACGTGAGCAGAAAGACGCAATGGCGGCCAGCTTTGTTCGCCAGACCCAAGAGCAGTTACTACAGGCCGAACAGCAGCTTTCTCAACTGCAACAGGATGGCGTGAAGCTGAAAAGCCGTAGCGAATTGCTGGAGCTACGTGCACCAGTAGATGGCACAGTACAGCAGTTGGCCGTACATACCGAAGGAGGCGTAGTAACAGAAGCCCAGCCCTTGCTGGTGGTGGTACCCGCCAATGACAAGCTGGAAATCGATGCCCAAGTGGAAAACAAGGACATCGGCTTTATCAGTACAGGCCAAGCAGCTGAAGTCAAAGTAGAGGCCTTTCCTTTTACCCGATATGGAGTTCTTGGCGGCAAAGTTATTAATGTGTCGCTGGATGCTGTTGCGGATGAAAAGCGTGGGTTGCTCTACCAGACAAGAATTCTTCTGGACCAAGATTGGCTAGAGGTTGAGGGTAAGAGAATTCAACTAGTTCCTGGCATGTCTGTTTCTGTAGAAATCAAAACGGGTAGTCGAAGGGTAATTGATTATTTCCTAAGTCCAATTAAGCATTATAAATCTGAGAGCATTAAGGAAAGGTAGTAAAACCCAATAGTGGTTGAGAGTGGCGTTCTTTAGATTTCTATGAATACAGCTCTAGAGGCGCTTATGATTTTCTACTTGAGTAGACCAATTATCTAAAAATAAAATTAAGGCAGAATGCCAAGGCAGATTGCTGAATGCGTCAAAAAGATGCCTCTTATATGAAGGCAAAGCTCCGATTGCCAAGCAAAATTCTGTGCATGTATAAGCAGGGCGGATGCTGTTCCGGTTGCAAAGTGTATTTTAAGGAAAGGGCGGAAAGAGAGATATCTAGCTTGTTGAGTAACGACAGGCTCAGCGAGAAGATCATGTAGAATTTGGGAAGGTCCATTGACCACTATAAAAAGGAAACATGAGCATGCCGGATAAAGCCCCTCTGCCTATTTATCCAACACCATATCGACAACCACCATTGTACCGAGAACCGCCATTGGTGAAGGCCTATTTGGGGCACGCCATCGGGACGGCGTTGCTCGGAGCACTACTGCCATCAGGTGAGCATCTGGGGGCCGTGCATCGTTTGGTGTTGCCCATTGTGGAATTGATTCCCAATGCGTTGAAAATCACCAATCGGGCACCTATGCGGTTATCACTTTCCGGCATGAATTAAGTATCAAAAAAATTTTAGTGTAAATTACCATGAAAGATTTTGACAAAAGAAAAGAAATTGGAGCCGGAGAATTTTTCTTAACTTTTTATTCTTTTCCAATTTTTTTATCAATAATGTTTTTGTTTGGAAAACATTTATCTTTTAATTTGTTCTTTTTTTTATTTGCTTTAGTTCCTTTCCCGGTTGCATTGATTATAAAAAAAATAGCAGCTGATTTGCCAGTGAGCTCTATACGCTCCTACAAAATTATGCGTTGTCTTGTGGAGTTGTTGGGAATACAAGTAATTTGCGCGTGTATTTATCTTTTTGTGAGAATGCATTGAGGAATATATGAATAATTCGTGGACAGAGGCCGCTGTTAATTTCGCTCAAAAACTTGCTGCAACCGCCAGCCTGGCTGACACCTTGAATGATCTTTTTGATGAAGAAGATCCAAATAGAGCAAAATATGCCGCATTTGGAGCAATTGTAAATGCGGCGTCTATCGCCATGCTGAAGAATGAAGGGGGTGTCCATTCTTTAGTTGGGCGACTGCTTATTGTTTATCAGTATGGTGCAGCTTTCATAGAGTTTTCAGATGGCGAGCTTGATATGGAGGATGCGGCTGCAGTTGCTGGAATAATATCAGCATATTTATCAGCCTCTCCTCATCCCGTCGCTCGAGCTTGGGGGCTTTATTTTTCTGCATTTTCGCTTGCTCCAAGCGCAGGAAGTTGGCTGGGCAATATTCTTGCGGATATTAATATGCCGTATGACCCCAACGAAGGAGGAGCTTTTTTATTGCCAGAAAACTCAAGTCTCATTGCGAATATGGCACGCAATGATGCAAATGTCAGAGCTGCTTTACTGGCCTTGTCACCAGTTGCGCCCCAAGTCAACTCTGAGGTTTCTGAATACCTTTCCATTCATGATTTTAATTCAGAAAACGGATTATTGAGTGAAAAATGGATTGATGACAGAGCAAAAATGCTGGCCTGGATGATTAAGGCATACAAAGAAGGTGATAGATTTGCAGGAGCTCAAGAGGTTGGAGGTGGGTTTTCCGGAAGTATTGCATGGCAGTTTGAGGATGTTGCAAGTGGAGAAAATATTCGGATTATCCCTTTAGGGTATACAGCCCTAGGTTCTGGATTGCCACGGCACTACGTTATTTTTGGTGACGACAATAGCAACATCATCGATGGAGCTGCAGAATCAGATAGTCTGTATGGCGCAGGAGGAGATGACGTCATTAATGGATATGCGGGTGATGATCACATAGAAGGAGGAGCTGGGGATGATATTTTAAAGGGTGGTGCAGGCTTTGATAAACTATATGGAATGTCTGGAGATGATAAGCTGTGGGGTGGTAATGATCGAGACTATCTAGATGGGGGGGCAGATGATGATGAGCTTCATGGCGAAGATGGCAATGATGAGCTTTTCGGTGGCTCTGGCAATGACAAGCTCTATGGCGGCATAGGCAACGATATTTTGACTGGCGGTGATGGTGACGATGAGCTTCACGGCGAAGATGGCAATGATGAGCTTTTCGGTGGCTCTGGCAATGACAAGCTCTATGGTGGTGACGATAACGACACCTTGATCGGCATGTCTGACGACGATGAACTGTACGGAGATGCTGGCGATGACTATCTGGAGGGGGGTGTCGGCGCTGACAAACTCTACGGTGGTACCGGTAACGACATATTGGCAGGCGGTGCGGGCGACGATGAATACTATTTCGTCACGGGCGACGGCATGGACCGCATCCGGGACACAGATGGCAACAACAAGCTGTACATAAATGGGAGCCTGGTGAGTGCTGACGCTACGGGCAGCCATAACCGGATTTTCAAGGATGCCAGTGGCAACCTCTATTTCAAGTCCGGCGAGAATCTGGTGATTCAGGTCGGCGGCTCGGCAACGGACATCATCACCATCGAGAACTGGGAGTCCTCCGGTAATTTTGGCAGCACGCTGAACGACTATCAGGAGCCCGAGCCTTCGACAGGGGCTGTCGTAATTCCGCTGGCAGCGTATGGCATGGAGCATTTCTTTACCGGAAACGACCGCACGCGCCCGCTGGTTTACGACGGCAACCAGCCGTATGAGAACCACTTCAGCTATGTTGACAGTAATGGTGAGCCCAGGCAGGCAACGAATGTCGGGGTTATTGTGGACGGCCTGATATGGGTCGGCTCCTATGGTTCGCAGGGCAACGATTATCTGGTCGGCGTGCAACAGGAAAGCTATGAGGGTTACGGCTTCAAGACTGAAATCCATGGAGACAGCGGCGACGACTATATCAAGGGTGGTGCTGGGCATGATTATCTGGTGGGGGGGAGTGGCTCCGACACTGTCGAGGGGGGGGCTGGTAATGACACGGTCTATGGCGGCTATCGCGATACCTCGCCGTACATCCATCAGGGGCACCTAGCCTTCCCGCTGGTCGAAGAAGAGGCTGGCACTACCAATCACTTGTCCGGTGGCGCGGGTAACGACCTGATCGTGGGAGCGGAATACACGGACATCATCGATGGTGGTGATGATGATGACAATATTTTCGCTGGCTTTGGTCGGGATACTATCGACGGCGGCAAAGGCAATGATCTGATTTTCGGGGATGCCAGTTACTATCCGGTGTGGTTTGGCGAATACACCGACGACACGTTCAATTTCAGTCCCACAGGTTTTGTACCCGCGTATTTCCGTTCGATGTTTTTCCTGCCAGGTGGCGCCACCATCGACCCCGAGAAATACAATTCTTCCACTGACTTCAATGACATCATCAATGCCGGCGATGGCGATGACACAGTGTTCGGCGAAGCTGGGTCGGACCTCCTGCTGGGCGGCAACGGTGATGACTACCTCGTTGGCGACTGGATAAACACTCCTTACTCCTACAACGTATCCAACTATCCAGACTCCAGCTTGTACGACGACCCGCTGACACCTTATGCGGAGGGGTTTCAGGCGTATCTCACGGTGGGCTATTACGACCTGCCTGCCACGCTGCATGGTGATGATGTGCTGGATGGTGGTGCTGGCAATGACCGCATGTTTGGCAACGGCGGTAACGACACGTTGTTCGGGGGCGCGGGTAATGACCGGATGTGGGGGGATGATCCTTCTGTACTGGTGAGCGCTGAAGGAGAAGAGTACCCAGTGAACTCCCAGTCTCAGGGTAATGACAAACTCTACGGGGGGGATGGTGATGACACCATGTTCGGTGGAGGGGGAAATGACTTGCTGTACGGTGATGCCGGCACAGATATCCTCTACGGCGAAGCAGGTGAAGACGAGCTTCATGGTGGTGAGGGTGACGATACTCTTCGAGGCGGAGAAGATGATGACCTCCTATATGGTGAGGCCGGGGAAGATAAACTTTATGGTGGCGACGGTGATGATGTATTGGATGGTGGTTCAGACAATGACTTTATTCAAGGAGAGGCGGGAGATGACACCCTGCTAGGAGGAGAGGGTGATGACTGGATTGAAGGTGGTGAAGGCAACGACGTTATTGAGGGCGGCGCCGGCATAGACACTCAAAAAGGCGGTGAAGGCAACGACACCTATATTCTGAATGCTGGTGATGGCGAGATCATTGGTGATGGTTATGAAGTTATTGAGGATGATGTAGGTACTAACACCATTATATTCAAGGGGGCGGTATCACCCCAAATCATTGCAACGGCAACCAGCAACGACTTGGCAATTAAATATACCTCGACAGATGGCATATATATAAAGAATGGGCTGGCTGGGGCAATCAGTACCTTCAAGGTCGGGGGAAATTCTCTGACACTCACTGAATTCATTGCCAAATATCAATTTGCAAACCAAGTACTGGAAGCCGATGGCAGCCATCGCCCCCTGATGACAGGGAGCGGAAATGACGAAATATCAACTCTTGATAATGATATTGTCTCCAGTGGATCAGGTAATGACTCCATTTACCTGAATGGACACTCCAATACGATCATATACCGAAAAGATGAAGGCTTGGATACACTGCATTTTGGCAACAGTGCTCCTTCCTCACTGGCTCAGTCAAACAAAATACTCTTTGGTGAGGGAATTATTGCTGATGACATCAAACTATCCTGGCTGCCTGAAAGCGCTTCAAGCCTTTATGGCGACTTGCGTATACAGGTGGGTGACAACTCCGATAATGCCATTATTGTTACTGGCCTGAACAAGAGCGGATTAGTCGCCGATGAAGTTTCTTTGAGGGTATTCGAATTCTCGGATGGCACAATCCTTGATCTCCTGGATTTTTTACCTGATGCTTTTGAAATCTCAGGAACGGCATCTTCCGAAAATATTTACGGGACAGATGTAAACGACATCATTAACGGCGGTGAAGGTAATGATACTTTGTATGGCGACGCAGGATCGGATATTTATCGGTATGCCATTGGTGATGGAAATGACTCCATCATTGAGTCCACACTTGACACCGCCGCAATTGACGCCATCCACTTTGGAAGTGGTATTAGCGCTTCGGATATCCTGATTATCCAGGAAGGCGATGACCTGATTATTGGATTTAATAATCGTGGTGGCCGCTTGCATCTGGTTGGCCAAACAGGCGCAAACGGGCCTCTCATAGAGCGTATTGTATTTTCCGACAGCACCACTTGGAGTGCATTGGACATTCTTGCACATGTAGGCACTGAACCATTACCGAATTTCATTACAGGCAATAACCTGGCCAATAGCCTGTATGGCACATCCGAAAGTGACATTATTGATGGCTTGGCAGGCGATGACTATATCAGCGGAGAGGAGGGTAATGACCATCTTATAGGTGGCATCGGCAATGACTACATTTATGGCGGAGATGGAAACGACAATATCTTTGGCGGTGAAGGCAACGACTGGCTAGATGGCGGCAGCGGTATTGACCACTTGTATGGTGGGGATGGGGATGACAACTTTGTAGATACGAATTATGTCGATGATGAATATATTGATTTTCTTTATGGCGGTACGGGCAATGATATTTACAACCTATCCAGTCCTTTAGATGTGATTGTAGAAGCGCCTGATGAAGGCTACGACACTATCAGGATACATGGAGCAGGTGCATGGACTCTATCAATTAATGTAGAAGCAGCACGCTCTTACTTGGTAAACACTGGAGTCCAGATTACTGGAAATGATCTTGATAATGTCATTGAGGCAGGAATTCATGTCAATAATGACACAGCAGCACAAGGTGCTGACACCCTCATTGGAGGGGCTGGAAATGATATATACAAAGCCATATACGAAAATGACATTATTGTGGAGCTTGCTAATGAAGGACATGACGCGATTTATTTGAAGGCTATGTGGTACACAATGCCCGATCATATTGAAGATGTTTATGTTGAATATGTAGGCGCCACACACCCCCTTCAGAGAAGAAGCGTTTACGGAAACTCCGAAGACAATCTGATTGTTGCCTCCACTAATGAAAATGCCAATTTTTCAGGAGGAGATGGAGACGATCATTTGATTGGCAGCAACGTCAATGATGATTTATACGGTGACGATGGCGATGATGCTTTGTACGGAGGAGACGGAACAGATTCCTTGTGGGGGGGCAATGGGAATGATTATCTCGATGGAGGTGCAGGAAACGATAAAATCTACGTAGACGCAGGCCATGATACTGTTAAATCACTAGGATATGACACGATAACAATTTATGAGGGGGCTAGTGCCGATATTGAATTTCTGGATGGAAAAAATGCGGCCGGTAAAATTTGGCTGCAGGATTCCTCAAGTGCAACTCTTGAATTCTCAGGCCTTAACATTTCTGAGATTGCCTTTATGCATCACAACTCCACTTTCTATACTGGATATGGATTTAGCATATCCAGCCCAAGTGAGGGTGATTACTACTCAGATACTGGTGTTTTTATCGATGCATATGGGTTGCATGGTTTCTTTTCACAAATCCATTCACTAAAATTTGATGATGCCACTCTTACAGCTACAGAATTTTTTGATTGGTTGCATCTTCATCCCGAGGCCACACAAGACTCTAATGAAGGCGGCATATTAATATTTGGAAGCGCCGGAAACGACATCTACACAGTAGATGCTCCAACAGTGATAATGGAGCTTGATGGGTATGGAATAGATACAATTTTTTCATCCATTACCATGACATTGCCATTGCATGTTGAAAATATCACGCTGACTGGAGGTGATGCCATCAACGCAACGGGCAATAGCGCCGCCAATATTTTGATCGGAAATTCAGCTGCAAATATACTGACAGGCGCAGAGGGAGACGATATTTATTATGTCAGTACGGGAGATTCTGTAGTGGAGTTGCCCGGAGGAGGTATAGACACCATTGTCAGCGACATTTCATGGTCAATTTCTTCTGACAGCAATATTGAAAATATCACGCTTATTGGAAACTCTGCCATTAATGCGACTGGAAATAGTCAAGCCAATATCCTCAGAGGTAATGACGGTATTAATATACTATCTGGGGGGGCTGGCAATGATATTTATTATGTTGGTACTGGCGACTCTGTTATCGAGTCCTCAGGCGGCGGTACCGATACGATATTCAGCGCTGTTTCATGGACGCTAGGTAGTAATATCGAAAATCTCACCCTGATTGGCTCTGACAACATTGACGCTACCGGCAATGCAGTCGCCAATATTTTGATCGGGAATGATGGCAACAATGTATTGGATGGTCTTGGGGGGGCAGATATCCTGCAGGGCGGTGCTGGCAATGACATTTATGTCGTCGACGCTGGGGATATTGTGCTTGAAGAAGCGGATGCCGGGATTGATCTGGTGCAATCCAGTGTCACCTATACCTTGTCCGATCATGTCGAAAACATCACGCTGACCGGTACAGCCGCCATCAATGCCACCGGCAATGCCTAGGATAACGTGCTCACCGGCAACAGCGGCGCCAATACCCTGGATGGCGGCGCTGGCGCTGACACCCTGCAAGGCGGTGCCGGCAACGATATTTATGTCGTCGATGATGCTGGTGATGTCATTATTGAAGCCGCTAGTGCCGGCACCGACACCGTGCAGTCGTCCATCAGCTGGATTCTGGGTGACAACCTCGAGAACCTGACGCTGACGGGCAGCGGCAA
>JBBCJX010000004.1:0-107330 GCA_037189985.1 Moraxellaceae bacterium
GAACGCTTGAGAAAGGACAGCCATGAAAAAGCCCGGCATTGCCGGGCTTTTTCATGACTTGAAGGTGACGACGTGCTCAGTTCTGCAACTTCAGGTAATGATTCACGCCCAAGGCAATCATGGTGCAGACCGCGCCGGAAAGCAGATACACGCCCACCACGGCAAGGCCGAACTGCACGCACAACCCCAGCACGATCAGCGGCGCGAATGCCGCGCCAATCAGCCAGGCAAGATCAGACGTGAGGGCCGCACCGGTATAGCGGTACTTGGCACCAAAGTTGGCTGTTACCGAACCGGCAGCCTGGCCGTAGGAGAGCCCCAAAAGAATGAAGCCGACCAGCACGAAAACATCCTGACCGATATCACCCGCCCCCATCAGGGTCGGGGCAAAGCCACTGAACATGGCGATACCGGCAGCCAGTGCCGCCAACATGCGTGTGCGTCCAAGTTTGTCTGCAATCACGCCAGACAACATCACCGCACCAATGGCCAGGAAGGCACCTACGATCTGCACAACCAGAAACTGGCTCACGGACTGGTCGGAATACAGCAATATCCAGGACAGCGGGAAAATCGTGACCACATGGAATAGCGCGTAACTGGCGAGCGCAGCCGCCGCGCCAATGATCACGTGCCGGCCCTTGTTGCGGAAAAGATCGACCACACTGACCGGCTCCAGCTCATGCTCTCCCAGTTCACGCTCGTATTCGTGCGTGAGCACAAGGCGCAGGCGGGCAAACAGTGCCACCACATTGATGGCAAACGCGGCAAAGAAGGGATAACGCCAGCCCCACTCGATGAAGTCCTTGGGCAAAAGGCTGGAGTGGATATAGGCAAACAATGCCGCCGCAATGATGAAGCCTATGGGTGCACCAAGCTGCCCCATCATGGCGTACCAGCCACGACGATGCCTCGGAGCATTCAATGCCAGCAGGGACGGCAAACCGTCCCATGAACCGCCCAGCGCGGCACCCTGCCCAAGGCGGAAAAGCGCCAACAAGGCAATCGAATAAATGCCCAGCGTTTCATAACCCGGCAGGAAGGCAATGCCCGCGGTACAGGTGCCCAGCAGAAAAAGTGCGGCCGTCAGCTTGGTGCCGCGATCCCAGCGCTTCTGTATCCACATGAAGAAGATCGTACCCACCGGGCGGGATACAAAGGCCAGCGAAAAAATCGCGAAGGACCACAGGACGCCTTCAAGATGTCCCATGAAAGGGAAAAACACCGAAGGAAACACCAGCACGGAGGCAATGCCGTACACAAAGAAATCGAAATACTCCGAAGCACGACCGATGACTACACCAACAGCGATCTCTCCCGGCGCAACCTCGCTTGCCGGGGTATCAGCAGAGTAATGTGACTGATGAGAGCCGGGCGTAGCCCGAGGTGAGGTCTGCATGATTCTCGATAGCCCCATGACGCGTAAGGTTATCCGGCGATAACGGATAACACAGGATAGCGTCTAGGTTCGCACCATTACATGAAAGCAACCATAGGACAAAACGTCCAATCGACGTCGGCGCGAAGCCTGCCTAGAGTTTACACGCCGCATGAACCGCGGCACTTCCAGTGAATGCGCGTGAATGGCTTGGTGAATGAAGACGCTCAACATCGTGTGCCGCCCCCTGCTTGTCATCAGCCTGCTGCTCGCTCTGTACGGCTGTGACACCCTTGTCCTGAATCCTCCCGGCGACGTGGCGGCCCAGCAAGGCAGGCTGGTGATCGACTCCACCCTGCTCATGCTGCTCATCATCGTACCGGTGATTGCACTGACCTTCCTGTTTGCGTGGCGTTACCGCGCCTCCAACCGCGAAGCTACCTATACACCGGACTGGGACCATTCCGTCCAGCTTGAGCTGGTGATCTGGGCGGCACCGCTGGCCATCATCATTGCCTTAGGCGCCATGACCTGGATCAGCACACATACTTTGGACCCGTATCGTCCCCTGGACCGCATCGGCCCGAACCGCCCGGTTCCGGAAGGTGTAGAGCCGCTGGTGATCGAAGTGGTCGCGCTGGACTGGAAATGGCTCTTCTTTTATCCCGAAGAAAACATTGCCACAGTCAATGAAATTGCAGCGCCAGTGGATAGGCCCATCAAGTTCAAGATCACCTCCGCTGCCGTGATGAACTCTTTCTACATTCCTGCACTGGCCGGCCAGATCTACGCCATGGCTGGCATGGAAACCCAGCTGCACGCCGTGATGAACAAGCCGGGCGATTACGAAGGCTTCTCTGCCAACTACAGTGGTGCGGGTTTTTCCGGCATGAAATTCCGTTTTCATGGCCTGGATGAGGCCGGCTTCGAGGCCTGGATACAGAAAGCGCGTGACAGCGGACAAACCCTGGACCGCGCCGGATACCTTGAGCTGGAAAAACCCAGTGAGCGCGAACCGGCACGCTATTACGGCAATGTTGAACCGGGGCTTTACCACGCCATCCTCAATCTCTGTGTCGACCCTGCCAAAATGTGCATGGACAAAATGATGGCCATTGATGCCGGCCTGCTGCCGCGTGAGTCATCTCCGGAAGCACAGCACGAGCACAAACATGCCCCCCATGAAGCCGGGCCGGATCACGCGCACCATCACTGATCCGTCGCATACGTCATCCGTTTTGTTGTAGATGCCTGCCACGCAGGCCTGTGGAGTTCCAATGTCCGAGTCTGAGTTCTCCCTCACCAAGCTGGTCTTCGGCCGCCTCACCTGGGAATCCATTCCCCTGCACGATCCGATCATCCTGATCACCTTCATCATGGTGGCCCTGGGCGGCATCGGCCTGCTGGTGCTCATTACACGGTTCAAGCTCTGGGGCTATCTGTGGAAGGAGTGGTTCACCAGCATCGACCACAAGAAGATCGGCATCATGTACATCATCCTCGGCCTCGTGATGCTGCTGCGCGGCTTTGCGGATGCCCTGATGATGCGCCTGCAACAGGCCATGGCCTTCGGCGATGCCATGGGCTATCTGCCGCCACACCACTACGACCAGATATTCACTGCCCACGGCGTGATCATGATCTTCTTCGTGGCCATGCCGCTCGTGACCGGCCTCATGAACTACATCGTGCCCCTGCAGATCGGCGCACGCGATGTGGCTTTTCCCTTCCTGAACAATTTCAGTTTCTGGATGACCACCTGCGGTGCCGCACTGGTCATGGTGTCGCTCTTCATAGGTGAGTTCTCCACCGCAGGCTGGCTGGCCTACCCCCCCTTGTCCGGCATTCTCCACAGTCCGGGTGTCGGGGTGGACTACTACATTTGGGCCTTGCAGATCGCCGGGGTCGGTACCCTGCTTTCCGGCATCAACCTCATCGTCACCATCGTGAAGATGCGCGCGCCCGGCATGACCATGATGAAGATGCCGGTCTTCACCTGGACCTCCCTCTGCACCAACGTACTCATCGTGGCCGCCTTCCCGGTGCTGACGGCCGTACTCGCCCTGCTGTCGATGGACCGCTACCTCGACACCAACTTCTTCACCAACGATCTTGGCGGCAACGCCATGATGTACATCAACCTGATCTGGATCTGGGGCCATCCCGAGGTCTACATCCTGATCCTTCCGCTGTTCGGCGTATTCTCGGAAGTGGTTTCCACGTTCTCCAGAAAACGCCTCTTCGGCTATGCCTCCATGGTCTATGCCACGGTGGTGATCACCATCCTGTCTTATCTGGTGTGGCTGCACCATTTCTTCACCATGGGCTCCGGCGCCAGCGTGAATTCTTTCTTCGGTATCACCACCATGATCATCTCCATCCCCACGGGGGCGAAGATTTTCAACTGGCTCTTCACCATGTATCGCGGCCGCATCAGCTTCGACGTTCCCATGCTGTGGACGGTGGGCTTCATGGTGACCTTCGTGATCGGCGGCATGACCGGTGTGCTGCTGGCCGTGCCACCGGCTGATTTCGTGCTGCACAACAGTCTTTTCCTGATCGCGCACTTCCATAACGTGATCATCGGCGGCGTGCTTTTCGGTCTCTTCGCCGGCATCAACTTCTGGTTCCCCAAGGCCTTCGGCTTCAAGCTAGACGAATTCTGGGGCAAGTGCTCGTTCTGGTTCTGGCAGATCGGCTTTTTCTTCGCCTTCATGCCGCTGTATGTGCTGGGCCTCATGGGCGTGACGCGCCGCCTCAGCCATTTCACCGATCCCTCGCTGCAGATCTGGTTCCAGATTGCCGCTTTTGGTGCCGTTCTGATCGCCATCGGCATCGCCTGCATGGTCGTACAGTTCTACGTGAGCTTCCGCGACCGCGCGAAGCTGCGTGACGAAACCGGTGATCCCTGGGAGGGCCGTACACTGGAGTGGTCCACGTCTTCACCACCACCGGTCTACAACTTTGCCTTCACGCCCATCGTGCACGACACGGATGCCTGGCATGACATGAAACAGCGCGGCTACCAGCGTCCTACCTCCGGCTTCCTGCCCGTGCACATGCCCAAGAACACCGGAGCCGGCCTCGTGCTTGCCGTGATCAGCACGATCTGCGGCTTTGCGCTGATCTGGCATATGTGGCTGGTGGCAGGCCTTTCTTTCGCTGCCCTGGTCATCGGCGCCATCGTCCACACTTTCAATTACAAGCGCGACTACTACATCCCGGCCGACGAAGTGGCCCGGACAGAAGAAGCGCGCACGACACAACTCGCGCAGCATTTCTCGCAGCAGCCGGGAGAAGCCCATGTCTAACACGCCCATTACCGTGATCACTGCGGACGGACAACCCCTGTTCCACGACGCGAAAGGGGCACATCACCCGGAACAGGGCACGCTGCTCGGCTTCTGGCTCTACCTGATGAGCGACTGCCTCATTTTCGCCAGCCTCTTTGCCGTGTACGGCGTGGTCGGCCGCAGCTATGCCGCTGGCCCTACCGGTGCCGAACTCTTCGACCTCAAGCTGGTGGCAATCAACACCGCGATGCTGCTGTTCTCGTCGATCACCTATGGCTTTGCAATGATCGCCATGCTCCGTCGCCGGGTAGCGGGTGTGCTGGGCTGGCTGGCCATTACAGGGCTTTTCGGCCTTGCCTTCATTGGTATCGAGCTTTACGAATTCGCCCACCTCATCCATCAGGGTGCCGGTCCGGAGCGTAGTGCCTTCCTGTCGGCCTTCTTCGCGCTGGTGGGAACGCACGGCCTGCACGTGACCTTCGGCATCATCTGGCTGATCGTACTGATGATCCAGGTGCGCAAGCTCGGACTGACTCCTGAAAACCGCCGTCGCCTGATCTGCCTCTCCATGTTCTGGCACTTCCTGGACGTGGTCTGGATAGCCGTGTTCACCTTTGTCTACCTGATGGGAGTGCTGCCATGAGCCATGCCAACGAGCACGATGTCTCAAGCAATCACGACGCACACGACCATCACGAAGATGACGGCTACCACGCCACTGCCAGCGGCTACACCATCGGCTTCGTGCTGTCCGTCATCCTGACGGCCATTCCCTTCTGGCTGGTCATGGGCAAGGTGATCGACAGCTCGACCGCCACTGCCATTGTCATCCTCGCCTTTGCCATGGTGCAGATGGTGGTGCACATGGTGTTCTTCCTGCACATGAACCCGCGCTCCGAAGGCGGCTGGAACATGCTGGCACTGATTTTCACCGTGGTGCTGGTGGTCATCCTGCTGGCGGGCTCGCTCTGGGTCATGCACCACCTCAACACCAACATGATGCCGCACCCGGGTCACGGGGCGAGTGCCCATGCGCATGGCGCAGGTGGCATGCCGTGACAAACCTCCACCGTGCTGCCGGCCGGCCTACCGGACCGGAGCACGGTCGTGAGTCTCCCCGGCCCCTGCTGCTGGCCACCTGGCTGGTAGCCTTGGCACTCGGGTTCAGCGCCTTCATCGCATTGGGCGTCTGGCAACTGCAGCGCCTGCAGTGGAAAGAAGCACTTGTCGATCGCGTTGACAGCCGTATTCACGCTGCCGCGATCGATGCTCCCCGGCCGGCCGACTGGCCCGGCATCAATACCGCCACGCACGAATACCTCCACGTACGCCTCACGGGAAATTTCCTGAGCGGTCACGACACCCGAGTACAGGCCGTCACTGAGCTGGGGGGCGGTTTCTGGCTGCTTTCACCGTTCCGCCGCGACGATGGCAGTCTGGTACTGGTCAATCGCGGCTTTGTCCCGGAGGGCTGGAGAGGGACGTTGCCCATGCCAACGGAAGTCACCGGCCTGCTGCGCCTTTCCGAAACAGGTGGCGGCTTCCTGCGCCAGAATGACCCTGCTGCCGGACGCTGGTATTCGCGGGATGTCGCTGCCATTGCAGACACACAGGGACTGACGCAGGTTGCCCCCTATTTTGTGGATGCCGGCCTTCCCCGGCCCCATGACGGCAATGCTACCCTTGCCGCACCGGGCCGCCATGAGGCTCCTCATGGGGGCCTCACGGTTGTACGCTTCTCCAACAATCATCTGGGCTATGCCCTGACCTGGTTCGTCCTGGCCCTCATGTGTGCCGGTGCCGCCGTTTTCCTGGTCAGGGATGCCCGTTTGCGCCGCACCGGAAAGGCCTGATGCCTGCGATCGACAACTCTTCGTTTACCGCTGTGCTGGGGCGTCTTGCCAATACCGCGCTCACCAGCATGCACCCGTTGATCCAGCTTCGCTGGATCGCCGTGTGTGGACAGATCGCCACTATTGTCTTCGTGCATTTCGTGCTGGGCATCAGCCTGCCGCTCACACCCATGGCCGTGGTACTGGCCATCCTGATCGCCTTCAATCTCTTCAGCATGCTGCACTGGCGCAGCCGTGAAGCCATCAGCAACGAAGGGCTCTTCTTTTCCTTGCTGGTAGACGTGTTCACCTTCACCGCCCAGCTCCATTTCAGCGGCGGCATCGCCAATCCTTTCGTTTTCCTCTACCTGTTGCAGGTGGTGCTCGCTGCCGTACTGCTGCGTCCCTGGGCCAGCTGGTCCATCGCCGCCATCACGGGGTTCTGTTTCATCCTGCAGATTCTCTGGGAAGGGCCTGTTGCCATTCCGGGCCGCTACCAGGCCACCGGCCTCGTGATCTGCTTCCTGCTCAATGCTGCCCTCATTGTGGTGTTCATCAACCGCATCAACCGTATCCTGCGTGCACATGACGAACATCTGGCCGGCATGCGCCAGCGTGCTGCGGAAGAAGAGCACATCGTGCGCATGGGGCTGCTGGCCTCCGGTGCCGCGCATGAGCTCGGCACTCCACTGGCCACGATTTCCGTACTGCTGAACGACTGGCGGCGCATGGCGCCGTTTCGCCAGGATGCCGCACTGGTAGAGGACGCTGCTGAAATGCAGTTGCAGATAGACCGCTGCAAATCCATTGTCAGCGGCATCCTGCTTTCAGCCGGCAACATGCGGGCAGAATCCCCGGAGCAGGACACACTCACCGGCTTTCTCGACACGCTGGTTGCCGGCTGGCGCGCCACGCGGCCTGTCCGCAACTTTGAATACCGCAGCGCCATTACCGAAGATATCTCCATCGTTTCCGACGAAGGCCTGAAGCAGATGATCTGCAATGTGCTGGACAACGCGCTGGAAGCCTCGCCCGACTGGCTGGCACTGGAAGCCATGCAGCATGGCGACGAACTTGTCATCCGCGTACTGGATCAGGGACCCGGCTTCACACCAACCATGCTGGCCCAGTTCGGTCGCCCCTATCAGTCCAGCAAAGGACGGCCCGGCAGCGGGCTGGGACTGTTCCTGTCGCTGAATGTGGCACGCTCGCTGGGTGGCAATATTTTCGCGCAGAACCGGGAAGCACGTGGAGCTGTAGTCACCATGAAACTGCCCCTGTCATCACTGATGCTGGAAGAGGAGGCAGCGGATGACTGAACCCCGCCAGCATCTGCTGATTGTCGAGGACGACGAGGCTTTTGCCCGCACCCTGCGCCGCTCTTTTGAACGGCGCGACTACGTCGTGCACGTTGCAGCCTCACTGGAAAACGCTACCGCACTTGCGCAGGAGCACCCGATACACAAAGCCGTCGTGGACCTCAAGCTGGCCAACGGCAACTCCGGGCTGGAGTGCGTGAAAGCCCTGCATGCGCTGGACCCGGAAATACTCATCGTGGTGCTGACCGGCTATGCCAGCATTGCCACCGCCGTGGAAGCCATCAAGCTAGGCGCCTGCCACTACCTCGCCAAACCCTCCAATACCGACGACATCGAGGCTGCCTTCGAACGCGCCACCGGGGATACCAGCGTCGAGGTCACCGAGCGCCAGACCACCTCCATCAAGACGCTGGAATGGGAACGCATCCACGAGACCCTCGCCGCCTGCGACTTCAATATTTCCGAAGCCGCCCGCCGCCTTGGCATGCACCGGCGCACGCTAGCGCGCAAGCTGGAGAAAAGCCGGATCAAATGATCCCGCCAAGCCTGAAATGCATGGCTAAAAAGCCGCTCAGGCTTGGGCCTTATGGGCAGGGCATGGCAGAATCGCCGTTCACACCCCGACCCGTTGCCGCATGAAAACCCCCAAACGTCTTGAGCCCCTGATCCACGACGGACTGATCGACGAAGTCATCAGCCAACTCAAGAGCGGCAAGGAAGCCACGGTCTATCTGGTCCGGAGCAAAGGCCAGCTCCGTTGCGCCAAGGTCTACAAGGACGCCCACCACCGCAGCTTCAAACAGGCTGCCAGCTACCGCGAAGGCCGCAAGGTGCGCAATACACGCGATGCCCGCGCCATGGAGAAGGGCTCCCGCTTCGGCAAACAGGAACTGGAAGATGCCTGGCAGAACGCCGAGGTAAGCGCGCTCTACCGCCTGGCCGACGCCGGCGTGCGCGTACCGGTCCCACACGGCTGCTTTGATGGCGTGCTCATCATGGACATGGTGGCCGATGCCGAAGGCCAGCCGGCACCCCGTCTCAGCGAGGTCGCTTTCACCGCCGAAGAAGCCCTGCTCAATCACGGCCGGCTGATACGCGAAGTCGTGCGCATGCTCTGCGCAGGGCTGGTCCACGGTGACCTCTCCGAATACAACATCCTCATGGACCCGGAAGGTCCGGTCATCATCGACCTTCCCCAGGCTGTCGATGCCGCCGGCAACAACCATGCGCGAACCATGCTGGAACGCGACGTGGAAAACCTGGCCACCTTCTTCGGACAATTTGCACCCGAGCTGCTCGATACCCGCTATGGACCCGAAATCTGGCTCATCTATGAAAGCGGCGAACTGACGCCCAATGTCGAACTGACAGGCATGGTGGAAGAAGATGAAACTCCTGCCGACCTGGACACCCTGCTGCGCGAAATCATGGATGCCCGCGAAGAAGCCGAGCGCCGTCGCGAACGCGAAGCTGCCGCCGACAAAGATGACTGATCCGCTGTCTACGGGCTGACTGTTTTTTTTAATTCATTATCCATCCCACCTTGCCGAGCCATCACCGTGACCACTCCTGCTGACCAGGCTTTTTCAGACCTGCCCCTGCCCGCCACCCTGCTGGGCACGCTCACGGAACTGGGCTATGTCACCATGACGCCCATCCAGGCCCAGAGCCTGCCTTCGCTGATTGCTGGCCGGGATGTCATTGCCCAGGCAAAAACCGGCAGCGGCAAAACCGCTGCCTTCGGTATCGGCCTGCTGATGGCGCTGGACCCGCGCAATTTCAACGCACAGTCATTGGTGCTCTGCCCCACGCGCGAGCTGGCTGATCAGGTCATGAAGGAGTTGCGCAAGCTCGCCCGCTTTGCGGGCAACATCAAGATTCTCAGCCTCTGCGGTGGCACGGCCATCGGCCCGCAATATGCCTCGCTGGAGCATGGTGCCCACGTCATCGTGGGCACGCCCGGGCGGGTGCTCAAGCATCTGGAAAAAGGCTCGGTGAACTTCACGGGCCTGCGCACGCTGGTACTGGACGAAGCGGACCGCATGCTGGACATGGGCTTTCACGACAGCATCAAAAGCATCGTTGACCAGTTGCCCGCCAAACGCCAGACACTGCTTTTTTCAGCCACCTATTCCGACGACATACGAGCCCTGAGCAAGCGCTTCCAGCGTGACCCGGTAAGCGTGACCATCAAGGAAACCGTCACGGAGGCCATGATCACGCAGCACTTCTTCGAAGTGGACAACCGCGACCGCCTCACTGCCGTGGCACGCCTTTTACAGCACTACAAACCCGCCTCGGCTGTCCTGTTCTGCAATACCAAGCAGCGTTGCGAAGAGGTCAGCAGTACCTTGCAAGCACAAGGCTTTCATGTGGCGGCTCTGCACGGCGATCTTGAACAGCGCGACCGCGATCTCGTGCTCATACAGTTTTCCAATCAGAGCTGCCCTTTTCTGGTGGCAACCGATGTCGCCGCACGCGGCCTCGACATCAAGAACCTGGAGGCCGTGATCAATGTGGATATGGCCTTCGATCCCGAAGTGCATGTCCACCGCATCGGTCGCACCGGGCGCGCCGGCCAGAGCGGACTGGCAATCAGCCTGTGCTCGCCTTCGGAGGCCCATCGCGTCAATGCCATCGAGGATTACCAGAAAATCACCGCAGAATGGCAGGAGCTACCAACCGCCACCAACAACACGGCCCCCGCGCAACCACGCATGGTGACACTGCAAATTGCCGGTGGCCGCAAGGAAAAACTGCGCCCCGGCGACATCCTGGGTGCACTCACCGGAGAGGCAGGAATCGAAGGCAGCAAGGTCGGCAAGATCGACATCACCGACCTACAGGCCTATGTGGCCGTGGACAGGTCCGTTGCTGCCGCTGCATTGAAAGGGCTTGCGAAAATAAAGGGGCGCAGCTTCAAGGTGCGCCGCCTGAATTGAGAAGCCGGTTACGCAGCGGGGAAATACCGCTCTCTGTTCGCCAAGATGTATTCACTGACATAACTGGATAGCGCATACACCGTGACCTGCGGATTGACGATGATTGACGTGGGAAACAGGCTGGCATCCGTGATGAAGAGGTTTGCCACGTCGTGACTTTCGCCATAGGGGCCGACCACGCTGCGGGTTTTGTCCTTGCCCATGCGGCATGTTCCCTGAGGGTGGTAGGACACCATGCGGAAGGTCATGGGATCATTGCGTAGGCCGTCGACAACGTGATCAATCTGGTCAGGGCTCTCGATCACGGCATGCTGCACCGTGGGAACATGAACCTTGCGTGCACCTGCCGCAAAATGGATGCGTGCACCCTCCTTGATGGCTGACTTCATTGCCGGGAAATCGGTATCGGCAATCCGGTAGTCGATACGCTTCTTTTCATCGTCCCAGCGTATTTCACCAACATTGTGGTCATGGATCAGGGTGACCATGCCGGCTACATTTTTGAGCTTGGCCATGTAGTCCATGAAAGGCTGGCCAATGCCCGGCTGGGTGATGGCCGAAAGCTCCACCGGCCCTGCCCCACCAGCCTCCAGCACAAAGCCTCCCTTGGAGGGATGCGCCCATTCATCCACGTAAACACCCAGCAGGGCGCCTCGCCAGGGATGGATTTCTTCCGGGTACTCCGCAGCCACCATCAGTGAGGGATGACAGGCAAAATTCTTTCCGACCTGGCCCGAGGAATTTGCCAGTCCGGATTTCTGCAAAAGCAAAGGACTTTGCACAGCGCCAGCAGCAAGCACGACAACCTTGGCCTTGACCTGCATGTCTGCCTTTTTCTCGCCCGTGGCGGGATCGATGACTTCTGCACGCACGCCGCTGGCTCGGGCATTTTCTGTCAGCACTTGTGTGACACGTGTATCCGAAAAAATACGGGCACCGTGTGCAACAGCCCAAGGCAGGTAAGTCACCAGCATGGATTGCTTGCGGTCCGTCGCGCAGCCGGAAAGGCAATGCCCCGTCAGGGCGCATTCACGGATATTGCGCTGGAACGGTTTGAAGGAGATGCCGAGCTTGCGACAGCCTTCGCGGATCACCGAGGAATTGCGATTGATCTCGTATTCTTCATTCACGTGGATACCGAGATGTTGCTCCACCTTTTCGAAATGGGGCGCCAGTGCCGCCACCGTCAGGTTCTCCAGTCCATGGTCGCGCTGCCAGTCCTCCAGAATGTAATCGGGCGTGCGGAAGGCAACACAACCATTCACCACGGTCGAGCCACCCACGCAGCGACCCTGCAGGACCAGCAGATCGCCGTCGCTGTTGCCCTGGGTGCCGCGGTCTTCATAAAGCTGGTTCATCGCCTTGGTAAAATCTTCGGTGAACTCACTGCTTGGCACATAAGGCCCGGCCTCGAGCACGACCACCGAAAAACCGGCACGCGCCAATTCATAGGCCGCCACCGCGCCGCCTGCACCCGAACCCACCACAACGGCATCAACATCCAGTTGCAGGCTTGATTCCCGGACATCCTTCGCCTGGGTAACGGCGAGCCCGTGGGTACTTGCGATCTTTTCGGCCATGGAGTGCTCCGTTCTTCTTGTGTGCTGGATAAGCAATGACCGTGTGCTGGGTCATCGGGAAGCAAGGCAATGACGCCACGCAAACTCAGGCGGGCAAAGGCTGGTTACCGCGAGCGGGAATGCCCCACTTTGCCGAGACAGCGCCATCGAACTCGATGGCAGGCCAAGTGCGCTCGTCCATCCAGTAACCGGTATGCACAAGGCGACTGACAACACCGCCGAGTGCACGCTTGACCAGTACGCCGGAATTCACCCAGTCACTGACAAAGGCCTGTGCCTCGGCAGGTGCCAGATCAACGAGACGCTTGCCATGCCGGAATACCGCCGCGTTATCAATCAGCGACAGCCCTGTTCCAAGTTGCTGCCGTATTGCCGGATCAAGTGCCGCCAGCAAGCCGTCCACGTGCTGTGCCACGGGGACCTGATCAACCGGAAAGAAAGCTGTCCCTTGTGTCGGCAAAAGGGCTGCCGCCAAGCTATGGAAGAGGTGGTAGTGGGAGGGTGTCAGCACTTGCAGGCCGTCTGGGACTGGCAGGCTGTCCTGTGGCGAGCGGCGCAGCCAGGCGAAGCCACCTGCAGCAACGGCGGCCACTCCGGCTGTTGCCCAGAGTGTGGTCTTGAGAAAGCGCCTGCGAGAGAGCGGGGCGAGAGCAGCGTTGATCTCGGCCGTACTCCGGCGTGGGTCTTGTGTCATGGCGGGTCTTGGCCCCCTCTGATGTCGACCTTGCGGTCACAATGGGGGCCAGTTTACGGAAATCCGGGCGACTGCCAAGCAAAATTGAGTAATTACTCTAGAAAATCACTACCCCACTTGAGTCGTCGTCCCGGCGAAGGCCGGGACCCATAGGGCATTGGTTTTTTCGATGCTGTATGAATCCGGCCTTCGCCAGAATGACGTAAGTCAGGAACAGGGGTCAGGGCAGCACGGTAGCCGGCTTCTCGTTCAGGGCCTGCAGCACGACGGCATCGCGCTGGTAGATGTCGGGCTTGAAAGACACATAACCGTCATCACCCACATCCAGCGTCCAGTACACCAGCAGGATGGGCACCTTCTTCTTCAGCGTCACGTTGCGTGTCTTGCGCTCGTCAATGGCAGCCTGCAGGGTTTCCTTGGTCCAGTCCTCATCGTCCAGCAGGAGCAAGGCCAACTCGTGGATGTTTTCGACACGGATGCAACCCGAACTGGTCGCCCTCTGGCTTCCTCCGAACAGTTCCTTGTGCGGTGTGTCGTGCAGGTAGATCGAATAGGGGTTGGCAAAGCGGATGACAAGCTCGCCCAGCGCACCACCCGGGCCCGGCTCCTGCCTCAGGGTGATGTTCCCGGGCTTGCGCCAGTCCACAGCCGCCGGATCAAGCTCCCGGCCAGCGGCGTCAAAAACCTTCATGCGATTGCGGGCCAGATAGGCGATATCTCGGCGTATGGCGGGCAAGGCGTCTTCCTTGAAGATGGTGGGAGGTACCACCCAGCCGGGACTCAACGTCAGATAACGGATGCTGGACTTGAAGGCTGGCGTGGAGCGGTAAGCCTTGCCCACTTGCACGCGGGATTGCCATCTGATCTGGCTGCCGCTGACATAGGCAATGCGATAGCCCGCGATATCCACGATGACGAAATCGCCCTGCACCTCATGCAGGAACCAGCGCATGCGTTCAAGGTTGGCGCGTATCTGCCCGATACGCTCCCCTACGGGCACATTCAGGGCAGCCAGCGTGGAAGCTCCCACGGCACCATCCGCCTCCAGATAGGCTTCCTGCTGGAAACGCTGTACAGCCTGCTTCAGCTCGTCGTCATAAAGCTCGGGTTCCGGCATCTCGGCATAGGGCAAGAGCCCGGCAATCTGCATCCGCTGACGCAGCAGCGGCACGCGCGCATCCACCATGCCGGGCTTCAGGGAAGGCCCTGCCGGCAAGGACGGCCAGCCGCCCTCCAGCGCAATGCTGCGCAAGCGTGCCAGTGCCGTTCGTGTGCTGTTGTACTGCGGAAGCTCGGGACGTGCCTGACGGAACGCACTGGCAACGTCGTTGCGCTCCACGGCCTCGCGCGCCAGGCGCAGGCCCAGTGCCGGGTCCTGCTGCCGCGGGGCAAAGTTCCACTCGGAGTCCAGCCGTACCGGGTCAACCTTGCCCCGGTACAGATGCTGGAGAGCCAGCAGATAGGCCCGGGTGGCCAGCATGTCGCGCTCGGCGGCAAGGGTCGGATCAGTATCCGGCTTGCGGGCCCGCTCCAGGCGGGAGAAGGCGTAATCCTCGGGATTCAGGCCATCGGTGTAGAGGTCGGCAAGCTGCGTCAGCAGTGCCTGGTAGCGGGAGTCGCTCCAGACGGGCGCCCAGTTCCTCTCCGCGTAGAAATCCGTCAGGGCCTGAACCTGAGAGCCTGCGACAGGGATTGCCACAGCTGCCGCTACAGCGGGCTTCTCCAGTTTCAGCCGGATGACATCTGCCACCCCATCCGCCCTTGCCAGTGTGCACAGCAATAACAACCCTGCCCCCATGCCCAGCCCGAGCATGGCCTTCACGACCCTTTCACCCATCATCTTCCCTGTCGTCCTTCACTATGCTGTAGAAACTTGGCTACAGACGAATAGCCCGTAACACTTTGCCGGCTGACGGCCCAACCCTGGCAATGCTAGGTTATTTGCCTGTAATTGAATGCTCTGCAAGGATGGCAGAAACCAGCCGCAAACAGGCCAGTTGCCTCAAGCCTGTTGATGCCTGGGAGACTGTAACGGTTAGCCTTCGGAGTTTCTGCATGCTCTACCGGTTTATTTGCATGACTGCCCTGTCCTTGCTGCTGGCCAATCCTGTGCTGGCAAACGACCGGCTGGCGCGCCTGCAACGTGCGGCACCCGATGCCGATCCGGCTGTCCTGCAACTGGCACTGGAGGCCATGCACTGCGCACAGGCCGATGGCTTGCCAGCATCACGGCGTCTGGCCGTGATCGACTACTCCCGCTCCTCCTCGGAACCCCGCCTCTGGGTTTTTGATCTCAGGCAGTCGCGCCTTCTTTTCCGCGAACTGGTTGCTCACGGGCGCACCAGCGGCGATGACATGACCAACTCCTTCTCCAACCAGCCGGGCAGCAATGCCACCAGCCTCGGCCTTTTCCGCACCGGCGAAACCTATCGCGGCAGCAATGGCTATTCCATGCGCATGGAAGGTCTGGAGCCCGGTGTGAATGACCGGGCCATGGAGCGCGCCATCGTCATGCATGGTGCTTCGTATGTGGATGAAGGTGTGGCAGAGAAACTGGGACGACTGGGGCGCAGCCAAGGCTGCCCTGCCGTGCGCATGGGTGTCGCACGTCGCCTGATCAATTCATTGAAAGAGGGGCAGTTCATTTTCTCCTACTACCCCGACAGTGAATGGCTGGATTCGTCGCGCTATCTCAACTGCCGCACGAACGTGGCCAGTCGCTAGGCCGCGCTACGCTCACTTCCCTCTGCCTCACTCACCACTTCCTTCGCAAAGTCAGCAATACGATCAAGCGCGCCGTCTGCCGTTGAAAGCAGGCTGTTGAACATCTGGAAGTTGTGCCACATGCCTTCGTAGACCTCGCACACCACACGGACACCTGCTTTCTCTGCACGCTCAGAAAAAAACAGTGCATCATCCAGCAATATCTCGTCACCACCCACCTGCAAGAGCATGGGTGGCAATCCTTTCAGGTCGGCAAAAACGGGGGATACACGCGGGTCCGTATCCGGCACCAGCCCACGATAGCCGTTGGCACCACGACGCAGGGCATAGGCTGTCACCATGGGATCAGCCCGTCGGTTACTGTCGACCGAGAGATTGCTGAGCGTGAGATCCAGAAACGGAGAAATCATGACAATGCCAGCAGGCAGAGGCAGCTTCCTGTCACGCAAGGCAATGGCCAGACTGACGGCCAGTGCACAACCACCGGAGTCCCCACCCAGCACAATATGCTCAGCCTTGCAGCCCTGTTCCAGCAAGGCGGCATAAGCGGCAAGACCATCATCCAGTGCTGCCGGATACGGGTTTTCGGGAGCACGCCGGTAATCCAGCATGTAAACCGCAGACTGGCTGCGCACCGATATTTCACTGCCCAATGCACGGTGCGTATGTGACGAGCCGGCAAAAAAGGCACCACCATGAAAATGCAGGATGACACGGCTGGTCACCGAGCCCAGGATGATGCGCTCGCAGGGCACCCCCCCCAGCACTGTGGCATGTACAGCAGCCTCCGGGCGGGGACGAAACAACGTCGCCCCCAGCTCCATGCCCTGACGCAGCAGCGATACCGGCAGCGGCAAGGAGCTGGGAGCCTTGAAGGAAACACGCAGGCTGGCACGAATGAAGCGGCTGGCAATCTTGTCTTTGATGTTCATGGAAAGGTTCGCAAAAAAGGATTCAGGATGTTTTTTTGTGCGCCAGGGCCGCAATGCGTTTTTCATAGCCCGCATGTGCATCGTGATCGAGGTTGTTGAGGATGCGGTTGTCATCCAGCAAGCGCCGTCCCTTCTCCTGGAGCCAGCCAGGCACGATGCTGTAAAGCGCATGTGCCGTCTGCAGATAGTCCGGCACTGCCACCAGCAAACGCGGATGCTTGAGCGTGCTCACCACGGCAGCGGCCACTTTGGCAGGAGAAACTGCCGGAATTCCCTTGCCGGCCTGGTCAGTACCCGACGCCAGTTCCGTCGTGACCTTGGATGGCATGATGGCGCTGAAACTCACACCTGAATCACGGTTTTCTGCCGCCACCGCCTCGGTCATGCCGACAACGGCATATTTTGTGCCGGTGTAAACAGCCGCTCCGGGCACGGCAAACAAGCCGGCCAGCGATGCAATATTGATGATGTGTCCACGACGACGCGCCAGCATTTCCGGCAGCGCAAGCTGCATGCCGTAAACCACCCCCCGGAAATTGATGTCGATCTGCGTATCGGCCAGTGCCGGGTCTTCGTCCAGAAAGGCGCCCATGGGCATGATGCCGGCATTGTTGACCAGTACATCCACGGAGCCCAGAGCAGCACGTGCTTCCTCAAGAAAGGCGGCAAACGATTCCCGCTTGCGTACATCCAGTTTGGCAGCATGGCAACCCAGACGCTTTGCTTCACGTTGTGCCAGCTCGACATCAATGTCGCCGATGCTGACACGCGCCCCCTCGGCCAGCAGCGCCTCCGTGATGGCAAGCCCGATACCACGACCGCCACCTGTCACGGCCACCGTACAGCCCTTCAACCCAGACGGAATTCCCATATGCAGTTTTCTCCGGTAATTCAGCCTGCACGGCTGACGACATACTCTTCCAGCGGGAAGGAACTCAGCTGCTTGCGCATTTCCAGTGTGGTCCATGGCCAGAGCGTGCTGTTGCGGCCATTGGCATCAATGAAATAACTGGTGCAACCGCCCTTGTTCCAGACTGTGTCCTGCAGTGCAGCCTGCACTTTTTCATTGAAGGCAGCCTGCCGGGCAGGATCAACCTCTATTGCCAGAATGCCCTGCGCACGAGCCTTCTTGAGCGCGTCCACGATATAGGCAAGCTGTGCTTCGATGATCAGGATGGCGGAAGAACTCACGGCCAGATTGGGGCCGAACATCAGGAAACCATTGGGGCAACCTGCCACCATGGTTCCCATATAACCCTCCGGGCTGCCGGCCCAGACCTCCGCCATGGTCCGGCCACTACGGCCACGCACACGTTCGGCAACAGGAGGCGCCGTAATTTCAAAACCGGTACCGAGCACGATGGCATCCACCTCGTGCTCCCTGCCCATGTCATCGACAATCGAATGCGGCCTGATCTCCCGTACCCCGGTCGCCACGACCTCCACATTCGGCTGTACCAGCGCCGGATACCAGTCGTTGGACTGCAAGACGCGCTTGCAGCCGATGATGTAGTCAGGAGTGAGCTTCTTGCGCATGGCAGGGTCTTTTACCGTGCGATGGATATTGAACCTTGCCAGACGCTGGAACTGCTGCATCACGCGCGGATGGTGCATGCCGCCATTCAGGGTTTCAAAAATGCCGTACACCGCACCACGCAAGGCAAGCTGGGTCAAAGGCAGGCTTTTGAACAGGCCTTGCACAAGCGGTGGCAAGGCCTGATCCATTTTGGGAAGTATCCACTGTGGCGTGCGCTGGAAAACCGTCAGCTTGCCCACCCGTGGCTGGATGGCCGGAACAAACTGGATGGCAGACGCCCCCGTACCAATCACGGCTACGCGCTTGCCGCCAAGATCGTAATCATGATTCCAGCGTGCCGAATGGAAGATCGCGCCGGCAAACTCTTTGATACCGGGAATCCGGGGATAAACGGGCTCATGCATGGGGCCGCAGGCCATGATGACAAAGCGGGCACGGTACTCGCCAGCAGATGTGCCGAGTACCCAGAGCTTCTCTACGTCATCCCAAGCAGATTCGAGCACTTCATGATGCAGGCGGACATGCGGCATCACGCCAAAACGCAGTGCCGTGGACTGCAGGTAATCCTTGATTTCCGCCTGCCCGGCAAACACGCGGCTCCAGCCCGGGTTGGGTGCAAAGGAATAGGAATACAGGGAAGAAGGCACATCACAGGCGCAACCGGGATAGGTATTCTCGCGCCAGACCCCACCGATCTCGGCCGCTTTCTCCAACAGGACGAAATCGGTGATGCCGGCCTCGCGCAACTTGATGGCCGCCCCGATACCGGCGAATCCCCCGCCCACCACAATGACTTCATGAAAGGGCACAGACGGGCTGGTAGCCTGGGACACGCGACGCCGTTTGGACGGGGCGGTATTGGTCATGACACTGACTCCGGAAAATCACGACAACGGCGGTTTGCCGCGTGGCCGCAATCTTTCACATACGAATTCGTATGTCAAATAAAATACTGCCATCCCTCTCCTTCCCTGTTCCGGGGAAATTGCATATGACCCGACATCACACATGAAAAAGCCCCTGTGGAATGGGCTTTTTCATGCAAAGGAGCTTTATTCGTCCTTGAGTGCACACTCGAAGTTCTTGGGATCAAACTTGCAGCGCACACGCTTCAGCAGGCTCATCATCTGCGGATCGTAGGTACCGTCGCGGGTCAGTTCGAGACGTGCCTCGCGCATCAGGCGCTGGTATTTGTCCTGCTCCACCGGTGACAGGTCCAGCCAATATTTCGCCTCGATTTCCTTTTCGCTCTTGGCCACGAAATCAAATGCTTCCTCGACACGACTGAGGGCAACATCACGCATCAGCGCCATACGCTCATCCATGTCGGGCACCTTCTTCAGCAAGCGCTCACGATTGATGATGATACTGCCGGAAATCTGCAACACCGGATAACGGAAAATCGCCCCCTTGCTCCCCAGACCGCGGTACAGCTCGAAGGGTTTGTAGATCACGGCCGGCGCCACGAGGATGTCGACCTGGCCATTGTTGAACTTGCTGGCGAAATTGGTGATATCGGAGGCTACCGGCTGTGCCCCCAGTTGCTGCACGAGCTTGGCCTGTGAGCGGTCCCAGTCGAGCACGGCCACCTTCTTGCCGGCCGCCTTTTCGATGGAGTCGATCTTGCGATCGTTCACGAAGACATAGGCCGCACCCAGCGGCACAATGCCAATAACCTGATAGGGCCCGGAAATCGTGAGCGGAATGATCTTGGGGTTGGCCAGAGTCTGCAGCACCGCGCGCATTTCCTGGGCATTGCGTATGGCACCTACCGCATCAAGGCTGCCCATGAAGCGGTTGAACTGGCGACCACGGAGCGTGGTCAACACCACGCCATCACATTGCCCGGCCTTGAAGTCTTCTGCGGCCACACGCTCATCCGTGTAAACCTTTACATCAGTGATGACATTCCATTTGCGGGCCTCCAGTGCCAGATCGCGGGCCCGTGTGGCCGCATCACCGCCGTTGCCCACTGGATCATAGACACAAAAGGCAATCTCCAGCGGCTTGGCAAAAGCCGGCGGTGTTCCCTTTCCGGGAACAGCCGCAGACGAAGAAAAAGGAAGAAGAAGGGCCGCAATGGCCGTCAGGCAGGAAACAAAACGGGGAAAGCTTTTTGTCATGATGTGATGTCCCGTCACGAAAAATGGGGATGAGCCCAGCCCCTGTCCGGGGAGGCGACCGGGAACCGATCATACGAGCCGCAACCTCGACAGGATTGGCCGTGGAGACGGCCACCCTCTGCATGTCGGCCTGACTTACAAAAAACCCTGAAACTGAAATGAAAAAGCCTCGCAGAGCGAGGCTTTTTCATCAAGACGGAGTCACTTACTGCCCGCGCAACTCACGGCGCAATATCTTGCCCACATTGGTCTTGGGCAGGTCGGCACGGAAAGCAATGGCCTTGGGCACCTTGTAGCCGGTGAGACTGCCGCGCAGGTGTTTGATGAGATCAGCCTCGGTGAGATTGGGATCCTTCTTCACTACGAAGAGCTTGACCGCCTCGCCCGATTTCTCGTCCGGTATGCCCACGGCAGCGCTTTCCAGCACGCCGGGATGACGGGCAGCGGCATCCTCGATTTCGTTGGGATACACATTGAAGCCGGACACCAGAATCATGTCCTTCTTACGGTCCACGATGCGGATATAACCGTCGGGATCAATGACGCCGATGTCACCCGTCTTGAGCCAGCCTTCGCTGTCGATGACCTCGTCCGTTGCTTCCGGGCGCTGCCAGTAACCCTTCATGACCTGCGGGCCCTTGACGCAAAGCTCACCGGGCTGGCCGATCTCGACTTCGTTGCCGTCATCGTCAATCGCCTTGACCAGTGTGTTGGGAATCGGCATGCCGATGGTGCCCAAGCGCACGGCACTGAGAGGGTTCATCGTCGCCACCGGCGAGGTTTCAGTCATCCCAAAACCCTCGCAGATACGGATACCCGTGAGCTTCTCCCAGTCCTCAGCCACCTTGACCTGCATGGCCATGCCGCCGGCTACCACACGCTTGACGCTGGAGAAATCCAGCTTGCGGAAATCTTCGTTGTGCAACAGCGCCACGAACAGCGTATTGAGGCCGGCCATGGTGGTGAAGCGCCACTGCTGCAGCTCCTTCACGAACGCCGGGATGTCACGCGGATTGGTAATGAGGATGGTGTGGCCACCCTGATCCATCATGCCGAGGCAACACACCGTGAAGGCAAAGATGTGATAGAGCGGCAGCGGTGCAATCATGATTTCCTTGCCGGCTTCGAAGTTCACCAACGTGGCACGCATCTGCAGGAGATTGGCAACCAGATTGGCATGGGTCAGCATGGCGCCCTTGGCCACACCAGTAGTGCCACCGGTGTACTGGAGCACGGCCACGTCATCGCTGGCCGGCGTTACGTCCTTCACAGCATGCTTCGCACCACGACTCAGCACGTCGGTGAAAGCCAGTGCCTTGGGCAGGCTGTAGGCCGGAACCATTTTCTTCACTTTCTTCACCACCAGATTGGTGATGAAACGCTTGAGCGGCGGCAGCACATCGCCTACTTCCGTGACGATGACGGTACGGATGCCGGTCTTGGGCAGAACCTTTTCAACCTTGTCGCCAAAATTGGCCAGCACCACCAGTGCCGCTGCACCCGAGTCGTTGAACTGGTGCAGCATTTCGGTTTCGGTATAGAGCGGATTGGTGTTGACGACGATCAGGCCGGCACGCATGGCACCGAACACGGCAATCGGGTACTGGAGCAGGTTGGGCAGCTGCACGGCAATGCGGTCGCCGGGCTTGAGGTCGGTTTCATTCTGCAGGTAAGCCGCAAAATTGGCAGACAGCCTCTCCAGATCACGATAGCTGATGGTGCGACCCATGTTGCTGAATGCAGGCAGTTCCCCGTACTTGCGCACTGCTTCCTGAAAGACGTCGACTACCGACTTGTAGGCCTGTGTGTCTATCTGAAAGGGCACATCGGCCGGGTATTTGTCTTTCCAGAAATCCGCTTGCATGAAAAAACTCCTGTCATGAATTGTTGTAGGGATATCGTGATGATCGCTTGCTAGCCCAGCAGCCATCGCTCGGCCTTTTGCCGGCGCCTATCTTCCTCCGGCAGGGCAAGGACACAGGTATCGGCCGGGGCCTCACCCAGGGTGACGGAAAAACGCATCAGCTCATCGCGGCGGAAAGCATGCAGCTCAAGCTCGTCGCCGGGCTGGCAACTTGCCAGCATTTTCTCCAGGGAAGCGCCGTTCACGCGCAGACCGTTCACGGCAATCACGACATCACCGGCCGAGAGGCCTGCCTGCTGTGCCGGGCTGCCGTGATACACCACCTGAAGGGCAACACCACCCTCGGCTCCCTGCGTTTTTGCGCCCCACCAGGGCTTGGGCAGCTTGTTTGTGGCGGAGCCGGCAGCAGGCTTGCCGCCAGAATCTGCGGCATTCTCTGCCGGGCGCTGGGTCCAGTCCAATCCATGAGTGACCAGCAGTTCACGCAGTGGCAACTCGGCCGTGCCATGGAGGGCGTTCTGCCAGAAATCCGTCCATTCCTGCGCACTGACAGCGTCACCACACAACAAGGCGACCAGGCGGGGAATGTCCTCTTCCCCAACCCCCCTGCCCGGCAGGCCAAAGTCCTGCCAGAGCCTGCGCATGAGGTCGCCCAGTGAAACCCGGCCTCCTGTGCGCTCGCGCATCAGCAAATCCAGGCAGAGCGCAATCAGCGCGCCTTTCACGTAATAGCTGACAATGCTGTTGGGGGAGTTTTCGTCCTGCTTGTAGTACTTGCTCCAGGCATCAATGCTGGACTCGGCCACGCTCTGGCGAAAGCGCCCGGGCGTGCGCAGATGACGGGTGATCTGCTGGGCAAGCAGCTCCAGATAGGCCGGGGTGGAAATCACGCCGGAACGCAGCAACATGAGGTCATCGTAATACGAGGTAATGCCCTCAAATGCCCAAAGCAGGGGAGTATGGGTTTCCTGACGCAGGTCATACGGCAGGAATACCGCCGGCTTGATGCGCTTGACGTTCCAGCTGTGGAAATACTCGTGGCTGCACAGCCCCAGAAACGTGCGATAGCGCTCGCCCGGTTGTTCGGGCTCAGAGGCGAGCGGCAAGTCATCGCGCGAGCACAGGAGTGCGGTGGAAGCACGATGCTCCAGCCCGCCATAACCGTTGCCCACGGCGGTTACCAGAAAGACATAATGCTCGAACGGAGCCGGCTCGCCAAAAAACGCGATCTGTGCCGCGCATATCCTTTCCAGGTCACGGCAAAGCCGCGCCATGTCGGCACGGTGGCGACCCGTGATCACGATCTCGTGGGGAACACCGCAGGCAGTGAAAGTGGCATGGGTGAAAGTGCCCATCTCCACGGGATGGTCAATCAACTCGTCATAGCTTGCGGCTTGGTAACGCCCGAAGCCCAGAGGGAGCGTGTCGTTGCCTGGCGTCAGGCTGGTGCCCACCTGCCAGCCCTGCACGCCCTCGGGACAACGGATATCAACGACATGCGGCAAGTCCTGCTGCCCCGCCACCTCCAGAAAAACCGAGGTGCCGTTGAAGAAACCATGTGTCTGATCCAGATGCGCGCCGCGCACGGAAAGGTCCCAGGCATAGACTTCGTAGCGCAGGGTGATGGCACCCTCTGCAGGGGCGCAGACCCAGTCTGACTTGCCTGTCTTCCGTACAACGACTGGCTGGCCAGCCTCATCTGCCGCAGAAACCGGCCCCAGATGACGGGAAAAATCACGGATCATGTAGCTGCCCGGTATCCAATTCGGCAGACTGAGCTGTTGGCCCGCCGGATCCGGCCGGGCGATGGTAAGTTCTACTTCGTACAGATGTGCTTGCGGGCGGCTGGCGCCAATGCAGTAGTGAACAGCGAAGGTCATGCCCTGGCGACTCCAATGGCGACAGGCCCGGCAGGTGCCGAAAAGCCAGGCCGATGTGAACAGACAGCAAAGAAGAGAGCCTAGAATAATGAACAATATCGTCACGGACCATGCCATGACTGTTACCACGGAAACCGCAGGAAGCATCGAATGGCTGCTCGCCAATGACGGCCATCGCATCCCCCTACGATGCTGGCATGTGGAGCAGCCACGTGCGGTCATCCACATCGTGCATGGCATGGCCGAACATTCCGGCTGCTATGACGATGTCGCCCTGCGCTTCAATGCTGTCGGCTATGCCGTGGTGGCGCATGACCACCGCTGCCATGGCCTTGCCACTCCCCGTGAGCAGTTGGGCAATGTCAGTGCCCTGCAGCACTGGCAAGGTGTCTGCCACGACATGTCCGTGGTCAATGCCGACATCCATCACCGCTACCCCGGCCTGCCCCTGATCGTGCTGGGGCACAGCATGGGCTCCTTCATTTCCCAGTACTTTGCCCAGCATCATCCCAACCAGCTCAACCTGCTCCTGCTGGAGGGCAGCTCTTACGAGGCACCGTGGTTCGCTTCGCTGGCCGGGCTTCTGGGAGGCTTCGAAAGCTGGCGCCAGGGCGAGAATGGCCGCAGCCCCCTGATTCACGCGCTTTCATTCGGCGGCTTCAACAAGGCATTCAAGAAGCCCCGTACAGCATTTGACTGGCTTTCGCGGGACAACGCTTTTGTGGACCGCTATGTGGCCGACCCCCTCTGCGGCTTCCAGCTGTCAAACGGATACTGGCGTGCCTTTGTCAGCGGCCTGAGTGCCCTCTACCAGCCTCATGCCATGAAGCGCATCCGCGATGACCTGCCCATCTACCTGTTCTCGGGTAGCCGCGACCCGGTAGGTCACATGGGGCGCGGTGTGGAGCGGCTGGCGCAGGCGCTGCGGGAAAACACGGGCAACCGCAATATCACGTTACGCCTCTATCCGGATGCGCGGCACGACATCCTGCACGAAACCAACCGTGACGAAGTGCTTGCCGACCTCCTTGGCTGGATCAAACGCCACCTGCCATGAGCAAAGCGTTCTTTACACCAGACTCAGCCATGGCTCTGCGATAGCGCAGCCATGGCTGAAGTCGCTATTGCATTTTCTGCTCACCATTCGTTACACCCCGTAGCGACTCACCATCCGCTCCACCGCCTCGCTTCTGCTATCTTCAATCCGTAGAATCCGCGCCCGGCGCAGGTGCCTCCAGCGCCCAAGAGTCTTCACGCAAGCCATGGCATGTCCTGCCCCGGCTGCCGTGAATATTTTTCTCTTTGGGGCATCATCATGAAAAAGCTGCATCGCATCGTCATTGTAGGCGGTGGTGCTGGCGGGCTTGAGCTCGCCACAGCACTGGGGCACCGCTTGGGCAAACACGGCATGGCCAGGATTGTTCTGGTCGATGCCGGACTCAGCCACATCTGGAAGCCCCTGCTGCATGAAGTGGCAGCAGGCACCATCAACTCCTTTGAAGATGAACTGAATTATTTTGCACATGGTGCACGCAACCACTTCGAATTCCAGCACGGCAGGCTGGACGGCATTGATCGCGACAAAAAAACCATACACCTGGCACCACTCACTGGTGAAAACGGCGAGGTGATTGCCGATGGCCGCAACGTAGCCTATGACACACTGGTCATTGCCATTGGCTCCACCAGCAACGACTTTGGCACGGCCGGCGCCCGCGACAACTGTATTTTCCTGGACTCGCGGCCACAGGCCGACCGCTTCCACAAGAAATTCCTGGACATGTACCTGCAGGCGCATGCCATGCCGGAAGATGCCCCGGTCAAGCCCGAACTTAACATCGCCATTGTCGGTGCTGGTGCTACCGGTGTGGAACTGGCAGCCGAACTGCACCACGCTTCGCATGAATTCATCCAGTACGGCCTGGACGAAATCCCTCCTCATCACGTGAAGATCAGCATTATCGAAGCCGCGCCGCGCATCCTGCCCGCACTGCCGGAAAAAGCCTCACGGTCTGCACATACCTCGCTGGAGAAACTCGGCGTGAAAATCCATACCGGCCAGATGGTGACGGAAATCACACCGGAAGGGTTGAAGACCAAAGACGGGCTGTTCGTACCCGCCTCACTCAAGGTGTGGTCCGCAGGCATCAAGGCCCAGGACTTTCTCAAGGACTTCGGTGGGCTGGAAACCAACCGCATCAACCAGCTCGTGGTACGGCCAACCTTGCAGACCTCACGGGACGACAACATCTATGCCTTTGGCGACTGTGCAAGCTGCCAGCTCCCCGGCAGCGAGCGCCCTCTCCCGCCACGTGCCCAAACAGCCAACCAGCAGGCTACCTTCCTGGTGAAGGCACTCGTGGCTCGTCTGGAAAAAGAACCGCTGCCACAGTTCCGCTATCACGACTACGGCTCGCTGATTTCCCTCAGCACCTCCAATACCGTGGGCAACCTCAGCGGCAACATCAACATCCAGGGCTGGATGGCCCGCCTGATGTATCTCTCGCTCTACCGCATGCACCAGGTGAAACTGCATGGCTTCTTCAAAACCTTCGTACTGTTCTGTAAGGACATGCTGAGTAAGACCTCGGGGCCTACACTCAAGCTGCACTGACAAGCTGGCGCATACCCGCATCGACATGAGAAAGCCCGCTTCCGCGGGCTTTCTCATGTCTTTCCAAGAGCCGGAGAGAGGTTAACGGCTGAGATAGCGCATGCCGTCTTCGATGCCCTTGATGGTCAACGGGTACATCCTGTTTTCCACTATCTGCCTGACCTGGGCAATGGACTGCGTTCCATTCCAGACATGTTCCGGCTCCGGGTTAAGCCACAGGAATTTTTCAAAATGATGCGTCAGGCGCTGCATCCACAAGGCGCCCGGCTCTTCATTGAAATGCTCCACAGAGCCACCCACCGCCATGACTTCGTAAGGACTCATGGTCGCATCCCCCACAAAGATCACACGATAATCCTTGCCGTACTTGTGGATGATGTCCCATATCGAGGTGCGCTCGCTCCAGCGCCGCATATTGTCCTTCCATACACCTTCATAGATGAAGTTGTGAAAGTAGAAGTACTCCATGTGCTTGAACTCGGTGCGCGCCGCCGAGAAAAGCTCTTCGCAAACCTTCACATGCGGGTCCATGGAGCCGCCCACATCAAAGAAAATCAGGACCTTGACCTTGTTCTTGCGCTCGGCCCGCATCTTGATGTCCAGCAAGCCGGCATTGTGGGCCGTCGAGCGGATGGTGTTGTCCACATCCAGTTCTTCTTCGGCACCCGCGCGGGCAAATTTGCGCAGGCGGCGCAAGGCAACTTTGATATTGCGTATGCCCAGTGCCACAGAGTCGTCCAGATTGCGGAACTCACGCTTTTCCCAGACCTTGGCCGCACGCTTGTTGCGTGACTCGCCTGCCAGCCTGATGCCTTCGGGATTGGCGCCGAAGGCTCCGTAAGGTGACGTACCTCCCGTCCCCACCATGCGGTTGCCACCCTGGTGACGTTTGTGCTGCTCCTCAAGACGCTTGCGGAACTCTTCCATGAGTTTTTCCAGCGATCCCATCTTCTGGATTTCTGCCAGCTCCTCAGGAGAAAGGTGTTTTTCAATCTCACGGCGCAGCCAGTCTTCGGGAATGGCCTTGCTCAACAGTTCGGGATCAATGGCATCAATGCCTTCAAAGTACTTGGCAAACGCCTTGTCGAATTTGTCGAAGTGCTTTTCATCCTTGACCAGCACCGTCCGCGAAAGCAGGTAGAAATCATCGATATTGGCATAGGCCAGCCCCTGCTCCAGGGCACGGATCAGGTCCAGGAGCTCGCGGATGGTCACCGGCACGCGGTGCTCGCGCAGGGTGAAGAAAAACTGGATCAGCATGACTTGTTTCTCCCCTCCTGCGCGCAAGCGGGCAGGAGGAAAATGGCTCAGCCTTCGCGGCGATTCATGAACGCCAACCGCTCCAGCAGATGCACGTCTGCCTCATTCTTCAGCAAGGCACCGTATAACGGCGGAATGGCCTTGCGAGTGTCACGGCCACGCAGGATGTCTTCGGGAATGTCGTCAGCCAGCAGGAGCTTGAGCCAGTCGATCAGCTCGGAAGTCGAAGGCTTCTTCTTGAGGCCGGGCACCTTGCGTACATCAAAGAAGATTTCCATGGCATCGCGAACCAGCGAAGCCTTGATGCCGGGGTAATGGACCTCAACGATACGCTTCATCGTCTCGACATCAGGGAAAGTGATGTAGTGGAAGAAGCAGCGGCGCAGAAAAGCATCTGGCAGCTCTTTTTCGTTGTTGGACGTAATGATGACGATGGGACGGCGTACGGCCTTGATGGTTTCCTGTGTCTCGTAGACATAGAACTCCATCTTGTCGATTTCGGTCAGCAGATCATTGGGGAACTCGATATCCGCCTTGTCGACTTCATCAATGAGCAGCACCACGGGAACTTCTGATTCGAAAGCCTCCCAGAGCTTGCCCTTCTTGATGTAGTTGCGGATGTCATGCACACGGTCATCCCCCAGCTGCGAATCACGCAGGCGGGACACCGCATCATATTCGTACAGGCCTTGCTGGGCCTTGGTGGTGGATTTCACATGCCATTGGATCAGACGCAGACCCAGCGAAGCGGCAACCTGTTCGGCCAGCATGGTCTTGCCGGTACCGGGCTCACCCTTGATGAGCAACGGTTTCTGCAAGGCGATGGAGGCATTTACCGCCATCTTGAGATCGTCGGTCGCCACATAGGCGTCGGTACCCTGAAACTGCATGAAAAACCCTCGGCATGTCGTTATACGCACCCGAGTATATGCAGCACCTTCGACCTTTCACAGTATCCAGACCGCACAAGACATGGCCCCTGGCGTGCACAAGGGCCTGTGATGACAGGAAAGGCGTCAACCAACCCGGCGCAGGCAAGGCTGCTCGACGGGTGTACCCATGAGCGGCCTGTCGCCCTGCGCATCACGAATGCGTGTGGGCAATCCCATGACATCCAGCAGGGCCAGGAAGGGTTCGGGAGGCAGCTCCTCCACGTTCACCATCCTGTGCACATTCCAGTCACCGCGGGCAATCAGCAGTGCTGCCGCCACTGCCGGTACACCAGCGGTATAGGAAATGGCTTGGCTACCCACCTCGGCAAAGCTCTCGGCATGATCGCAAAGGTTGTAGATGAAGGCCTCTTGTGGCTGGCCATTCTTCTCTCCGCGAAAATGATTGCCGATGCAGGTCTGCCCGCTGTAATCAGGTGCCAACGATGCCGGGTCAGGCAGCACGGCCTTCATCACCTGCAAGGGAACCACCTCGCGTCCATCGGCCAGCGTCACAGGGTTTTCCGACAGCAGTCCCAGATTTTTCAGAACAGTGAAAACATTGATGTAATGGTCACTGAAGCCCATCCAGAAGCGGATATCCGGTACATCCAGATTCCGGGAAAGGGAATGCAGCTCGTCATGACCTGTCATGTAGAGCGTGTGTTCGCCAAGTCCAGGAAAGTCATAGCGCCGACTGACAGAAAACATGGCATCGGACTGCCACCGCCGGTTCTGCCAGGACCAGACTTGCCCGGTAAACTCGCGGAAATTTATTTCCGGATCAAAATTGGTTGCGAAATAACGGCCATGACTGCCGATATTCACATCCAGGATATCAATGGCATCAATCCTGTCGAAGAAATGGCGCTGTGCATAAGCCGCATAAGCATTGACCACGCCCGGATCAAAGCCGACACCGAGGATTGCCGTTACCTTGCTGGCAGCACAGGCCGGTGCAAGCTTCCATTCATGGTTGGCATACCAGGGAGGAGCCTCACAGACCTTGTCAGGGTCCTCATGAATGGCGGTATCAATATATGCCGCACCAGTTTCAATGCAGGCTTGGAGCACGGACTTGTTGAGGAAAGCGGAGCCGACATTGATGACGATTCCAGCACCCGTCTCGCGTATGAGCCGGACAGTGGCAGGAATATCCAGGGCATTCAGGGCATGAGCATCAAGCACACCCGGTGCTTGCAGGTCACCCTTGTCGCGAATGCTGGCAATGATCTGCTCGCATTTTTCGCGACGACGCGATGCGATATGGATATTGCCCAGCAAGCTGTTGTTCTGGGCACACTTATGGGCAACCACATGGGCAACCCCGCCAGCACCGACGATCAGCACCGCTTTCTTCATCTACCGATTACCTCTCAGCAATTACCGCTCAGGAGAGCGATGCCACGTAGTCCGCGTAAGAGAACGCCCGGACCACCTCCAGTTGACCATTCAGTTGTTTAACCACGATGTCGGGCATTTCCAGCCCGTTGAACCAGTTTTTCTTGACCATGGTGTAACCGGCCGCATCGGCAAAGGAAATGCGGTCACCCACCTTGAGCGGCTCACGGAAATGGAACTCTCCGAAAATGTCTCCCGCGAGGCAGGTCTTGCCGGCCACGATGTATTCATGCTCGCCTTCGTTCACGGCAAGATGGGCGTTCAACCGGTAAATCAGCAGGTCCAGCATGTGGGCTTCCGTGGAGCTGTCCACAATGGCAATCTTCTTGCCGTTTTCCACAATGTCCAGCACGGTTGTTTCCAATGATGCACATTGCGTGACAGCCGCTTCTCCCGGCTCCAGATAAACCTGCACACCGTAGCGCCTGGCAAAATCACGCAGGCGTTCAGCAAACGCCTCCAGCGGATAATCCTCGCCCGTAAAATGGATGCCGCCACCTAGGCTGACCCACTGCACACGTTGCAGAAGATGACCAAAGCGCTCTTCGATATGCGTGAGCAAGTGGTCAAAAACTTCCAGACTCGCATTCTCACAATTGTTGTGGAACATGAAGCCGGAGAGCCCATCGATCACGGCTGCAATCTTGTCAGGATCAGACTCGCCAAGCCGGCTGAAAGGGCGCGCCGGGTCGGCCAGCTCGAATCCGGAGCTGCTCACGCCGGGATTCACGCGAAGGCCCGCAGGAACGGCTGCAGCCCTTGCAGCCTCAGCATGGCGCTCGAACTGGCTCAGGGAGTTGAAGATGATCTTGTCGGCATGCCGGAGTACTTGAGGAATATCCTCGTCCTTCCAGGCGACACTATAGGCATGTGTCTCACCACCGAATTTCTCTTGGCCAAGGCGCGCTTCATAAAGAGAGGAAGAGGTGCTGCCATCCATGTATTCGCGCATAAGGTCGAATACGGACCAGGTGGCAAAACATTTCAGTGCCAGCAGGGACTTTGCACCTGAGTGCTCGCGCAGCCAGGCAATCTTCTCAAGATTCTGGCGCAGTGCGGTCTTGTCGATCAGGTAATACGGTGTTTTCAACATCATCAGCACTCCGCGCCAGCACACATGATGATGCACGCTGGCCAACCGGACCTTGACCTCCCCGTTCAGGGCCCGGTTAAAAAAGGGGCGCCAATGCTACGACCTCATTACATCAAGTGCCACCTTGCGTGGCCTCGCTCCGACGAATTTCGCGAAAAAACAGCAGTGAATATGTCACTACGCTGACAACCAGCAATGGCAGGGAAGCCTGCAAGACAGCCAGAGGCTTGTGGGCCAGGATATTGAACATCACGCCCACAGCCGCTGGCACCATGTAAACAAGCTCGCCCTGCACGACAAAGCCCGGCGTAAACAGCAGGATGGCCAGCAGCGCACGCAGGAAAATGCGCAGCTGCCTGCTGCCGAAGAGATAAGCTGTAACATAACGTTCATATCCCAGCATCAGCAGCACTGCCATGACAAGATACAGCCCCCAGGCAATCAGATAAGCCATTTCACGCTCCTCAACGCATCCTGATCCAGCGGATCACATGCTCTTCGATTTCGTCTTCATCCACGGCCGTTTCTGGCAACACACGGCCAATCACCGAAATGCCGGCAGCCACTACGGTCGCCGTATTGCCACTGAGCAAAGGATGCCAGCGCGCGAGGCCACGCCCCTCCTGCAACCGGCGATAGGCGCAACTCGCAGGCAGCCAGCTGATTTCGGCAATGTTATCCGGCGTCAGTCGTACACAGTCGGGCACATGCTGCTTGCGACCCGAGTAATCGCTGCAACGCGCACTGGAAAGGTCCAGCAATTTGCAGGCAACACGGGTGTAATCGATCTCGCCCGTGTCTTCATATTCCAATTTGTGCAGGCAGCAGCGGCCACAACCATCACACAAGGCCTCCCACTCCCCTGCACTGAGTTCATGCAGGGCATGGCGCTCCCAGAAACGGGGGCGCAGTCCCGGCTCGGTCATTTGCCCACCGCCGTATATTCCAGGCCCTGCTCTGCCAGCCGCTCGCTGATGAAATCCAGCCACACACCTTCCGGCTGCCAGACGGCATGCATCACTGCGGCGGCCTCGCTGACGGGTACTGCTTCATGCAGGACACGGTAGAGAAATACAAAGGCCGACGCACGCATGTTACAGGCACAATGCACCAGCACATTTTCCTCCCGCATGGCCCAGAGCACCTGTGCAAACAGGATGAACTGCGCAGGCTGGGGACTTTCCCACAGCACGGGAATGTTCACATAGTTGATGCCCTGCGCCGCCAGCCTTGCGCCTTCATCACCCACCGCATGATCCGACGTAGGCAGGGCAAGATTGATGACATGCTTAACCCTCGCCCCTGCAAGACCGGAAAGTTGCTCGGGCGAAAGCTGGGCAGCCGTGCACAGGCGCTCGTCTATCGGGCTGAATGACGGCAAGACCTCTGTCATCGCGATATATCCCGGTATTTGTTGTCATCCGGATTGTACAAATCCAGCAGATAGTCCTCTTTCTGCGGAGGCATCTGCAGATAGAAGCCGGTACGTGCAATTTCTGCCCGGAGCTTCTCGCCGCTGATGTGGGCAAGGTCACGACCCGGCTTGAGCGGAACATCCATGACATGCTGAGGAGTGCCGAATACCTGCAAGAGGGCTTCGGGCAGCTTCTGCACATCACTGCCCTTGGTCACGTAGAGATACATCTCGTCACGTTTCAGGCTTTTGTAGACCGACAACAGAAGCAGGCTCATTTCCCGGACTCCACGGAGCGACGGCGCTCCTGGCGCCAGCTTGCAATTTCAGCAGATGCCGCCTCAAGTACCGGCTCCAGGACAGGCAGCAGCAGCTCGCCACGCCACCCCATGAAGGCACGAGGCAGAGTCGCTTCCTCGCCATGGTCTGTCCTGCCAAGCACCAGTGCCTCGATGTGTCGCTTGCGCAATAACACTTCGTCCGGCACTGCTGTTTTTACCGCTACGGATTTCGCAGCTCCGCGCAAAGCATCAAAGAGGTCTCTTGCTTCACGCGGCAAGGGCACAGGCAAAGTATCCGGCCAGTCTTCGGCAGGCAGTCTGGCCGCCCTGGCAATCACCTCCAGAATGCTTGTGCCTTCCTTGCGCAGGATGCGCGGCGTAACATCCTCGATTTCACCCAGCACCTTGAGACTGGAGGGCTGCTGCCGTGCCAGCGAAAAAAGACTGCTGTTCTTGATAAGGAAGCCACGGGGAATATCCCGCTCCCGCGCCTGTTCTTCGCGCCAGACCAGAAGCTCACGCAAGACTGCAAGCTCCTGCCGGCGCAGCCTCCAGGCATTGCTGACATCACGATAGAGCAGCAGAGGATCAGGCTGGAAATCCAGCTCGTCCAGCATGAGCCTGCAGTCACTTTCAAAATAGGCCGTCAGTTGGCGGGATTGCAGACCCTCTTCAAGCCGTGCATGCAAAGGGGGCAGGTATTTCACATCCAGCGCGGCGTAGGCCACCTGCCCTTCGCTGAGCGGCCGCTGCAGCCAGTCCGAGCGTGACTCACCCTTGGGGATGTCAACGCCCAGATTGTCCTGCAAGGCCTTCTGGTATCCCACCTGCAGACCCTGCCCCATGAAGGCGGTAGCAATCTGGGTATCAATGATCCCCTTGGGCATGGCACCGGCGAGCCGGGTCAGAACTTCGATATCTTCCGAACAGGCGTGCAACAACTTGCGTGGAAACTCCTTGAGCAACAGTGGCAGCAGCGGTGAAAAATCCGTGATTGCCAGCGGGTCCACCAGATACTCGTTATCACCGTCTCCAATCTGAATCAGGGCAAGACGCGGGTGAAAGGTATCCACCCGCATGAACTCCGTATCCAGTGCGATGGACTCGCGGGAGGCCAGCTCACTGGCCAGATCGGCAAGGGCACGGTTATCGCTGATGTGGATTATGTTCAATTCCGTTCCTTTCATCGTCATCCCCGCTCAGGCGGGGATCTCATGGCTACGGCAAGTCCTGCCGTCCCCAAGACTCCCGCTTGCGCGGGAATGACACTTGTCAAAAAGCCTCAGAGGCCAAGTTGCTTGGCAATGACCTCGTTCATGATCTCGTAGGTGCCGCCGCCAATGGAGAGAATGCGGTTGTCACGTGCCAGGCGCTCTACCAAAGTCTCGCGCATGAAACCCATGCCACCGAATATCTGCACGGCTTCCCAGGTCACGTGATCACTCACCTTGGTGGCAAAATTCTTGGCCATGGAAACCTCCTTGACGGAGGGAATGCCTGCCTGGATGCGCGCTGCCACGCGATAGGTGAATTCACGGCTAGCTTCCACCTGCGTAGCCATGTCCGCCAGCTTGTGGCGAATGACCTGCATCTTGGCCAGCGGCTTGCCGAAAGCCTCGCGCTCCTGCACATAGCGCAGCGATTCTTCCAGCGCCATCTGAGAAGTCATGTTGGCCATCACGGCAAGATTCAGGCGCTCCATCTGGAAATTCGTCATGATGACGAAGAAGCCGGCATTTTCACCGCCAATGAGATTGGCCTTGGGTACCTTGACGTCATCAAAGAACAGTTCGGCTGTATCACTGGCCCACCAGCCATGCTTTTTCAAGGGCTTGCCGGTAGTGAATCCAGGCATGCCTTTCTCCATCAGCAACAGGCTGATGCCACCGTAGCCTTCGCCACCGGTGCGTACGGCCACGGTGTAATAGTCGGCACGTATACCGGAGGTAATGAAAACCTTGGAGCCGGTGACCCGGTAGAAATCACCATCACTCACGGCACGCGTGCGGATATTGGCCACATCCGAGCCGCCTGAAGGCTCTGTGATGGCCAGTGCAGCAATTTTTTCACCCCGCAGCACAGCTGGCACCACACGCTGCTTCATCTCTGCCGTGCCCCATTTCACGATGGGCGGCAAACCGATGTCGGCAGACCCCAGGCTGGCAACCAGACCACCTGAGCCTGAACGCATCAGCTCTTCGCTCGCAGCAATCTTCATGAAGACATCATTTTCGGCAAAGCCGCCCAAGTCTTCCGGGTATCCGATTCCGGAAATACCGGCATCGGCCAGCGTGGTGTAAAGCTCGCGCGGGAAAGTCCCGGCCTCCTCCCATTCGTCCACGAAGGGCGCGATGTGTTCTGCCACGATCTTGCGTATGGTGCGACGCACTTCCTCGTGGGTATCGTTGAAATATTCGCTGTAGCTCATTGCATGCTTACCTCAGGTTGGTGGCTGCTGCCTGTCTCACGGCAAAACAACGCCGAAACAACAGCCGGTTGCTGCCAGCCCTGCCTGCACCCGCCCCACAATGTGCCAAAAGCGCACGAACGAATACCGCAACACCAGCAAATCTCTACACACTTGAAGCATTGCTTTCCCCGACACCTGCCGAAAACCAGCGCTCAAGGAAAATGAAAACCCGGCTCAGCCCAAGGATTTCCGGCCAGCCAGAGCATGGGCCAGCGTATTGCCATCCACAAACTCAAGCTCCCCCCCCATGGGGACACCATGAGCGATACGGCTGACAAGCAAGGAGGGATGGTCACGCAATGCTTCACGGATGTAATGGGCAGTCGCCTCTCCCTCCACCGTGGGATTGGTGGCGAGAATGAGCTCACGCAGCTCACTGCCACGAATACGTTCAAGCAGACGGGGAATGCCCAGTTCGCGAGGACCTATGCCATCCAGTGGCGAGAGATGCCCCTTGAGCACGAAATAAACGCCGCGATAGGACGCCGAGCTTTCTATCGCCATGAGGTCCACCGGATTCTCTACCACGCAGAGCACCCCCTGATCACGCGACGGGCTCGCACAAACGTGGCAGACCTCCTGCTCCGTAAGATTCTGGCAGCGGTTGCACTCCCTCACTCCCTGCATGGCTCGTGCAAGAACCTCTGACAGCTTCATGCCGCCGGCACGGTTTCTTTCCAGCAGGTGCAGCGCCATGCGCTGCGCAGACTTGGGGCCGACCCCCGGCAAGACACGCAGGGCATCAACCAGTTCGGTGACCAGCGGACTCAGGAACATGGCATCAGCAACATGCGGCGATCATCACGTCAGTTGCAGCGCAAGGGCGATACCGGCCCTTGCTGCAAGACCTTATCGAGCCAGGCCTGGTCATAAATGTCGCCATCTCCGCTTTCAACCACATAGCGGGAAATCGACACGGTGGCTGTGCCGGTAACACCGCAACTGCCGGCAGCTGGCTGGGCGACAAGCCGCAACTGGTCCGTCGCAGCCCGGTGATTGGAAAAGCAGAAACGGGCATTGCCGCCTGTAGCCGACTCGCGCGGCAACTGGCTGGCGGCGGCAGCTTCGGGGAAAAAGCAGACACGGTCGCCGCGCCAGTCCAGTGTCTCCGCGTCCTGGCGCCGCTCGAAGCGACCGCTCAGGCTCAGGGAACCGGCATATTCGGCCTGACGGCCATCACGACTGACCAGCTTGAAGGCCTCGGCATGTACGGCAGTCGAGGCAAGCATGACACAGCACAACAGGGAGAGATTGCGTAACACCATTTGGGAGTTCACTCAGAAAGGCAATTTCATTCCGGGCGGCAGGTTGAGTCCCTGCGTCACGCCACCCATCTTCTTCTGGCTGAAATCTTCGACCTTGCGTACGGCGTCATTGACGGCAGCGGCAATGAGGTCTTCCAGCATTTCCTTGTCTTCCTTGAGCAGGCTGTCGTCGATCTCGACGCGCTTCACATCATGACGTCCGGTCATGACAATCTTTATCAGCCCCGCGCCAGACTCGCCTGTCAGCTCGGTATTGCCCAGCTCTTCCTGCGCCTTCTGCATCTGCTTCTGCATCTGCTCCTGCATGCGTTGGGCCTGTTGCATCAATTGCTGCATATTCATTTCAGGAGTCCTTCTTTCTTAAAGTCTCAGTCAATCGGTGTAATGGAGTCAGGCAATATCTCTGCCTGGAAATCCTGCATCAGGGCACGCACCACCGGGTCTTCCCTCAGCGTGCGTTCGGCATCCACAAGACGGGCCTGCTTGCGCGCGGCAATCACCTGCATGGGCACGGTATAGGCCGGGTCTTTCTTCGCCAGCTTCAGGCGGGCCTGGGGAAACTGGCGCAGGAAGCGTTCCTCGATCTGCGCAAAGGACTGCGTGCTGGCCACTATCTCGTGCCGGGCAGCAACCTGAAGCTCGAACGAGCCATCTCCGGCGGCCACCAAGGCCGCATGACGAGCAAGGTTGAGGCTGCCACCATTCAGACCGCTTGCCTGCACCCAGCGCTCCCAAGCCTCTGCCGTGCAGTAATCCTCTGGCAACGCACTCATCGCAGGCTGCGGTGCTGCTTCTTGGACAGGCGGGGAAGCCGGTTGCGACGGAGCATGCAATGGCACCACATTGGAAGTGGGTGCCGGTGTTGCTGCTTCTGCTCTCAAAGCAGGCCGGGCCGCAGGCGGCATCGGTCTTTCCACCGGTGCGGCCGCAACAGCTGTCGCTGCACGCGCCATGGCCTGCGGGCCACCATGCGCTGCAGGCGGTGTCGAACGGGGTGGCGCCTGTCTTCCCGGTGCAGGGCGTGGCGCAGCACTTCCCTGACCCGCAGCCGTGGGCACCGGCCGGAAAGCCAGCATGCGCAGCAACGTCATTTCAAAACCGGAACGCAGGTCCGCCGCATAGGGCAAATCCCGCCGGCCGTGCAGAGCGATCTGGTAATAAAGCTGGATGTCTTCCGCCGTACAGGCCTGTGCCAGTGTGAGCACACGCTCGCGGTCACCCGTGGCATTGTCCACGGCATCAGGCAGCATCTGCGCCAGCGTGATGCGGTGCAGTGCAGACACCACTTCCGCCAACGCACCGGCAAAATCCACACTCTGCTCGGTCAGTTGCGCGCAGACATCCAGCACCACGGCGGCATCACCGGAATTCACGGCCTCCAGCACGCGGAAAACGAGATCGCGATCAATGGAGCCCAGCATGGTACGCACATCGGCGGTATCCAGCCGGCCATTGCCGAAGGCAATTGCCTGGTCGGTCAGTGAGAGGGCATCACGCATAGAACCGTTGGCCGCATGCCCCAGTTCCCACAACGCCGCCTCATCAAAAGGCACGACCTCTTTCTGCAACACGGCAGAGAGGTGTTCAACGACCCGCTCCGGCGACATGGCCTTGAGCGAAAACTGCAGGCAGCGCGACAGGATGGTGACCGGCAGTTTTTGCGGATCAGTCGTGGCCAGCAGGAACTTCACATGCGGTGGCGGCTCTTCCAGTGTCTTGAGCAGGGCATTGAAGGAATGCCCGGACAACATGTGCACTTCGTCGATGAGGTAAACCTTGTAGCGGCCACGCGTGGGCGCGTACTGCACGTTGTCCAGCAACTCACGCGTATCCTCGACCTTGGTACGGGAAGCCGCGTCCACCTCGATCAGGTCCACGAAGCGGCCTTCGTCCACCTCGCGGCAGGTGGAGCACACGCCACAGGGCTCGGAGCTCACCCCGGTCTCACAGTTCAGGCACTTGGCCAGGATACGGGCGATGGTGGTCTTGCCCACGCCACGCGTGCCGGTAAAGAGGTAGGCATGGTGCAGGCGGTCCTGATCCAGCGCATTGATGAGCGCGCGCGCCACATGCTCCTGCCCGACCAGCTCACGGAAGCTGCGGGGCCGGTATTTGCGGGCCAGAACCTGATAACTCATGCGGCACACTCATGAATGTCAAAAAACGTCGGGGCAAGCCAGACCCGGCAGCCCCGAAAGAGCGCCTATGCTACCCGCTGACCTGCCGAGGCAGAAGCCGGACGGGCAACAGAATGGGCAGTTCATCCTGACAGCCACCCGGCCGGGTGCTCCGCCAGGCCCATGCCTTGCCAGAGACAGGCCACGGTCGCTATCGTCCCGGCACCAATCAGTCACGAGCAGTACCTCCATGGAGCAGCTTGCCCAGCACGTTTCCCGCGTTGCCAACGAAACCTATGGCCACTCGCGCCGCCTGATGCCGGAACAGCCCTGGTGGAACAACCTGGATCCGGCCTTCCACAAGTTCCCGGACGACTTCTATCTGGACCTCAAGTCCCAGGCCATGGTCGATGGCACCGCCCTGATCGACCTGGGAGTGCGTACCGCCCTTGCCACCATGGTCACCGGGCTGGCCCTGCCCGGCGTACTGCTGCCCGGCAATTTCCGGCAGGACAGGGCCGCCTGGGATTTTTACAAAAACCTGGCGGACCAGCATGACGCCTCCGCGTTTTTCGCCCGTCCCCGGCAAAAAGTGGAAATGCGGCGCCACAAGCCCGGCCTGCTGGAGTTCCGCCCCCGGGAAGGCAATGTGGAGGTGCTCTCCTTCGAGAGCAATTTCCAGGCCGTGAACCCGGCACTGCGCGAATCCTATGCCCGCCACAGGCGCAACCGCATTGCCTGGGCCGAGCACTGGCGCCACGGCGACAAACCCCGGCCTACCATCTGCCTCATACACGGCTTTGTGGCCGACCCTTACTGGATCAACAGCCGCTTCCTCGCCCTGCCCTGGTTTTTCAAGCAGGGATACGACGTCCTGCTTTACACGCTACCGTTTCATGGCCGCCGCCAGGAAAAACTCTCGCCCTTTTCAGGCCATGGCTATTTCTCCCATGGTTTCTCCCACCTGAATGAAACCATCGCGCATGCCGTGCACGACTTCCGGCTTTTCCTGGACTATCTGGAAGACAGTGGTGTACCTCAGACCGGCGTCACCGGAATTTCACTTGGTGGCTATACCACAGCCCTGCTGGCGGCCGTGGAAGACCGACTTGCCTTTGCCGTCCCCAATGTGCCGCTGGCCAGCGTGCTGGACATAGCCCTGCAATGGAGCCCAGCAGGCCAGCTCATCAAGGCCGGCCTGCGCCTCGCCGGCACCGACATCCGGGAAGCCCGCCATGCCACGGCAATCACCTGCCCGCTCACCTACGCCCCCAAAATCCCCAAAGAGCGCCTGCTCATCGTCGGCGGCGCCGGCGACCGCTTTGCACCACCCAAGCATGCCCGCCTGCTCTGGGATCACTGGGACAGGCCCCGGCTACACTGGTTCCCGGGCAATCACCTCATCCATCTGGATCAGGGGAAATACCTGAAGGAGATGGCAGGCTTCCTGCGCGAGATCGGGTTTGACCGGGATTGAAGCCAACTGGCCTCGGGAGTGACCGAAGGAGTACGAGGGGTGCGGCAATGAAACAACCCCAGCGAAAGCCATTTTCGTCACGGCTTGACAGCCCTGGCGGCAGCCTCCGAGGATGCAGAATCTTATGGGAGATCGATCATGCGCTTTATGGCAATTACCGCCGCCTTGCTGGCTTGCAGCACTGCCAGCTTATGGACGCAATACGCTGAAGCAAAATCATTTCCCAGCCATATGAAGAGCTGCAAGAAAAGCCAACCCTTTACGCAGGAAGAGAGCATTTATTCTGTCCCCGTCGTCGGTGGCGGAGCTGGCATCGTGAAGGTGGTTTCCGAGAATTACACCTGTCGGAATTCCGAAACCAGAAACAACGAGTTGTTCAGCCTGCAAGGCATGACAGATGCGAACGGCAAAACGCTCGTCCCCTTTGAGTACGCCAAGGTCCTGCCGTACTCGACAACCGGTGCGGTCGTGATCGACCACGGCAAGGGCCCCTACCCGAAGAACCTGATGTACAGGACATACACGGCAGGCAAAGGTGAAGGAAAGGAGCGCTTTGATTTCCAGGATGCGGGGGTACTGCGGCCCGACAATGGCTGCATGCAGGCAGTCCCCGATGGCTCCCCCCGCAACGTTTCGGCTGTCATCGGCGAGCTTTTTTTCCAGGTGGGCCAGGGCAAATCGCACGTCACCCTGTTCACGCCGGAAGGCAAGGCACGCAAGCTCGAATATATGGGGGGCGACGGTATCCGTCCGGCAGTCCGGCGCGTTGGCGATGTATTGCTGGCGCGTTGGCGCGACGAGCAGAGTGTGGTGCGCTCCGGCATCCTCGATCTTGATGGCCGGCAGATTGCGCCGGTCTTGTCCAATTCCTCGCTATGGTTGACGCCTAAGACGGGCCTGACCACAACCAGCGTGGACAGCTGCAACTCCTTGTCACTTGATCTCTTCGTGGAAGGGCCATCGCTTGATTACAACCCGTCGCAAACTTTTTTCGGGCCTCTGCTCATGCTCGTCGGCCGCGATGGCCAACCCGCCGTGATGCCCAAGGGCGCGGTCGGCATGTTCGCCGCCTATCCACGCAAGAACACTTCTTCCTACAGCGATGCACCGCCCAACACCGCCGCCATGTGGGCAGTAGTTTTCCCCAAAGACCAGGGTTTTGAGTTCACATTGCACCTGGGCTCGCCCTCCGAGGCACTGATCGCCGCCGAGACAGGAGCGCGCTATGCAAGCATTGCCCGCACCGACGCATTCGGCGGGCTGGTATCCGCACTGTCTGTTGCTGATGGCAAGTGGCGCACTTTCCGGTCCAACACCGACATCATTGTCGGCGACGCCAACACCGACCTCAATATTGCCTACAAAAGCGCGGAAGCAGTACTCAATGCCGAGGCCACAAATCGCCAGCAGGCCATCGCCGCTGCCTGGGCCAAGGAAGAGGCGCGCCGTGCCGCAGACCACAAGCGCCACTGGGAGACCGCACGCGCCTCAAACACCTTGTGCCAGTATCGCGTCGACAGCCGCAATACTGCCGCCGAGGTTGAGGAATATGTTCTCGCCTGTGGTCTCGGCAACTTCTCTGGCCTGGCTGATCTTGCAAAGGCGAAGGGCATGTCCAACGACATGCTCCAGTTTGCAATCGACCAAGAGTGGAAACGCTCTCGGGAACAAGCGCAGGCTCGCGCCAAACAGGAGGAACAGGCCCGCCTTGATCGTCTGCGCAACGCCAACAAGAATCCGATGGCCAGCTACATACCCGGCCAGTGGGAGTCAGCCATCCGCGCAGCTGGAAACTCCGCCGTTGAGTCCATCAACAAGTCATCGGAAAACTGGCTGCAGCAGCGTCGAAACCAGTACAACGCCGACTGGCAACGCTCACAGCGCGCCTATTAAGCGCAGGTGAACGAACTTCAGCGGAGCTCACGAAGTTACACCACAAGCACGAGGCATCCGTTATGAAGATGGCGGGCTTCCCGTCATCCCCGCAAAATAAAAACAAAGGATGCGATATTTTCCTGGCGATCAGGAACCACTGCCAACGACCAGTTTGCCATGCCCCAAAATGGCCCGACCACACAAGCAGGTACAACGCATGATGCACAGTAAAACAATCCCCATCCTTCGCATGTTTGACGAAGCCAAGGCTCGAGAGTTCTACAAGGATTTCCTGGGCTTCACGATTGACTGGGAGCACCGATTTGAAGCCGGGCTGCCACTTTACATGCAGGTTTCAAGACAGGAATGCATCCTGCACCTGTCAGAGCATCATGGCGATTGCAGCCCGGGATCTGCCGTACGCATCGAAACTGCAGGGCTGGAGGAATACCAAAGACAGTTGGCAGAGAAAAAATACAAATATGCGCGACCCGGCATAGAAAACACTCCCTGGGGCAGCCGCGACATGTGCATAAGCGATCCTTTCGGCAACAGGCTGGTTTTCACTAGCACCGCCAATAGCTGACACAGTATTCAGGCGAGTCCCCCGTGCCCGTCAGGCATGACCTCATGCATATCACACTGAGCTTCACCAGCATCCTTTCCCTCTTTGCCGCCATGTTGATACTGGCGGCACTGCCAAGTATCAGCGTACTGGCCGTCACGACTCGCTCTGCAGCATTTGGTCTGGCGCAAGGGGCCACTACGGCAGCAGGTGTGGTGGCCGGCGACATCATCTTCATCATCATTGCGATTACCGGCTTGTCGGTTGTAGCCGATACCATGGGCAACATGTTTTTGCTGGTGAAGTATCTCGGGGCCGCTTATCTGGTATGGCTAGGCATACGTCTTCTGAGGTCTTGTCCATCAGATGCGGCTGACACACCGCAAAAAAATGGCTCCCATGCGAACAGCTTCATGACCGGTTTTTTGATCACGATGGGTGATCAGAAAGCCATTTTCTTCTATCTGGGTTTCTTTCCGGCATTCATGGATCTTGCCGCACTGACACTCGCCGACATCACCATCATCCTTTTAGTTGCAGCTCTTGCAGTGGGCGGCAGCAAACTTGTCTATGCTGCCCTGGCAGCGCAAGCAGGCTTGGTCATCACAAAACACACACATCGCCTTCTCAACCTTGCCGCAGGCTGCACCATAATATCTGTCGGCATTTTCATCATGGCAAAAGAAGTACTCCCCACCTTTTCATGACAAGGATTAACCATGACCTCAAATGACCCGTCAGGAGGTAAATCAGATTACAGATCCCGAGTAGATGCCTGGCTGGGTGCCGTCTTGCTGGCTACGGCAGGAGCAAGCATGTATGCCTGTATCACCCTGCTGCCCTTGAACTCCCTGGCCACGTGGTTAACGGCGTTATCCACTTTCTTGCTGGGAGCCATACTGCCGCTATGGTTATTGCTGGATACGCACTATCTTCTGGATACGAACACACTGCTTATAAGAAGCGGGCCTTTTCGCTGGGCAATACCTGTCGCAGACATCAAGAGCATCAGACCAACCAACAATCCGCTTTCAAGCCCAGCTCTTTCGCTCGACAGGCTTCGTATTGATTACGGAAAAGGAAAGACCATCATGATTTCACCACGCGACAAAGCAGCGTTTCTGGAGGAGCTTTCCGAAAAGCATGACAGGAACAGGCAATAACGCCTGAGCTGCCTTCGCCCTAAAGTACTCTTGCCCGACCACTCTTTATCGACACTATCTCGACCACCCTGTCACCCGAAGGACGGGGCCAGCGTATTTCGTCACCCTGAGAGGCCCCTTCCAGCGCCCTGGCCAGAGGTGACACCCAGCTCAGATAGCCCTGCTCCGGGTCTGCCTCGTCCTCACCCACGATCTGGTAGCAATACATCTGCCCCTCTTCGTCCATGAACTCCACCACCACGCCAAACCCCGCTTTTGCCGGACTGGCCGCAGCTTCCGGCACAGGGATGGCTACAGCCAGGCGAGCCTGCAACCAGCGGATGTCACGGGCAAGACGCGCACGCTCCTGACGACCACCCATGGCATCACCGTCTACCGCATCACGCTGCAGGACCGTCTCATGCAGCCTCCTCTGCAACAAGGCAAGGCCGCGAGGAGTGACGTAATTGGGGTGCACGCTGAGAGGAAGCTCCGGCAGATCATCCTGGGTCCCTTCATCACTCTCCCGGACAAATGCACGGCTCATGAATCACTCCCGCAGGCCATTGGAAAACAAGCATAGCTGCCGCCCGATCAGCGACCAATCCTGCCGACTGACTACGCTATCATTGGTGCATCCAGGCTCCCATGGTGGCCCATCATGCCGCTCATCCACGTGAAGTCCCTGCCCTTGCAAGGCTCCTTCAATGCCCGATCGACACTGGAAATCCTCGCACGCGACATTGCCCACGATACAGGCATCGCACTCGAGCACATCACCACGACCTGGGACTACCTGCTTCCCAGCCATTATGTCGTCGGCGGCAAGGCCGCCGAGCTACAGCCCCGGGACTCGCATCCCCTGCTGGTGGAAATACTGGCGCCTTCTACAACATCGGCACGCAAGACAAAGCTGCTTCTGGAGTCTGTCGCTGCCAGCCTGGCACGCCATACCGGCATTCCGGAAACCAACATCTTCATCAACCTCCACGAAGCACACTCGGGCAAGGTATTCGATGGCGGTGCCGTAGTGCGCTGGGACTCACCGGGAAAACGGAGCTAAGCATGGGTGAAATCCTGCCCTTCAAGAAGCCAGCAGCGCCCCCAAAAGGGCTCTGCCAGCATGGCTTCCACAAATGGAAAATATGGCAAGACAAGCAGTTTGACGTGAAGCAGGGCAGACTCGTCACCGTTTACAAATGCGAACGCTGCGACAAGCAGAAAGTGAAGGTGCTGTAGGCAGGACTCATACCCACATCCGCATGACATCAAAAAAACAAGAACGGGCACCATCAAGGTGCCCGTTCTTGTTTCCCGCGAAGTAAAAGCTCAGGCAGATGCTTTCTGTCGCTTGCCCGTCTTGATGGAGGAAAGTGCCGGCACGCTGGCCTTGCCGAAGACATAGTTGTCAGCATGCACCTTGCGTGTCTCCAGCCAGAATTTCCAGGTGGAATGGGGCCAGAGAGCAAAGTTGCCACCATCGGCATTGCGGTACCAACTGGTACAGCCGGATGTCCATACAGTGTCCTTGAAGCCTTGCTGGAGACGGAGATTGAATTCGTCCTGCACATCCTGGCGGACTTCCATGCTGTCGGCTTCATTGGCCTTGAGCAACTTGAGGCACTCCAGTATGTAATGCACCTGTGCCTCTATCATGAAGATGATGGAGTTGTGGCCAAGGCCGGTATTGGGTCCCACCAACTGGAAGAAGTTGGGATAACCCGCCACCTGAGAGCCGTAATAGCCTTGTGATGTTTCTTTCCAGTCATCCAGCAGGTTGTGCCCTGCCCGCCCGGTCAGTGGAAAACCACGCAGGTAGATGCGGGGATCCACCACAAAACCGGTGCCCATGATGATGCAGTCCACCGGACGCTCGATGCCATCGCGCGTCACGATGCTGTTTTCACGAATCTCCTTGATGCCCTCGGTAACCAGTTCCACATTGTCGCGGTTGAAGGCCGGGTAATACTTGTTGGAAATCAGGATGCGCTTGCAGCCAATGGTGTAGTCCGGCGTAAGCTTGCGTGCCGTTTCCTTGTCCTTGACCTGGTAACGGATGAAGAGCTTGGCGAGTGCCTGCAACTGCCGGGCGATACCGGCATTGAGAATAGGCAAGAGTCGCGACTCATTGCTCCAGTACAGACGCGCGCGATGCAGGCGGCGCAGGACCGGAAAGCGCGCGAACAATGCTTTCTCGAGACCGAGGTAACCGCGCTCGTCACGCGGAATGACCCAGGCTGGCGTACGCTGGAAAACGTAGAGCTGCTTCACGTCGGGAGCGATTTCCGGCACATACTGGATGGCACTGCCGCCCGTACCGATGGACACCACGCTCTTGCCGCGCAGATCGTAATCGTGATCCCACTGGGCCGAATGGAAAACCTTGCCCTTGAAGTTCTCCAGGCCGGGAACCTTGGGAATGGAAGGCACATGCAGCGGTCCCGTCGCCATCACGAAATGGCGGGCCACCACCGTGGATCCGCTTTCCGTCCTGATGGTCCAGCGTGCTGTGGCTTCATCAAAGCGGGCCTCGGTCACTACCTGATTGAAACGTACAAAAGGACGGATACCGTATTGCGCTGTGACATCCCGCATGTATTGGTGGATTTCCGGTTGCGGGGCGTAACGCTTGCTCCAGTCATTCTTGGGTGCAAATGAAAAAGAATACATATGCGATTGCACGTCGCAGGCTGCGCCGGGATAACTGTTGAAATACCAGGTACCACCAATGTCGCTGCCCTTTTCCAGGATGAGGAAATTGTCGTTGCCTGCCTCGCGCAGCTTGATGGCCATGCACAGGCCACCAAAACCGGCCCCGAGGATGGCAATGTCGACTTCCTGTGTATCAGGTGAAATACGGGCTTGCGTGTTCATGCGGGGCCTCTTTCTTCTGGTTATGCCCGGCAACCGCCGGGTGCTTGACCTGTATCTAATCAGGCACGAGCCAGTATCGATATGCTAGGCTGACACCGTAATTGATATTTTCGGCCAACCCATGTCCAGCCGCCCCATTCTCGGCCTTCTCTATACCTTGCGCGGTCTTCACGACCTGGGCGAAGACCCGCGTCCTGTGCTCGCCCGACATGGCTTGGACCCCGACCGGCTGGACCCGGCTGCCAGGATCGACCGCTCTCTGGAATTGCAGATTTACGTGGAGATGGCCGAACAACTCCATGATCCGCTGGCCGGCCTGAAGACAGGAACCTACTTCGGCTTCACGGGCTATGGCCCCTTCACGATGCTGCTGATGAGCTGTGCCAATGCCTATGAAGCCTTCCAGACAGGTGTCCGCTACCAACAACTGACCTTCCTTTTCAGCACCCTGCGCTTTGAGCCCGGGCGTGACCGCAGTGCACTCATACTCAGCCCGCTACGCCTGCCGGAGCGAGCTTACCGTTTCCGCGTGGACGGCGAGATATCAGGCACCTACAAGCTGATCCGGGACATGCAAACCACTCTGGGGCTGGACATTCATGCCGAGTCACTGGAAATCCCCTACTCGCGGCCAGCCGAAGCCAGCGCCTATGAGGAGCATTTCCGTTGCCCGGTCATTTTCACGGGTGAAGGCCAGGAGGCACGCTGCTGGATTCGCAATGAGCACTTGCACCTGCGCTTCCCCACGGCTGATGCCACCTCGCATGCCTTGTTCCGTACCCAGTGCGACGAGCAACTGGCCATCCAGTCCATGGCCACTCCCGACGGACTGGGCGACAAGGTAGCGGCTCATCTAGACCTCTTCACCAGCAGCTTTCCTTCTGCACCAGAAGTTGCTGCAGCCTTCGATATCCCCGAGCGCAGCTTCCGCCGGCAACTCGGCAACGAAGGTCACTCCTTCCGGGCCCTGCTGGAGAGTGTGCGCTTCCGCAAGGCACAGTTGCTGCTGACAAACAGCCGGCAGCCAGTAGAGGCCATCGCCCAGCAGTTGGGATATGCCGAATCCGCCGCCTTCATCCATGCCTTCCGGCGCTGGTCGGGCTGCACACCCGCCGCCTTCCGCCAATCCCGGAAATGATGTGTGGCGGTGCACATCCGCCCCGGAAAAGAGCACGCATCCGTCACCAAACCATACTTCTGCAAGCCTTTCGCGCCAGTCAGGTGCATCTGGTCACTGCGCCACGCACAAAATGGCGGCACCGATCTTGCTTGATGAAATGTCAAAGGACCTGCTTCACGGCACTCCGGGGCACAGGGAAGAACAAGCCCCTGACAGCACGGCACGACAAACCACCATGACACAACTGATTCGCCCCCTGTTTCCCGGTTCTCCGGAAGGTTGTTTTCGCGAGGAAGGCACCATGAGCGTGGGTGTACTTGGCAATCTCGAGCTGAAGAGCATCTATCAAGCCATCATCAGCCCGGCACTGCTACGCAGCGTGGGCGTTGAGGCACAGCTTCTTGTAGAGCGGGATGGCATCAACGAAAACGCTGAATCCCTGATTCGCCGCATGAACGCCCAGGAAGTTGCGGCCCTTGACCGCCTTGCTCTCTCCGTACATGCCCGCAATGTGCCCGCCATGCCACAGGGCAATGAATGGATTTTCCTCCCCATTCATCCGCAAACGATCAGGCAACGGCTTTTTTCTCCTGAAGAGGCATTGCGAGAACTGGCTGCCCTGAATGTCAGCCCCTCGCGTATCGTGCTGGAGATTGCTGACAGCACCTCGCTCAGCGACAGTGACCTCCAGGAATTTGCAGGCATTTACCGTGAGTGTGGCTTCCGTATCGCCATGGATGACTTTGGCTCGGGCGCCTCAAATTTTGATCGTGTACTGGACCTGCAACCCGATATCGTCAGGCTGGACTCGTCACTGGTTCAGAATGCCGAGGAATCGGCCCGGGCCGCCCGCCTGTTCCCGCACATGGTGTCACTGCTGCGCGAAGCCGGTGCACTGGCACTCGTCGATGGCATCAGCACTGAAACCCAGGCACGCATCGCGGTAGATGCCGATGCTGAATTGCTGCAGGGCAACTGGTTTGCCACTGCCGAATACCTGTTGCCCGGTGCAGAGGCCATCCAGAAAAAAGCCGCACTGCTGATGGGTGTTGGCAAAACCATGCCCGACCGGGTGGAACTGCGCATGCGCAGCCGCTTCATGGCGGTATGGAACGCCTGCCGTGACGGCAAAAGTCTTGAAGAGATTGTCCGGGACATCCCGGACCCGGAAGTTACCCGTGTCTACGCCATTGACATGCAGGGCTACCAGATCGGGGATACTGCACTAACGGCCCATGCCCTGAACGGCCGTGACCATCCGCTTTCCGATGCCCGTGGCGCTTGCTGGGCACGGCGCCAGTATTTCCGAAACGCCGTGGAACAGCCCGGTCGTGTGCAGATCAGCCGCCCTTACCTTTCACTGACAGAGCATCGGCTCTGCGTGACCTTCTCCTGCGTGGTGATGCGTCCCGGACAAGGGCAGGTTGTCTTGTGCATGGATGCACTGACGGCCTGAGCAACAGTGACGGTCATTCCGTTGCTCACTCAAATGAAAAAGCCCCGGCACAGCCGGGGCTTTTTCATGGAGACTCCCTCAGAGTGCCGGCACAGCAGCATCCTTTCCCGGCTGGGTGACAAAGCCGATCTTGCTGAGCCCGGCACTGGCAGCCTCGGCCATCACCTCTGCCAGCAGTTCATAGCGCGTGCTCTTGTCAGCATGCAGGTGCAGCTCGCTGTCCGGTGCCTTCAAGCCCTGTTCATTGAGCTTCGCAAAAATCTCTTCCTTGCTGAGAGGCTGAGAATTCCAGAAGAGCTGTCCCTCACCATTAATACTGAGATCGACCTTCTCGGCCGGCTTGACGGGTGCCGAAGACGCTGTCGGCAAATCCACTTTCACGGCATGTGACAGCAGTGGCGCGGTCACCATGAAGATGACCAGCAACACCAGCATCACATCGATCAGCGGAATCATGTTGATTTCCGCCATGGGGGCGCCACCGCCCTGCTGATTGAAACCGCCAAAGGCCATGATCAGTTCCCTGCCACTTCGTTGCTGCGCTCGGAAGTGCGCAGCGTGGAGATATTGCCGTTCTTGCCACTATTCATTGCTTGCTGGCCAGTGGTCAAGAAAGCAAAGAGATCATGGGCAAAGGCATCCAGACGACCAAGCAGGACCCGGTTGCTGCGCACAAAAGCGTTGTAGCCAAGCACGGCGGGAATGGCAACGGCCAGGCCAAGGCCGGTCATGATCAGCGCCTCGCCGACCGGGCCGGAAATCTGCTCCAGCGAACCCGCGCCTCCAGCACCGATGGCAACCAGTGCGTGATACACGCCCCAGACCGTACCGAAGAGGCCCACAAAAGGAGCTGTTGCACCGACGGAAGCCAGCATGGTCAGGCCGTTTTCCAGACGCGTCGTTTCTTCGTCAATCACGCGACGCATGGTGCGCGTAAGGAAATCGGACAGGCCACCGGCTTCATCCAGCTTGGCAACTCCCACTTTGGCATGGTGTGCACGGGCAAAAAGAGCATGGCTGGTGAGGTGTGAAAACGGATTGTCCACGCCGTGTGTGCTGATCTCGTGCTGCACTGCTTCCAGCGATGAAGCGTTCCAGAAAAAATCCGTGAAGGCCTGGCTGCGCTTCTTGGTCAGCATCTGGGTAATGGCCTTGGTAATGATGTAGTACCAGGACACGACCGACATCACGATGAGGATGACGAAAAGGCTCTTGCCGATGAAATCGGACTGCGAGATGAAGTGCGCAATGCCAGCGGTCTCGTTCATGGTTTCACTTTTCCAGTTTGAAATTGATGGGAATTATGGCCCAACCGGCAACAGCGCCCGGCCCCGTGAAGGGAGCAAACTTCCAGTCGCGCACGCCTTTCATGGCGGAGGCATCCAGTTCGGTATTACCGCTGCTGCGATTCAGCTCAATCTGCAAGACACGCCCCTCAGGACTGACCAGCACACGCAGGAAAGTCTTGCCTTGGATGCCGCGGCGGCGCAGGTGATCCGGATAGCGTGGCAAGGGGTTGTTAAGATAGGCCATGCGTACACTTTGCATGGGCACAGCAGGAGGTGCCGGTGGCGCAGGCGGAGACGGCGGAGCGGGTGGTGCCGGCGGCTGATCGATGACGGGCTGTTCCGTCACCACCTCTTCCACCGGATCAGGCGGAATGACAGGTGCTGTAGGGGCGGCCTCGACCTGACGGGTCGTGGCAATGATGGGAGGCTTTTCAACCTTGGGGATGGGTGGCGGTGGCGGCGCAGGTGGTTGCTCAGGCGCGGGAATCATCATCACCATCATCGCCTGGTCCGGTGCCGGCTGAGGAATCCCCGGCCCAAAACCGAACAGCAACCAGGCAATCAGTCCGACATGCAATGCCACAACAGCCACACCTACACCACCCCGCAAACGGACGCCTCCCGGCTCTTGCGTGGCATAGGTCTGAACCATCATCTGCATGGACTGCTCTCCCAAAGAGGGCGCAAATGATAATTATTTTTATTTGTGGCCTCAAGAAAAAACTGATGGGCCTTGACGTCGTGGTTCGGCCACCAAACGCGACTGACAGGGACAAGAGCCAAGGCAGCGGGCCGCCTTTGTATGAAGCCTGGGCAGGTAGGTTCAGGGGGAAAACCAGAGAGGGGAGGCCCCCCTGCCAGCCCGACCCCGGCACACGCATCACAACTACCGTTGCTTCCTTCCGGACCTGGCGGGATTTGCTGCTTAGCATTGCGGGGGAACCGGCAGGGTTGCCACAAAGTCCGCCCTGACCAGGGCGGGCGCGCAGTATAAGGCCTGCCCGGCAAAAGCCAAATCCTTCATGATGCTTTAACAAGAAACCGGAACTGCTGAGCAGACTTTTTCAAATAGCCGGATACGATAAAACTGCTACAAAGTCCTGACAAAAACTCCCTACGGGCTGTCACACACGGCTGGGAGACTGGCTCATCACTCATGGATGAAGGAGTAAATCATGGCCTCCTCGCCCCCTGTCTTTGTGGACAGGCTGCCATCACCGCTGGGGACGCTGCTGCTGGCCCATGGTGGCGGGCAGCTTTGCGCCCTGGATTTTCAGGAATACGACTCCCGCTTCCGCCAGCACCTTGCCCGCCGCTTTGGCCATATTCCCATGGAGCAGCGCCGCCTGCCTGACGCCATAAACCATGCCCTGCAAGACTATCTGGCCGGTGATGCCCGCGCCTTGAAGCACATTCCGGTACATGCCTCCGGCACCCGCTTCCAGCAACAGGTCTGGCAGGCGTTACGTGACATTCCTCCCGGCAAGACTTGGAGCTATGCCGATCTTGCCCGCGCCATCGGCCAACCTACCGCAATCCGCGCCGTGGGCATGGCCAATGCCCGTAATCCGGTGGCCATTGTCGTCCCCTGCCATCGCGTCATCGGCAGCGACGGATCACTCACAGGCTATGCCGGCGGGATGGAACGCAAGCGCTGGCTGCTCCAGCACGAAGGCGCACCTTTCAACGCCAGGCGAACACCCTCCATTGACCAGCCCCAGACATTGCCGCTGTTCAGCCTCTGACCATCTGCTGTCTTTGCCCACGGATGACTCTGCACTCCCCCCTCATCATCCATAGCCACAAGATGCACCGTCACGTGCAGTGAGCCCTAACCCCCTGCAACAGAAAGCCTTTTTCCGGCTTTGCCTTTGCAGGGCAGTCGTATATCATGCGCGCCTCGCGACGGCAGCCCGTCGCGACTCTCTGGTGAGGTGGCCGAGCGGTTGAAGGCGCACGCCTGGAAAGTGTGTGTACGTTAATAGCGTACCGAGGGTTCGAATCCCTCCCTCACCGCCAGACAGAAACAAAACGGCCCGCCTTGTGCGGGCCGTTTTGTTTCTGTCTGCTTGCCACCCCGCAGGGCGGGTGTAAGATGCGCCCACTTTACTGGTCTTGCGCCACGCCCCTCTGTCCTGAACCCCTTTCCCCGCCCTGACTGCAGGCACTCCCCACCGGGAGTCCGGGAAGGTTTTTTTGGCCAGACGGGCAAGCAGCGGGGATACCCATATGCAAGCGACCGAACACCACGGTCATCAGTCCTCCACTTCCCTGCTGACGCTGGGTGCGCTGGGGGTGGTCTTTGGCGACATCGGCACCAGCCCGCTCTACGCCCTCAAGGAATGCTTCAATCCCCGCCACGGCATTCCGCTCACGCATGACAACGTGCTGGGCATTCTTTCCCTAATTTTCTGGGCCATCACGATTGTGGTGTCGCTCAAGTACCTGCTGTTCATCATGCGCGCCGACAACAACGGTGAAGGCGGCATCATGGCGCTGCTGGCCCTGACCTTGCGCAACGAGCAGCGCCATCCCCGCCGGCGCCTCATGCTGATCGTGATCGGGCTTTTCGGTGCGGCCCTTTTCTTTGGTGACGGCATCATCACACCCGCGATCTCGGTGCTTTCCGCCGTCGAGGGTCTGCAGGTTGCCACACCGGTGCTTACTCCTTTTGTAGTGCCAATCACCATCGCCGTACTCATTGCACTGTTCATGATGCAGCGTAAAGGCACCGGGTCCATGGGGACGCTTTTCGGCCCGATCATGTTTGTGTGGTTCAGCACACTGGCCATACTGGGCATCATCCAGATCAGCGAATACCCGCATGTGCTTCAGGCTGCCAACCCGATCTGGGCATGGCGCTTCATGAGCGAGCACCAGATGCTGGCGTTCATTGCGCTGGGAGCCGTCGTACTGACCATTACCGGCGGTGAAGCGCTTTATACCGACATGGGGCATTTCGGCCGCAAACCCATACGCTTGGCCTGGTTCTACATGGTGTTCCCGGCACTACTGCTGAATTACGGCGGCCAGGGCGCCCTGCTGCTGAACAATCCAGAAGCCGTGTCCAACCCCTTTTACATGCTGGTGCCGGAATGGGGGCTGTACCCGCTGGTGATACTGGCGACTCTGGCCGCTGTGATTGCTTCACAGGCCGTCATTTCCGGTGTGTTCTCCATTACACGGCAGGCCGTACAGCTTGGCTATCTGCCCCGCTTCGACATCCAGCACACTTCGACACGGGAAATAGGCCAGATTTACATTCCCGCCATGAATTGGGGCCTGCTGGCCGCCATTCTGATATTGGTCGTGGCTTTCCGGTCCTCCGGCAACCTCGCCGGCGCTTACGGCTTCTCCGTCACCCTGACCATGATCTGCGACGTCATCCTTGCTGCGGTCGTGGCAAGAACCCTGTGGAAGTGGAATCCGCTGGCCATTGGCCTGCTGGTGTTGCCCTTACTGGCTGTCGACATTGCCTTCTTCAGTGCCGCCTCCCTCAAACTGCTTCAGGGTGGCTGGGTACCCTTGCTGATCGGCGTCAGCCTGTTTACGGTGATGGCGACATGGAAACGGGGTCGTGAACTTCTGTTCCAGCGTCTCTCCAATGAGACCATGCCCCTGGGTCTCTTCATCAACTCAATAGGCGGAACCAGCTCTTCGGTGCAGACAGTGCCGGGAACGGCTGTCTTCATGACCGGCAGTCACCAGTACGTGCCACATGCCATGCTGCACAACATGAAGCACAACAAGATCCTTCATGAGCGCAATGTGCTTCTCACCCTCATCACGAAAGACATCCCGTTTGTAGCCGATGAAGACCGCCTGGAAATCAAGGAAGTCGCGCACAACTTCTTCCTAATCACCGGCTACTATGGCTTCAAGGAGCAGCCGGATGTTCCTGCGCTGCTGGGCTCATGTGATGCACACAACATGGCCTTCGACATGATGGACACCAGCTTCTTCCTGTCACGCGAACGCATTATTGCCAGCGTGGCACCGGGAATGTCGCCCTGGCGCGAGAAGCTGTTTGTAGCCATGTCCAGAAATGCCGCGGCCGCCACCGACTTTTTCCAGATTCCGACAAACCGCGTCGTGGAGCTGGGTACACAGGTAGAGCTTTAAACCTTCCGCCAAACGCAGCACACCCACCATCAGCCATATCGTGACAGCCGGTCTTTCTGGCCGGCAGATAATGTCAGACTGGCAGATACTCGCTGCTAGACTCAGCCTGCTATCGCCCGCAGAAGGATCCCTGCCAATGCTTCATACCGCATCCATGGTCCGATATTTCTTCAGCCTGGTCCTGTTGTTGCCTCTGGCCTCTGCACTGCACGCAGAATCTCCCGTTTCCTACCGCAAAAGCATCCAGCCTATTTTCGAGAGCAAATGCGTGGCATGTCATGCCTGCAACGATGCTCCCTGCCAACTCAATCTCGGGAGCGCTGAGGGTAGCCTGCGAGGCGCGACCAAGATCAAGGTCTATGACGGTACCCGCACCAAGCCCCAGACACCCACACGCCTGTTCATGGATGCGGAAAGCACCGAAGGCTGGCAAAAGCTGGGGTTCTCATCCGTACTTGGCGACAAGGAACACAGTGCAGACGTTTCGCTATTGGCCCGCATGATTGAGCTGGGACGCCAGCAGTCCCTTGTACCTCACAGCCGCCTTCCCAACGATATTCCCATCGGCACCGACAGCACCCATCAATGCCCGACCAATGATGACGAGCTGGCAAAATTTTCCCGCAAATATCCCCATCGGGGCATGCCCTTGGGCGTCACGGGCCTGGATGAGAAAGAATACGAAACCATCCGTGCCTGGCTCAGCCAGGGAGCACCAATGGATAGCGAGCCCCTGCAATTCACGGCAGAGGAAGAGAAGCATGTTGCCGCATGGGAAGCACTGCTCAACCAGCGAGGCAACCGGGAGCAACTTGTTGCACGTTGGCTCTACGAGCATCTTTTCCTGGCACATCTCCACTTTGAAGAACTGCCCGGAAACCGTTTTTTCGAGCTAGTACGCTCACGCACTCCCAGTGGAAAACCACTGTCAGTGATTGCCACCCCCCAACCCAACGATCCGCCCAACGGCCCCGTGTATTACCGGCTTCGCCCCGTGCAGGGAGCCATCGTACACAAGACGCATATCACCTATCCGCTCAGCGCAAAGAAGCTGGAACATGTCAGACAGCTTTTCTTCGGGAGCAACTGGAATGTCCAGAAATTGCCCGGGTATGAAGTTGCAGACCGGGCAAACCCCTTCATCACCTTCTCTGCCATTCCTGCCCGGGCCCGTTACCAGTTCATGCTGGATAATGCCGAATATTTTGTACGCACCTTCATTCGTGGCCCGGTGTGCCGCGGAAATATTGCGACCGATGTCATCCGCGATCATTTCTGGGTGGCATTCCAGTCACCTGCCAGTGACATCTACATCAGCAATGCCGGACACCGCCAGCAATCGGACCCACTCCTTGGCGTACCTGGCCAGAAAGACGGCATGCTTGATCTTTTCCCGCAATGGATGCGCTATACCAAATTGCGCAATGACTACAGCAAACTCCGGAGCAAAGACTACGCAAGGCTTGAGCCCAAAGGGGCCAATTTTGCCGACATATGGAATGGTGATGGTCATAACGACAATGCGCTGCTGACCATTTTCAGGCACCACGACAGCTCATCCGTCCGCAAGGGTTATATCGGTGCCATTCCCCAGACTATCTGGTGGATGGACTATCCCCTCTTCGAGCGCACCTATTACGGGCTGGTCGTCAATTTCAATGTCTATGACACGGTTTCACACCAGGCGCAGACGCGGCTTTATTTCGACTTGATACGGCACGGTGCCGAAACCAACTTCCTGAGGCTGATGCCACCTGCTTCACGGCAGCCCTACATGGACGACTGGTACCAGAAGAGTGGCAAACTCAAGATGTGGCTGTATTACCCCAGCCTGGACAATGAACAACCCACCGCGATCAGCTATGACAGCAAAGAACCGCTGCAAGAGCTTGCCCGGAGCCTGCTGCAGAAATTCCAGCCCATCAATGCACGCCCCGACCCCATGAACCGCTGCAGCATGAGCAGTGACGACTGTCACCGGAGCAATGTTGCTCCTTGGATACGCCAGTCCGACCTAGCACTGAGCCGGCTGACAGCCAGGCCCGCTCGCCAGCTTCCTGTCATCAATTTCCTGCCGGAAAGCGTTGTCTTGCGTGTACACAACAGCAATGGCCAACGCGAGATTTACACCATGCTGCGCAACCGTGCGCACAGCAATGTGGCTTACATGGCAGCTGAAACCCTGCGCTACCAGCCCGAGAAAGACACGCTGACCATTTACCCCGGCATCATAACGAGCTATCCCAACTTCTCGTTCAACATTGCTGCCAGTGAAATCAAGGATTTTTCAGAGTCCATGCAAGCCGCCAGCAGCAAGGCCGGCTTCGACAAAATCGTGGAGCGTTGGGGAGTACGAAGAACACATCCCGAGTTCTGGAGGTTTTTCCATGACTTCAGCGCACACATACTGGAAACAGAGCCGGTGGAAGCAGCCATTCTGGACATGAACCGCTACGAAAACCTCTAAAACCTCATCCAAGCCACGACCAGAGAGTCGTGGCTTTCCTCAAAACACGATACCTTGTGTTGTGACCAACCCTTTGATCAAAGATACTTCAGGCATGCCTTAAAACAATAAAAAAAGAGGCCAGATAGCCATGCCTGTAACAGCTTACGCATCACCAATCATGCGCACACTGCTTTTGTCCACTCTGCTGGTCATCGCATCCTGCGGCAACGACAAAAAACCTGCCGACAAAGACTCAACAACGCCTGATTACTGGCCGACAACAGAATGGCGAACAGCAACACCAGAGTCGCATGGGTTCCCTGCAGGTGCACTGGCATCTCTGGAAACTGATGCCGCTAATGACCTTCCTTTCCACACCAGCCTTCTCGTCATCAAAGATGGGTATCTGATACACGAAAGCTATCATGACACCGATAGCGAGACCGGAAATGATGAAAATACGCCTCACAATGTCTGGTCCATCACAAAAAGTGTGACCTCCATGATTCTGGGGCGAGCATGGACCAAGGGTGACATAGACAATCTTGATGTTCGTGCCGGAGACATCTTCCCTGACACAATAATTACTGGCTTACCTTCAGAGGATTCTCGCCGAGACATTACGCTCAGGCATGCCTTGCAAATGCGATCCGGACTGGCCTGGAATGAGAACTCATGGTTGCTTAAAGAAGAAAAAGGGAAAGATCCTTTATTAAACTCGCTCACTAACCCACAGTGCGCCATTGCAGCTGACATGCTTCTCTGCTCCATTCTGCAACAGCAAATCGCCTACGAACCAGGCTCTGTCTGGAATTACAACACCTATGACAGTTATCTGATTTCAGTTTTTTTCAAGGAAATAACCCATCAGCAACTCAGCAATTACGCCAACGACAACATCTTCACGCCACTTGGTATCGATACAGCCAGTATCTCTTGGCCAATACTTTCTCCAATCTTCAACTACACATTCGGCGGTGGCTTACTAAATGTCCGTAGCCGTGACCTTGCCAAGCTGGGAATGCTTATGCTCTACGAAGGTCGATGGGATGACCAACAACTGATATCGAAAGAGTGGCTGGATATGTCCCTGGCGCCCCAAGGCAATGGCTTTATGGCCAAGTTCGGTGAAGACGAAGAGCCCGTCCCTGCAGATGATCTCGAAACCCAGGATATTCGTTACGGCATGCAGTGGTGGCGCAAGACGGGACCCGGCATGAATGGTCTTGATGCCATTACAGCTCGAGGACTTGGCGGCCAGCAGATGCATATTTTCAAAGAAAAGGGGTTGATTGTACTGATCACCTGCGATAGCCAAGAGCTGGAGGGACAGGACAGATCAACAGCCATCAACAACTTCGTGCGCGATAAAATCGAGAGCTTGGTCAACTAAGGAAAAACAACCGCATTATATTTCTCTCGACTTCCAAGCAAAAAAAACCGCGGCTTATGGCCGCGGTTTTTTCTTTTCTGCTTGCTCCGGATCGAAGCGCCGCAGATTACTTGAGACGTTCGATGACCGTCGCAATACCTTGACCAAGTCCGATACACATGGTGGCCAGGCCGATCTCCGTATCCTTCTGTTCCATCACATTCAAGAGCGTGGTGGTGATACGGGCACCGGAACAACCCAGCGGGTGGCCCAGAGCGATAGCACCGCCGTTGTGATTGACCTTCTCGTCGATCTTATCCAGCAGGTTCAGACCCTTGAGCACGGCCAGGCCCTGCGCGGCGAAAGCTTCATTCAACTCCACCGTCTGGATGTCGTCGATGGTGAGGCCGGCGCGCTTCAGCGCCTTCTGCGTGGCCGGCACCGGACCCCAGCCCATGATGGCGGCTTCGCAGCCGGCCACGGCCATGGAGCGGATCTTGGCGCGTGGCTTCAGGCCTAGGGCCTGGGCGCGTTCAGCGCTCATGATCAGCATGGCGGAGGCACCGTCGGACAGCGCGGACGACGTACCTGCCGTCACCGTGCCGCCCTTGGGATTGAAGGCAGGCTTCAGCGAGGCCAGCTGCTCCAGCGCAGCGTCCTGGCGGATCACTTCGTCGATTTCGCAGAGCACTTTGAAACCGTCGGCGTCATGACCTTCGATGCCGATGATTTCATTCTTGAAGCGGCCCTCCAGCGTGGCGGCCCAGGCCTTCTTGTGCGATGCCAGACCAAACTGGTCCTGCATTTCACGCGAGATGCCATTCATCATGCCCAGCATTTCAGCGGTCAGGCCCATCATGTTGGAAGCCTTGGCATAGTACTTGGACGCAGCCGGATTGAGGTCGATGCCGTGCATCATGCCGACGTGGCCCATGTGCTCCACACCACCGATCACGAACACATCGCCCTGGCCCGTCATGATCTGGGCAGCGGCGGTGTGCAGGGACTGCATGGAGGAGCCGCAGAGACGGTTCACGGTCTGGCCGGGCACGGTGCGCGGCAGCTCCGCCAGCATGGCGATGTTGCGGCTGATGTTCATGCCCTGTTCCAGGGTCTGGTTCACACAGCCCCAGATCACGTCTTCCACTTCTTCCGGGTTGGCATTGGGGTTGCGCTTGAACAGCGCACGCACCAGCTCGGCAGAAAGGCTGTCGGCACGCACATTGCGGAACATACCCGCCTTGGAACGGCCCATGGCGCTGCGCACGCCATCCACAATCACTACATCACGCGGATTGAGACTCATTTTTTAACTCTCCAATCTCGTACTGGGCCTTAGCCGAAGAATTTCTTGTTGGCTTTTGCCATGTCTTTGAGCAGCTTCGGCGCTTCATAGGCCTTGCCCAGCGACGCGTACTTCTCGCAGAGGGCGACATAATTCGCGACACCCACCTGGTCCACATAACGGCAAGCGCCGCCGCGGAACGGGGGGAAACCGATGCCCATGATCAGCGCCATGTCGGCTTCCGCCGGCGAGGCCACGATGTTTTCTTCCAGGCAGCGCGCCACTTCGTTGACCAGCGGGATCATGCAGCGGGCGATGATCTCGTCGGCGTCGAATTCGCGACGCTCGGCCACGATGGGCCCCAGCAGGTCGTAAGTGGTCTGGTCGACCTTCTTCTGCGGCTTGCCCTTCTTGTCCTGTTCGTAGACATAATAGCCCTTGCCGTTCTTCTGGCCGTAACGGGTGTTTTCGAACATGACTTCGGTGCCGGACTTGTAGTCAGGCTGCATGCGGTCGGGGAAACCTTCGGCCATCACCTTGGCAGCGTGCACACCGGTGTCGATGCCAACCACGTCCAGCAGGTAGGCAGGGCCCATGGGCCAGCCGAATTTTTCCATGACCTTGTCCACGGCCTGGAAATCGGCACCGTCACGCACCAGCAGGTCGAAGCCGCCAAAGTACGGGAACAGCACGCGGTTCACGAAGAAGCCCGGGCAGTCGTTCACGACGATGGGAGTCTTGCCCATCTTGGTGGCCAGCTTCACGGTGGAAGCGATGGCGGCTTCCGAAGACTTCTTGCCACGGATAACTTCGACCAGAGGCATCATGTGCACCGGGTTGAAGAAATGCATGCCGACGAAGTTTTCCGGACGCTTCAGCGATTCGCCGAGGAAGGAAATGGAGATCGTCGACGTGTTGGAGGCAATGATGGTGTCTTCTTTCACCAGGCCTTCGACTTCCGACAGCACGGCAGCCTTGACCTTGGGATTTTCCACCACGGCTTCGATGATGATGTCGACTTCCTTGAAGTCACCGTAGTTCAGCGTGGGGCGGATACGCGAGAGAGTCTCACCCATCTTGGCCGGAGTCAGGCGACCCTTTTCCACCTGCTTGGACAACAGCTTGGTGGCTTCACCCATACCGAGATCCAGCGCCTTGGAGGCGATGTCCTTCATGATGATGGGCGTGCCCTTGCTGGCGGCCTGGTAGGCGATACCGCCACCCATGATGCCGGCGCCGAGCACGGCAGCCTGGTTGATGTCCTTGGTGCTGCCCTTCTCGTGCTTCTTGGCGGCCTTCTTCACAGCCTGGTCAGCAAGGAAAAGGCCCACCAGCGCATTGGCCTGCGGCGTGACAGCAGCCTTGGCAAAGAACTGGGCTTCAACAGCAATCGCAGCGTCACGGCCGGAATTGGCCTGTGCCTGGATATTCTGGATGGCAAGTTTGGGCGCCGGATAGTTCGGGCCGGCCTGACCGGCAATCATGGCAGTGGCCGTGTTGAAGGCCATCATCTGTTCCATGTTGTTCAGCTTTACCGGGACCAGCTTTTCTTCACGCTTGGCCTTCCAGTCGAGCTTGCCAGCAATCGCCTGCTGCACCAGCGCAATGGCGCCATCTTTCAGTTTTTCAGGTGCAACAACGGCATCCACAGCACCGTCTTTCAGTGCCACTTCCGGGCGCTTTTCAGCACCGGCAGCAATCCACTCGGCCGCATTGTCGATACCGATCACACGCGGCAGACGGATAGTACCGCCGAAGCCCGGCATGATACCCAGCTTGGATTCCGGCAGGCCCACCTTGGCGGCAGTCGACATCACGCGATAATCACAGGCCAGGCACATTTCAAAACCGCCACCAAGCGCAAAACCGTTGATGGCAGCCACGGTCGGCACGGGCAGGTCTTCAAAAGCGGCGAAAATCTTGTTGGCATTCACCACCCACTCGGCGATCTGCGCTTCACCTCCACCGAAGAGCTCACCGAATTCGGTGATGTCAGCACCGACAATGAATACGCCCTTGCCGGACGTGACGATTACGCCCTTCACATTCTTGTCCGCCTTGATCGCGTCGGTTGCGGCGGCCAGCTCGGTGAGCGTGGCACGGTCGAACTTGTTGACGGATTCGTTGGCGAGATCGAATTTCAGTTCCGCGATGCCATCATTCAGCAGCGCAACGCTGATGGCTGATCCCGAATAAATCATGAGTGATCTCCGTTGAGGGGGAATGGGGCCTGTTTCACCAGGCTCTGGGGCCTGCCGGTAGCTCCCGGGAAATCGGGCAGCGGGCCATTGGCGCACTATGAAAGCCGAACCATAACCGGCCTGAACAGCCCGGTCAGTTGTCCGGGCCTGCGCACAGGGTGCCCAAGTGTATGCATCCGGCAGGCATTTGTTAACGCGAAGGGTGACCGGAGAGACACACTGACAGCGGCGACTGATCAGGTCGGAGGCAACAACGCGGTAACAAAGCCGGGCAGCCCACAGAGCTGCCCGGTATTGATCAACGCTTTTCCGACGCTGCCTTGCCCACGTCAATGAACGGCAGGGCGCCGCCCGTGACATTGGGCAGGCGACCATCCCACTTGTCGATGGCCTTCTGCTGCATCTCGATCTGACGCAGCTTGATGAGCTGCTCCGTCACGATCTCACGCTGCAGGCGTAATGCTTCGGCTTCGGCCTTGGCACTGCTGATCTTCTGCTCCGCCTCGATACGGATACGTTCCAGGTCACGCTCGGCCTTGAGCTTGAGCTGTTCGGCTGTGGTCTTGGACTCAATGGCCACGTTGAACTCGCGGGAGAATGAGAAATTGACGATGGAGAACTCATCCACGATCACGCCATTGCGGTTGAGGCGTTCGCGCAGCAGGTTGCGGATCTTGTCGCGGACCTCCTGACGACGGGAAATGAGCTCTTCAGCCGTGTACTGCGCCGTGGCTGCCTTAACGGACTCTTGCACGGCAGGCAGGATGATGCGATCGCCCACGGCCAGTAGCGTTCCGACCGTCTGGTAGGTTTCGGCCACGCGCGCCGGATCAAGGTGGTAGTTCAAGGCGACATTCGTGGTGACATGCTGGAGATCCTTGGAGGCAGCATCCCCCTGTCCTTCACCCTTCTGGACCTTCACGTCCATGATCACCACTTTCTGCATGATGGGCACACGCAGGTGCAGGCCCTCGCCCATGACTTCCTTCTGCACAGCGCCGAAGTTCATCACCACGCCACGCTCACCGGCGCCAATTACGACGAAGGGGTTGAATACCCAGAGCACCACAAAGGCGACCAGTATGCCCGTGAGGGCAGAAACGATACGGGGGGACATGGGCAAAGGGGCTCCTTGATTGTTGTAACGCCGGAATGAACGCTATCTGTATTTGAAGGCCGCCGAGCATGTACGAAAGCACAACGCTTGTCAGCCCTGAACAGCCCCGGCGGGCTTGTCGCTCCCGGGCCCTGCACCGACAATGGCGCCTCCCTGCCCGACCGCTACCTGTCCCATGAATCGCCCAAGCCTGCCTGTCCTGCCACTGCCAACGCATCGCCTGCTATTGATGGCCTGCATGCTCATGCTGACATTACTGACAGCCATGCCCGCAGCCGCCAGCCTGAAAAGCCTGGTTCCTGCGGGCAACAGCGGCAAGTTCCTTACGGCTGAGCAAGCTTTCCAGCTCGTCCCCTCAGAATCAGTCGACGGATTTTTTCTGGATTTTCGCGTCACTCCCGGCCACTACCTCTACCGGGAGCGTTTCCGTTTTGAAAATGCAGGGGGTGACGCCCTGCCCGGCCAGCCGGTCTACTCCACTGAGGGAGAGTGGAAAGAAGATCCGACCTTTGGCCGCGTGCGTGTCTACCACGACAGCATGAATGTCACCCTGCCCGTGACAGGCAATGGCCAGATCAAGGTCACCTGGCAAGGCTGTGCCGATGCCGGCCTTTGTTACCCCCCCCAAGACATGGTGCTTCCCTTCGGTGACCCGGAGGCAATGGCAATGGCAACAACAGCACCCGTAGCCGCAGGCGAAAGCACCACAACCGATGACAACTCCCGCCCCATGCGCCTCTTCCTGCTTTTCGCACTGGGGCTGGGGCTGGCTTTCACACCCTGCGTACTGCCCATGCTGCCCATCCTGGCCGGCATCATCGCCCGCCAGCACACCAGCTCAGCGGGAAGAGGCTTTCTTCTGGCGACCGCCTATGTCCTCGGCGTGGCCACGGTATACGCCCTGATCGGCTTTGTGGTCGGGTTCTTCGGGCAACAGGTCAATCTGCCAGGCTGGTTCCAGCAGGCACCCGTACTGATCGTCTTTGCGCTGCTTTTCTTCACACTGGCCCTCAGCCTCTTCGGCCTGTTCGAACTGCGTCTGCCGGCCGCTCTGACCAACCATTTCGACAAGTTGGGGCGGCGTCAGCAAGGGGGCGCGCTGATAGGCAGTTTCCTGATCGGCGTGTTTTCGGCACTGGTGGTTTCTCCCTGCGTTTCCGCCCCGCTTTTTGGCGTGCTCCTGCATGTGAGCACGACCGGCAATGCCGTCTACGGCGCCATGGCGCTTTTCGTGATGGCTCTGGGGATGGGAGTACCCCTGCTGGTGCTCGGCGCCACTGAAGGACGGCTGCTGCCCAAAGCAGGAGCCTGGATGAACGAGGTGAAGACCTTCTTCGGTTTGCTGCTGCTAGTGGTAGCTGCCGAACTGCTTTCACGTCTTGTCCCTGCACCCGTCACGCTGGGCCTCTATGGCCTGTGTACGGCTGCTGCGGGCTTCTGGCTCTGGCAACTGCGGCCCGTCAACAAGGGCACGGGATTGCTGCTTCGTGCTCTCGCCTTCTGCGTGATTGCGTATGCCGGCGCCTTGGTTGCCGGCGCAGCCAGTGGCGGCGACGACCCACTCAAACCCCTGGCCCAGATCAGTTCACAGCCGCAAGCCGCCACGGCAACACCCTTCATCATGGTCAAAACCAGCACCGATCTCGACCGTGAAATTGCCAATGCACAGCGTGAAGGCAAGGCAGTCATGCTGGACTTCTATGCCGACTGGTGCGTGAGCTGCAAGGTGATGGAGCGCCATGTCTTCCGCAAGCCAGAGATTGCCGACCGGCTTTCCCGCCTGCATCTGCTACAGGCCGATGTCACGGCAAATGATGAAGCGGACCGCGCCCTGCTCAAGCGTTTCTCATTATTGGGCCCACCCACCATCATCTTCTTTGATGCCAACGGTCATGAGATCAGTCAGGCGCGTCTCGTAGGCGAGAAAAATGCCCGCGACTTCCTGTCCCACCTGAATCAATACGGCCTCTGAAAGCGGATATTTTCTGATGCAGGAAAACGAGCGCCATCAGCAGCTTCTTGAGTTGATGCAGGATGTTGAACAGGAAATGCAAGGACTGCGGCTGTGGTCTGCCATGCCCCCCAGCCCGGAAGCCCTGTCTTCCGTCATGCCCTTCATGTACGACACGCTGAAGCCACACCAATGGCTGCAATGGATATTCATTCCCCGCACTCGTGCCGTGATTGATGCGAGGGGACGCCTGCCCGGCAACTGTAATATCCATCCTCTTGTGGAGCACGAGCTGTCCCGACGCGAAGACTTGGACGCCACGCGCCTGCTGGAGCTCGTACTGGTCATTGATACGGTCATGAACACGCCGGCAGGGCACTGAACCGCCTTCCACCAGCCCCCTCCAATGGACTTTGTCCTCTCGCGCCGTTAGCATTGCCGCCGTCATTGGGGAGTAGCCACTCTCACGCCCTTTTCGTACAGATTGATGCACAGACTGATCTGACAGAACGGGTAGAAGAGGTCGTTATCAACATACTTGGTGCCTGTTTCCGACCGGCCCATGGTAACGACAGTTCCGACCTGGCAAGACCTTTGACCATGCCGCTCCCGCTTGGCCGGAGGAGAGGTATGGTCAATCGTGTCTTCACTCCGGCCGGGAGCACTCCGTGGAAGCCTTCCTTGTTTCAACCGGCATCGTGGCCCTCGCCGAGATCGGCGACAAAACCCAACTGCTTGCCTTTCTCCTCGCTGCCCGTTTCCGCAAGCCCCTGCCCATCATTCTCGGCATCCTGGTAGCCACACTGGTCAATCATGCCTGTGCTGCCGCTGTCGGCGCATGGCTCACCTCCGTGATCAGTCCGGAAGCCATGCGCTGGATACTGGGGGTCTCCTTCATTGCCATGGCTATCTGGATACTGATACCGGACAAGCTTGATGAAGAAGAAACACAACTGGCCCGCTACGGCGTCTTCACAACAACGGTAATTGCCTTTTTCCTCGCCGAGATGGGTGACAAGACCCAGATCGCCACAGTTGCACTGGCAGCGCAATACCACGCGCTTGTGGCCGTGGTCGCCGGCACCACACTGGGCATGATGCTTGCCAACGCACCTGCCGTCCTGCTGGGCGACCGCATCGCAGAGCGCATGCCCACAAGAACCGTACATGCGCTGGCTGCCGGCATTTTTGCGGCTCTGGGGATATTGACGTTACTAGGTGTGGGGAAAGGCATGGGCTTTTAGTGCTTTCGACCTCACTCCCGTCACAGCCTCAGACAGTGACCGGGCAAAATGAAAAACGGCAGCCTCAGCTGCCGTTTTTCATTCACTGTCACCGCATGCGACGACGAGCCTGCTTTGGTGGCGGCGCTTCCGGCAGTTTGGGCCGTGGCTTTTCATCTTCGTCGTCACGGTCATCCTTGTCGTCATTCTTTTCAGCCTGACGCCAGACTTCAAGGCGGGCAGCCACCTTGCCGAACACACTGTTCTCCGGGAACAGGCCTTCCTTGTCCGCCTTGCCAGCCGGCAAGCCCAGCAACAGCTCAATGGCCTCTTCGACCCGCGACACGGCATGAATGCTGAAACGCTTTTCCTTCACAGCCTGCAGCACATCCTGACGCAACATGAGATGCCGCACATTCTGCACAGGAATGATCACTGCCTGAGGCCCGGGCAAACCCTTGAGCTGGCAGGCGGCATAGAAGCCTTCGATCTTCTCGTTCACACCACCAATGGGCTGCACTTCGCCAAACTGGTTCATGGAGCCTGTGATGGCCACACTCTGTCGTACAGGCAACCGGGCAATGGCAGACAACAAGCCACACAGCTCACCCAGCGAGGCAGAATCGCCATCCACGCCACCGTAAGACTGCTCAAAGGCAATATTGGCAGCAAAACGAAGTGCATGCTCCGCACCAAAGACGGCCTTGAGATAGCTGGAAAGAATGAGTACGCCCTTGGAGTGAATGGCACCACCCAAGTCCACATCGCGCTCGATATCCGTAATGTCACCATGACCGTAATGCGCCGTCACCGATATACGCGAAGGCATGCCGAATTCAGCATCCGCATACTGCACGACCGTCAGACCGTTGACCTGCCCAACAACTTCGCCTTCTGCCGTAAAGAGCTGCGTACCCTTGGAGATTTCCTCCATATAAAGCTTGCGCAGGCGCTCATGCCTTCGCTCCTGCCCGTCAAGCGCCGCCTGGATATGGATATTGCGGATCAGCCGTGCACTGTCCTGCTCCGCCCAGTAATTGGCTTCACGCAGCAGGTCACCCACGCTGGCGGCATGCAGGGACAATTTTTCCTGATCATCAGCGGCACGGGCCGCCTCCTCGACAAGCCGCATGACAGCTGTCTTGTCCAAGGGGCGCAGGCTTTCCTTGTGCACGAAATCCGCGAGAAAGTGCGCATACTTGCTTTCGTTTTCCCTCGTGCGCGGCATGCTGGACTCGAAATCCGCACGCATCTTGAAGAATTCGCCGAGCTCCGGATCAAACTGCTGCAACAGGTAGAACGTCTCGCGGTCGCCCAGCAGTACCACCTTGAGATTGAAAGGGATGCCATCGGGCTCCAGCGAGATCGTGCCCGTCAGCGTCAGCATCTGCTCCAGCGACGACAGCTTGAGCGACTTGGAACGCAGCGCACGCTTGAGTCCCTGCCAGGCATAGGGCTGCTCCAGCACCTGCTCAGCCTCCAGCAGCAGGAAACCGCCATTGGCACGATGCAGGGCACCGGCGCGGATCAGCGTGAAATCCGTAGCCACGGTGCCCATATAGGTCACCTGCTCGACATGCCCCATGAGGTTGTAGTGCGTGGGCAGGTCTTCAAAAACCACCGGCGCACCCTGCTCAGGATCGTTGCTCACGACCACATTCACCTGATAACGGGAAGGAATGCCGCTATCGGTACTGACGGCTGCTACCACATCAGGCTGTGATTCCTGCGCATTCAGGATGACATCAACGTTATCAATGACATCTTTCTCGAAGGCATCAATGTATTTCAGGAAAGCCGCATGGCGCGCGTATTTCTGGCGCAGCCTTTCCAGATGCGGGCCAATGGCACGGGAGGTAAGCTCGTCATTAAGCTGGCGCACCTTGTCACGGTTCTGCTCTTCCGCCTGGTTGAGCCCGCGGGCTACCTTGCGTAGACGGGTCTCCATGTCGGTCATGACTGTTTTCAGGCGTGTCTGTTCCTTTTTGGGAAGGGCATTGAAGTCGTCAATGCTCATCACCTCGCCCTGTGCATTCATCGGCGAAAAACCGTAACCACCGGGCGTACGCAATACCAGCTTGACGCCTTTCTTCTCGCCATCACCCGCCAAGGCAGAAAGCGCGTCCTGCTGGGCACGAGACAACTCTCCCTTGAGCAACTCCATGCGTTCGAAATACTGTTCGCTGTCAAAGGAGCTGATCACGGCCTCCGACATTTCCCGCCACAGCCTGACCATGTCCTGCTTGAGCTCAATGCCCTGGCCGGCCGGGAACTCCAGTGCCACCGGATAGCGGGGCTCAGCGAAATTGTTGACGTAGCACCAGTCCGAAGGTGCCGGGCGCTTTCTTGCCACTTCGTTCAGGAAGCGCCGGATCATCGTGCGCTTGCCCAGGCCCGAAGTGCCGACAGCAAAGATGTTGTAACCGTCATGAGGCAGGGAAACCGCCATGCTCACAGCTTCCTTGGCGCGCTCCTGGCCAAGAAAGTCGTTGAAGGGCTTGCAGTCCCGGGTGGTCTTGAAAGGAAAATCGGCGGCCTTGCAGGCCTTGTAAAGCTGGTTCAATGCCAGCGGTTTTGCGAGAGCCATTGTCACGTTCCTTAAAATCAAAAAATCACGCTTTGTCCGCGACTGAAGGCGGAAGCGAGTACGTTCCAGTGGCATGGGCAACCATATCGGGATTGCCTTCGGAAAAAATCCTTACATCGATGACAACGGTACGACGGCCGAGCTTGAGCACCTCCGCTTCGGCAATGAGGTCGGCCGGTGCAGGCCGCATCAGGAAATTGATATTGATGTTCTGTGTCACCGCCATCTCGAGCCGCCCCAGGGACGACATGACGGCGGCATACATGCTGGCATCCGCCAGACTCATCATGGTCGGCCCGGAAAGCGTGCCGCCCGGCCGCAATTGCGCAGCGGCATACACCATCCGGCAAACCACCCGGCCGGGCACGGCCTCTTCGACACGAAAACCGCTGCCTTCAGCAGCAGGCAGCCCCTGCCAAATGACAGCATTGATGTCGGCAGCAGTCAGAGTCATGCAGGGAATTCCTCAGGGGATTGCAGCAGGCACCGGTCTGGGCCGGCTGGCAGCAGTGTAACCGAGCCACAGCCCTCCTGCCGAGAGTACCCTGCGGTACAAGCCCGGCATGGCTAGGGCGGGCCGGCTCCCTTACAATTCCGCCCTTTCTCTCCAGACCGATCAGGAAATCCCCATGCGCGTCAGCCGCCTGCTGCTTGCCACCCAGCGCGAAACTCCCGCCGATGCCGAAGTCATCTCCCACCAGCTCATGCTGCGCGCCGGCATGGTGCGAAAGGTGGCCACCGGCCTCTATAACTGGCTGCCGCTGGGCAAGCGCGTGCTGGCCAAGGTCGAACGCATCGTGCGCGAGGAAATGGACCGTGTCGGTGCTCTCGAAGTACTGATGCCTGTCACGCAGCCAGCCGAGCTCTGGGAAGAGTCCGGCCGCTATGTGCAGTACGGCCCCGAGCTGCTGCGCTTCAAGGACAGGCATGACCGTGACTTTGTGCTCGGCCCCACGCATGAGGAAGTCATCACCGATCTGGCCCGCAACGAGCTGCACAGCTACAAGCAGTTGCCGGTCAATCTCTACCAGATCCAGACCAAGTTCCGTGACGAAATCCGGCCCCGCTTCGGTGTCATGCGCTCGCGCGAGTTCCTCATGAAAGACGCCTACTCCTTCCACAGCGACCAGGCATCACTGCAGGAAACCTATGACGTGATGTATGAAGCCTACTGCCGCATCTTCACGCGCCTGGGACTGGACTTCCGCCCGGTGCAGGCCGACACCGGCTCCATCGGCGGTACCGGTTCGCACGAATTCCATGTGCTGGCCAGCTCCGGAGAAGACGACATCGCTTTCTCCGACACCTCCGACTACGCCGCCAATACTGAAATGGCGGAGGCCCTGGCCCCGACTGCGCCCCGCGCGGCTGCTACCCAGGCTCTCAAAGAAGTCGGCACCCCTACACAGACAGCCTGCGCCGACGTCGCCGCCCTGCTGGGTATTGCTGTCACGCACATGGTGAAAGCTGTTGCCGTGGTCTCGGAAACACAGGTCGACGAGAAAGCGCCCAAGCAGAAGCATTTTACCCTCTTCCTGCTGCGCGGCGACCACGAGCTCAATGAAATCAAGGCTGGCAAGCTGGAAGGACTCAAGGACTTCCGTCTGGCCAGCGAAAGCGAGATCGTGGCAGCGCTGGCCTGCAAGCCCGGCTTCATCGGCCCGGTGGGAGTGGATGCGAATGTTCGTGTGATTGCCGACCGCACCGTGGCAGCCATGAGCGATTTCGTATGTGGGGCCAACAAGGAGGGCTTCCACCTCACTGGCGTCAACTTTGGCCGTGACCTGCCCGAGCCTGCGCTGGTCGCCGATATCCGCAATGTCGTGGAAGGAGATCCCTCACCGGATGGCAAGGGCCGGCTTGTCATCAAGCGCGGCATCGAAGTCGGCCACATCTTCCAGCTCGGCAAGAAATACTCCGAGGCTCTCAAACTGAATGTGCTGGGCGAAGACGGCAAACCCTTCACTGTCACCATGGGCTGCTACGGCATAGGTGTGACACGTGTGGTCGCTTCCGCCATCGAACAGAATCACGATGACAAGGGCATTATCTGGCCGGACAGCATTGCCCCTTTCCAGATCGCCCTGATCCCCATGAACTGGGCAAAATCGGTACGCATCCAGGAAGAAAGCACAAAGCTCTATGAGGCCCTGAAAACTGCCGGTTACGACGTGTATTTCGATGACCGCAACGAACGACCCGGCGTGAAGTTTTCCGATGCCGAACTGATAGGCATTCCGCATCGCATCGTTGTCGGCGAAAAGGGACTGGATGCCGGGACACTGGAATACAAGCACCGGCGCGATTCAGAATCGCGAGACATAAGCCGCGAAGGACTTATGGAGTTTCTGGCCAATACAGTCAATAAATCCTGACAATTCACCCTCGTTTCAGGGGGTGATCACAAAAACGACAAAGCCCGGAAAATCCGGGCTTTGTCGTTTTCGGATGCATTGGGTCAGGCAGTGACTTTTTCCACAGCCAATCCACCATTCTCTACAGCCACCACTTTGACACGATCGCCCGTGGCATAACCACCGGCGGGAATCTGCCATACATTTCTCTCAAGACCCACGCGATACACACCCTGCCGATCCGGCAACCCCAGAACAAAAGAGCGGCCAATCACGGACTCAGAAGAAGCCACTTCAGCTTGGAAGGCAAACGCTACCGACATGATGTTTCTCCACTCGAGACAACTGACCATCATCTTGGGAGACAGTTCACATTTCTGGCAAGATTGACAATGCTGAAAGATACAAAAATGACGAAAAAAATAATTCATCTGGTCATATTTTCGTCAGCTTCAAAAAGCGTTTTCTGACAAAATAGAGACTTGCATACACATCATGTGGCAACCTGCATGATGTGTATGCAAGACATTCAATGCCCACAGAAAACTCCCGGCACCAAAGAAATGTAAATGGATCACCCAGCCTCTCCTCAAGGTGGGTCCGCCATGGCCGCTATTCATTCGTCAGGATCAGACAACCGAAGACAGGCCTCATAAACGCCAGCCCAAGACTTGCCTCCCCCCCGTAAATCAGTAAGATACGCGCCTCTTCGCAATGCGCGGGCGGTTAGCTCAGCGGGAGAGCACTGCCTTCACACGGCAGGGGTCACTGGTTCAATCCCAGTACCGCCCACCATCATGCCAAAAGACAAGTCCTTGATTTGTATGACTGCAGATGGCCGCGCCACATTCAATAAAGCTTCAGCTCCTCGATATCCAGGCCTTTCACGTATCACCCTGCTGGATGGCACTGTCTTTTGACGTTCACTGATCAAGCGGTTGGTGCCACTTCACCGAAGCCCAATCACATGGAACAGGCCCTTGCTTTTCAAAGGCATGTCTGTAGACTCCGCGCCCCATCAGGCCCTGCCATCTGGCAACCACCAGCAACAAGCCCTGATTGAAGATGAAGTAGCGCAAGGCCTGCATTCTGGGCCCTCTGCCTGGTCCGGGTATCCCGGACGCGGGGTGACCTCCACAAGGACCGGTCGTCTTACCCGCAGTGAAAGCTCCGTTGAAGCCCCATCAGTCCACAGAAACATACGACTGGCTTCTCAGGAACTTTCCCATCGTTCCTGACCTGCCTCTGCCAGTCGAGCGTTCCAAGCTCCCCTCTTGCAGCGATATCTGGTTTGGCGACGATTCCGCGCCAGCCGCTCCAGGGCATTCAAGGCCCTTTCCCCGGCTTGCTTTTTGAATGACCCACAGGGCTTTTGCATGCCCCGGAGTTTCATGTTGTCTTTTTCCGAGCTTTCCCTTCACGAAGCCTTGCAACGCGCCATTGCTGCAACCGGCTATACCGAACCCACACCTGTCCAGGCCAAGGCCATCCCCGCCGCGCTTGAAGGCAGGGACCTTATCGTTTCCGCCCAGACCGGCACCGGCAAAACCGCAGCCTTCATGCTGCCCGCCCTTTCCCTGCTGGCCGAAGAACCGCGCAAGATCGGCCGCGGCCCGCGCGTGCTGGTACTGACACCCACCCGCGAACTGGCACAACAGGTCACCGCTGCCGCGCAGAAATATGGCTCCGAACTGCGCAACGTGCGTACCGTCAGCGTACTGGGCGGCATGCCTTTTCCTGCCCAGAACAAACTGCTATCGCGCCCTTACGACATCATGGTTGCCACGCCAGGCCGCCTGCTTGACCACATGAGCCGTGGCCGTATCGTGTTCGAGCGCCTGGAAATGCTGGTGCTGGATGAAGCCGACCGCATGCTGGACATGGGCTTCATCGATGATGTCGAGCAGATTGCTGCCGCCATGCCTGCCGAACGCCAGACCCTGCTGTTCTCTGCCACGGTGGAAGACCGCATGGCCAAACTGGCAGAGAACCTGCTGCGCAACCCCGAGCGTATTGCCGTGGACGCCGGCCACACCACCAAGCATGAGCAGATCGAACAGCGCGTTTATTACGCTGATGACATGGAGCACAAGAAGAAGCTGTTGCTCAACCTGCTCACCAATGTGGACGTGAACCAGGCCATCGTCTTCTCCGGCACGCGCATCGACAGTGATCGCCTTGCCGACGAGCTGGCCGAAATCGGCTTTGCCGTGGATTCGCTGCACGGTGACATGAAGCAGAGTGCACGTAACCGCACCCTGACCGCCCTGCGCAGTGGCCGCACCAAGATACTCGTGGCAACCGATGTGGCGGCCCGTGGCATTGACGTACCCGGCATCAGCCATGTCGTGAACTACGACCTGCCCAAGAACGCCGAAGACTATGTGCACCGCATAGGCCGCACCGGTCGTGCCGGCCGTACCGGAATTGCCTGCTCGCTGGTCGGGCCGCGCGATCGCAGCGTGCTGCGCCGTATCGAGCATTTCCTGGAGCAGAAGCTGGAAATCCAGACCATCGAAGGACTGGAACCACGTCGCCGTGCTGACAGTGACCGCCCTGCACGCAACTTTGGCGACAAGCCGCGTTGGGGGCACAAGGAGCGCCAGCAGCGCGACGAGCGTCCCAAGCGCTTCTCTGATCGCCCGGCACGCGAAGGCGGCCCCCGCCAGGGTGATCGCCCCTTTGGGGATCGCAAGCCCCGTGCAGAAGGCTTCAGTGAGCGCCGCTCTTTTGGTGATCGCGAGCAGCGTATGCCGCGTGACGACAACTTCGGCAACCGTGCCCCGCGTGAAAACAATGATCGCCCCCGTCGCGACTTCGACGAGCGTCAGCCGCGCATCAATGAAAACGGTTTTGGTGAATTCCAGCGCCGTGACTTCATGGAGCGTACCGGCCTTGAGCGTAAACCACGCAGCGAAGGTTTTGCCGCACGCAAGCCCCGTGAAGGCGGCCAGGCACGCAGCTTTGGTGACCGCTCCGGTTCGCGCCCCGGCGGCTTTGCCGAGCGCAAACCGCGTCCGGAAGGTGGCTATGGCGAGCGCCGCAGCTTTGGCGACCGCGCCCCACGGGATGCCGGCTATGACAGCCGCCCCCGCCGTGACAGCGAAAAGCCACCCGTGCGAGTCGAACACAAGACCCGCCGCAGCTTTGGCGACAGGCCTCCCGTCAGTGATGACATCGGCAACCGTTAAAATACGGTTGCCCGATCAAGGCATAAAAAAGCCGGCATGAATGCCGGCTTTTTTATGGAGCATGGAAACAACGAGCATCAATACCCGAGAGCAATATTGAGACTAAAGAAAATGGTCGGTTCGGTTGTCAGTTCTTTATTACCTTTCTTTTCCGACTGCATGGCTCCCAGACCCACCGTGAGCTCTGTACGGGTGTAATCACTCACCCAGTGATAACCCATTTCGCCACCGGCACCGAGCCGTTGCAGTGACTCACCCGCGAACAGCTCACCCGCTACCTGGCCAGCAAAAAGGCCAAGGTAATAGCCGCTGGTGTGGCCATCATACTCGTCATTGCTGTTCGGGCTGACCGGACGACGCCAGCTCATGTTGACCGCCATGCCTTCATTGGCATTCTTGAAACGGCCTGCCCGCAGCATGAAGTTTCCCCAGTCCGTCACCGTCTCCACATTGACGTTGAGCATGTCACTGAACAAACCGACACCGACATAGAAGTCATTGGTTGCCTGAGAACGACCATCCACCGCCGGGGCAGCCTGGTGAGCATGGGCAGCACCTGCACCCAGCATGGCAGCCAGCACAAGGGTCTTGAACAATCTGGACATGGGAATTCCTGTCGCCACGGATGCCGAGGGCTCCGCAACTTTGTTGTTATGCATGCCGCCCTGCGGGGCATCAAGAAGGCCCGAGTTTAAAGAGACGGCCCCCCGCCTTCAAGGCCGCCGACAACTTCAGGCAAGGCCGAAACCCAGCGCTCGCAGCAAAGGACTGGCCGGATGGGTGCCAGGAAGAGCCACACGATGGGCCATGAACTCACGGCGGGCCGGATATTGGCGCCTCAGGGCATCAAATGCCATCGCCCGGTCCCGCTCCGACATGCTCTGGCGCAAAGCCAGATCGTCCCGCGGCAAAGGGCAGGCCTGCTGCAGAACCTCCCGCAAGACACTCGACACCGGCTGATCCTCCCTGGCCACCAATAAAGGAGGCAATACCTCCGGTTGGACGCCTTCAAGGCCAAGGATTGCAGGGACACCCAGAAACCGGCAAAAAGCTTCATATATGGCAGCAGTTCCCCGCCATTTGCCTTCCTGGCTATAACCCGCCACATGCGGGCTTCCCCAACGCACTCGCTCGAGCAAGCCCGGCATCAGCAGGGGCTCCTTCTCCCAGACATCCAGTACCGCCGTCAACCCTGCTCCACGCCTGGCAAGCTCAGCCTCCAGCGCCATATTGTCCACAACCTCGCCCCGGCTGCTGTTGATGAGGATGCTGCCCGGACGCAATGCCGCCAGCTCCCGACCTCCCAGCAAATGCCAGGTGGCATGAGGGCCTTCACGACGCAGGGGAACATGCAGTGAAAGGATGTCTGCCTCGGCCAGCAGACGATCCAGGCTGCAGACCTCCACGCCGGGCAGGATCACCGCGGGATCACACCCCAGCACGCGAAAACCCAGCACACCGGCCAGTTCGACCACCTGGCTGCCCGTATTGCCAAGACCGATGACCCCCAGGGTACGTGATGCCGGCTGCCAGCCCTGCTCATCGGCCAGACTGGCCAAGACTGTTGCCACGTATTCGCCTACTGCCCGGGCATTGCAGCCTGGTGCCGAGGCAACCGTAATTCCCAGGTCCTGCATCGCAGCAAGGTCTATGTGATCCGTCCCGATGGTGGCAGTACCCACAAAGCGAATGCGCGATCCCTCCACCAGTGCACGGCTCACCTTTGTAACCGAGCGCAGCAGCAAGGCATCAGCCTCACGCACATCCACCGCCGTGATGGCGCGGCCGGGCAGGCGCACGATCTCCCCGAAGCCGGCAAAGAACTCGGGAACAAGCGGCATGTTTTCATCAGCAATCAGGCGCATCGGGGTATCCGGCAACGAAGGCGGCAACACTCTGCCGCTACCGGCCCGGGCTGGCAAGAATCCGTCACATCAATACGGCGAAAACCGTGCCGGCAGTCCATGGCCATCTTCTCATGTGGGCCCTTTCTGACAGCGCGGCCACATTCACAGACCAACGGCAGCAGGCGCCGGTGAATGCATGGGAACGATCCTTGCAAAAGCATCACAATGCGGCAATATCCGGCCTCGACAATCCTTGCCGGATATCGTTTCCGATGCATCAAATAACGCATGCAACACCCTGAAAGATCGCTATTTCAGGGCTTTGACGGACGAATGGTGATGTGCGTTAATAGCTCGCAATACAAGGGCACAGCGCCACTTGCCTGCACTGAATACAGGCAGGGCAAGTGGAAGAAGACCCGCGATTCGAGCACAGGGAATGGGCTCAGCCTTAATTGAAACCAATCTGCTTCTGGATCAATCACAATGACTCGTGGACGCATTCTTGCTTCGCTGCTGGGCCTTGTCCTCTGTGCCAGCACCCCTTCTTTCGCCGCTGATGCGCCCCTCCCTGCCGACCTCCAAGGCATGAAAGGCGAGTTGCTGAACCTGAACCGCGACATCAGCCAGCTTGAAAACGAACTCCTTTTTCCCAGTGCTGAAACTGCCATCGTCGTTGCCGTCGAAGCCGGTTCGGGCGTCAAGATCGTTGACCTGAACGTGCTGATTGATGACCGTAATGTCGGTTATCACTATTACAGCGACCAGGAATACAGCGCGCTCAGCAAGGGCGGCATGCAGCGCATTTATGCCGGCAACATCACCAGTGGCCAGCACACCCTCAAGGCAGTCATGACAGGCTACGATCCGGGTGGCAAGGAATTCCAGCGCACGGCAACCTACACCTTCACCAAAGGTGCCACGCGCAAAGTGATTGAAATAAAGGCGGCCGACAACGCCTCGCACACACAGGGCGAAATCCGTTTCCGGGAGTGGGAAATCCAGTAATACAGGCAGCCAAGCCGCTTCAGGATCACTAGGGCCATGAATCAGCCGTTCCGTTTTCGACGTGCCCCGCAGGTTATTGCGCTTGCCGTCGCCTCTCTCGCCCTGCATCAGGTTGCCGACGCATCCGACCTGCGCCAGCGTCTCAACGTACGCCAGGAAGCCAGCGAAATCGTGCTGGGCGAAACCATGTACCAGTTCTATCAGGGCAACAGTTTCTCTGCCCTGAACAACATCCTGCTTGCCAAGAACATGGGCCGGCTGGATGAAAGCAACACCACCTCGGAAATCCTGCTGGGCGACCTGTACACCGTTTTCGGCATGCCCGACGAAGCCGATACGGTGTTTTCACGTGTCATCGCACGCGACATGCGCACCCAGACCCGCAATATCACCGTTTTCCGCAAGGCTCGCCTGCAATACCAGCAGGGCAATTACTTCGAGGCAGAGCGTGCCCTGAACGTGCCTTTGGATACACATATCAGCGAGCTTGAAGCCGAACGCCGCATCATGCTCGCCAACGTGCTGATGAGCCGTAACGAGTTCACCGAAGCCCGTAACGTACTGAGCCCCATTCCCCTCGACACGCAGTTGGGCGCCTACGCCACCTACAACACCGGTGTAGCGCATTTGCGTGCTGATCGCTCCCCTGAAGGCATCAGCCTCCTGCGGCAGGTCATGAACCTGCCAGTCAGCGACTCTGAAACCAACGCCCTCAAGGATCGTGCTGCACTCGCTATCGGCTACAACTTCCTGCAACAGCAACAACCCGACCAGGCACGTGATGCCTTGGTGAATGTGCGCCTCGAAGGCCCTTTCAGTAACCCTGCACTGCTGGCTTTGGGTTATGCCAATTACGAGCGCAAGGAATACAAGCGCGCCCTGTCTTTCTGGCTGGAGTTGCTGGCCCGTAATCCCGGCAATCCTGCAGTGCAGGAGGCCATGATCCTGACACCACGTGCCTACGAGGCACTGAATGCCAACCAGCAAGCCTTCTACGGCTACAAGCTGGCGATCAATAACCTCAATGCACAAATCGCCGCGGTTGACACCATGGCAACGGAAATCAAGAAGCCGGAATGGCTGGATGCCCTGAGCCCAAGCGCGGATGGCGGCATCAATGCCGATCCCATGAGCGTTCCTGCCTCCGTGATTCCGGCTAATGCCATTGATATCACCATGCTTTACGGCTTGTTTGCAGGCCATCCCTTCAATGAAGGCTTCCAGCAATACGAACAGTTGAAGCGGCTGAAAACGCTTTTGGAAAAACGTGGCACGGAGTTGCTTGCCATGCGGGACATGGCAACAGAACTCGGCAAGCGCCAGTCACGACTTCCTGCAATTTCCAGCCGCGTGGATGCGCTTCAGAACCGCATCACCCAGGTCGCCGACCGCTGGCCGACTCTGGACAAGCGCGCGCGCCAGGCAGCACGGGACAATCGCGGCAACACCGGTGGCGGTGGCACTGTCAGCATCCAGAACATGGAGCGCCAGTTCAAGCTGAGCCAGTTTGAAGACAAACTGGCCAAACAGCCAGACAGCCCCGCAAAACGGGCCCTGCAGAATCGCGTGCGCGTCCTCAAGGGGCTGGTTCTGGTGGATATCGCCGGCAAGGCTCCGCAATCGCAAGAACAGATCTACGCAGACATCGCCAGCAACGAAACCCAACTGCGCCTCACCCAGTTGCGCATGGAAGCCCTCAAGCAACTGCTGGCCGACAACCAGAAGATTGTGGCTGCCGGAAATGCGGCCAAGATTCGGGAACTGGAAACCCGCCTCGCAGCAACGCAGAAATCGCTGGGCAAAGCCCTGGATGAATACCGCGTCTATTTGCGTGCCCTTGCAGAAAACCAGCTCGAAGATACACGTACCCGCATCAACAATGACCTTGCCGAGGCCCACCTCAGCATTGCCCGCCTCCAGGATGCCGCCCTGATCCGCGACGATCACCCGGCCGGCTCCTCCGGGAAGTAATCATGAAGTCACGCATGTCCTCCTCCTGCCGTCCCCTTGCTTTTCGGCTCACTCCCTTGGCCATGGCTGTTGCCCTGCTGGCGGGTTGCTCCATCACTCCGCCGGAGCCGCCTGCTGCCCCGCTCAGCAACAAGAGCCGTTTCAGTGGAGCCACGCTGGCTGACCTGGAAAACCGCGAAATCCATGTAGAAACCGGGCAACTCGCACCGCAGTCACCTGAAGAGGTACTGAGCAACTACCAGACGGCACTGGGCCTTTTCCATGATCCCGCCGCACGCCTAGACACGCTGAAGCGCATGGCCGACCTCACCATGGAGTCCTCGCAGTTGCGTGACCTTGGCGAGGATGCGTCGCAGGGCCGCCCGACATCAGCCCTGCCACTGGCCTCCGAGGATGCCCTTTACGAGCAGTTCATGCAGGGCACCTCCAGCTCGCGTGATCGCCAGTCAGTGGCCGCACGCGCAACATCCGCCACCAAAACGACAGCCCAGATCGGCTTTGGCGAAGCTGTCACCCTGTACCAGGAAGTCCTGAAGAACGCACAAAACGGCCCTGATCGCGCCGACGCGCTCTACAACCTGGCCAAAGCTTACGACATGAATTCCCAGCGCAAGGAGTCCGCCGAGACTCTGCGCACACTGGTGGACCAATACCCCGGCAGCCAGCATGCCACTGAAGCCCTCTTTCGCCTGGCGGAATACGAGTTCTCGATTGGCCAGTACATGATTGCAGCTGACCACTATGCTGAGGTCGTCAAGGCCGAAGAAAGCAATGCGGACTTCCGTGACCAATCCCTCTACAAGCGTGGCTGGGCACTCTACAAGGCCTCCGATTACGAAACCGCGCAACCGGTTTTCTTCCAGGTGATGGAAGAGCTGGACCCCAAGGTCAAGAGCACAGACAAATCCGTCAGCCAGACAGCACTCAAGCTGATGGACGACACGCTCAATATCATCAGCCTGGGCTTCATCCAGCAGAATGGCGCCAAGTCCGTGGATGCCTACTTCAAGAAGGTCGGTCCCAAGGACTACGAAGCCGACGTTTACATGAACCTCGGCCAGACTTATCTCAGCAAGCGTCTCTATCGCAATGCGGCCGAGACATTCGACTTCTTCGTCGCCAAGCATCCCTTTGATTCACGCGCACCGGAATTCAGTTCTGCCACCATCCAGGCCTATCAGGATGGCGGCTTCCCGTCCGAAGTGATTCCTGCCAAGGAAGCCTTCCTCAAGCGTTATGGCTCATCCAGCGAGTTCTGGGCAAAAGCTGACGCCAGGACACGCGAGAACCTCCTGCCGCTCCTGCAGTCGCATATCGTCGATCTGGCCAAGTACTGGCATGCCACGGCACAGCAGACCAAAAAAGACGAGGACTACCTCAAGGCCTCCAACTGGTATCGCGAGCATCTGGCCCTGAACCCGCCGGAATCGGAAGCCATCACGATCAACCAGTTGCTGGCTGAAGCGCTCTTTGCTGCGCGTCATTTCGACGACGCCATCGTCGAGTTCGAAAAGACGGCCTACAGCTACTCGAACAACCCCAAGGCACAGGAAGCTGCCTATTTCGCCCTGCTCGCCTACAACGAACAGGAAAAAACACTCAAGGGCACACCCGAGCAGCTGGATGTCTGGTGGGCTCGTCGTGCCGAAAGTACCTACAAGTACGCAGCGCACTTCCCGGGCGACAAGAACACCGCTCTCCTGCTGCAGGGCCTGACCAACGACCAGATCGCCCGCAAGGATCTGGCGGGCGCCATGAAGTCCGCCAGCACCATCCTGCAATTGCAGCCGCCGGCTTCGGATGCCATCCAGAAAGAATCCTGGATGGTCGTGGCCGATGGGGAGTTTGACCTCAATCGTCCTGAAGCGGCCGAATTTGCCTACAGCAAAGTCCTGGGCTACCAGGACCTGACAGCTGAACAGCGCAAGAAATACCAGGAGCGCCTGACCGCCTCCGTGTACAAGCAGGCCGAGAAGCTCAAGGAAGCCAAGGATGTGGACGGTGCAGTTGCCGCCTATCTGCGTGCTGCCAGCGTGTCGGCTGATCCCAAGTTCAAGGCCGCTGCCGAATTCGATGCTGCCACCATGTACCTGAATGCCGAGCGCTACGCGGCCGCCATTCCCATGCTGGTTGCCTTCCGCAGCACCTACCCCGGCAATGAACTGAACGCGACCATTCCGGAAAAGCTGGCCCTGTCTTATGAAAAGACCGGGCAACTTGATCTGGCCGCTGCCGAATACGAAGGTATCTCGGCCAGCAATGCCAAGGCCAATCCGGAACTGGCACGCGAAGCCCTGTGGACCGCTGCAGAAATGTATGACAAGTCCGCCAAGCCGGACGAGTCGGCACGCGTCTACCGCAAGTATGTCGCCAGTTATCCCAAGCCTGCCGACACGCATATGGAAGCGACCTATCGCCTCTACACCTACTACGAGAAGCAGGGCAGTGCCGAAAGCCAGAACTGGCTGCGTGAGATTGCCCGTGCCTATGATCGCGCCGGCTCCGAGAACACAGCCCGTACCAGCTACCTGGGCGCCATGGCCAAGTTCAAGCTGAACCAGCCCATCTATGACGAGTTTGCAGCCATCAGCCTGCGCCAGCCGCTCAAGCAGAGCCTGGGCCGCAAGAAGGTGGCCATGCAGAAGGCGCTGGATGCCTATGCCAAGACGGCTGCCATCGGTGTTGCCGAATTCACCACGGCATCCAACTACCAGATCGCGGAAATCTATCGCAAGTTCGCCGCCGACCTCATGGCCAGCGAGCGCCCCAAGGGCCTGAACGCGCTGGAACTGGAGCAATACAGCATCCTGCTGGAAGAACAGGCCACGCCCTTCGAAGACAAGGCTCTGGACCTCTACATCGCGAATGCTGAACTGGTCAAACAGAACATCTATGACGACTCCGTGCGCAAGAGTTTTGATGCGCTCGCCAAGCTCTCACCGGGCCGCTACAACAAGCGCGAGCAGTCGGAACCTTTTGTTGACGTGATTTACTGAGGCGGCGCCAGACGATGAGCATCAAACACACTTTCGCACTCGGCGCACTCGTGACAGCACTGGCCCTGTTGCCGGGCTGTGCCTCGTCACCCAAACCTGCTGCACAGCCTTCATTGCCCGGCGATGACACTACAGCAGAAAGCCACGAGCCCGACCTCGTTGACCAGCTTCGCCAACGCATGGCGAGCGGCCCCCTGCAGCGCCAGGAAAAGCCGGACGAACGCCAGCCACTGGAAGCCACTGCCGATACGTCACGCGCACCAACAGTGACAATAGATGCAGCAAAGCAACAGGCAGCCATGGCAGTGGGCGCGGACTATGCCAAGGCTCTCGCCCTGATGAGTGCCGGCAAGGACGACGATGCCTTTGCCCAGTTGGGAAAAATATCGGAGAAGGCCCCTCAGTTTTCCGGCCCGCTGGTCAACCAGGCCCTGATCCTTAACAAACAGCAGAAATTTGCCGAAGCCCAGGCCTTGCTGGAAAAGGCCCTGACGCTGAACTCACGCAATCCTTTTGCCAGCAACCAGCTCGGTATCGCCTTGCGCGGCCAGGGCAAGTTTGCCGATGCCAAAGCGTCCTACCAGACGGCGCTGGCCGCTGATCCCAACTACGCCAAGGCCCATTTCAATCTGGGGGTTCTTGCCGACCTCTATCTGCAGGACCTGCCCCTCGCGCTCCAGCACTACCAGCGCTACCAGTCCCTGCAAAGCAAGCCCGATGCCGCCGTGACTAACTGGATTGTCGACCTGCAAAAGCGCACGGGAACCTATCAGCCCCCCGCTGCTCCTGCTCCCCTGCCTCCTGCTGAAGAGCCTGATGAAAATCAGGACGCAGAAGCCGCTGACAGCGAAGCTGCCACTCAGGAAGCAAAACCATGAGCATCATGAAATCTGTGCATGCGGTCACCCTTGTGTTGCTGGCAGGGAGCGTAGCATCCGGAGTGGTTCTGGCCGCTGACGGAGCGTCAGATCCTTCTACGCAAACCGACATCATCGGCAGCAAAGAGGCGCCCAGCGTGTTCAACATCGTGCCCTGGAAGGACAAGGGCGTGGTGATTCCAAAGAAAGCGGTGAATACATCCATCCTGAGGGAAACGCTGCAGCCCTTGGACCGTGATGTGCTACGTCGTGAAGTACAATTGCAACAAAGCCTGGCACAAGAGTAACAACAACACAGGAGATGGCGCTTTTCGCGTCTTTCCAATTTTTTCAACCAGCCCGGTGGGCTGGCTGTTTTTAACATGGGTCAATCCCTAATCAGGAGATATCTAGATGAATGTTTTTCAGCAGTTTGCATCGTTCATGCAGGTGGGTGGTTTCTGGATGTATCCCATCCTCATCGTCCTGCTCTCCGGCATTGCCATCATCGTCGAGCGCTTCCTCTACCTCAGCAAGGTAGAAAAAGTGAACAAGGAAATCTGGGCCAGCACTTTCCCCCTCGTGACCAAGGGCCAGCTCAAGGCTGCACTGGACAAGGTGAAGGGCTCTGACTCCGCTCTTGGCGTCATGCTCACCAACGGCATCACCCGCAGCCTGACGGCCCGCCGCCAGGATGAAGTGGAACTGGCTCTGGAAGAAGCACTGGTGGAATCGCTGCCCCGCCTGGAAAAGCGTACGCACTACCTCTCCACGCTGGCCAACGTCGCTACCCTGCTCGGTCTGCTCGGTACCATCGTCGGTCTGATCCACGCCTTCACCGCCGTTGCCAGCGCTGACCCTGCCGAAAAAGCCAACATGCTGTCTGCCGCCGTGGGCGAAGCCATGAACTGTACCGCTTTCGGTCTGACCGCTGCCATTCCGCTCTTGGTGGCCTACTCCATGCTGCAGTCCAAGACCAGCGCTGCCGTGGAAAGCCTGGAAGCTGCTTCCATCAAGTTCCTGAATGCCATCCGCCAGTTGGGCGCACAGCAGAACCAGTCGTAAGCGTTTGCCTCATCCACGCTTTAAGGAGTAATCCATCATGAGGCGCCGTAAATCGCGCGAGATGGAAGCCGATCTGGACATGACCACCTTCATCAATCTGATGGTGGTGCTGCTCGCCTTCCTTCTTGTTACCTCTGCTTTTACAGAACTGTCGCAGTTGCAGGTCAACTTGCCGTCCGCCGGTGGCGGCGCAGGTGGTGATCAGGCCCGCAAGCCGCTGGTGCTGGAAGTGGCCATCTACAAGGACCAGTTCATCGTGGCTGATCGCCAGTCCGGTCCGCTCAAGGTCATTCCTGCCAATGAAAAGGGCCAGGACTTCAAGGCACTAAACGATTTCCTGGTAACGATCAAGAGCTCATACCCTTCGATCACGGAAATCACCCTGCTGCTGCAGCCTGAAACCGACTACGACACGCTCATCCACACCATGGATACCGTGCGTTACCGCCCCAACCTCGTGAACAACACTTGGGTCAAGGCATCGCTGTTCCCGGACATCGGTATTGGTGATGCGCCTGCGCACCCGGGAGGCAAGTCATGAGTACGGCACGCGTAAACCGCATGGCGCGGCGTCATCGCCACGGCAAGCCGCCAACAATCCTGCTCACGCCGCTGATCGACATCCTCACCGTGCTCGTGTTCTTCCTGCTGGTGAACTCGCAGAACGTGACAAACATTCCGGACAGCCAGCAGCTCGACCTGCCAAAGTCGACTGCCGAAACACGTGCGGAAGAAACCGTGCTGACGGTGATGGTCAACCAGAAGAGCATTGTCGTGCAGGGCGTCAAAGTGGCAGACACCCCGTCGGCCATGCAGATCCAGGGCGACATCATTCCCGAACTGGCCAAGGAACTCAGCTATCGCGCGGCCAAGACCTCGCCCAAGCTGAACGCCGAAGGCATTCCGGAACGTGAAATCCTGATCCTGGGCGACAAGAGCATCTCCTACTCGCTGCTGCGCAAGGTCATGGCCACTTCCAGTGCCAGTGACTACAGCAAGATTTCCTTTGCCGTGCTGCGTACGAAGGAGGGATCACGATGAGCGATACCGCGATCTTCGTCAGTCCCATACTGCCGTGGGATCCATTGCCGGGCGAAAGCAAGCGCCTGCGCATTCTCATGGCCATCATGCTCATACTGGCCCTGCTGGTCTGGATCATCGTGCCGCGGATTGAAATTCCGCAGGTAGAGCGAGCCCAGGCCGAGGCCGTGCCTGAGAGCCTGGCCAAGGCTGTCTTCGAGCAACGCGAGGTTCCTCCACCACCCAAGCCCGTCAAGGAAGAAAAGGTGGACGAGAACCTGCTCAAGCCGGTTGAGGCCGCCAAGCCGACGACGGCTGACACAGCACCGAAGCCGGTGGTGACCGACCTGCAGCGCAGCGCCGCCAAGGCGCGTGCCAGCAAGGCCATGCAGGATGCCGGCTTCGACAGCTTGGCCAGTCTGCGTGACATGGACGTGTCCGCCATGGCGGCTCCCCGTACGACCGGTCTTCCCGGCCAGACAGGCAGCGGCACCGGTGGCAGTGGCCTGATCACCAGCACGGAAGAGGCCGGCACCAGCCGTAACCTCCTGACTTCCCGTGCCGGCTCCGGCTCCGGCGGCCTTGCGGCAGCCGGCTACTCGGGTCAGGTCAGCTCGGGCTTCGGCGGTGGCAAAGCCGGTGGCAAGGGCAGTGCCGGGGCACTGGGTGCTGCGGGTGGCGGTGCAGGCTTGCAGACCGTACAAAGCGGTATCGATACCTCTGCCACCAACGTTAATGCCCGCGTCGGCAAAGACGGCAAGTCACGCCGTACTTCGGAGGACATCCGCAAGACCTTCGATACCTACGGTGGCCGCCTCAACAACCTCTACCAGCGCGCACTGCGCGATGACCCCACCATGCAGGGTACGGTACGTCTCAAGCTGACCGTGGCTCCCAATGGCTCGGTCACCAGCGTGGCGGTTGCCAGCACCCAGCTCAACAACAGCGAGCTTGAGGCCAGGATTCTGGCCGTGGTGAAGAGCTTCGACTTTGGTGCCTACGACGTGGAAATCTGGTCCGGAGTTCATGATCTGAACTTCTTCCCGAACTGACGTCACCACTGGCAACACGGAAAAAGGCGCGCTTACCCCGCGCCTTTTTTTGTGCCCGCCTTGTGGCAACCCCGAGCCGCCAGCACCCTTCCCCCACTGCTACAATGCGCGCCCTGCCAGAGGCCCGCATGTCACCAACACCTTCTCCTTTTCGCCACGAATTCCGCGCACAGATGCTGCTGCTGGGTCCCATCCTCCTGAGTCAGCTCTCCCAGGCTGCCTTCGGTTTCGTGGATGCCGTGATGTCCGGCCAAGTCTCACCGCTAGATCTCGCGGCCGTGGCACTGGGCGCCAGTATCTGGTTGCCCCTCATGCTGCTGGTCTGTGGCGTGCTGATGGCCACCACACCGCTGGTGGCTGCCGCCTGGGGGTGCGGAGATACCGATCGCATTCCCGGCATCGTGCACCAGGCACTCTGGCTGGCCGTTTTTGTCAGTGCCCTCGGTATCATGCTGCTCTATCACGTCAGCCCGGTCTTCAACTGGCTGGACACCCCCGAACACCTGCGCGACATGACGCGCCGCTATCTCGAAGCCATTGCCTGGGGCCTGCCGGCCATGGGCTTTTTCACCGTCCTGCGCAATTACTGCGAAAGCATGGGGCGTGCACTGCCTGTGATGATCACCAGCGTACTCGGGCTGCTGCTGCACATCCCCGTGAACTACATCTTCATCCACGGCAAATTCGGCATGCCGGCGCTGGGCGGTGTCGGCTGCGGCTGGGCATCGGCACTGGTGATGTGGGCCATGGTACTGGGCCTGCTGGCCTATGTGCTGCTGGCACCCGGATTGGCCAAGACACGCATACTGCAAACACGCAGCCGACCGGAGTGGGCGCGCATCGGGCCTTTCCTGCGCCTTGGCCTGCCCATCGGCATCGCCATCTTTTTCGAGGTGAGCGTGTTTGCCATCGTGGCCATCCTCATCAGCCCCTTGGGCGAGTTGCAGGTTGCCGGGCACCAGATCGCGCTGTCGGTGACATCGCTGCTCTTCATGCTCCCGCTCAGCCTGGCCTTCTGCATGACCATACGCACAGGCCAGGCCTATGGCCGAGAAGACATGGCTGCCATCCGCCTCACCCGTCGCGTGGGCCTCCTCACCATGACGGGGTTTGCCTGCCTTTCCGCTACCTTCATCGTGCTGGCAAGGGACTGGCTGGCTTCGCTCTATACGCAGGATGCCGTGGTTGCCGCACTTGCGGCGCAGTTGCTGCTTTTTGCGGCGGCTTACCAGATCGTGGATGCCCTTCAGGTCGGTGCCGCCGGCAGCCTGCGCGGCCTGCAAGACACAAAAGGCCCCATGGTGATCACGCTTTTTGCCTACTGGATCATCGCCCTGCCGCTAGGCTATACGCTGGGACTGACCTTCCTTACCGGAGAGCGTTACGGTCCCCACGGCTTCTGGACAGGATTGGTAGCGGGATTGACGGTGGCGTCCTTGCTGCTGAATGCAAGGCTGGTGAGGCAATTGAGGCGCCTGGCAAAGTCGGGATTCCGGCCAGCCCCTCACTGACTGGAGAAGCGCATGGAAGGACTCGAAAACACATCACTGCAATGCCCTTACTGCTGGGAAAGCATCGAGGTCCTCGTTGATACCAGCGAAGGCGATCACGAATACATTGAGGATTGCTCGGTCTGCTGCCGTCCCATCGTCATCACTGTCACCCTGGGTGAGGGAAGCCTGCAAGTCACGGCACGCAGTGAGGATGACTAAGACCTGTTGCCACTGCCCAAGGCCCCGCTGCTGACGCGGCCAGCACCCAGAGAGTCAACCGCCCTTGCGGATGACGTAACGGTATTCCTTCTCTGCCTCAAGCACCTCCTGCGCCAGCAACACGTGGCCCAGGAAACCGCAGAACTTGGGAATGTCACGCGTGGTGGAGGGATCGGTAGCCATCACTTCCAGCAACTCGCCAGCCTTCATGTCGCGCACCTTGTTGTGCAACATCATGACCGGCTCCGGGCAGTACAGCCCACGGGCGTCGAGATGATAGTGAATAGTGTCGCTCATGGAGGATGCCGCCGTACTCAGGGGCGCGCATTATCCCCGGAAAGCAGGAGAGCGGAAACAGGGGCGCTCCACTTCACCCCGGATGCATCGGCAACAACTGGGGAAGACGCCGGCAATACAGGGCCGCCGGCCACAACAGCAGCAAGGCAATCGCCCCCGACACCAGGAAATAACCGCTGTAACCCATCGCCTCCGCCACGAAGCCCGCCCCCAGATAGAAGATGCCGCCGGCACTTGCCAGGATGCTTACCTGCACCGTGAAATCCGTGCCGGCATGCTCCGGCCGGGAAAGGTCCATCACTGCCGTCAGCAGGGCCGCCATGGCCATGCCGCTGGCGAAATGCTCCAGTGCATTGATGCCGTAGACCAGCTCCAGATTGACCGGCTGACCCGGCTCATGTGTCCATGAAAGCAGGACATAGCTGGCAACACCGATCGCCTGCAATGCCCCGAAGCCGATAATGGCCGGGTAGCGCCCGATCACGGCTGTCAGCCATCCGCCCAGCAAGGCCCCCAGCAAGGTTGCAAACGACCCCACCAGACTCACCATGAGACCGATCTGCTTCAGGTCCAGCCCCATGTCCACCAGCATGGGCTTGACCATGGCTGAGCCCAGGGACTCACCGGCCTTGTAAGTGACCAGCACCACCAGCCAGCCACGCAGGCCCGGTCGATTGAAGAAGCTCGTGAAGATACGCAACCAGTGCTGTTCCGCCTGTACAGGCATAACGGCGGCAGGCTCCCTGAAACGCAGCACCGGCAAGGTCAGCACAACCATCAGCAGTGCCAGCAGCAGGAAAGACAGCCTCCAGTCCCAGACCCCGATCATGTAGAGCAACAGTCCCCCGCCGATGATCAGCCCGAGACGATAACCCGCCACCTGTACACCGTTGCCGAAACCACGCTCATGGAAAGACAGCGTGCGTACCGCCAACCCGTCCGTGGCGATGTCCTGCGTGGCCGCAAACAGGTTCACTAGGAACATGAGCACGAAAAAGAACGCGATGCCATCTGGATCAGCCAGGTGATAAGGATCAAACAGGGCAATCGCCAACAGTGTGAGGAGCGCCAGCCCCTGCATGGGCAGTATCCATGAGCGGCGCTGCCCCAGCCGTGACGAAAAACGGGATTCCACAAATGGTGCCCAAAGGAATTTCAGTGCCCATGGCATGGCCAGCAAACCACTCATGCCGATGACCGTGAGCGGTACGCCATACTGGCGCAGGATCGCCGGCAAGGCCTGAGTAAAGACACCGGTAGGCAGGCCCTGGCAAACATAGAGCGAGAGCAGTAACCCGAGCCGGGCGGGCAGAGAAGCAGGCATGACGCGCGTACGGGTCAGGAAACGGGAGAGGCTTTGATGATGGTCATGCCCTTTCTGCACCCGCCAGGTTTTTCAGAAAACCCTTGTTCATGGGCTTCGAGAAAATGCTGATCAATGGAATTCTGGACAGCGCCACATTGCCGCCAATACCATAAGCGATGAAGGAAAGGGATACAAAAAATACGAGAGCCAATCCCGCCACCGAAACTCCTGAATACTCATCAGTCCCTGCCAGCAGGTAAAGGTTCAAGCTGCCGACAATGAGGCTGACAAGTCCGAGCGCCAATCTTTTCATCCGGATACTCCCTGGCCCAGCAGGCTTTCAACAGACTCGCGTATTGCTACATCCTCTGGCGGCGTGCGCGGCGAGAAACGCGCCTTCACTTCGCCGTCACGGCCGATGAGGAATTTCTCGAAATTCCAGGTGATATCGCCCGGAAAAGCCGCGCCCTCACCCGCCAGCCAGGCATACAGCGGGTGCCGCCCCGGGCCGTTCACGTCGATTTTTTCCGAAAGCGGGAAAGTGACGTCGTAATTCAGCGAGCAGAACTGTCGGATTTCGGTGGCATCGCCCGGCTCCTGTCCGGCGAACTGGTTGCAGGGAAAACCGATCACGGCAAAACCGCGGGCGGCATATTCCCGGTACAGCGCCTCCAGCCCCTTGTACTGCAGCGTAAGACCGCACTGGCTGGCCACGTTCACGAGCAGCACGACCTTGCCATCGAAATCCGACAGGTCCAGCGCTGTGCCATCCAGTGCCTTGAGGGTGAAATCCTTGAGTGCCATGGTGATTCCTCCTTGGGTCTTGTGGGTCAGCTGGCGGTTTTCCGTCAGTTGAACACGATGGTCTTGTTGCCGTGCACGATGATGCGGTCTTCCAGATGCCACTTCACGGCGCGGGCGAGCACGTTGCGCTCCACATCCTGGCCGAGGTCACGCAAGGTTTCCACGTCGTCACGATGGGAAACACGGTCCACGTCCTGTTCGATGATGGGTCCCTGGTCCAAGTCCGCCGTCACGTAGTGCGCGGTGGCACCAATCAGTTTCACGCCCTTGTCATGCGCCTGCTGGTAGGGGTTGGCCCCGACGAAAGCCGGCAGGAAGGAGTGGTGGATGTTGATGATGCGCTGCGGCCACTGGGCCACGAAATCGGCCGACAGGATTTGCATGTAACGCGCCAGCACGACCAGATCGCAGCCTGAAAGCAGCTGGTGGATTTTCGCCTCAGCCTCAGCCTTGTTGTCCTTGCTCACCGGCACCACGTGGAATGGCACGTTGAAACGTTCCACGGCCTCGCGCAAGTCCTCGTGATTACTGATAACACTGACAATCTCGCAGGGCAGCGCACCGCGCGACCAACGCCAGAGCAGCTCCAGCAAAGCGTGGTCCACCTTCGAGACCAGGATGGCCACCTTCTTCAGGTCAGCCGCGTAGCTGATGCGCCAGTCCATGCCATAACGGCTGGCCACGGCGTCGCCAAAGGTACGGGCCAGCACATTGCGCGAAAGATCGAGATGCGGTGTCTGGAATTCCAGACGCATGAAATAGGTACCGCCCTCCGCTTCAGTGGAGTGCTGGTCAAGGTCGGTGATGTTGGCGCCGTGGTTGTAGAGGAAGCCGGAAACCGCGCTGACGATGCCGGGCTTGTCCGGGCAGGTGATGAGCAGGCGGGCCGTAGTGTTTTCAGGGTGAGGCATGGAAATTCCGGGGCAGATCATGAAAGGGCAGACTCTACCGCAAAGCTCCTGCCGGTAGGAGCACGCCGGGCACGTAAAGCCTTGTCCATTGTCGTCCCCGCGCAGGCGGGGACGACAGAGAAAACAGATCAGCCCGCCACCCAGCCCTCATCGTCCTCCTCATCCACATCGGCCGGCAGGCCCAGCAGCTCACGCCGGCAGGCCGCCGGCGTCTGTCCTGTCCATTTCTTGAAGGCGCGATGAAAGGAGCTGGCCTCGGAGAAACCCATCATGAGCGCAATCTCGTCGATGGAAAGCTCCTCCTTGGCGAGGTAATAGCAGGCGGCATCCTGACGGATGCTGTCTTTGATGGCCTGATAGCTGGTGTTTTCTTCCTTGAGGCGACGGCGCAGGGTCTGCGGCGTCATGTTCAGGGTTTCACAGACCTGGGCGAAATCCGGGAAGGTGTTGCCGTAACCCTTGGAGATGATGGCGCGGATCTGCTCGGGCAGGCCGATGGGCTGGTTGTTGCCCACGATGATGTGCGCCAGCGAATCCTTGAGGAACTTGGAAAGCGACAACGGATTCTGCACCAGCGGCAGCGAAAGCCAGGCCGTGGGAAACACCACCGCATTGCGCGCATTGCTGTAGGTGACCGGGCCACGAAAGGCACGACGGAATTCGACGGCCTGTGGTGGCTCGGGAAAATCAAGCTGTATGGCAATCGGCTCCAGGTTACGCCCTGTCAGCCAGCTCCAGAAACGCAGCGAGATGAAGATGATGGCTTCGAGGATGTTGTCATGCTCGGGCGAAGCTGCACGCAGGATGAGCCTGCTTTCCGTACTGCCCTCCTCCAGTGTCAGTTCCAGCGGCAAATCGACGATGCGATAGAACTGCGCCGAGCGCTCAATGGCCTTGCCCAGGCTGGGGCAGTTGATGACCGCATGGGCCATCATGGAAAAGGTACCGGGCTTGGATTTGGTGCCGCGCCCCAGCCCCAGGAACTCGTCCTCGGTGCGGCGCATCACCAGTTGCAGGAGACGGATGAACTCAGGGGTGGCGACATGTGCATCAGGCTGCTCCAGCAGGGCAGCGTCCAATCCTGCCTCGCGGAACAGGCTGACAAAATCCAGGCCTTCCCGTCCGGCATCGGCCAGCAATCTGGTCACATAGGCAATGGTAATGCTGCCCCGATTCACGCGCCGCTTCCTGTAGGCAATAAGCCATGTAATTAACGATGGAAATCAGGAGGTTAACAGAAGCTTTGCCCTGTCGCACCGACCCCTCATGACGAATGATCATAAATGTCAGGTTTTTTGGACTATGGGGTCATTGGCGGCCAAGGCTCCACGGCACAGACTCGAGCCATCCTGCGGCCCTGCCCGCCCGACGCCCGGAGCCTTTCAACATGTCTCGCCCCCACTTCGAATCCGAACACGAAATCTTCCGCGACAGCTTCCGCAAATTCTGCGAAACGGAGGTCAAACCCCATCAGGAGGAATGGCTGAAGGACCGTATCGTTTCCCGCGAAATCTGGAAGAAAGCCGGTGAGAACGGCTTCTGTGCTCCTTTTGTCGAAGAGCAGTACGGTGGCCTGGGACTCAAAGACTTTCGCTACTCCCAGATCATGCTGGAAGAGCTGGCCCGCATCGGCGAATCCGGCTTCGCCCTCGGCCTGCACAACGATGTGATCGCCCCCTACATTGACAGCTTCGCCACCGACGAACAGAAGCAGCGCTGGCTGCCCGGCATCTGCTCCGGTGAGAAAATCCTGGCCGTTGCCATGACCGAACCCGGCACCGGCTCCGACCTCAAGGCCATCAAGAGCAAACTGGAAGACAAGGGCGATCACTACATCTTGAATGGCGCCAAGACCTTCATCTCTAACGGCATCCTCTCCGACATCGTGATCGTGGCCGCCAACCTTGAAGGCGCCGGCATCACGCTCTGCGTGGTCGAGCGCGGCATGGAAGGCTTCAACCGTGGCCGCAAGCTGGACAAGATGGGCATGGACTCGCAGGACACCGCCGAGCTGTCTTTTGAAAACGTGGTCATCCCCAAGAACAACCTGCTGGGCCAGCCCGGTATGGGCTTCATGTATCTGATGCAGAAGCTGGCGCAGGAGCGCATGGTCTGCGCCATCGGCGCCATCGCCGGCGCCGAGTTCGCACTGGAGCACACGCTGGAGTACGTGAAGGAACGCAAGGCCTTCGGCAAGCCCATCGGCAGCTTCCAGGCCAACCGTTTCAAGATGGCCGAGATGAAGACCGAGATCACCATCGGCAAGAACTTCGTCGACACACTGGTAATGAAGTGCGTGAACGGCACCATCACGCCGGAAGACGCCTTCATGGCCAAGTACTGGACCACCGACCTCCTGAACAAGGTCTGCTATGACTGCGTGCAGTTGCACGGCGGCTACGGTTACATGATGGAATACCCGATTGCCCGTGCTTACCTGGATGCGCGCATCACCACCATCTTCGCCGGCACCAATGAAATCATGAAGGAAATGATCGGCCGCGGCATGGGTCTCTGATCCCTCTCTCAGCGTCGCGCAAAGCCCGGTTCGCCGGGCTTTGCTTTTTCAGCCGGCCGCGTATGGTGAACCCTCTTCCCGCACAGGCCTTTTCCGCCCCACAAGGAGAACATCATGAGCATACGTTTCGACAATCGCGTGGTCATCGTCACTGGCGCCGGCGGCGGTCTGGGCCGTTCCCATGCACTTGCCTTCGCCGCCCGCGGCGCCCGCGTGATCGTGAATGACCTGGGCGGCTCGACGACGGGCGAAGGTGCCAGCAGCACGCCGGCACAAAAAGTGGTGGATGAAATCCGGGCAGCCGGTGGCGAAGCCACAGCCAGCTACGACTCCGTACTGGAAGGAAAAAGAATCGTGGAGTGCGCGCTGGACAACTTCGGCCGCCTCGACGTGGTGGTCAACAACGCCGGCATCCTGCGCGACAAATCCTTCCACAAGATGACTGAGGAAGATTGGAACCTCGTCTACCAGGTGCATGTGCAGGGGGCGTTCAGCGTGACGCATGCCGCCTGGGAACACCTGCGTAACCAAGCCTACGGACGCGTGGTGTTCACCTCCTCCGCTTCCGGCATCTACGGCAACTTCGGCCAGGCCAACTACTCCATGGCCAAGCTCGGCCTGCACGGGCTGGCGCAGACCCTGGCCATCGAAGGCCGTAGCCGCAACATACTCGTCAACAGCATTGCGCCACTGGCCGGCTCACGCATGACGGAAACCATCATGCCGCCCGAGGTCGTGGCCAAGTTGAAACCGGAGTACGTGAGCCCGCTCGTGCTCTGGCTGGCCTCCGAGACCAACCAGGATCACACGGGTGAGCTGTATGAAGTGGGTGCCGGCTATATCGGCCGCCTGCGCTGGGAGCGCAGCCAGGGCGTGACCTTCGACCTGGCCCAAGGACTGGATGCCGACGACGTGGCAAAGGCTGCCGGACGCATCAATGATTTCCACGAGGCCACGCACCCGGCCAACTTCCAGGAAGCCACGGCGGAAATGATGCACAACCTCGGCAAGGTTTGAGTACACCTCATCCGGTGCAGGCAGGGAGTGGTGGTATAGTGCGCCATCCTTCCTGCCCGTGGGCTTTCATGTTTTCCCTGCACCCCCGCCTCAGCGCCGACACCATCCTGCTCGGTGAGTTTCCCTTGAGCCAGTGCCTGCTCATGAACGACATGCATTACCCCTGGCTCATCCTCGTGCCACGGGTGGAAAACGTGCGTGAAATCTTTGAGCTTTCCGTCAAGGACCAGCAACAGTTGCTGCGCGAATCCAGCTGGGTGAGCGAGCGGCTGGCACGGCACTTCAATGCCGACAAGATCAACATCGGGGCGCTCGGCAACATGGTGCCGCAACTGCATGTGCACCACATCGCCCGTTACCAGAACGACGCCGCCTGGCCCGGCCCGGTCTGGGGCAAGCATCCGGCGCAAGCCTACACACACGAAAACCTGGTGATGATGAACGAGCGTCTGCGCGAGGCGTTTGCAGACGCTGAAAAAATGAAGTTCATCTGGGCAGAATGAATGCCCCGCCACCGTGCACGGCTTGATGCATGCACGGTGGACAAGCTCATTCTCCGCGGGTCTGCACGACACCCAGTTGCTTTGCCTGGTGCAACCCCCTCTGCAAAGCGTCGCGCTCCTCTTCCATATGCCTGAGGCTGGTGATGTCCGTCACCATGCACATGATGCGCTGCGGTGCCTCGTTTTCATCACGCACCATCCATGCCTGTATGGACACGGGAACCGTACTGCCGTCGGCACGACTGAACTCCTTGCGGTAAGAGTCGCACCAGCCACGTATCAGTATCTGTTCGCGCGCTCTGGCATCCACCTCCTGCCAGGCGGCTGCCGTGACTTCCTTCAGGTTCATGCCCAGGAGGCTGGTATCAGCCTCGGCAAATCCCAGCAGGTTGCAAAGGGCGGGATTGGCCTCCTCGATATGTCCATCCAACGAAAGGAAACAGATACCGTTGATGCTGGTATTGAACAGGCTGCGATAACGCTGCTCCGACTCCTTGCGGGCACGCTCGGCCCGGCGCGTGCGAGTCATGTCCACCAGCAGGCATTTCACGACTCGCTGCCCACCCTCCTGCACGGCAATGGCATTGGTGAGTGCATACACCATCTGGCCATCCTGCCGGGTGTAGCTGAGTTCGGCGTCATGCACGCCTCCTTCACGCAGGACAATTTCCAGGAATCCTCGTGCCAGATTGACATGGGAGGGGAAGAGCTCTTCCAGCAAACGGCCGTGCGCAGACTCCGGCCCGCTCAGGCCGAACATGGCGCAATAAGGCTGGTTCACTTCCAGAATGCGGCCGCTGGCACTCAGGCAGAGATAACCCGTATGCGTATCGGCAACCAGGGTCCGGTAAACTTGCTCGGCATCACGGGCCTGTCGTTCGGCCGTGATGTCGACAAGATGACCGTCCACAGTCCAGCTACCGTCGGGCCGCTGCCAGGCAAGGCCATGCTCGGCCACCCAACGCAAGCCGGAGCTGCCATGCTGCAGGCGGTAGGTCACCTCGAAGCGGCCATCTCCCGCCATGGCCCTCTCCAGGGCCTGCAGTACACGTGGCCTGTCTTCTTCCTGGATCAGCTTGCCCAGCGAGTGTGTGGACTCACGATGCATGAAAAGCGGCTGCGCCTGCCCTGTCATGGCTTCGACACCATTGCTCAGGAATTCCGGCGTGCCGTCATGATGCAGGCTGGAACGTCCCGCAGGCAGCTCATAGCGATAGACCGCGCCAGAAAGATTGGCAATCAGCGTTGCCAGACGGCGCTCACTCTCCATGAGCGCACGCTCGGTCTGCTTGCGCTCGTGCACATCGCTGATCTGAGTGAGAAAGAAATTCTGCCCGGGTGAAAGCTCGATCAGCACACCCCGTGCATTACCCCAGCGACTGACACCGTCGCGTCGCAGATAGCAGGTTTCCATCTGGTAAAGCGGCTCTGCACGGGCACGCACGGCTGCCAGTGCCATGGCGCTGGCAGCACGGTCATCGGGATGGATCAGTTCCTGGACATTGAGCGCCACCATCTGCTCCGGCGCATCAAAACCGAAAAAGCGCGCGCACTCGGAATTGATCATGCGCAACCGCCCCTCAGGATCAATCAAGGCCAGTGCCACGGGTACGGACTCGAACATGAGGCGAAGCCGTGCTTCGCTCCCGCCCAGCTCCATCAGGGCCGACTCCAGTATCGTGACATCATTGCCGACAAGAGAAAGGTAGCGACGGTTGTCTGCCGGGTCCGTGAAGTGCCTGGCACGCCAGTGGATGATGCGGGGAGAGCCGTTATCGACCGGCACGTTGTAGGTGAATTCGAAAACCTCATCGCTGCTGCGCATGGCCATGGCGCGAGCCGTCAGTGCCGCACCCTCATCCGGCGGGGCATAGCGCAGGAAGAACTGCTGACCCAGCGCCTCTTCCCGGCTGCAGTCATGCAGCTTTTCCAGGGCAGGGTTCCAGTCCACCACATGGCAGCCGTCATCCAGCACCACCATGGCCAGTTCCGCCACGGTCATCATCTGGCGCGTACGGGCCTCGCTGGCCTCAAGGGTTGCCGACATTTCCGCTGCATGCGAGCGCGCGCGCAGCCAGAGCCATAGCAACAATCCGCAAACTGGCGTGACAAGAAGAAGCGAGAGGGTAAGCAGAAGCACAAGCGACATTGAAGGAGCCCCGTCAAGTCTCGGCATCCCGCCGCATTATTATTGGTTTTCCTTGCTTTTCATGAACCTGCCCCCGACAACAGGCAGCAGGGCAGGCATGCCTGAAGAGTGGCACAGGACGTTAACAAACATGGCCACCAAGGCCTATAACGTGAACCGCATCACACTTTTACAAATACCGACCGAAAATAGAAGGCCGCACCTCCCCAAGCCAAGGGCTCAGCGCAGGTTCTTTTCGCGTGCTGCCTGGCCCGGGGTCATGTCGAACCAGCGCCGGAAGGCCCGGGAGAAAGCACTGCTACTGGAAAATCCCAGTAGCAGTGCCAGTTCGGTCAGGGAGCGCAGCTTTCCTGCCGTGCCGGTCAGCCACTGGCGGGCGATTTCACGCCGGGTTTCATCCAGCACTTCCTGGAAGGTCTTGCCCTCGGCGCCCAGATGACGCTGCAGGCTGCGGGTACTCACATTCAGGCAGGCAGCGATATCCGCCAGCGTCGGCTCGGCATTGGCAAGACGCTGCCGGATCAGGGCCATCACGCGCACAGACCAGTTGGCATCACTCTCCAGCGTGGCCAGTTTCTGCTCCAGCAAGGGCTCGAACTGCTTTGCCACCTCCGATCCCATGGGCGCTTCGCGATAGCCGGCCAGAGGCAGGACCATGGTCGTAGAGGCCGCATCCTGCTCTACGGGGCAAGCGAAATAGCTTTCATACGCTGCCTGACCGGCCGGGTTGTCGAACGCCAGGGAAACCGAAAGCGGGTCCGGCGGAGGGCTCAGGCGAAAACGCAGCAGGCGCAGGATGAGCCCGCAGGCAAACTCGACGGCGCGCCAGTGCGGATCACCGTTGGTGTGAATGGTGATGGAGAGCGTGTCTTCATCTTCCACGATCTCGTAGTGCATGGCATCGGTCAGCAGCCGATGGAACCGGGAAATGCGGTCCATGACCTGCGGCAGGCTGCCTCCCGCCACCATGACCACGCCCAACTCGCCGAAATCCGTGAAATCGATCTGGTCCAGCATGGAGAGCGCAAGCACCGGATCACCACTCACCTGCTCGGCCACACCCCAGATGCGGCGTGTCAGATCCACGGGCAGGCGCCCACCGTCAGGTTCGCCCACCCGGATGCCGGCCTCGGCCAGCGCGGCATGCAGGTCATGGCCACCTGCCTTCAGCGTGCGATCCAGGATCAGCATCCAGTTGTGAAAGGTTCCGAGCATGTCCTTGCTTCTGTTCTTGTCATGGGCAGGTGCAGCATAAGCGCAGCATCCGGCCGGCAGGATGACTGGCACGCCAGCGGCACGGCGCGTTGGGTCAAGCATCTGGCATTTTCGGGACAGCATAAACGCCTGCTGCGCCCTAGCCTACCCTCATCAAGAATTCAGGGCCGGAGTGCCCGTTCACGAGGGATAAGCCATGACCAGCCAGGCCCGCCTGCCATCCGAACAGCGCATCAATCCTGAAGATGCCGCCCGCAGTCACCGTATACGCCAGGGCATCCTGGAGGCAGGCAATGCCCTGCGTGCCCGGCACCCTTGGCTGGAGAAACACCAGAATGCCATCGGCATGGGGATTTTCTGGATCAGCATTGCCGGCATCCTTGGCAGCGCGGCAGCGTATTACACAGGTTTCTTTGCCTGGTATGTGGCCATTCCGGTAGCCGCTTTCTGGATGTCGCTGCTGCACGAACTGGAGCACGACCTCATCCACATGATGTATTTCCGCAAGAACAAGTTCTGGAACGACTTCATGCTGGGAGGCGTATGGCTGTTCCGTCCCAGCACCATCAGCCCCTGGGTCCGCCGCCGCCTGCACATCCATCACCACAAGTTCTCCGGTACGGAGTCCGACCTGGAAGAACGCGGCATCACCAACGGTGAAAAATGGGGGCTCAAGCGGCTCATCATGACCGGTGACAACATGCTGGCCATCTTCCTGCGCCCGCTCGGCACCTACCGGATGGTAAAAGCGTTCATCCATGCAGAAGCCAAGAACAAGGAAGAAGCCAAGGTTATCCGCCGCGAAAACCTCACCGGCTATTTCCCGCTGGGTGCCATCAATTACACACTCTGGCACGGCTTCATCGTCTATCACGTTGCCCTGTTCGTGCTGGGACTGCTAGGCATACACCCTGCCATTCCGGCGGCCGTGCAAAGCACGATGTCGGTTGTCGGCTTTTACGTGGTGACCATTGCTGCCCCGAATGCCCTGAGGACCTTCTGCCTGCACTTCGTGAGCTCCAACATGCACTACTACGGTGATGTCGAAAAAGGCAACATCGTGCAGCAGTGCCAGGTATGGACCACGCCCTGGGCCATACCCCTGCACCTTTTCTGCTTCAATTTTGCAGGTACGCATGCCATCCACCACTTTGTAGTACGCGACCCCTTCTACATCCGCCAAGCCATAGCCCCCGGCCTTTATCCCTTATTGCGTGAAAACGGTGTTCGCTTCAATGACTTCGGCACATTCAGGCGCGCCAACCGCATGAATGCAGAATCGGCACCTGCCATCGCCAAGAACCGCGAAGCCGTTGCCTGAACAACACAGACAACAACACACATGAAAAAGGCCCGCAGATGCGGGCCTTTTTCATCAAGAAAATCTCATGCCGCTGCGGCTGCAGGGAACAATATGGAAACACGACTTTCGTCCATGACCTTGACCTCCAGCTTCTCGTCAAAATAATTGCCGATTCCGCGAGCCAGGCCGGCATAGAGATGAACCAGACCGCGCGGCGACAAATAATGCACGACAAGCTCACCACCGGGCCTCTCTTCATACTGGAACCGGGGAGGCCTGGCATTCTCCATGGTCTGAGTCACTTGCACATGGACCTTGTCCAGCTTGAGCAGGAACTGCCGGGCACTCATCACTCCCTTGTAAACACTGGTGTATATCCTAGGGGCATAAATCACTGACCAGTAATTGCCATAAGCGTCTGCCAGTTCCTCATGGCTCTTGAAGTAGCGACGCTGTGCCTCGGCAAAGAGCGCCAAGGCTGAAGCATCGTCCACATCAGTGGACAAGAGGATGACCCGGTTCCTGTCCAGGCCGGCAGCCGCCATCAAATCCTTCCATTGCTCCGGCGTTTGCCCATATTGCCCGGCAAGCATGTCGCGCAAGCAAACGATGATGGTTCCTTTCATTGCACTCCCCTGTACTGGCCCACAGCTTTTCTGTGCCATCGGGGTAAACCTAGTACAGCATTCTGCTACCGGATAAATTTCGTCTGCCCATATCACCGCTCAGGCAAGAAATGGAAAAGCCCGCATCGCGGGCTTTTCCATTTACAGCAGCAATCAGGAAGCTATCAATGCCAGCGACCATGGTCATGGCCACGCCCGTGATCTTCATAGGCATAGGAGCGTTTCCAGCCGTGTCCTTTTCCGGGATGACGGTCACGGTGAACGACAACAACCCGCGGTGACTGCCTCACAACTACCACTCGCTGTGGCTCATGAATCACACGTTCGCGGACCACGGTGCGTACCGGCTCCCTCTGGTCCGATGTCGACAGCACCACACCAGCCACGGCACCAATCGCACTACCCAGCACGGCACCATCCCGGCCACTGACAGAGTGCCCGATGAGTGCGCCGGCGCCACTGCCAAGAACGGCCCCTATCACGGCATCACGCCGCTCATCTGCCACTGCCTGAACCCCGAAGGTGGAGGAAACCAGCAAGGCAGAAATCATCAGTACACGTTTCATGGTTTTTTCCTCATTGCAGAAAGTGCCCACAAGGCGTTTTGCCTGCAAGGTTCAACGCTTGCGCCCACAGGACGTTGACGGAAAAAACGGGGGATTACATTTGCCCTACACGAGCACGGGGAGCAATAAAGCTCCAGAGACTGGCAAGAGGAATCAGGGGAACAGCACATCCCGGCGGATATCCGCCAGTGTGGTGCAACCGGTCAGCGCCATGGCCACCTCAAGCTCCGTGCGCAGTATGTGCAGCACATGCGCCACACCCACCGCACCGGCTGCTGCCAGGCCATGCATATAGGGCCGCCCTACCATGACAGCCGTCGCCCCCAGTGCCAGAGCCTTCAAAACATCAGTGCCACGACGGATACCGCCATCCAGCAGGATGGGCAGACGATCACCCACGGCCGCTGCAATGGCAGGAAGGGCATCAATACTGGCAGGAAGGCTGTCCAGCGTACGGCCACCATGGTTGGACACGACAAGGCCGGCCACCCCTAGCTCAACTGCCTGCATGGCATCCCGAGGAGAAAGCACCCCCTTGAGCAGGACGGGCAGGCGTGTGATGGAGCGCAGCCACGCCACATCCTCCCAGCCCGGTGCACCCGCCATAAACTGGCTACCGAATATCGGACTTTCACCGGGCACTGCAACCCGTGGAGCCTGCGTGCCCATGCCGCGAAGATTGACGGCCTCGACACCGGGAGGCAGGACAAAGCCGGCACGTTGCTCACGGTTACGCAGGCCGTTAACGGGGGCATCCACTGTCAGCACGAGTGCGCCATAACCTGCCGCCTCGGCCCGTTGCACCAGTTCCTGCGTGAAGGCACGGTCCGGCTGTATGTAAAGCTGGAACCAGAGAGGAGTCGCAGCCGCACGGGCAATATCTTCGAGAGAGGTGCTGGCCTGGGTACTCACCACCATGCCTGCCTTCAGGGCAGAGGCACCGGTGACGGTGGCAATCTCACCGTCAGGGTGCGCCAGCCGGTGATATGCCACCGGCGCCAGCAAGATGGGGTAATCCAGTGTCTGACCCAGCAAGTCCAGCCGGGTATGCCCCCCTTTGAGGTCTGCCAACACTCTGCTTTGCAGGCGCAGGCGGCGGAAAGCCGCAAGGTTGTCCTGCAGGGTCAATTCATCTGCACCACCACCACTGAGCCAGGCCCAGGACGACTCACTCATGCGCTCCTGTGCCAACGGCTCGTAATCCGCCAAAGCGACAACATGCGAAGGAATGCGGGCAAGGGGTGGCAAGGGCATGGATCAGGTCTCGGACCACTGCCGCAGCAGGTTGTGATAGACGCCGGTCAGCCGGACGAGTTCGGGGCTGTCCGGATGGCTCTGGGTAAGGCGCTGTATGGCCGTATCCAGCTCCAGCAGCAGGCTGCGCTGGCTGTCGTCACGGACAAGGCTCTGAATCCAGAAAAAGGAGGCTACACGCGCTCCACGAGTCACTGGAGTGACGCGATGCAGGCTGGTACCGGGATAAAGCACCATGTGTCCGGCCGGCAGCTTGACGCTGTGGCTCCCGTAGGTGTCCTCGACCAGCAGTTCGCCCCCCTCGTACTCGTCAGGATTGCTGAGGAACAGCGTGGCGGAAACATCCGTGCGGACCCGGTGCGGTGTCCCAGCAATGGTCAGGATCGCGTTGTCCACATGATTGCCGTAGTTGCCGCCGCCCTCGTAACGGTTGAAGCGCGGCGGGAAAACCTTGAGCGGCAGGGCAGCAGATATGAACAGGGGGGTCGCGGCAAGACGGTCGAGAATGAAATCAGAGAGTTTGCCAGCCAGCTCGCCCGCCGGCAGTTGCTGGTTGTTCTTGGCTTTCTGGGCCAGATGACCCGCCGTGGCACGGCCGTCCGTCCAGTCAGCCTGATCCAGTGCCTGCCGGCATTGCTGCACCTGCTCGGGTGTCAGCACATTGGGGATTTGCAACATCATCGGGAACCAGCCTCCTCGGCAAACCACCCGGAGAAAGCCGGAATCCTACACGCTTCGCTGCCCGGCAGGCATGGGCAAATACACAGGCAAATGATAAGTATTTTCATTCATGTTGATTCAGGCTAAGTTATGGCACCCCGCCATCGGGACAAACGCTCCACAGGCCGTCAAGCATCCGGGCAGGGAGCATGTCATGCGGCAACCATGAGCCGCAGACACACAGGGAAGAAAGAGAACCGTGCCTCCAAGCACCCGCCATCATCATTACCTTTTGCCCAAGCTGCTCCTGGCTGCACTCCTGCCGGGCGGGCGGATGCTGCTGGCACTTTTCCTGATACTGCTGACACCACTGACTGCCTCTGGCTGTGAAAAGGATTATCTGCTTGCTGACCAACCAGCCCTCAGCAGCTTGCCGTCTCCTTCCGACCTCCCCGGGGACAGGCAGCTTGTTGATGACGGCATAAAAAAGCGCAAGATACGTGAGCTTCAGGTAAAGCCCGGCAGTTACAAGGCCGATCTTTCAACAGACCATGCTACTGCCTGGCCTTCTCACTACAGGCTGTCTTACCCGCACTCCCCCGCCACCTCTTCCCGCGCCTGGCTAGATACATACAGCCAAGACATCGTTTCTTCTGCCGCACTACGCCTTCCCCCCGCACAGGCCCCTCCCGCCTGACTGCCGGGACAGGAGCCTCCTGTCTCCATCGCTCCACCTGAAACCGTGATCCCTTCGGCACAGCGCCGCTGGCCGCCATTCACACACGATGGAACATTTTTCATGAAAACCGTACAGAAAGTCAGGCACAACCGTATTCCACAACTCAGCACACTCAGCGCCGCCATCATGACGGCCATGACCGCCCTGCCCGTTCACGCCGAAACCGCTGCCGAGCGCACCCAGACCCTGCCAACAGTCGACGTCACGGCGGCAGCACCGTCCGAAACTGTTTCTTCACCCAAATTCACGGCACCCTTGGTCGATACCCCCCAGACCGTGTCCGTAATTCCTGCGGAGGTGTTCAACCAGCAGGGGGCCCAGACTCTGACCGATGTTCTGAAAAACACCCCGGGCATCTCCTTCAACGCAGGCGAAAACGGCTTCTCCACTGATGGCAACAACTTCAGTCTCCGCGGCTTTGATACCAGTGGCAGCATTTTCCTTGATGGCGTGCGTGACTCCGGGAACTATCGCCGTGACGTCTTCAATATCGAGCAAGTAGAAGTAGCCAAGGGCCCGGCTGCCGACAACGGTCGTGGCGGTGCGGGGGGTTATGTCAACCAGGTCACAAAGAGCCCAAAGCTGCAAGATTCTTATAGCGGAACAGTCGGGTACGGCTTTGATGACTACGAATCCGACCCCCGCCGTCGTGCCACCATCGACATCAACAAGACCATTGGGGAAAGTACGGCAGTGCGCCTTAACCTTCTGGGTGAAGATAGCGGGGTAGCTGGCCGTGAATACGCGGAGAAGAACAGTATCGGTGTAGCACCCTCTGTAGCGTTCGGCCTGGGTACCCCTACCCGGTTTGTACTTTCACACCAATTCCTGAAATATAACGACCGCCCTGAATTCGGTGTCCCTGCTGCAATCATCAAAAGAATGACAGGCGACGTTCCCTATACGCCGAGTGTCAGCAGCGATAATCGTGAAAAATTCTATGGCCTTGCGTCCGATTTCGATGACGTTACGTCCAACAACAGCATTTTCCGTATCGAACATGACCTTTCCGCAGCGCACTCAATAAGCAACCAGACTGCATACCTGCAGGCAGACCGTCACGCCACCTATACCGTACCGACGAATTACAATGCAGGAACCCGTGTAGTCACTACACAGGTTCAAGGATTCGAGCGTGACAACACTACCTTGTCCAATCTGACCAATCTTTCCAGTCGCTTTGAGACAGGCACGTTAAAACACCGGACAGCCATAGGTGTCGAGCTCTCGCGTGAAGAGTCCCAGGCCAATCGCTTCCCGACCCCCAACCCCGGCCCTACAGACATTGACAACCCGAACCCCTACCGCAGTGCCGTCACTCTCACTCCGTCTGAAACCAGCACAATCAAGGTCGATACGATAGCCGTGTATGCGTATGACACGGTTGAGCTGACCCCCCAATGGCAGGTAAATGGCGGATTACGTGCAGAGCGCTACAAGTTTTCCATTGAGAGCCGCACCATCGCTGGCGTACCACTTGGTGCCGACAGCTCTTCTGCCAGCGACACCATACTTAACGGAAAGCTCGGGGTAGTCTACAAACCTGCACCAAATGGCAGCATCTATCTTGGTTACGGAATTTCCGACCAGCCACCCGGATCCCTACTTTCCAATCCTGATATCTCGCGTACTGGCGACAATGGTACTCCTGGTGCCTTTGGCCAAAATCATCCCCTCTCTAAGCCGCAGCGCTCACAGTCCTATGAGCTGGGTACAAAATGGACGCTGCTTGATAATCGCCTGACCACTACAGCGGCTGTGTTCCAGACAGAGAAAAAGAACATTGCCATGGGGCCTTCTCCTGACCTAGTCACTCCCCCTGTTGGCGTTGGTGTACAGAAAGTACATGGCATTGAACTGGGAGCTACCGGAGAAATCACCGAGGCATGGACAGTTTTTGCCGGAGTTGTTGTGATGAACAGTGAGCGCAACCATAGCGCAGACATTGACACGGCGCTGATAGCCGCCAATCCCGGCGACTACACAGGAGCTACCACCACCAATGGAGATGAACTTGCTTTCACCCCTCGCCACAGCTTCAACCTATGGACAACCTACCGCACACCAATTGGACTGACGCTCGGTGGCGGGGTTCAGGAAGTGGGAGACTCATGGATTGGCCGACCTGACACTGCGGATCGTGTCATCCGAAACGGGCGATACGGCAAGCTTCCAGGCTATACCGTCTTCAACCTGATGGCCGCCTATGAAGTCAGCAAAAATATCGGACTGCGTCTTAACGTAGACAATGTGACTGACGAGCTTTATGCCACCTCGTCCAACTGGAACGGCCGGCGCGTCACCCTTGGTGCACCCCGTTCCTACCTGCTGAGTGCCGACTTCAAGTTCTGAGTCGTCACACATACGGACGGCAAACGCCATCCGGCCTTCAAAGCCCCGACCGCTCTGCGGCCGGGGCTTTTTCATGCACAAAACACAACACAAGCCCCGCATCTCTCACAGCGCACCGACACTTCAGCGACCCAAAACCCGGCTGACCTACCAAAGCCTCACATTGTGAACAAAGCAAATACCAAAAGGGGCAGCAGGAAGAGCGGAGAACCCGGCAGGAAACCTCTAGATTTTACGAACGCTTCCACTGGCGAAGCGGATTTGGATGAGTGCTGACACCGTCATTCAGCCTACTTACATTGATCATCAACGCAAGGAATCATCATCATGAACAAAGGAATGAAGCTCACCACGCTCTGTCTCGCTCTCGCCGGAACCGGCTTCATCGCCACTTCCCATGCTGCCCCGGCCAACGGATTCCAGATCGGTATTGACGGGGGCCAGGCCGAAGCACGTGGTGTCTGCGACAACGTGACCAACTGTGACAGCTCAGATACCAGCTATCGCGCCAATATCGGCTACCAGTTCAATCCTTTCGTGTCGGCTGAAGTGGGTTACACCAGCTTCGGGACCACCGTCGATACCCAGGATGGCTCCGGCAGCGCCTCCCAGGAAGCCGGTGCCATTACTGCCAGTGTGGTAGGGACAATTCCCATCGGGGAACGGTTCGGCCTTTTCGGGCGCGTCGGTGCTGCACGCTATGACCTGGACAACAGCGGCACCATCCAGGGTGTCCCCGTGGAAGATGGCGACAACAGCACCAAGCCTTTCTTCGGTGCGGGTGCCAAGTTTCATCTGACAGACAACTTTGCACTGCGTGCGGAATACCAGGTCTATCGTGACCTTGCAGGCATCAATGGCAATGATGATGACATCCATGCATGGTCCGGTGGTGCACAGTTCACGTTCTGATCATGGCCTGTGAACACACGCACTTGTGAAAAACGCCGCTCATGCGGCGTTTTTCTTTTTGAATACCAGCCACGGAAA
>JBBCJX010000005.1:0-74658 GCA_037189985.1 Moraxellaceae bacterium
ATTCTCTGATCCACGAACAGGGCCAAAGGCGCTGGGCCCCCGCCTTCGCGGGGGCGACAGTGGCTCAAAAACGGTTTTAGGGAGTTACGTATGTAATTCCCTTTTTTGTAGCTGGACCACCTTGTCATCCCGGCGCAGGCCGGAAATAAAAAGTGCCTACCTATTTTTTCAGCACATAAAACCGCGCTGGCTCTTTTGCGGTGTCCGCATACGCATCCAGCATGCTGCCCATGGAGGCGGAGAGCTTGTCCAGTCGTGCCGAGGGTGAGGGATGAGTCTTGAACATCAGGGCCACGGCACCATCCTCGGGGTTCACGGCATCCAGTGTTTGCAGCGAGCCCACAAGTCCGAAGGGGTTGTAGCCGGCGCGGGCGGCGATCACCACGCCCATGCGGTCGGCTTCGAACTCCTCGTTCTTGTCCAGGCCGCGCGCGAAGAGTTCCGTGCCGGCGGTGAAGGCCTTGAGCTGGTTGCGGGCGCTGCCGGAGTCCTTGCGTTCGGCAACCGCATTCGCGATATCCATTTTCCATTCCCGGCCCAGTGCTGACTTGATGGCGCGCAACTGGTGTTTTTGCAGCACATGCGCGATCTCGTGGGCGAGTACGCCGGCCAGCTCGGATTCGTTGCGCAGGCGCTCGTAGAGGCCTCGGGTGATGAGGATGGTGCCGCCGGGTGTGGCGAAGGCATTGACGTCGGCATCGTCCGTCACACCAAAGCGCCAGGGCAGGTTGGGGCGTTCGGTCTGCAGTGCCAGCCAGAGGCCCACGCGGTTCACGTATTTCTGCAGGGCATCGTTGCGGACCAGTGGGGCCGCGCCCAGCAGGTTGGCGGCAACGCCGTTGCCGATCTCGATTTCCTCGGGCTCGCTGATGTCCTTGTTGGCATCCAGTGCTTTCTTGCCGATGTTCAGGGCTTTCTGCGTTTCCGGATCGTTGAGCTTGTTCAGTGCCTTGCCGAAATCAAAAGCCAGAGCCGGTGCAGAGGCGAACAGGGTGCCCATGAGCAGGGCGGTGAAGATATGGCGTGTCATGTTCATCACTCCTTGCCTTCCGGCAGGTAGTTCACCTGCTGGGAACCGAGCTTGCCCTGCCTAGCATACTGGCGGGCATCGCTGTCCGTGGTTTTCTGCCTGTCGAGGCGTTTGGCTTCTTCTTCATTGGGCTGGGCGGTTTTCAGTTTTTCTTCCGAGAGCCCTTTGACACCGGTACTCACGGTATTGCCGCTGGAGCCGGTCTTGAAAACGGACGCCAGCGTGCCGAGGCCGGCTTCACCTTTCTGGCCGGAGCCGGTGCGCAGGTTGAGCACGCGCACCCAGCCGGTCTTGCCGTCCGTGGTTTTTACCTGCGCCCAAGCGCCTTGTCGGCTCGTGATGTCGACGACGGCCTTGCCCTTCAGGGTTTGCACCAACGCGGCATCGTTGCGCGGGTTGGCGCGCAACTCACTGTCGCGCAGCAGCGCGGCGGGTTCGGCCATGGCAAGGCCGCTGGCCATCGTCAGCGTGATGGCGGTGATGAGAGATCGCATCCTGTTTCCCCCTGGATCGTAAGGACGGTCCTTAATGCCCGTCCGGGTTGCTTTTGTTGTCGTGATGGCGCGGTTCCAAGAGGACCACGCCCTGGTCACGGCCTTTCACATGGAATTCGCCGTGGTCGTGAAAAATGAAACGCCCGGGTGCTTCCCGCTCACAGGCCTCGCGCGTGGCCTGTGAGACCAGCACACGGGCCACGCCCTTGGTGCAGCCTTCGATGCGGCTGGCCAGGTTCACGGTGTCACCGATGGCGGTGTAGTCCAGCCGGTCGTTGCTGCCGAGGAAGCCGACCACGGCAGGGCCGGTGTGCAGGCCGATGCCGATGTCGAAATCTCCCAGCGAGCCATCGGTCTTGGCCAGTTCCGCCTTGAAGGCATCCAGCGCACGGGCCATGTCGAGGGCGGCAGCCACGGCCTCCACGGCATGCTGCGGATTTTCCGTGGGTGCGTTCCAGAAGGCCATGATGGCGTCGCCGATGAATTTGTCCAGCGTGCCGCCGTGCAGGAAGATGACCTCGACCTGGGCGCTGAAGTAACGGTTGAGCAATTCCACCACGGCCTCGGGGCTGCGGGTTTCCGAGAGCGTGGTGAAGCCGCGGATGTCGGAGAACAGGATGGTGATCTCGCGCGCTTCGGGCTTCTGCTCGCGTGAAAGTTCGCCGGTTTTCACCAGCTCATCCACCACACGCGGATCCAGGAAGCGGCGGAAGAGCATGACGGCCGCCTCGCGCTCGCGGCGCTCGCGCCAGAAGGCTTCCAGCGAGAGCAGGGCGAAGGCCAGCCAGGCCAGCAGCAGGACAGCGCCTACCGGCGCGTAGAAGCGCCACGAGAGCAGGGCGGACGCACCGATCAGCAAAAGCAGCGAGCCACCTGCCAGCACTGCACCGGTACGCAAGGGGCTGCGGCGCTGGTGGAAGGCCAGGATGAGGCCACTTGCCAGCAGCAGAGCCAGCGGGAGCCGTACGGGCAGGTCACGCAATCCGTCCCCGGTGCGCAGGTTGGCGATGGCGGTGGACAGCACTTCGGCGCCGGGTGTGAGGGCGCCCAGGGGCGTGGGGCGGAAATCGTTCAGGCCGGGGGCCGTGGCGCCGATGATGACGATGGCATCGCGCAGGCCGGGCGCGAGCACCGGGGATTCCCGGCCGAGATCATGGAAGAGGTCGCTGTAGGAAATCGTGCGCGGTGCTGTGCCGTACCAGTTGAGGCGCAACCGGTCCTTGTCCGGGAGTGTGGCGCCCGTGAAAGCGGCAACGCTGTTCGCGAGCGAGGGCAGTTCCCAGCCGTCCACGTGGTAGCGGAGGCGAGCATGGCGGCCATGCTGGTCACGGTCCCTCTCGAAGTTGATGAGTCCTCCTTGCCAGTTTTTGAGAGCAAGGATGAGCGGCACCAGCAGCGGCGCGGTGGCGTCATCACGGGCCGTGGCGGTACGGACGGCGCCAAATTCGGCAGGCAGGGCCGAGAGTGGTGCACCTTGGCCGTCGGCCAGCAGCAGCGAGGGGAAAAAAAGATTGTCATGCTCCTGGGCGATGTCGTGCAGCAGGGCGTCGCTGTCGGGCCGGAAGGTGTCGGCCTCGTTGAACAGCACATCGAAGACGATGGCCTTCACGCCATGGCGCGAAAGCCCGTCGATGAGTTCGGCGTGGATGGCGCGGGGCCAGGGCCAGGCGCCAGCTTCGGCATTCAGGTCCTCAAGGCTTTTCTGGTCGATGGCCACCAGCACGATGTCGGCTGGCGGTGTGCGTGTCTGAGCAGAATTTGCCAACAGCGCGTCGCCCAGCCGGTTGTCGACGTGTTCCAGCAGGCCGGTGACTTGCAGCAGGATGGCAAAGGCTGCGAGCAGTGTCAGGGGCAGGAGCAGTGGTGGATGCTGGCGCGGCATCATGGTCATCCTTTGACGCGGTGTCGGCTCGGGTTTCAGGTTGCCGCCAGCATGGCCTCGGCGTGTTTGCGGGTTTCCGGGGTGATGGTGACACCACCGGACATGCGTGCGATTTCCTCTACGCGCTCTTCGTGCGAGAGCTCGCGCACGCGGCTTTCGGTGTTGCCGTCCACCACGGCTTTTTCCACGCGCAGGTGCTGGTGGCCCAGCGCTGCAACCTGCGGCTGGTGCGTGATGGAGAAGACCTGTGCGTAATCACCGAGTTCGCGCAGCACGCGGCCCACGACCTCGGCAATGCCGCCGCCGATGCCCACGTCTACTTCGTCAAAGACCATGACCGGCACCGGCGAGTGCCTGGCATTCACCACCTGTATGGCCAGCGAGACACGTGAGAGCTCACCGCCGGAGGCCACTTTCGCCAGCCCCTTGAGCGGCTGGCCGGGATTGGCGCTGATAAGGAATTCGATATCGTCGAGGCCGGCGGCCGCTGGTTTTTCCAGTGCGGTGAGTGCTACCTCGAAGCGGGAGTTGGGCATGCCCAAGAGCTTGAGACGGGCCAGTACGTCCTCGCTGAATTTCTTCGCTGCCCTGGTGCGGGCGGCCCGTAGTTTTTCGGCGGCAGCACCATAGTTTTTTTCCAGTTTGCCGACTTCGCGCGCCAGTGCATCCAGATCCTGTGCACGGGTGAGTTGCTGTTGCTCATCGGCCAGCGTCAGTTGCAGCCCGGGCAGTTCCGGCGGGCTGACACGGTGTTTGCGGGCCAGCGCATGCACGGCTGTCAGGCGGTCTTCCAGTTCGGCGAGGCGGGCCGGGTCGGCATCCAGGCTGTCGAGATAATGGCGCAGGCTGCTGGCGCCTTCGCGGATGTTGATCAGGGCGCTGTCCAGCAGTTCGACGACCTCATCAAGGCGGGGGTGCCGGGAGCGTTCCGATTCCAGCGCCTTCAGCGCCTGCTGCAGGCAGCGCGTGGCATTGTCGCCCTCGTTTTCGGAAAGGCGGTCCAGCACGATGTCCCCGTTCTGCAGCAGGCTGCCGAGATTGGCCAGGGCGTCGTGGTCCTGCTCCAGTTTTTCATAGTCGCCTGCTTTCAGGCCCAGCTTTTCCAGTTCGGCGAGCTGGTGCGTGACCAGCTCCAGGCGCTCGCGCTGCGCATCGCCGGCTTTGGTCAGCGTGCTGAGTTCGCGTGCTGCTTTCTGCCATTGCTGGAAGAGGGTGGCGAGTTCACGGGCATCCGGGGTGAGGCCGGCACAGGCATCGAGCAGGAGGCGGTGATTGTCCTTGCGCAGCAGGGACTGGTGCTCGTGCTGGCTGTGGATGTCGATGAGCATCTCGCCCAGCGCCTTCACATCGGCCAGCGTGGCCGGGCTGCCGTTGATGTAGGCACGGGAGCGGCCGTCGGCATTCACCGTGCGGCGCAGCCAGCATTCGTGCCCCTCGTCACCGGCCTCCAGCTCGCGCTCGCGCAACCATTCCTGCGCGGCTTCATGCCGGCTGATGTCGAAGCCGGCGCTGACATCGGCGCGGTCCGCACCGGCACGCACCACGCCGGCCTCGGCGCGATCACCCAGGCAGAGGCCAAGGGCATCCATGAGGATGGATTTGCCGGCACCCGTTTCCCCGGTGATGACGGAGAAGCCGTTGCAGAAATCCAGCTCCAGGCTGGAAACGATGGCGAAGTCGCGGATCTTGAGGTGACTGAGCATGGGCGGAAGGTTCCTTGGGTCCGGCGATGATAGGCGAAGGCGGCAGAGGCGGTAAGGGTGTCGGCATGCCTATCCACGGAACCGGGAGCACGTTATAAAAGCAGGCATGGATCGTTCCCAGCTTCTCTTCAAGACCCTCGTCGAATGCTATATCCGTGACGGCCAGCCGGTCGGCTCCCGGCATCTCTTGCAGATGGCGGAGTTGCCCCTGTCGCCGGCCACGGTGCGCAATGTCATGGCGACGCTGGAAGAAAAAGGCTTGCTCGCCGCACCGCATACCTCGGCCGGGCGCGTGCCCACGCAGCAGGGCTACCGCCTGTTCGTGGATCGCCTGCTCACCACGGAAAAACTCACGGAAGAGACGGTCACTGCGCTGACGGACGAGCTGGCACCGGGCCGCTCGCCCCGCGAACTGGTGGAGAAGGCATCAAGCTGCCTGGCCGAGCTGACCCGTCACGCCGGCCTCGTCATGGTACCGCGCCGTGATCTTGCCGATTTGCGTCATATCGAATTCGTGCGGCTGGATGAAAAGCGCCTGCTGGCCATCGTGGTTTGCGCCAACGGTGATGTACAGAACCAGCTCATACAGACCGAGCGCCCTTTCAGCGAGGCCGAGCTGGCGCAGGCCAGCAACTATCTCAACCATCATTTTGCCGGCAAGAGCCTGGGCAGCATTGCCGAGTCGCTGCTGCGCGGCCTGCGTGACGACCGCCTGCGGCTGGATGCCCTGCTGCATTCCACGGTGGAACTGGCCGAGCGTGCCTTTGCACCGCGGCCCAGCGCCGACTACGTGCTGGCCGGCGAGGCCAATCTGCTGCGTTTGGGCGAGACCGGTGGCATTGATCGCCTGCAGGAGCTTTTCCAGGCCTTCACTGCCAAACGCGACATCCTGCACCTGCTGGACCGCTGCCAGCAGAGTGAAGGCGTGGAAATCTATATCGGCGCCGAGTCGGGTTATGCACCCTTCGGAGACCTCACGCTGGTCACGGCGCCTTATGAGGCCGATGGCCATGTACTGGGCCGTCTGGCCGTGATCGGGCCGACACGCATGGCCTACCAGCAGGTGATTCCACTGGTCGAGGTCACCGCAAAAATCCTCTCCCGGGCGCTTTCCTCCCCCGACAACCCTTGAAACCTGACTGACAACCCCCAGAATGCCTGCGGTTTCAGGGTGTCCTGAGCGTTGTGCTTTGCGCGCAATGCTCCGGTACCCGGGTTCATTGGCCGCAGGCAGCGGCCCAGCAGTGAGGCAGAGTCATGGCAGAACAGGAAAACGAGCAGCCCCAGGATCAGCAGGCTCCCGAGGTGGATGTGTCGGCCGAGGCCGTACCGCAGGAGCCCGGGCAGCGCATTGCCGAGCTGGAGGTGCGGCTGGCTGAACAGGAAAACCTGGTCCGGGATGTGCAGCTACGTGCCCAGGCGGAAATCCAGAATATCCAGAAGCGCGCCGAACGCGATGCCGACAGTGCGCGCAAGTTTGCGCTGGAGCGCTTTGCCGGCTCGCTGATTGATGTGGTCGACAACCTTGAGCGTGCGCTGGATGCCACACCGGAAAGCGAAGCAACAAAGGCCCTGCGCGAAGGCGTCATGCTGACCCACAAATCATTTCTGGATGCGCTGAAGCGCCATGCCGTGGAACAGGTGAATCCGGTGGGTGAGCCCTTCAATGCCGATTTGCACCAGGCCGTCAGCATGCAGCCCTCCAGCACGGCCGAGCCCAATACGGTCACTGCCGTACTGGCCAAGGGCTACACCCTCTCTGGCCGCCTGTTGCGCCCGGCCATGGTGGTGGTGGCGACCGCGGGTTGATTGCCAGCCCACTCCTGAAAAAGGGAGATGGCCTTGAAATCCCTGTGGGCATCGCCATATCGGCAGACAAGGCAAGCGCTTCCCGGTGAGGCGCTGCAAAACGAATGTAATGACAACCGCCGGCCAGATTCCGGTGTGTTCAAAGGAGACAAGTGATGGGCAGAATTATCGGTATCGATCTCGGCACGACCAATTCCTGCGTGGCCGTGATGGAAGGCGACAAGGTCAAGGTGATTGAAAACTCCGAAGGCGCGCGTACCACGCCTTCCATCGTCGCCTATACCGACAATGAAGTGCTGGTGGGTGCCGGTGCCAAGCGCCAGGCCGTCACCAATCCCAAGAACACGCTGTTCGCCGTGAAGCGCCTCATCGGCCGCAAGTTCACGGACGACGTGGTGCAGAAAGACATCAAGATGGTGCCTTACACGATTGCCGCCGCGCCCAATGGTGATGCCTGGGTCGACGTGAAGGGCGACAAGAAAGCGCCGCCGCAGATTTCGGCTGAAGTGCTGAAGAAGATGAAGAAGACGGCCGAGGATTATCTCGGCGAGCCGGTGACCGAAGCCGTGATCACCGTGCCTGCTTATTTCAACGATTCGCAGCGTCAGGCCACCAAGGATGCCGGCAAGATCGCCGGCCTGGACGTGAAGCGCATCATCAACGAGCCGACCGCTGCTGCGCTGGCCTTTGGTCTCGACAAGAAAGAGGGTGATCGCAAGATTGCCGTCTATGACCTGGGCGGCGGCACCTTCGACGTGTCCATCATCGAAATCGCCGAGCTGGATGGCGAGCACCAGTTCGAAGTGCTGTCCACTAATGGCGACACCTTCCTGGGTGGTGAAGACTTCGACCTCAAGCTCATCGATTATCTTTCTGACGAATTCAAGAAAGAGCAGGGCATCGATCTGCACAACGACCCTCTGGCCCTGCAGCGCCTGAAAGAAGCCGCCGAAAAAGCCAAGATCGAGCTGTCCACCGCACAGCAGACCGAAGTGAATCTGCCTTACATCACGGCAGATGCAACCGGCCCCAAGCACCTCAACATCAAGGTGACGCGCGCCAAGCTGGAGTCGCTGGTGGACGAGCTGGTGGCACGCACCATCGAGCCTTGCAAGGTGGCGCTGAATGACGCTGGTCTCAAGGTCTCCGACATTGGCGACATCATCCTTGTCGGTGGCCAGACACGCATGCCGCTGGTGCTGGAAAAGGTGAAGGCCTTCTTCGGCAAGGAGCCGCGTCGTGACGTGAATCCTGACGAAGCAGTGGCCATCGGTGCTGCCGTACAGGGCGCCGTGCTTTCCGGTGACGTGAAGGACGTGCTGCTGCTGGACGTGACGCCGCTCAGCCTGGGTATCGAAGTGGCCGGTGGCGAGATGAACGTGCTCATCGAAAAGAACACGACCATCCCCACCAAGAAATCGCAGACCTACTCGACCTACAGTGACAACCAGACGGCTGTCACCATCCAGGTCTACCAGGGCGAGCGCAAGAAAGCTGCTGCCAACAAGCTGCTGGGCCGCTTCGACCTCACTGACATTCCGCCCGCACCGCGCGGCATGCCGCAGATCGAAGTCGCTTTCGACATCGACGCCAACGGCATCCTGTCCGTGAGCGCGAAGGACAAGGCCACCGGCAAGGCACAGAGTATCGTCATCAAGGCCAACTCCGGTCTGTCCGACGAGGAAATTGAAAAAATGGTGCGCGACGCCGAGGCGAATGCCGAGGAGGACCGCAAGTTTACGGATCTGGTGCATGCACGTAACAGTGCTGACCAGCTCGTGCACGCCACGCGCAAAGCGCTGACGGATCTGGGCGACAAGGCCAGTGACGAGGAAAAGACCGCGATCGAAGCTGCGATCAAAGAACTGGAAGAAGCCATCCAGGGCAATGATCACGAAGTCATCACGGCCAAGACCGAGGCTTTGTCGCAGGCTTCCCTGCCGCTGATGCAGAAGGCCTATGCCGAACAGCAGGGTGCCGCCGGTGCAGGTGATGCCGCGGCCGGCCCGGAAGCTGGCGGCAGCCAGGCTGACAATGGCGCTGTCGATGCCGAGTTTGAAGAAGTCAAAGACGACAAGAAGTGACCCGTGCCCTTGCGCTTTCCCTGAACAGGGCTAGCGCAAGGCGAAGGAAACAAGCGACGCGGGGATATCCCCGCGTTTGCGTGTCTGTCTGATCCGGATTTTTTGCAGGGTGTAAAATGGCGAAGCGAGATTATTACGAAGTACTGGGTATTGCGAAAACAGCCGATGCGGATGAAATCAAGAAGGCCTATCGCAAGCTCGCCATGAAACACCATCCGGACCGCAATCCGGATGACAAGGCCGCCGAGGAAAAATTCAAGGAAGCCAACGAAGCCTACGAAGTCCTCTCGGATGAAGACAAGCGCGCTGCCTATGACCGCCATGGTCATGCCGGCGTCGATCCCAACATGGGTGGGGGTGGTTTTGGCGGTGGTGCCGGCAATTTCTCCGATATTTTCGGCGATGTCTTTGGCGACATTTTCGGTGGCGGGCGTGGCGGTGGTGGCCAGCGCAGCAACCGCGGCGCTGACCTGCGCTACACGCTGGAGCTTGATCTCGAAGAAGCCGTGAAAGGCACCAAGGTACAGATACGTGTTCCCACGCTATCCACCTGTGAAGTTTGTGACGGCAGCGGTGCCAAGAAAGGTACCAGTGCCGAGACCTGCCGTACCTGTGCCGGCCAAGGCCAGGTGCGCGTGCAGCAGGGCTTCTTCTCCATGGCCCAGACCTGCCCGACCTGCCGTGGTCGTGGCAAGACCATCAAGGATCCTTGCACTGCCTGTCATGGCCAGGGTCGTGTCGAAAAGAACAAGACACTGGAAGTGAAGATTCCCGCTGGCGTAGATACCGGTGATCGAATCCGCCTTGCCGGTGAAGGCCAGGCCGGCGCGAACGGCGGCCAGACGGGCGATCTCTATGTGCAGGTGGCCGTGCGCGACCACAAGATTTTCGAGCGTGATGGCGCCGACCTGTATTGCGAGGTTCCCATTTCCTTTGCGGATGCCGCACTCGGTGGCGAACTGGAAGTGCCGACACTCGATGGCCGCGTGAAACTCAAGATTCCCGAAGGCACCCAGACCGGCAAACTCTTCCGCCTGCGCGGCAAGGGCGTGAGCCCGGTGCGCGGTGGCGGCCCCGGCGATCTTTTCTGCAAGATCGCTGTGGAGACCCCAGTCAAGCTCAGCAAGAAACAGAAAGAGCTGCTTCGCGAGTTCCAGAACGACATGGACGGGGAGGGCAGCCAGCACTCGCCCAAGAAGAGCTCTTGGTTCGACTCCATTTCCAGCCTGTTTGGCGAGAAATGATACAAGGAGGGCGGCATGCTTTTATTCTGGATGTTTCTTGTCGCAGCTAGAGAGTTCTCGATTTTTGCAGCGAGAGTAATGAGGGATGTGTATCTCGCTGGCGCCGTATTATTGCCCGCAGCCATCCTTGGTCTGTTCTCTCAGGGAACGTATGCTTTCTCGCTATGTTTCATGGGATTGTTGCTCTTCTTCGTATTTGCCGAGCGTTATATGCAGAACGTTGCCGATGAGTACGGGAAGGCAGTTCACAAGTATGGTTGGAGTTCGACATGACTCGTATTGCAGTTGCAGGTGCCGGTGGTCGCATGGGCCGCGCCTTGATCCAGGCAGTGGCAGCGGCGGAAGGGGCCGTGCTGGCAGCGGCCATCGAGCGCCCGGATTCTTCCTTGCTGGGCACCGATGCAGGTGAGCTGGCGGGAGTCGGTGCTCTGGGCGTCAGGATCACAGGTGATCTGGCTGCCGTGGCGAATGATTTTGATGTGCTGATTGATTTCACGGCACCGGCCGCGACAGCGCTGCATGTGGAGATTTGCCGTCAGGCCGGCAAGAAGATCGTGATCGGCACGACCGGGCTGGACGAGGCGCAGAAGTCTGCCCTCAAGACGGCATCCGTCAGCACGGGTATTGTCTATTCCGGCAACTATTCGATTGGCGTGAATGTGACCTTGCGCCTGCTGGAGCTGGCCGCCGAAACCTTTGGCGATACCGTGGATGTGGAAATCATCGAGGCCCATCACCGGCACAAGGTGGACGCGCCTTCCGGTACGGCACTGATGATGGGTGAGGCCGTAGCGGGCGCGCTGGGTCGTGACCTCAAGAAAGTCGCCGTCTATGAGCGCCATGGCCACACCGGCGCCCGTGAACGTGAAAGCATTGGCTTCCAGACGATACGTGGCGGTGACATCGTGGGCGACCACAATGTCATGTTCATTGGTGAGGGCGAGCGCGTGGAAATCCGCCACGTTGCCACCAGCCGCATGAATTTCGCCAACGGTGCCGTGCGTGCGGCGCAATGGGTGGCGGGTCGCGAGCCCGGGCTCTATGACATGCGTGATGTATTGAAGCTGCGCTGATGTGCAGACACAAAAAAGCCGGCAGTAGCCGGCTTTTTTGTGGGCGCTGCAAGCTCAGGCAACAGCTTTGTCAGTCTGGCCATCCACGCTGACACGATTGCGCCCGCTTTCCTTGGCACGGTAAAGCGCCTGGTCGGCGGCCAGCAACAGGGCTTCCGGGCCTTTGTGCTGTGATGAGGGTGTCAGGCTGGCAACACCGAAGCTGGCCGTGACGCTGCCATGGCTAGAACTCTGGTGCGGAATGGCCAGCTCCACGATGCGGTCGCGCAGGCGCTCCGCAATGATGCTGGCCTGCTGGGTCGTGGCATTGGTCAGCACCAGAACAAATTCCTCACCGCCATAACGTGCGGCAAGGTCGCCCGGACGACGGGCAAAGTCTTTCAGGGCGCCGGCTACTTCGCGCAGGCACTCGTCCCCGGCCTGATGGCCGTAGGTGTCGTTGAAAAGCTTGAAATGATCGACATCGATCATGATGAGGCCCAGGGGCTCGCGCTTGCGCAAGGCGCGCTGCCACTCGGTGGCCAGGTTCACATCCAGCGAGCGGCGGTTGGCGATCTGGGTGAGGCCATCGATGGCGGTGAGGTATTGCAGGCGCAGGTTGGACTCTTCCAGGTCGTGCTTTTCAAAGTTCAGCAGGCGCGACTGCAGGTAGTTCTGCCGCAGGCTGCGCTCGATCAGGAAGGTGCCCACCAGTGCATAGAGGGCCGATGCAATGGCGACGAAGTTGTTGATGATGAGCAGCTTCACCGGTGGCTCGCTGACCAGACCCCAGTTGCCGGGCAGGGCAGCAAGCAGGCCGGGCAGCCTTGCATCACCAAAGGCGATGAAGCCCACGTTGAGTGTCAGCACCATGATGATGGCGGCGGGCATGCCCCACATGAACTGGAGCCGGGACAGCACGAACACCACCAGCATCACCATGGTGATGGCGCCGGAGTAATAGTGATTGAAGGGCTCGCTGGCATGTACGGAAATGCCGACGAGGCCGGCAACGCAAAGGCAGCCGCCGATGGTGGCTAACTGCTGCATGTAGCGTTCGCCCAGCCGCGTGCGGGAAAGAAGGAGCATGCCCAGCATGGGCGCGACGATCAGCAGGCGGAAGGTCCAGAGCTCGCCGGCAACCTCGGGCATCCAGAAGGGATCCACAACCCCGCAGGCCAGCAGGATGACGCAACCCAGCAGCATGGCAAGTTGCATGTGGGTGCGATAGCGGCGGCTGTAGTCCTGCTGGAACTCGGCTTCGAGGACCTTGGGAAAGCGCAGGCGCCAGCCCTTGTTGTCCAAGAGCTGGCGCAGTGCATTGAGTTCTGTTTGTTCCATGCCTGACCTGATCTTGTTGTTTGGGTCTGGACGGCAATCCGGGATGGGGGTGCGTAAAAGCGATGGCAGCATAAGGGAGGCTGCAGGAGCAAGAGAGCGTCCGCCGACCGGCGGCAAGTGCTGATCATACGGCGCGGCTGACTCGCTGGACGCATCGAAAGCAGCCCGACAGCGCTGCTGCTGTTGGACACAAATGGTCATTTTCCGTAGAATTCGCGCTCAATCTGTGCCCGGTGCGGGTCTCCGCACGGTCCGGCACCCTCAAAATTCCGGATGAGTCCTAAAAAAGCGAGAAGGAGCCCCTCTTTCTCGCTTTTTTACACGGGCGCGTCCCGCCAGCATTCCTTGAATCGGAGGTAGGTTTGAGCAAGCCCGCCCTTCTCGTCCTGCAAGACGGCAGCGTCTTCCGCGGGACATCCATAGGCGCCGACGGCCTCAGCAGCGGTGAAGTCGTGTTCAACACGGCCATGACCGGCTACCAGGAAGTCCTCACTGACCCGTCCTATGCCCGTCAGATCGTCACCCTGACCTATCCCCATATCGGCAATACCGGGGTGAACAGCGAGGACGAAGAGGCCAAGGAGCTGTGGGCCGCCGGCCTCATCATCCGCGACCTCAGCATGATTCCCTCCAGCTTCCGCTCCCAGGAAACGCTGTCGGACTACCTCAAGCGCCGCAACATCGTCGGCATCGCCGATATCGACACCCGCCGCCTGACCCGCATCCTGCGCGAGAAGGGTGCCCAGAACGGCGCCATCATCGCCGGCGACAGCGTCGATGAAGCCAAGGCTCTCGCCGCCGCCAAGGCCTTCCCCGGCCTCAAGGGCATGGACCTGGCCAAGGTGGTGTCGGTCAAGGAGAGCTACCGCTGGACCGAGGGCAGCTGGATCTTGGGCAAGGGCCATGTCACGCCCACCGCCCCCGCCAAATTCAAGGTCGTGGCCTATGACTACGGTGTGAAGGTCAACATCCTGCGCATGCTGGTCGATCGTGGCTGCGACGTCACCGTGGTGCCGGCGCAGACCCCGGCCGCGGACGTGCTGAAGCTGAATCCGGACGGCATCTTCCTGTCCAACGGCCCTGGCGACCCCGAGCCCTGCGACTACGCCATCGCCGCCATCAAGGAATTCCTCAATACCGACATCCCGGTGTTCGGTATCTGCCTGGGCCACCAGCTGCTGGCGCTGGCCTCCGGTGCCAGGACGGTGAAGATGGGCCTGGGCCACCACGGCGCCAACCATCCCGTGCAGGACATCGAGAAAGGCACGGTGATGATCACCTCGCAGAACCACGGTTTTGCGGTGGACGAGACCACGCTGCCGGCCACCCTGCGCGTGACGCACCGCTCGCTCTTCGATGGTTCCAACCAGGGCATACATCGCAACGACAAGCCGGCCTTCAGCTTCCAGGGTCACCCCGAAGCCAGCCCCGGTCCGCACGATGCCTCGCCGCTGTTCGACCACTTCATTGAATTGATGCAGGCCCGGAAGAAGTAAGCCATGCCAAAACGTAGCGATATCAAAAGCATCCTCATCATAGGCGCCGGCCCCATCGTCATCGGCCAGGCCTGCGAGTTCGACTATTCCGGTGCCCAGGCCTGCAAGGCCCTGCGCGAGGAAGGTTTCCGCGTCATCCTGGTGAACTCCAACCCGGCCACCATCATGACCGACCCGGTGATGGCGGACTCGACCTATATCGAGCCCATCACCTGGCAGACCGTTGCCAAGATCATCGAGAAGGAACGTCCCGATGCCGTGCTGCCCACCATGGGTGGCCAGACCGCGCTGAACTGTGCCCTCGATCTCGACAAGCACGGTGTGCTGGAAAAGTTCGGCTGCGAGCTCATCGGCGCCTCCAAGGACGCCATCCGCAAGGCCGAAGACCGCAAGCTCTTCGACCAGGCCATGCGCAAGATCGGCCTGGAATGCCCGCGTGCCGGCATCGCCCACAATATGGAAGAAGCCTTCGCGGTGCTGGAAAAGACTGGCTTCCCCTCCATCATCCGTCCCTCCTTCACCATGGGCGGCTCCGGCGGTGGCATTGCCTACAACCGTGAAGAGTTCGTGGAAATCTGCGAGCGTGGTCTTGATCTTTCGCCGACCAAGGAATTGCTGATCGACGAGTCGCTGATCGGCTGGAAAGAATACGAGATGGAAGTGGTCCGCGATCGTAAGGACAACTGCATCATCGTCTGCTCCATCGAGAACTTCGATGCCATGGGCGTGCACACTGGCGACTCCATCACCGTGGCACCGGCTCAGACGCTGACGGACAAGGAATACCAGATCATGCGTAACGCATCGGTAGCCGTGCTGCGCGAGATCGGCGTGGAAACCGGCGGCTCCAACGTCCAGTTCGGCATCAACCCGAAGGACGGCCGCATGGTCGTGATCGAAATGAATCCGCGCGTGTCGCGTTCGTCGGCGCTGGCTTCTAAGGCCACGGGTTTCCCCATCGCCAAGATCGCCGCCAAGCTGGCCGTGGGCTACACCCTGGACGAGCTCAAGAACGACATCACCGGCGGCAAGACCCCGGCGTCCTTCGAGCCCTCCATCGATTACGTGGTCACCAAGGTGCCGCGTTTCAATTTCGAAAAATTCCCGCAGGCCGCCGCCACGCTGACCACGCAGATGAAGTCCGTGGGCGAAGTGATGGCCATAGGCCGCACCTTCCAGGAGTCGCTGCAGAAAGCCCTGCGCGGCCTGGAAGTGGGCGCCGACGGTTTCAATCCCAAGATCCAGCCGGGCCAGGAAGAAGCGGAAGCCAAGATCCGCAAGGAACTGTCCAATCCGGGTCCGGACCGCATCTGGTTTGTCGGCGATGCCTTCCGTTCTGGCATGGGTGTGGACGAGATCTACCGCCTCTCCGGCATCGATCCCTGGTTCCTGGTGCAGATCGAAGACATCATCAAGTCGGAAGAAGAAGTGAAGCAGATCGGTTTCGCCGGTTTCGACCGCGACACCTTCTGGCGCCTGAAGCGCAAGGGCTTCTCCGATTCCCGCCTGGCCTCGCTGATCGGCGTGTCCGAGAAAGAGCTGCGCAAGAAGCGCTGGGAACTGGGCGTGAAGCCGGTGTACAAGCGCGTCGACACCTGCGCCGCCGAATTCGCCACCAGCACCGCCTATATGTACTCGACCTATGAGGAAGAGTGCGAAGCCAAGCCCAGCAACCGCGACAAGATCATGGTGCTGGGTGGCGGTCCCAACCGTATCGGCCAGGGCATCGAGTTCGACTACTGCTGCGTGCATGCCGCGCTCGCCATGCGCGAAGACGGTTATGAAACCATCATGGTCAACTGCAACCCGGAAACGGTTTCCACCGACTACGACACCTCCGACCGCCTCTTCTTCGAGCCGGTGACGCTGGAAGACGTGCTGGAAATCGCCGAGCTGGAAAAACCCAAGGGCGTGATCGTGCAGTACGGTGGCCAGACGCCGCTGAAGCTGGCGCGTGCCCTGGAAGCTGCCGGCGTGCCCATCATCGGCACCTCCACCGACGCCATCGACCGCGCTGAAGACCGCGAACGTTTCCAGCAGATGGTGGAGCGCCTCAACCTGCGCCAGCCGCCCAACCGCACTGCGCGCAATGCTGAAGAAGGCGTGCGCCTGGCCGCGGAAATCGGTTACCCGCTGGTGGTGCGTCCTTCCTATGTGCTGGGCGGTCGCGCCATGGAAATCGTCTTCAACGAAGACGAGCTGCGCCATTACATGCGCACCGCGGTGCAGGTCTCCAATGATTCGCCGGTGCTGCTGGACCGCTTTCTGGACGACGCGATTGAAGTCGACGTCGACGCTGTCTCTGACGGCAAGGATGTCGTGATCGGCGGCATCATGCAGCATATCGAACAGGCCGGTATCCACTCCGGGGATTCCGCCTGCTCGCTGCCGCCCTATGCGCTGCCGGAAAACGTGCAGAACGTGATGCGCGAGCAGACTGTCGCCATGGCCCGCGAGCTGGGCGTGGTCGGCCTGATGAATGTGCAGTTCGCCGTGAAGGGCGAAGATGTCTATGTGCTGGAAGTGAATCCGCGTGCCTCGCGCACTGTGCCCTTCGTGTCCAAGTGCATAGGCACTTCGCTGGCCAAGGTGGCCGCGCGCTGCATGGCCGGCAAGACCCTGGCCGAGCAGAAATTCACCAAGGAAATCATCCCGCCCTATTTCAGCGTCAAGGAAGCGGTGTTCCCCTTCGCCAAATTCCCCGGCGTGGACCCCATCCTGGGTCCGGAAATGAAATCCACCGGCGAAGTCATGGGTGTGGGCGCAAGCTTCGCCGAAGCCTTCCACAAGGCCGTGCTGGGCTCCAATGAAAAGCTGCCCACCGGTGGCCGTGCCTTCATCTCCGTGCGCGACAACGACAAGACGCACCTGGCCAATATCGGCCGCGAGCTCACCGCCCTGGGTTTCGAGCTGGTCGCCACCGGCGGCACGCAGCGCGAACTGGAAGTGGCCGGCATTGCCTGCCAGCGCGTGAACAAGGTGACTGAAGGCCGCCCACATATCGTGGACATGCTGAAGAACGGCGAAATCTCGCTGATCATCAACACCACCGAAGGCAAGCAGGCGCAGCAGGATTCGTTCAGCATCCGCCGCAGCGCGCTGCAGGGCAAAGTTTACTACACCACGACCATCAGCGGTGCCGAGGCGGTTTGCCTGGCCCTGCGCGCCGAAGCTTCGGCTGAGGTGCGTCGCCTGCAAGATCTGCATAAGGAGATTGCTTGATGCAACGTTTTCCCATGACCAAGCAGGGCCACGATGCCCTGCAGGCTGAATTGCAGCATCTCAAGACCGTGGAGCGCCCGCGCATTTCTGCGGCCATTGCGGAAGCGCGTGCGCACGGTGATCTCAAGGAAAATGCCGAATACCATGCGGCCCGCGAGCAGCAGGGCTTCGTGGAAGGCCGTATCCAGGATATCGAAGGCAAGCTTTCCAGCGCCCAGGTGATTGATGTCACCACCATGCCCAAGACTGGCAAGGTGATCTTCGGCGTCACGGTGGACATCGTGAATGTGGATACCGATGAAACCAAGACCTACCAGATCGTGGGTGACGACGAAGCGGACATCAAGGCCAACAAGATTTCCGTGAACTCTCCGATTGCCCGTGGCCTCATCGGCAAGGAGGAGGGTGATACCGTCGGTATCCAGACGCCGGGCGGTGTGGTCGAGTATGAAATTGTGGAAGTGCGCTACGAGTAAGGTCGATACGCCAATAAAAAGCCCCGGCATGTCCGGGGCTTTTTATTGCCACTCATTCCTTGAGGTGACTGTGGCGCAGCAGGTTGGATAGCTTGGGGTTGGGCTTTTTGGCGGGACGATAGAGCAGCACGATCTTGCCGATGATCTGTACTATCTGGGCGTGGCTGCTTTTGGCGATCTGCTGCATGGCTGCCGCGCGCTCGTCCCGGTCTTCGCCGTTGACCCGGACCTTGATCAGCTCGTGGTCTTCCAGAGCACGGTCCGTCTCTGCCAGGATGCCCTCGGTCAGCCCCTGCCCGCCGGTCATGACCACGGGCGATAGCGCGTGACCGATACTGCGGAAGCGTTTCTTTTCGGCAATCGAGAGCGGCATGATGGCGGGGACCCTGCTTTTGTGGAGTGATTCTGGTAAAAAGGGCGCCCATTCTAGCCACAAAGCCCCCGTTGCTCACGCATTCCCGTCATGGCTGAAAAGTTCCGTAATCCCAAGCTCAGCGCCTCCAGCAAGACCTGGTTGCGGGAGCATTGGGAAGACCATTATGTGAGGCAGGCCCAGAAAGACGGCTATCGCTCACGGGCAGCCTACAAGTTGTTGGAAATCAACGAGAAAGACCAGATTATCCTGCCCGGCATGACCGTGGTGGACTTGGGGAGTGCCCCGGGGAGCTGGTCGCAGATCGTGGCGCGACTGGTGGGCGCCTCATCTGAAAAAAGCGGTGGGCGTGTGGTAGCGTCGGACATCCTGCCCATGGATGCCTTGCCCGGAGTCAGCTTCATCCAGGGTGACTTTCGCGAGGAGGGGGTCTTTGAGCAAATACTCGGAGCCATCGCGGGAGTCCCCGTTGATCTTGTAATCTCCGACATTGCCCCCAATATGTCCGGTACGAGTGCCGACCAGCCGCGGGCAATCCACCTCTGCGAGCTGGCGCTGGACATGGCTGTCCGTGTGCTCAAGCCCGGGGGAGACTTTGTGGTCAAGGTCTTCCAGGGCGAGGGCTATGATGAGTACCGGAAGGCCGTGCAGGCACGGTTCAAGGTGCTCAAGACCCGCAAGCCGCAAGCTTCGAGGCCCCGTTCCCCTGAGGTTTACCTTCTGGCACGGGATTTCCGGGGCTAGATTTGCATCCGCCGGTCCGCACTGAGTGCGCTGACCTGCGCCTATAATGTCGCCATACGGCGTAGCGCTCGGGAGTCTCCCTTGAACGACATGGTGAAGAATCTGATCCTCTGGCTGGTGATTGCGGGCGTGCTCGTGTTCGTCTTCAGCAACTTCAACCAGCAGCCAACAACGCAGCCCATGAACTACTCCGAGTTCGTGACGGCAGTTGGCAATGGCGAGATAAAGAAGGTCAAGATCGAAGGCCTCAACATCAGCGGCGAGAAGCAGAGCGGCGAGCAGTTCAAGACGGTGCGCCCGCCCGTGCAGGATGACACCCTGATTCCTTCGTTGCTTGAGAAAAAAGTGGTCGTCGAGGGTGCGCCACCTGAACAGCAGAGTGTCTGGATGCAACTGCTGATCGCCAGTTTCCCTGTGCTCATCATCATTGCCCTGTTCATGTTCTTCATGCGCCAGATGCAGGGTGGTGGTGCTGGTGGCAAGGGCGGCCCCATGACCTTCGGCAAATCCAAGGCACGTCTGCTTTCCGAAGACCAGATCAAGACCACCTTCGCTGATGTCGCCGGCTGCGACGAGGCCAAGGAAGACGTGGCCGAAATCGTCGAATTCCTGCGCGACCCGGGCAAGTTCCAGAAGCTGGGCGGCAAGATTCCGCGCGGCGTGCTCATGGTTGGCCCGCCCGGTACGGGTAAAACCCTGCTGGCGAAATCCATCGCTGGTGAAGCCAAGGTTCCCTTCTTTTCCATCTCCGGTTCCGACTTTGTGGAAATGTTTGTAGGCGTTGGTGCGTCGCGCGTGCGTGACATGTTCGAACAGGCCAAGAAGCAGGCTCCCTGCATCATCTTTATCGATGAAATCGATGCTGTGGGCCGTCACCGTGGCGCTGGCCTTGGTGGTGGTCATGACGAGCGCGAGCAGACGCTGAACCAGCTGCTGGTGGAAATGGATGGTTTCGAGACTGGCGACGGCATCATCGTCATCGCGGCTACCAACCGCCCTGACGTGCTGGACAACGCCCTGCTGCGTCCGGGTCGCTTTGATCGTCAGGTTGTTGTCGGTCTGCCGGATATCCGTGGGCGCGAACAGATACTCAAGGTGCACATGCGCAAGGTGCCGTTGGGTGACAATGTCGATGCGGAAAAGATTGCCCGTGGTACGCCTGGATTCTCCGGCGCCGATCTTGCCAACCTGGTGAACGAGGCTGCGCTTTTCGCTGCGCGCACCAACAAGAAAATTGTCGAGATGCGCGAGTTCGAGCAGGCCAAGGACAAGATCATGATGGGCGCCGAGCGCAAGTCCATGGTCATGTCCGAGGACGAGAAGCGCAATACGGCCTACCACGAAGCAGGTCATGCCATCGTCGGCCGCCTCGTGCCCGAGCACGACCCTGTTTACAAGGTGTCCATCATTCCTCGGGGCCGTGCGCTGGGCGTGACCATGTTCCTGCCCGAGGTTGACCGTTACAGCTGGTCCAAGCGCGGTATCGAGTCAAAGATTTGCTCCATGTTTGGCGGGCGTATTGCCGAGGAATTGACGCTGGGATTCGATGGCGTGACCACGGGTGCCAGCAATGACATCCAGCGTGCCACCGAAATGGCGCGCAACATGGTGACCAAGTGGGGTCTGTCCGAAAAAATGGGCCCCCTCATGTATGAAGAGGATGAAGGCGAGGTTTTCCTCGGCCGCTCCGTGACACAGCGCAAGAATGTTTCGGCGCAGACTGCCATGGATATCGACAACGAAATCCGCGCCATCATTGACAAGTGCTACGACAGGGCCAAGGAAATCCTTGTCAGCAATCGTGACAAGCTGGAGTTGATGGCAGATGCGTTGATGCAGTACGAAACCATTGATGCCGAGCAGATCGATGCCATCATGGAAGGCCGCAAGCCCGAGCCGCCAAAGGGCTGGTCGGATGGAGATGGTGCCGTGAAGGCAGAAGAGGTTGTGGTGGAGTCAACGCTGGAGGAAGAGAAGCCAGCCGGTGATTTGCCTCCCATTGCCGGGGCGGCACCCCAGCACTGAGTGAGACCGGCGTCGTCAGTGGCGACGCCGGTAGCTGCCGATACCCGGAACGGGCCGCTCTTGCGGCCCGTTCCTTGTTGGGGGTTTGTTGATGACTATCCTGCACTGTGGCCAACGCACGCTGGACCTGTCGTGTCCGGTGGTGATGGGTATTCTCAATGTCACGCCGGACTCGTTTTCTGACGGCGGCCGCTATGTGACCCTTGATGCGGCGCTCTCCCATGCATTGCGCATGCAGGAAGAGGGTGCGCTGATCATTGATGTCGGCGCGGAAAGCACGCGACCGGGCGCCGTGACGGTTTCTGTCCAGGAAGAACTGGACCGCATTCTGCCTGTCGTCGAGCGGATCGGGCGCGAGTGTGATGTTGTCGTCTCCGTGGATACATCTACACCGGAGGTCATACGCGAAGCTTGCGCTGCCGGTGCCGGTTTCATCAATGACGTACGTGCCTTACGGCGACCGGGAGCGCTGGAGGCGGCGGCGAGCACAGGCTTGCCGGTATGCCTGATGCACATGCAGGGCGAGCCCGGCACGATGCAGCAGCAGCCTCGCTATGATGATCTGTTTGCGGAAATCGATGCGTTCTTCCGTGAGCGTGTTGCAGCCTGCCTGGCGGCAGGAGTCCGGGCAACCAGCATCGTGCTGGATCCGGGTTTCGGTTTCGGCAAGACACAGGCTCACAATCTGGCCTTGCTTGATGGGCTGTCGCACTTCGAGGCTCTGGGATTTCCGCAGTTGATCGGTCTTTCCCGCAAGTCCATGCTGGGCACCATTCTGGGTGGGGCGGCAGTGGGTGATCGCTTACATGCGAGCGTAGCAGCAGCGGCAATTGCCGTATTGAATGGGGCACGTATCGTGCGTGTTCATGATGTAAAGGCAACGGCGGATGCCGTTGCTGTTGCAGCCGCTCTGCTTGAGCAGCGGCTGAAAACCTGAAAAAGAGATGGACTGGCGATGAGCAGGAAGTATTTTGGTACCGATGGAGTCCGCGGCAAGGTGGGCGAGCTGCCGATAACGCCGGAGTTTGCACTCAAGCTGGGGTGGGCCGCAGGAAAGGCCTTGGCGCGCGAGGGCCGTACTTCGGTCGTGGTGGGCAAGGACACACGACTTTCCGGTTATCTGCTGGAGTCGGCTTTGGAGGCAGGTCTCTCTGCTGCGGGTGTCAGCGTGCGCTTGCTGGGGCCTATGCCCACCCCGGCAATTGCACATCTGACACGCGCCTTTCACGCTAGTGCCGGCATCGTGATTTCTGCTTCCCACAATCCCTATTACGACAATGGCATAAAGTTCTTTGGAGCTGACGGCAAGAAATTGCCGGATGCGATGGAAGAAGAAATCGAATCCTGGCTGGACAAGCCATTGCAGATCAGTGATCCGGATAAACTCGGCAAGGCCATGCGTCAGGAAGATGCGCGTGGCCGCTATATCGAATTCTGCAAGTCCACCTTTCCCTACGGGCTCAGTCTTGAAGGAACAAAAATTGTTCTGGACTGCGCTCATGGTGCTGCCTATCAGGTGGGGCCAGCCGTGTTCACCGAGCTCGGTGCAGATGTGGTGAAGCTTGCATGCGCACCGGACGGACTCAACATCAATCGTGATTGCGGCTCCACGCATCCGGAAAACCTGCAGCGCACGGTGAAGGAAGTCGGTGCCGATCTGGGTATTGCCTTTGATGGCGACAGTGATCGCGTGCTGATGGTGGATGCCAACGGCGAAGTCGTTGATGGCGACGAGATCATTGTCATGATTGCGCGTGAGCGTCTGGCGGGCAGCAATCATGTGCAGGGCGTTGTCGGTACCCTGATGAGCAATCTGGGCATGGAGCTGGCGCTGCGTGACATGGGTCTGGAGTTCGTACGCGCAAAGGTGGGTGACCGCTACGTGATGGCTGAACTGGAGAGCCGTGGCTGGACACTCGGTGGGGAGGCTTCAGGGCATATTGTCTGCTTGGACAAGACCACCACGGGTGACGCCATCATCGCGGCCTTGCAGGTTCTGGCGGCTATCGTGCGCAGTGGCAGCCCTCTGCATGAGCTCAAGAAAGGCATGAGCAAATTCCCGCAGCACATGATCAATGTGCGGGTTGCGAAGAAGTCAGACCCTATGCAAAACACCGATGTTGTGTCGGCTGTCAGGGCCGCCGAGCAGCGACTGGCGGCAAGAGGTCGTGTGCTCCTGCGGCCCTCGGGTACCGAGCCTGTGATCCGGGTGATGGTGGAGGGTGAGGATGGTCCGCTGGTCGAGCAACTGACTGCCGAGCTGGCAGAGACGGTTGCCAAGGCGCTGGCTTGAGTACGGAATTTTCCTGGGCTGGTTGTTTCACCCGGGCCTCTTCGCTAAGATTGCGCCCCTCGCGCGGCAGGGCCTGGAGTTTTCCTGCGGCATGGTGAGGCCTCTGGCCCGACAACGGGATGAGCAGGGAGCGTGGTGATGCGTCGCAAGCTGGTTGCCGGCAACTGGAAAATGCATGGCAGGCGTGCCGTAAATGCCGCCTTGGTCCGTGACATACGGGCAGGCATTGAAGGGCTTGAGGGCGCAGATGTCTGGCTTGCTCCCCCCGCTGTTTATCTTGATCAGCTGGACGGTTTGCTGGCGGGCAGCGGGATTGACCTTGTAGCGCAGGATGCTGCCAGGGAGGCTGAGGGTGCATGCACGGGCGAGATTGCGGCGGGCATGCTGGCGGAGGCGGGTTGTCGGGCGGTGATCATCGGCCACTCCGAGCGCCGCAGCCGTTATGGCGACACCGATGCCGTGATCGTGGAAAAATTTGGCAGGGTTCAGGAAGCCGGAATGGTGCCTGTGCTCTGTGTGGGGGAGTCGCTGGTCGAGCGTGAAGAAGGCCTGACAGCGGAAGTAGTGCTGGCACAAATGAATGCTGTGGTTGCGGCTCATGGTGTGTCGGTGTTGAAGAATGCAGTACTGGCTTATGAGCCGGTATGGGCCATCGGTACGGGGCGTACGGCAAGCCCTGAGCAGGCGCAGGAAATCCATGCCTTGCTTCGTGCCGCTGTAGCCAGACTGGATGATGCAACGGCGAGTGCCTTGCGGATTCTTTATGGTGGTAGCGTCAAGGCGTCAAATGCGGCATCGCTCTTCGCCATGCCGGACATAGATGGTGCCTTGGTGGGTGGCGCGTCCCTGGACGCAAATGAATTTGTGGCGATTGTCCGGGCAGCGGCCGGGGCAGCGTAAGAACGGCCCCTCGTGGCCGTATCAATGTAACGAGAGCCGGGCATGGCCTGGCAGGCAGACCAGAATGGAAAGCTTCGTCCTCATCGTTCATGTGCTGATTGCTATCGCCATGATCGGTCTTATCCTGCTGCAGCAGGGCAAGGGTGCGGAAATGGGCGCCTCTTTCGGTGCCGGTGCTTCGCAGACCGTGTTTGGCTCTGCGGGTTCTGCGGGTTTCATGATCAAGTTCACGGCAGTGCTGGCGGCAATTTTCTTTGTCACCAGTCTTGGTCTGGCGATTTATGCCAAAAAGAATGCTCAGGTTTATGGTCTCATTCCAACGGTAGAGGAAGTGGCGCCGGCAGGTGATGTTCCGGCTGCTCCCGCTGGACAGCAGACTGCACCTGCGGCAGGTAATGCTGATGTGCCGGTGGCTCCTGCGGAATAAGCAGCATTTGCGGTAAAAGTTTTGCGGAAGTGGTGAAATTGGTAGACACGCCATCTTGAGGGGGTGGTGCCTAACGGCGTGAGGGTTCAAGTCCCTCCTTCCGCACCAATTCAAAGGTTCTTGTGCCTTGCCAAGGTGGCCGGGAACCTTTTGACGAGCAGCTCCGGTTCGAGCTGTTTGTGTCTGATTTCTCCGGGGTTTTTCCTCGGGAAAGGCGACAAAAACCTTTTGACTTAAGCAGTCTCTGGGCCTATAGTCGCCGTCCTCTGATGCGGGGTGGAGCAGCCTGGTAGCTCGTCGGGCTCATAACCCGAAGGTCGTTGGTTCAAATCCAGCCCCCGCTACCACTTTGGACTTGGAAGCCTTCGACGAGAGGCTTCGCTAAAAAGCCCACCTTGTGTGGGCTTTTTTTTACAAGTCGCGCGGTCCTGTCGCGGAACAGGACAGAACAAGTGGGCTTAGGCCCCTTTTTTATTTGTGCGGTTCTGGCGGACGGACCGATGCGGTCCGGGTGACGCAGGGTTATGGCGGTATCGAAAAAAATCGAGGCACTCACGGACATGCTGGCGCCTGCTGTTGCGGCTGCCGGTTTTGAGCTTTGGGGTGTCGAGCTGTTCCAGCAGGGCAGGCATTCCGTGTTGCGTCTTTATATAGACGGGCCGGATGGCGTGGGTGTGGATGACTGTGCTGCCGTGAGCCATCAGGCCAGCGGTGTGCTGGATGTGGAAGACCCGATTGCCAGTGAATACACCCTGGAGGTGTCTTCGCCGGGTTGGGATCGTCCTTTGTTCACACTTGCGCAATATGGTCTGTACACGGGCAAGGAAGTTTCCTTGCGCCTGGCCAGTCCGCTCAACGGGCGCCGGCGCTACAAGGGTGTCGTGCTGCAGGCGGCAAACGATGTGATCGAATTGCAGGTTGATGGCGAGGTGGTGCGAGTGCCCTTTGCCACGATCGACAAGGGAAATGTAGTACCCGAATGAGTTTTGCCATGCTCACCGAGCATGTGTGGCGCTCTTTAGCATTGATTGACGGGCGAGGTCCGGACAGGAACGAACCATGACCAAAGAAATTCTGATGGTGGTCGACTCGGTCAGCAACGAGAAAGGTGTTTCTCGTGAAGTGATCTTTCAGGCGCTGGAGCAGGCGCTTGTGGCGGCGACCAAGAAAAAATACAACACCGACGAGATTGATCTGCGTGTTGCAATCGATCGCAAGACGGGCGAGTACGACACTTTCCGTCGCTGGACGGTGGTGGCGGATGAGGATCACGAGATTCCCGCCATGCAGTTGGCCATCAGCGATGTCGAGCCTGACATGGCCTTGGGCGACGTGCGCGAAGAGCAGGTGCCCTCCATCGAGTTCGGCCGCATTGCGGCACAGACGGCGAAGCAGGTCATCGTGCAGAAAGTGCGCGAAGCCGAGCGCGCTCTTGTGATCGATGCCTACCGTCATCGCATTGGTGAAATTCTTTCCGGTGTCGTGAAGAAGACGACCCGTGATGGTCTGGTGCTCGATCTGGGTGGCAATGCCGAAGCCTATCTGGCCCGCGAAGAAATGTTGCCGCGCGAAACCTTCCGCATTGGTGAGCGCGTGCGCGCCATCCTGTTTGCGGTGAATGCCGAAGGCCGTGGTTCGCAGTTGCTGGTATCGCGTACTCGTCCGGAAATGATCATCGAGCTTTTCCGCATCGAAGTGCCGGAAATTGGTGAAGAAATCATCGAAATCAAGGGGGCTGCCCGTGATCCGGGCGTACGCGCCAAGATTTCCGTCAAGACCAATGACCAGCGCATTGATCCGCAAGGTGCCTGTATCGGCATGCGTGGTGCGCGTGTGCAAGCGGTATCTGGCGAGTTGGGTGGCGAGCGTGTGGATATCGTGCTCTGGGATGACAATCCCGCACAGTACGTCATCAACGCCCTGCAGCCTGCCGAAGTGGCTTCCATCGTGATTGATGAAGACTCCCACTCCATGGACGTTGCCGTGGAAGAAGAGCAGCTTGCGATGGCCATTGGTCGTGGCGGCCAGAATATCCGTTTGGCATCCGAGCTGACCGGCTGGCGTCTGAACGTGATGACGCTTGCCGATGCGCAGGCCAAGCACGAAAACGAATCGCAGCAGTACATCGAGGCGTTCGTCCGTGATCTGGATGTAGATGAGGACGTTGCATCCATTCTCGTGGGTGAAGGCTTCACATCCTTGGAAGAAGTGGCGTATGTGCCGCTGGAAGAAATGCTGGCCATCGAGGACTTTGACGAAGACATCGTCAATGCCCTTCGTCAGCGCGCCAAGGATGCCCTGTTGACCAAGGCGCTGGTGTCCGAAGAGAAACTGGGCAGCAGTGAACCGGCAGATGACCTGCTCAACATGGAAGGCATGAACCGCAAGCTGGCTTTTGAACTGGCAGCGCGCGGCATTGTGACAATGGAAGACCTGGCGGAACAGGCCATTGATGATATCTCGGACATTGAAGCGTTGGATGAAGAAACAGCCGCCCAGATCATCATGAAGGCCCGTGAACCCTGGTTCCAGTAAGCGCTGCCCTGACAAGGGTGGCAGAAGATGTGCCTCTTCCGTTAGGTCGGGAGAGGGTGCCCTGAGGGCGGATGAGGGTCTGAGGATGCGCTAAGGCATCAGGCCCTTGTGACAAAGAGTGCCGAGCGAAGCGGAGAGACACGCTACATGGCTGAAGTGACTGTCAAACAACTGGCTGAAACCGTGGGTCGTCCGGTGGAAACCCTGCTAGCCCAAATGCAGGAAGCCGGCCTTGAGCACAAGGGCGCAGACGAGGTTGTCTCCGACATAGAGAAGCAGCAACTGCTGGCCTTCCTCAAGCGCTCGCATGGCGAATCCGATGCCGAGCCCAAGAAAATCACGCTGAAGCGCAAAGAAACAACCACGCTCAAGGTTGCGCCTGCCGCAGGTGGCCGCTCCAAGACCGTGAATGTGGAAGTGCGCAAGACGCGCTCCTATGTAAAGCGCTCCGTTCTTGATGATCAGGAAGATGCCGCCCGCGAGGCCGAAGAGGCCGCACGCAAGGCAGAAGAAGAACGTTTGGCAGCGGAAGAGGCGGTGCGTCGGGCGGCGGAAGAAGCACGTGTTGCAGCGGCTGAAGAAGAAGCACGCAAGGCAGCAGAAGAAGCGCGTCGTGAGGCGGCCAGCAAGGGCAAGGACACCAAGAAGCTGTCCGTGCCCAAGATTGGTGCTTCGGTAAAGCTGCGCGACGAAACCCCGGAAGAGAAAGCCAAGCGCGAAGCAGAAGAAGCCCGCCAGAAAGCGGCAGAAGAAACGCGCCGCAAGCAGGAAGAAAAGCTGCGTCTGGAGGCTGAAGAAAAGGCTCGCGAAAAGACGCTGGAGCAGGCCCGCATCATCGCGGCGGCGATTGAGGCGCGAGGTGGCGAAGCGGCGACTCCGGCGGCAGATGTTCCTTTGGCGCGTGGCTTGGTGGGCACTGCCTACGAAGAGTCTTTCGCGCGTGAAGATCGCGAGATTCGTCGTGGCACGACCAAGACCGGTGCGCGCGGCAAAGGTGGCAAGAAGCGCGAGGAAGAGCAGAGCTTCCGTCCCGTGGCTCGCACACTGTCCAGTGCGCTGTCCAAACAGCACGGCTTTGAACGGCCGGTGGAGAAGCAGGTGTACGACGTCACCATCGGTGAAAGCATTACGGTTGCAGACCTTGCGCAGAAAATGGCGCTGAAGGCGAAAGTGGTCATCAAGGTGCTCATGAAGATGGGCGAAACCGTGACGGCCAACCAGACCATCGACCAGACAACGGCTGGCCTGGTGGTGGAAGAGTTGGGGCACACCCCCCGCTTTGTCAGCGAAACGGCCGTGGAAGACTCCCTCAAGGAGTCCATCCAGCATCATGGCGAGGCCAGCACGCGTGCACCGGTCGTCACCATCATGGGCCATGTCGACCACGGCAAGACATCACTGCTGGACTACATCCGTCGCGCCAAGGTGGCAGCGGGTGAAGCCGGTGGCATCACGCAGCATATCGGCGCCTATCATGTCGATACGCCGCGCGGGATGATCACTTTCCTGGATACACCGGGCCATGCTGCCTTTACGTCCATGCGTGCACGTGGCGCCAAGGCTACTGACATCGTTGTGATTGTTGTGGCAGCTGATGACGGCGTGATGCCGCAGACTGCCGAAGCGATTGATCATGCCCGTGCCGCTGGCGTTCCCCTGATCGTGGCCATCAACAAGATGGACAAGCCCACGGCTGATCCGGACCGTGTGCTGAACGAGCTGTCCGTGAAGGAAATCGTGCCCGAAGAATGGGGTGGTGATACCCAGGTGGTGAAAGTCTCTGCCCATACCGGTGATGGTGTGGACAACCTGCTGGATGCGATTCTCGTCCAGGCCGAGCTGCTGGAGCTGACTGCTGTTGTCGATGGCCCGGCCCACGGTGTGGTGATCGAGGCGCGTATCGACAAGGGGCGTGGCGCCGTCGCCAGCCTGCTGGTGCAGAAAGGCACGCTCAAGACCGGTGATCTGGTCTTGGCGGGCATGCACTACGGCCGTGTACGTGCCATGTCCGACGAGCATGGCAAGCCAACCAAGAGTGCAGGTCCTTCCCTGCCGGTGGAAATTCTCGGTCTGCCCGAGGCGCCGGATGCCGGTGACGAGTTCCTGGTGGTGGATGACGAACGCAAGGCGCGCGAAGTCGCTGAGTTCCGCGAAACTCGCCAGCGTCAGGCCAAGATTGATCGCCAGCAGGCCAGCAAGCTGGAAAACCTGTTTGCCAACATGGGCAAGAAGGAAGCCGCTTCCGTCAACATCGTGCTCAAGACCGATGTGCGCGGTTCGCTGGAGGCTCTGACCCAGTCGCTGAACAGTCTCTCCACGGGTGAAGTGAAGGTCAGCATTGTCGGCTCGGGCGTGGGTGCCATCACCGAATCCGACGTGACTCTGGCAGAAAGCACGGGTGGCGTGATCCTTGGTTTCAACGTGCGTGCCGATAATGCCGCCAAGGCCAAGTGCCAGGCCGACGGTATCGACCTGCGCTACTACAGCATCATTTATGAGCTGATCGACGATGTGAAGGCGGCCATGTCCGGCCTGCTGGCACCCGAGCACCGCGAAACCATCCTTGGTGTGGCGCAGGTGCGCGAAGTCTTCCGCTCCTCCAAGTTCGGTGCGGCTGCAGGCTGCATGGTGGTGGAAGGTACGCTCTATCGCAGCAAGCCCATCCGCGTGCTGCGTGATGAAGTGGTTGTGTTCCAGGGCGAGCTCGAGTCACTGCGCCGCTTCAAGGATGATGTCCAGGAAGTGCGCAACGGTGTCGAGTGTGGTCTTGCCGTGAAGGGTTACAACGACATCCGCACGGGCGACAAGATCGAAGTCTATGACGTCACTGTCATCAAGCGCTCCCTGTAATGTGCTCAGACAGTAAGGGCGGGGTGATGGCGTGAGTCAGCGGACACAGCGTCTGGCGGATCAGATACAGCGGGAAATCGCTGGTCTGATCCGGCTTGAACTCAAGGACCCGCGTCTTGGCATGGTCACCGTGTCCGGTGTGAAGGTCAGCCCGGACATGGGCTATGCCGATGTCTATGTCACTGTGCTCGGGGCGACGCTGGACGAGAAGCCTGATGAAAGCCTGGCTGTGCTGAATACGGCGTCAGGCTTTTTGCGCAGTGAGCTTGGCAAATCCATCAAGACACGTATCACGCCGCGCCTGCGTTTCCATTTTGATGAAGTGACTGCTCGTGGTAACCGCATGGCCGCCCTTATTACTCAGGCTGTGAGGGAAGATCAGAGTCGTGCCGACCAGCGCGGATCTGATGCGGACAATGACGACTGAGCGCGACGCATGAGCAAGCCTCGTCGCCCCCGGCGTCCGGTTGATGGTGTGCTGCTGCTGGACAAGCCCATGGGCATTACGTCCAACCAGGCATTGATGCGCGTGCGGCATTTGTACCAAGCGGAAAAGGCGGGACATACCGGCAGCCTTGATCCCTTGGCGACAGGACTCTTGCCGGTCTGTCTGGGCGAAGCTTCCAAGTTCACGCAGTACCTGCTGGAGGCTGACAAGGTCTATCGCACGCGGATCCGCCTGGGGCAGCGTACGACGACCGGTGATGCCGAAGGTGAAATCATTGCCGAGGCCGTTCCACCGCAGTTGTCTGTGACGGACATCGAAAATGTGCTGGCACGTTTTCGCGGAAACATTGATCAGGTGCCGTCCATGTATTCGGCCCTGAAGAAGGACGGGCGGCCTCTTTACGAGCTGGCCCGCAAGGGTATAGAGATCGAGCGTCCGGCGCGCCCGGTTACCATCCACCGCCTTGAGTTGCTGGCAGTCGACGGGAACGAGTGGGAACTGGAGGCTCATGTCAGCAAGGGAACGTATATCCGTTCGCTGGCAGAGGATATCGGCGAGCACATCGGCTGTGGTGCGCATGTCGTGATGTTGAGGCGATTGTCGCTTGGGCCCTTTGTGGCGCCATCCATGGTGACACTGGAGCAACTCGACCAGGCGCTTGAGTCGGGTGGTCAAGCTGCACTGGACAGTCTTTTGCTGCCGACCTGGGCCGGAATCAGGGACTGGCCGCGTGTCGAGCTCAGCGAGGCGGCTGCCTATTACATGATGCAAGGTCAGCCGGTACGTGTACCGGGGGCTCCACGCGATGGCAATGTGCTGATTTTCGAGGGAAGCGGTCGCTTCCTCGGCATTGGTGAAATGGATGACGAAGCGCGGGTTGCACCCCGTCGCCTGATCCGTTCGCAGGTGTAGAAACAGAGTTTTGACCGGTAAAGACCGGTCATGGCCGCGGAAGGCAGAAATGCCTTCCCGTGACGGCAGCTGCAGAGAGGCGCGGCTGTCCGTTTTTTCAACTGCCTCTCATGTTGGAGTTGTCAAAATGTCCTTAACCGCACAGCAAAAAGCGGAAGTTGTTGCAAAGTTCGCCCGTGGTCAGGGTGATACGGGATCTCCGGAAGTGCAGGTGGCCCTGCTGAGTGCGCAGATCGACGATCTGCAGTCCCACTTCAAGGCCCACAAGCATGACCATCATTCTCGTCGTGGCCTGATCCGCATGGTAAACCAGCGTCGCAAGCTGCTGGATTACCTGAACAGCAAGGACAATTCTCGCTATGTGGCACTGATCCAGACTCTGGGTCTGCGTCGCTGAGTGAGTGGCCCGGGGAGCGTTCGCGCTCCCCGGGTTTTTTCTGCCAGCTGGGAAAGCCCGATGGCAAGAAGGCAGGCCTTAAAGCCTGTCAGTAAAATCGAAGCGCCTTTGGAGAGGCTTCTAACAGATGCCATGTGCCTTCTGCATGTCATCTGTTAGGGGCCTCCGACGGCAAAACGGACGTGGCAGGTGCCCGTCCATTCTGGATACAAAGAGGAACCTGAAAAAATGTTCAAGATCGTTCGCAAGGAATTCCAGTTCGGCCAGCAGACGGTAGTGCTGGAAACAGGTCGTATCGCCCGCCAGGCATCATCGGTGCTGGTCACCATGGGCGGTGTGACTGTGCTGGTTGCCGTTGTTGGCAACAAGAAGGTCAAGCCGGGGCAGGATTTCTTCCCCATGACCGTGAATTACCAGGAAAAGACTTATGCCGCTGGCCGCATTCCCGGTGGTTATTTCAAGCGAGAAGGCCGTCCGACCGAAAAGGAAACGCTGACATCGCGCCTGATCGACCGCCCCATTCGTCCGCTGTTCCCGGAAGGCTTCATCAACGAAGTGCAGATCACGGCGACGGTCGTTTCTTCCGACAAGCTGACTGATCCGGACATCGCCGCCATTCTCGGCGCTTCCGCTGCCCTGTCGATTTCCGGCCTGCCCTTCAATGGCCCGATTGCCGGTGCCCGCGTGGCCTACATCAACAGCGAGTACATCGTTAACCCGACCTACGAGCAGTTGAAGGAATCTGACCTTGATCTGGTGGTTGCCGGTACTGACAAGGCCGTGCTCATGGTCGAATCCGAAGCCAAGGAACTCAGCGAAGATGAAATGCTGGGTGCCGTGCTCTTCGGTCATGATGAAATGCAGGTTGCCATCACCGCGATCAAGGAGTTTGCGGCCGAAGTGGGTACGCCACGCTGGGACTGGGCGGCTCCTGAAAAGAATGAAACCCTGAAGGCTGCACTGAAGGGCGCTTTCGAAGCGGCCATTTCGACTGCCTATACGATCCGCGAAAAGCAGGATCGCTACAGCAAGCTGGATGAAATCAAGAAACAGGCTCTGGCCCAGTTCGCTCCAGAAGGTGGAGATTTCAGCGCTGATGAAGTGGAAGAGCTGTTCGAGGACCTGAAGTACCGCACCGTGCGCGACAACATCCTCAGCGGCAAGCCGCGTATCGATGGTCGCGACACCAAGACCGTGCGCCAGATCGCTATCGAAGTCGGTGTGCTTCCCAAGGTGCACGGTTCCGCGCTGTTCACGCGTGGTGAAACCCAGGCCATCGTTACTGCCACGCTCGGTGGTTCGCGCGATGCCATGATGATCGATGCGCTGGAAGGCACGCGTACCGACCACTTCATGCTGCATTACAACTTCCCTGCTTACTCCGTGGGTGAAACAGGTCGCGAGTCTGGCCCCAAGCGTCGTGAAATCGGCCACGGCCGTCTCGCCCGTCGCGGTGTGCAGCCCATGCTGCCGGCTGCTGAGAAATTCCCCTATGCCATCCGCGTGGTCTCCGACATCACCGAATCCAATGGTTCTTCTTCCATGGCTTCGATCTGCGGCGCTTCGCTCGCCCTGATGGATGCCGGTGTGCCCGTGAAGGCGCCAGTGGCTGGTATCGCCATGGGTCTGGTGAAGGAAGGCAACCGCTTTGCCGTGCTCACCGACATTCTCGGCGACGAAGATCACCTCGGCGACATGGACTTCAAGGTGGCCGGCACTGCCCACGGCGTGACCGCGCTGCAGATGGACATCAAGATCGAAGGCATCAACGAGGAGATCATGGAGACGGCGCTGGCCCAGGCTCGTGACGGTCGTCTGCACATCCTCAAGGCTATGAATGAGGTGCTGCCAGCCTCCCGTTCCGAAGTGAATGGCAATGCCCCGACCTACGCCACCATCAACATCAATCCGGAAAAGATTCGTGATGTGATCGGCAAGGGCGGTTCCATGATCCGTTCCATCTGTGAAGAGACCAAGGCCACCATCGATATCGACGATACCGGTTTGGTGCGTATTTACGGCGAGACCAAGGGTGCCACGCAGGCTGCATTGGCCAAGGTGCAGGCCATCACTGCAGAAGTGGAAGTGGGCACCATCTATGAGGGCAAGGTTGCCCGCATCGTGGACTTCGGCGCCTTCGTCACCATCCTGCCAGGCACGGATGGTCTCGTGCACATTTCCCAGATTGCCAGCGAGCGTGTGGAAAATGTTGCCGACTACCTGAAGGAAGGCCAGATCGTGAAGGTCAAGGTGCTAGATGTGGACCAGCGTGGACGCATCAAGCTGTCCATGAAGGAACTGGCCAACGCCGAGGCAGCTCCCGCCGCCGACGCCTGAAGGCTGGTCACGGAGGGTGTACAAAAATGCACCCTCATGACAGCAAAAAGCCAAAAAAGCCGCCTTAAGGCGGCTTTTTTGTTTCCGGGGGTGATGCTATCTTTGCCGGGCTCCGCTATCCGTGCGCCTCCGATTCCAATTAAAAGCGCCCGGGCCGCCATTAATAAGAAAAATTCTGGGAGATCACCATGAAGGTGAAAAGCCTGCTCCGCATGGGCACCATCGGTATTTTCGTGACAGGCATGGCCCTGTTGTCCGGCTGTTCCCAGATCAACAAGACCGGGGCTAACGTTGCCTTGCGCTTTGCTGAAAAGCATCTGATTCCACCCCTGTTCAAGATTGATGACGTACAGATGGCCTGCTTGGCTGGCGAATCCATGACGCCGTTGATCCTTGCCACCCAGGGCATGAAGGCCGACCCGCACCAGATTTCCGTACTCCTCTACGCTTCCGCTGGCGTATGTGCCGAGCAGCGTGCTTTCGAGTATGAGCTGCGTTATCTGCGCTCTTCGCGCGCCAACCTTATCGATGATGCCCAGGATGCCCGCGTGATGCAGAAGCGTGAGGCCGAGTTGGCTGCCCGTCGCCAGTATGCCGGCTACAAGCATCTCGAAGCCTATTTCGAGGTGGGCAAGAAAGCTCAGATTGGCAGCAAATGCCCCAAGTTCAAGCGTGAGTTCGACGAATTTGTCTACATGATGGGCCTTATCGAAGGCATGCAGGCCATGGTGAACGACATTGCTGCACAGCAGGTGGTGGGCGTGCCCAAGGACATCGCTGCCAAGGTCGAGCGCGCCATGCAGTGCCTGGACAACAACAAGTGGTGGGGTACACCCATGGCCACCCGTGCCGTGATCTGGACCCTGCTGCCGGGTGCCGGCGAAGGCAAGGGCGACCCTTGGGAAACCATCAAGCAGAACATGCGTGTAGCGGACCGCACCGGCGTTCGTCTGCCCTATGCCCTTTATGCCATGGCTGCCCAGGCCAAGGGCGACGAAGCGCTGATGCGTGATGCCATCAAGGCCTATGCCGCGACCCAGGATGCCGCACTCAACCCTGACTACCGCATGGTCGACGCACTGGCCGGCATGATCGTCTATAACGTTTCTGACCGGTACTGGACCGAAAAGACCGGCAGCCGTACACCGCCGGGCAGCCTCGGACGTTTCTGGGATGACGCGCCTGCCCAGCAGGATGACGGTATTGAGATTGATGACCTGCTGTAAGCAAGCCCTGAAACAAGAAGTACAGGAGTATCACGCATGCAAATAATGAACAGTTTTTCCCGTAGTGCCCGCCTCCTGCTGGCGGGCACGGCTCTCGCCCTGTCCCTGCCTGCTGCGGCAGCGCCAGCCACCCAGACACTTTGTGTATGGGATATCTCCGGCACGCAGGGCGATGTCTTCAACATGATGAAGGACTACCGGCTGGCAGCTGCCCGCTGGGGCGCCAACATCGAGCTCAAGCCTTACACCGACGAGCGCATTGCCTCTGACGACTTCAAGGCTGGCCAGTGTGATGCCGTGATCATGACTGGTCTGCGTGGACGTCAGTTCAACGGCTTCAGTGGCAGCCTGGATTCACTGGGCTCTATGCCGACCTATGACCACGTGAAGAAGGTGCTGGCCACCCTTGCCAAGCCGAATGCGGCGCAGCTGATGGTGAGCGGCAACTACGAAGTGGGTGGTATTGCTCCCATGGGAGCCGCCTACCTGTTCGTGAACGACCGCAGCATCAATAGCGTCGGCAAGCTCTCCGGCAAGAAGATCGCCGTGATGGATTACGACAAGGCCCAGGCCAAGATGGTGCAGAAGGTCGGTGCCCAGCCTGTTGCTTCCGATGTGATGAATTTCGCCGGCAAGTTCAACAACGGCTCCGTGGACATCATTGGTGCACCGGCCGCAGCGTTCAAGCCGCTGGAGCTCTTCAAGGGTTTGGGGACAAAGGGTGCGATTGCCCAGTTCCCGCTGGTGCAGATTTCCCTGCAGCTTTACATCCGTCGTGATCGTTTCCCGGAAGGGTTTGGTCAGAAGTCGCGCGAGTACATGTACTCGCAGATGGACCGTGCACTGAAGCTGGTCGATACGGCTGAAAAGGAAATCGACAAGCGCTTCTGGATGCAGATTCCGGAAGCCGACCAGGAGAAATACACCATCATGATCCGCGAGTCGCGTATCTCGCTGACCAATGATGGTATCTATGACAAGCGCGCCATGCGTCTGCTCAAGCAGGTACGTTGCCAGATCAAGCCTGCTGAAGCAGAGTGCTCGCAAAGTCAGGAGTGATCCTGTCGTGAAAAAAAGCCCCTGCAAGCAGGGGCTTTTTCATGACCCCACGATTTTCATGACCCACTGTTCAAGAAAAACCGGAATACAGGACGATAATGAAGCTTTTGAAGTTGCTTTTGTCATTCAGTCTTTTGACCATGTTGGGGATGACGCAGGCATGGAGTGATGAGGGCTGGTCGCTGGCGCGTGATCGTGATGGCATTCAGGTATGGACGCGAGATGTCGCTGACTTTCCCATCCGGGAATTCAAGGCGGTGACAACAGTAAAAAGCAGCCTGAACGGCTTGGTCGGCCTGATCATGGATACGGCCAATGCCGGACAGTGGATATACCGTACCAGCCGCGTCGAGCTGTTGCAGCGTGATGATGACAAGGGATATTTCCTTATCCATGTGGAGACGGATTTTCCCTGGCCACTGACTGACCGCGACGCTGTCGTTGAGGGCAGGATCACCCAAGACGAGAAAACCCGCGTGGTGACAGTGCGCAGTCATTCACTGCCGCTCAGCCAATATCCGGCGAAGCCGGATTTCGTTCGCATGCCCGAGATGCAGGGAACCTGGATATTCCGTCCTCTGGATCAGGGGCGTGTTGAGGTCACCATGCTGGGGAGAGCTGATCCTGGAGGCCGTATTCCGGCAAGCGCGGTCAATCTCCTGATTCATGAGACACCCTACCGCACCTTGCAAGGTTTGCGGCGGGTGGTGGCTGCTCCGCAATACCAGAAGTCGGTATTGCCGCAGATCAGGGAAGTGACTGACCGCTCCGAGTGAGCGATGTACCATAAAAAAACGCCGGCATTTGCCGGCATTTTTTTAGGGCTTGGCGTCAGGAAACTCAGGCGACCTGCACCGGAATGGCATTGGCGCTGTGACTGACCGTGTTGTCCGGGTTGCAGTAGACCAGGCGTGGCTTGAAGTTGATGAGTTCGTTGGCGGTATAGGCTGCATAGGTGCAGATGATGAGGATATCGTCCACGCCGGCCTTGTGGGCAGCAGCACCATTGACGGAGATCACGCGCGAACCTTCTTCCGCACGGATGGCATAGGTGGTGAAACGTTCGCCGTTGGTCACGTTGTAAATCTGGATCTGCTCGTATTCCAGAATGCCGGCGAGGTCCAAGAGATCGCCGTCGATGGCGCAGGAACCTTCATAGTCCAGTTCGGCGTGCGTAACACGGGCGCGATGCAGTTTGGCTTTCAGCATGGTGCATTGCATGAGGCTTACCTCCGCTCGTGACTGTCATACCGTGGCGACCCGTTGGATCGTGTAGCCACGTAACACTTCCGTCCCGGACCGACCGGGCGGGCAATTGTGCCGTAATCGACCGGGGGGTTCAATCCGGCTTAAACATGATTGTCTGACACGGGGGGACATCACGGTGACCAGCCAGACAGACGTATATCCCCTGTAAATGGAGGCGCTCAGGAGAGTTCAAAAGCCAGATTGTCGATCAGGCGTGTGCTGCCGAGCCGGGCGGCCACCAGTATGACCAGCGCCCGGTCTTCCGGGCCGGCAGCTTCCAGGTCCTGGCGCCGCACCTCCAGGTAGTCGGGTGTGAAACCGCATTTTTCCAGATGGGCAGTGGCGGCAGCAGCCAGCATGGCGTAGTCGCGTGTACCGTTTTGTATGGCGTTCTTCAGGTTGACCAGTGTCTGGTAAAGCTGGGGCGCTAGGCGACGTTCGTCGGCACTGAGGAAGCCATTGCGTGAACTCAGTGCAAGCCCGTCTTCTGCGCGCACCGTTGCTGCACCGATGATCTCGACAGGAAAGCAAAGCTCCTGCGTGAAGCGGCGTATCACGGCGAGTTGCTGATAGTCCTTCTCGCCGAAAAAGGCCATGTCCGGCTGCACGATGTTGAAAAGCTTGCTGACGACAGTGCAGACACCGGTGAAATGGCCGGGCCGCGATTTTCCGCAAAGAATGTCCGTGATGCCACTGACATTGACAGTGCTGCTCTGGCTCTTGCCATCCGGATACATTTCGCGCACTTCGGGTGCGAACAGAATGTCGCAGGAGGCCTCGGCAAGCAGGCTGCTGTCGGCAGTGAGGGTGCGGGGATATTTGTCGAAGTCTTCGTTCACACCAAACTGCGTGGGATTCACGAAAACGCTGGCCACAACGATATCGGCACGCTGGCGTGCGGTCTTCACAAGAGTGATGTGGCCTTCGTGGAGGTTGCCCATGGTAGGCACGAAGGCGATGGATTTGCCGGCTTTGCGTGCGGCGCGCAGGGCGGCACGCAGGCCACCGATACTGGTTTCTGTTTTCATGATGTTCCGTAGTGCCGTCTTGCAGAAACTGTTTTGAAAGCGACTCTTTTGTCAGGCATCAACAAGAAAGCATCAAGGATGTATCTGCCGGGAAATTATTCGAAGCAATGCTCCGGTGCCGGATAGCTGCCGGATTTCACGGCACTCACATAGGCCTTGAATGCGCCGGAAATTCCGTCGTCGCTGTCGGCAAGGAAGTTCTTCACGAAGCGTGCGGGCTTGCCGGTGTGCAGTCCCAGCATGTCGTGCAGGACCAGAACCTGGCCGTCGCAGAAAGGCCCGGCACCGATGCCGATCACGGGGGCGGAAACGCTTTCGGTAATGCGTTTGCCCAGTTCGGTGGGGACGCATTCCAGCAGCAGCATGGCAACGCCGGCGCGGTCCAGGGCAATGGCTTCAGCGAGCATGGCATCGGCAGCTTCGCCACGCCCCTGGACTTTGTAGCCGCCGAAAACATTGACGGATTGCGGTGTCAGGCCCATGTGCACGCAACTGGGAATGCCGCCACGGGCTAGTTGCACGATGGTATCGGCAAGCCAGGCGCCACCTTCCAGTTTCACCACGTGGGCGCCGGCCTGCATGAGTATGCGGGCACTGTTGAGTGCATCTTCCAGCCGGACACAGGACATGAACGGCATGTCGGCAATGACAAGGGCACGGCCATTGTTGCCGCGGGCCACGGCCGCCGTGTGATAGGCGATGTCGGCAACGCTGACGGGCAGGGTGGAGCTTTGCCCCTGCACCACCATTCCCAGCGAGTCGCCGATCAGGATGGTTTCCACGCCGGCTTCGCTCATCACGTGCGTGAAGGTGGCATCGTAGCTGGTGAGACAGGTGAATTTTTCGCCGCGGGCCTTGAGCTCGCGCAGGGAGGAAAGGGTAACGGACTTCATGGGCGGCACTCCTTTCATGAACGGGTAGGGCGGTTTCAGCGGGCCGGGGTGGCTATGGTGGGTCGGGTGACTATGGACGTCAATTGCCCCAGCCATCGCCGCTGTGGCGCAGCGAAAGCCCTGTCTGCAGGCTGGTGGCCTCAAGCGTGATGAGGCTTGTGCCATCCGGCAATGTGGCAGCCGGCCAGATTTCCAGTAGCGGGACAAGGACAAAGTTGCGGTTTTTCAGCTCGGCATGTGGAACGGTGAGGTCCTTTGTGTCTATCTCGTCGCTGCCATAAAGCAGCAGGTCCAGATCCAGAGTGCGGGCTCCCCAGCGCTCCTTGCGGATGCGGTCATGGGCATTCTCGATGACATGCAGGGCTTTGAGCAGTTCATGGGGCGAGAGGGTGGTCTTGAGCCCGGCAACGGCATTGAGGTAGTCGGGCTGCCCCTGTGGTCCGAGCGGGCTGCTCTGGTACAGGCTGGACAGGGCGACGAGACTGCCGCCGGACAGAGCTTTCAGCGAAGCCACGGCGCTCTTCAGCGTGGCCTCCGGATTACCCAGGTTGGCTCCCAGACCCAGCCATGCAGTGACAGGGGACATCTTCAGCTGGCGGCAACAGGCTTGCGCTTGCGCGGGGGGCGGCGGCGTTTCTTTTCACCGCTGCTGCCACTGCCGCCGCCGTTTTCCAGAGCGCGCAGCATTTCGGCCTGCAGGCCGGGATCGGCATCCTGATAACGCGTCCACCATGCTCCGAAACCTCCGGTGTCTTCGCCGGCTTCTTCACGCAATACAAGGAAGTCGTAGGCAGCGCGGAAGCGTTGCTGCTGGACCAGTGCCTCTACCTGACGCGGGCGGGGACGCTCGATGCGGGGCTGCATTTCCCAGATTTCACGCATGGTCTGGGCGGTGAAGCGGGTAATGGCCGTGCGTGCCGTCTGCCGGGTGATGACGCGTTGCCCGGCCTGTTGCAGGGCGGGGACGGCAGGCTCGCCCCGGTCGAGCAGGCGCTGGTATTCCTCCTGCACATTGCCCCAGAGGAGCGCTGCAAAGAAAAAGGCAGGATTGACGCTGCGGCCATCGGCAATACGGGTGTCGGTGCTGAGGGCTGTCAGTTGCAACAGGCGTCGGTTTTCCTCGGAGAGGCGGGTTTGCGGGAAGAGGTGACGGAAGAGATCGTATTCCGCCAGCAGTTCCAGCACGCGCCCGGCATGGCCGGAGGCCAGCAGCTTCTGGCTTTCGTCGAAGAGGCGGTGATTCGAGATGTCGTCCAGCAGGTCGCCAAGCTCGCGTATCGGAGCCGCCGTGGCGGCCTCGAGCCCGAAGTCCAGCTTGGCGGCAAAGCGTATGGCACGCAGCATGCGTACAGGGTCTTCGCGGTAGCGGGTTTCCGGGTCACCAATCAGGCGGAGCTGGCGTTTTTCCAAGTCCTTGAGGCCACCGGCAAAGTCCCAGACACTGAAGTCGTCGATGGAGTAATAGAGTGCGTTGACGGTGAAGTCGCGGCGTTCGGCATCTTCTTCCACCGAGCCCCAGACATTGTCACGCAGGATGAGGCCGTCATTGGAGGTGCGGGCGTGGTTGTCGCCATCGGCCTGTGAGTGATGGGCGCGGAAGGTGGCTACCTCGATGATTTCGCGGCCATAGCGCACATGGGCCAGCCGGAAGCGCCGGCCTATCAGTTGGCATTGTCCGCCGAAGACCTGCTTGACCTGTTCGGGCGTGGCATGGGTGGCAATGTCGAAATCCTTGGGATGCAGGCCCAGCAGCAGGTCGCGCACACCACCGCCGACAAGGAAGGACTGGTAGCCATGCTCGCGCAGGCGGTACAGGGTTTTCAGGGCCGCGCTGCTGATGTCCTTGCGAGAAATGTTGTGCTGGTCCCGGGGAATCACGACGCGCTCAAGGGCGGGTGGCGTCGGGGATTTGCCTCTCAGGCGGTTGATCAGGGCTTTGATCATGAAGGGGACTGGCAAAGACTGGCTGGAAAGTCGCGGATGATAGCAAGTTCCGGTGCTGCCGGCAGGCGCTGTTTAAGGGCTTGTAGCTGAGTGGCGGACTCCACATAGAAGTGCGGGAGGCCTAGGCCTCCCGCATGCGCTGAACATGATGTTCTATCTGATGTTGTGGTGCTTTCTTCTTGTTGCCGGCCTTTGTTGTTGTTTTTGGCCTTTGGCGCTCTTTTTTTCTTCTTGTTGCTCTTGTTCTTGTTGTTGCCTGCGCCTTTGACATCAGGATCAGGTTTTATCGGTAGGGCTCAGCTATGAAGCCTCCTGGTCATAGCTGAGCCTTTCCTTGTCCGCTGCGTTTGTTTTTCTTCTTCTTGTTTTCTTGTTGTTGTGTCAGCGGAGACCGACTGCGCTGTTGTTTTTATTGTTGCGCACTACCCCTATAGCAGGGGCCGTGCCAACTTTTTGAATAAAATTAATTTCAATTTAAAACAATGAGTTAGGTTTTCTTTGGGGCAGTGGCAGTACAGCGGGGAAGGGGCTGGGTAACAGTTATGGGGTAGCGCTGTAACGGTTGCGTGTAGGTGAGTAACACCGTGTCACCAAATGTGCAGGGCCCTGTCACCGGCTCATGCCTGCGCTTCCAGGCCATCTCCTTCCGGGGGCGGATCGGTGTCGCCGCTCCCTTTGCGGCGGGGGATGCCCAGGCGCTGCCGACGCTCCCAGAGGGATTTGCGGCTAATGCCCAGCTTCTGGGCCAGCTCCGTTTCCGACATATGCTCCTGATGTTCAAGCACGAAATGCTGGAAGTAGTCTTCCAGTGAGAGGCCGGCCGGGGGTTCGTTGGCCGAGGTGGTGCGCCCGCCGGTACGTGTGGGGCTGGGCTCGTCACGCAGGTAGTCGATGGCGAGGTGGTCCGGGCTGATTTCCTCGGATTCGCAAAGGATGGCGGCACGCTCGATGGCATTTTCCAGCTCGCGGACATTGCCCGGCCAAGGGTAGTTGCGCATGGCTTCAAGGGCTTCTTCGCCAAAGTGCAGGGGGCCGACGCCAAGGCGCAGTGCCGTGCGTTCCAGCAGGGTTTCGGCCAGTTCCAGAATGTCGTCGCCACGTTCGCGGAGCGGCGGCAGCAGTAGTTCTACGACATGCAGGCGATAGTAAAGGTCTTCGCGGAAGCGGCCTTCGCTGGCCAGCTTCTTGAGGTCGCGGTGGGTAGCTGCAACAAGGCGCACGTCCACGCGTCGGGCCTGCGTGGAACCGATGCGGCGGATTTCCTTCTCTTGCAGCAAGCGCAGCAACCGGGCCTGGGCTTCCATGGGAAGCTCGCCGATTTCGTCCAGGAAAAGCGTGCCGCCATCAGCGGCCTCCACCAGACCCTTGCGCGTTGCCTGGGCGCCGGTAAAGGAGCCTTTCTCGTGACCGAAAAGCTCGGACTCGATCAGGGTTTCAGGAATCGCCGCGCAATTCACGGAAATGAGCGGGCTGGAAGCACGCGGGCTCTGGTCGTGCAGGGCGCGGGCCACCAGTTCCTTGCCGGTGCCGGACTCTCCCCGGATGAGCACCGTGGTGGCCATGGGTGCGACCTTGCGGATGCGGTTCAGCACATCCTGCATTGCCGTGCAGGAGCCGATCATGCCGGTGGTGGGATAGCTGCGCGCCACCTGCTGCTTGAGGGCTTCGTTCTGTGCCAGCAGGTTTTTTTCCCGCAGCACGCGTTCGACAGCCAGCAGCATCTCGTCATGGTCGAAGGGCTTGGAGATGTAGTCCACGGCCCCTTGCTTCATAGCCTCCACGGCCGATTTCAGGTTGCCGAAGCTGGTCATGATGAGGACGGGAACGGGGCTGGCCTTGGCGATCAGGGTAGTGCCGACATCACCCGGCAGGCGTACGTCGCTGATGATGAGGTCGAAATCTTCCAGGCTGTAGCGCTCGCAGGCGTCTGCCACTGCGCCTGCCTCGCTCACGCTGTAGCCGTGGCGTTCCAGCAGACGCTTGAGGCTGGAGCGGATCAGGGCTTCGTCTTCAACGATGAGGATGTGGCTCATGGATGTCTCTGTGGTGGCTTTGGCCCGGTATTCATTGCCGCCTGATCTCCAGATCATCCAGCCAGGCCGGCAGCATGATCTGGACGATCACGCCATTGCCCTGATCGTAGTCTGCTTTGTCGATGAGTTGAATGCGGCCTTCGTGTTCTTCGACGATGCCGTGCACCAGTGCCAGGCCGAGCCCGGTGCCCTTGCCGGTTTCCTTGGTGGTGACGAAGGGCTCGAAGAGGGCATTGCGTATTTCCCCCGAAGGCAGGCCCTTGCCGAAATCCTCGATTTCAAAACGCACGCGCGGACCATGCGTGGTGGCGCGGACGATGATGGCGCTGCCCTTGGGGCTGGCATCGCGGGCATTGGAGAGCAGGTTGATGAACACCTGCGTGAGGCGTTGCGTATCCCCCGCCACCAGCGTGTCCGGTCGGCATTCGTTACGGAATTCGTGATCGCGGCCTTCTGGCCCCAGTTGCAGCAGCTGCATGGCCTCATCGACGGCGGCTGCGAGATTGACCGGGCCGCGGTGCTGGCGCTGGCTGTCCGCACGGGCAAAGCCCACCAGCGACTGCACGATGCGCGAGATGCGATGCGTCTGCTCCAGAATCTGCTGGCTGGCATCCACGATTTCAGGGTCGGCCTGTTCGGCCTTGAGATTTTGCGCCAGGCAGGCGATGCCGGTGACGGGATTGCCGATTTCATGCGCGACGCCGGCGGCAAGGCGGCCTATCGATGCCAGTCGCTCGTTGTGCGAGACGCGCTGTTCCAAACGATGCATTTCCGAGAGGTCTTCCACCACGATCACCTGCGAATCCGGATGCCCAAGGCTGTCGCCCTCGCTGATGATGGCGCGGTTCAGGCTGACCCAGCGGGTTTCGCCCTGGCTTTCCACCTGCTTGCGATAAAGCTGCACGGTGGGCCCGATGAGGAAATCCAGGAACAGCTCCTGCCAGGGTGAGGGCAGGCTGCTGAGGCGGGAGCCGATCACCTGCTCGTCGCTGATGCCGGTCAGAGTCATCATGGCCTGGTTCCAGGACAGGATTTCCAGGTCGCGTCCCAGAGAGCACACCCCGATGGGCAGGTCGAACAGCGTCTGGCGGTGGAAGCGGCGCAGTGAGTCCAGTTCGGCTGCCAGGCCGGAAAGGCGATGCCGGTAATCTTCCAGCCGCGACTCGATGTAGTGGATATCCTCCGAAGAGCCGTCAGTTTCGCTGCGAATCTTGTAGGGCAGGTGCTGGTCCAGGATGTCCTGCGCCACGGAAGGACCGAGCAGGCCGGACAGGTTGGATTCGATCTGGTCGCGCAGGCGGCGCAGAGCGTAGGGACGTGTCTCGCTGGGGTGCATGGCGAGGTCGGCCAGCGCCATCTGCACTTCGCGCTCGGCGGTGATGCGACCCAGCGGCTCCGACAGGCCACGCACGAACTCGCTGACACTGGTCGTGGTGAGTTCCCAGCGATAGGGCCGGCGCAGGTTGTCCACCGAGCAGGTATTGGCGGCAATCTGTTCGCTGGGCGTTTGCTTGCCCAGGAGTGACACCATCACGCCGACCAGTGCATTCACCAGTACGGAGCCGGTGCCCATGGTTTGCCAGTAATCGGTGTTGTCGCGCAGGGAAACCTGTAGCCAGCCCAGCGTGGGCAAGAAATCCATTTCCACGAGATAAGGCACGACCAGTGTGACGAACCACAGCAGCATGCCGGCTGTGAGACCGCTGATGAAGCCCTTGCGGTTGGCGCGTGGCCAGAACAGTACGCCGATCAGGCCCGGCGCAAACTGCAGCGTGGCCACGAAGGTCAGCATGGCCATTTCCGTCATGCTGTGGCGCTGGTCCAGCAGCACATAGGCAATGTAGGAGGCGGCGATGATGCCCATGATGAGCAGGCGCCGCATCCACAGTATCCAGCGGTAGATGTTCTGTTCCGGCGTGGGCTGGTAGACCGGCAGTACAAGGTGGTTGAGCGCCATGGAGGCCAGCGCCAGCGTGCTGACGATGATGAGCCCCGAGGCGGCCGCGAGCCCCCCCACAAAGACCAGCAGCGGCAGCCAGCCCGAGCCCGAGGCCAGTGCCACGCCAAGGGTGAAGTATTCCGGATGCAGGTCCAGCCCGAGCCGGAGCCCGGCCCAGAGCAGTATGGGGACGGCCAGCGCCATGCCGATGAGGTAGAGCGGCAGGCCCCAGCTTGCCGTCACCAGCGCGCGCGGACTGAAATTCTCGGTGAAGGTCATCTGGTACATGTAGGGCATGACCACGGCCGAGAACAGGAAGGAAAGGATCAGGATGTGCCAGAAGCCGCCCTTGAGCGGCTCGTAGAGCATGTGCAGTGCATCGGGCGTGGCCGTCAGCCATTCGTTGAGGCCGCTGCGCCCACCCAGCACGCCCTGCCAGGCAAACCAGCCCACGGCGGCCATGGCCAGCAGCTTGATGACAGACTCCAGCGCAATCGCCACCACTAGGCCTTCGTGTTTTTCACGCGGTGAAAGGTGGCGGGCACCGAAGAGCACGGTGAAGGCCATGATCACGCCGCAGAACACCAGCGCCATCCACTGGTGCTGGACACCCGGCGTGAGGATCTGCGCAGAGTCGGCCACCGCCCGTATCTGCAGGGCCAGCATGGGCATCATGCCCACGATCATGGCCAGCGTGGTCAGCGAGCCTACGGTCTGGCTGCGGTAGCGGTAAGCAAAGAGATCAGCCAGCGAGCCTAACTGGTAGGTCTTGGCGAGGCGCAGTATCGGCGCCAGCAATACCGGTGCGAGCAGGAAGGCACCGGAAATCCCGAGATAAAACGCCAGGAAGTTGTAGCCACTCTGGTGCGCAAAGCCGACCACGGCATACACACCCCAGGCACTCACATAGACACCCAGCGACAGCACGTACACGGCCGGGTGCCGCACCCAGCGTACCGGCACCAGTCCCGATTCGCTGATGTAGGCAACGATGAAGAGAAGGAAGAGGTAGCCGACGCCCAGCGCCAGCAGTTCACCGGGGCTGAAGGTCATGGATGGGGCTCGTGGCGGTGGTTGTGCAGGCAGTCATTGCGCGTGTCACTGCTCAAGGTCATTCAAGTCACGGCTGTGCGCCACCCAGAAGCTGAGCCCGATGAGCGCCAGCCAGATCAGGTAGGGGCGATACCAGGCCGTGCCCCCTTCGCTCCACCACTCGATGATGGCGGGAGAGAGAAGGTAGGCGCCGGCAATGAAGAGCAGGACGAGGCGGTCGATATACATGCAGCAACCCGGGTTTCCGCAGGCGGGGCTGGCCTGTGGCAGGGAGCAAGGTAGCAGCGGCTCCGGGCGGCGCCAAGCCTGTGCCGCAGGTTTCCGTGTTTCTGTGAGCCTTCAGACCTTGGCGTGCCGCGGTCTTCCGAGCAGCAACAAAGGCAGCAGGCAGGCCGAAACTCCCCAGAGGCCCATCATCACGCCCAGCGGCAGGGCCGTGCCGTCATGCCAGAGGCTCATGCTGGAGCCTGCCAGTGTGGCCAGTGCAAATTGCAGTGCTCCCATGAGTGCCGATGCTGTGCCGGCCTGCGCACCTTGGTCGGCCAGTGCGGCGGCGCCGGCATTGGGTGCGATGAATCCCATGCTGGCAGCAAACACGAAAAATCCCGCCAGCAGCATGGGCAAGGTTTCCACGCCCAAGGCCGTGATGCTGGCGAGGAAGATGCCAGCGGTGGCTGTCGCCAGAAGCCCGGCGGTGAGCAGCGTAGTCATGGCGTAATGCCGCAACAACAGCATGTTGATCTGTGAGGCGGCGATCAGGCCGAAGGCATTCACGCCAAACATCCAGCCGTATTGCTGCGGGCTGAGAGCGTGCAGTTGCATGACCACGAACGGCGAGCCGGCGATGTAGGCAAACATGCCGGAGAAGGCGAGGCCGCTGGCCAGCGTGTAGGCCATGAAGGGGCGATGCCGCAACAGGCCGCCATAGGCACGCAGGACCTTGCCCCACTGCAACGGCACGGCATGGCGTGTGTCATGGCTTTCCTGCAGTGCGCGCCAGACGAAGCAAAGGCAGAGCAGGGAAAAGAGCGCGAGGATGACAAAAAGGGCACGCCAGCTCGCCACTTGCAACAGCATGCTGCCCAGCACCGGTGCGAGGATGGGCGCCAGCCCCATGACCAGCATCAGCAGTGAAAAGGCGCGAGCTGCTTCCTGTGGCTGGCAGCGGTCGCGCACGATGGCGCGTGCGATCACCATGCCGGCACAGCCACCCAAGCCCTGCAGGAAGCGCCAGGCCACCAGTGTTTCCACAGACTCGCTGAGCGCTGCGCCAGCCGATGCCACGATGAACAACAGCAGGCCCACGTAAAGCGGCGGTTTGCGGCCGAAGCGGTCACTGAAAGGGCCGTAGAAAAGCTGCCCCAGCGCCACGCCTATGAAGAAGGCAGCCAGAGTAAGTTCGACACGCCCGACGGCGTTCAGATCGGAGGCGATTGCAGGGAAGGCGGGCAGGTACATGTCGATGGAGAGCGGCGCAATCGCGGTCAGCGCGCCCATCAGGATGATCCAGCCGGGAATGCGGGAAGGTGACATCGGTCTTTCCTTGAAGCGGGCGGCTACCCTGCAAAAAGCCTTGCTTGAATACAAGCGCTCGGACGGTGACAGCCCACCATTTCGGAGTGCTATGGTTGTACGGTTCCTCGCGGGACTTTTTCCATTTTCAAGGGAGACAAGCCATGGCGGCACATTTCGAGTTGAGCAAGGCCAGCAACGGCAAGCAGTTCTACTTCGTGCTGAAGGCGGGCAACGGTGAAATCATCCTGACCAGTGAAATGTACGAAACCCGTGCCAGCGCGGATAACGGCATTGCTTCGGTACAGAAGAACAGTCCCGATGCCGGGCGCTATGAGCGCAAGAAATCCAAGGACGACAAGGATTACTTCGTACTCAAGGCGGCCAACCATCAGGTCATCGGCCAGAGCCAGCGCTACAGCTCGGCAGCTTCCATGGAGTCCGGCATTGCCAGTGTCCAGAAAAACGGCAGCACCACGGTCGTCAAAGACAACACTGGCGCTTGAGCCTGCAGCACGCTGGACGGGTTGGTGCAACGTCAACCCGTCCAGAGTTTTCAAGCTTTGCTGCTCAGTAGGCCAGCGTGAAGCGTTGGCGTGAATGCTGCGGCGACTCCAGTTCGTCGATCATGGCGACGGCATAATCCTGCAAGGAAATGCGGCTTTCCCCTTTGGCGTCGACCAGCAGTTCGTCGTGGCCTAGACGGAAGCGGCCTGTACGTTCGCCGGGCTCGATCAGCGCGGCCGGGCTGAGAAAGGTCCAGTCCAGATCCTTTTCCGTGCGCAGGTCTTTGAGGGTTTCACGTACAGCGCTGGCGGCCGCTTTCCAGTCGGCCGGGAAGTCCGGCGTATCCACCACATCCGTATCCGTGCCCGGCACCTTGAGGCTGCCGGCACCGCCCACGACCAGAAGACGTGCCACGCCCGCTTGCTTGGTGGCGGCGATCACGCTGCTGGTGCCGCGAATCTGGTTGGCAGGCAGGTCGGCATCACCCCAGCCCGGATTGAAGGCGCTGATGACGGCATTGGCTCCCTTGAGCAGGGTGGCCAGGGAAGAGGTGTCGTAGATGTCACCCTGCACGGCCTGCAGACGCTCGCGTGCCGGCAATTTGCCGGGCTCACGCAGGATGGCGGTGACATTGTGGCCACGGCTCAGGGCTTCGTTAAGGATGTGCTGGCCGATCTGGCCGGTGGCACCAATCAGAGCGATACGCATGACGGAATCTCCAGTGGGGCATCGGCAAGGGCGCGATGCGATGGAGATACTCTAGCTTCTTGAAAATAAGACGATTAGTCTGGCTTTCAAGCCTTCTTATTGAAGAAAAACTTAACAATAGCCAAGGCATATCCGGGAGGATGCATGGACAAGCTCCGGCGCATGGCCATCTTTGCCCGCGTGGTGGAAACCGGCGCCATGAGCGCGGCCGCCCGTGAGCTTTCCCTCAGCGCCTCGGCCATCAGCCAGCAGATGCGCCTGCTGGAGGCTGAGACAGGCGTTGTCCTGCTGCACCGCTCCACGCGCAAGCTTACCCTGACCGAAGCCGGCCGGGCCTTCTACGAAGGCTGTTCTGCCATGGTGAAGGCCGCGCAATCGGCCGAACAGCGCTTGGCTGAGTTGCGCGATGCCGCCGTGGGGGAACTGCGCATTGCCGCCCCCGTGGGCTTTGCCGGCACCCATTTGGCCGGCGCGCTGGCGCCACTCCTGCAACACAATCCCGATCTCTCCCTACGGCTTCTGATCGACGACCGCCGAATCGATCTCATCGAAGAGCGCATTGATCTGGCCATCCGTATCGGCGCACTGGCCGACTCCAGCTTGGTAGCGCGCGAGTTGGCGAGCTGGGAGGTAGTGTTGTGTGCTGCGCCCGCCTACCTCGCCCGGAAGGGACTGCCACGAAAGCCGGAGGAATTGTTGCATCATGATTGGCTGGTGCTGACCGTGCTGGAAACACCGCATCAACTGGAAATGGCCGGGCCACGCGGCGAGCCCTTCCGGGCACGTATCGAAGCACGTGTTGCCAGTACCAACTCACGGTCCCTGCGTGAACTGGCGCTCGCCGGTGCCGGCATTGCACGTCAGCCCCTGCCGGATGTGGAACAGGAAATTGCCGAAGGCCGGCTTATCCGCTTGCTGCCCGAGTGGCGCCTGCCGGCCATCGGCGTGTACGCCGTCACGCCACAGCGCGAAGCCCAGCCCGCCAAGGTGCGTCATGCCATTGATGCCTTGCGGCAATATCTGGCGGGTCAGGGCTCTGTCTAATGAGCAGGTATGCCGGGCTCCGTTGTTTAGGCTGGCAAATCAGTCAGCAAAGCAGTGCGGCAATTCCAAGGCGCAGGGCACCATGATCACAGTCGCTTGTCAGGTCTCACTTGATTCTTGGGCAACCCGAGAAATGTCGGTGGGCAGTCGTTCAACTATACGCACCGTGATCTCATCGCCAACAGATGCCTCTGCATGATGCCATTGCAGGTGAATATGTCTTGGCTCATTGATAGAGGACGAGAGGCCTGTAAGACTAACCTCCAGGATGCTGGTGTCCTTCACGTCACTTGTTCCCTGCGACGCCGGCCCTAGCTTGCCTCGTGCCGTTACGGTGTGGGAGAGCACGCTAAGGTTGTCGGCTCCGGCGGACGAGACTAGCTCTCCATTGATCAGCAATTCAAAGACAATCATAGGTGAGACCTGGTGCATGAATTAAGCCGCAGGCTCTTGGTTGTCAACTGCCGCTTCAATCTCTGCTATCTCGATTTTCTTCTGTTTCATCATTGCTGCCATGGCCTTGGCAGAAACACTCTTGTCTGGACTCATGGTTAATTCCGTAAGCCGCCTCGGGAACACTTGCCACGATACTCCGTAGCGGTCTTTTAGCCAACCGCAGTGGCTTTCTTCGCCGCCATTTTCTGTAAGTGCAGTCCAGAGCCTATTCGTTTCGGCTTGATCGGGTGTTTCAACAGAAATAGAAACTGCTTCCGTCAGCGTGAAATGCGGCCCGGCATCGAGGATTTGGTAGGGTACTCCACCCAGTGAGAAGTCGATGAGCCAAGAGGTGCCCAGCTCACCATTGTCAATTTCAAATGTGTTTTCGACTTGGCTTCCTGGGATCAGGGAGCAGTAGAACTCTGCGGCTTCGCGGCCTCGTCCGTCACGAAACCAGAGGCAAGTGCGGATAGTGTTTGACATGAAGTTGCTCCTGTCTGGATGGATGAAGTTCTGTGGCCTAAGGTCAAGTTAACCGGCAGAACGGAGCCGGCATGCCAGCAGAGTGGTTTACAACGGGGCATTTGCTCCGAAAATTTTATGCCCCGCTGAGGAATGTCCGCGTTGAATGCCTGGTTATGATTTTTCGGCAACGATTGCATATCGACCCTTGTTTCTACCGCCGTCTGGCATATTCATGTACTCCGCGAGTATCAAACGACAACCCAATTGGAAGAGCAATTGTTCTGTTTCCTCAGGAGTATTGGAGTCGTAGTAGAACTCCTGACCATACATAAAGTCAGTAAATGCCGCATGAGCAGACCCACCAACGGTAAGCATGATTCGTCCTCCTGATGGAAGCCCACGTACTACCTTGCGCAGGATGGGCTCATGCTCTGTGCGCCGAACGTGGAAAAGCGAATCCCAAAGAAGCGCACCCCGATAGATTTTCTGAGTTTCATAATTTTCCATTGGAGATAACACCCATTTTTCATTCGGAAAATTCCGCTTGGCTATTGCCAGCATTTCTTCTGACTGGTCTACACCTAGAATATGATGCCCTTGGGAGATGATGTACTCCGCCATTGGATGCCCCGTTCCACATCCCATGTCAAGAATGGTGGAGCCCACCGGCGCAGTCAAAAGAACTGTATCAATATATTCGCGTTCCCTTCCGAAGAACTTATTGCGGGCGGAACTCCATACGTGCGCAATCTTGTTGTACGAATCACGGTTCATGAAAATGCCTAATGTCTGAAATAACCGGCGCCCATTGCGGGCATCAGGTTGATTGATTTGTTAGGCCGAATTTCCATGCTTCCGCCTCAGATTTTCTACGTGCTCAATATCAGTCTCATTGGTTATGGTTTGACGGGTGGCTTCGAGCCGGCCTATGCAAAATTGCATTCGATTTTGAGAAATGATTTCGGCAGTTTGTTCGCGGACGTAGCCAACAAACCCGGATAGGTCAAAAACCCCTGGCGGAATTTCAGTTTTGAATTCTGCATTTCCAACGAAAACTACGGCTGATTTGATGGCATTAGGAGGAAGAAAATCTAGTGTTTTTTGAACGCCTTGGACGTGCCGAAAATTTTGAAAAATTGGATTCTGGAACTGAGACTTAACATGGAATATAACTTGAGTCCATTTTTTATGTTTGGGATTGGCAAAAATCCAACCGCTGTAATTCTTGGTTTCTATGACGAAGACGCCAAATCTTGAAATGAGGATATGGTCAATTTGAGTTGTTCCATTCTCAAGTTTTAATGTGACGTGATTCATTAGGTGGTAATCAGGTGAGCCGAGTTGTCGCTGTATCTCTTTGGATAGATATGCTTCACCATCATTTTGAAATGAGTGAAAAGGAAGACGCCTTCGACCAAGTGCGAAGCCAATGACAAGGCCGATGGTGAGGTAAATGAAGATGTCCAAGCTTTTTCCTGCGGCCTAACTTGCTATTGGATGTCAGAAGTGACGCATTTGAATGCGTCACTTCTGACATATATCCCGGTTGAAAATCCCCCAAGTCCTTGACTGTTTTCGGGTTGGCCTAGGGAAAGGCCTACTAATACAGGTAAGCAAACATGTCTGGCAAGCTTCGTCTGCTTTACCAGTTGCTGGAGCGCATTCGGGTTAAGCGCTATTCCATTCGTACTGAGGAATATATCCACTGGGTGCGGCGCTTCGCCCTTTTTCATGACAAGCAGTATCCAGAGATAACGGGGACGCAGAAAGTGAGGGTTTTATTTTTCTCACCCGGGTGCAGGGTGAGATGCCTCAGCGGCTATACAAAGCTGATCCTGTTTGCAGCAGTCACGGGTTGGTTGATGTTTGCTCGCGTTGTGTTACGGGGATGATGAGCTGGGAGATTGTCGGCGACGCAGCCACCACACCGTGATGGCAACCAGCAGGAGCAGGCCGAGCAAGGGCGCGAGGATGGCGAGTACCGTGAGCAGCAGGGAACCCAGCCATTCACCGGTGGAGACCACGGGATTGCCGAGTCCGCCGGTAGTGGCGGTGCTGGTGGCACGGGCCACCATGCTGCCGGCCTGAACGATCCCTGCCATGCCACCGCCGGTGATCAGGGCCAGGGCCCACTTCACGGCGGGGTCTTCAAAGCCGGTGAGGAGGGCGGCCGTGGCGAGCGTGCCGGCGATCACCGCACAAGGAGCCGCTACGGCATCCAGCAGGTGGTCGATCAGCGGGAAGTAATAGCTGCCGATTTCCACCAGTGTGGCGGCACCTAGTGCGACCGCGACTTCTGGCCGTGCCAGCCACTGCATTTCCGGGCTCAGGGAGAAGTCACCCCACAAAGCGGCCAGCGACAGGCCGAACAGGGGGAGGAAAACGCGCAGGCCAGCAGCGGCGGCCAGGCCTATGCCGATCAGAAGCGCCATGATTTCGTGCATGCATTCCTCCGGGCCATGTCTGGCATTTCTCGCGGGCTCATGAACAATAGCCGGAAAACAAATACAGCACAGGAGCTATCCATGCCGGTCTACAACCCCATCATTGCCCCCATCGTGGCCCTGGTCGTCTGGTCCCTCGTCATGTGGGCATGGATGTATGCCACACGCCTGCCCGCCATCTTCCGCATGAAGATGAAAATGGATTCCAGTGCCCCCCGCGGCGAGCAGATGAGCCTGCTGCCGGCCGATGTGCGCTGGAAGGCCGACAACTACAACCATCTCATGGAACAGCCCACGATTTTCTATGCCATCGCTTTCGCACTTGCACTACTGAATGCCGGCGGCGGCATCAACCTGGCATTGGCTTGGGCTTATGTCGTCCTCCGTGTGGTACACAGCCTCGTGCAGTCACTGGGCAACAAGATCGAACTGCGTTTTGCGTTGTTCATGCTGTCGTCGCTGGCACTGGTCGGGTTGGCATTCAATGCAGCGGTGATCCTGCTCCGATCATAAGTTTATCTTGTGCTCCCTCTCCCTATGTTTCCTGCAGGGTGAAGGAGCAAGATTCAAAGCACAGAAACCAGTTGCGAGTCGCCGCACGGCGCGAGCGTGACCACGTTGCCTGAACTACAGCGCACGGGTGTCATAAGGTGCCACCCACCCAAGCGCTCCGCAGGAGTCGCTTTTTCTTTGCTTATCTTTCTTTTGGCGAAGCAAAAGAAAGTAAGGCCCCGCCGGCAGGGCGCACCGCCCGAGCAAACAGGCAGCAGAAGCAACCCCGTCGGAGCACCTCACCGTAAAAAATACCGACACCAGAATCCCCGCACTCCTGGGCAAATGGCAAGCAAAGCCCAGCACCCGCACACCCCGCCCAATATGCATCGGTTATCGCCTGAAAATTAATGTGCGAACGCTGCGCTGAACTCGCACCTAAAAGTTCGTTGGCTGGATTTTCCCGGGCTGCCAGTTCTCCACACCCCACCTCACGATCTCATGCAGCGGCTCCTGCTTCAGTGCCACAGGCGGTTGCTGATGCAAGAAATCCAGCGCCTGCCACAACAAGCTGCCATCAGCAGGCAGGGGGATAGCGGGAGCAAAGGTCTGCTTGGAAAGCTTGCTGCCATCAGCATGCAGAACCAGTGGCAAATGCATGTAACGCGGCGTTTCCAGTTTCAACAGACCTTGCAGCACGATCTGCCTGGCAGTGTTGGAGAGCAGGTCCGCACCGCGCACCACATCGGTGATGCCTTGCATGGCATCGTCCACCACCACCGCAAGCTGGTAGGCAAAGAGACCGTCGCGCCGTTGAATGACGAAATCTCCCACGATCTCTTCTACGGTTTCCGTTTGTGGCCCAAAGATACGATCAGTGAATGTTGCCCGCCCCGCGGGCACGCGAACACGCACGGCAGCATCGTCTCGTGGTGAAAGAAAGTGACGACAGTTACCGGGATAGAGAGAGTTGTTGCCGCGCGTCAGTTCGGCACGGGAGCAGCGGCACCAGAATATCTCGCCACGCGATTGCAGTTCTTGAAGGGCCTCGCGATATGCTTCATGACGAGTGTGCTGGAAAAGCACCTCGCCATCCCACTCCAGTCCGTAGGCTTCAAGTTGCCGCAGGATGAGGTCGGCTGCCCCTGGCATTTCCCGGGGTGTATCGATGTCTTCCATGCGCAGCAGCCATTTGCCGTCTGCCGCGTGCGCATCGCAAAAACTGGCAAGCGCCGCCACCAGCGATCCGAAGTGAAGCGGGCCGGTGGGTGAGGGGGCAAAGCGTCCTGTGTAATTCATGGTCTGGTCTGGGGATGTGCGCGCTTCAGAAACTGCGGCCGTCCACCTTGTTGATCGTCAGTGTGTCCAGCTCCAGGTTTTCCAGGCAGCGGGCGTTGATGGCTGCCATGGCATTACCCTGAGGATCCGTGCCGAAACCGAACGGGGCGCAACCGCAAGTCGGGCAAAAATGATGCCGGATGACGTGCTTGTTGAAGGTGTATGTTGCCAGTGCACTGTCGGGGCTTTTCAGCTGCAGCTTCTCCCTCGGAACGAACCAGAGCAGATAGCCTTTGCGTTGGCAGTGTGAGCAGTTGCAGCTCATGACTTCGCTCAGCTCGCCTTCAACGTCAAAGCTGATGTTGCCGCAATGGCAGCTACCTTGATATTTCATGTGCGTCTCCGGTTGTGGCGGGATTCCAAAAAAAACGCCGCGGGTGGCGGCGTTTTTTCATGTCGTGCAGCGATAAGGAGTCAGCCGACCAGCTGCTTTTCCTTGATCTCTGCCAGGCTCTTGCAGTCGATGCAGAGCGTGGCAGTGGGGCGTGCTTCCAGGCGGCGTATGCCGATTTCCACGCCGCAGTCGTCGCAGTAACCGTAGTCTTCCTTTTCGATGCGTTCCAGCATCTGGTCGATTTTCTTGATCAGCTTGCGCTCGCGGTCGCGTGTGCGCAGTTCCAGGGAAAACTCTTCTTCCTGGGTGGCGCGGTCGTTCGGGTCGGGCAGGCTGCCGGACTCGTCCTGCATGTGGTGCACGGTGCGATCCACTTCTTCCATGAGTTCGCGCTTCCAGGACAGCAGGATGATGCGGAAGTGATCCTGCTGGCGCGGGTTCATGTATTCCTCGTTCTTACTCTCCAGATAGGGCGGTGTGCCATGGATGAGCATGTTGCCCGGGGGCAGGGGTTTTGAAGAGGAGGATTTGGTGGCTGCCTTGGCAGCAGGTTTGGCGGTTTCTGTTTTCACGGGCACGGGTTTGCTGGATGGGATGGGTGTTGCCTTGGTAGCCGCCGAGGGGGCAGCCGGTGAGGGCTTGCTCTCGGGGGCCTTGGCAACGGGGGTTTTGGCAGCGGGCTTTACCGCTGCCGGTTTTTTGTCAGCCGCCGGTTTGCTGGCTGCCGCAGGCGTGGCCTTGACGGGCTTGGCCGGTGCCTTGGCGGCGACGGGCTTGCTGACGGGTTTTTCCGTTGTCTTTTTTGCGGGTGCCTTTTTCTCCGTTACCACTTTGCCGGCCGGTTTTGGGGGCGTCTTGGCAGCGGGTTTTGCTGGGGCTTTCGCCGGTTTTGCTGCGGGCTTTGCAGCAGGCTTGGCCGGGGCTTTGGCAACAGGTTTTGCGGGCGCCTTGGCCGGAGTCTTGCTGGCGGGTTTGGCGGGTGATTTGGCCGCAGGCTTGTCAGCCGTTTTCTTGGCTGGCGCTTTCGGGGCAGCCGGCTTTGCGGGCGCCTTGGCAGGAGTCTTGGCCGGTTTGGCGGGTGCCTTTGCAGCAGGCTTTGCTGGTGTCTTCTTGGCAGGTGTTGTTGCCTTGCCGCTGCCTGTTTTCTTGGCCGGCGTTCCTGCCGTTGCTGGCGTTTTCTTTCCGGTCTTCGTCTTGTCAGCCGTAGCCATTGCCATATCCCCTCAGGCGCGCATGAAACGCCATCTATATCAAGAAGCGATTGGCCGGACAACCTGCACAGCCCCGCAAGGCGGACTGGCTGGCCGGAGTGCTCACGGTGTGGCCGAGAGCCATATGCTGCCGTCAATGATGCTGATCGGCACGGTAGTCAGCGATTCGCCCTGGCAGGGGCCGAACACGCAGAAGCCATCCTCGATCTGGAAAAGTGCGCTGTGGTTGATGCACTGGATATAGCGTTGCTCGGTATCCAGGAAAACATCCGGCTGGAAGTTCAGCTCAATGCCAAGGTGCGGGCACTGGTTGCGGTAGGCAAAGACCTCGCGGCCCTGGCGTACCAGCACGACTTCGCCGTCAGGCGAGGGAACACCGATGGCATCGCCATCAGGAATATCGTCCAGTGTGCAAAGCTTGAGCATTCCGGCCTCTAGGGTCTGTTGCCGTTTTTCAGGTAGTGGCGTTGCCCCCGGGAAGGGAGCCAGGCAAGGCACGACCGACGTGGTGTGGTCATTCCACACGAGGAGGAAGCAACGCCGTATGGCACCCTTCCCGGGGGCAACCCGAAGGGCTGGGCCTGTTTTGGCCCACTGCGGCGTCGTTCATCGCTCATGTACATTGAGTACACCACGCTCTTCACTTCTTGCACTGGGCCAAAACAGACTCCAGCGCCGCCACCTGAAAAACGGCAACAGACCCTGCGCGGCGCGCGATTATAGGGATTTGCGCCAGCGAAGCCAGCGCATCGTGCTTTCCCGTCCCGCCTCAGCCGGCATTGAACTCGCGCAGCAGGGCGGCGTGGGTTTCAAGCGGCAGGCGCGGACCGAACTGGCTGACCACGCCAGCCGCAGCACGGCTGGCCAGCGCACCGGCACGGGCAGGCTCCCAGCCTCGGGTCAGGCCGAAGAGGTAGGCACCGGCAAACATGTCGCCCGCGCCATTGGAGTCCACCGGGGTGGCGGGAGTGGCTGCAATCGCGATCTGCTGCTGGCCGTCCCAGATCAGGGCACCCTTGCTGCCCCGGGTGATCACGACCTGCCGGGCCACGGTCTTCAGGGCCTCCAGCGCGCTGTCCACGGACAGGGTGTCGCTCCACAGGCAGGCTTCTTCTTCGTTGCAGAACAAGAGGTCCACGCCGTCATCCAGCATTTCGGCCAGGCCGGGCTTGAAGAAGCGCACCATGGCCGGGTCGGAGAAGGTCATGGCAATCGACACGCCGTTGCTGCGGGCGATGCCCCTGGCCTCACGGACGGCAGCCCGCGCGGAGTCGGAGCTGACGAGATAGCCTTCGATGTACAGCCAGCGTGAGGCCGCCAGCGCCTCGGGCACCAGTTCGCTCACGGCCACATCCGAGGTGATGCCGAGGAAGGTGTTCATGGTGCGCTCGCTGTCCGGCGTGACCATGACCACGCAGGTACCGGAAACACCATTCGGGCGCTCCGGTTTCAGGTTGCTGGAGACGCCGGCGGCATGCAGGTCGTGTACGTAGAAGTCACCGGTGCCGTCATTGGCGACCTTGCAGGAGTAGAAGCTGCGCCCGCCAAAGGCCGACACGGCAATGATGGTGTTGGCGGCAGAGCCGCCACTGGCGCGCTTTTCCAGGCCGAACTCGCTGTCCAGCGCGGCCAGGAGCCGCTGCTGCGGCTCTTCTTCCACCAGCGTCATCTGGCCCTTGGCAATCCCGTGGCGGGACAGGAAGTCGTCGGTGACACGGTATTCCGCATCAACCAGTGCATTGCCGATGGCGTAGACATCAAAACGGTGGGCAGACATCAGGTATTTCCGTAGCCGGTTACAAAAGTCGGGCGATTATGCGGCGCACCCGCACTGGCCGCCAGAGGTCGCTGCGCTAGAATCGGCGCCATTCAACCTCCTTCCGGCAAAACCCGTCCCATGGCTGCTTCTCCCTCCCGCGGTTTCGTGATCACGGCACTGCTGCTCCTGCTGGTTGTCCTGCTGCTGGCCGTTGTCGGCGTGGGCCTCTACGTGCTCAAGCTCGACAGCACGGTGCGCGAGAAGTTCGAGGGCAAGCGCTGGGCGATTCCGGCGCGTGTGTATGCACGGCCACTGGAGCTTTATGCCGGTGCGCCGTTGTCCCTGCGTGATGTGCAGCAGGAATTGCGTTTGCTGAATTACCGCGAGCAGGCACCCTCGTCGCCGGGAACCTGGCAGGTGAAGGGCAATGAAATGCAGATGCACACCCGCGGGTTTTCCTTTGCAGACGAAGCCGAGGAGGCACAGGTGCTGCGCCTGCGCTTCAACGGCAACACGCTTGCCGATGTAGCCAGTACCTTGCCCAGTGATCGCGGTGTGGTGCGCCTCGAGCCCATGGTGATCGGCGGCATCTATCCCAAGCAGAATGAAGACCGCGTGCTCATGCAGCTTGCCGAGGCTCCACCCTACCTCGTGGATGCGCTGCTGGCAACGGAGGACCGTGCGTTCTACAGCCATCACGGCATTTCCCTGCGCGGCATCCTGCGCGCCATGTGGGTCAACATGACGGCGGGCGGTTTGCAGCAGGGTGGCAGCACCCTCACTCAGCAGTTGGTGAAGAATTTTTATCTCACGAGCGAGCGCACGCTGACCCGCAAGATCAATGAAGCCTTCATGGCCATCCTGCTGGAAATCCATTACGAGAAAGATGAAATCCTGGAAACTTATCTGAACGAGGTCACGCTGGGGCAGAGTGGCGACCGTTCCGTAAACGGTTTCGGTCTGGCGTCGCAGTTTTTCTTTGGTCAGCCAGTTTCCGAGCTGGATTTGCCGCAGGTTGCCTTGCTGGTCGGCATGGTGCAGGGGCCGTCGTATTACAACCCGCGACGCAATCCGCAACGTGCCACGGCACGGCGCAATCTTGTGATCGACAACCTGTTGGTGGAAGGAAAGATCACGGCCGAGCAGGCCGCTGCCGCGAAGAAAAAGCCGCTGGGCGTGATTGCCCGGCCAACTGCGGCAACGACGGTTTATCCGGCCTTCATTGATCAGGTCCGCCGCCAGTTGCATGTGGAGTACAAGGAAGAAGACCTCTCTTCCGACGGCCTGCGTATTTTCACCACGCTGGACCCGCAAGTGCAGAATGCGGCGCAGGCTGCTTTTGATGGCAACATCAGCCGCCTGAAAAAATCCGGCGCCAAGCGCCTTGCCGCCGTACAGGGTGCCATGGTGGTGTCGAATCCCGAGAGTGGTGAATTGCTGGCCATCATCGGGGGCAGCGGGGATTTCACCGGATACAACCGCGCGCTGGATGCCCGTCGCCAGATCGGATCGCTGGTAAAGCCGGCAGTTTATCTCACCGCACTGGAGTCGGGGCAGTACACGCTGGCAACGCCGCTGGATGACAGTCCGGTGTCATTGCAGAGCCAGGGCGGCAAACTCTGGGAGCCCAAGAACGACGACGGCGAAAGTCACGGCATCGTGCCTTTGTATGTGGCCCTTTCACGCTCCTATAACCAGGCCACCATCCGCATGGGCGTCACCGTGGGTGTGCCGGCGGTGGTGGGCACGCTGAAGCGCCTGGGTGTGCAACAACACATCGAGCCTTATCCTTCCCTCATGCTGGGTGCCATCGACATGGCGCCGCTGGATGTGTTGTCGCTGTTTCAGGTGTACGCCAGCGGTGGCTTCCGCACGCCGCCGCGCAGCATCCGTGAGGTCGTCGATGCCAAGGGCAAGCCGCTCAAGCGTTATGGCCTGGCAGTGGAGCAGGTGGCGGACCAGGCATCGGTCTATCTTGTGAATTACGCCTTGCAGCAAACAATGCGTGCCGGCACGGGGGCGAGCGCCTATCGCAGCCTGCCGGCTGATCTGGTGATGGCGGGCAAGACCGGAACCACCAATGACCTGCGTGATGCCTGGTTTGCCGGCTACACTGGCAATTATCTGGCGGTGGTCTGGGTCGGTAATGACGACAACACGCCCACCGGGCTGTTTGGTGCCAGCGGTGCGCTACCGGTCTGGACCGATACCATGAAGCAGCTCAATCCGGTTTCGCTGGTGCAGGTGCAGCCGGAAAACGTGGAGTGGCACTGGGCCGACAAGAGCAGCGGCCAGCTTTCAGCAGAGAAGTGCGATGGCGCTGTGTTCATTCCCTTCCGCAGCGATACCGTGCCGCAGGAAATGGTGCCCTGTGCCCAGGGTGGCATCCCGGCTGTGCTGGATGGCGTTTTCCGGCGCGTCATTGATTGGTTCTGACCAGCACAAGCTTTTCTGTGGATTATCTTGCTGCAAGGAAAATGCGCTAAGGTCTTGTGCTCTCCACCATGGGTGGACAAAGGAATAGGGCAGGAAAGCTGTGATGCGGGTTTTTATTTTTTCCATCCTGACGGTTGCGGCATTGGCGGGTTGCTCGCACTCGCCGCCGCTTGTCCGGGATGTTCCTGTCGTTGATTCGCGCGTACCCCAAGTGGTGACGCCTCCCCCTGCTGCATCCACACCTTCGGCGCCGGCGACACGGCAACCTGCTGTCACACCAACGCCGGGTGTGCTTTATCCCCAAGCGGCACATCGTCCGCCGCAACCTTCCCGGCAACTTGCCGATGGCTCGCAGGTTCCTGCCGTGCAAAGCCTGCTGGCAAGCTCGGAGCGCGCATTGGCTCGTGGTGAAACTGATATTGCTGCTGTCAGCCTGGAGAGGGCGCAGCGTCTGGCGCCGCAGTCGGCCACGGTCTATCAGCGCCTGGCCGATGTGCGCTTGCGCCAGGAGCGTCCGGCCGAGGCAGAACAGCTGGCGAGGAAGGCCTTGGCATTTACCAATCACCCGACACAGCAGGCCGCCATCTGGCGCCAGATAGCGGCTGCCCGCCAGCAGCAGGGAAAGGCCGCGGCAGCGCAGGAAGCTGCTGATCGTGCCAGTTTGCTGGAAGGGAGAGCACCTGTTGAGGCTTTGCCTTGATGGCACATGGATCAAGGCCGCACAAAAAACCACGACATCAGGATGCATGACATGAAAGGACGCCTGTTTTTCTGCTTTGTTTTTTTGATGACGGGCATGCAGTCAACTCTCGCTGAGCAGGCTGACACAGCAGGCACGACCTCCGAAGCCTTGTCAGCTCCCATGCAGCAGACCTTGCTGACTGCTGCCACACCTCAGCCTGACCGTGGCATCAGTGCACATGAGCCGGTGTATTTCATGTGGGCCAGCAACTGGCGCGGCGAGGGTCATTACGGCGCCAAGTTCCAGTTCAGCCTGAAGTACCGCCTGCTGCATCCCGAGGATCAGGAAAAGCAGCAGTGGTGGGAGCGCTTCTACTTCGCGTACACGCAAACATCATTATGGGATCTGGAGGCCGACTCCAAGCCTTTCCGTGACTCCGCCTACCGCCCTGAAATGTTCTGGGACCAGCCAGAGTTTTCTGCATTTCCATCGGTAGAAACTCTGGCCGGCATGCGCTTTGGTATCGGGCATGAATCCAATGGCCGGGACGGGACGGATTCGCGCAGTATCAACATTGCGTATGTACGCCCGACATTCACATTTCCTGCGACACGCAACCGCGGTTACGTCTGGAGCTTTGCGCCCAAGGTCTACACCTACCTCGACAAGTCGGACAACCCGGACATTGCCGACTACCGTGGCTACGGGGATTTTCTGGTGCGGCTCAAGAAGGATGATTCCTGGGAATATTCCGCGCTGTTGCGCAAAGGCATGAAGAGTTCTTACGGCAGCATACAGCTGGATGCGAGTTATCCCTTCCGCGGCTTCTTGCGCAATCTCAACGGCTACCTGGCCTTGCAGTATTTCAACGGCTACGGCGAGACCATTCTGGATTACAACGTGAAGCAGCCGTCCCGCATCGGGATCGGCCTGGTGGTGGTGCGCTGATGGACTGCGGGAAAATCAGCCGGCCTGTTCGGCGGCCTGCAGTATGCCGGCAGCCACGGCATCGTCTTCTATCCTCACCATCTGCCTGATCAGATGGGCCAGCGAATCTGCCTTGAGCTTGACGTAAAGACGTGAGCGGTGTGATTCCACGGTGCGCGTGGAAAGGCCGATGTCGCGCGCGATGAGTTTGTTGGGCTGTCCCTTCAGCATGCCTTCCAGCACTTGCAATTCGCGGTCGGACAGCAGCGTCAGCCGTGTGCGCAGGTCCGAGGTTTCGGCGTGGCTCTGATGACGCTCGATATCCTGCGCAATGCCTTTGCGTATGGCCTGCATCAGCGAGTGCTCGTCCACGGGCTTGGTGAGGAAGTCCACCGCGCCATGCTGGAAGGCACGTCGGCAGGCGGCAATGTCGCCATGGCCAGTGATGAAGACAATCGGTACTTCAATGCCGCGGTTTTTCAGCAGCTCTTGCAATGCCAGGCCCGAAAGCCCAGCCATGCGGATATCCAGCACCAGGCAGCCCACGGATTCCTTGTGCCAGCCTTCCAGAAAGCGTTCGGCACTGGCGAAGCTTTCCACATGCAGGCCGTAAGTGCTGATCAGCAGGTCCAGCGAGCGGCGCACGGCATCATCGTCATCGACAAGAAATACGGTGGGCTCTTGCAGGGGCGGGTTCATGCATCATCTCCTGGCGTGCAGAAAGGCAGTGAAAAACGGAAGCGTGCGCCTCCCTCGGGCGCATTGGCGGCACTGAGCTCACCGCCGGCTGCTTCCAGAATGGTGCGGCTGATGCTGAGCCCCAGCCCCATGCCATCCGTCTTGGTCGTGAAAAATCGTGTGAAAAGAGCCGTATCGGCTCCTGGAGGCAGACCGGGGCCTGAGTCGCTGACGGTGACCTGGACACGACCGCCTATTTGCTGTGTCACCACATGCAGGGTGCGCTGGTCGGCAGGCACGGCCTGCATGGCTTCGGCGGCATTGCGCAGGAGGTTGACCATCACCTGTTCCAGTTGCAGCGCATCCGCCAGCACCGGAGGACAGGGCTCGGTGCGCAGCGTCACGCGCACGGCATCTTCCGACAGCTTGTTGCTGAGCAGGGTCAGCGCGTTGATGACAACCTGATTGACGGCAACGGGCCTGAGCTCGAATCCCTGGCGTCCAACAAATGCCCGCAGGCGCTCGAGAATGCCAGCGGCACGTTTTGTCTGGCTGACAGTTTCCGCCAGCACTTCTGCCACGCGATCAATGTCGGGTTCGTCTTCTGCCAGCAGGCGCATGGCGGCCTGGTTGAAACTCATGATGGCCGCCAGTGGCTGGTTCATTTCATGGGCGATACCGGTGGCCAGCTCGCTGACAGTGCCCAGGCGTGACATGTGCTGCAGAAGCAGTTCGTGCTCGCCACGGCGACTCAGGCTGCGTGAATCACTGCCCGTTTCGGCTGGGTAAAGATAAAGCAGGGCAAAGGGCCGCTGCCCGTCGGCCAGTGGCAGGACACGGCCTTGCATGGCGTGGCGGTGTCCGTCACAGACGAGGAGGGTGTCGGGGCGCAATGCCTGTTCACGCCGGCTGCGCAGGCAGCGCACCACGGGGTTATGTTGCCAGTCCCGGGCCAGTTCCCGCTCCAGCTGGAAGACCTGTCGCCATGGCTGGCCACGCAACTGTTCTGCGCTCTGGCCGAGCAGGGTACAGGCCGCCGGATTGCTGCCACGCAGGGTCTGGCCGGCATCGATCAGCAGCAAGGGGTCGCGGACGGTCGCAAACAGCGACGACATGAGCGATGCGGGATAGCTCCCGGACCGGCGGGTCGTGCGCTGGACAGCACGAGACCGCAGGTTCGGCTGGTGGTACGGCATCAAGACCCCTGGGAAAACTGCCGGATTGCCCGCCCTCAGGATGTGATCGGGGGCGTATTGGCGGATGGCAGGACCGTTCAATTGTTAATTATTGTGAAGCGGCCTATTGAAAACGGGCCTCAGGGATTGTTCAAGCCTTGCGATTCATGACGTTGTTGTAGCCATTCCGGGATGTCTTCTTCTCCGGGCAGCAGGGTGTCGTGGTCGCTGCTTTCGCCCAGTACCCATTTGCCTTCCAGCTCAAGCGCCTTCACACGGTATTCCAGTGTGTCGCCGTTGCCGGTGCGGCCGATGAATTTCACGGGATAGTTGAGATAGTCCAGCGCCAGCCAGACTTCATAACCGCGAATCAGCTGTCCTGTTTTCGCGTCATAACGCTCTCCCGTGAGATGTAGCGTGCGCAGTGTGCCGGCAGGAAGCCGGATCAGCTCTTCGGCTTCTGCGACAAGCCTGATCTGGTAGAGGTTATGACCGGTACAGACTTGGCTGGTTTGTGGCGCTCCGTTGAAGGTGACAGCGACATGGAAAGGCAGGCTGGCCATGTCCTGGGGCGTTTCTGGCAGGACGGCACGCAGGCGCTGGTCCAGAGGCCCGTAATCCAGGGTGTCGCCGTCACGGTTGCAGGCCGCGCGCAATTTGTCGTTGAGAGTCAGGCGGTACTGCTCGGGCAGCAGGCCGCCTGCCGGATCGACCTTTCCTTCACTGCTGATACGGATGCGGAAACCGAAGCGGCGGGCCTGCTGCTCAATGCTGTAACGCAGGCCCTCCATGACCCAGTGCTGGTTGATGGTGAAAGGAAGGCCGTTGTAACGCGTATCCAGGACGGCGCGGACCTGGACGGGAAAGGCCGGTGGCGGTTCCGCCACAATCGGCGTGCTTTCGGATGTTGTTTCTGCTGGTGGGGTTTCTTCTTCCGCAGGCGGGGCGGGTTCTTCTTCGATGACGGGATTTTCTTCCCTATGGGCCGGGCGAGGTTTGGCGGCAAGGGGTGCTGTCGGCAATGCATCCGCAGCGGCCTGGCCGGCGACGAGGCGTAACCTCACCACAGGCACTTCTTCCACGTCCTTGCGTGACAGGATTTCATCCTCCGGCGCGAAAAAACCCAACCAGGGCATTTCACTGCCAATGAGGAAGAGGGCATGCAGCAGCAGTGAAAGCAGCAGGGCAAAGAGCAGGGTCAGCTGTCTCGTCTGCTGCTTTTTCTGGCTCCTTTCCCGCATGGAAATATCCGTGGCGCCGGTGTTCGTTGTTCCCGCAAATCCGTGACGAAGCAGCGCTCAGGCACGGCTTCGCTCCAGGGCTGTCAGCCGCGCAGTGCCCGGTTGGCGGCACTGATGGTGGCCGTCAGGTCTGCTTCGCTATGGGCTGCCGAGACAAAGCCTGCTTCGAAGGCGGAGGGAGCAAGATAGACCCCTTCGGCCAGCATGGCATGGAAGAAGCGTTTGAAAGCTTCCGCATCACCTGCCAGTGCATCGGCATAGCTGGCGACTTTCTTGTCCGTGAAGAAAATGCCGAACATGCCGCCGACCTGGTTGGTGGTCAGGGCAACTCCGGCTTCGGCTGCCGCCTTTTCCAGGCCGGCACAGAGGCTGGCGGTTTTTTGCGTGAGCGACTCGAAAAAGCCGGGTGCCGAAATCAGTTCCAGTGTTTTCAATCCGGCACGCATGGCAATCGGATTGCCGGAAAGCGTCCCGGCCTGGTAGACCGGCCCCAGGGGCGCAATCTTTTCCATGATGGCGCGCTTGCCGCCAAAGGCGCCAACCGGCATGCCGCCGCCGATGACCTTGCCCAGCGTGGTGAGGTCGGGTGTGACGTTGTAGTGGGCCTGTGCACCACCGAGGGCGACACGGAAGCCGGTCATCACCTCGTCGAAAATCAGCACGCTGCCGTATTGATCACAGAGTTTGCGCAAGCCCTGCAGGAAACCGGGCGCGGGCGGAATGCAGTTCATGTTGCCGGCAACCGGTTCGACGATGATGCAGGCCACTTCTTCGCCGCGGCTGCGGAAAAATGCTTCGGTTTCGGCAAGGTCATTGAAGGTCAGCGTGATGGTGTGTTTGGCAACATCAGCGGGTACACCGGCGGAGCTGGGCACACCCAGCGTGAGCGCGCCGGAGCCAGCTTTCACCAGCAGTGCGTCGGCGTGGCCGTGATAGCAGCCCTCGAATTTTACCAGCAGGTCGCGGCCGGTATGGCCGCGCGCAAGACGTATGGCACTCATGGTGGCTTCGGTGCCGGAACTGACCATGCGCACCATGTCCATGGAGGGCAGCAGTTCGCAGACCTTGTCGGCCATGCGGATTTCCAGTTCGGTGGGGGCGCCGAAGGTCAGGCCGTTGACGGCCGCTTCCTGCACTTCACGGATTACGTCCGGATGGGCGTGACCGAGGATGGCCGGGCCCCAGGAGCCCACGTAGTCGATGTACTGGCGATCATCGGCATCAAACAGGTAGGCGCCCTTGGCCCGTGAAAAAAAGACGGGCGTGCCGCCAACACCGCGAAAGGCGCGCACGGGGGAGTTCACGCCACCGGGAATGTGACGGCAGGCAGCAGCAAAGAGGTCTTGGGATCGGCTCATGTCGGACTCGATGGGCGAGCCCGGACAGAGGGCTCAGAACAGGCGGGAAAATTCGCGGGCGCGTGCCGTGATGTCAGGCGCGGTCCACAGGTCGCTGATGACGGCGATGCCATCGGCACCGGCCTCGATCAGCGGCGCCGCATTATCGGCGGTAATGCCGCCTATCGCTACCAGCGGGAGCCGGAAACGGCGGGCCTTCTCGAAGACCACCGGCGACGCCAGCGCGGCTTCGGGCTTGGTCCCTGAGGGGTACATGGCGCCAAAGGCCAGGTAGCTGGCGCCTTTGCCTGCTGCATCGGCGGCGTAGCCCAGAGAGTCATGACAGGTTGCGCCGATGATGGCGTCCGGGCCCAGCCGCTCGCGTGCCTCCGCCAGCGAACCGTCCCGGCGCCCGAGATGCACGCCATCAGCACCGATGGCCTCTGCAAGGTCCACGTCGTCATTGATCAGCAGCGGTACGCCGTACTGGCGGCAGAGCGCCAGCAGGTCGGTTGCCTCCTGCCAGTGGCGGGCACCATTGGCGCTCTTGTTGCGGTACTGCACCACCACGGCGCCGCCTTCCAGTGCGGCCGCCACAGCCGGCACGAGATGGCCGGCCAGCAGGCTGCTGTCGGTAATGGCGTAAAGGCCGCGGGGCAGTGTCATGTCTGCAGTACTCGCCGGGGAAGGAACTGGCCCTCGCTGCGGGGCCTGTCGGCCTGTTGCAGGGCGCGTGCCACAAAGGCCTCGGCCTGCCGGACGGCGTCGGATAAGGGTTGTCCGGCTGAAAGCCCGGCGGCGATGGCCGAGGCGAGCGTGCAACCGGAGCCGTGGAACTCGCCCGGTAGCCGGGGCCAACGGCTCTCGCTGATCAGGGAATCCGGACCATAGAGGCGGTTGTGGATGGTTTCCCCCGGTTCGTGGCCGCCTTTGAGGAGGATGTGTCGTGCCCCTCGGGCACGCAGCAAGGGGATGGTGCTGTCCAGGTCATCGGTTTCCGCCAGGCGCCGCGCTTCTACGGAGTTGGGTGTGATGACGGTGGCCAAGGGGAAAATCCGGAACAGCGCCTGTGCCAGTCCGTCTGCCGAGAGACTGCCACCGGAATTGGCTGCCAATACCGGGTCCAGTACAACAGGGATGTGGGAATGGTTTGCCAGTATGTCAGCAATCACTCCGGCTATGTCTCCAGAGCCCAGCATGCCCAGCTTGATGGACGCTACCGGCAGGTCGGCCAGCACGGCTTCGACCTGCTGACGGATCAGGGCAGGGGACACCGGCTCAAAGCCGTGGACACGCTGCGAGTCCTGCACGGTCAGGGCCGTGCAGACGACAGCCGCATGCCCCCCCAGTGCGGCAATGGCCTCGATATCTGCCTGAAGGCCGGCGCCACCAGAGGGGTCCAGTCCGGAAAAACACAGTGTGACAGGGCGCATCGACAAGGCCCTCCGGGGCCGGTTCATCAAAACGGACGCACGATCACCAGAATGACAATGGCCACCAGGGCCAGTACCGGCAATTCGTTGAAAATGCGGAAGAAGACATGCGATTTCATGTTGCGGTCCTCGGCAAAGGCACGCAGGTAACGGCCGCAGAGGAAGTGGTACACGATGAGCAGTGCCACCAACGTCAGCTTGGCATGCAGCCAGCCCTGTGTACGGTAATAGTCCCAGTTCATGCCCAGCAGCCAAGCCCCAAAGACGACGGTCAGTACCAGCGAGGGCCACATGATGCCCCGGTAGAGCTTGCGTTCCATGATCTTGAAGCGCTCGCGGCCGGGCTGGTCGGCGGTTTCAGCGTGATAGACGAAAAGGCGGGGCAGGTAGAACAGCCCCGCAAACCAGCAGACCACGGCAATGACGTGCAAAGCCTTGAGCCAGAGCATGACGATTTGCTCACAGAACGGGGAAGATTTCACAAGTCTGCCAAACCCTTGCGTTACATTGCTACCAAACTTTGTGATTTGCCCGCGTGGGCAGCCATGGTGAATAATCCGGGCCCTTCCCGTTTTCCAGATTTCCGGCAGGTGATGACGTGCTAAAGGCAGGCATTGTTGGTGGTACCGGCTATACCGGTGTCGAGTTGCTGCGGTTGCTGGCGGCCCACCCGCATGTCGAGCTCACGGCCATTACCTCCCGAAGCGAGGCTGGCCTGCCGGTCGCCAAGCTCTTCCCCAACCTGCGTGGTCACGTGGACCTGGCTTTCAGCGAGCCGTCCCTCGACGTGCTGGGTGCCTGTGATGTGGTTTTTTTCGCCACTCCCCACGGTGTCGCCATGCAGCAGGCTCGGGAGCTGTTGGAGCGTGGCGTGCGCATTATTGATCTTGGCGCGGATTTCCGTATTGCCGATCCTGTCGTGTTTGAAAAATGGTATGGCATGCCGCATGGCTGCATGGACCTTCTGGCCGAGGCGGTTTACGGCCTGCCGGAAGTGAACCGCGAGGCCATCAAGACGGCTCGTGTTCTGGCCAATCCCGGCTGCTATCCCACATCGGTCCAGTTGGGCTTCCTGCCTTTGTTGAAGGCCGGCATTGTTGATACGGCCAGCCTGGTCGCCGATGCAAAATCCGGTGTGTCCGGTGCCGGCCGCAAGGCGGAAGTCCATACACTTTTTTCAGAAGCTGCCGAATCTTTCCGCGCTTACGGTGTCGGCGGGCATCGCCACTTGCCCGAAATTTCGCAGGGCCTTGCCCGCATGACGACAGGAAAGGTCGGGCTCACTTTCGTGCCGCACCTTTTGCCGTTGATACGCGGCATCCATGCCACGCTTTATGCGCGCCTCACCACGGACACCGTGGATTTGCAGAAGCTTTATGAAGAAACCTACGCCGATGAGCCTTTCGTGGACGTGATGCCCGCAGGCTCGCTGCCGGAGACACGTTCGGTGAAAGGCGCGAATGACTGCCGCATTGCTGTCTATCGCCCGCAGGGAGGAGACACGGTCGTGGTGCTATCTGTCATCGACAATCTGGTGAAGGGCGCTGCCGGCCAGGCTGTGCAGAACATGAACATCATGTTCGGCCTGCCGGAAACGGCCGGGCTGGCGCATATCGCGCTTTTGCCCTGAGGAATTCGTGTGTTTCGACGTGAGCGAGAGACACTGCAGAAACTGGTGCTGGTGCCTTACCGGCCCTTTCGCAATCTCTCCCTGGGAATCGGCGGTGTCATTCTCATCATTGCCGCTGCAATAGGCGGTTTCTATGCCGGTTCTCGCTACAGTAGCAGTGTGGTGGGAGCGACACCGGACGAGGTCATGCGCCTGCGCCAGACTGTCCGCATGTATGCCGAACAGTTCCAGTCGGTGCGGGATGCGGCAGCCGTTGCCCATCACGATCGTGAAATCGTGCTCGGTGCGACCGAGCAACTCCGGCAGGAAAACAAGAACCTGCTGGAAAACATTTCCTCGCTGCAGGATCAGGTAGCCACCTACAAGAAACTGCTGTCTCCCCGTGGTACGGTGGCGCAGGGCCTGAGTGTCGACAAGCTGGACTTGCGTGTACCTGCTCCCGGCCGGGTGAGTTACCGGTTCCTGCTGACGCAGGTCAGTGCGTCAGCAGCAGAGACCTCAGGCAGCATGGAGGTCAGGCTGGTGGGTGGCGGACGCACGATTGAAATGCCGGTGGGTGACAACCGCTTCAGCTTCCAGTATTTCCAGAGTCTTTCCGGTGAATGGTCCCTTCCGGAGGATTTCCGTCCGGAGCGTGTGGACATCGTGCTGAAACCCGGCAAAGGATCACCGGTCAAGAAAAGTTTCCGTTGGGAAGTGCAGCGTTAGGACGGGCACTTCCACTTTGTTTCATGAGGGCTTAGGCATGCTGGGCAGAAAAAAGACCACGAGCAACTACAAGGGCGGTGATTACAAGGATCACAGCTATGTGGCGCGCAATACCGAAGTGCAGGGCGACATCCGTTTCACGGGTGGTCTGCATGTGGAAGGCCGTGTGATCGGCAACATCATTTCCGAGGAAGGCAGCGTGCATGTGCATGGCGAGGTCACCGGTGAGATCCGGGTGCCGCATATCGTCATCAACGGGCTGGTGCAGGGCAATGTCCACGCCGCCGACCACGTCGAGCTGGCGGCCCGTGCCGTGGTCAATGGCAATGTCTATTACAAGACCATGGAGATGATGCTGGGTGCGCAGGTCAATGGCAGCCTGTTGCACGGCGACATTACCCAGATCCCCCGCATTGAACACAAGCCAGTCGAGGATACACAGCCCGTCACCAGCAATGGTTGACTGTTTTTGTCGGGATTTGGGATAATCCGGCACAGCCATCAGCAGTAGCTACAGCCACAGGTGCATCCATGAACGACATGGTCCAGGCCATGACCCTGACCGACAGTGCGGCCGCCAAGGTCCGCAAGCTGCGGGACGGTGAAGGCAATCCCGATCTCAAGCTCCGCGTCTATATCACCGGCGGTGGCTGCTCCGGGTTTTCCTACGGCTTCACCTTCGACGAGGAAACCAAGGAAGGGGATACGGCCTTCACCAACGGCGACGTCACCATGCTGGTCGACTCCATGAGCATCCAGTACCTCGTCGGCTCGGAAGTGGACTACTCCGAAGGACTGCAAGGCTCCCAGTTCAAGATCAACAATCCCAACGCCACCAGCACCTGTGGGTGTGGCTCGTCCTTCTCGGTCTGATCCGCTTGGGTAAATGAAAAAAAGCCGGCAATCGCCGGCTTTTTGCTTTCCGCGTTCTTTCAGGCTGGATGAATGGCGCCCAGGACACGGGGGCCGGCGGCTCCGGTAACGGCCGGCAGGTTGCCCGGAAGTCCGAGCACGGTCTGGTGTGCCAGCCAGGCAAAAGCGGTGGCTTCCACCCAGTTGGGGGCTAGTCCGAAGTCGGCTGTGCTGTGCAGTGTCCATGAGGGCAGCAGGGTTTGGAGCCTGTGCCAGAGTGTCGTGTTAAAGGCGCCGCCTCCACAAATCAGAAGCTCGCCACCGCCCAGCTCGGTGCCTGCAATGGCGTGGGCGACGCTTGCCGCCGTCAACTCCAGCAGGGTGGCTTGCACATCCTCAGCCGCCACATCTTGCCCCAGTCGGGACAGCTCGCTCTCCAGCCAAGGAAGATGGAAATCTTCCCGACCGGTGCTCTTGGGGGCGGGCATGGCAAAAAAAGGATGTGTCAAGAGTTGCTGGAGCAGGCCCGGTTGGGAGTCACCGCTTGCGGCCCACTCGCCGTTTGCATCCAGGGCCAGCCCCTGCTGTTTCTGTATCCAGGCGTCCATCAATGTGTTGGCCGGGCCGGTATCAAAACCGTAAGCCCTGTCTGGTTGGCCTGCCGGCAGGACCGTGATGTTGGCGATACCGCCCAGATTGAGAATGATGCGGTTGGCGTCGGCATGGCCGAAAGCCCCGGCATGGAAGGCGGGCACCAGAGGGGCGCCCTGCCCGCCGGCGGCAATATCCCGGCGCCGGAAATCGGCCACCACAGCAATGCCGGTCTGCTCGGCGATGGTATTGGGGTCGCCGATCTGCAGTGTGAAGGCATGACGGCCCGCAGGGCGGTGCCTTATGGTCTGGCCGTGGCTGCCGATGGCGCGGACCTCAGCAGCATGGTGCTCGCTGCTGGTCAGTACACCGCGTGCCGCTTCCGCGAAGAGCTCACCCAACTCGCGGTCCAGTCGTCCCATGCGTTCGATTTCATCCGGCCCGCTCTGGCAAATTGCCAGCAGCTCGCCCCGCAAGGCGTCGGGCAGGGGAATGGAGTGAGTGCCCACGAGCCGCATGCCTTGGGCAAAGTCCAGCAATACGGCATCCACCGCATCCATGCTGGTTCCCGACATCAATCCGATATAAAGCTCGTGCATGGCCATCTCCTGGGTCCGCGCTAGGGTAGCCCAAGGCGTGGGGTCTTGGTGCTAGAATCCGCGCCTTTCCCTGCATTCCCGGAATCATGATGACGCCTGAAAAACAGCTTGAACTGATCAAGCGCGGCTGCGATGAGCTCATTCAGGAAGATGAACTGCTGGAGCGCCTGCGCGAGGGCCGCCCACTACGCGTCAAGGCCGGCTTCGACCCTACCGCGCCCGACCTGCATCTCGGTCATACGGTGCTGATGAACAAGCTCCGCACCTTCCAGGACCTGGGCCACGAAGCCATTTTCCTGATCGGCGACTTCACCGGCATGATCGGCGACCCCACAGGCAAGAATGTGACCCGCAAACCGCTGACGCGGGAGCAGGTGCTGGAAAATGCCAAGACCTATCAGCAGCAGGTCTTCAAGATTCTGGATCCGGCCCGGACCCGCGTGGTCTTCAACTCCGAGTGGATGGGGCAGAAGACGGCCGCTGACCTCATCGGGCTGGCGGCCCAGTACACCGTCACCCGCATGATGGAGCGAGATGACTTCACCAAGCGTTTCCAGTCACAGCAGCCCATTGCCATCCATGAGTTCCTTTATCCTCTTCTTCAGGGCTATGACTCGGTGGCACTGGAGGCGGATGTTGAACTGGGTGGTACCGACCAGAAGTTCAACCTCCTCATGGGGCGCACCCTGCAGGGGCGTTATGACCAGAAGCCCCAGGTCGTGCTGACCATGCCGATACTGGAGGGGCTGGATGGCGTGCAGAAGATGTCCAAGTCCCTGGGAAATTACATCGGGGTCAGCGACGCTCCCGGCGAGATGTTCCAGAAGCTGTTGTCAATGCCCGATACCTTGATCTGGCGCTATTTCGATCTTCTGAGTTTCCGGCCTGTCGACGAGGTGGAGCAGTTCCGCCGGGAGATCGAAGGCGGGCGTAACCCCCAGGAGATCAAGAAGTTGCTGGCCGAGGAAATCATTGCGCGCTTCCATGGCGCCGAGGCGTCAGCCTCGGCCCACAAGGCGGCTGGCAATGTTCTGGCCAAGGGCGAGATTCCGGAGCATGTCCCGGAGGTAGAGATTGACGCTGAAGGTCAGGATGAGTTGCCCCTGATTGCAGTGCTCAACCGTGCCGGTTTGGTCAAGAACTCCGCGGCAGCCAAGGATGTAATCCAGCGCGGTGCGGTCTTCATTGATGGAGAGCTGGCGTCGGCCGGTTTCCGCTTGCTAGTAGGTGAAAGCCGTGTCATCCAGGCCGGCAAGAAGGCGATTGCTCGGGTAACGCTCAAGAAATAGACGGTTGAAGCGGTTTTTTCGAAAACCGTTTGACACCCCGGATGCGCCCCCTATAATGCGCCCCACCTCGACAGGGGTGGTTGGTGAAATTGAATAAATTTCTTTTTTATCAATGGGTTGCGTAGTGATTTTCTTCTGGAGATCAGGAAGCAGCAAAAATGTGAAGAATTGATGTTGACTCTCTGATTGCGCGCTGTAGAATGCGCGGCTCTCGAGAGGGAGGCCCTGGCGATGAGCCTGGGTTTGATCTTTAACAGTTTGACAGACAACTTGTGTGGATTCTTGTAGGGGATAGGCATCGCAGATGACTATCGGACACAAGAAGACACGC
>JBBCJX010000006.1:0-235471 GCA_037189985.1 Moraxellaceae bacterium
GGGGTCCAGACGGCAACGGGAAGATCACCGCCGCATGGGTCCCGGCCTGCGCCGGGACGACGATCGGGAAGATCAAGGAGTCGGGTATCAATTCACAATAAAAAGCCCGGCAGTGCCGGGCTTTTTTGTTTCATCAGGGCCAGCCGTCAGGCAGCCAACTGCTTGCGCTTGCGGTACTCCACCGGCGTTTCATTGGTCCAGCGCTTGAAGGCACGGTAGAAAGTGCTGGGCTCCGAAAACCCGGTGAGATAGACAATCTGCTCGATAGGCTCGTCCGTACGTGCCAGCAGGCGACGCGCAAGCCGTGAGCGGTAGTCCGCCAGAATCTGGTTGAAGCTGGTATCCGCCTCTGCCAGCTGGCTGCGCAGGCGGCGCGGAGGAATCTCAAGACGGCGGGCAACGGCATCCAGACTGGTTTCTCCACTCTCCAGCATTTCACCGATGGCACGCTTCACTTCGGAAACCAGGTCAAAGCGCTGCAATTCCGCCAGTTGCTCCTGGGCAATCTGCTCATGCAGACGCAGCAGGCGCGGCTCGGCCTGCCAGATGCGGTAATCCAGGACTTCGCGGTTGAAGTACATGCGGTATTCACTGCAGCCCAGCGTCACGTTGCAGCCGTAGATACGCATGTACTCGGCAGGAGGTGCTCCTTCCGAATGCTCGGTATGGATATCCAGCGCCTTGAAGTTGTCGTCGGTGACAAACTTGAAGAAGCGGATCATGCCGGCGGCAAAACACTCGGTGAAATGCCGGGAAGCGCGGCGATCCGTCAGTGTCCGCAGGTAGCACTGCTCGCCGTCGATCACCAGTTCGCCTGTCAGGGCATCCGAAAGCAGACGATGGAAGTTCATCGCGCGCTTCAGGCCTTCGCCGAAAGTCGGACTGGAGGTGAACAGGTATTCCAGCACCTGCCCGCGATAAAGCGGCATGTGCTCGCCCATGTGCAGACCGACATGGGGATCACGGGAGATTTCTTCGGCTGCCTGCCAGAAAACCATCTGGGCGGCATTGGGGGTACGGGAGGAACTGGAGTCTTCCAGACGGCTGAGCGCCACACCGGCCTTGGCAAGAATGGCTTCGGCCGGCAAACCGGCATTGACCATGGCCTGGTAGGCGAGGCGCAGGAAAATATGAGCGTCGGTGCGTTCAGCCATTGCGTGCCACAAACTCCGTTTTCAGCACCCGGCCATCCCGCAGGGACGTCCGGCGCCTGACAAAATCCAAGCGACAATACCGCATTGCCATCCGGCTGTCACAACGCTTCCAGCCGCTGCACGTCATAGGCGGGCTCCTCGTAGGGATGAGCCTGCTTGAGGGCTGCCACGGCAGCCCTGATGTATGCCTCACCGCAGACGAGTTCGACACGGAACTCGTCCACCATCTCGACCACGCCCTGCGTCCCGACAAAGGGCTGGCTGCCGGCCAGTGGCCGGAATTGCCCCTGTCCCTTTACCTGCCAGGCACAGGAGTCGTAGTCACCGACACGGCCGGCACCGGCAGCAAACAGTGCCGACTTCACGGCGTCGAGATGTGTCTCCGGCACATAGAACGTGAGCTTGTACATGCCAGCCTCCCTGCCGCCCTCAAAAATTCTCGTCCCGCGCGGCGATCCAGAGGCCTTCACCCGTGACCGTATGCACGCCGTTCGCGAAGATGCGCCCCTCGATGAACTGCTTGCGGCCTTCGCAGCGCAACACGCGGGAATCCATTTCAAGCTCGGTATCCAGCGGTGTGGCAGCGTGGTAGCGCAGATTGAGTGTGCCGGTGAAGCCCAGCGTTTTCGTGATTTCCTGGGTGCGTGCCATCAGGATGTCCATCATCAGGGCGATCACGCCACCATGCACACGCCCGGGAGGTCCCTGGAACACATGATTGAGGGTGGCGCGCGCATGAACGGTCTCGCCTTCGACCCACAACTTCATCGGTGGTGCGAAAACCGCGGCATGTCCCGTCATGACCTCGAAATCGAAGATGTTCTCGCAATCCTCACGGCTCGCCTCGCCCCGGCGCAGGCGGTCAAACAGGGCCATATGATCAAGATGCGGTTGGGCGGAAACACTCCCGGCCAACGCCTCCAGCGTATCGGCATACGAGGCCAGCGTGGCGCTGTCGGCATCAAGGCGGATGAGCTTGTCCGTTATCACCCGCAGGGCATCTGCGATCCGGCGATGCTCCACAAACTTTTCCGTCGGAGGCAAATCGCGCACCGGCCAGACATCGGCCACACCAAAGGTCTTTTCACTCATGGATGCCGCCTCAGCCTGCAAACACGCGGGCATTGCGGAAGAGGCGCATCCAGGAGCCATCCTCCTGCCAGTCTGCGGGATACCAGCTGTGCTGCACGGCACGGAATACACGTTCCGGATGCGGCATGACGATGGTGGCGCGGCCATCCTGCGTGGTGACGCCGGCAATCCCGAAGGGCGAGCCATTGGGATTCAGCGGATAGGTTTCTGCAACCGCGCCCTCGTGATCCACATAGGCCAGTGCCGACAAGCCACTGCCCGCCAGCGCCTGCACACGCTCTGCCGTATCGCTGACACGGCCTTCGCCATGCGCCACGGCAATCGGCATGCGTGAACCATGCATGCCGGCCAGCAGCACCGAGGGAGACTGCCTCACTTCGACCATGACGGTACGTGCCTCGAACTGCTCGCTCAGGTTGCGCATGAAACGTGGCCAGTGCTCCGCACCTGGAATCAGGTCCTTGAGCTGCGACATCATCTGGCAACCGTTGCAGACACCCAGAGAGAAAGTGTCATCGCGGCTGAAGAAAGACTGGAAATTGTCACGGGCACGGCTGTTGAAAAGCACGGACTTGGCCCAGCCACCGCCGGCACCCAGCACGTCGCCATACGAGAAGCCGCCACAGGCAACAAGCCCCTTGAAGTCTGCCAAGGTGATGCGGCCGGCAATGATGTCGCTCATGTGCACATCCACGGACTCGAAACCGGCACGGTCAAATGCCGCCGCCATTTCGATCTGCCCGTTCACGCCCTGTTCACGCAGCACGGCCACTTTCGGCCGCACGCCAGTGTTGATGTAAGGCGCTGCAACGTTTTCGTTCACGTCATAGGTCAGTGCCACCAGCAGGCCACGATCATTGACGGCATCGATACGGGCAAACTCCTGGGCAGCGCAATCTGCGTTGTCACGCAGGGACTGGATACGGAAGCTGGTTTCACTCCAGGCTTTCTGCAATTCCGCACGTGTCGAGGCAAAAATCACCTGGCCGGCATGTTTGACCGTGAATGCTTCATCAGCGGCCAGCGTGCCGACTTCGATCACGAAGTCAGCCAGACCCGCGAAAGCTGCTCGCACGGCTGCAATATCCTGGCGCCGGACCTGCAAGACGGCACCTAGCTCTTCGTTGAAAAGCACAGCCAAGGCATCACCGCTCACTTCCAGCGTTACACCGCTGCGGCCAGCAAAGGCCATTTCAGCCACGGTCGCAAACAGGCCGCCATCACTGCGGTCGTGATAGGCCAGCAGCAGGCCCTTTTCATTCAGGGACTGCACGCCATTGAAGAAATCCTTGAGCGTCGCCGCATCGACATCGGGAGCGTCATTGCCGATGGCGCCATGGACCTGCGCCAGTGCCGAGGCACCAAGGCGGTTGCGGCCACGGCCAAGATCCACCAGCAACAGCACGCTGTCGGCCACATCGGTACGCAGTTGCGGTGTCAGTGTCTTGCGCACATCCGTCACGGGGGCGAATGCCGTGACAATCAGCGACATGGGTGCCGTCACGGCTTTCTTCTGGCCCTGATCGTCCCAGACCGTGCGCATGGACAGGGAGTCCTTGCCCACCGGAATGGCAATGCCAAGTTCCGGGCAGATTTCCATGCCTACGGCCTTCACCGCATCAAACAGGTTCTCGTCTTCCTTGCCGTAACCGGCAGCCGCCATCCAGTTGGCAGACAGCTTGATGTCGCCCAATCGGGCAATGCGTGCCGAGGCGATATTGGTCAGCGCCTCACCCACCGCCATGCGGGCAGATGCCGCAGCAGAGATCAGGGCCAGCGGCGTGCGTTCGCCCAGCGCCATGGCCTCACCGGCACAGGTATTGAAACCGGTGGTGGTCACAGCGCAATCCGCCACCGGCACCTGCCAGGGCCCCACCATCTGCTCACGCGCCACCTGCCCGGTAATCGAGCGGTCGCCAATCGTGATCAGGAAGGACTTGCTGGCCACCGTGGGCAGGCGCAGCACGCGCAAGGCGGCTTCGGCAACATCGATGGACGATGTATCCAAGGGCTTTTGCGGCAGCTCACGGCGCTCCACCGTACGCTGCATGCGGGGCACTTTACCCAGGAGCACCTGCATGGGCATATCCACCGGCTTGTTGCCGAAATGCGGATCTTCCACGGTGAGATGCTGCACTTCTGTAGCTTCACCCAGCACGGCAAAGAGACAGCGCTCACGCTCGCAGATGGCCTCAAATTCAGCCAGGCGGGATGGCGAGACCGCGAGCACATAGCGCTCCTGCGCTTCGTTGCTCCAGACCTCCATGGGCCGCATGCCGGGTTCAAGATTGGGAATGGCACGCAGGTTCAGCGTGGCGCCGCGATCATGCTCATGCACCAGTTCCGGCATGGCATTGGAAAGGCCGCCAGCGCCGACATCATGAACGGAAACGATGGGGTTGTTGTCGCCCATGGCCCAGCAGACGTCGATCACCTCCTGGCAGCGTCGCTCCATTTCCGGGTTGTCGCGCTGCACCGAGGCAAAATCCAGATTCTCCGCACTGGCACCGCTCGCCACGCTGGAAGCCGCACCGCCACCCAGGCCGATCAGCAGTGCGGGGCCTCCCAGCACAATGAGCTTGTCGCCGGCACTGATGCTGTTCTTCTGTACATGTCCGGCGCGGATGTTGCCGTAACCGCCCGCGATCATGATGGGCTTGTGGTAGCCACGCACTTCTTCACCGGAAAGCCCGTTCACGGTCATCTCGAAGCTGCGGAAATAACCGCAAAGCGCAGGGCGCCCGAATTCGTTGTTGAAAGCGGCACCACCCAGCGGCCCCTCGATCATGATGTCGAGTGCGGAGACGATGCGACCGGGCTTGCCGTAATCCTGCCCGTCCTGCAGTTCCCAGGGCTGAACAAAGCCGGGAATCTTCAGGTTGGAGACAGAGAAGCCGGTGAGGCCGGCCTTGGGCTTGCCGCCACGGCCCGTCGCCCCTTCGTCACGGATTTCTCCGCCAGAACCGGTGGAGGCACCGGGAAACGGAGAGATCGCTGTCGGGTGGTTGTGCGTTTCCACCTTCATGAGGATGTGTATGTCTTCTTCCGTGTAGCCATAGCTGTGCGTGGCGGGGTCCGGAAAGAAGCGGCCGGCATGGTGGCCGCTGATGACGGCGGCGTTGTCCTTGTAGGCCGACAGGATGTCACCGGGGGATTTTGCATGCGTGTTCTTGATCATCTGGAACAGCGAGCGATCCTGCGCCTCGCCATCGATGTTCCACTCTGCATTGAAGATCTTGTGCCGACAGTGCTCGGAATTGGCCTGCGCAAACATCATCAGTTCCACATCCGTGGGATTGCGCTGCAGGGCCAGGAAATTCTCGACCAGGTAATCGATCTCGTCATCGGACAGGGCAAAACCCTGTTCGCGGTTGGCTGCCTCCAGTGCCGCACGGCCGCCGCCCAGAATATCGACAGAGGAAAGGGGGCGCGGGCTTTCGCTGCGGAACAGCACCGAGGCAGATGCCACATCGGGCAGCACGGCCTGCGTCATGCGGTCATGCAGGACGGCTGCTAGTACCCCGCGCTCGACTGCCGTGAAAGGCGTGGCTGCTTCTATATAGAAAGCCGTAGCACGCTCGATACGGCGCACGCCGGTGAGGCCACAGTTACGGGCAATGTCCGTGGCCTTGGAAGACCAAGGGGAAATCGTGCCCGGGCGCGGCACCACCAGAAACAGTTCGCCACCTTCACGACCGACAAAATCATCTCCGTAGGCCAGCAGCGACTCCAGGCGCAGACGCTCCTCGCCCGCAACATCGCCATCCACCAGATGCAGGAAGCGCGCAGCAAGGGCAGTCACGGCAGGTACCTTTGCCTGCAGGGCATGCAGCAGTCGGGTCGAGCGGAAAGCGGAAAGCGCCAGGGAACCAGGCAGGATCAGCATGTCGGTCTCTCGGGGTCGGGCGGGGTCTGGAGGCAGCCGGGAGCGGGTTCTGCCGCTGAATGGCGGGTCAGGCGATGACCGGTTCCGGGCTGCCGGAAAAGGCCGCAATGATACTGGAATCAGTGGGTTCGGGACACATGAACCCCTCTTGCAACTGATCCGAAAGACCACATCTTGTCAGACAATGCCAAGGCTTATTGGCATTTCGGCACTAGACAGGGTGTGAACTGATCGATACATTTCGCTCCAACCTGCGACACAAACTGTACGTAAGGACAGTAAGAGACGCGTTGGTGAGCCCACTGGCTACCGAACACCCCAAGGGTAAACGCTAAAACGATCAGCACCGGCCACACAGGAAAACAGGATTCAGGCCGCTGCAGATTGATAAACGGTAAACCGAACGAGGTACTGAGGCATGTCCAGCGGCATACAGACGCTACGCACGCACCTGCTACGAGTAAAACCTTCCTCCCGCACCGTCATCCGTGCCAGCCTGCTGACCCTGCTTCTTTTGGGCATATTCCAGGTCCAGCCAAAAAGCACGGCACTGCAACTGGTGCATGAGCGCGGCGAACTGATCGTCACCGGCATCAGCGGCCCCACCACCTTCTACCAGACCTCCAACGGCGCCCGTGGCCTGCAGTATGAACTTGCCCGCCTGTTTGCCGAGGATCTGGGCGTCAAACTGGTCCTGCAGAACGCCACCAGCACCGAGCAGGTTCTGGGCACCCTGCGCAGCAACAGCACCGACCTCGCCATCACCGGCCTTGCCTCGGATGACCCCCGCCTCAACCGGCTGCGCACCGCCACTCCTTATATGGAAGTGAACGAGCAACTGGTGCAGCGCCTGAACCGCCCACTGCCTGCGAGTTTCGATGCCCTGGAAAATGCCCGCATCGGCGTCATGGCAGGCTCGAGCGAGGCCCACCGTCTCAAAGCCCTGATCCGCTGGCGCCCGGACTTGGCACTGATCGAGTTCGAAGGCCTGGACCCGATGGAGCTTCTGCAACGGCTGGACAAGGGCGAGCTTGACTACGTGGCACTGCACTCCAATGAATTCGATGCCCGCCGCGCCCTCTTCCCCCAGATCGGGGTGGCACTCAACCTGCAGGAAAACAGCGAACTGGCCTGGGCCTTCGTGAAGACAAGGGACAAGAGCCTCTTTGCTGCTGCCCAAGCCTTCCTGGCCCGCAAGCAGGAAGACGGCTCGCTGGACAGACTGGTCAGCTTCTACAGCCAAGGCAACACCTTCGACCCGCATTCCATCCGGGCCTTCCAGCGCGATGTGGCACGCCGCCTGCCGCTCTATCAGGCCCACTTCGAGAAAAGCGGCAAGAAGCAGGGCATAGACTGGCGCCTGCTGGCCGCCATCGCCTATCAGGAATCCAAGTGGCAGCCGGACGCCATATCGCCCACCGGCGTGCAGGGCATCATGATGCTCACCAATGACACCGCCAGCTTCCTGGGTGTGGCCGACCGAACCAATGTGCCTGACAGCATCCGTGGCGGCGCTGCCTACTACCGCATGATCACCAACAACCTGCCCCCCAGCGTGCGCGAACCGGACCGCACCTGGATGGCGCTGGCTGGCTACAACATGGGGCCCGCCCACGTTGACCGTGCCCGCAAGCTTGCCCAGCGTGCCGGCGACGATGCGGACAAATGGCTGGTGGTCAGCCAGCACCTGCGTCAGATGGCAGCGGATGCCCGCGCCAACGGCCGCAACATCCCCGTGGGCCAGGCACTGCATTATGTGCAGCAGGTCCGTCGCTACTACGACTCCCTGCTGATGGTGACCCCGGCCAGCGACCAGCGCGTGGCAAGCGCACGCAACGACAAGACCATGGTGCGCTGACGCCCCCCCCCGACTCTCTCTTCAGCCCCGGTCCGCCGGGGCTTTTTTATGGGAATTACACTTGACTCCCTAACACCCCCTGTCGCCCCCGCGCAGGCGGGGGTCCAGCGACTTTGACCCTGTTTTTTGCGGACCATAGACAAGAAAGTCACTGGATCCCCGCCTGCGCGGGGACGACAAATCAATCAGGGAACCAAGCATATAAATCCCCTTTTCATGGGAGCGATATACTGGGCCGTCGCCCCGATGCCGCATAGGGGCTTCCGTTGGCCAAAGGCCGTGACGGCGCCTGAAAGGAACAGTGAATGACAAGTGAAGCCCCGCGAAAACTGCAACTCTGGGTAGATGCCGATGCCTGCCCCAATGTCATCAAGGACATCCTGTTCCGTGCCGCCGAACGCCGGCAAATCATCTGCACACTGGTCGCCAACCAGTTCATTCCCGTGCCACGCGTAGACTGGCTGAAGTCCATACAGGTGCCATCCGGTTTTGATGTGGCCGACGACCGTATCGTGGAGCTGATACAACCCGGCGACCTTGCCATCACCGCCGACATTCCGCTCGCCGCAAAGGTCGTGGAAAAAGGCGCCTTCGCTCTCAATCCGCGCGGTACGTTCTATACCGCCGAGAACATCAAGCAGCGGCTGACGATGCGCAACTTCATGGAAGAACTGCGAAGCAGCGGCGTGCAGGTGGGCGGCCCCGCCAGTTTCAGCCAGCAGGACCGCATGGCATTTGCAAATGCCTTGGACAGGTTTCTGGCCCAACACCTGAAGCCATGAAAAAGCCCGCGATGCGGGCTTTTTCAAATCAGGCGCTGAATACGGCGGACATCACTTTCGCGGCAAGAACTCCGGCTTCTGCTTCTTGAAATTGGCTTCCTGCGCAATCGAACGGTTCTTGCCGAAGAGAAGACCCAGTTGCAGCAAACGCTCGCGGCGGAAAGCACCACGTATGCCATTCACCCAGTTGCCCTGGAACAGGGCCTTGGTGGATGCCACGGAATCCGGCGAACGTGTCTTGATTTCAGCCGCCAGCTTTTCAGCTTCGGCCAAAGGATCGGCGGAAACCGCCGTCACCATGTTCAGCTTCAGTGCTTCTTCACCGCTCAGCATGCGGCCGGTCATGGTCAGCATCTTGGCCTGGTCGATGGGCAGGAGCTCGCGCAGGGTCACAGTGCCGCTCATGTCCGGCACCAGTCCCCACTTGGCTTCCAGAATGGAAAATTCGCAGTCCGGTGTGGTGAAGCGGAAATCGGCACCCAAGGCGATCTGCAGGCCGCCGCCATAGCAATAGCCGTGAATGACGGCAATCACCGGTACCGGCAGGCGACGCCAGCACCAGGCCACTTCCTGGAACATGTTAGTGGTCTTCACACCATAAGTGAGAAAGCCCCGGACCATGCGGCTTGGCTGTTTGGTGAAGGATGGGAAATCCAGGCCACTGCAAAAGGCCTTGCCTTCTCCCTGGAGGATGACGGCCCTTATGCTCTTGTCACGGCCTATCTTTTTCGCCGCGCCGATGAGGCCGACAAACATGTCCCAGTCCAGTGCGTTGTACTTGTCGGTACGTGTCATGGTCACGTAGGCGATCTGGTCGCGGACATCGAAGCGCACACGCTCGTTCATCACTCAATCCTCATTCAGGTTCTTGCCATTTTTCTGTTCGGCGCGGCGGCGCCGGAAAAAATCCGACAGCAGGGCCGAGGCCTCATCTGCCAACAACCCGCCTTCGAACGCAAAGACATGGTTGTAGTAACCGTTATCCAGTTGCCGGCGTGCACTCACCAGTGAACCTGCCTTGGGCTCAGTGGCAGCAAACACCACGCGCGCAATACGGGCATGCACCAGCGCTCCCACGCACATGGTGCAGGGCTCCAGCGTCACGTAGAGCGTGGCATCTTCCAGCCGGTAATTGCCCAGCATCGCGCCCGCTTGCCGCAGTGCCTGCACTTCGGCATGCGCCGTGGCGTCATGCTGGCTGATGGGCGCATTGAAACCTTCGCCGATGATGCGGCCATTGGCCACCACGACTGCCCCCACCGGCACCTCGCCCAGCCGCTCACCTGCCTGCGCCAGTTCCAGGGCACGGCGCATGAACTGTTCGTCCTCTGGCGTAAAGACCGTTGTCACAGCGGCGAGTCCGGATGGATGACGACCAAGGGCCGGTTGACGCCGGATCGCAGGTAGAAGCGGAGATTGTTGAGGGTGTCCAGCGTCTGTTGCAGCAGGCGCTGGAAGTGTTGCTGCTCTGCCGTCATGTCGGCAGCACGGAAGCCGTGGTCATGGCTCACCACCACCTGCATGAGACCGTTCTCGCCCATGAGGGAGACCCTGCCCCAGGCCTCCAGTGCTGCCATGCCATCAGCCCGGCGCAGGGCCTCGAGGGTGGGCGCCATGCGAGCCGGCCAGAGCGGCAGTGAATGCCGCACGAAGAACAGGCTGAGCTCCAGCACGGCCTCCTCGGCATTCTGCAGTTTTTCCACGGCACTCATGAAGGAACAAGCACTCTCGACCCAAAACCGCCCTGCAAGCAGTGCAGGGCATCAATGCCGGGGGAGTTTACGGCCTGCCGGGGCCGGGTGACAGGGTGAACAGCTCAGGCCGGGGACAGGGCCGCTTGCTCGTTACGCCCGTGGGTGAACGCCACGAGGATTTCCCGTGGGCCCTTGAACGGCATGCGCCCATGGCTGGTGCTGAAGTTGTCGATCACGACCACGTCCCCCAACTGCCACTGAGGGAAAACCATGTGGCGCCAGAACACATCAATGAGGTGACTGATATCCGCCGCCGGAATCTCGCTGCCATCCCCATAGGTAACGTGGGTGGCGAAGCCGGCCGGATCACGGAGCAACCGCTTGGCAGCCGTCAGCCCTTCGAGCAAGGCCGTGACACCCACCGCCCGCAACGACAGACGCCGCTTCAGGATATGACGGTATTCAAAGCGGGCGGCATCGGCATGGAAGACCTGCGCATGGTTGAACCAGACCTCCTCGTTCGTGAGCGGATGGCGTTGCATGGCCGGCTGCTCGCGCAGGAGACGCAAGCCACCATCCTCACGCCATTCGCACCGCGTGCCTTCCTGGGCGGCCGTGGCTTCGACCACGGCGCGGTCTGTCGTCCCGAAGACCTCTGGCCAGCTTTTCAACTGCCAGGGGTCCAGGCGCGAAGCTCCGGCGGGCGGACCATAATTACGGACGATGCGTATGCCCCGCTCGGCAAAACGCGCGCGCACGGCCGGCGCCAGATCACGCCAGACCTTGCGGCAATCGGCCAACGGGGTTTCACCGTCTGCATCAGGCGCAATCAGGCAGGAAAAGAAAAGCCGCGTGGGCGCGCTGGGCAGGAAGCTCATTTCGCAATGCTGCATGATGGGATAGTGCGAGGGCAGCTCACTGGCAGTGAAGGTGAACTCGGAGCGGGCATTGCGTGGCGACGTGCCGAGATACTGGCTCTTGAGATCAGGTGAAATCCGCTTTGCCAGTTGCTCGAAATCGCGTGCATTGCCGATGGCAAAGCCACGAAACAACACGGCCCCGCGCTCCAGCAAAACCGCCTCGACCGCACGCTTGTTCACATCCACCCAGTCGAGCAAGACAGGCAATGCGGCCTCACGATCATCTGCCGGTGTAATCAAGCCCAATTGTCCGCCACCGGACGCCAACGTAGAAACCTGCATGACCAACCCCTTCATCAACCTCAGGCCAGCATACGCATGCCCACTCTGCATGCAGCCGTCTAAAGCCACCAGACGATGCAAGACTGACGTGGCAAACAAACACACCAGGCCCTAGCATCGGGCCCTCCATCATTGCCAAGGAGTTTGCCGTGATACGCCTTTTCACCTGGACCACGCCCAACGGCCGCAAGATTTCCATCATGCTGGAAGAGCTGGGCTGGCCGTATGAAGTCCACCCCGTGAACATCGGCAAGGACGAACAGTTCCGCCCCGAATTCCTCGCGATTTCGCCCAACAACAAGATTCCGGCCATCGTGGACGAAACCGATGCCGGCACGCTGACGATCTTTGAAAGCGGCGCCATCCTCACTTATCTGGCGGACAAGAGCGGGCGCTTCCTGGCCACGGCCGGCCACGACCGCTACAAGGCGCTGGAATGGCTGTACTGGCAGGTGGGCGGCGTGGGGCCGATCTTCGGGCAACTGGGCTTTTTTGCGGTGCGCTCGCCGGAGAAATCACCGCTCGCCATCCAACGCTTCACTGAGGAATCCGATCGCCTGCTGGGCGTGATGGAGCGGCAGCTTTCCACGCAGCCCTATCTGGCCAGCAAGGACTACAGCATTGCCGACATGGCCACCTATCCCTGGGTACAGGCGGCCAGTACCTACCTGAAAGCACCGCTGGAAGAGAAACTGGCCGCCAAGCCGGCCGTGCGCGACTGGCTGCAGCGCGTGGGCGAACGCCCCGCCGTGCAACGGGGCATGGCCGTGCCGAAAACCTGATCATCATCATGAAAAAAGCCCCGCACAAGCGGGGCTTTTTTCGGGACTCACTCCCACTCGATAGTGGCAGGCGGCTTCCCCGACACGTCGTACACCACACGCGAGACGCCTTCGATTTCATTGATGATGCGGTTGCTCACCTTGCCCAAGAGTTCATAAGGCAGATGCGCCCAGTGCGCGGTCATGAAGTCGATGGTCTGCACGGCGCGGAGCGAAATCACCCACTGGTAGCGGCGGCCATCGCCCACCACACCCACGGACTTCACCGGCAGGAAAACGGCAAAGGCTTGCGAGGTCTTGTGATACCAGTCGGCCTTGTGCAGTTCTTCCAAAAAGACGGCATCGGCTTCGCGCAGGATGTCGGCGTATTCCTTTTTCACTTCGCCGAGGATACGCACGCCAAGGCCCGGACCGGGGAAGGGATGGCGGTAAACCATGTCGTAAGGCAGGCCGAGTTCAAGACCGATTTTTCGCACTTCGTCCTTGAACAGTTCGCGTAACGGTTCGACGAGTTTCATCTTCATGTCGTCGGGCAGGCCGCCAACATTGTGGTGGGATTTGATGACATGGGCCTTGCCAGTCTTGCTGGCGGCGGACTCGATGACATCGGGATAAATCGTGCCCTGCGCCAGCCAGTTCACACCACCGGCAGCGAGCTTGGCGGACTCCTTATCGAAAATCTCGATGAAGGTGTTGCCGATGATCTTGCGCTTCTTTTCCGGGTCGGCCACACCGGCCAGCTTGCCGAGGAAATCAGCTTCGGCATCCACGCGTATCACGCGCACGCCCATGTTCTTGGCGAACATGGCCATGACCTGATCGCCTTCATTCTTGCGCAGGAGGCCGTTGTCGACGAATACGCAGGTGAGCTTGTCACCGATGGCCTTGTGCAGAAGCGCGGCCACCACGGAGGAATCGACACCGCCGGAAAGTCCCAGCAACACCTGGTCATCGCCCACCTGAGCGCGAATACGTTCGATGGAGTCCGCCACGATATTGGCCGGCGTCCACAGGGCCTCACAGCCGCAGATATCCAGCAGGAAGCGCTCCAGCATGCGGCCGCCCTGCGTGGTGTGCGTCACTTCCGGGTGGAACTGCACGCCGTAGAAATGCTTTTCCTCATGACTCATGGCCGCGATGGGGCAACTCGGCGTGGATGCCGTCACCTTGAAGCCTTCGGGCAGCTTCGTGACCTTGTCGCCGTGGCTCATCCACACATCCAGCGTGACGCTGCCATCATCCTTCACATGGTCTTCGATGTTCTCGAAGAAACGCGATTTCGCCTCCAGCTTCACTTCGGCATAGCCGAACTCACGCATGTCCGACGACTCGACCTTGCCGCCCAGTTGCTGCGCCATGGTCTGCATGCCATAGCAAGTGCCGAACACGGGCACGCCCAGCGTGAAAACACATTCCGGCGCACGCGGTGTGCCTTCCACCGTCACCGTTTCCGGACCACCGGAAAGAATGATGCCGCGCGGGTTGAATTCGCGGATTTCTGCTTCCGTCATGTCGAAGGCACGCAGTTCGCAATACACGCCCAGCTCGCGCACGCGACGCGCAATGAGCTGGGTGTACTGGGAACCGAAATCCAGAATGAGGATGCGGTGGGCATGAATATCCGGCGTTGTCGCTTGGCTCATTTCAGTGCTTCCAGAAAAGACGAACGGGGCAGAGGCCCCGTCGCTTGAACTCGATTAATCCTTGTCGCGCGGACGCGTGTCCGTGCTGGCAATCAGCTTCACCAGGAGCGCATGCGTTACCACCACGATGACGGCAGCCATCAGCCCCGCCAGCCACCAGTAATCACGCATGAACTCGATCATGGCATCAGCCGATGCGGTAGTTGGGCGCTTCCTTGGTGATGGTCACATCATGCACATGCGACTCCTTCATGCCGGCAGACGTAATCTTCACGAACTTCGGGCGGGAGCGCATGGTCTCAATGTCGGCGGAACCGGTGTAGCCCATGGAAGAACGCAGGCCACCCATCAACTGGTGCACGATGCCGCTCATGGGGCCCTTGTAGGGCACGCGGCCTTCGATGCCTTCCGGCACCAGCTTTTCCACGCCGGCCGCAGCGTCCTGGAAGTAACGGTCGGCGGAACCGCCACCGCGCTGCGCCATCGCGCCCAGCGAGCCCATGCCGCGATAGGCCTTGTAGTAGCGGCCCTGGTACAGCTCGACGTCGCCCGGCGCTTCTTCGGTGCCGGCGAGCAGCGAGCCCACCATGATGACGCTGGCCCCAGCCGCAATCGCCTTGGCGATGTCACCGGAGAAGCGGATGCCGCCATCGGCAATCAGGGGAATCTGGTTCTTGAGCGCCTTGGCCACGCTGTCGATGGCCGAAATCTGCGGCACACCGATACCGGCGACGATGCGCGTGGTGCAAATCGAGCCGGGGCCGATGCCGACCTTCACGGCATCCGCACCGGCATCCAGCAGGGCCAGCGCGGCATCACCGGTGGCAATGTTGCCGCCGATGACCTGCATGTTCGGATAACGCTGCTTGATCCAGCGCACGCGCTCGATCACGCCACGGCTGTGGCCGTGAGCGGTGTCCACCACCAGCACGTCAACACCTGCTTCAATCAGCGCCTCGGCGCGGGCCTCGGTTTCATCGCCCGTGCCCACGGCAGCGCCGACACGCAGGCTGCCCTGGGCATCCTTGCTGGCGCCGGGATAAAGCTCGGCCTTGCGGAAATCGTTGACGGTGATGAGGCCCTTGAGCTGGTAGGCATCGTCCACCACCAGCACCTTCTCGATGCGGTGCTGGTGCAGCAGCTCCTTGATGCGCTCGTGGCTCTCGCCTTCCTTAACGGTCACCAAACTCTGCTTGGGCGTCATGATGGCGGAGACGGGCTGGTCCAGCCGGGTTTCAAAGCGCAGGTCGCGGCTGGTGACAATACCCACCAGATCATTGCCCACGACAACCGGCACCCCGGAAATGCGGTTGGCCTTGGTCAGTTCGATGAGAGCGCCCACGGTGGTCTCCGGCCCCACGGTGATGGGGTCCTTGACCATGCCGGCCTCGTATTTCTTGACGCGACGGACTTCGGCGGCCTGGGCGGCGATGTCCATGTTCTTGTGCAGGATGCCGATGCCGCCTTCCTGGGCGATGGCGATGGCCATGCGCGCCTCGGTGACGGTATCCATGGCCGCGGAGACCAAGGGGATGTTCAGGGAAATGCCGCGCGTGAGACGGGTTTTCAGGCTCACATCCTTGGGCAGGACCTCGGAATAGTCCGGCAGCAGGAGGACATCATCGAAAGTGAGTGCTTCCTGAACGATCTCAAGCATGGAGTCACCCTGGCGGGTCAGAAAAAAGGAAGGGCGCGATTATAGAGAAAGACGGCAGGGCTTGCACCCGGCAGATGGCTCAGGGGGCGGCTTGGCCAGGCTCCTGTCCAGCCTCCATGCGAGACAGCGCCTCGGCCTGGCGGGCAAACTGGTCCTGCACAAGGGGATCTACCGTCGCCGCCTTGGCTTCGGCCTGCTGCCAGGCGGGGGCCGGTTCAGTGGAAGAGGTCGGGCTGCTCCGGCTGTAAATCAGCCAGGCCACGATCAGGAGCGTAATCAACAGGGAAATCAGGCGCATGCCCTGCCTCAAAGATCATTGGTCATGGCAGCCTTGGCTTCCTGCATGCGCTGCTGGTTTTCCTGCAACTCCTTGCGCAGGTTATGCAGCATCTGGCTGCCTTGCGGCTTGTCCTCCTCCGGCTCTTCAGTGATCCGGGAAAGCCGTGTCATCAGGCTGGCATCAACAGGCTCGAGCGGGGTAAGACGTTTGCCATCAAACTCCATACGCTCTGTCTTGCGTGCGGCAGGCTCCTGCGAGTAGTGGGTCACGCCATGCTTGTCCACCCATTTGTAAAGCACGTCAGGCTGGGCACTCGCTTCGGGAGAAACTGCCTGAACATCCTTCTCTTCGAGAAAGTGGGCGCGATAATGCCACCCGGCTGCAGCCGCACCCGCCAGCACCAGACCAGCGAAAATGCCAACGACCACTTGCCTGTCCATGCCACCACTCTCCATTCGATGCGAAAAACCGGCAGTTTACCGCTCAGAGCCATGCTGCCTAGAGTGGAAACTACTGAAATGCCCGAACATGCACTGACTGCTGCCGAGAGAAGAAATCAGCTTCGACTCCCCCTAGAATGCAGCAACGCTCCCCCGGAACTGCCCATGACCGCCACCCGCCGAGTCCTCACCGTCAGCCTGTTAAACGAACAGGTGCGTGACCTGCTGGAAAACAGCTTTCCCAACCTGTGGGTAGAGGGCGAAATCTCCAACCTGGCGCAGCCCTCTTCCGGCCACCTTTATTTCACGCTCAAGGATGCCGGCGCCCAGATTCGGGCCGCCATGTTCCGGGGCAACAACCGTTTTCTCGGTTTTACACCAAAAAATGGCCAGCAGGTCCTGGTCAAGGCAAGACTCAGCCTCTACGCCCCCCGGGGGGACTATCAACTCATCGTCGAGCAGATGGAAGAAGCCGGCCTTGGCGCCCTGCGCCGTGCCTTTGATGCCCTGCGGCTGAAACTGCAAGAAGAAGGACTTTTCGAGGCATCACGCAAACGTGCATTGCCCGAGCATGTACAGCACCTGGCCGTGATCACCTCGCCCACCGGTGCCGCCGTGCGTGACATCCTCTCCGTGCTGGCACGGCGCTTCCCCGGGCTACCGGTCACGGTGCTTCCGGTTCCCGTACAGGGCAAGGAGGCGGCTCCCGCCATTGTGCGCGCCATTGCCCTCGCCAATAGCCAGCCCGACATTGACGTGATTCTCCTTGCACGGGGTGGCGGCTCGCTTGAAGACCTCTGGGCCTTCAATGAAGAGGCCGTTGCCCGTGCCATTGCCGGCAGCCGCCTGCCCGTGATCAGCGGCGTGGGCCATGAAACCGATTTCACCATCGCAGATTTTGTGGCCGACCTGCGTGCACCCACGCCATCGGCCGCCGCCGAATTGCTCAGCCAGGATGCAGAAGAACTGCTGGCCAGCTTCGAGGGTTTTGAAATCCTGCTTGGCCGGGCCTTGCGCACGCAATTGCAGCGATTGTCCCAACAGCTTTCACACCTGCGTGCACGCCTGCGCCACCCGGGGCAGCGCCTGCGTGACCTGGCCCAGCAAATGGACGGGCTGGAACTGCGACTGCGTCGTGCGCAGCAACGTCTGCTGCTTGCGCGCACACAACAGGCGCAGACGCTGGCCAACCGCCTGCGCAGCCGCCAGCCGGGCCAGCGCTTGCCGCCCCTGAGGCAGCAGGTAAACACACTGGAGCAACGTCTGAGTCGTGCACTGCATCAGCAATTGCATGTACAACAAACACAGTTGCGCCATCTTGCCGAACGCGCACAACTGGCCAGCCCGCTGGCCATTCTCGGCCGCGGTTATGCCGTACTGGAAAACAGCAACGGGGTTCTGCGTTCCGTCACACAGACAAAAGCCGGTGACACCGTGCAGGCACGCCTCGCCGATGGCACCCTCACTGCTACCGTCATGAATGTGGAGAAAAACTGATGCGTCTGATCATCCTGGCCACTGCCCTGCTGGGCAGCCTCGCCTTTGCAGCCCCGCGCGAGGCACGGGTGCCGGGCGGCATCGCCATACTTCCCCTGCCGCCGAACCTGCCCGCCAGCATCAGCGCACGCTTCCAGGATGCCCCCGTGTTCATCGAGACACAGGCCAACGGTGAAAGACGTGCCGTCATCGGCATTCCCCTCACGGCCGAACCCGGCGTGGCCAGGCTCGATATCAGCGGCGCCGCTCCCATTGAATTCCGTATCAACGGCAAGGATTATCCCGAGCAACGCATCACGCTGCCGACCAACAAGCATGTGACGCCGGCAGAAGAAGACCTTGCCCGCTATGCACGTGAAGCAAAGGAGCAGCAGGCGGTTTACAAGCTTTACTCCGGTTCCACCGCAAACAATCTCTGGCCAGTGTTCATCAAACCGGTAGAAGGCCCTTACAGCAGCCCATTCGGACTCAAGCGCTTTTTCAACAATGAAGCGCGTGCCCCCCACGCCGGCCTGGACATTGCCGCCCCGCAAGGACGCCCGGCCAAAGCACCTGCCGACGGCGTGGTCGTGCAGACCGGTGACTACTTCTTCAATGGCCGCACGGTAATGATTGATCACGGCCAGGGCCTGATCTCCATGCTCTGCCACCTGAGCGAAATCAAGGCCAAGGCGGGAGACAAGGTGAAAGCCGGCGACGTCATCGGCCTTGTCGGCAAAACCGGGCGTGCCACCGGACCGCACCTGCACTGGACCGTGAGCCTGAACAATGCACGTATCGACCCGATGCTGCTCCTGCCCGACAACACGCCATGACACCTGCCTGCCTGTACTGGCTGCAGGATGACGGCCAGTCAGACCTGACAGCCCTTGCCTCGGCACTCAACGGTGCAGAGCAACAGGAACTCGCCACACTGCAGCATCAGGAGCGGCAACGCAGCTTCGTACTCTCCCGCACATTGCTGTACCGGCTTGTCACGATCCATACCGGTTGCGCAGTTCAGGACATCCGTTTCATGCGCGAAGAAAGTGGCCGTCTGGCATTGCAACATCCTTCAGGCTGGCATCTCAGCCTGAGCCATGCCAAAGGACTGGTTGCCGCCATGCTGGCTACGCAAAGCTGCGGTATCGACATCGAGAAAAGCCGCAGGCTGGATGTACAGAAAGTCGTCACGCGCTATTTCTCGGAGGCAGAAAAAAACGCGCTGGCACTTCGTGCACCTGAGGAAAATCAGGGTGGATTTTTCCGGATGTGGACCCTCAAGGAGGCCGGCGTCAAAGCCTTGCAGCAAGGGCTTGCCGGCAACCTCTCACGACTGGCTTTCGATGTTTCAGCCGAAGAACCCCGCCAACTGGCCGGGGACTGCCTGCAACTCTGGCAACAGGTCCGGGGCGACATTTTCCTGGCGGCTGCCGTTGCCGGCACAACGCCTGTCGCCTGGTCAGCGGAAGAAATTCGCCAGGAGCACCTGACAACCTGACGCCCCAAAAGCGAACATGAAGCCTCTCTTCAAGGTTGTAATGTCCATAAAAAAGCCCGGGATTCCCGGGCTTTTTTATGGACAACAGTATTCCTTCAGTGCGTGAAGCCTGTCATCAGCTGTATCCAGCCTGCCAGCGCCCCCAGCACACCGCCGAGGAAAATCACGATCCACTCGTCTTCCTGGAAAGCAGGACGCAAGAGATCCTGGAACTCCTTGGACGTCATGGCCTTCATGCGCGTGGAGAAGATAGAAGCAATCACCTTTGCACGGTCCTTGTTGAACTGTGGATTGGCCAAGGGCGCCAGCGACAGCGCGGCGGCTTTTTCGACAATGGTGCGCTTGAGCGTGGCGTAACCGGTCGGGCCTACGGTGAGCTGTATGGCCGTACGCACCACGCCGCCTTCCAGCAAGGGGCTGATGTGGCGACGGATCAGGGAACGCGTGCGCTCGGCATAGGTACCGGTCAACATTTCGTTGACCAAGTGCTTGAGCGAGACCATTTCCTGCGTGGAAAGCTCGGCAAACTTGTCGGAAATTTCCGGCTGGCGCTTGAGGAACAGACCCTGCAGACGCCAAGGGCCGATCTTCACGGGGTTGAGCGGGCGGAACACCATGGCCAGCGCAATCCAGTTGGTGGCATAGCCAAGTGCGGCGCCATACAGCGGCAAGCCCCAGTTCCAAGGGAAGAAGTACCACAACACCATCTGCACGAGACCCAGCGTGAAGCCAATCCAGAAGCTGGCGTTGACGATGAAGTTGATCTCGGGGCTGCCGACTTCCTGGAAGACGCGAACCACCAGTGCCTTGTCACCCTCCATCTGGCGCACCACCATGGCCTTGAGATCGATCAGGTCCTCGATGTTCTCGCCAAGATCACGCACCAGGCTTTCCATGATGGCCGGTGTCTGGCGGCGAACACGGGCATAGACGCGCTTCTTGAAACTGATGGGAAGGTTTTCCCAGAATACGCGGTTCTTCTCGTTCATGATCTCGTCGACCATGTCCTCGATGCGTTCCATGAGTCCGTCGGAGACATGGCGGGCAATCTTCTCCGGATCCATCTCGCGAAAGATTTCCGAGAGCGAACCCAGCTTGGCCAGCGTGTTGTCGACCACGATGCCAGCCATCTTGCCGGCCTTGCGCGGCACGATACCCTGCCAGCCCAGCCACGGGTTCCAGATTCCCACGAACTCCAGCGGATAGAACACCATCTTCATGGCGAACCAGACATGCGCCCAGGTAACAACGGCGGCAACGATGGGAATGGTGACAAAGCCCCAGAAATTGGGAATGGCGCGGATATGCAGCCAGAAATCAACAATGGAATCGATCATGGTAGGGACTGCGTTCTTCTCGTTTTGGGAGGCAGGATACCGGTTGGGGCGATGACACAACGCCTGCCGTCGTGCTCAAGAGGCGGAGGATAGCAGCTTGCCGCCGGCTGCACACTCCCGGCCGGAACCGGCCATCCGGACCGGGCGGCGGCACCGGGCAGCCACCACGCTCCTGCGGCAAACCACGGGTCAGTGCTTCTTTTCACGCTTCTTGTGGAACTGGACCATGCGGCGGCGACGCTCGACCTGCGCCGGACTCAGCACGTTTTCCTTTTCCTTGAAGGGGTTCTCGCCGCTCCTGAACTCCACGGCAATGGGGGTGCCTTCAATCTTCAGGACCTTGCGATAGACATTCTCGAGATAGCGCTTGTAGGCATTGGGCACCGCTGCCGTCTGGTTGCCGTGGATCACGATCATGGGCGGATTCTGGCCACCGAGATGGGCATAGCGCAGCTTGATGCGGCGCCCGCCCACCATGGGGGGCTGATGCTGCTCCACGGCATCTTCCAGGATGCGGGTCAGGCGGTTGGTCGTGACCTTGATGGTGGACGAGGCATAGGCCCTCTCGATGGAGGGATAGAGGTCACCCACTCCCGTACCATGCAGGGCTGAGATCAGGTGCACACGCGCCCAGGGAATGAAATCCAGACGGCGATCAATGTCCTTCTTTACTTGGCCGCGGTCATATTCCGTCATGCCGTCCCATTTGTTGATGGCCACCACCAGCGAACGTCCGCTCTGCAGCACAAAGCCCAGCATGTGCAGGTCCTGATCGACAATGCTTTCGCGGGCATCCAGCACCAGCACCACCACATGGGCATCCTTGATCGCCTGCAGCGTCTTGATGACCGAGAATTTTTCCACGCCCTCACCTACACGGCCGCGACGACGCACACCGGCGGTATCGATCAGCGTGTAGCGCTGGTCCCGGCGCTCGAAAGGAATGTAGATGGAATCGCGCGTCGTGCCCGGCATGTCGAACACCACCACGCGCTCTTCACCCAGAATGCGGTTGACCAGCGTGGACTTGCCCACATTGGGGCGGCCCACGACAGCGATCTTGATGCCGGTTTCGGCCAGTGGCGCTTCTTCGGCATCCGGCAGGCAGTCCGACAGCAACTCCTGCATCATCTGGTGGATGCCGCGACCATGGCTGGCGGCAATGGCAAAAATATCGCCCATGCCCAGTGCGTGAAACTCGGCGAGCGCTGCTTCTTCATGTACACCGTCAATCTTGTTCACCACCAGATGAACACGCTTGTTGAGCGCACGCAGCTCGGCGGCAATTTCCTGATCAGCCCCCGTAAGGCCGGCACGGGCATCCGTGAGGAAGAGCACGATGCTGGCCTCATGGATGGCCAGACGCGACTGCTCTGCCATGTAGGCATCAATGCCCGCCTCGCCTTCACCGATACCGCCGGTATCAATGACGATGAAGGATTTGTCATCGACCTTGGCATCACCGTACTTGCGGTCGCGTGTCAGCCCCGGCAGGTCGGCAACCAGCGCATCGCGCGAGCGCGTCAACTGGTTGAAGAGCGTGGACTTGCCCACATTGGGGCGACCCACCAGTGCAATCACGGGTTTCATTTTCAGACACTCTTGAAAAAGCCATCCCCGCGGCTGCGGGGATGGTCGACACTCATCACGAAAAAAAACAGGTCAGCTTTTGTCGGGGCGGATACGCCAGGCAGACAAGCGTCCATCGACATCCCAGCAATACAGCACATCACCACGACCGGTCAGGGCCACCAGTGCATCACCGCTCACGCTGATACGGCCGCGCACCTGGCCATCACTTTGCGCCAGCAGATGCAGCTTGCCCTTGTTGTCACCCACGGCGAGCACACTGCCTACCACCGCTGGTGCAGTGAGCTGCCGCCAAGCGTAGTCGGACTGCTTCCAGACTGCCTTGCCACTGGCCTGGTCGACAGCCAGCACATGGCCGGAGACATCCGTGAAATACACATTGCCCAGCCCTTCGGCCAGACCATTCACGCTGGAGGCATCAAACTGCCAACGTCGACGCCCGGCATCCACATCCGTGGCTGTCAGCTGGGACTGGTAGCCCACGCTATAGAGTGTGCCGTCAGAGGACTGCAGCAAGTCACCGACAATATCGTTCATGCGCTCAAGCTCGGAGCGGCCGGTATTGGTGGCCACACGCAAATCCCAGCCGGCCACACCTGTCACCATGTCCAGTCCGACCAGCTTGCCGCCCGATGTCGCGACATAAACGCGACCATCATCAATCAGAGGGGGGGCATTGGCGCGCAGGCTGAGTGGTGGCACTACCGTGTTGTAAGCCCAGCGCACTTCGCCACCACTGCGCTCAAGAGCCCGGATGACACCATCCGTCGACATGACCACAACGGCATCTGCGGCAACAGCCGGAGAGGCCAGCACTGCCGCGCCGGCTTGTACTTTCCATGACTGGCTGCCATCCGTCTCCGCAAAGGCAACCACTTCGCCCTTGGACGTACCCACGGCGATCAGACCGTAGGCGGCAGCAGGACCCGCCGTGATGGCAAGGCCGGTTTCCTTCTTCCACACCACCTTGCCTGTTTCGCGCTCGATGGCCATCAGCACGCCATCACGGCTGGCAGCAATGATGCGCTGCTCTCCGACAGCGGGCGCCAGACGCACGTCATCCTTTTCCAGGCCCTTGCCTACCGACACCCGCCACAGGCGCTGCATCTTTACCTTGTCGGCAGGCAGCGCCGGATAGGCTTCCGGCTCGGGTGCCTTGGGCGTACTGCTGCAGGCTGCCAGCAACAGGGCAGCCAGCCCCAGCGAAAACGGACGCAACAGGCGGGAAATGCTCACGAGGAGAACGCCCCCGCCTTCTCAGCTTTTGCGGCCTTGTCCGAGGCTTTTTCCGGAGGAGCCAGACCCACATCGGCCAGCTTCAGTTCCAGCAGAGGGCGGCGTTCGTCACGCTCTGCCAGTGCCGCAACAGCCGCCAGATAGGCTTTCTGTGCCTCGGGCACCTTACCCTGCGCCACATAGATGTCGCCACGAATTTCCTCGATCGTCGGCAGGAAGCCGGCATCCTTTTCCTTGGCAAGCACGGCGAGTGCATCGTCGTACTGCTTTTGCGCCGCCAGGACACGTGCCAGACGGGTGACAACGAGTACACGCTCGCTTTCGGAAGGCTTGCTTTCCAGTACGGCACGCAGCTGCTTTTCGGCTTCCTTGTAATCATTGCGGTCCACAGCCTGGCGCGCGAGCAGGAGACCTGCACTGCGGGCATACGGCGTGTTTCCGTAATCTTCTTTCAGGGTCTTGGCAAAGCGCTGCACATCAGTCGCCGCCTCCTTGTCTTCGGCATTCAGATGGCTGCGTTGCACGGAGCCCAGCATGTCCTGGAAGACTTCGGCACCCTTGGTGGCCGCATCAATGCGGGCGTTCTGCCAGAAGCGCCAGCCAAAGAAAACGGCAAGCGCCAGTGCCACGCCAACCAGAATGGGGGTGCCGTATTCCTGCCAGAAGCGCTTCAGGTTTTCGAGTTGTTCTTCGTCGTGACTCACTCTGCTTCTCCATTCAGGCCGGAGCCTGTCTCACAAGGTATGGTTTTCTTTGAGGAAAGCGGCAATCAGGCCCAGTGCCAGAACCTGCTGCTCTTTGTCTTCACGCAGCCATTTGACGCTGGCCGTGCCGTTCTTTACTTCATCTTCGCCCAGCACGAGGGCAAAACGCGCACCGGACTTGTCGGCCTTCTTGAACTGCGACTTGAAACTGCCGCCACCGCAATTCACCAACACGCGCAGGTCAGGCAAGGCACTGCGCAGTTTTTCTGCCAGCAACAGGGCCGGCTGAGCCGTACCGGCACCAACCGCCGCCACGAAGACATCGGCTTCGGAATGCTGAGCGTCACCCTTCACGGCCGCCTGCAACAGCAGCAACCGCTCAAGGCCGATGGCAAAACCCACAGCCGGGGTTTTCTGCCCGCCAAGCTGCTCCACCAGTCCGTCATAACGGCCACCGGCACACACGGTCCCCTGCGCGCCCAGCTCTGATGTCACCCACTCGAAGACGGTCTTGTTGTAGTAGTCCAGCCCGCGCACCAGCGCAGGGTTCACCACATATTCAATGCCAGCGGCCTCAAGCACGGCACACAGCCCTGCAAAGTGCGCCCGAGAATCCTCTTCCAGAAAATCCGAAAGACGGGGTGCTGCCTCCAGCAATTTGCGGGTTCCTGCGTCCTTGCTGTCCAGAATGCGCAAGGGATTACCTGTCAGGCGGCGCTTCGAGTCTTCATCCAGCGCATCGCGATGCTGCTCCAGATACGCCACGAGCGCCTCGCGGAAACGCGCACGCTCGGCAATTTCACCCAGCGAGTTGAGCTCCAGCCGTACCGCTCCCTCAAGCCCCAAAGCCTTCCACAGGCGAGCGGTCAGCAGGATGAGCTCGGCATCAATGTCCGGCCCTTCCATGCCGAAGGTTTCCACGCCGAACTGGTGGAACTGGCGATAACGGCCTTTCTGCGGGCGTTCATAGCGGAACATGGGGCCGGTGTACCAGAGCCGTTGCGTCTGGTTATACGTCAAACCATGCTCCAGCACGGCACGCACGCAACCCGCTGTGCCCTCGGGCCGCAGGGTCAGGGATTCGTCACCGCGATCAAGAAAGGAATACATCTCCTTCTCGACGATGTCGGTCACTTCGCCAATGGCACGGGCAAAAAGGGGAGTGCTCTCCACGATGGGTAGGCGAATCTCGTGATAGCCATAGGCCCGCATGAGATCGCGAAGCACGGACTCCACTTCTGCCCAGCGTGCCGTATCTGCCGGGAGTATGTCGTTGAAGCCACGGATGGCGGTGATCTTCTGACTCATTCTGCTGTCACTGTCCTGTACTACCCTGGCATCGCCTTTTTTCATTCACCCCGGGCAAATACGCCACGGGCTTCATCTTCCAGTTTTTTTGCAGCGGCTTCCTGCTCGTGCTGACGCACGCGCTCCCGCACCATCTGCTCGATTTCATCCACCAGATTGGCCGTGGGAATGAGATGACTCTTCTCTCCGTGACGGTAGACCAGGCTGTTCGGCAAGGCACCGACAACACCGATGTCGGCCTCCTTGGCTTCACCGGGGCCGTTCACCTTGCAACCGATCACCGAGACGTCCATGGGCACGCGCACATCCTCAAGCCGTGCTTCCAGCGCATTCATCACGCGGATGACGTCGAACTCCTGCCGGGAACAGCTCGGGCAGGCAATGAAGTTGATACCGTTGGAGCGGATGTTGAGCGACTTGAGGATGTCGAAGCCGATCTTCACTTCGTCTTCCGGCTCCGCCGCCAGCGAAATGCGTATGGTGTCGCCAATGCCATCCAGCAAGAGCCCACCCAGGGCAATGGCGGACTTCACCGTGCCGGAGCGGTACACACCCGCCTCGGTCACGCCCAGATGCAGCGGGTTGTCGATCTGTTTTGACAGCAGGCGATAGGCATCCAGCGTCAGAAAGACATTGGACGCCTTCACACTGACCTTGAATTCGTGGAAATCCAGGCGGTCCAGAATATCGATATGGCGCATGGCCGATTCCAGCAGCGCCTCTCCTGTCGGTTCGCCATATTTTTTCTGCAGGTCTTTTTCCAGCGAGCCGGCATTCACGCCAATACGCATGGAAATGCCATGGTGACGGGCCGCCGCCACCACCTCGCGCACCTTGTCATCCGAACCGATATTGCCCGGATTGATGCGCAGGCAGTCAACGCCCTTTTCCGCTACGGCAATGGCAATCTTGTGGTCAAAATGGATGTCCGCCACCAAGGGCACGTCAGGCACCAAGAGACGGATCTTTCCGAAAGCCTCGGCTGCCTCCATCGACGGCACCGACACACGCACGATATCCGCCCCGGCCGTCACGCAACGCTGGATTTGCGCCACCGTGGCATCCACGTCACAGGTTTCGGTATTGGTCATGGTCTGGACGGTGATGGGGGCATCACCGCCGACAAATACCTTGCCGACGCGAATCTTGCGCGTGGGCCGACGCTTGATGGGGGATTCGTGCATGGCTCAGGGCCTCACTGTCAGCGTGGCCACCGCACCGCGGGTATGCGGGCGCAGGTCGATCCGCTTGCCGTTCAGTGCCAAGGTTGCCGCAGATGCATTGCCAATATTCACCTGAAAGGGAGCCTGCCCGCTCAGGGTGAGCGTCTGGCCGGCCGGCCGCAAATCCGCCACCAGGGAACGCAGGGCATCCTGCACACTGACCCAGCTCTCGGCCGTCAGGGTGATGACCAGCGTGTCGGTGCCGCTGCCCAGTGCAACCGCAGAGCTTTGCGGCACGGCACGCTCGGGCAGCACGGCGGGTGCCGGAGCGGCAGGCGCCGGCAGGACCTGCATGACAGGCGCAGCTTCGGTGACAGGAGCTGCCACCGCTGCCACAGGAGTCGTTGCCACAGGTGGTGTCGCATTCACGGGAGCGCTGAGAGGAGCACTCACCGGGACCTCCACCGCTACCGGGGCATCACGCGATGCCAGCCCGTTCCAGAGAAACCCCAGCCCCAGTGCCACCAGCAATGCCAGCGACGCAAAGGAAAAAAGACGACCCAGGCGAATACGTGGCCGCGCAATGATGCCCAGCAACTGTATGGGATTGCTGGGGCGCTGGTCCGGTGCGGGTGTCTCGTTGTCAGCGGCGTAGCACTGGTCGAAGCCGGAGGCGATGTCATCCGGCGAAAGCTTCACCAACTGTGCATAACGACGCATGTAGCCACGCACGAAGGCAGGCTCCGGCAGGTCCTTGTAGGAGTCCGCCTCTATGGCTTTCACAAAGCGCAAGGCCAGATGCAATTCGCTGGCAACCTGCTCCGCCGTCAGGCCGCGCTGTTCGCGGGCCTTCTTGAGGCGTTGTCCCGGCATGAAAGAGAGATTGTCGGCCTCACTGCCAAGACCTTCCTCTTTGATGTCTTCAGTCACGATATGCTCCACAGCGGCCCCCGGCCTGCTGTCACTGCTTCAGGGATTCCATATACAGCTTGTATTCAGGGCTGTTCGGATACAGCCGCTTCAACGCCAGCTCATAACTTGCCAGCGCATTCTTGCCACCGAAATGGCGCTCCAGGCGAATCCCCAGCCAGAGGCTCTGGGCGCTCTGCGGCTGGTTCTCGGTCAGCTTGAGGTAGCGCTGGTAGGTACTGCGTGAGGCATCCAGGCTACCCTGACCAAACTGCAACTCACTCAGTTCCAGTGTCGATATCGGCAGGGAGGACTCGATGCGCAACGCACGGACAAATGCACGCGAAGCGGTCTCTTTGTCACCGAGCTTGAGCGCACTGCGTCCCATGCCTTCAAACGCCTGGGCCCTGAGGTCATAACCCAGGTCATTGGCCGCCGCCTCGAACTGCTTCAGCGCCTCTTTATAGCGTTCGTTGCGAAACAGGAAAATGGCGTAGTTGTTGTGCGCCTGTGCAAACTCCGGGCGCAGCTTGATGGCCCGGCGATAAGAGCGGTCCGCACCCCGTTTGTCACCGTCACGCTCCAGCAGGACACCCATCAGGTTATGGGCCTCCGGCGAGCGCGAATCCATGTCCAAGGCACGCTTGAGCTGTACCTGCGCACGCTCGTTGTCGCCATTGCGCAGATGTTCGGCAGCAAGGGCAACCCGGTCACGGGCACCGGCGGCAGGATCCGCTTTCCGGGTTCCTGCCACGGGCTCTTGGACACAGGCCGCGAGAGCCAGAACGGCAAGGATTGCAAGGGCAATGTGTCTCATCAGGCACTCCTCACGATTTCGCGGGCATTCTTTTCATTCTTGGTCTGCCAGCGCTCGGCACGCCGCGTGCGGTCCTGCACCTGGCCCACCAACTGACCACAGGCTGCATCAATGTCGTCACCACGTGTGGAGCGTATGGTGCAGATGAAGTCCGCTTCCGCGAGGATTTTCTGGAAGGCCAAGATGTCCTCTCGCTTGGAGCGAGCGTACGGGGCATGCGGAAACGGATTGAATGGAATGAGGTTGATCTTGCTGGGCGTGTCCTTGAGCAGGCGTACCAGCTCACGGGCATGTGCCGGCGTATCATTGACGCCCGCCAGCATGACGTACTCCATGGTGATCTTGCGGCGTCCGCCGGCCTCGCTCTGGAAGCGGCCAAGGTAACGACGGCAGGCCGCCAGCAGTTCCTGAAGCGGATACTTGCGGTTGATGGGCACCAGTTCGTCGCGCAGCTCGTCGTTGGTGGCATGCAACGAGACGGCCAGAGCAACATCGATTTCTTCACCAAGACGATCCAGCATCGGCACAACACCGGACGTCGAGAGGGTAACGCGACGCTTGGACATGCCGTAGGCAAAATCGTCCAGCATCAGCCTCATGGCCGGCACGACATTGTCGAAATTCAGCAGGGGCTCGCCCATGCCCATCATCACCACATTGGTGATGGCCCGCTCACGGCTTTCCATGAGCGGCTGGTCTTCAAAATAGGAGCGGTTGGCAATCCACACCTGGCCGATGATCTCGGCCACACTCAGATCCCGCTGGAAACCCTGCTTGCCGGTGGAGCAGAAACTGCAATCCAGCGCGCAGCCCACCTGGGAGGACACACAGAGCGTCTTGCGGTCGCCGTCGGGAATGAGCACGGTCTCGACCATGGAGTTGTCGCCGACCTTCATCACCCACTTGCGGGTGCCGTCAGCCGAATACTCGCGATGTACCACTTCCGGTGCCCGGATCTCGGCAATCTCCGCCAGCCTGGCACGCAGGGCCTTGGAGACATTGCTCATCTGCTCGAAATCATCCACGCCAAGCTGGTGAATCCACTTGATCACCTGCTGGGCACGAAATTTTTTCTCGCCGATGGAAACGAAGAACTCCTCCATCTGCTCACGCGTCATGCCGAGCAGGTTCACTCGTGTTGCGGAGGCTGGAGAAACGGAGGACGGACTGCGGACTTCTGCATTCATGAGTATCGACCGGTTGCTACACCAATTATGTCGAAGCCCTTGCGGGCTGGATGGTCGGCCTTTGCACTGCTTCACCGGAAACAGGCGCCGCGGCCGGCGGCTTCACAACATCACGCGGCAAGCGTGCCCGGCTGTTGCCGGGCACGCTTACGGTTCAACGTGTACGCGGGCAGAGCTCGGTTGCAGCAAAGAAATAGGAAACTTCACGCGCCGCCGACGTGGTGCTGTCGGAGCCATGCGCGGCGTTTTCATCAATGCTGACCGCAAAATCGGCACGGATGGTGCCGGGAGCAGCGTCCTTGGGGTTGGTGGCGCCCAGGATTTCACGGTGGGCCAGCACGGCATTCTCGCCTTCCAGCACAGAAACCACCACCGGACCGGAGGTCATGAAGGAAACGAGATCACCGAAGAAACCGCGCTCGCGGTGCTCGGCATAGAAGCCTTCAGCCTCGGTCTTGGACAGGTGCTTCATCTTGGCAGCCACGACCTTGAGACCTGCCTTTTCGAAACGGGCATAAATCTCACCGATCACGTTCTTGCCCACTGCGTCCGGCTTGATGATGGACAGGGTACGTTCGATAGCCATGGTGCTCTCCGCAAGCGCTATTAAATCAATGGGTTAGGGCGCCACTTTGAGGGCGCCCCGCAACAGAGCCGCGATTATACGCAGCTTTTGCGGCAATACCATGGTGAACAAACAGTCGCGGCAGGAGCCCGGCAGGCGGGCAACAGAGCGGAATCAGACTTCGTCCATCCAGGCCAACTGGATGCCTTCCAGTATCCGCTCCCCACAGCGGGCAGGATCATCGTCGAAGTCCGGCAAGGCCAGCACCCACTGCATGAGGTCGGTGAAGCGGATGGCTTTGGGGTCCACTTCGGGGTGGGCCTCCGCCAGTTCGATGGCGATTTCGCGGGAATCGGTCCATTTCAGTGACATGGCATGCTCCAGTACCAGATTGGGAAACACACGCCGGAAGGCTCAGTGCTTCTCGGAGGCGTGATTGATCGTGTACTTGGGAATCTCCACCACCAGATCCTCCTCCGCCACAATGGCCTGACAGGAAAGGCGGGAATCCGCTTCCAGCCCCCAGGCCTTGTCGAGCAGGTCTTCCTCCAGTTCGTCGGCCTCGTTCAGCGACTCTCCGCCCTCACGCACGATGACATGGCAGGTCGTACAGGCACAGGACATCTCGCAGGCATGCTCGATCTTGATGCCATGACGCAGGGCAGCCTCACAGACGGACTCACCCGGTGTGGCCTCGATGACGGCACCCTCGGGGCAGATTTGCTGGTGTGGCAGGAAAACGATTTGCGGCATGGGCCATTTCTCCATTCCATTCCCACTGGATCTGTTGCAGGGCTGCTTTCAGCAACAGGCAGGGCGAACGGTTTTCAAATTCAGTGGGTCACATCATCGATACGCTTGCCCGCCAGCGCCTTTTGCACTCCGGCATTCATGCGCAGTGCAGCATAAGGCTCGCTGGCTTCATTCAGGGCTTTGACGCCAGCACGGACGGCCAGTACATCGCTGCCTGCCATGGCCTCGCGCAATTCCCGCATGGCGGCGGCAAGCTGCAGGCGCTCGTCTTCCGAGAGCAGGGCATCACCGTCTTCAGTGAGTGCTGCCTCCAGCGCCAGCAACAAGCGCTCACCTTCCACTTTTTCCTCAGCCAACGCACGGCGCTGCTTGTCGGTTTCAGCCTGCTGGAAAGACTCACGCAGCATGCGCGCGACCTCGTCATCCGCCAACCCGTAAGAAGGTTTGACCGTGATTTCACTCCGGGCACCGGAAGTCGTCTCTTCAGCACTGACATTGAGCAGGCCATCCGCATCCACCTGGAAGGTGACACGGATACGTGCTGCCCCCGCCACCATGGGTGGAATGCCGCGCAACTCGAAGCGTGCCAGCGAACGGCAATCACTCACCAGTTCGCGCTCGCCCTGCAGCACATGCACACTCATGGCCGTCTGGCCGTCCTTGAAGGTGGTGAATTCCTGCGCCAGAGCCACCGGAATCGTGGTGTTGCGCGGCACGATTTTCTCGACCAGCCCCCCCATGGTTTCCAGTCCCAGCGACAGCGGAATCACGTCAAGCAACAGCATGTCGCTGTCCGGCTTGTTGCCTGCCAGCACATCGGCCTGGATGGCCGCACCAATAGCCACTACACGATCAGGATCAATACTGGTCAGTGGCGTGCGTCCAAAAAATTCTGCCACTTTTTCCCGTACCAGCGGCACACGCGTGGCGCCACCGACCATCACCACATCCTGCACGTCAGCAGTCTTTACGCCGGCATCACGCAATGCCCGCCGACAGGATTTGAGCGTGCGTTCTACCAGGCCAGTAATGAGCGCATCAAACGCCGTACGCGACAGGAGGAACTGACGCCCTGAGAAATCCAGCATGGCGTCGGCGCTGTCTGTCAGCGCCTCTTTTGCCTTGCGTGCCGCATCCAGCAACTCACGCTGCCGCGCCGCATCGGGCGCCTGCTCTCCGGTTTGTGCCAGCACCCACTGAGCAACAGCATGATCCAGATCATCACCACCAAGGGCCGAGTCACCGCCGGTGGCCATCACCTCGAACACGCCCTTGTTCAGACGCAGTACTGACACGTCAAAGGTACCGCCCCCCAGGTCGTAAATGACATGCACACCTTCAGCGCCCTGATCAAGGCCATAGGCAACTGCAGCTGCCGTCGGCTCGTTCAGGAGGCGCAGCAATTTGAGCCCGGCAAGCTGTGCCGCATCCTTCGTGGCCTGACGCTGGGCATCGTCGAAATAAGCGGGCACGGTGATCACGGCACCGGTCAGCTCGCCGCCAAGCGCCGCCTCGGCACGTGCACGCAGAACGGAAAGGATATCGGCAGAAACCTGCACAGGACTTTTCTGGCCCGCTGCCGTCACGAGATAGGGCATGCCCTGGTTTTCCGGAGGGAATTCTCCACCGGCAAAACGATAGGGCAATTCGCTACCCAAGCGCTTTACGTCAGCCAAGCCGCGTCCCATCAGACGCTTGACGGACACAATGGTATTGAAAGGATCACTGGCAGCAGCGGCCCGCGCATCAAAACCCACGCGACGCTCACCATCCGGAAAATAACGCACCACCGAAGGCAGCAAATGACGTCCCGCCGAATCCGGCAAGGTCTTGGCCTTGCCACTTTGCACGGTGGCCACCAGGGAGTTGGTGGTGCCCAGATCGATGCCGACCGCCAGGCGATGACGATGTGGTGCCGTGCTCTGCCCAGGTTCGGCAATCTGCAACAGGGCCATCAGTCGTCATCCTCGTCGTCGTTTTCATATTCGGCATCTTCGAGCCGTGCCTCGGCATCCTGCACTTCGTCCAGGAAGCGTGACATGAACTGCATCTTGCGAACGGTATCGGCGGCCTCGGCCCAATCCTGCTCGCGGTAATCAATGGCGAATTCGCGCCCAAGGTTTTGCAGCCACTCCCCGGCCTCCTCACGAAGGCTGTCCAATGTCGCCAGGTCATCAGCCTCTTCGAGTTGCTCGCGCAACTCCATCTGTGCCATCAGGAAATCAGTATCGGCCACCGTGCTGGACTCAATATCGAGAGGATGGCCGGCCAGTGCCAGCAGGTGCCGTGCTCGCAGCACAGGGTCACGCAGGGTGCTGAAGGCCGTGTTGATGTCTGCTGCTTTCTGCACGGCCGCGCGCTGTACTTCGGCAGGCTCGGCTGCCACGCGGTCAGGGTGAAACTGGCGCTGCAATTCGCGGTAGCGGGGCAGCAATTGGGCCTCGTCCAGCTCAAAAGCAGGCACGAGATTGAAGACTTCGAAATAATTCATGACGGAAGACATGGGGCCTCGCCGGGGTTTCCCCTTACCCCAGCCCTCTCCCTGAGGGAGATGGAGAAAACAGGGAGCTTCCCGGTGGAAGAAAGGTAGCGCGTCTTATACGGTGAAGGACTCTCCGCAGCCACACTCCCCTTTCTGGTTCGGGTTGCGGAAGCGGAAGCCTTCGTTAAGGCCTTCTTTCACGAAATCCATTTCCGTACCGTCGATGTAGGCAAGACTCTTGGGATCGACCACCACATTCACGCCATGAGAGCTGAATATGATGTCTTCCGGCTGCGTCTCGTCCACAAACTCCAGCACATAGGCAAGACCGGAGCAGCCGGAGGTCTTCACGCCCACACGCACACCCACTCCCTTACCGCGATTGGCCAGGAAATCGCCGACGTGCTTCGCTGCGGACTCGGAAAGGGTGACGGCCATTTTCAGGCTTCCTGTTCTTTGTGATGCTTTTTGCGGTAATCAGCGACGGCAGCCTTGATCGCATCTTCGGCCAGCACCGAGCAGTGGATCTTCACAGGCGGCAGCGCCAGCTCTTCGGCAATCTGCGTATTCTTGATGCCCATGGCCTCATCCAGGCTCTTGCCCTTCACCCACTCGGTCACCAGTGAGCTGGAGGCAATGGCAGAACCACAACCGTAGGTCTTGAAGCGTGCATCCTGGATGATGCCTTCATCGCTGACGCGTATCTGCAACTGCATCACGTCACCACAGGCCGGCGCACCCACCATGCCGGTGCCGACACTCACATCATTCTTGTCCAGCTTGCCGACATTGCGAGGATGCTCGTAATGGTCGATCACTTTTTCGCTGTAAGCCATTTCAGTTCACCTCTACATCTTGCTTGCTGCAGGTGCGGAGCACCTGCTTGCTGACATCAGTGCGCAACCCACTCGACCGTGTTGAGGTCAATGCCGTCCTTGTACATGTCCCAGAGCGGCGAGAGGTCACGCAGGCGATTCACTGCCTGCTGGGCGTGATTAATCACGAAATCCACATCAGCTTCGGTGGTAAAGCGGCCGATGGTGAAACGGATGGATGAGTGCGCAAGCTCATCGGTCAGTCCGAGCGCACGCAGCACATAAGAAGGCTCCAGGCTGGCAGAAGTACAGGCCGAGCCAGACGACACCGCCATGTCCTTGAGCGCCATGATCAGCGACTCGCCTTCCACGAAATTGAAGCTCACATTCAGGTTCTGCGGCACGCGCTGCGAGGCATCCCCGTTGATGAACACCTGCTCCAGCCCCTGCAGCCCTGCCCAGAGACGGTCACGCAGCGCCCGGATACGCTCGTTCTCGGTCGCCATCTCTTCCTTTGCGATACGGAAGGCCTCGCCCATGCCGACGATCTGGTGGGTGGCCAGTGTGCCGGAACGAAAGCCGCGCTCATGGCCGCCACCGTGCATCTGCGCCTCAAGACGCACACGCGGCTTGCGACGCACATAAAGCGCACCGATGCCCTTGGGACCATAGGTCTTGTGGGCAGAAAAGCTCATCAGGTCGACCTTCATGTTTTCCAGGTCGATCTCGACCTTGCCTGTGCTCTGCGCGGCATCCACATGAAAGAGAATGCCGCGGGCGCGCAGGATTTCACCGATGGCAGCGATATCGGTAATGGTGCCGATCTCGTTGTTCACGTGCATGAGCGAAACAAGGATGGTGTCGTCGCGCAGTGCCGCTTCGACGGCCTCGGGGCGGATCAGGCCACTGCCATGCTCGGGGTCCAGATAGGTGATCTCGAAACCTTCACGCTCAAGCTGGCGACAGGTGTCCAGCACTGCCTTGTGTTCGATCTTGCTGGTGACGATGTGCCGCCCCTTGGTCTTGTAGAAGTGGGCAGCACCCTTGATGGCCAGGTTGTCGGATTCAGTGGCGCCGGATGTCCAGACGATTTCACGGGGGTCTGCCTTGACCAGATCAGCCACATGGCGACGCGCCGTCTCCACGGCCTCTTCCGCCTGCCAGCCATAGGCGTGGGAGCGGGAGGCAGGATTGCCGAAATTCCCTTCCTGTGTCAGGCACTCCACCATCTTCTCGGCCACGCGCGGATCGACAGGTGTGGTAGCGGAGTAATCAAGGTATATCGGTCGTTTCATCACTTCACCTGGCAATGAGCTGGGTGCACCCAGCCCTCAATTCACGGCAAGCAGTCCGAGGCCTGAGGCTTCCCCGTCACGCTTGCGTTTCTGTAGCTCGCTCTGGCGCAACGCCACTGCCTGTATTTCGCGACGGTCCACCAGTTCCTGCAGGCTGATGCCAGCCAGGAAGCTGTGCAGTTGCTCGCTGAGGTCGCTCCATAACTCGTGCGTCAGGCAGGTCATGCCTTGCTGGCAGTCACCCTGGCCGCCGCATCGTGTGGCATCCACGGACTCGTCCACGGCATCAATGATCTCGGCGATGAAGATCGTGCCGCCGTCACGTGCCAGTTGATATCCGCCGCCCGGGCCACGGACGCTGGATACCAGTCCGTTCTTGCGCAACTTGGCAAAAAGCTGCTCAAGGTAAGACACCGAGATCGACTGGCGATCCGAAATGTCAGCCAAACTCACCGGGTCCTGACGGGCGTGCAAAGCCAGGTCCAGCATGGCTGTCACGGCGTAGCGTCCTTTCGTGGTCAAGCGCATAGGGGCATCCCCTTCGGCGGGTGGCGGTAGTCGTTGGTGTTGCGTGGCGCCAGTATCCCAAATTCCGACTATTTCAGTCAACTATTTGGCCTAGTAAAAAGCTCGGGGATTCTAGTGACTTGCCTTTTCCAATGCCAGTGTCGCCGGGCCTTTCAGCCCTCACCCTGTTCGCCATTCTGCAGGGCAGCCAAGTCCTCGGCCTTGAGCTCATCGGGCTTCTTGTCACAAAAACCTGGGCTCAGGCGGCCCAGGCTTTCGCAGATGCGGTCCATGCGGACATCGGCCTGCTGCATATGATCCAGCAGATGGCGGAGGGCCTCTGTCACCGGGTCAGGCAGGTCCGGCGACGCGGCATAGGCCTGGAAACCGATCTTGGCGGCAAAGACACGGCGTGCCTGTTCCGCTGCATCATCCTCCTGCCGTGTCACGATCCTGGCCGGATTGCCGACGGCCGTGGCTCCCGCCGGTACTGGCTTGGTGACCACGGCGTTGGAACCGATCTTGGCGCCCGCACCCACTTCAACGGGACCGATCACCATGGCACCTGCCCCCACCACCACATTGTTGCCCAACGTAGGATGGCGCTTGCCCTTGTCCCAGCTTGTGCCCCCCAGCGTAACGCCGTGATAGAGGGTGACATCGTCACCGATCTCGGCCGTCTCGCCGATCACCACTCCCATGCCGTGATCAATGAAAAAACGGCGCCCTATCCTTGCACCGGGGTGAATCTCTATGCCCGTGAGGAAACGGGCAACGGAAGACAGCCATCGCGCCAGCCCCTTGAAACCGGCATTCCACAAGGGATGCGCCATGCGATGGAAAATCATCACATGGATGCCGGGATAATTGAGCAACACCTCCAGCGAGGTGCGGGCCGCCGGATCGCGGTCAAAAACGGAATCGATGTCTTCTCGGATGCGGTCAAACATGATGATGTCCCGGAAAAGTCTGCCGTTGCCGGATCAGCCCTTCACTGCTTTTTCTTGACATGGTGCAATTCTGCCGCAATTTCTTGCAGGCGGGTGAAGATGCCCCGCCACATGTTGTACTCGATGCGGTCCAAGCGCACGCGCCCGAACAGACGACGCGCACGGGCCATGAGCTGGCGCGGGTTGTCCTCGGTCAGGAAGCCCGTCTCCAGCAGCATGCTCTCGAAGTGGTCGTAGAAACGCTCCATGTCACCATGAGGTACCAGTTCCTGATCCCAGTTCAGGAATTGCACGGGCATACGGTTTTCTTCAGGCACCGGCACTTCAGCCGCTTGCAGATGGGCCATACGCACCTCATAGGCCAGCACCTGTACCGCCGCAGCCACGTTCAGCACACCGTACTCTTCATTCGTGGGAATGCAGACATGGTAGTTGCAGCGCTGCAACTCTTCGTTGGTCAGGCCGCGGTCTTCTCGCCCGAAGACAATGGCGACCTTCTGCTGCACGGACTCAAGGTACACGGCCTCCCCTGCCTGACGGGCATCCATCAGGGGCCAGGGAATCGTGCGGCTGCGGGCACTCGTCCCGATAACAAGCGAGCAGTCGGCCACAGCCTCTTCCAGCGATGCCACTACGCGCGCATTGGCAAGTACATCCGACGCTCCGGATGCCAGCGACGTGGCTTCGGCACTCGGAAAAATCTTGGGCTCCACGAGGCAAAGATCAGAGAGCCCCATGGTTTTCATCGCGCGCGCCGTCGAGCCGATATTGGCAGGCAGGGTAGTGTTGACAAGGACAATACGGACGTTGGCAAGCATGAGGGTGCGGGCACAGGCTGGCAGCAGGGAGGGCGCGCATGGTAACAAATGCGGCTGCAGCTATCTCCCGGCACGGCATGGGGTTTTGTCCCGGGGTTTGCGGCGGGGTGAGTCGCCGCTACAATGCGCGGCCCGATACCGGGAGCTGCCTTGTCCAGCCCGGTCACCCGTTCTTTATACAGAGTCCTCTCCCATGCAACCCATGCTCAACATGGCGCTGCGCGCCGCCCGTGCCGCCGGTGACATCATTGCCCAATCCGCCCAGCGCGTGGACTTGGTCGACGTCGAGGCCAAGGGCATCAACGACTATGTCACCAAGGTCGACCGCACAGCTGAACGCGCCATCATGGATGTGCTGCAAAAGACCTATCCCGATCACGGCTTTCTTGGCGAAGAAACAGGACGGCGCGAAGGCAAGGGCATGGGAGCGGAATGGCTCTGGATCATCGATCCCCTCGATGGCACCACCAACTTCATCCACGGCTTCCCGCAGTTCGCGGTTTCCATTGCCGTGCAGCACAAGGGCGTCACCGAACACGCCGTCGTACTGGACCCCATCAAACGCGAAGAATTCACAGCAAGCCGCGGGCGCGGCGCCGCCATGAACGGACGCCGCCTCCGCGTCACGTCCCGCAAGGGGCTGGAAGGCGCCCTGATCGGTACCGGCTTTCCTTTCCGGCCGGACCAGCAGGAACACATCGACAACTATCTGGCCATGTTCAAGGACGTGGCCCGGCAGACCGCCGGCCTGCGCCGCGCCGGTGCCGCCGCGCTGGATCTGGCTTATGTGGCAGCTGGCCGACTGGATGGCTTCTTCGAATTCGGCCTGCAGCCCTGGGATGTCGCTGCCGGCGACCTTCTCATCCGCGAAGCAGGTGGCTTGGTCTGTGATTTTGCCGGTGGTCACAACTACTTGAGCTCCGGCAATGTGGTCGGCGGCAATCCCAAACTGCTCAAGGCCTTGCTGACGACGCTTTCCCCTCACCTCAGCAGCAGCTTGCGCAAGTAAAACGCCAGCCTGTCGCCTCATGAGGGCAGGCATCAGGAAGTGGCTGCTATGATCGTGGGCATCCCCTTACGGACCGAGGGCGTTGCGTGCATTACCTGCAGTTCTTGCGTTTGCCGGGAGTCGGCAAAACCTTCCTCCTGATTTTTTCGCTGTGGTGCCTGCTGCCGGGCACCACAGCAGCTGTCCCTCTTGTCCTTTCCGGACCTGTCAGTGAAGTACGGCTGGAGCCCCATGTTTCATGGCTCTGTGACCCCGACCGCAAACTGGGCATCGCCGACATCCGGCAAGCTCCCTTCGAACAACTGAAGCACCACACCATCGTCTTCGGCTACCAGAACGGCTCATGCTGGTTTCATTTCCGCTTGGAAAACCAGTCCTCGGCCAAACTCTCGCTGGTCCTGCAACTCAATTACCCCGTCCTCGACGAGGTGGACCTCTATACCCCCGGCAGCTCGCAACCGTTACTGAAGACAGGCGACACCCTTCCCTTCCCCAACCGTCCGCTGGCAACCCGTGGCTTCAGCTTTCCACTGACTCTGGACTCAGGCGAAGGCCAGGACTATTTCCTGCGAGTCGCCAGCACCAGTTCCATCAATGTCCCCCTGGTGATCAGCAGCAGCGAAGCATTTGCCGGTCACCATGAGGTGGAAGAGTGGCTGCATGGTGCCGGTTTCGGTATCACCGCCGGCCTCATCCTCTACCACATGTTCCTGTGGCTGGCCGTGCGCGAGAAGGTTTACCGCTTCTACGTGCTCTACCTCGTTTCAGCTTTTTTTTACCTTCTCTGTTTCAAAGGTGTCGCTTACCGGCTGTGGCCTGATTCCCCCGTATGGAACAGTCATGCCCAACTGCTCTTTGTCTTTCTCATGCTGACAGCAGGTGCACTCTTCGCCCGTGACTACCTGCTCACTCCCGCCAACAACAAAAAATCCGATCTCGTCCTGAAAATTGCTGCAGCGATCTGTGCTACAGCCGTCGCCCTGCAATTCCTCCTGCCCTTGAATGTGGGCTATCGCCTCCAGCCCATACTGGCCATAGGCACTGTCACCGCCATCACATGGGCTGCCGTGCAATCCTTGCGACAAGGACTGGCCGAAGCACAACTCTTCCTGCTGTCATGGGGCATGCTCATCCTGATGTCCTTGCTGCTGTCATTACAGAGCTTCGGGCTTTTCCCGGCATTGCCCTTCCTGGTTACGCTGAACGGCATGGAGATGACCTTCATCCTGCAGCAGCTTCTGCTAGCCTTCGCCCTGGCCAGCCGCATGAATGCCCTTAAGCGGGAAAAATCCGAAAAGGAACAGGCCATGATCCGGGCCGAGGCAGAAAGTGCTGCCAAGACAGAGTTTCTGGCCAAGATGAGCCATGAAATCCGGACACCCATGAATGCCCTGCTCGGCATCACACAACTGCTGCAGGACACCCGCTTGGACGATGTGCAAAAAAGCTATGTGGAAACACTCTACAGCTCCGGCCATGCCCTGCTGAATGTGATCAATGACATCCTGGATTACTCCAAGATCGCGGCCGGCAAGATCGAACTGCAGATGGAGGACTTCAACCTCCTGGACCTGCTGGACGAGTGCATACAGGTCTTCAGCCTGACTGCACGGGAAAAATCACTATCGCTCATCTGCGAGCGTGGCCGCGACCTGCCGGTACATGTCCGCGGCGATGCCGGGCGCCTGCGTCAGGTGCTGCTCAACCTGCTCAGCAATGCCATCAAGTTCACGGATTACGGCACGGTTTTCCTGCGCGCCAGCGTAGAGGAAGTCTCTGCCACACGCATACGCCTGCGCTTTGAAGTGGAAGACAGCGGCATAGGCATTGCGCCGGAAAAACTGCCCCTGCTCTTCGGCTCTTTCATACAGGCAGATTCTTCGACTGCACGCCAGTACGGCGGCTCCGGGCTGGGGCTGGCCATCAGCCGCCAACTGGTCGAACTGATGCACGGACAGATCACCGTGCAAAGCAGCCCCGGCAATGGTTCTCTTTTCCGCTTCAACGTGCTGCTGAAAACATCCAGTGCCGGCACGGTCATGCCCGACCCCCGCCACAGCATCATCTCGCCCGCCTTGTTTGCCGGAGTGCGGGCGCTGGTAGTGGAGGACAATCCCATCAACCAACTGGTGATCAACGGCTTCCTGCAGAAAGTCGGCATACGTGCCCGCATGGCCAGCTCCGGCCAGGAAGCGCTGGACATCCTGCAACAGGAAGAAAGGGAGGCTTTCGACATTGTCTTCATGGATTGCGAAATGCCCTTCATGGATGGCTTCGAAACCACACGCCGCTTGCGCAAGTGGGAAAAAGAAGCAAACCGCCTGCCTCTGCCCGTGATAGCCCTCACGGCCCATGCCCTGCCTGAACATCAGCAGAAATGCCTGGATGCCGGCATGAATGACTACCTCTCCAAGCCACTCCTGCTCTCTCGTCTCGTGGAAAAGCTGCACGGCATATTGGGCTGACAGGTGGCGCCACCGCCTTTTGTCCCCTGCCTACACTGCCTTTGCGGTCTCGGGAAACAAGGTGCGGCCATGCATGTCAGTGAGAGTTTCAAAAGCTGGGAAAAGCAGATGGAGCGGGAAATTCTGGGATTCTTCGTGCGCTTGGGTGCACGGGAAGCGCCGGAAAGCTGGCGAGCAGAGTCGTCTGATGACGATAACGGGATGCTACGGCAAGACGCCACAGACAACAGATCAAAGCAGAAAATCGGGGCCTGCTAAAAAACGGCTCTGGCTGGCGTCCTCCACCCACGCAGACGGAACGCGGATGGCCACAGGTGGACTCAAGAGCCCATCCCGCCACACGCCACATGCGGACGGGTGATGGGACAGGCTCTATAAGCGAGCTTGAACCGGGGAAAGTCCCCACAGGTACAACGTTCAGCATGGGCATCCCTTGCAGAATACCCGTTTGCCTGCCGGCTCATCGCCGCGCAGGCCGGCAGTGGCGTTGATGCGCCACTGCCTTGATACAGCCTTACTTGGTCAGGATCAGCTTGTTGTTGCTGGTCAGGCGCAAGCGGTATTCCTCACCGCAGTGGCGAATGCGCACTTCGCGACCCACCGAGAAAAGACGGGTGGATTCCAGCGTGGGCAGTTCCGGACGAGCAGCATTTGCGGCGTTCAGACTCAGGTTCATGGCGACCTCCTTGCATTGGCTTATGAGTGGCTTGACGACTTGGAAATGATAACCATTATCATTTGATGCGCAAGCCCCCTCGCCCCATTTTTTTCATGCAATTCGTCGGCGACGGCCGTTTCCCCGGTTTTGCCCCAACAAAAAGCCCGGACATGCCGGGCTTTTTGTTGGGGCAGGCTTCACGACTCAGGGACGGTCATCCAGCTCTGCCTTTGGCTGGATGATGAAATCCTCTTTCGACAGGCCCATGTAAAGGGCATAAGCCGTGGAAATGTAGATGGAGGAATACACCACCACGAACACGCCGATCAGCATGGCCACCGAGAACCACTTCAGGGCCGGCCCGCCCAGGAACAGCAGGGCCAACACCACCAGCAGCACCGTGGCACCGGTCATGATGGTGCGGCGCAGTGTTTCGGTCAGGGAAATGTCCGTGATCTCGACAGGGTCGGCCTTGCGCAGTTTGCGGAAGTTTTCACGGATACGGTCGAACACCACCACCTTGTCATTCAGCGAATAGCCGATGATGGTCAGCACGGCTGCCAACACGGTCAGATCAAAGGGCCAGCCCATGATGGAGAAAAGCCCCAGCGTGAAAAAAGTGTCATGCACCAGACCGATGATGGCACCCACCGAGAACTTGAAGCGGTAGCGAATGGCCACATAGATCATCATCAGCGCCATGGAAAGCGTGATGGCCAGGAGAGACTGTGTATAGAGCTCTTCGCCCACCTGCGATCCCACGCTGTCGACCTGCTTGATCAGCGCAGGATTGGCCGGATCAAAATTGGCAGCCTTCTGGATTTCTGCCGTCAGGTCAGCCTCGCGACCATCCTGCGGCGGCATGCGCACCAGCACGGCTGACACACTGCCCACGTGCTGCACGATGACATCGTGGAAGCCGGCGGCCTCGATGGCCTTGCGTACGTCCTCCTGCTCGACAGCCTTGCTGTAATTGATTTCAGCCGAGACACCACCGGTGAAATCCTGCGCCAGGTTGAGGCCACGGAAAATCAGCGATCCCAGCCCGACAAGCACCAGCAACAGGGAAATCACTGCCAGCGGCTTGCGGAAACGCATGAAGCGTATGGTTTTCAGTTCCATGATGCGTTCCTCAGATACTGAGCTTGGTCACGCGACCGCCGCGACCGTAAATCAGATTGACGATGGCACGCGTGACCGTGATCGACGTAAAGAGTGATGCCAGGATGCCGATGAACAACGTGGCGGCAAATCCCTTGACCGGGCCTGCGCCTACGGCAAACAGGATCACGGCAACAATCAGCGTGGTCACGTGCGAATCGATGATGGTGGTAAAGGCGCGATCATAGCCGGCGATAATGGCGGCCACAGGCGAAAGGCCTCGTCTGATTTCCTCGCGGATGCGCTCGCATATCAGCACGTTGGCGTCCACCGCCATACCCACCGTAAGCACCAGACCGGCAATACCCGGCAGGGACAACGCCGCTCCCAGTGCCGCCATCGCGGCGACCACGATGGCCACGTTGATGAACAGCGCAATATCGGCAATCAGGCCGAAGAGCCGGTAGAAAACCATCATGAAGAGTGCCACGAGGACGAAGCCCACCAGTGTGGAGTTGACGCCTTTCTCGATGTTTTCCTGGCCCAGTGTCGGGCCGATGGTGCGCTCTTCCACGAAATACATGGGCGCAGCCAGCGCACCGGCGCGCAGCAGCAGGGCCAGTTCTGCGGCTTCTGCTGGCGAATCCAGACCGGTAATGCGGAACTGTGATCCCAGCATGGACTGGATGGTGGCGCGGTTGATCACGTTCCGCTCCACATAGGTGTCACGCACTTCCACCTGTTCGCCTTCGGCATTGGTGACAAAGCGGGACTTCTGTTTGGTTTCCACAAACACCACGGCCATCTGCTTGCCGACATTGTCGCGGGTCGCATCGGCCATCAGACGACCGCCACGGGAGTCCATGGAAATGTTCACCTGCGGACGGGCATTCTCGTCAAAGCCGGAGGTAGCGCCAACAACACGGTCGCCCGTCACGATCTTGCGACGCTGCAGCAGCACAGGGAACTGTTTGTTGTCCTTGAAATTGAAAAGCTCGGTGCCGGGAGGAGCGACACCACTGGGCGCGACTCCACCGTGCTCCCAGTCCACGAAGCGGAACTCGAGGCTGGCTGTGCGGCCGAGAATACGCTTGGCTTCGGCCGTATCCTGCATGCCGGGCAGCTCCACCACGATGCGGTTGGCACCCTGGCGTTGCACGATGGACTCGGCAACACCCAGTTCGTTCACACGGTTACGGATGGTGGTGAGGTTCTGGTTAACCGCGTAGTCCGAAATTTCCCGCAGCTTCTGCTGGGTGAAATCCAGATCGAGGTAAATCCCGTCGGCAGCATCGCGACGTGCCGAGGTGAATTCGGCAAATTCGCTGCGCAGGGCCGTTTCGGCCTTATCGCGATCTTCAGCATTCTCGAACTTGAGGGCGAAACCCTGGCCGCGCTCGACCACGCTACGGTAAGCCAGCTTCTTGTCGCGCAGCTTGCTGCGGATGTCGCTGACATAGGATTCCTGACGCTGCTCCAGAGCCTTGCTCATGTCCACTTCCAAAAGGAAGTGAACACCACCGCGCAGGTCAAGACCGAGCTTCATCGGGCGGGCACCCAGGGCCTTGAGCCAGCCAGGTGTTGTCGGTGCCAGGTTGAGGGCCACAACATACAGATCGCCCAGTTCGCGGCGCACGATATCCTGCGCACGCAACTGGTCGGCTGAGTTGTTCACGCGCAGCAATACACCCTTGGGCTGTATCTCGGCACCGTGAAAAGCAATGCCGGCCACATTGAGGGCGCGGCTGGCACTTTCCAGCGCCGCCTGCTCGGCCGGCACGCCGGCACTGGCACCGGATATCTGTATGGCCGGCTCATCGGGATAGAGGTTGGGCAGCGAGTAGAACAGGCTGACAAACACCACCACCACGATCAGCAGGTATTTCCACAAGGGATAACGCATGGAGAACCTCGGAGCTTGCCGGGAGCAGCCCTGGCCGCTCCGGCGTCAGACTTTTCTTCAGATATTTTTGATGGTGCCCTTGGGCAGCGTGGCAACCACGGACGAGCGCTGCACTTTCACTTCCACGCCGGAAGCCAGCTCGATCACGGCAAACTCGCCGTCAACTTTCTGGATGGTGCCGATCAGGCCACCGGCAAACACGACTTCGTCACCCTTCTGCAGCGACTCCGTCAGGTTCTTGTGTTCCTTCTGGCGCTTGAGCTGGGGACGCAGCAGCAGGAAATAGAATACGAGGGCAAAAATGCCCAGCATGACAAGCTGGCCGGTCATGGAAGGGCCGGCAGCGGCGCCCGCGTCGGCATAGGCCTCGGAAATGAAAAAGCTCATGGGAGTCTCCACAGATGTAAAAACCGCTGGCCTGCAGCGAAAAACCTTTAAATTGAAGGAGTTGGCAGACCGCGGGCGGCATAGAAGCCGTCCACAAAGCGCTGCAATGTACCCTGTTCAATTGCCCCGCGCAAACCGGCCATCAGCGTCTGGTAATAGCGCAGGTTATGGATGGTATTGAGCTGGGCGCCGAGCATTTCACCGCATTTGTCGAGGTGATGCAGATAGCCGCGGGAGAAGTTGCGGCAGGTGTAGCAATCGCACTCGGCATCCAGCGGCCCGGTATCGGTCTTGTACTGGCTGTTGCGGATACGGACCACGCCAATGCTCGTAAAAAGATGACCATTGCGCGCATTCCGGGTGGGCATGACACAGTCGAACATGTCCACTCCCCGGCGCACGGCCTCCACAATGTCCTCGGGCTTGCCCACACCCATGAGGTAACGCGGGCGATCAGCCGGCATACGGGGAGGAAGGAAGTCGAGGATGCGCAGCATGTCTTCCTTGGGCTCTCCCACGGAAAGACCGCCAATGGCGTAGCCGTCAAAACCGATGTCGGTCAGGCCAGCCAGTGAAACCTCGCGCAGGTTCTCATGCATGCCACCCTGCACGATGCCGAAAAGGGCATTGGGATTGTCCCCATGGGCGACCTTGGAACGCTTGGCCCAGCGCAGGGACAGCTCCATGGAAGTACGCGCTGTGTCTTCGTCTGCAGGATACGGCGTGCACTCGTCAAAGATCATGACAATGTCCGATCCCAAGTCACGCTGTACCTGCATGGAGACTTCGGGACTCAGGAACACCTTGGAGCCCGTGATGGGCGAGGCAAAGGTCACCCCCTCCTCCGTGATCTTGCGCAGCTTGCCCAGCGAGAACACCTGGAAACCGCCGGAGTCGGTCAGGATGGGCTTTTGCCAGTTGATGAAGTCATGGAGATCACCATGCTGCTTCACCACTTCCGTCCCGGGCCGCAACCAGAGATGGAAGGTATTGCCCAGAATGATCTCGGCCCCGATCTCGTGGATATCACGCGGCAACATGCCTTTCACGGTGCCATAGGTGCCTACGGGCATGAAGGCCGGTGTCTGCACTGTGCCACGGGCAAACTCGAGTTCGCCGCGGCGGGCGCGGCCGTCAGTGTTTTTCAGCGTGAATTTCATGCCCGTGCTCATCTTGATCATCAGTAATCCGTAGATGGTTGCCGCGACAGGAACATCGCATCCCCATAGCTGAAAAAGCGGTAACGCTCTGCCACCGCCTCCCGGTATGCCGCCATGACACGCTCCCGACCGGCAAAGGCCGAGACCAGCATGAGCAATGTGGACTCCGGCAGATGGAAATTGGTCACCAGCGCATCGACCACCCGCCAGCGGTAACCCGGGTAAATGAAGATGCGGGTTTCGCCCTCATACGGCCGCAGGTATTCACCGGCCCCGGCATCGGCAGCCGCTGTTTCCAGCGCACGCACCGAGGTGGTTCCCACGGCAACGACACGCCCGCCACGCGCCTTGGTCTCGCGAATGGCCGCCACGGTTTCCGGAGGCACGCAGAGCCACTCACTGTGCATACGGTGAGAGGTCACGTCCTCTACCCGAACCGGCCGGAACGTACCCGACCCCACATGCAGGGTGACGGAAGCACGGTTCACGCCCCTGGCGGCAAGTGCCGCCAGAACAGCTTCGTCAAAATGCAGGCCGGCCGTAGGCGCAGCAACCGATGCCACTTTCTCGGGGTGGGCATAGACAGTCTGGTAACGCTCGCTGTCGCTGGCATCGGGGGAGCGGGTCATATACGGCGGCAACGGCATTTCGCCCTGGGCATGCAGCACGGCCAGTACCGGCTCGGAAAAGCGCAGACGGAAAAGGTCCTCTTCACGCTCCACCATTTCAACCGTCACGCCCGCTGCAAACTCCAGTACGGCACCCGGACGGGGTGACTTGCTGGCCCGCAGGTGCGCAAGCACCTCATGCGTCCCCGTCACACGCTCCACCAGCATCTCGACACGTCCGCCCGAGGCCTTTTTGCCAAAGAGCCGTGCCGGCAGTACGCGGGTGTCATTCATCACCAGAAGGTCACCGGGCTCAAGCAGGCCGGGCAACTCGTGAAACCGCCGATGCGCCAGGCTCTCGGCCCCTTCGAGGCAAAGCAACCGGGAAGCAGAACGCACGGCTTCGGGATGCCGGGCAATCAGTTCGTCGGGCAGGTCGAAATGGAAATCACTGAGCTTCATAGGACGCGGGATACCGGAGCCCGGGGGAAAGGGGCGGCGGAGTATACCGTGCGGCGCGGGTTTTCGATTGCAGGAATGGAATCGCTACGTATAATCGCCGGCTCTCAGGCCTGCTCCACTGTTTGATGACAGTCTGGTGGACAGGCGCTCCTCTGTGCCGGGGTGGCGGAACTGGTAGACGCGGCGGACTCAAAATCCGTTGCCCTTGCGGGCGTGTCGGTTCGATTCCGACCCTCGGCACCATTAATTTTCAAAATTTTCAAACTCCCTCCTCTTTTTTCGCTCCTGCACGGTGTAGTGGCGCTACTGCCTTGCCGTCTTGCCCAAACAAAACACCCGGCCAACGCCGGGTGTTTTTGCATCAGCCTGCAAATCAGGCCGCTGCTTCGTACATGGCCTCGGCGGCGGCAATCGTGTCCTTGCTTTCAGTAAAGGCCTTCACCCAGGCATCGTAGTTGTGCACGGTGGGCAAGTGGTTGGGGTGGAAGCCCGGGCGGTAATAGCTGGCCACCATGGGCAGCAGGCGACGCAGGACGCCCTTGCGCGGTCCCATCAGCCAGCCCAGCCCCTTGCCGTAGAGCTTCACGCGATCCTTCACGGAATAACCGTCCATGCCCAGCATGACCCAGGGTGCCACCACGGTGTAGAGCGAGAAGGAGGCAGCGGCATGTGTCATGGCCAGCACACGCAGGCCATAGCCCACGCCTGCCACATCCTTCATGACGTCGTAGGCCACGGCCTTGTGCTCCATCTCTTCGATGGCATGCCAGGCAAACATGGCACGCACACGTTCGTCTGCGCCTTCCAGCACTTCTTTCTCGGCAAAAAAGAGTTCGGCCATCATGGCCGTGAAATGCTCCAGCGCTGCCGTCAAAGCCACGTTGTATTCATCCGGCATGTGCTTGAGGCGCTGGTCGCTCATCCGTTTGGTGTGACGGACAAAGGCATCGACATCAATGCCCTGCCGGCGCAGGCGCTCGTTGTAGCGGGTATGCACTTGCCCGTGCTGGCCTTCCTGCATGGTGAAATCCTTGACGTCCTGCAGGAGCTTGGGATCGGTGATGCGGTCACGATAGGCGCGCACCGCCGAGATGAAGTAGCGCTCGCCATCCGGGAAGGTCGCCTGCACGGCATCGAACACACGGGTACGAAAGGCATCCCCGGCCATCCAGTAACGGGGGATGTCATCGGACTCCAGACCGAAATCCAGATCCTTGCGTACAACGATGTTTTCTTTGTATTCGCGACGAGCCATGTGAATTCCCCTGTGGCGAGTTGGGCTTGGATGCTTGGCATCTTAGGTCTGGCCACAAACCACAAGGGTAGATTTAGCGACATAAAAGGAATATTTTACGACAGCATGAGCCACCCCATCGACCTGCATTTCCTCAGCCTGCTGACCTCTGCGGCTGCCCGCACCGGCAGCGACCTCAAGGCGACGCTGGCTTCGCTGGACATCAGCGTGCATACCGGCCAAGGCCGCCCGCCGGAGATGCCGCTCAATGTCATGGCGAGCCTGCTGGAACAGATGGAGGCGCATACGCAGCGGGGCCGCTTTGTCTTTACCCTGGCCGACCTCTTCAACTTCGACGACCAGCCCGCGGTTTCTGCCTTCCTGGCCAGTGCCAACAACCTGCGCCAGTTGCACCGCCTCCTGGAGTGGGTGCCGGCACTGCTGCACCCTGCCTTGCACTTCCGCATTGTCGACAGGGCACCCGAGGCCTGCCTGCACCCCAGCGTGATTTCGGATGATCCCCGGCTTGCCGACCACCCCCTGCTGATTGAACTCATGACTGCCGTGGTGGCACGTATTTCACTGCTCGTAGCACCCGGCCTGCCCATCGTGCAGACCGTGGACTTCCGGCATCGTGCGCAGTCGGCAGCCGAGCACTACCTCGCCTACTTTGGCTGCGCCGTGAATTTCGAAGCCCCCGAAAACACGATGCGCGGCGACGCCCGGCTGCTGGACGGGCCACTGCCCGGCAGCCTGCCCCAGGCTCATGCGCAGGCCGAAGAAACCATACGCCTGCGCATTCTGGGGGACGGCCTTGAACCGCCTCTGGTCATGGAAATCGAACGCCTCTTGCGCGAACGTCTTTCCCTTTTCAGTGAAGGGCTGGCCGGCATGGCTGCCGCCCTTCAACTCCACCCGCGCGCGCTGCAGCGCCGCTTGCGCGAACATGGCATGAGCTATGCCGACATCCTTGCACGGGTACGCCACGAATTGGCCTGCCAGATGTTGCGAGACAGCAACCTCGACATCGACAGCATCGGCATCAAGCTGGGTTACCGCGAGCGCCGCAGCTTCACGCAGGCTTTCCGGCAGTGGCAGGGCCGCACACCATCAGCCTATCGCAAGGCACAGCGCACACTTCCAAGCGCTTCACGCAAGCATTGAGAGAGCGCCGGCACCCGCTCACGGCAGGACAATCGGCATGACAGCCCGGCAGGGGGTCTTTAGAATCCGGGCCGTCCCCATGCTGGATGCCCCCATGTCGTCGCGTCGCCGTCCTGCCCGAAAATCCGCTCCTGCCATTGCCACCTCCGCCCCGCCCACTCCAGCACCGGAACAGGCAGGCGTGATGATCCGGCTTTTTGCCATCATCTATGACGGGCTGCTGCTGGTCGCGTTGTGGATGATCCTGAGCGCCATCCTTGTTCCGCTGGGAACCAGTGACGAAGCCGTGAAGGCTCAGCAGCTTGTCGTGGTATCGGAGAACTATCGCCAGTTCGTCCTGTTCCCCGCGCTGGTCGCCGTGACCTGGCTGTTCTACGGCTACTTCTGGACCCGTGCGGGCCAGACGCTGGGCATGCAGACCTGGCGACTCAAGGTGCTGCGTGGCGACGGCACGCATCTGCGCTGGAGCGACGCCATCACACGCTGTGCAGCAGCCTGTCTTTTTCCCATCGTCTGCGGACTGATCTCGCAACTCGCCTGGCACAGCGTGCCGGGTTTCGTGATCAGCGTGAGCCTGGGTTTTCTCGGCAATTACCTCTGGATACTCTGGAGCCCGCGCCGCCTTGCCTGGCATGACCAGATATCAGGCACCGTGGTATGGAAAATGCCGCCCGAGCCCAAGAAAAAACGCAGTTTCTTCGGCTGGTTTGCCGAGAAGAACGACGAATGATGCACAAAAAAAGGGGCCTGCGGCCCCTTTTTCACTGATGGCCTACGGGACTCATCTACCTGTCGTGGGGTGACCGAAACCCGTCTTGCCACGCAGTCGTGACAGGAAGTCCACGATACGGGCTGAGGACTGCTGTTCCGTCACGCTCGACGTTTTTTCCACCTGCTGTGTTTTCAGCAACACCGGCTTCACGGCCAGCTCGCGGTAACGGGTGATGGAAGACTCGATGCTGCGTGTCAGCATGCCCTTGCGCACCGGCTTGGGCAGGTAGCGGAAGACCTGCGCCTGATTGATCAGGTCGACCAGGCGGGAGGTGTCCTTGAAACAGGTCAGCACCACAGTCAGCATTTCCGGGTGTTCCTGCTTCAGTGTCTTGATCATGGCGGAGAGGTCCTCGTCACCCAGACTCAACTCCGTCACAAGAATGGCCACCGGTTTGCTGGCCAGCACCTGCAATGCGCCCTGCACCGATTGCCGCCAGACCACCTCGTGATTGCCGCCCAGGATGTCGAGCACGGCACGGTAGGTGGATTCGTCACGGTCCAGCACGAGACATACCAGTTTTCCAGGAACGACTGTCTCAGCCTCTTCCTCTGCCACCTCGTTCCCTTCCAGCTCAAGCGCAATCGCGGCAGCCTGCGCGATGGTGTCACGCAACTCCTTGGGCCCCCAGGGCTTGTTGATGTAGCGGAAGATTTCACCATCGTTCACCGCATCAAGCGCGGCATCGGCATCAGCATATCCGGTGAGCAGGATGCGTACCGTGTCCGGTGCTACTTCACGAGCCCGTCGCAAAAGCTCGGAGCCGGTCATGATGGGCATGCGCTGATCGGAAATCAGTACGTGGATTTTCTCCCGGCGCAGGATTTCCAGTGCCTCGTTGCCGTCACTGGTGGCAAAGACCTGATACTGCATGCGCAGCAGCAAGCCCAGCGAACGCAGGATGCGCTCTTCGTCATCCACCAGCAGTACCTTGGGTTTGACCTGCATGATCATTCTCCGCTGTGTCAGTCAGCCAGCAATGCCTGGTTTTCTGTGCCGCTCTTGCCCGGACGATCTGCTCTCTCCTGCTCTGGCACCGGCACGGCGGCAGGCGGGGTCGCAAGCGGCAACTGCATGACAAAACGCGTGCCCTTGCCGGGCTCGGAGGCCACGCGTATACGCCCGCCATGCTGCTGCACGATTTGCCAGCAGATGGACAAGCCAAGCCCCGTTCCCTCTCCCACCGGCTTGGTGGTGAAGAAGGGGTCAAAGATTTTCTTCAGGGTTTCCGGGCTCATACCCCGACCGCTGTCCTGCACGGAGACATACACTGCCTGGGCGTCCGCCCAACTGCGAATGACGATGCGGCCGGCACCCTCGATTGCCTGCGCGGCATTGGTTACCAGATTCAGCAACACCTGATTGATCTGGGAGGGTGCGCAGGAAATCAGCGGTACGTCTGTCAGTTGCTTCACCACCTCGATACGGCTCTTGAGCGCATTGCGGGCAATCAGCAGCGCATTGTTGACGCAGTCATTGATCGACACATTCGCCGTGGGCGCCTGATCAAGCCGGCTGAAATTCTTGAGCCCCAGCACCAGCTCGCTGATCTGGGCCAGACCGAAGCCGGTGTCCGTGAACAGCGTGTCCATGTCGAGGAAGAGCTGCTCCATGTCCAGAAGACCGCGCAGGTCCTCCAGCTCGGCAAGCTTGCCGGCCACCTCCACATCACTGCCTTGCGGGTCCAGCAGGGCATCGGCCAGCGCATTGTTGGCCTTGAGCAGGGATTTGATCTGGTCGCTGAACTCCCGCATCAGCTCCATGTTGTTCTTCACATAACCGAGCGGTGTGTTTATCTCGTGGGCAACACCCGCCACCATCTGGCCCAGCGAAGCCATTTTCTCGGACTGCACGAGCTGCGCCTGCGAAGACTTCAGGCGCCTGTAGGCCATGGCCAGTTCGCTGGCGCCCTTTTCCACCTGTTTTTCCATGGCGGCCAGGAGCGTGAGCACGGCACCCATGCCGACATAACGCTCGTTGTCACACACCACAAAGTCTTCCGACAGCGGGAAGCGCATATGTGCCGTGAGGTATTGCGCGGCATCAGCCAGCGGCATGCTCACGTCCACCCGCAGGCAGTCGGGATTCATGAAAGTACTGACCGGCCGCGAGCCATACAGTTCACGCCCGAAATTTTTCAGGAAGATGTCCTGCAACTGGTAACGGCTCAGCGTACCCAGCACCCGGCCATCCTCGTCCACCACCGGTGCCGAAAGCGCTGGCCGCAAGGTTTCTCCCAGAAAGCGCTCTGCAACGAACGCAATCGTGTCATGCGAGGAGAAAGGAGGAATTTCACGCGCCAGTGCACGTATCTCAGACATGGTGGCTCCACCAGACAACATGGTTCGCGCACAGCCTGTGCCTAGAATGCCAGAGTGCATTCCATATGTTCCGAGCGGCAGAGAATAGGAAGGGTTTGTGACAGGAGGATTAAGCGGGAAACAAATAGAGGGGTAACCAGGATAACCGGAGAGGCCTTCGCCAACGGGCAAAGACCTTTCTTTTTTTATCGGCGACGATCAAATGCCACGTAATCGGTGTCGCCGGGGAAGCGGCCACCCACATACTTGCTGAGGCGTGACCGGCCCTGGCAGTAATCACCCCGGGCAATACCGGGAATGTAATGATCCGTGAGCATATGCCCCTTTTTTTCCGGCCGGACAAAGACCGCACCGGACGTGGCGTAGTAATGCGAAAGCACGCCGATGCGCGCAAAGAAATCCTGGCCGTTGGCAAAATGCTCGACATAAGGCACGGGGTGGCCATGCTCGGCTGTCAGGGCATAGTCGATGTGCAGGCTGTCAGCCACACCCGCCAGGCAATAGAGCTCCAGCTTGTGGGCATGTGCCCGCAACTCCGGGTCCTTGAGGATTTTGCGCACGATATAGCTGGCAATGATGGTGCCCTGCGAATAGCAGAGCAGCACCACATGCTCATGCGAGAGCAGGGCATTGCGCACAATGTTGAAGGCGGGGCGCGCCAGCTTGCCGTCCTTGCGCAAGGTACGTGCAGTAATGGCATCCCACAGGTCCCAGACTGCGCCATAAGTCGGCGTGTGGATCAGATGGATAGGACGGTGGAACGATTTCGCCAGTTCCTCCGTTTCCAGGATCGCCATGGACGGTGCCGTGCAGATGCCGTTGAGGAAAAACCACTTGGACTGCTTGGTGGTGTCGGACCACTGGAAATCGGGGGGCAGGACGACACGCGTCCCTTCGGAGGCAGAGCGCCTCTCGACCGGCAACACCATCTGCCCCAGCACGCTCAGGTATTCCCAGCGGCTCTGGTAGCTATCAGGATGGAATTCCGGGCGCACATTCTCTTCCGACTTCACCGGAAAAACGATCCAGGGAAGCGAAGCAGCATTGCGTGCCACCAGGCGAAGGTCGCGTCCGATGGAGCGCCGGTTACGCACGATGCGCCCGGCAAACTTGCCCAAGCGTCCGGCAAGTCCGGAAGTTTCTTGATCAGGGACCGTATGAGGCATGGCTCACCTTGAATGGAGGAAGAGGCCGCGTCCCTGGGCTTTTATCGAAGCTGGAAAGCTAGAGCACAAAAACGTAAAGCAGCGTACCCAGCGCAGTCAGCAATGAAACGGCCAGGACGATGGCCAAGGCCTGGGTGTTGCCATCCCATGCACCCGTGGCGGGTGGAGGTGACACATCGGGATCAGGCTCGGCAGACATCACACGGGGCGGCATGGTCTTGTAGAACACGGAGGAGTCGTCCGGCAAGCGGATGCCGGTGGCATCTGCCGTGAACTCCGGTGCTGGTTCTTCCACCGGCTGCACCACTGACTGCAACTGCCCGGCCTCAAGCGCGGCAATGATCTCCCGCCGTGCCGCGCGATAGTCCTCCAGCGACAACTGCCCTTCGGCATGCTGGCGCGAGAGCTGGCGCAGACGGGAGTTTTCAGCGAGATATTCAGTCATTCGCAGCCTCGGTCACCTTCACGATCACCAGCGAAATATTGTCCCGGCCACCATTGTGCAGGGCTTCTTCCACCAAGCGGGTGGTAGCCTCTTCCTGCGGCAGCGCCAGCTTGCGGCGGATGCTGTCTTCAGCAACTTCGTTATAGAGGCCGTCACTGCAAAGCAGGTAGGTGTCCCCGGCGGCAGGGGCGAATACGGCGGAATCTACATAGAGCACATCGCCACCGCCCACGGCACGCGTTATCACATTCGATTTGGGGTGACGGTCCGCCTCGGCCTGCGTGATCGCACCCGCCTCGACCATTTCCTGTACGGCGGAATGATCACGCGAAATGCGCGTGAGCTGCCCCTGGCGCAAACGGTAAAGACGCGAGTCACCGGCCCAGAGACAGACGCCGGTACGCTGGGAAAGCACAAGGGAAACCACTGTGCTGCCGACAGTGCGGCCACCCAGCTGGTCGCGAGCGTAATCACGCAACTGCTGGTTGACGGTCAGGATGGCCTCTTCGACAGCCTCGACAAAGTCCGGGAGGGACTCATTGCGCTCAATCTGCTGCAAGGGGTGGATGATGGCATTGCTGGCCACATCGCCGGCGGCATGGCCGCCCATGCCGTCGGCAACCACCCAGAGCCCGACCTCCGGGCGCGCCATCAGCGCATCCTCGTTGATCTTGCGTTTGCCACCCACGTCCGTGGCTGAAGCCGAAGTCCATGTGATCAAAACGGTATACCTGTATGAGCGACGATGGCCCGCTCGGCCCTCTGGAAGCACCGGCTCACGCAAACGGGGCCGGCTTCCTTTGTAATGGCCTGAACTCTAACGTGGAGCCAATTGTTTTCACAAGCAAAATGCCAGAGCAGCTCCGGCTGGCGAGCAGTCCCTAGCGGACCCGGGAAATGGCAACACCACCGATCAGCAAACAGAGTGCGACCGGCAGGCCGGCTGCCAGCACGGGCGAGAAGTCATAAACCAGGCTGGCATAGCCCAGGAAATCCTGACCGTAACGAAAGAGCAGCCCGGCCATCACCCCCGTCAGGATGCGTAGCCCCATGGAGACGGACCGCAGGGGCCCGAAGATGAAAGAACAGGCAATCAGGACCATGGACAAGGTCGCCAGGGGTGCCAGCGCCTTTTTCCAGAACTCCAGCAGGTAGGCGGCAGAATCCAGCCCTTGTGCCTTCATGTAATGGGCGTAGTGGTAAAGGTTGGTCAGCGACAGGTTTTCCGGATCCAGCGTCACGAGCCTCAGGAATTCCGGCGTCAGCCCGCTTTCCCAATGCCGCTCGGCTATCTCGGCAACACCGGTGCTGCCATCTGGGTTGAGGGTTGTCTCGCTGAGGCCACGCAACTGCCAGCCTTCACCCTCATGACGGGCTGTCTCGATACGGGTGCTGTGCTCCAGTACACCGGCCTCCGAGAAGCGGAACAGGACGAGATCACGCAAACTGCCGTCCGGCTCCACACTGCCGATACGCAGCAGGTTGTCACCCTCGCGGTGCCAGTAACTCTTCAGCCAGCCGGCCACGGAATGACGCCCCTGGGCCTCGTTCTTGCGAGCCTCGGCCATATGCTCGGTATGTGGAACCACGAACTGGCCCAGCAACAGGCCTGCCACTGCAAACACCAGCGACGGTTTAACCACCCACCAGACGATGCGACCGATGCTGACACCGGAGGCACGCATCACTGTCAGCTCAGAGTGGCTGGCCAGCATGCCAAGCCCGGCAATACCGCCGATCAGAGCCGCAATCGGCAGCATTTCATAAGCCCGGCGCGGTGCCGTCAGCAGGATGTAGAAAAGTGCCTGCGCCGCCGTGTAATCACCCTTCACGTCCTCGAGTTCACCGATAAAGGTGAAGACCAACTCCAGCCCCAGCAATAGCAGCAACACCATGAGCATGGCGCCGAACACCGTACGTGCGACATAACGCGCCAGTTGCTTCATGCCGGCACGCTCCGCCCCAAACGCCAACGGCGCAAGGCAAGCTGCAGCCGCTCCATGCCGACCAGTGCGAGCGCAAACAGGAACCAGGCAAGATGGATGCCCCAGATCAAGGCTTCTCCCGCCTTGCCCTTCTCGATGGCATTACGCGCTGCGCCAATACCCACCACATAGCTCATGTAGAGCAGTATGGCTGGCAACAGCTTGAGATAGCGGCCCTGGCGGGGATTCACACGGGAGAGGGCAAAGGCCAGCAAGGTTGCCGTCGGCACGAATAGCGGCAGCGACAATCGCCAGAGCCACTCACCCAGCGCCTTGCTGCTGCCACGGCTTTCTTCATGCAGGGAGGCTGTGCTGTAGCTGGAAAGCTTGCTCAGCGTTTCAATGGCAGCCGGCTCCGGCAAGAGAACGCGATAGGTATCGAAACGCAGCTCACGCGCAGTTGCCTCACCCGGTACCAGCTCATGGCGGGCGCCATTTTCCAGCACCAGGAAACGCTCGCCGGTGACAGGATCACGCTCGCTATGGCCGGAGGCCGCCCGCACCAGTATCTGGCGAGGCTCACGATCGGCATCAGGCTTTTGCTCAAAGAGCCTGACCTCCAGCAAACGCTGCCTGTCTTCGGAAAGCGCTTCCGTATAGAGCATGCGGCTGCCAATGGCCTGGAAACGCCCGGGCCTGACCAAGTCAAAGGTATTGCGCTCGGCCTGCTCGGCAAACAGGCGCTCCGAAGCGGCATTCCCGGTCGGCGTGAGCCAGAGGCTGGTACCCATGACAAAACCCATGACCAGCGCCGCCGGCAATACCAGATGCCCCACCACTTGCGCACGGCTCACGCCACTGGCCGAAAGCACGGCCATTTCATTGTCGAGATAGAGCCGACCCAGCGTCAGCAGGATGGCGATGAAGAAACCCAGAGGGACGATCAGGTCCAGAAAACCCGGCAGGCGGTACAGCAGCACAGCCGTCAGCAGCTTCACATCCATGCGGCCATCGGCCGCCATGCCGAAATACTTGATGACGCGGCCGCTCATGAGGATGACGGTGAGGACCAGCGTCACCGCTGCCGTCGAACCGAGCACCTGTAGGGCAATGTAGCGGCGGATGATCACGGGATTGGGGACCTGCTCACTCAGGATTGGCGTTGCATCAAGCGTAGACAGTACACTCGGCGCTTCTTCCTTGGCTGATGAATAAACTGTCGTTTCCCCCCGCAAAAGGCCGGGCAGGAAAGGCCGGGATTATCCGCCAATTCATTTGTATTTGTCTTGCGAGGTCGTGATGGAGTTTTCGCTCAAAGCCGCTTCCCCCCCCACTGAAAAAACCGGGGTGGTCATTGTTGCGGCGAGTGCCGGCGTGCTTTCACCCGCTGCAAAGGCATTGGACGAAGCCAGCCAGGGCAGCCTTTCCCGGGCCATGAAGACTGCCGGCTTCGAGGGCAAGCCCGGCCAGAGCCTTTCACTGTACAGCCTGCCCGGCATCACGGCAGAGCAGGTGCTGCTCATTGGCACCGGCGATGCCGCCGAACTGGACTCCCGCGGACTGCAGCGCGCTGCCGCCCTGGCTGCCAAAACCCTGGCAAAAGGACCGAAAAAGGCGGTGAGCTTCCTGACCGAGCTTGCCGTGAAAGACAGCGATGACAGCCGCCGCCTCAGCGACATCGTGCGCGCCACGCTGGAAGCGAGCTACCGCTTCGAGGACTACAAGAGCAAGAAAAACGACAGCAAGGGCCTGGAGCAGCTCACGCTTGCCGTGGCAGACAAGGCCGCAGCCACCGCCGGCAAGAAAGCGGTTGCCTGGGGACAGGCTGTTGCGCTCGGCATCAACCGTGCTCGCACACTGGGCAACCTGCCACCCAATGTCTGCCATCCCAGCCACATTGCCGAACAGGCCAAGGCTCTGGGCAAGGCCCATGAGAAAGTGCTGGATGTGAAAGTGCTGGGCGAAGCCGAGATGAAGAAGCTGGGCATGGGTGCCTTCCTCGCCGTCTCCCAGGGCTCTGACCAGGAAGGCAAGCTCATCGTCATGGAATACAAGGGGGGCAAGAAGAATGACGCTCCTGTGGTGCTGGTCGGCAAGGGCGTGACCTTTGATACGGGCGGCATCTCCATCAAGCCGGCCTCCGGCATGGACGAGATGAAATTCGACATGTGCGGCGCCGCCTCCGTATTGGGCGTGATTGCTGCTCTGGCCGAGTCCGGCCTCGCCATCAATGTCGTCGGTGTCATGGCCTGTGCGGAAAACATGCCCTCCGGCAAGGCCACCCGTCCCGGCGACATCGTCACCACCCTCTCCGGCCAGACCGTGGAAATTCTCAATACCGATGCCGAAGGCCGACTCGTGCTCTGCGATGCCCTGACCTATGTCAGCCGCTACAAACCGGCTGTGGTGATCGATATCGCCACCCTCACCGGCGCCTGTGTGGTGGCACTGGGTAAGGTGGTCTCCGGGCTGTTCTCACCCTCGGACGAACTGGCGGACGCCCTGCTAGCCGCCGGCCAGAAAAGCGGCGATCGGGCCTGGCGCATGCCGGTCTGGAACGACTATCAGGACATGCTGGAATCGCCGTTTGCGGACATCGCCAACATCGGCAACGCCCCCAATGGCGGAGCCATCACAGCCGCCTGTTTCCTGGCCCGCTTCACCAAGGACTACACCTGGGCGCATCTGGACATTGCCGGCACCGCCTGGCATTCCGGTGGCAACAAGGGCGCCACCGGCCGCCCCGTTCCGCTACTGCTGGAATACCTGAAGAGCCGCGCGAGCTGATGGAAATCACCTTCTACGTGCTGGCCGACCAGGCGCCGGAAAAGCGCCTGAACACGGCCTGCCGCATCATCGAGAAGGCTTTCCAGCAGAAGCATGCCATCTATGTGCATGCCGCCAGCAAGACCGAGGCAGAGCAGCTCGACGAGCTGCTCTGGTCATTCCGGCCTGACAGCTTCATCCCGCATCATCTGGTCGGAGACGGCCCCACGCCACCACCACCAGTACGTATCGGCTGGCAGCAGATTCCTGCCGAAGCCCGTGACCTGCTGGTAAACCTCAGCGCGGAAGCACCCACCGACCCCCAGCGCTTCCGGCGCATCGTGGAAATCGTCGGCGGCGATGACGGCATGCGTGAGGCGGCGCGCAGCCACTGGCGCCAATACAAGCAACAGGGCTACCCTGTCACCTCGCACAACCTCTGACCCTGATTCCGACGACCCACTCCCTGCGCTGTAATGACATGACCGCCATGGCACGCCATCTCGACGATCTCGGCCCGGACTTTGACCTCCGCTGGCAACGCTCCCCGCGCAGTGCCCGGCGCGAACTGATTGCCGACTTGCGCGACCTCTACATCCTGCTTGAAGAAGAGGACATGCCTCTGTTGGCAGGGCACGGGCCGGCCAAGGCAGAAATATCTGCAACAAAGGCCGCCCCCCAAGGCAGCCTCTTCAGCGATCCCACCCCCGCCGCCCCGAAACCGGAGCGCAAGGAAAACCCATTCCTGCCACGCAGCGTGCTGGACCGTCTGCAGGACAGCCAGCAACAGGCCTCCACCGGCCTGCGTGAGCTCATGCAGAAAACAATGGCCACTCCATCTAGCCATGAGCAGGTCGACCTGGAAAGGGAGTTGCGCCTGAAACTGGGGCCGGTGGTGGAGCGGCTGATAGAAGCACAGATGGAAACGCTCAAAAGCGAGCTGCGTGTTTATCTGAGGGCCGAGATGGACAAGCTCATTGCCGAGCATATCCGTCACAAATAGGGCCCCGATGAGCAAATGCATTCCTTTCCACCGGCATGGCCGGCACCCCTATAATCCCTCCGGTTTTTCTTCACTTTCAGCTATCCGAGTCTGTTGTCCATGAGCATGGAATCCACCTTCAACCCCGCCGACATCGAACGCCAGTGGTACGAAACCTGGGAAAAATCTGGGTACTTCAAGCCGTCCGGAGAGGGTGATCCCTTCTGCATCATGATCCCTCCGCCCAATGTCACGGGCTCGCTGCACATGGGTCATGGCTTCAACAACACCATCATGGACACCTTGGTCCGCTATCGCCGCATGCAGGGACGCAACACTCTCTGGCAACCAGGCACCGACCACGCCGGCATCGCGACGCAGATGGTGGTGGAGCGCCAACTGGCTGCAGAGGGGATTACCCGCCACGACCTGGGCCGTGAGAAATTCCTGGAGAAAGTCTGGGAATGGAAGGCGAAAAGCGGCGGCACCATCACCGGCCAGATCCGCCGCCTCGGCTCCTCGGTGGACTGGTCGCGCGAACGCTTCACCATGGATGAGGGCCTGTCCAATGCCGTGAAAGAAGCTTTCGTCCGCCTTCACGAGGATGGCCTGATCTATCGCGGCAAGCGCCTCGTGAACTGGGATCCCAAATTGCATACCGCCATTTCCGACCTAGAAGTGCTGAGCGAAGAAGAAAAGGGCTCCATGTGGCAGTTCCGGTATCCGCTGGCGGATGGCAGCGGCAACCTGGTCGTTGCTACCACCCGCCCGGAAACCATGTTGGGTGATACCGCTGTTGCCGTGCACCCGGATGACGAGCGCTATCAGCAGTTCATCGGCAAGAAAGTACGGCTGCCCGTGACGGGCCGGCTCATTCCCGTCATCGCCGATACATACGTCGACAAGGAGTTCGGTACCGGCTGCGTAAAGATCACGCCGGCACACGACTTCAATGACTACGAAGTAGGCAAGCGGCACAACCTGCCGCTGATCAACATCTTTGATCGCGATGCGCATGTAAAAACCAGCTTCGACACCATGAGCTACGCCAATGAAGCCGGTGCCGATGAGGCCGCCCCTGCGGATTACGCCGGCCTGGATCGCATCGTAGCGCGCAAGAAGATCGTGGCTCAGGCCGAAAGCGAAGGCTGGCTGGAAAAAATCGATGCGCACACGCTGAAAGTGCCACGCGGCGATCGCTCCGGCGTGGTCATAGAACCCTGGCTGACAGACCAGTGGTATGTGAAGACCGCGCAACTGGCACAACCCGCCATCCGGGCTGTAGAGGACGGCCGCATCAAGTTCGTGCCCGAGCAATACCAGAACATGTACTTTGCCTGGATGCGGGACATCCAGGACTGGTGCATCTCGCGCCAGCTCTGGTGGGGGCATCGCATCCCCGCCTGGTATGACGCCAATGGCAAGGTCTATGTGGGCCGCAACGAAGACGAAGTACGGTCACATCACAAGCTCGAGCCCTCTGTCAAACTGCGGCAGGACGAGGATGTGCTCGACACCTGGTTCTCGTCCGGCCTCTGGACCTTCTCCACCCTGGGCTGGCCGGAAAATACGCCAGAACTGAAAACCTTCCACCCCACCGATGTGCTGGTCACCGGCTTCGACATCATTTTCTTCTGGGTGGCCCGCATGATCATGATGACCATGCACTTCAACAAAGACGAGACGGGTCGTGCCGAGGTGCCGTTCAAGACTGTATATGTGCATGGTCTCGTGCGTGATGCCGAAGGACAGAAGATGTCCAAGTCCAAGGGTAATGTCCTGGACCCGCTGGACCTCATTGACGGTGTCGATCTGGAAACACTGGTCGCCAAGCGGACTACCGGTCTGATGCGGCCACAGGATGCCGCCAAGATCGAGAAATCCACCCGCAAGGAATTCCCGGAGGGCATCAAGTCCTACGGTACGGATGCCCTGCGCTTTACCTTTGCCGCGCTGGCCTCCACGGGCCGCGACATCAAGTTCGACATGAACCGTGTCGAAGGCTACCGCAATTTCTGCAACAAACTGTGGAATGCCAGCCGCTACGTCATCACCAACTGCGAAAGCCAGGACACCGGCCTGGGCGGTGCTGCCGTCGAACTCTCCGTGGTGGATCGCTGGATCATCTCCCGGTTGCAGCAGACTGAACAGGAGGTCATCAGCGCACTCGACAGCTTCCGCTTCGACCATGCGGCGCAGGCCATCTACGAGTTCGTATGGAACGAGTACTGCGACTGGTATCTGGAGCTGACCAAGCCCGTGCTTACGGATGACGACGTCAGCCCGGATGCCAAGCGTGGTACCCGGCGTACGCTGGTCCGGGTGCTGGAAACCATTCTCCGCCTGACCCATCCCATCATGCCCTTCATTACCGAGGCCATCTGGCAGCGCGTAAAACCCTTGGCCGGCAAGGCAGGGCCCAGCCTCATGATGGAGAAATACCCCACGCCAGACAGCGCCCGCATTGACCCGCAAGCCGAGTCAGATGTGGCCTGGATCAAGGAAGTCATCATGGGCTTGCGCAATATTCGGGGTGAGCTGGGCGTGAGCCCGGGCAAGCCTGTCCCGGTCCTGCTGCAGAATGGCGACCGGGAAGACCGCGAGCGCATCAGCCGTTTCGACGGCTTCCTGCGCGCACTGGCTCGCCTGGAGTCGCTGCACTGGCAAGGCGAAGAGGAGCCTCCGCTGGCCGCCACGGCACTGGTCGGCAACATGACTATCCTTGTACCGTTGCAGGGCCTGGTCGATGTCCAGGCTGAGGTTGCCCGTCTCGGCAAGGAACTGGACAAGCTGGCAGCAGACGCCCAACGCATCGAGAGCAAGCTGGAAAACGAGTCCTTCGTGGCCAAGGCACCGGCGGATGTCGTGGCAAAGGAAAGGGAAAAGCTGGCCGAATGCCGTCAGGCCATGGCCCAGCTCAACGAGCAGATGCAGCGCATGAAAACGCTGTGAAGGAGTTCTCCGCGATGAGCACCAGCACCCAGCAGTTCCATGCCATCCTGTTTGCCGATGTGGCAGGTAGCACGCGACTTTACGAAAAACTGGGAGACCGGGCTGCCAGAGAGGCCATCACCGTCCTCCTTGAGCGCATGACGGCAGTTGTAGAGCGCTACTCCGGCATCCTTGTCAAAACAATCGGTGACGAAATCCTCTGCCGCTTCCCCACCGCCGAACGCTCTGTCAGTGCCGCCATTGCCATGCAGGAAACCTTGGCTGCCGACACCAGCAGTGCAGTGAAACTGCAAATGCGCATGGGCATGCAATGGGGCCCCGTGATCCTGGAAAGCGGCGATGTCTTCGGTGATGCGGTGAACGTAGCCGCCCGCATGAGCGCCATCGCCCGCGCGGGCCAGATCATCACGACCCGTGAAACGGTACAGGCCCTTCCCGATGCCCTGGCCGAGAAAACCCGGCTTTTTGATACGACCCAGGTGAAAGGCAAACAGGACAGCCTCGTGATCTATGAGGTGATGTGGGAAGAGGAGGACGGTGCTACGGTTTTCGCGGCCAGCACCGGAGCCGGTGGCAGCGCCACGTCCAGCACACCCGCGCAACTTACCCTCCAATATCAGGACCAGGCCTACACTCTGACTCTGGGCGACAGCGCCAATATAGGTCGGGCTGACAGCTGTGAAATCACCGTTGCCAGCCCGCTGGCATCGCGCGTACACGCCCGCATTGAAAGCCGCCGCGGCAAATTCGTCTTCATCGACCAGAGCACGAATGGCAGCTATGTGCGCACCGAGGACGGCAATATCGTCTATCTGCGGCGAGAGGAGTTGCCCCTTTGGGGGAAGGGAGTGATTTCACTGGGAGCCACCCTTGATGAGAATATCGGGCACTGGGTTAGCTTTGCTTCATGACAACTGGCGGTAGCCACGCATGCCCCTCCTGAAACGGCTAAAACCCAATCAGCCAGCAGAGTCGCGGGTTAAGGGAGGAGGCTAACGCCACAAGAAGGTGGTGCCGCAAAGAGGAGTCGAACCTCCGACCTACTGATTACGAATCAGTTGCTCTACCAACTGAGCTATTGCGGCTTGAATCAGGCGGCAGTCGGGAAGAGCCTGCCTTGAAACCGCCGTCTTGCACGGCGGGCCGCGATTCTAGGTTGTATCGGCCCGTATTTCCACTCCCGCATGGCCTCAAGCTCAAGGCATCCTTGACAGCCAAACTCAAAGCCAGAACCACTCCCTGCATACATGAACCACCAGAAAGTGACGCTTTTTGTCAGCCCATCTCAGAGCTCAAGAGCAGACCACTGGGTGTTTCTGGCGACAAGCTCACAAATCCGCATTGGAAACGCGCTAAAACAAGGCATTGCTTGAATTGGCACCGAACGTGCTTTAGCCTTGGTCAGCGCTTTTTGCCATCCGCAAAAGCATGCTCGAGCGTGACAACAAAACCATTCTCTTTTGAGGAGAGACACCATGAAAGCGATGCAAAAGGGTTTCACCCTTATCGAACTGATGATCGTGGTTGCGATCATCGGCATCCTGGCCGCTGTGGCCATTCCCGCCTATCAGGACTACACCATCCGTACCAAGGTGGCTGAAGGCCTGAGCCTGGCTTCCGGCGCCAAGACCACTGTTGCTGAAACCCGCCTGTCCTTGGGCCGCTGGCTGGGCACCGCTGGTACCGAAGCTAACAACAGCTATGGTCTGGCACTGGCCGCATCCATCGAAGGCAACAACGTTGGTAGCGTAAGCGTCGATGGTGGTAATGGCTCCATCACGATCACCTACAGCAACGATGTCGCCATCCAGGGCAGCACCATCCTCCTGAACCCGTCTGTCACCCCCGGCGGTATCAAGTGGACCTGTACCGCTCTTGGTGCAGCAGTTACTGACGGCAACGTCCAGAACAAGTATCGTCCGGCAAACTGCCGCGGCTAATACCTGCGTCTCCTGAAAGCGGCCCACGTATGTGGGCCGTTTTCATTTGTAACTACTGCTTTCTGGCCAAGACCACGCTCTGACAATGACAAAAAAACAAACGGCCTGGTTTGCATTTGGTTTCCTGCTGCTCCTATGCATTACTACACTGGCCTATCAGCCTTCCCGGAGTGGGGGCTTGGTCTTCGACGACATTCCCAACCTGAAATTCTGGGCAGAGATCGGTGACATACGCACATCCGCCGACCTGCTGCGTCTCAGCTTTTCCAATATTCACTTCCCGGGCCGCCCTCTAAGCCTCGCTTCGTTTGCCATTGACGACCAGTCATGGCCTCTGGATACGGATGCCCTCAAGCGCACTAATATCCTGATTCATCTGCTTAACACTGTTCTGGTGTTTGCTCTGTCACGACGCTTGCTGCTGCGCCACCTGAGCCTCATGCAAGCCCACGGCGCTGCCCTCGCCATCACTGCCCTCTGGGCACTACACCCCATGCAGGCCTCGAACGTCGCCTACATCATCCAGCGTATGAACCTGCTATCCACAAGCATGACCTTGCTGGCACTGATCCTCTTCTGCCGAGGACGGGAATGCTTGAACGACCGCCCACTCAAGGGGCTAATGGTCAGCAGTATCGCTATTGGTGTACTGACACCGGTCGCTATTCTTTTCAAGGAAAATGGCGCCCTGATTTGCGTCTATGCGCTATTGATAGACCATTTCTTCTATCCGTCACCCCATAACAGGCAGTTCCTCTCGATACCGCTGCCTCGTATCTGGCGTCTCTGGAAAATGGCGGCACTCTGGCTGCCTCTGGCTGCCTTGTTGCTTTATTGCATCCGGGTTGCTTTCTGGGGTGACAGCCTCTACGTACACCGCACCTTTTCATCAGGTGAACGCCTGCTGACCCAGGGACCCGTGCTGACAGACTACCTACGTAACCTCTTGATACCGAGACTGCATGGCACAGGCCTTTACTTCGACAACTACCCTGTTGCCAACCATGTCACGCTCACCGTGGCATTTTGTTGGAGCCTTATCGCCAGCCTCCTGAGCTTGGCTTGGGTTTTGAGAAATCGTCTGCCATTGGTCAGCTTCGGTCTGCTTTTTTTCTTTGGTGGGCATTTGATGGAGTCCACCAATCTACCACTGGAACTTTACTTCGAGCACCGCAACTACCTTCCCCAACTCGGGCTGTGGATAAGCATAGCCGGTGCCTTGCTTTGGCTGGCTGACAACCGTCCCAAGCGGCTTGCCCTCATAGCAAGTGCAGGCACCCTGATTCTACTCCCCCTGACCTGGATAACATGGGAGCAGTCCAAGCTCTGGGGAGACTCCAATCGGCAAGCCGCCATCTGGTATCACGAAAATCCAGGTTCCATGCGGGCCACCCTTGCCTATATACGAACGTTGCAAATTGCAGGGAATGTCCAAGTAGCCAAGCAGGTACTGCAGGATATGCAGGGGCAGCACCAAAATTTCCTGGCACCCCGCCTCGCCATGCGCTACTGGAACTGCCTGACAGACGCCAGCCCAGTCATTCTCAAAGACCTGATACCTCTTGCACACACTGTCGACTACGAAGTTGCTTCCATTTCCATTCTCCTTGACATCAACAAGCGCAGCATGAGCAAGACAGACCAGCCCTGCCCCCATACCCCATCTGAAGATGTCGAGCACATGCTGGTGGCATTACTTGGAAATCCACATTTCTCTTTGGGCAATACGCAGTCATCTCTCAATATGGAGTTGGGAGAAATTGCGGCCTCTCGTGGAGACTTGGCCGGAGTCATGCACTACTACGATGCAGCGGGAAAAAGCTCCAACAATCCGGTCTACCCATACAGGCAGGCAAAATATCTTCACTCAGCAGGGCTGAACCTGGAGTCAAGGCAATATCTGGCTCGCTCCGAAAGCCTGTTGTCATTCCGCTATCAACAGCTGTATCCCGAGCTCAAGCCACGCATACAGGAGCTGAAACAGGAACTGGACGCCGCCCATGCCCCCTCCCAATAGGAGCACCTTGGGTGTCATCATCATGATGACTGTCACCAGCCTGGTATGCCTCTTGGTGTACTTACCCGGGCTCAATGGCCCCTGGCTGATTGATGACAACTCCAATCTAGGGATGTTCAAGTCCAACGAACCTGGGCAACTTGCCTATCTGAATGTCATACAAGGCAATAGCTCCGGCCCATTGGGTCGTAGCGTTTCAATGGCCACCTTCGCCGTCAATCACGCACTTGATCTCTTCTCCCCCTCTGCCCTGAAAGCAACCAACCTGCTTTTTCATCTGGGTAACGGCCTGCTGTTGTTCTCCCTGTTATGCCAACTTTTCCGACAAAGGAATCCGATAAAGGAAATTACGCCGGCCACGCTCGCTGCCCTGCTGACCTGTTGGTGGCTTCTACTTCCACTGCATACCAGCACGGTGCTCTACATCGTGCAACGCATGACCCAAGTAGCCAGCCTTTTCTCGTTGCTGACATGTCTGACGTGGGTATTGGGACGGACTGCCATGCAAACCGGCGCATACTCAAAAGGAAGAGCATGGATTGCCAGTAGCCTGTTCGTATTTCTCCCATTGGCCATTTTTGCAAAAGAATCTGCCTTTGGTGCTCTGCCCTGGTTGTTGCTGATCGAGCTTTTTTTCTTCAGCCATGCTCCCCGGAAGAGACTCAATATACGATCCGTACTGACGGCACTCGTGATGCTTACCTTGCTCATTGGCAGCCTGCTTGCCACGCTGCCTCTAATTACCGATGGCTATGTGGGCCGAAGTTTTTCCTTAAATGAGCGCCTGCTTACCGAACCCCGCATTCTCTGGACTTACATTAGCGATATTTTCCTGCCAGATAACCAACGCATGGGCCTGTTTCAGGACGATTACCTGATTTCACGCAGCTTGATTTCTCCATGGACCACCGTGCTAGCGATTGCCGGATTGATTGGCACTCTCTGTGTTGCCATATGGCTTTCAGCCACACGCTGGTGGGGTGTCGCTTTCGGTATTCTTTTTTACCTTGCAGGGCATTTGATTGAATCCACCGTTATTGCACTTGAACTTTATTTCGAGCACCGGAACTACCTACCCTCTGCCGGGTTGCTGCTTGCCGTAGCCACCATCGTTATCAATCTTTGGCCTTGGCAAAAACGCTGGCTGATACTGACTTTTACGCTTTACCTCGGTGTACTCGGCTTCTCTACGCTACAGCGTAGCCATATCTGGGGCGACAAAGATCTGTTGCTGGAAACCAGTGCCTTGAATCATCCCCACTCCTTGCGGGCCTGGAGTGATTACACAGAAAACCTTCTCATTACCAAAGGCGGTCGCACGGCACTTGAAACAGCCCTGCAAGGTGCCAGAAACAATCCGGAATTTTCAGGTATTTCCTGGCTGCATATGATTTCCATTTATTGCCGCCTGGACTCTCCACCTCCGGCAACCCTGCTAACCGCCTCCGCCCAAGCTCTAGGCAAGACACCAACGCATTTCACTACGCCCCTGTCTGTAGGCCTGCAGAATATCCTGGAAAACTGGCAAGCAGGGAAATGCGGGAAAGCCGACCTCACCCCTATCGCCAACGCCATACCCTTGCTGGACGAGAACCTGCGTCGACACTACGGCAAGCATTATGATCAACACTGGCTCTTGCGCTTTATCATGTCGGAGTGGTTACTGGAGTCCGGTAACCACTCACTGGCTCTTGTTTGGCTACACGAATTATGGGCGCAGGGCGATCACACACAGATTCCTACCGTGGGGTTGGTGCTTGCACAAACACTGGCAAAGACTGGCAAAATGAACGAGCTTCTGCAGGTACTTACTGAGCTTGAGGCCGTGACAGCCGATGCCCCCTCCGATTTCCTCCAAGAAATGAACCGCCTGCGCCAGCAGGCACAGGAAGCCCCATGAACCCGGCATACACCATATCCGATTCCCGCCTATCCATCATACTGCCAGCCAAGAACGAAGCAGGCGGCCTTGGGAAGACCCTGCCAGCACTGAAAAAACTGTATCCCGCCGCAGAAATTATCGTGGTAGATGACGGTTCGACTGACGATACCGCGAGCATTGCCCACAATGGTGGTGCACGTGTAGTAAGCCACCCCTACAGCAAGGGTAATGGCGCAGCCATCAAGTCCGGCGTGCGGGCTGCAACGGGCGAAATATTGGTTTTCATGGATGCCGACGGCCAGCACAAACCGGAGGACGTGGCGCGCCTGCTGGCGAGGCTGAACGAAGGCTATGACATGGTGGTAGGAGCTCGTAGCCGTGCTTCACAGGCTGGCGCGCACCGTGCCGCTGCCAATGGCCTCTACAACCGGCTGGCAAGCTGGATGGTGGAGCAGCAAGTAGAGGATCTCACCTCAGGTTTCCGGGCTGTGAAAGCTGGCCTCTTCCGGCAATTTCTATACATGCTGCCTAATGGCTTTTCCTACCCGACCACCATCACCATGAGCTTTTTCCGGGCGGGCTACTCCGTGGTCTATGAGCCTATCATCGCACCAGAACGTATAGGCAAAAGCCATATCCGGCTGGGACGCGACGGTATCCGTTTCTTTCTCATCATCTTCAAGATAGGCACATTGTACTCACCACTAAAGCTTTTCCTACCTATCAGTATGCTTTTTTTCGGCACAGGGCTCAGCTATTACCTGTATACCTTCATCAGCCACGGCCGCTTCACGAACATGAGCGCCCTGCTGTTCATCACTTCCGTTCTGGTGTTTCTGATTGGCTTGATTTCAGAGCAAATTTCAACTCTCAATTACAAAGAGAGCGTGGAAAAAGACAGCCTCTAATAAAAAATCATCCAGCCAACTTATTTCGTCACCTGTAATTTCAATGCGCCGCCAGGAGCACCATCATGATTCATATTTTCATCGGCACAAAAGCCCAGATGATAAAAATGGGCCCTGTCATGCGTGCGCTACAGGATATTGAGCTCCCCTACCGGTTTATTCACTCGGGTCAGCATCAGGAAACAATGAATGACCTGATTGAAAATTTTGGAGTCAAGCAACCCGATGTCTTATTACATGAAGGATCAGACATCACAGGCATCCTCCAAATGCTGATCTGGTCAATAAAAACCATGGCAAAAGGCCTTCTGAATCCAACCTGGCTATGGGGAAGTGTTCGTCACGAAAACAATTTCGTTCTCAATCACGGTGACACCTTTTCGACACTCTTGGGAACACTCCTTGCACGACTGCATGGACACAAAGCAGTTCATGTTGAATCCGGATTACGCTCTTTCAATTATTTCCATCCATTTCCTGAAGAAATAATCCGAGTCCTGACAATACGCCTCTCGCATATTGCTTATGCACCTGGCGATTGGGCAGCCAAAAACCTGGCAGGCCGCTCATGCCACGTTATCAATACAATTGAAAACACCCTGCTTGATAGTACTCGCCTGCATCTTTCTGCCCAGCCAAAGCCAGGACTTCTTCCAGACCAGGCTTATGGCCTTGCATCCATTCATCGCTTTGAAAACATATTCAACAAGAGTCGCTTGAACTGGATTGTCGAAAAACTAATTTATGCCAGCCAGAAAAGAAAAATCCTTTTTATCCTGCACAAACCCACAAGAATAAAACTCATTGAATTCGGTCTTCTGGAAAAACTTGAAAACTGTGAAAATCTGGAGTTGCGTCCACGATATGATCACATAGACTTTCTCCAACTCGTCAAGGCATCAGACTTTGTCATCACGGACGGGGGCAGCAATCAGGAAGAATGCCATTACATGGGAAAACCATGCCTGATTTTCAGAGCTCATAGTGAACGCACTGAAGGACTAGGGAAGAATGCTGTTCTGTCACGCTATAACGACAGAGTCATTGAGCAGTTTCTTGAGAACCCCAAGCTTTACGAACTTCCGAGCCTACTGGATGGAGGCTCTCATCCCTCTGCCATCATTGCAGAAAGCCTTTCCAAGATGGCCCTGGATCACACTAGAACAGACCTTAAGCTATGATGTTGGGGTAGTAGTTCGATTTGAAAAGCACACAACCATTCCTTCTGGAATCTACCGGTTCCAATGTGTGCCCTATAACATCAAAGGCTCGAATTAGCGCCCCTCAAGGTAGTCTGGGCAATATCCTTCAGCCTTGAACACTCTGGAGCATCAGAGCTCCCGCCCTACATGGCGTAGATGGATAAGCCATCAGGCCAGCCCTCCTAAAAAGGCAAGCCTGATGTGGATGGAGTCGTGGCACATCAGGAAAGCCTTGCAAACCAACTCGCAAGCCCATGTAATTCTGGGAAATAGTGGAGACCTGTACTTGTCCGGGCCAGCGCCCGGTATTAAGGTTAGGCACTCTGCCTACAAGAAAAGCAAAATCGGAAGGACTTTTACATGGCAACCGGGGGAATCACGCTTTCAGGCCTTGCCAAGCGGCTAGTCGAGCAGGGGCTGATTCAAGAGCAGGCTGCTCAGCAGGCGCTGCTTAATGCCCAGAAAGAGCAGCAACCCCTGATTGCCCACTTGTTGCATGGCAAGATTCTCAAGCCTGCAGTCATTGCCATGGTCGTGGCCCAGGAATTTGGGGACTCACTCTTCGACCTGGACTCCCTGGACCCTGACTCCCTTCCCCAGATCAGCATTGATGAAAAGCTGATCCGCAAGCACAACGTCCTGCCCATCTTCAAGCGAGGGAACCGCCTGTTTCTTGCAGTCAGCGACCCCAGCCGCCTGGATGCCGTGGACGCCATACGCTTCAACAGCGGGCTCAACATCGAGACTGTGGTTGTTGAAGAAGACAAGCTGCTGAAACTGATCGATAAGGTCCTAGAAGGCAAAAGCAACTCCTCAATGCAGGGGCTGGATGCCGACCTTGAGGATGTCGACATCTCCGGAGGAGACGAGGCTGGGGGAGATGATGGTGCCACCACCCCTAATGCCGAAGACGATGCTCCCATTGTCCGCTATATCAACAAGGTGTTGCTGGACGCGATCAAAGGCGGGGCATCCGACCTTCATTTCGAGCCCTACGAAAAAGCCTATCGCATCCGTTTCCGCATAGACGGCGTTTTGCGGGAAATCGCCAAACCGCCGGTCAACATGGCTGGCAAGATGGCGGCACGTCTCAAGGTAATGTCACAAATGGACATATCGGAGCGTCGTCTGCCGCAGGACGGGCGTATCAAGCTCAAGCTTTCCAAGACCCGTGCCATCGACTTCCGTGTCAACTCGCTCCCTACGCTTTTCGGGGAGAAACTCTGTCTTCGTATTCTTGACCCCTCCAGCGCCATGCTTGGTATTGATGCCTTGGGCTATGAACCGGCCCAGAAGGCTCTGTTCCTGGATGCCCTGGAGAAGCCTCAGGGCATGTTGCTGATTACCGGCCCCACCGGCTCGGGTAAAACCGTCTCCCTCTATACCGGTCTCAATATCCTCAATACGGAAGAAACCAACATTTCCACCGCTGAAGATCCGGTGGAAATCAATCTGGAAGGCATCAATCAGGTCAACGTGAACGTTAAAGTGGGCCTGACCTTCGCCTCGGCCCTCAAGGCCTTCCTTCGCCAGGATCCGGACGTCATCATGCTCGGTGAAATCCGTGACTTGGAGACCGCCGAAATTGCCGTGAAAGCTGCCCAGACTGGCCATATGGTGCTCTCCACCCTCCATACTAACTCGGCACCGGAAACGCTAACCCGTTTGCGGAATATGGGCGTTCCTTCCTTCAATATCGCCACATCCGTGAACCTGGTGATCGCCCAACGCTTGGCCCGTCGTCTTTGCGGCAGTTGCAAACGCCCGGTGGACATTCCAAAACAGAGCTTGCTGGAAATGGGCTTCACTGAGGAGGACCTGGCGAGTGGCTTTACCATTTACGAGCCGGTGGGCTGTGACCAGTGCCGTGAAGGCTACAAGGGTCGTTTGGGAGTCTACGAAGTCATGAAAGTCACCCCGGCCATTGCCCGTATCATCATGGAAGACGGGAACTCCATCGTCATTGCAGACCAGGCCAAGAAAGAGGGTTATCCTGACCTGCGCCGCTCCGGTCTCGTCAAGGTCATGAGCGGCTTGACCAGCCTGCAGGAAATCAACCGCGTCACTGGCGCTGAGTAACGGACAACCTTAGAAGAAGAACGACCATGGCAGCCAAAGCAGAACAGATACTGACGTTTGCCTATGAAGGAACCGACCGGCGGGGCCAGAAGGTCAAGGGCGAAATCAGCAGCAAGAACATGGCATTGGCCAAGGCCCAGCTTCGCAAGCAGGGCATCAATGCGCAGAAGGTCTACAAGAAGCGTGCAGACTTGCTGGCAGGGCTCAGCAAGCCAAAGATCATGCCCATGGACGTCGCCATCTTCACACGCCAGCTGGCAACCATGATGAAGGCCGGCGTACCACTGGTGCAGTCCTTCGAGATCGTGGCTGATGGCCTGGACAACGCTTCCATGAAAGAAGTTGTCATGGGCATCAAGGTGGATGTCGAGGGCGGCAACAGCCTCGCCACGGCTCTTGCCAAATACCCTGAACACTTTGACGAGCTTTTCCGTAGCTTGGTGTATTCCGGCGAGCAGTCCGGAGCCTTGGAAACCATGCTGGACCGCGTGGCGATCTACAAGGAAAAGAGCGAAGCCCTCAAGATGAAGATCAAGAAGGCGCTGAAATATCCCATCAGCGTTGTCATTGTGGCCATGATCGTTACGGCCGTCCTGCTTCTCAAGGTCGTCCCTGTCTTTCAGGACCTGTTCAAAGGGTTTGGTGCCGAACTGCCTGCCTTTACACAGATGGTGATCGACATGTCTGCATGGCTACAGGAGTGGTGGTTTGTCGCCCTGCTGGGAATAGTGGGAGTTTTCGTCAGCTTTTCCCAAGCAAAACAGCGCAGCCAGGCATTCCGGAACTGGATAGACCGGACCCTGCTCAAGCTTCCCATTGTCGGCGACCTGACCTACAAGGCGACGGTAGCTCGCTTCTGCCGCACACTGGCCACCACCTTTGCAGCCGGTGTGCCACTGATTGATGCGCTTGTTTCCTGCGCTGGTGCCGCCGGCAACGTGGTTTACCGAGATGCCATCCTGCGTATCCGTGACGACGTGGCCGCAGGCCAGCAACTTGGCTTCTCCATGCGTCAGGCCGGCATTTTTCCCGCCATGGCCCTGCAGATGGTGTCCATCGGGGAAGAGTCCGGCGCACTGGATGCCATGCTCGACAAGGTTGCCACCTATTTTGAAGACGAAGTGGACAATGCCGTCGACGGCCTTACGTCCATGATGGAGCCCCTCATCATGGCTGTACTGGGTGTACTGGTCGGGGGCCTGATCGTCGCCATGTACCTGCCGATCTTCCAGTTGGGTTCCGTGGTCTGATGATCGAGCTGTTTTTGCTAAGCCCCCTCTTCGCAGGGGGCTCGGTTTTTCTGCTGGGGCTTTTTGTCGGCAGCTTCCTGAACGTGGTCGTCCATCGACTTCCCATCATGATGGATCGGCAATGGGCATTGGAGGCTGCCAGCTTTCGCAACGAGCCTTTGCCGGAACAGGCCCGCTTCAATCTCATGCTGCCGCGCTCCCGTTGTCCGCATTGCGAGCATCAGATCAACGCCCTGGAAAACATTCCTTTGGTCAGCTGGCTGGCCCTGAAAGGCCGGTGCAAAAGCTGCAAGGCCAAGATAAGCCTGCGCTATCCCCTTGTTGAGCTGACCACTGCCACCCTGTCCCTGGTGGTATTCCTGATGCTGGGCCCAAGCATGGCCATGGTGGCGGCACTGGGCCTGACCTGGGCTCTGCTCGCCCTGACCATGATCGATTTCGATACGCAGCTTTTGCCCGATGACATTACCCTGCCTCTGCTTTGGGCCGGCCTGCTGCTCAATGTCTCCGGCCTGTTCGTGCCACTGCCCCATGCAGTACTGGGAGCCGTGTTTGGCTATGTCTCACTGTGGAGTGTTTACTGGCTCTTCAAACTGGTAACCGGCAAAGAAGGCATGGGTTATGGTGACTTCAAGCTGCTGGCCGCACTGGGCGCTTGGCTGGGATGGCAAGCCCTGCCCTTGATATTGCTGCTTTCCTCACTGGTGGGGTCGGTGGTCGGCATCGGCTACTACATCGCTCGCCGTGAAAGTGCCCCCTTTGCCTTTGGGCCCTATATCGCCATTGCAGGCTTCATTGCCCTACTCTGGGGGCACCCGCTGCTGAACTGGTATCTGGGCTGATCATGCTGGTCATCGGACTCACCGGCGGCATTGGCAGTGGCAAGTCCATGGCGACCGACTACCTGCAACAACGCGGCATCACCATTGTGGATGCCGATCTGGCGGCACGTGTGATCGTCGAGCCCGGCAAACCTGCATTGCAAGAGATTGCAGAGAGCTTTGGCGACCATGTCATTCAGGCCAATGGCACGCTGGACCGTGCCGCCCTGCGGCAGATCGTCTTTGCAGACCCTGCAGAGCGGAAGCGACTGGAGGCCATCACCCACCCCAGGATCGCCGAGGAAATCCGGCAACAGCTGGCAGTCAGTCTCTCGCCCTACACGATCCTTGTTTCTCCCCTTCTCTTTGAAAGCGGACAACACCGCTTTGCCCACCGCACGCTGCTGGTGGATGCTCCCGAAGCCGACCAGAAACAACGGGCGGCGCGCCGGGATCATGTCAGCGAAGAGCAGATTGCCGCCATCATGGCAGTACAGATGAGCCGCCGCGAACGCCAAGCCAGGGCGGATGATGTGGTATTGAACGATGCTGGTCCGGATGAGCTGCATGCTGCACTGGAAGTGCTGCACCGGAAGTATCTGGAAATGGCAAATGGCCAGCCCTGAAAAGCACTCGCCTGAAAACCCCGTGCTGGCATGCCCACGCTGTCAGGCACCCGTCATATGGTCGACGGCATCACCTTACCGGCCGTTTTGCAGCGAGCGCTGCAAGTTGATTGACCTGGGGGCCTGGGCAGATGAATCGCACCGTATTCCGGGGGAAGAAGTGCACTCCTCACTCAACGACGAGACACGCTGAGATAAGGGTTTACAGCCCCCGGATTCCTGCAACACCTTGGGCACCCGCCTGCCATGCCGTTTCAAGATCGCTCTCGCCAAGCCCGCCCAAGGCATACACCGGAACCACCGCCTTCTCTGCCAGCCTCGCAAAATCATTCCATCCCAGCACAGGCGCATCTGGATGTGAATGCGTGGGCTGTACGGGTGAGATCGTCACAAAATTTGCATCCAGTGACTCCGCCGACAACAGCTCCGCCTTGTCATGCACCGAAGCCGCCAGCCATTTATCAGCAGGCACAGGCCGCCGTGCATATCGGGAAATTTCGCGAGCCGGCAAATGAAGGCCGTCAGCGGGTACCTGCCCCAGCAAATCAGGATCACCATGCAGCAACAGTTCGGCACCTGCTTTACGGCACCGCTCCAGGAGTTGCATGGCCTGGCGGCAGTACTCTTCACGGGCAAGCGAAGGAGCCCGGAAAAGCATCAGCCTGATGCCCTTTTCCAGCCGCTCATCCGCCCAGGTCAGCAAGGCATCCAGCGTCAGCTGATCGGGCGAAATGGCATAAAGCGAAGGCAGGCATGCAGCGCTCACAATCGGGCGGTTGGCCTCGGGAAAGGCATGGCCTGCCAGTGTCTCAGGTGTGACCCAGCGTAGAGGCTGGCCTTCCCTGCCATGCGGCTCACCCCGGAATGCAGAGACCTCCCATACGTCCAGGCAAACTGACTTGTCCGGATAATCATGTGAAATACGTATCAGCGGCCGGGAGCGCTCCGGCACGATGCCCAGCTCCTCCACAAGCTCCCGGGCCAGAGCCTGCTCGACAGACTCTGCTTCCTCGACCTTGCCTCCCGGAAACTCCCAGAGCCCGCCCTGATGCTTGTCGGCAAGGCGCTGTGCAATCAGGATTTTTCCCTGACGCCGGATAACGGCCGCTGCCACAAGAATACGTTTCATTTCGTGTCACTCATGACAGAGCGCTGACCGGCACCATCGGACAAAGCCCTTCAGGACCGGTAGTCCGCATTGATCTTCACGTAATCGTAAGAGAAGTCGCAGGTATAAACCGTGTCCCGCGCACTGCCACGACCCAGACAGACACGGATGGTTATTTCCTCCTGCTTCATCACGGCAGCGCCCTGCTCCTCGGTATAGGCCGGAGCACGGCCACCGTTATCGACAATGCAGACCTCGTTCAGGAAAACACGGACACGGCTGACATCCAGCGCCTGCAAACCAGCATTGCCGACTGCCGCCACGATACGTCCCCAGTTGGGATCGGAAGCAAAGAAAGCAGTTTTCACCAGCGGAGAATGGGCAATGCTGTAGGCCACGTCACAGCACTCCTGGGTATCGGCCCCCTCCTCCACCTGCACGGTAATGAACTTGGTGGCGCCCTCGCCATCGCGCACGATGAGCTGGGCCAACCGTGCAAAGACCCGGTGCACGGCCTCCTGCAGCTTTTCGAAAAGCTCACCCGCCGGCACCGTTACCGGTGCATTGCCGGCAGCGCTGCTGGCAATCAGCACGCAGGAGTCATTGGTCGAGGTATCCCCATCAATGGTGATGCGATTGAAACTCTGGTTGACGGCTGAGTGCAGCAAGGCATCCAGAACAGACTGGGCCACGGCCGCATCTGTCGCCACATAACCCAGCATGGTGGCCATATTGGGCCGGATCATGCCCGCACCCTTGGAAATGCCCGTCACGGTATAGGTCTGCCCTGCCACCGTGAACTGCTCGCTGGCCCCTTTGGGGCGCGTATCCGTGGTCATGATGCCGGAGGCAGCCTCTGCCCAGGCATTCTCGCTGAGTGCTGACAACGCGGCCGGCAATGCCGCCGACAACCTGTCCACAGGTAGATGCTCACCGATAACGCCCGTGGAGAAAGGCAACACGCGTGCGGCAGGAACACCCGTCAGCTCGGCAAGCGCCGCGCAAGATGCCCTCGCATTCTCCATACCGACGGTACCTGTCCCGGCATTGGCATTGCCGGTATTGATGACCAGATACCGCGGCACAGCCTGCTGCAAATGCTCGCGACACAGCAATACCGGGGCGGCGCAATAGCTGTTGCGGGTGAACACCGCACTTACGGTTGCACCTTCTGCAATCTCGAAGAGTGTAAGGTCGCGCCGGTTCTTGTAACGGATGGCTGCCTCCGTAATGCCGATGCGAACACCGCTGACAGGATGCATCAGAGGCAAATCCAGATTACCTACCGCCATGACAAGACTCCTCTAACAACAGATGTGAAAAAGGAGAGACATGCTCTCCTTTTTCAACCACATGGACGTGAAACCGTCAGGCCAGCTGGCCATGACAATGCTTGAATTTCTTGCCGGAGCCGCAAGGGCAAGGATCATTGCGCCCGACCTTGTCTCCTCCCCGTACAAAAGGTGCCTGCGGCAGGAGGGCAGGAGGAGCATCATCCGGTGCCTGCTCGGCACCATCACCCAGTGCCGCACTCGCGTCAGCATGCTGGAACTGCATGGACATGGCCTCGGCTTCGGCCAGACGTTGCGCCTCGATGGCAGCAACCTCCTCCTGTGACTGCACCTGCACACGCGCCAGCGTCTGTACCAGCTCCAGCTTGACGGCGCCCAGCAACTGCTCGAACAGCTGAAAGGCCTCGCGCTTGTATTCCTGCTCAGGGTTCTTCTGGGCATAGCCGCGCAGATGAATACCCTGGCGCAGGTAATCCATGGCGGCCAGATGTTCTTTCCAGTGACGATCAAGAATCTGCAGCATCAGCTGCTTTTCGAGCTGATCCGTCACCTCGGCACCGATCTGCTTGCGTTTGTTCTGGTAATTGCCCAGTACTGCTGATGCCACCCGGTCACGCACGCCTTCTTCGTGCAGCGTATCGTCCTCATCCAGCCACTTGCGGATATTGAGCTCGGTACCAAAGTCCATGGCCAAGCCTTTTTCCAGACCTTCGACATCCCACTGGTCATCAATGCTCTGGGGAGGAATGAACTGGCTGATCACCGTGTTGATCACATCGCTGTGAATCAGCTCGACATTCTCGGCAATGCTTGAGGACTCCAGAATCGCATCACGCTGCGTGTAGATGGCACGGCGCTGGTCATTGGCCACATCGTCGTACTTGAGCAGGTTCTTGCGGATATCGAAATTGCGGGCTTCCACCTTGCGCTGTGCATTCTCGATAGAGCGCGTGACCCAGCGATGCTCGATGGCCTCGCCCTGCTGCATGCCCAGCGAGCGCATCATGTTCTTGACACGGTCACTGGCAAAAATGCGCATGAGGTCATCTTCCAGCGACAGGTAGAAACGGGTCACCCCCGGATCACCCTGACGGCCGGAGCGGCCACGCAACTGGTTGTCGATACGACGGGACTCATGGCGCTCGGAGCCGATGATGTGCAAACCACCGGCATTGATGACGGTGTCGTGATTTTTCTGCCACTCGGCTTTCAGTGCATCCAGCTGTGCCTGCGTGGGATTTTCCAGTTTGGCGGCTTCGTTCTTCCAGTTGCCCCCGAGCAGGATGTCGGTACCACGGCCTGCCATGTTGGTGGCAATGGTCACGGCGCCCGGACGGCCAGCTTGGGCAATGATGTCTGCCTCGCGCTCGTGGAACTTGGCATTCAGCACTTCATGCGGAATCTTTTCCTGCTTCAGCACCTTGGCAAGATATTCGCTGGCCTCGATGGTCGCCGTACCGACCAGAACAGGCGCCTGCTTTTCACGGAGCACCTTGATCTCGGCGATGATGGCCTGGAACTTCTCGTCGCGGCTCAGATAGACCAGATCATCCAGGTCCTTTCGCACCATGGGGCGGTGCGTGGGAATGACCACCACATCCAGACCATAGATCTGGCGGAATTCGGGAGCTTCCGTATCCGCCGTACCGGTCATGCCGGAGAGCTTGCGGTAAAGACGGAAATAATTCTGGAAAGTGGTTGTTGCCAGCGTCTGGTTTTCGCTCTGGATACGCACATGCTCCTTGGCCTCCACCGCCTGGTGGATACCGTCGGACCAGCGCCGGCCCGGCATGGTACGGCCGGTGTGCTCGTCAACGATGATGACTTCATTGTCCTGAACGATGTACTGCACGTCGCGCTGGAAAAGCACATGTGCCTTGAGACCGGCATGCACATGATGCAGCACGCCCAGATTGGCTGCGGAATAGAGGCTGTCGCCTTCGGCGAGCAGGCCCATGCCGATCAGCAGCTCTTCCACATACTCATGACCAGCTTCCGTCAGTTCGACCTGACGGTGCTTTTCATCCATCCAGTAGTGGCCACCGTCCGCCTGACCTTCTTCAGCCTGGCGACGCAGCTTGGGAATGAGGGTGTTGATCTGCTCGTAGAGGCGGGAAGAATCGTCACTTGCGCCCGAGATGATCAGTGGCGTACGCGCTTCGTCAATAAGGATGGAGTCGACTTCATCGACCAGCGCGTAGGCCAGGCCACGCTGGAACTTGTCTTCCAGACGGAAGGCCATGTTGTCGCGGAGATAGTCAAAACCGAACTCGTTGTTGGTACCGTAAGTGATGTCTGCTTCATAGGCGGCGCGCTTTTCTGCTGCAGGCTGCATGGAGCGGATCACACCCACCTTGAGGCCGAGAAACTCGAAGAGGGGGCGATTCCAGTCAGCGTCACGCGCTGCCAGGTAATCATTCACCGTCACCACGTGCACGGCCTGCCCGGAAAGCGCATTGAGGTAGGCAGGCAGGGTAGCGGTCAGGGTCTTGCCTTCACCGGTACGCATTTCCGCAATGCGGCCTTCGTGCAGGGTAATGCCGCCAATCAGCTGTACATCATAATGACGCATGCCCAGCACGCGGCGGGCAGCCTCGCGGCAGACGGCAAATGCTTCGGGCAAGAGCTTGTCCAGGCCTTCACCCTGGGTGAAGCGGGTCTTGAACTCGGCCGTCTTTGCGGAAAGGGCATCATCAGACAGGGCTTTCAGGGTTTCTTCCTGCGCATTGGCCACTTCGACCAGCCTGCGCATGCGCTTCAGTTCGCGCTCGTTCTTGGTACCGAAAATACCGCCCAGCAGACCTGCAAATCCCGACATAACCGCTACTCGTGAAAATGAATGATGCCACCGTCGTCACGGCGTCCGGTCAGGCATGACTGATCCGGAACCTTCTCCAATGGGGCCGGCATCCCGCATATGCAAGGCAGCCCCACCAACAAAGCGGGCAATTCTACTCCGATTCCCTGACCGGCAACACCAAGCCTGATCCGGCTTTCTGTAATGAAAAAGCCCGGCTATGCCGGGCTCTCGGGAGACATCATCAGGAAACGGGTCAGCGCCGCGCATGGGCAATATAGGTGGAAGGGTCCACCTGCTTGCCATCCCTCAACACCTCGTAGTGAAGATGCGAACCGGTGGACCGGCCGGTAGAGCCCATCAGCGCAATCAGCTGATCCTTGCTGACGAGATCGCCCTCTTTCACCAGAAGACGGCTGGCATGGGCATAGCGTGTGCTCATGTTGTCGCCATGACTGATCTCGATCATGTTGCCGTAGCCTGTCTTGACGCCCGACCAGGTCACGATGCCCGGTGCCACGGAATACACCTGCGTACCCACGGGGCCGGCAAAGTCGATACCACCATGAAAGGTCGTGCGGCCTGTGAAGGGATCAGCACGATAGCCATAGTTGGAGGTCATGTAGCTGCTGCCACTGCGCACCGGCATATTGGCCAGATAGCTGCGCGGCTGGATGCGCCGGCCACTCAGCAGGCTGTCCAGCGCCTCAAGCTGGGCTTCCTTGTGCTCTATTTCTTCTGACAGCTGCTGCAAGCGCAGCATCACGTCGGAGCGCCCGGACAGCACGCTCAGCTCTTCAGTCAGCGGGCCGCCCATCGGAGGCTTTTTTTTAAAATCGAATTCCTCCGTGTTGAGCTTGGCAGACTCGGCCAGGTGCTCGCCCAATGCATCAAGGCGGACCAGGCGCGCCTGCATTTCCACCATACGCGCTGTCATGGCCTTGAGCTGGTCACGGGTTTCTTCAGCACCGGACGCTGTGAGGGCATGGTCGGAAGGAAAAAAGCGGGAGGCCGCCCAGTAACCTGCGCCACCGATTCCGGCAGACACGATGGCCAGAGCCACAAGGCCAAGCATCAGCAGGCGGGGCCGCAGTTGCACGGTGCGAGGACGCCCGTGTTTACGGCTCAGTAAGATGATGTTCATGGTCAAAGTTGATCCTGATTCTTGTTTTGGCCCGGGTATACTGACAACCCGGCACCAGCAGATCGGCCTTTTCTCCCTGAAGAGGCCTCAACAAACAAAACGGACATGCGCTTCCAGAAAACATCCACGCTGACCGAAATCATTACCCAAGGACCACTCCAGGTCCTGCGTGAGCGCTCCGGCCTTATCGCCAGGCTGGATTCACTGCTGGGTTTCTACCTTGATGAGCGTCTGCGTCATCAGGTCCGGGTGGCATCCTACCATGAGGGAACCCTGACGCTGGCGGCCGGAAACAGCACGGTAGCCGGCCAGCTTCGCTATCTTAGCCGCATCTACATGCAGCAGTTGCGCCAACATTCCGAGTTCTGTGAACTGAGGCGCATTCAGGCCGTGATTGGGCCGTCAGCAACAGACCGTCATGCCCCGCAAACCCGCCAGCCCCCGTTACGGCGCCTGAGCCCCCATACGGCCGAAATGCTGAACAGCCTGTCAGACGACTTGGGCGGCGGGGAGGTTAGCGAAGCCTTGCGGCGCCTGGCAAGGCATGTGGAAAAGCCGACAGGGGTCGCAGAGGACAGGGAGCCTCATTAAGAGCCCCCTATCTCACTGATTCAAAAGGCTTATTGTTGGCGCGCCGCCTTTATGTAGGAGATGGGTGCAAGCGCCTCGTCATCAAATGTGACAATTTCCCAGGCATCAGACTGGTCCAGCAGAGCACGCAAAAGCTGGTTGTTGAGGCCATGCCCTGACTTGTAGCCCTGATATTCGCCGATAATGCCGTGACCCAGCAGGTAAAGATCGCCTATCGCGTCCAGCATCTTGTGACGTACGAACTCATCCTTGTAGCGCAAGCCTTCCTGGTTCATCACCCCGTGGTCATCCACCACGATGGCGTTTTCCATGCTGCCGCCAAGGGCAAGATTCTTTGAGCGCAGGTACTCGATATCGCGCATGAAACCGAAGGTACGGGCGCGGCTGACTTCCTTTACATAAGAAGTGGTGGAGAAATCCACCTCGGCATAACGGTTTTCCTCGGCAAAGGCCGGATGGTCAAAATCAATGGTGAAGCAGAGCTTGAAGCCCTCGTAAGGCTCGAAAGCTGCAATCTTGTCCCCTTCCCTGACTTCCACGCGATGCTTGATGCGGGCAAAGCGCTTGGGCGCTTCCTGCTCGACAATGCCAGCCGCCTGGATCAGAAAAACGAAAGGACCGGCCGAGCCGTCCATGATGGGGATTTCACCTGCGGTGACCTCGATCACGGCATTGTCTATGCCAAGGCCGGCCAGCGCCGACATGAGGTGCTCCACCGTGGAAAGTCGTACCTCACCCTGCACCAGACTGGTTGCCATGGAGGTGTCCTTCACCATCAGTGCCCGGGCTGGCAACTCGACGGGGGGATCAAGGTCCGTACGCTGGAAAACGATGCCTGAATCCACAGGCCCCGGCTTCAGGGTGAGATAAATCTTGGCGCCGGTATGGAGGCCGATGCCGCTGGCGCGGATGGCGTTCTTGACTGTGCGTTGTCGCAACATGTGACAAATTATTTCACTTCGGCGGGAGGGCGATGGTAGCAGACAGCCCCTCTCACGCAACTCGAAAAATGCCGGACCGACCCGGAGAGTGAACGGTCGGTCCGGCGCAGCAGCCTCAGTCTGCCTGACGACGCAGGAAGGCCGGGATGTTCAGCAGGTCCGGCGCATTGCGGGGGGCGGCCCCGCTGTTGCCCGCCTTCTGGTTGCGCAGGTAGGCCGGCGTGTCGTAATCCGCCGAAATACCGTGCGTGCCCGTGGCTGCCTCAGGACGGCTCACTGGCATCTGGGCCGGCTGCACCAGCTTCATGCCAGAGTTGGCGCTACGTGCCGACTTGGGCAGGCCGGTGGCCACCACTGTCACCTGGATTTCGTCGCCGAGATCGGGGTTGAGGATGGTACCGATCACGACCGTCGCCTCGGAGGAGGCAAACTGGCCCACGATTTCGCCCACCGTGGTGAATTCATCCAGCCCCAGGTCTTCGTTGGCGGCAATGGAGACCAGCACGCCACGCGCACCGTCCAGCTTCACGTCGTCCAGCAGCGGGCTGTGGATGGCCATTTCGGTAGCCAGGCGGGCACGGTCATCGCCCTTGCCGGAACCGGTGCCCATCATGGCCAGGCCCTGTTCGGACATGACCGTACGCACGTCGGCAAAGTCGACGTTGATCACGCCGGGCTGCAGGATCATGTCGGCGATGCCCTGAACGGCATTCTTCAAGACGTTATTGGCTTCGCGGAAAGCCTGCATCATCGTGACCTTGCCCAGCACCTTGAGCAGGCGGTCATTGGGGATGGTGATCAGCGAATCGACATGCTGGGCCAGGCTCTCGATACCGGCCTCGGCCACAGCCATGCGCTTCTGCTGTTCAAAGCCGAAAGGCTTGGTCACCACGCCCACCGTGAGAATGCCCATTTCCTTGGCGACTTCAGCCACCACCGGCGCACCACCCGTACCCGTGCCACCGCCCATGCCGGCCGTGATGAACACCATGTCGGCGCCTTCCAGCACTTCGCGGATACGGTCACGGTCTTCCACCGCAGCCTGACGACCCACTTCCGGATTGGCACCGGCACCTAGGCCACGCGTCACACCCTGTCCCAGCTGCAGATGCGTGCGTGCGTGCGATTTGGACAGCGCCTGCATGTCGGTATTGGCACAGATGAATTCCACACCTTCAACCTGGCTGTTCACCATGTGCTCGACGGCATTACCACCGCCGCCCCCGACACCAATGACCTTGATTACCGCCGCACCTTGCTGCGGAGCATTGTCCGCAAACTCGAAAATATTGTTCATCTCACTCTCCTTTGTATGAAAAACCACATGCTGCTGTTGTTATTGCATGCCGGGTCCGCTCACCCGGCTTCCCTGCCCCCAGCAAAGGGCAGCAAGACTTCGCTCAGAAATTGCGAGCCAGCCAGGCCCGCAGCCATGCGAACCAACCGTGCAACTTCTGGACGACCTCTCCCATGCCGGCACCACTGCTCTTGCGCAGTACCGGCTTGGGGTTTTCTTCCCACTGGCGCTTGCCATAAAGCAGCAGGCCCACACCCGTGGAGTAAATAGGATTGCGCAGCACTTCACCCATGCCACCCACCTTCAGGGACTGCGGCATGCCAATGCGTACCGGCATATGGAAAATCGACTCGGCCAGCGCCGTGGCACCTTCGATCTTGGAGGAGCCTCCCGTCAGCACGATGCCGGCCGCCAAGCGCCCTGCATAACCACTCTTTTCGATTTCCTGCTGCACCAGCGCAAATAGTTCGTCGTAGCGCGGCTCCACCACTTCCGCCAGCGTCTGCCGTGAGAGCTTGCGTGCAGGGCGATCACCCATGCCGGGCACGTTGATGGTCTGTTCGGGCTCGACCAGTTGAGCAACCGCACAGGCGTACTTGGTCTTGATCTCGTCGGCATCCTGCGTGGGCGTATAAAGTGCCGTGGCAATGTCGTTGGTGACCTGGTCACCCGCTACCGGAATCACGGCCGTATGCCGAATGGCGCCCTGCGCAAACACAGCGACATCCGTGGTGCCGCCACCGATATCCACCAGACAGACGCCATGCTCTTTTTCATCTTCCGTCAGCACAGCATGACTGGAGGCCAGTTGCTGCAGGATGATGCCCTCGATATCAATGCCACAGCCGCGCACACATTTTTCCAGGTTCTGCATGGCATTGACCGAGCAGGTCACCAGATGCACATGACCTTCCAGGCGCACGCCCGACATGCCCAGCGGATCACGCACATCCGCCTGGTCGTCCACCTGGAACTCCTGCGGCAGGATGTGAAGAATGCGCTGGTCCGTGGGAATGGGGCCGGACTTGGCAGCATCCACCACACGATCGATATCGCTCTGCTGGACTTCCCCTTCGCGTATCGCCACCACAGCCTGCGAATTGCGGCCGCCAATATGTGCGCCGGAGATGCCGATATATGCCGAATGAATCTTGCAGTCGGCCATCAGCTCGGCCTCGGCCACTGCTCCCTGGATGGATTGCACGGTCTGGTCGATGTTGACGACCACGCCCTTTTTCATCCCCCGGGCCGGCTTCATGCCGACGCCAACAATCTCGAGCTTTCCCTCGTTGTTGATCTGGCCCACGAGCGCCACCACCTTTGCGGTGCCGACATCGATGCCCACGATCATCGGATTGCTTGTTGCGCTTGCCATCTCTTCCTTACCTGCCCCATGAGGGCGAACGTTCAATCATCAATTCTGTTGCTGTCTTGCCCGGAACCCTGCCAGACCAGTGCTCAGCTACGCTGCGCTGCCGGCCGGGCCCGTGCAGAATTTTTCCATCCCACTGCTACCCCATTGCGATAGCGCAGATCGATGGTGGCAATGCTGGCAGCATCCGGCTTCAACTGGCGCTCGTAGAGATAGGCGAAACGCTGCATTTTTTCGATCGCATCCACCTGATCCACCACCAGCTCCATGCCGTTGTCTAACCGCAGGAACCAGCTCATCCTTTCCGTAAGCTGAAGCTCCACAATACGCATGCCCAGACCACGCAGGATGCTGTTCATGGCGCGGTACTGCTCCATGACATACACGGTCTTGTTGGCCGGCCCGAAAAGGATGGGCAGGTCACTGGTGCTCACCGTATTGGCCGGCACAAACAGGTCACCGCGTGAACTGAGCAGGCCACCTGCTCCCCAGAGTGCAACGGGCTGCATCTCGCGCACCTGCAAGCGCACACCATCCGGCCAGCGCCGGCTGACAACCACTTCGTCCACCCAAGGTGCCGTGAGTGCTGCATCACGTATAGCAGCCAGATCCGCAGAAAAATAACTGCCACCCGCGACCGGTGCGACGCGGGCCGCTATCTGGCTGCGGTCGCCATTGCGCATTTCTCCTTCTACCAGCAGTGATGCAATGGCTGTTTTTGCCTGCAACACAGCCGATACCCTGACCACCACCACGACAAACAGTACGACCGCCACAACCAGCACGGCATAGGACGCGAGGCGCAGAACGCTATCGCCACGCAGTGAAGGCAGTTCGGCAATTTCTGCAACGGTCCGTCGTGTGGCCTGCAACATGTCGTCAGTCCTCCAGCGTCTGTGCAAGGATGGTCAGTACGAGGTCTGTGAACGACAGACCGGCAGCCTTGGCCGCCATGGGTACCAGCGAGTGGTCCGTCATGCCCGGCACCGTGTTCACTTCCAGCAGCCAGAAGCGGCCCTGCTCATCCATCATGGCGTCGATACGGCCCCAACCACTGGCGCCCACCAGCGCGAATGCCTGCAGTGCCAGCGCCTGCAGCTCTTTCTCCTTTTCTGGGGGCAAACCGCAAGGGCAAAGGTATTGCGTGTCATTGGCTTCGTACTTGGCCTCAAAATCGTAGAAATCCCGATCCGTTTTCATACGGATCACGGGCAGTGCCTTGCCGTCGAGAATCACCACCGTGTATTCGTGGCCACCACCGATCCATGTCTCGGCAATCACCTCGCTGTCATACACAGCCGCATTGGCAAAGGCACGCGGCAATTCCTCGGCCTGCATGACCTTGCACATGCCGATACTCGAACCCTCGTGTGAAGGCTTGATCATCAGCGGCAAGCCCAGATCACTTGCCACCTGCCCGAAATCCATGCCTGACTCAAGGCGACGGTATTTCGGCGTTGGCAAACCTGCGCCCAGCCACACCAGCTTGGTGCGCTCCTTGTCCATGCCCAGTGCCGATGCCAGCACGCCACTGCCGGTATAAGGAATTTTCATCAATTCGAGCAGGCCCTGGATGGTGCCGTCTTCACCGCCCCTGCCGTGCAGTACGATGAAGGCACGATCAAAACCGGCCAGTTCGGATACGGGCCGCTCTGCCGTATCAAAGGCAACCGCGTTCACGCCAGCACCTTGCAGGGCATCCAGTACAGCCTTGCCGCTGATGAGGGAAATCGGGCGCTCGGCCGCTGTGCCACCCAGCAGCACAGCCACTCGCCCGAAACGCTGAACATCCACTACCGTACTCATGCCTTGTCCACCTGCAGATACAAACCGTGCTGCGCCAGTTCCTGCGCAATCACACCTACATTTCCTGCACCCTGCGTGAGCAGGACATCACCCGGCTGCAATACGTTGCGCAGCAGCGACGCCAGCTCGTCAGGGCTTTCCACGAAAACAGGATCCACCGTGCCACGCGTGCGTATGCTGCGGGCCAGCGTGCGGCTGTCCGCGCCCGTGATGGCTTTCTCGCCAGCGCTGTAAACATCCAGCAGCAAAAGTGCATCCACGGTGGACAGCACCTGCACGAAATCCTCGAAACAGTCCCGCGTACGCGAATAGCGGTGCGGCTGGAACAACATGACCAGACGTCTTTCCGGAAAGCTCTGGCGTGCCGCCTTGATGGTGGCATCCACTTCACGGGGGTGATGGCCATAATCATCGACCAGACGCACATCGCCCTGGCCTTGTGCAGTAGCAAGAGGGAACTCACCCAGTTGCTGGAAGCGGCGACCTACTCCCTGGAAGCCCGCGAGTGCACGGACTATGGCGTCATCACTCACCTTTTCATCGGCGGCAACGGCAATCGCGGCCAGCGAATTCAGCACGTTGTGCAGGCCAGGCAGGTTCAGAGTGACAGGCAGTGGCTCATGGCCCGGGCGCAGCACGGTGAAATGTGTCTGCAAGCCGTCCTGATGGATATCGACGGCACGCACATCGTTGTCATCCTGCAGGCCGTAGGTGACGGCTGGCCGGCCAATCTGCGGCAACAGTTCACGGACTACCGGATCATCACCGCATACAACAGCCAGACCGTAGAACGGCAGGTTGTGCAGGAACTCGATGAAGGTCTGCTTGAGCTTGTCGAACGATCCTCCATAGGTATCCATGTGATCCGCATCGATATTGGTCACGATGGATGCCATGGGCTGCAAATGCAGGAAAGAGGCATCGCTTTCGTCCGCTTCCGCCACGAAATAGCGGCTGGCGCCCAGCTTGGCATTGGTGCCGGCGCTGTTGAGCAGACCACCGATCACAAAGGTCGGATCCCGGCCGTCTTCTGCCAGGATGGAGGAAACCAGACTGGTCGTCGTGGTCTTGCCATGCGTACCCGCCACGGCAATGCCATGGCGATAACGCATCAACTCGGCCAACATTTCTGCACGACGCACAATCGGCAACCTTGCTTCACGCGCCGCCATGATTTCCGGGTTCTCGTCATCAATGGCCGTTGACACCACGATCACGTCTGCACCCACAATATTTTCGCTGCGGTGCCCGATGAACACCTGAGCACCAAACTCCTGAAGGCGTTGTGTCGTCTTGCCTGCCTTGATGTCAGAGCCGGCAATCTCGTAACCCTGATTAAGCAGAACTTCGGCAATGCCGCACATGCCGGCGCCACCGATGCCGATGAAATGGATACGACGGATACGCCGCATCTCGGGAATCTCTATCAGTCGCGAACGCTTTGGCGACTCACTCATTTTCCAGCTCCCAGAATTTCGCCCACCACCACTTCCGTGGCATCGGGCTTAGCCAACGCACGTGCGGCACAGGCCATCTGCATCAGTTTTTCGCGGGACAGCAAGGATTCAAGGGCGGCTGCCAATTTCTCTGCACTCAGGTCCTGCTGGCGAAACAAGAGTGCTGCGCCCGCCTCGCTCAGGAATTTTCCATTGGCGGTCTGGTGATCATCAACGGCATGTGGATAGGGAATGAGGACAGAGCCCACACCCGCCGCTGCAATTTCGGAGACCGTCAGCGCGCCGGAACGACACACCACCAGGTCCGCCCAGCCATACATGGCTGCCATGTCGTCAATGAAAGGCAGGACTTCTGCCTCCAAGGCCAGTGCCCTGTATTTTCCAGAAGCCTTTTCAATATTCCTTTTCCCGGCCTGATGACGAATCAGCAATGCCTGCTTCTTTTGCAACAATGCCAAGGCCTCGGGCACCAGCTCGTTCAAAGCCACTGCTCCCTGGCTTCCGCCCAGCACGAGAATGCGCAAGGCACCCTCACGACCAGCAAAGCGCTCTTCGGGTGTTTGCAATGCAGCGATTTCGCGGCGCACGGGATTGCCTACCTGATGCACCTTGGCAGCCGGCGCAAACGCGTTGGGAAATGCCTCCAGCACGCGATTGGCAAAGCGTGAAAGCTGGCGATTCGTGAAGCCGGCAATCGCGTTCTGCTCATGGATCAGCAAGGGCTTGCCCAACAGGCGTGTCGCAACTCCACCCGGACCGGTGACATAGCCACCCAGTCCGATAACGGCATCGGCTTTTACTGTCTGCAAGGCCTTCATGGCCTCAAGCACGGCAATGACAAGCTTGAACGGTGCCAGCAGCAGGCGCTGGATACCCTGCCCGCGCACACCGCTGACCTCCAGATAGGTGATGGAGAAGCCACGGGCAGGCACAAGCTCTGCCTCGATGCCGGCACGTGTGCCCAGCCAGTGGATGCTCACGCCACGCTCGCGCAAGGCTTCTGCCACGGCCAGAGCAGGGAATACATGTCCTCCCGTGCCCCCCGCCATCACCACCACGCTTTTCACGCTGTTCATGAGCACCCTCCCTTGCTGGAGGAGATGGCCGCAGCCTCAGTATTCTCGGAATCGATACGCAGCAGCACACCCAGCATCAGGAACACGATGAGCAGGCTGCTGCCGCCATAGCTCACCAGCGGCAAGGTCAAGCCCTTGGTGGGGAACAGACCCATGTTCACGCCGATGTTCACCAGTGCCTGCACACCAATCAGGAAGGCAATGCCATAGGCCAGATAGGCGGCATAGAATTTTTCGCCCAGCTCCGCCTCACGGCCGATGCGCAATGCCGATCGCACCAGGAGCCAGAAAAGCCCTATCACGAAGAGCACGCCAATAAGGCCGAACTCTTCGGCATACACGGCAAACACGAAATCAGTGTGCGCTTCCGGCAGGTAAAAGAGTTTCTGCACGCTTTTTCCCAATCCCACGCCTGTCCATTCGCCACGACCAAAGGCAATCAGGCTCTGGGTCAGCTGATAACCGGAGTTGAACTGGTCGGCCCAAGGATCGGTGAAAGAAAGCATGCGCTTCATGCGGTAAGGCTCAAGGATGACTGCCAGCCCCCCCATCACCACCGCAGTGGTCAGCAGCACGGCAAACTGCAGCAAGGGTGTACCCGCCAGAAAGAGCATGCCCATCACTGCCGCCACCGTGACGACGCTTGCGCCGAAATCCGGCTCCAGCAACAGCAGCAGCACAGCTATCCCCACCACAGCCATGGGTTTGATGAAACCTGCCCAACTGCTGCGTACTTCGGCCTGACGCCGGAGAAGATATGCCCCCATGTAAGCAACGACGGCAAACTTCGCAAACTCGGAGGGCTGCATGGTCATGGGGCCAATTCCAATCCAGCGCATGCTGCCGTTCACGCGCTTGCCGATACCAGGAATCAGCACCACCACCAGCAGGACAAAACCAGCCAACAGAATGAAACCACTCAAGCGCTCCCAGGTGGCAATGGGAACGGTCATGGCAAATATGCCCAGCCCCAGACCCAGCATCATGTAAACCAGATGCCGCACCAGAAAATAGAATTCATTGCCAAACACAGAAGCCGCCACCCCCATGGAGGCAGATGCCACCATGACAAGGCCGATGCAGAACAACAGCCCTGCCGACAGCATGAGCAGGTGCCGGGAGGTGACTCCCTGCATCAGCGTGGTCGAGGTTGGCAAAGGGATGGCTTTCATTTTCCTTGTACCACCGACCTGACGACGGCCACAAACTGCTGTCCGCGGTCTTCATAGTTCTTGAACATGTCGAAACTGGCACAGGCCGGCGACAGGACTACGGCATCGCCGTCTTTCGACAGTGCCCGGGACTGCTTGACGGCATCCTGCAATGACGTGGCAAAAACACGCGGCACGCTGTCGTTCACGGCCTCGGCAATACGGGAGCCGTCTTCGCCAATCAGTACCAGTGCCCGCGCATGCTTCTGGAGCGGTGCCGACAACGGAGAAAAATCCTGTCCCTTGCCGACACCACCAGCAATGAGGATCAGCTTTCCTGATACAGCGGCTCCCAAACCATTGATGGCCGCCAGCGTGGAACCCACATTCGTTCCCTTGGAATCGTTGTACCAGGACACGCCTTCTGCCTCTGCAACCAGCTCGCAGCGGTGCGGCAAGCCGGCAAACTCCTGCAGGGTCTTCAGCATGGCTTCCATCGGTAGGTTGACGGCTTCGCCCAGTGCCAAGGCAGCCAGTGCATTCGCCACATTGTGGTTACCGCGAATTTTCATGGCGGAAACCGGCAGCAATTTCTCACTGCCACGTGCCAGCCACTTCTGCCCGTCCTTGACCAGCACACCGAACTGTCTGAGATCAGGTGCATCCAGGCCGAAACTGCTGCGGGGAATGCTTTCTTCAATCAGTGGCACGGTCAGTGGGTCATCACGATTGACCACATAACGCTGGCAATGGCGGAAAACCCGGTGCTTGGCCTGGTGGTACTCCTGCATGGAGGCATAGCGGTCCATGTGGTCTTCGCTGATGTTCAGCACCACGGCTACCGCCGCCTTCAGCGAGTGCGTGGTTTCAAGCTGAAAACTGGAAAGCTCCAGCACATACAGCGACTGCTCGCCCCGCTGGCGCAACATGTCCAGCACCGGCAAACCCAGATTGCCGCCCACGCCCACATTAATCCCTGCGTTCACTGCCATCAGCCCTACCAGCGTGGTGACTGTGCTTTTGGCATTGGACCCGGTGATGGCAACGATGGGGGCTTTCACTTCGCGGCAAAATATCTCGACATCACCCGATACAGGCACGCCTGCAGAAACAGCAGCTGCCAAAGCAGGCTCTTTCACTGAAACTCCGGGGCTGGCAATGATCTCACTCGCGCCACGAAGCAGGTCGGCATCCAGCCCACCCAGATACAACTCGACGTCCGGAAACTCTGCCCGCAACTCAGCCAGCCCCGGCGGATTCTCACGTGTATCGGTAACGGCCACCGGGTAGCCCCGGCTTTTCAGAAAGCGCACGCAGGAGAGCCCGGTCTTTCCCAGACCGACCACCACCCGCAAACCGTCGCGCTGTATCAATGCCATTTTCTTCTCTTCAACGAATCTTCAACGAAGCCAGCCCCAGCAACACCAGCATGAAGCTGATGATCCAGAAGCGGACGACAACCTTGGTTTCCGGCCAGCCCTTCAGCTCATAGTGATGATGAATGGGTGCCATGCGGAAAATACGGCGGCCGGTAAGTTTGAAAGAGCCCACCTGCAACATCACGGAAACGGTTTCCAGTACGAACACGCCACCCATGATGAAAAGCACGATCTCCTGACGCACGATGACGGCGATAACACCCAGCACGGCACCCAGAGCCAGCGCACCGACATCCCCCATGAATACCTGCGCGGGATAAGCGTTGAACCAGAGAAAGCCAAGGCCGGCCCCGATGATGGAGCCGCAGATCACAATCAGCTCGCCGGAACCTGCGACATAGGGAATGTGCAGATAGGTCGCGAACTTTATGTTTCCGGAAAGGTAGGCAAAGATGGCCAGTGCCCCGGCAACCATCACGGTCGGCATGATGGCAAGGCCATCCAGGCCATCCGTGAGATTGACAGCATTGCTGGTACCCACGATCACGAAATACGTGAGCACGATGTAGAACACACCCAACGGAATGATCACGCTCTTGAAAAAAGGCAGGATCAGGCTGGTTTCGATCGGTGTCTTGGCATAGTGATAAAGGAAGACAGCCGCGCCGATACCGGCAACCGACTGCCACAGGTACTTCCAGCGCCCGGGAAGACCGCGCGGATTTTTCTCCACCACCTTGCGGTAATCGTCCACCCAGCCCACCAAGCCGAAGACCACCATCACGGCCAGCACAACCCAGACATAGGGGTTGGCGAGATTGGCCCAGAGCAAGGTGCTGACACCAATGGCAACAAGAATGAGTACGCCGCCCATGGTCGGCGTACCCGTCTTGGCCAGATGCGTCTGCGGGCCGTCATTGCGTATGGCCTGGCCGAATTTCATGGCGCGCAGGCGCTCGATCATCCACGGCCCCCACCACAGCGACAGGCCGATGGCCGTCGCCACGCTCAGGATCGCGCGCAGGGTGAGGTAATGAAAGACCAGAAAGCCTTTATGGTACTGCGCGAGAAATTCCGCGAGCCAAAGCAACATCGATCAGGACTCCTTCTTGTCCATCAGGGCATGGACAACGTTCTCCATGCGGGCACTGCGTGATCCTTTCACCAGCAGCGTCACTACTGTTTCCAGCTCCTTTTCCAGTTCCTCAAGCAATGCCTGCTGGTCCGGGAACGTCCGCGTTTCCTGACCGAAACCGGCAGCCGTGAACTGGCTGTACTGCCCGACCGCATAAAGCGCATCAATCTTCTTCATTTTTGCGTACCCCCCCACCTCGTTATGGCCCGTCTCCGTGGCCTTTCCCAATTCACCCATGTCACCTGCCACCAAAACACGGCGGCCCGGCATTTCTGCCAGCACGTCTATCGCCGCCTTCATCGAGGAAGGATTGGCGTTGTAGGTATCGTCGATGAGACGGCAACCTGGGTTCAGAAGATGAAGATTGAGGCGCCCCGGAACCGGGCTGGTCTTTTCAAGACCGGCAACGATGTTTTCCAGGGGGATATGACAGGCCTGCGCCAAGGCAGCAGCGGCAAGCGCATTGGCCACGTTGTGGCGACCGATGAGCTGCAGCTCGATGGAGGCCGTGCGGGCACCGACATGAAGATCGAAGGCAGGGCAGCCTGTGGCGGATTGCCGGATATTGTCCGCCCAGACATCCGCCTTCTGCCGCAGGGAAAAATGAAGCTGTTGGCGATGTTTGCAGAGATCGCGCCAGTAGGGAGCAAACTCGTCATCAAGGTTGATGCAAGCGATACCACCCTTTACAAGCCCGCCATAAATTTCGCCCTTGGCCTTGGCAATGCCTTCACGGCTGCCAAAGCCTTCAAGGTGGGCAGAGCCAACATTGGTAATGACGGCAGCCTGCGGCGACACCATGTTGCTGGTATAGGCAATTTCCCCGAGATGATTGGCACCAAGCTCGAAAACGCCATAGCGATGCTCGTCACCCAGACGGAACAGCGTCAGTGGAACGCCGATATCGTTGTTTTTGTTGCCCAGCGTGGCGAGCGTGGAACCCATCCCGGAAAAGATGCTGGCTGCAAATTCCTTGGTGGTGGTCTTGCCCGAGCTGCCCGTGATGGCCACGCTGACAATGTCGAACTGCTGGCGCCAGGCATGGGCAATCTTGCCCAAGGCAATATGCGTGTCATCCACCAGCAATTGTGGAATGACCAGTCCTTCCTGAAGCTCGCTCACAACGGCCGCACAGGCACCACGTGCTCCGGCCTCGACAGCAAAGCGGTTGCCATTGAAATGTGCGCCTGACAGCGCAATGAAAAGCTCTCCGCCCGCCAGCGTCCGGGTATCCGTCGAGAAAGTGGAGACTTCTCGATCCTCTCCCACCAGGCGGGCATGCAGCAGGAAGGCGATATGTGAAAGCTTCATGCGGCCCTCCAAGCAGCCAGTGCTGCACGCACTTCCTGTGCATCGCTGAAAGGATGACGCTGCCCTGCGATCTCCTGGTAGTCCTCGTGGCCCTTGCCGGCAATCAGCACGATGTCGCGACGCCCGGCACGGCTGATGGCCTGGTGGATGGCACGATGACGGTCCGGCTCGACACGCACGATGGCGTTGTCACTGACGCCGGCCTGAATGTCGGCAATGATGGCTTCCGGATTTTCGGAGCGTGGGTTGTCGCTGGTAATGATCACGTCGTCGGCAAGACGGCAGGCAATTGCTCCCATTTCCGGACGCTTGCCGCGATCCCGGTCTCCGCCGCAGCCGAACACACAAATGAGCGCATCTTCCGCATGCTCACGCAGACTGGACAATACTTTCTCAAGCGCATCCGGCGTGTGCGCATAATCCACGACCACGGTCGGATGCTCACCGGCATGACTTTCCATGCGACCGGGCACGGCACGCGCATCACGCAGCGCATCCGCCACATCCGCAAGCGGGATACCAAGTGCCAGCAGGCCTGCCATCACAGCCAGCAGGTTGCTGACATTGAAACGCCCCAGCAACGGCACCTGCAGGGCACAGTCACCCGCAGGCGTCGACACCAGCAGGGACAAACCCGTGAGCGAAGGCTGCACTTTCATGGCCTGAATGTCGGCACTGCCTCCGGGCTGCTGGCTGTAGCTCAGCACTTTGACCTGCGGCGCCAGTACGGCACGGTAACGCGCAGCCGCCGGATCATCGGCATTCAACACAACCGCCTTGAGTCCCGGCCAGCGAAAAAGAATTTCCTTGGCGGCGGCGTAAGACTCCATGTCACCGTGATAATCCAGGTGATCACGGGTGAGGTTGGTGAAGAGTGCAACTTCGATGGCGGTCCCGTTCAAGCGGCCCTGCTGGAGGCCATGCGAGCTTGCCTCCATGGCTGTGAACTCCGCGCCTTCGGTCGCAAACTGTGCCAGCAGGGCCTGCAGATGGCAGGCATCCGCCGTGGTGTGGCTGGCTTTTTCAAGACTGCCATAGAGTCCGTTGCCCAGCGTGCCCAGCACGGCAGCCTTGCTGCCAAGACGGGTCAGCGCACCTGCCAGCAGATGCGCAACACTGGTCTTGCCATTGGTACCCGTCACCGCCAGTACACGCATGCGCGATGAAGGCTGATCAAAAAATCGTGCCGCAATCACACCGACCTGCTGCGCCAGACCCTTGATGGCAATCACGGGAATACCGTCGATGACCGTATCCTGTGGCCACTTCTCATCCTGCTCCGCAAAAATTGCAGCAGCACCTGCCGCGATCACTTCATCAATGAGGTCACGGGCATCACGCCTTTGCCCCTTGAGCGCCAGGAACAGCATGCCGGAACGCACTTCGCGGCTGTCCAGCACTACGGCAGAAACGGAAATTACCGCATGTGCGGCGCTGATGGCGGGCCAGAGTTCGGCAAGGCGTTTCATACGCCCCTCCCGGCGACCAGTGCAGGTCTGGGCGCAGGAATGGTGCCTTGCTGCGCCAGATGCTCCGCACTGCGATCAGGTTCCACATTCATGAGGCGCAGTGTTTCAGCCATGATGCGCGAGAAAACCGGAGCCGATACCAGGCCACCGAAATACTGGCCATTGCGCGGAGAATCCACGACGACGGCAATGACGACCTTGGGCCGGCTGGCCGGAGCAATGCCCACAAACGTGGACATGTACTGGTCAGTGGCATAGCTGCCGTTCTGGGCCTTGTGTGCCGTTCCCGTCTTGCCCGCGACACGGTAGCCCGGTACGGCAGCGCGCAATGCCGTACCGTCGGAAGTCACCACGGACTCCATCATCGGCATGAGCTGCATGGCTATCTTTTCATCCAGTACGCGCGTGCCCGGCACCGCGCCTTCCACTTTCAGGAAGCTCACCGGACGCTCGATGCCACCACTAGCCAGCGTGGCATAGGCATGCGCCAGTTGCAGTGCCGTGGTGGTCAGGCCGTAGCCATAGGACATGGTGGCCAACTCAACCGGCCGCCAGCGTGCAGGCGGCTGCAACAGGCCAGCACTTTCGCCGGGGAAGCCAGAGCCCGTGCTGCGGCCAAAACCCATGCGGGCAAAGAAGGTCGGCAATGCCTCACGCGGCAAGGCACCGGCAATCTGAGCAGTTCCCACATTGCTGGACTTGGTGATCAACGTCTGCATGTCGATCACGCCATTGTTGTGGTGATCACGCACCAGCTTGTCATAGACACGGAAGGTGCCAGGGTTGGTATCAAACAGGCTGCGTGCCGTGAACTTTCCACTCTCCAGCGCGGCGGCCACCGTAAAGGGCTTGATGGTGGAGCCCGGCTCGAACATGTCGGTGACCGCACGATTGCGCAATTCGCCCGGACGAAGATTGCTGCGGTTGTTCGGGTTGAAAGACGGTTGGTTCACCATGGCCAGCACTTCGCCGGTTTCAACATCCAGCGCCACTGCCGTTCCGGCTTTTGCACCGTTCTTCTCGACGGCCTGAGCCAGTTCGCGATACGCAAGATATTGCGTGCGTGCATCAAAACTGAGGTGCACGTCCTGTCCGGGCTGTGCCGGACGCACCAGCGCCACATCCTTGACCTTGGCACCCTTGAGATCTCGCAGGACGCGCCGTGCACCCGGCACGCCGCGCAACCGGGCATCCAGCTCCAGCTCCAGTCCTTCCTGGCCCTGATCATCCAGATTGGTGAAGCCCAGCAGGTGTGACGTCACCTCGCCCTCAGGATAAAAGCGGCGATACTCCGTCATGCCATAGACGCCCGGAAATTCCTGGGCCAGTACCGATGCCGCCGCATCCGGAGCCAAGTGGCGCTTGAGATAAAGGAATTCACGCTGTGCATGCTTTTTCAGGCGATCCTGCAAGGCATCAGGATTCAGGGAAAGCACGGCCGCCAGCTGTTTTACATCGAGGTTTTTCGTTTCCTTGGGATTGACCCAGATGGAAACGACCGGGGTGCTGACGGCCAGCGGCAAGCCGTTGCGGTCACGCAGGATGCCGCGATGTGCTGCGATAGGCTCCATGCGTAACATGCGTGCATCGCCCTGCTTGCGCAGGAATTCCTGATCCACCACGTGCAAATAGCTGGCGCGCGCCGCCATGCCGCCGAACAGTGCCAGCAACAGGAATCCCACCAGGCGATGACGCCCGGTGAATGTCAGCACGGCGCCCTTGCTCATTGCCTCACCATGATGATTTCCGTGGGCGAGGGGTTACGCATCTGCAATTGCTCGGTCGCGATACGGCCGATGCGGCCATATGCGCCCCAGGTGTGCTGCTCAAGCAGCAACTGACCCCATTCAGTTTCAAGATGGTCGCGGGCTGTCTCAAGCTTCTGCAGGTCATTGAGATAAAACCGGGACTTGTGTGCGCTGTAGGCCACGGCAATGGCCGAGCTCACCAGCATGCACAGCCCCATGACAGCTAGGAGCACGCCCTGCATGCCGGATGCCTTTTCCTTGAAGGAGTTCGCCACGCTCATGCGGCCACCTCCAGCTTCTCTGCCACGCGCAGGCGCGCACTGCGGGAGCGTGGATTGGCATCGACTTCAGCAGCAGAAGGCTCAATAGCCTTACCGATGATCCGCAGCCGGGGCTTGAGCATGTCCATCGTGACGGGAAGACCTGGCGGAAAGTCATCACCCTTGGCTTCTTTCTGGAAGAACTGCTTCACAAGGCGATCTTCAAGCGAATGAAAGCTGATCACGGCCAGCCGGCCTCCCGGCTTCAGCACGGCAAGCGCATCACGCAGGAACTGCCGGATATCATCCAGCTCATTGTTGATGGCAATGCGAATCGCTTGGAAAGAACGCGTAGCCGGATGCTTGTGCCGCTCCCAGGCCGGATGCGCTGCTGCCACGATGTCGGCGAGTTCCTTGGTGCGTGTAATGGGCTTTTCGGCACGGGCCCTGACAATGGCGCGCGCAATGCGGCGCGAGTGGCGCTCCTCGCCATATTCGAAGAGCACGCGGGCAAGCTCGTCCTCTGCAACATTCACCAGCCACTCGGCTGCACTCTCTCCGCGCGTCACGTCCATGCGCATGTCGAGCGGACCGTCATTCTGGAAGCTGAATCCACGCTCTGCATCATCCAGCTGCGGTGACGACACACCAAGGTCGGCCAGCACGCCATCCACCTGCCCGGCCAGACCCTGTGCATTCAGCACAGCCAGAATGTCGGCAAAGGATTCATGCACGATGGCAAAGCGCTCATCATCTGTCGCAAGCGCCTCGCCCACGGCAATGGCCTGCAGGTCCTTGTCGAAACCCAGCAGGCGGGCATCCGGCTGAAGCTTGCCCAGCAGGTGCCGCGAATGGCCGCCACGCCCGAAAGTCGCGTCCACATAGATGCCGTCCCGGGCACCCAATACCGACACGACCGCCTCATCAAGGAGCACGGTCTGGTGGACGAAAGTATTCATGCTTATAAGGCCAGGCTGTCGATGGCGTTGGCGAGGTCGGGCGCCGAGAAATCGGCACTCAGGGCCTGGGCCTGGATGGCATCCCAGGCCTGCTTGTTCCAGACCTCGCATTTCTTGCCCTGTCCGGCGAGCACGACGGCCTTTTCCAGGCCGGCAAAGGCCCTCAGCTCCGGGCTGAGCAGCAGGCGGCCGGTAGCATCGATACCGACTTCGGTGGCATAACCGATGAGACGGCGCTTCAGTGCCGCAAACTCGGGACGGGAGGTAGGCAGTTGGTCCAGCTTGGTTTCAATGGCTTCCCATTCGGGCAGCGGGTAAAGCGCGAGGCAGTTTTCCCGGATATCCACGGTGACAACGAACTTGCCCTGGCAATCGGCGAGCACACGCTCGTGGTAGCGCGTCGGCAAACCGATGCGCCCCTTGGCGTCCATATTGAGCTCGTCATATCCCCTGAACACGATGCGTCTTCCACTCGCTTGGATTTATCTTCCAGAAATCGCCACAAAACTGCACTTTTCACCACTGGCGAACTATAGAGAAGCGCATCGAACAGCGTCAAGAAAACCACCGGCGGTTATAAGGAAGATTCGGAAAGAAATAATTCATTAAAAATCAATTACTTGAATAATAAAAAACAACTACTGTTCAAAATAACAGCAATAAGCATGTACATATAAAACAAATAGTTACAACAACGACTTAATGCAGTTCCTGATAAACAAGACAACAAAGATTTTTTAGTTATATAAAAAAACTTGCTGGGAACGTTGCCCCCTAAGCAAGGCGGGCACTTGCTTACCGGAAATCCCCCAGAAACTGCTGCAAACAAAAAAAGCCCCCGGCAGAGTGCATCCTGCCGGGGGCTTTTTGTGATGACAGATAAATGGAGTCGGCCTGTAAGCCGGGTTCTGTCGAGGACGATCATTCCTCTAGGCCCGCCGTCGCCAGCGGGCTCAAGCGACCTACCCGGTTCCCGCGCGGGCCGCGCGTATGGAACCCTATTTGGTCTTGCTCCGGGTGGGGTTTGCCGTACCGGTCTGTTGCCAGACTCGTGGTGCGCTCTTACCGCACCGTTTCACCCTTGCCACGCACTCCCGAAGAAGCCGTTCGGCGGTCTGCTCTCTGTTGCACTTTCCGTCGGCTCACGCCGCCCAGGCGTTACCTGGCACCCTGCCCTGTGGAGCCCGGACTTTCCTCCCCCGTATTGCTACGGCAGCGATCGCCCGGCCGACTCCGGCGCGGAGGGTAGGCATGTGCAGCCCCGAAGGCAAGCAAAAGCAGCCGTTATTGCGACCGCACAGGAACACTTCCCTGCACTTTTTGCGAAGAACCGTCACCCCGGCGAAGGCCGGGGTCCATACGGCATTGAATTGTCATAGCCCCATGGGTCCCGGCCTTCGCCGGGACGACAATCAGGGAATCAATGTAATTCCAAAAAAAGAGCGGCCGAAGCCGCTCCCCATTCATGGCCCTGCACACTCAGGCCGGCATGCTACCGAATCTCCCACTGTTGAAATCAGTAATGGCCTGCCGGATTTCCGTGTGGGTATTCATCACGAAGGGGCCATGTCCCACTACCGGCTCATCCAGCGGCTCTCCGCTCAGCACCAGAAAAGCGGCATCGTTATTGGCCTCCACCGTGAACGTGTTGCCCTCACGGCCCAGCAGCGCCATCTCTGCCTCACGAACCGGCTGTGCATCATTGACGAGCACAGTGCCATGCAACACGACCACACCCAGCGTCCGGCCTTCAGGCAGGGTAAATGTCGCCGCCTTCCCCGGGTTCAGACTCACATCCCAGACATCCAGTGGCGAGAAGGTGCTGGCCGGCCCCTTGGTACCGGTGTAGCTACCCGCAATCACCCGCAGGCGGCCAGCTCCATTAGCCAGATCCACGACAGGAATGTCGGCATTCAGGATTCCCTGATAACCCGGAGCCGTCATCTTGTCCCTGGCCGGCAGATTGACCCAGAGCTGCACCATTTCCAGCTCACCACCCGTACGGGTAAAAGCGTGGGAATGAAACTCCTCATGCAGGATACCGGCGCCAGCCGTCATCCATTGCACATCGCCCGGACCGATCACACCGCCCTTGCCGGTGGAGTCGCGATGCTCGACTTCACCCTTGTAGACGATGGTCACCGTCTCGAAACCACGATGCGGATGCTGGCCAACTCCACGGGGCCGTGCTGCAGGAGCAAACTCGGCGGGGCCCGCGTAATCCAGCAACAGGAAAGGGCTCAACTGCTGGGGCAAGGAGTCATAACTGAACAGTGAGCGCACGGGAAAGCCGTCACCCACCCAGTGCTGATGGCGATTGCTGTAAATACCGAGGATTCTCTTCATGACATGTCTCCTTTTCTGGCGGGCCCCGAAGGGCCTGCTTGATGGAGACACGATAGGACTGCAACGACTCAAAGGATAGAGTGGGAAACTGGCTTCACTGTTCCCCCGCATGAACAATCATCTGCAAATTTACTATTCACCCTTGAGCTGCAAGCCGCGCTCGTAAAGAGCATTCTTCTTGAGGCCGGTGATGTCTGCAGCCAGTGCAACGGACTGCTTGAGCGGCAGGTCTGCCAGCAGTATCTGCAGGATGCGATCCGCTTCACGCCAGTCGTTGTCCACCGCTCCTTCCTGGACGCCCTCGAGTACAAGCACGATTTCACCACGCTGCTGGTTCTCGTCCGCCTTTACCCAGGCCAGCATTTCTCCCAGTGGCAACTGGCGAATGGTCTCGAAGGTTTTGGTGATTTCGCGAGCCAGCACGATGCGCCGCTCATTGCCCAACACCGCCACCATGTCCTCAAGACATTCGACAATCCGGTGTGGGGCCTCGTAGAAAATCGTCGTGCAACCCTGCTCAAGCTGACTCTTGAGACGCTCCCGGCGGGCAACACTCCGGGCAGGAAGAAAGCCCTCGAAGAGGAAGCGGTCAGACGGCAAGCCCGCCGCAGACAATGCGGCAATGGCAGCGCAAGCACCGGGCACGGGCACTACCCGGAGCCCTGCCTGTTGAGCAGCCGCCACCAGGCGATAACCCGGGTCACTGATGAGTGGAGTGCCAGCATCCGAAATCAGCGCCACATCAGCGCCTTCCTGCAACTGCGCCAGCAAGGCCTCCACCCGTGAAGACTCATTATGATCGTGCAGAGCAATGGCACGGGTAGTGATATCAAAATGCTGCAGAAGACGGCCGGAATGACGCGTATCCTCGGCAGCAATCACGGTCACCGCCTTGAGCGTTGCCACGGCACGCATGCTCCAGTCCTCAAGATTGCCAATGGGCGTGGCCACCACATAAAGTACGCCGGTCATGATTTCCTCGAACAAAAGGTGGCAGTTGATGCGTTTTTCCGGTCTCACGCGTGCAGGCACGCTTTGTGTCGCCCTGCTGGCAAGCTCTTCCAGCTTTGCCACACCGGAAAAAATCGCGCTGCTATTACCGCAATCAGGCCGTATGGCCAAAGCCGCAGAAACCATACGTGACGGCTTCCTGGCCGCCTATTACCAGGACAACCCTCAGGGCACTGCAAATCCCGTACTGGATTTTTACGACAGTGAAAACACGGACATTACCGTGCTGGTCCAGCGCGCACATGCCAATGGTGCCACGTTAGTGATCGGCCCGCTTGATCGCGAGCGAGTCGAGACGCTTGTACAGGCAGGCCCTTCGCCCGTACCGGTGCTGGCACTGAACAATGTCGATGCCGGCGCCCGCAACATTTACCAGTTCGCACTATCACCTGAAGATGAAATCCTGCGCCTGGTGGCATGGATGGACAGCCAGAAAATCAAGCGTCCTCTGCTCATGACAGGATCGGACGAATCAAGCCAACGCCAGCTACGGCTGTTCCAAGCCGCATGGCAGAGCCGGCACGCCACGGCACTGACAGTGGCAACCCTGGACTCCAGCCGCAAAGGCGGCCTTGTCGCCAGCGTGCGCGAGGCGACCCAGCTCAAGGGGCCGTTCGATGCCATCTTCCTGGCCAGCCCCGCACTGGCCAGCCAAGTGCTTCCCTCACTCCTGTATTACAAGAACCGGCTGCCGCTTTTCTCGCTCTCCAGTGCCTGGAACCCGACCCCTGATGGCAGCGGCCAACGCGACCTCGAGGGGCTGCGCTTCTGTGACCTGCCATGGATGCTGGACCAGTCCCGGCCCGAGCAAGCCGCACTTTACGAAGCCTTCACCCGTCCCGTCAGTGGTTACGACCGCCTCTATGCCTTCGGCGCCGATGCCTGGACGCTGGCCCGGGAATGGTCATCGCTCGAAGATGGCGAAAGATTGAGATTGCGTAGTGGCCAGGTACGAGCCGACAGCACCTGGCATCTGCGCCGTATTCCCACCTGTGCCGAGGTTCGCAATGGAACTGCCTCCCCGCTCTGGTCCCCCGAAGACGCTGACAGCCTTGCCGGGAGCACAGGCGGAAGCCGCCGCACGGCACTTCCTTGAGGCTCAGGGATTCCGGCTGGTACAGGCAAACTATCGCTGCCGGCGCGGTGAAATCGATCTTGTCATGCAGCAGGACAGCTTGCTGGTCTTCGCGGAGGTACGCTTGCGCAACCGGCAGGATTTCGGTGGCGCCGCTGCCAGCGTGACGCGGTCCAAGCAACAAAAAATCATTGCATGCGCAGAGGCTTTTCTCCACCATCATCCCGAGCTTTCTCACTACAACTGCCGTTTTGATGTGCTTGCCCTGCAGTCTGCAAAGCCATCCGCACCAGAAAAAAAATGGCAGATAGAATGGCTGCAAGCGGCCTTCACGCCCTGAAACCCGAACACCTGAAAATCGCTTCCCCATGCAAAGCCGGATACTGTCACTCGCCGCCGAAAGCCTGAACACGATATCGCAGCTGACGGAATATCATCTGGATGATATCGAAAAAATGGCACGTGCCCTGACAGAGTCACTGATGCGGGATCAGCGTATTTTCTGTTGTGGCAACGGTGCATCAGCCGGCAACGCCCAAAGCTTTGCCAGCAAGCTGGGAAACCGCTATGAGCGGGAAAGGCCGGCACTGCCCGTGATCGTACTGGGTGACGTCGCCGTCACCACGGCCATCGCCGCCGACGGCTGCTTCCAGGATGTGTTTGCACGCCCACTGCAGGCGCTGGCACGAAATGGCGACATCCTTCTGGTGCTGAGCGCCAGCGGCAATGCCACCAATATCGCCCAGGCAGCGCGCGTGATGCAGCAGGCAGGCGGACACGTCATTGCCCTGACCGGAAACGAAGGGGGCGAGCTGGGGCGCCTGCTGCGCCCCCATGAAGACATACACCTCCGGCTGCCCGGCAACCAGGCAGCCCGAGTCCACGAAGCTCAGTTGTTTGTGCTCAACTGCTGCTGCGACCTGATTGATTGCGAATTTTTCGGAGCCCACGATGCTTAAGATAATTGTTGCTCTGGCACTGCTTGCCACACTCCCCGGCTGCAATAGCCTGATCGCCAGCGCTACCGGATCAGAACCGATTGGCAAATCCACCGGCGAACGCACTTTTGCCATGCGTATCGAAGACAGCAGCATAGAGCGCACGGCCGGCGTCAACATCTACAAGGCCAACGAACTTTTCCGTGATGCCAACGTGAATGTGCTGAGCTTTTACGGCAGCGTCTTGCTGGCAGGGCAGGTTCAAACAGAGGAACTGAAAGCAGAAGCTGAAAAAGTGGTACGCCGCATCGCTGAAGTGAAGCAGGTACACAATGAGCTGATCGTTACAGAGGCCAGCTACTATGCCGAACGCATCAGCGACGGCACAATCACCAAGCGCATTGAAAGCAGCTTGCTGCTGGAAAAAGCCTTCCCTTCTTCCCGCACCAAGATATTCACTGTTGGCGGCACGGTTTACCTGATGGGCAAGCTCACCCAGACAGAATCCGACACGGCAGTGGACATCATCAAGCAGATAGCAGGCGTGAAGAAAATCGTGAAGCTGGTGGATTATCTGGCGGCGCCAAGTGGCACACCAAACGGGGCCTGAGCTTCTCCTATCTACCAGCCACTCCCGCAAACTCAGGAATGACTGGTGAAAAATTTATTTCACGACCCGGAGTGACGGCCTCTTCCCCACCGGAGGCTGTGGCTCTGGTGGGACATCATCCCCCGGCCCAGTTGCTCCAGAGAAGTCCTCTCCCTCATCAAAGAACATGCCTTGGCCATTCTCACGGGCATAGATTGCCAGCACGGCCTGCATGGGCGCCGTGACCTGCATGGGAACGCCACCAAAACGTGCAGAAAAACTGAGTGCATCGTTATTGATGAAAAGGTCACGCACGGCACCCGGTGCAATGTTGAGCACGATACGATTGTCCTTCACATAACTTACTGGAACCTCTACACCGGCATGGCTGGCATCCACCAGCACATGCGGCGTCAGGCCGTTATCGTTCAGCCACTCATTGATCGCGCGAACAAGATAGGGACGACTGGGAGTCATGATATTTTCCTCCAAGGACACCCGGGGCCCGGACAAGAAAAAGGATGGCCAAGCCATCCTTTTTCATTCAACAGACCCGATACGGCTCAAGCATTGCGCAGGTCGCGCTCCGCATCGGAAAGACTGGCCTGGAAGGACTCACGGGCAAAAATCCGGTCCATGTAGCGCAGCATGTTCTTGCACTGTTTCTCGGGTAGCTCGATCTCCATGGCCGGCAGGCGCCAGAAAATCGGGGCCGCAATGCAATCCACCAGCGAAAACTCGTCGCTCATGAAATAAGGCTTTTCAGAGAAGATAGGCGAAATCGTGATCAGGCTGTCACGCAACTCCTTGCGGGCCTTCACCACTGCCGTCTCTTTTCCCTTTCCGGAAAGCAGCAGGTCGACATGCGGGCACCAGTCACGCTCTATGCGGTAGGACAGCAAGCGGTTCTGGGCGCGGGCAACAGGATAAACCGGCAGCAAGGGGGGATGCGGGAAGCGCTCGTCCAGATACTCCATCATGATCTTGGACTCATAAAGGGAGAGTTCGCGATCCACCAGCGTCGGCAAGGCATTGTAGGGATTCAGGTCAGCAAGATCCTCGGGCTTGTTAGTGGCAGTGACATTCACCACGTCCACGGATACACCCTTCTCCGCGAGCACGATACGCACGCGATGGCTGTAGTGATCGGCTCCATCCGAATAGAAGGTCATTGAGGACCTGCGTGTTACCACTCCCATGCTTGCACTCCAGTCAAACGATGGAGCCTGAGGCTCCTTAAACACAAAAAGGGCGGCGGAAGATTTCCGCGCCCTTAGACGACACGCCCGGGCATGCCCGGGCGCTTCGCTGAACGTATTACTCAGTTAACGTCCTTCCAGTATTCCTTGTTAAGGAACCATACCGGAATGAACAGGATACCGAGGAAAATCAGCACAAACACACCAATCCGCTCACGCTCTGCCTTGTTCGGCTCGGACATATAGGCCATGAAGTTTACAAGATCGCCAACGGCAGCCTTGTACTCTTCTGGTGCCAGGTCCTTCTCGATGTCGGCCAGCACATGCGGCATGGCAACATCCTTGAACACCTTGTTGTTCACGCCATAGGGGCGCTTGTCATCAGGGTGGAAGCTGAGCAGGTAGGTATACACCCAGTCCGGCGAGCGCAGGCGGGTTTCCAGCGACAGATCGGGGGGCGGTGCACCAAACCACTTGGCCTGATCCCGGGGATCAGTCTTGGAGGTCATCTGGTCGCCAATCTTGTCACCCGTGAAGTTCAGGTACTCCTGAACCAGTGCGGGGTCAATCTTGAGATCGTTCGCCAAACGCTCGTAGCGGATGTACTTGGCACTGTGACATCCCAGGCAGTAGCTGACATAAAGCTTGGCGCCATTCTGCAGGGAGGCCTTGTCCTGATGATTCACCGGCGCATGCAGGCACGGTGTTTCGCCGCAGGCACCGCCACCGGCTGCCTGAGCAGCCAGCGGGGACAGGGCAAGAAGAACGAAAAGAATGAGCTTTTTCATTTTAGTGGCTACCCCCGGTGACGCGATCGGGAACTGGCTTGCAACGCTCAAGCGACGTGTAGATCGGCATGAGCAGGAAGAACAGGAAGTAGGCGGCCGTCAGCACCTGGGCCAGCGGTGTATTGGGAATGCCCAGCGTCGTGCCACTGGAAGGCACCACACCCAGATAACCCAGCACCACAAAGCTCACCACGAAAATGGCCAGCGCTACCTTGCTCATCCAGCCCTTGTAGCGGATCGACTTGACCGGGCTACGGTCCAGCCATGGCAGGGCAAACAGGATGGCAATGGCAGCACCCATCACGATGACGCCCGGGAAGGCAGAGCCGGCAATCGAGGGCACGGCACGCAACATCGCGTAGAAGGGCGTGTAGTACCAGACCGGTGCAATATGGTCAGGTGTCTTCAAGGGGTTGGCCGCCTCGAAGTTCGGACGCTCCAGGAAGTAACCGCCACCGTCCGGGAAGAAGAAGAGCACGGTGCAGAACACGGCCAGGAAAACCACGATGCCGACCAGATCATGCACGGTGTAGTAGGGGTGGAAGGGAATGCCGTCCAGCGGCACGCCATCCGGGCCCTTGTTCTTCTTGATTTCCACACCATCCGGATTGTTGGAGCCAACATGGTGCAGCGCCACAAGATGCATGAAGACCAGAGCCACCAATACAAGCGGAATTGCCACGACATGCAGTGCAAAGAAGCGGTTCAGGGTAGCTCCGGAAATCAGGAAGTCGCCACGTACCCACTCAACCAGCACGCCACCCACGAAAGGAATGGCACCCGCCAGGTTCACGATCACCTGTGCGCCCCAGTAGGACATGTTGCCCCAGGGCAGCACGTAACCGAAGAAACCTTCAGCCATCAGGGCCAGGTAGATAAGCATGCCGATGATCCACACGAGTTCGCGCGGCTTGCGGTAGGAACCGTAGAGCAGCCCGCGGAACATGTGGAGATAGACAACCACGAAGAAGGCCGAGGCCCCGGTGGAGTGCATGTAGCGCAGTAACCAGCCGTAGGACACGTCGTACATGATGTAGCCGGCCACGGAGTCATAGGCGGCTTCGCCACTCGGCGTGTAGAACATGGTCAGCCAGATGCCCGTGACAAGCTGGTTGACCAGCACCACCATGGACAGCACACCGAAGAAATACCAGAAGTTGAAGTTCTTCGGCGCGTAATATTTGGACATGTGGTATTCGTACGTTTCCGTTGCCGGAAAGCGTGCGTCAACCCAACCCATGACACTGTTCCAGAGCTTGTTCATTACGCATGCTCCTTGTCGACGCCAATGGTGATGATTGTGTCGGCATCATAGGTATGAGGCGGAACCTCGAGGTTCTTCGGCGCAGGCACACCCTTGTAGACGCGACCCGCGAGATCAAACTTGGAGCCATGGCAAGGGCAGTAGAAACCACCTTCCCACGATGCCTCGAGCTTGCCCTTGTCCGGTTCGAACAGCGGCGAGCAGCCAAGATGGGTACAGATGCCCGTCAGCACCAGATACTCAGGCTTGATGGAGCGGAATTCATTCTTGGCGTATTCCGGCTGCTGGGCGACATCCTCAGACGAGGGATCCAGCAACTGGCTTTCAACCTTCTTGAGGCTGGCCAGCATTTCCGGGGTACGGCGCACCACCCAGACCGGCTTGCCACGCCACTCGATGACGACCTTCTGGCCGGCTTCGAGTTGGCTGATATCCGCAGTCACCGGAGCACCAGCGGCCTTGGCCTTGGCACTGGGTGTCCAGGATTTCACGAACGGAACGGCTACAAAGCCGACGCCGACAGCACCTACCGCTGCCGTGGCACCGATCAGTAGACGCCGGCGACCCACATTCACGCCGTCAGTACTCATCAACGTACTCTCCCAAGGAACGCAAGAACGCCCGGCAGCCCTGTGCGACCCCCGGACGAGCATGAAAAAAAGCCTGCGGATGATAATGAAATCACCCACGGCTTACAAGGACGAAACCTTGGGACAACAGGCAAAATACACATGATTTCCCGAGGATTTTCCGTATTTTCCCGAGACAAAAAAAATCGCCCCCGGATGGCCGGAGGCGATTTTCTGATTGGCTGGGGAACTAGGATTTGAACCTAGACAGACGGAGTCAGAGTCCGTAGTCCTACCGTTAGACGATTCCCCAACATTCGGACCACCCGCAGGGCATGGCAGACCATGCCCGACGGATCAACGCTTGGAGTACTGCGGACGCTTGCGAGCCTTGCGCAGACCGAGCTTCTTGCGCTCGACTTCACGGGCATCACGGGTCACGAAGCCAGCCTTGCGCAGCGGAGACTTCAGTTCTTCGCTGTATTCGATGAGGGCACGGGTGATGCCATGACGAATGGCGCCGGCCTGGCCACCAATGCCGCCACCAGCAACAGACACCTTGACGTCGAACTTTTCCAGCAGCTCAACCAGCTCAAGCGGTTGGCGCACGATCATGCGTGCGGTTTCGCGACCGAAATAGGTCTCGATGGCGCGATCATTGATGATGATCTTGCCTGTGCCAGCGCTGAGGTAGACGCGGGCGGTGGCAGTCTTGCGACGGCCGGTACCATAGTTGGCTTTTACAGTCATGACGTTCCGACTCAGATCTTCAGTTCTTGCGGCTGCTGTGCCGCATGCGGATGCTCGGCACCGGCGTACACCTTGAGCTTTGCCAGCATGGCACGACCCAGGGGCCCCTTCGGAAGCATGCCCTTCACGGCAATTTCAATCGGCTTTTCGGGCTTGGCCACGATCAGCTTCTGGAAATTGATGCTGCGGATGCCACCCGGGAAACCGGTGTGGTGATAGTAGTTCTTGGCCTGAGCCTTGTTGCCGGTGACCGTGATCTTGTCGGCATTGACGACAACGATGTAGTCGCCCGTATCAACATGCGGGGTGTATTCAGGCTTGTGCTTGCCGCGCAGGCGACTGGCCAGCTCGGTCGCCAAGCGACCCAGCGTCTTGCCAGTGGCATCGACCACAAACCAGTCACGCTTCACCGTCTCCGGCTTGGCACTGAAAGTCTTCATTGCATTAACGCCTATGTACAAAAGGGCAGCAGACGGGAAGCCCCGTCAAAGAGGACGCGCATCTTACCCAAGTGCCCTGTCTTTGACAACAACCCTGTCAGGGCAAAAAACGTCCCCCGCATGGCCATCAGGCAGCCAGCTCCCCTATGATGCCAGCCCTTGTAGCGACTGGCCGAGGAGGCCATGAAATCATGGAAAAACGCCGTCTTGGACGCACCGACATCCTTGTCAGCCAGCTTTGCCTTGGCACCATGACTTGGGGTGAGCAGAACACCCAGGAAGAAGGCTTCGCCCAGATGGATGCTGCCATCGAGGCCGGCATCAATTTCTTCGATACTGCCGAAATGTATGCCGTACCTCCCACGGAGAAGTCCTACGGGACCACGGAAACCATCATCGGCAACTGGTTCCGCGCAAGACCCGGCCTGCGCGACAAGGTCATCCTCGCCTCCAAGGTCACCGGCCGCTCTACCGGCATGCCCTATATCCGCGGCAACCCCCGGCTCAGCCGTGCCCATATAGAAGAAGCCATCGACAATTCCCTGAGGCGCCTGCAGACCGACTACCTGGATCTTTACCAACTGCATTGGCCGGACCGCCAGACCAACTACTTTGGCAAGCTGGGTTACCGGCATGCCGGGGAAGAAGACACGGTTCCACTTCTGGAAACCCAGGAAACCCTCCGTGATCTCGTGAAGGCCGGCAAGATTCGCCACTTCGGGCTTTCCAATGAAACGCCCTGGGGAACCATGCGTTATGTGCAGAACTCCGAAAGCCGTGACCTCCCCCGCCCGGTCAGCATCCAGAACCCCTACAATCTGCTGAACCGCAGCTTTGAGGTGGGCCTGGCCGAGATCGCACACCGCGAAGACGTGGGCCTGCTGGTGTACTCCCCACTCGCTTTCGGCGTGCTGGCCGGCAAATACCTGGACGGCCAATGGCCAGAGGGCGCCCGCATCACCCTCTTCAAACGCTTTTCCCGCTACATCAATCCACAGGCCGAAGCCGCCACCCGGGCCTATGTCGCACTGGCCCGTGAACACGGGCTTTCGCCGGTGCAAATGGCCCTGGCCTTCATCAACCAGCAACCCTTCGTGACCAGCAACATCATTGGTGCAACTTCACTGGCACAACTGCAGGAGAACATGGCCTCCATCAACGTGACACTGGATGAAGGCCTGCTGAAGGCAATCGAGGCGATTCATGTGCAACATCCGAATCCGGCGCCATGACAGCGCCGGATACAGGCAACAATAAAAAAAGCCGGCATTTGCCGGCTTTTTTTATCAACAACACCCCTCAGGCAAGTACGGCGCGAGAAATCACGGTCTTCATGATTTCGTTGGTGCCGCCATAGATGCGCTGCACGCGGGCATCGGCCCACATACGGGCGATGGGGTATTCCCACATATAGCCGTAACCGCCGTGCAACTGCACACACTCGTCGATGATCTCGTTCTGGAGATCGGTGATGAGGTATTTGGCGGCGGCAGCCGTGGGGACATCCAGCTTCTTGTCCAGATGCAGCTCAAGGCAACGATCCACGAAGACCCGCCCCTGCAATACTTTGGAATGCAGTTCGGCCAGCTTGAACTGGGTGTTCTGGAAATCGGAGATGTGCTTGCCGAAAGCCTTGCGCTCTTTCACGTACTCGATGGTGAGCTTGAGAGCACCTTCAGCCATGGCAATGCCGTTTACGGCGATGCCAAGACGCTCCTGCGGGAGTTCCTGCATCAGGTAGATGAAGCCCTTGTTTTCCTCACCCAGGCACTGGCTCACAGGCACACGCACATCCTGGAAGAAAAGCTCGGAAGTATCCTGCGCCTTCATGCCGACCTTGTGCAGGTTGCGGCCCTTGGTGAACCCGGGTGTACCCGCTTCGACAATGATGAGCGAGGTGCCCTTGGCACCGGCCGTGGGATCTGTCTTGGCAACAACGATGACGATGTCGGCATGCTGACCGTTGGTAATGAAAGTCTTGGAGCCATTGATGATGTAGTGGTCGCCATCGCGGACTGCCGTGGTACGCACACCCTGCAGGTCGGAGCCGGCACCCGGCTCGGTCATGGCGATGGCACCTACCAGTTCGCCCGTCACCATCTTGGGCAGGTACTTCTGCTTCATTTCGGCAGAGCCGTAATGCTCGATATAGGGCGCCACAATGTCCGTGTGCAGGCCAAAGCCGATACCGGTCAGGCCAAGGCGGGAAATTTCTTCCATCACAATCGCGGAATACAGATAGTCCGCTCCCACACCACCAAATTCTTCAGGCAGGCAGGGGCAAAGCAGGCCCTGCTCACCGGCCTTGTTCCAGAGCGCACGATCAATCTGGCCTTCCTCTTCCCACTTCGCATGGAAAGGAACAGCCTCTTTTTCCAGGAACTTCACCACCATGTCGCGGAAGGCTTCGTGATCGGAATTGAAAATGCTGCGTGGGATCATTGTTTTTCTCCGGTTTTTCAAGTGTTGTCGCTGACATGTCCCTGGATCAGGGCAGATGTTCGCGGGTCAGATATTCCTTGGACTGCATCTCCAGCAGGCGGGATTTCGTGCGTTCTATTTCAAAGTTGAGCCGGCCGCCTTCATAAATTCCGTCGATATCCTTGTCAGCGGAGAGGATGAGCTTGACATGGCGATCATAGAATTCGTCCACGAGATTGATGAAGCGCCTGACGGCATTGTCGTTGCGGGCATCCAGCAAGGGCACACCCGAGAGCAGCACGGACTGGTATTCACGCGCGATCTCGATGTAGTCCGCCGCAGAGCGGGGTGTCTCGCAGAGCTCGCTGAAACTGACCCAGAGCACATCATCGCTGTGATCAATGACATGTATTTTACGATCGTTGATTTCTATGCTGCCCCCACCCTTGCTGACATTGTTGGTCAGGGCATCAAAGCTGCTGCGCATCGCAGCCTCGGCCTCGGCCCCCAGCGGGGTGTAATAGAGCGATGCCCGCTCCAGTACTCGCAGGCGGTAGTCCACGCCGGCATCGACATTGAGCACCTCACAGTACTTCTTCAACAGGGCGATGGCTGGCAGGAAGCGCTCACGTTGCAGGCCGTTCTCGTATAGCCGGTCGGGCACGATGTTGCTGGTGGTCACCAGCGTCACGCCACGCTGGAAAAGCTGGTCAAACAAGCCTCCCAGCAACATGGCGTCGGTAATGTCGGTGACAAAGAACTCATCAAAGCAGATGACCACCGCCTCTTCATGCAGCCGGTCCGCCACAATCTCCAGCGGATTCTTGGTGCCACGCAAGGAATTCAGTTCTTTGTGCACCCGCTGCATGAAACGGTGGAAATGCATGCGCAGCTTTCGGCGAAACGGCAGGGAGTCAAAGAACAGGTCCATGAGATAGGTCTTGCCGCGCCCTACCCCCCCCCACATATAAAGCCCTTGCACAGGCTCGCTCATCTGCTTCTTCAGACGCAGGCGCGACAGCCCGCGTGCATCGCGCGCCTGCTCATAACGTTCGACCAGTTCTTCGCTGATACGTTGCAGATGGCGGACGGCCGTTTCCTGGGCGGCATCATGCTGAAAGCCGTTACGGCGAAGGTCGTGCTGGTATCGGGACAGGGGCATGGGACAAGAGCTTCTGGTGCTGGCAGGTAATACTGACCGGGATCGGACCTAGCAGTCGGCGGGCAGTTTACCGGCTGGTCGCGGCTCTGCAAACGAGCAAAGCGCTCACAGCCTGCTGGCCACCGCTTCCTTGAGCTCAGTCAGGCGGCCATGAAAGAAATGACCAGCCCCCGGGAACCGCAGCAGTTCGGGCACGGCGGGTCGTGAGGCGACCCAGGCATAAACATCCTCAGGCACCACCACATCATCCTCTTCCCCCTGCAGCACCAGCGTCTCCGGCGGAGTCGAAAGTCTGTCAAAGCCCTCGTAATGCACGGGAGGCGCCACCAACACCAGCCATTCCGGCATCAGATCCGGCGGCAGCCGACTGACTGTCGCCGCAGCCACCCAGGCGCCAAACGAAAAGCCCGCCATATCGATACGCTGCGGCTGCTTTGTCGCACGCAGCCATGCCAGCACTGCCAGCAGATCATCAATCTCTCCCCGTCCTTCGTCATGGCTTCCCGAACTCGCACCGGTACCCCGGAAATTGAAACGCAGCACCGAGAATCCGGCATCGCGCCAGGCACGGGCCAGCGTGGTGACCACCTTGTTCTCCATGGTGCCGCCATATAAAGGATGGGGATGACAGATAACGGCCACCTGAACGGTTTTCCCGGTGGATGGCCACCATATCGCTTCAAGATGTCCCGCCGGCCCGGGAATGGAAAGCTTTTCTTCATCAACGAGAGACATGAGAAATTCCTGAGGGCTTTTGATGCAAATTTCTGGCAAGCATGGATTGGTAACGCAAGGGCATGCTATAGACTAGCCCCATGACAAGAAACCTCTGCTCCCTCTTTCAGGCAGACGACTCAAGGAGACAGGCATGAGCTGGCTGCTCTACCTCATCGTGTTCGGCCTCGGCGGCTTCGGCGGATACATGCTGGCCAAGACCCGCAATCCGGACACACGCGTGCGCGAACTCGAAGACCATCTGCACGCGTTGCAGCACAAATATGACCATTATCAGGACTCCGTTACGCAGCACTTCGTAACGACTGCACAGATGGTGAACGAACTCAGCAACAGCTATCGTGAAGTTCACGAACACCTGCGCCATGGTGCCGAAACGCTGTGCGCAGACAGTCGCCGCCACAGTACCAACAACCCGGCACATGCCTTCGAACGCCTGGATGCACCTCGCGACAAGAACCTGCCCTTCATCGATCACCAAGCCGTGGAACCACCACGCGACTACGCCGCCAAAAAGCCTGATGACAAAGGGACGCTGGACGAGGAGTACGGCTTCCGCAACTAACCGGTAGCTGCTGTACCCTGCCCCACCCCGAAGACCAAGACCCGCCCCGGCGGGTCTTTTTCATGATGATCCGGACAATGGCTTTGCCGGCAAGCATGCCAACCCCGGCAGTAGAGCCACCCTGCCAGCCCACCTGGCTGCTAGCATCCCTCCTGGCCTAAAACCACCCTAAAGACGGCACGGCGGGCTGTTACCGGCGCCTGTCTTTTCGGTTATCCTCGTCCGCTTCCGTGTCTGCCTGGTCGGCGTACGGAAGCTCCGGCGGCTGCACCACCCTCCGCCTGTACATCAAAAAGAATGACGGTGCTCCCTTCCGGCACCGTAAAACAAGAAAACGGGTATTCGACATGAGTCAACACGGCAATCCCTCCGGGGGTGGTTCCAAGGTCTTGGGACGTACTCTCAACGAATGGTTTCTCAGCCTTCCGGTTTTCTCCCTCCTGCTTCTGACGCTGATCATCGGCACCGGGGAAATGTTCCACGGCCAGTTGCTGCGCATGGGCGAAAACCTGTTCGGCGACCCCAAGTCCGGGGTGCAGTACTTCATGCTGCGTGCCGACCCCTCTGTCCCGGACTGTAATGCCAATCCGGACGTGGATGCTGCCGTCGATGCCGAAATGCACAAGGCCAGCAGTGGCGATGCCATTGACGCCCTCTTCGCCGACGAGGTGCAAGACCCGGAGGCCATACGCTCTTCCATCCTGAAGGCAGCGCAGCTGTGTCAGGAAAAGCAGTTGATGTACAAGAACATCACCGAGCACCTGACACCGGGCCTCAAGGCCTACCGTGCCGTGGAAACCTCCTTCTTCGGGATTTTCCGTTTCGGCATGGAAAACCGCCCCTTGCTGCTGCTGTTGCTGGTGTTCATTGCCTCCATCAACACCACACTGGGTGAAAACCACATCGCCCTGCGCCTGCCGCGTTCACGGCTGGATTTCCGCATCTACTCCGTGATGATGACGGTGGCCAACGCCATCCTCACCTTCTCTTCCGTGAAATACCTGCAGATGCAGCAGGACTCCGGCATCCCGATCGACAAGCCCTGGCTGAATTACCTCTGGATCGGCATGTTCTCCGTGCTGGCACTGATCAGCCTGCGCCAGGTCATCTTCATGCCGACACGTGCCGAGCCGGGCGGCAAGCTCGGACTGGCCTTCCTCTCCATTCCGCTGTATGCGTGGATGGCCTTGCTGGGCGGTTTCTACTTCATCGGTCATGGCCACTATTCAGCTCAGGCCATCTACCTGAACCAGATGATGGAACTGTCCAACATCTTCCTGAACCTCGCCCTCTTCATCTGGGCCGGTATGCTGCTCAAGCAGACTCAGGTCGTGGACCGTTTCCTGGACCTGCTGCGTCCGTGGAAGTTCTCTCCGGAAATGCTCACCTACTTCATCCTGTTGGGTGCCGCACTTCCCACTGCCTACACCGGTGCATCGGGTATTTTCGTTATCGCCGCCGGCGCCCTGATCTACAACGAAGTGCGCCATTCCGGTGGCAGCCGCCAGTTCGCACTGGCTGCTTCGGTGATGTCGGGCTCGCTGGGTGTGGTATTGCGTCCCTGCCTGCTCATCGTGCTGATCGCTGCCCTCAACAAGCAGGTTACTACCGCACAGCTCTACCAGTGGGGTGTCGGGGTGTTCTTCCTGACGTCAACGCTGTTCCTGATTGCTGCACAGATGTCGCGCACCAAGAAGGTCAAGATCGAAAGCCCGAGCATTGCCCTTCCCGGGACTCTGCGTGCCATCGTTCCGATCATTCCCTACATAATCGTCACAGCGGTAGTGATCCTGACCTACAAGTACCTGCTCAACACCAAGCTGGACGAGTTCACCGCACCGGTGATCATGCCCATCATCATGCTGGTGCTGGTGATATTCGACCGCCTGCGTCGCGACAAGCCCCAGGCTCCTCTGGCCGAAGTGGAAGGCCAGCCGCATGACATTCCCGAGCCCGGCTTTGCGGCCGTGGAGAAATCCATACGCTTTGCCACCAACGAAACCATCAGCCATATCGGTGCACTGATCCTGTTGATGGCCCTGTCGCTCTCCATGGGTGGCGTGGTCGAGCGCTCCGGCCTCATGGAACTGTTCCCGCACGTCTTCCCGAACATCTGGATCGCCATGACCTTCCTGATGGTAATGAAGGTGGTGCTGGGCATGTTCATGGACCCCTTCGGTGCCGTGATCCTGGTGTCGGCCACCCTCGCGCCCATTGCCTATGCCAACGGCATTGATCCCATACACTTCTGGATGATGGTGCTGGTGGCCTTCGAGTTGGGTTATCTCACCCCGCCTGTGGCCCTCAACCAGTTGCTGATCCGGCAGGTGGTAGGCCAGAAGGAAATCGACCTGGCTGCCGAAGAGGTGAAGGGCATGAGCCTCTACCGACGGTATGAGCGCTGGATATTGCCGCTGGCGGTCATGTCGGTCGGCCTCCTGATCGTGGCCTACGGACCACTGATTGCGAAGGCACTGTCCTAAGCAAGTCCCACAAAAAAGCCCGCGAAAGCGGGCTTTTTTGTGCGTGTCATCCAGGCGTCGGCATGAAACTCAAACCATGACGCTCCCTCAGCATCACACGGGATTGTCGATATCGACGAACTCCACGGCCACGCCCAGCTTCTCCTGCACCAGCTCCCCCAGCGCCTTCACGCCATAGCGCTCGGTGGCATGGTGGCCGCAGGAAAAATAATGGATGCCGGCCTCGCGTGCGGCATGCACCGTGGGCTCTGAAATTTCGCCACTGAGAAAGGCATCGAGACCATGGGCGATCGCCTTGTCGATATAGCCCTGTGCAGCACCCGTACACCAGCCGATACGGCGGATTATCGAGGGGCCGCCGGCAATGACCTGCGGACGGCGACCCAGCATTTTCTCGACGTGCACGGCAAAGTCTTCCACAGCTACCGGCGTGTGCAGCGTGGCGGTATTGCCAATGCTTTTCGGATTGCCGGGTTCCAGCAACCCGTCCACCACCAGCCCCAACTGGCGGGCCAGTTGCGCATTGTTGCCAAGCTCCACATGCGCATCCAGCGGCAGGTGATAGGCAATCAGAGAAATGTCATGCGCCAGCAGCTTGTTGAGCCTGGCTTTCTTCATGCCGGTGATGCGCGGGTCTTCGCCCTTCCAGAAATAACCGTGGTGAACCAGCAGGGCATCCGCCTTGCGGGCGATGGCGGCATCAATGAGTGCCTGGGACGCCGTAACACCCGTCACGATGCGCCGGACATGGGCCGCACCCTCCACCTGCAGGCCGTTGGGGCAGTAGTCCTGGAAGCGCCAGGGCTCCAGGGTCGCATCCAGCAGGGAGATCACCTCGCGCAGTGAGCTGCTCATACACATCCGCTCTTGAAGGAGAAAAACAGGACACCATATTCTCGCGACTTGCCCTGATCAGGAACCCCTGTATGCGCTTCAAGACCCTTTTGCCCTGGCTACTGCTGGCAGGCGTGCTGGCCTATGTATTCTCGCAACAGACTGACTGGCACAAGCCTGCCCTCAACGACGCGCCCACCTTCCAGGCAGAGCGCGCGCCCGTGGCACCCACCGGCAGCGGCACGACAAGCGGCCCCGTTTCCTATGCCGCCGCCGTCAGCACGGCCGCACCGGCCGTGGTCAACATCTACACCACGCAGAAAGTGCGCCAGCGCAACCCTTTCATGGACGACCCCTTCTTCCGCCGCTTCTTCGGTGACGGCATGCCGCAGGAGCGCCTGCAGGCCAGCCTGGGGTCCGGTGTCATCGTGAGTCCGGAAGGCTATGTGCTCACCAACAACCATGTGGTGGCCCGTGCCGACGAAATCCTGGTGGCCCTGCGCGACGGACGCGAGGCCAAGGCCCGGGTCATCGGTACGGATCCGGGAACGGACCTCGCCGTGCTGCGCATAGACCTCGACGACCTCCCCGTACTGCCCTTCCGCGAATCCGCGGTCGAAGTGGGCGATGTGGTGCTGGCCATCGGCAATCCCTTCGGCGTTGGTCAGACGGTGACGCAAGGCATCATTTCCGCACTCGGGCGGCAGGGCCTCGGCATCAACACCTACGAGGACTTCATACAGACCGACGCCGCCATCAATCCGGGCAACTCCGGGGGTGCACTGGTGGACGTGAGCGGCAACCTTGTGGGCATCAACACCGCCATCTTTTCGCAAAGCGGCGGCAACATGGGCATAGGCTTTGCCATCCCCGCCTCGCTGACGCGCAGCGTGATGCAGTCCATCATCAAGGACGGCAAGGTGGTTCGCGGCTGGCTGGGTATAGAAGTTCGCACGCTGGATGCCGAATTGGCGCGCCATATCGGCAGCAATACGAAAAAAGGTGTGGCCGTGGCCGGTATCGTGCGCGGCGGCCCGGCACACAAGGCGGGGCTTGAGCCCGGCGACATCCTCACACAGATCGGCGGCACCGCCGTGGACAATGCCTCGCAGGCCATCAACCTGATTGCCGGGCTCAAGCCGGGCAGCGAAATCCGTGTGGTGGTCCGGCGAGGAAGGGACAAGGCGGAGCGCGAGGTCGAGCTCAAGGTCAGCATCGGCGAGCGTCCTTCCGAAGACATTTCCGCAACGGAACAGGGCAGGTAAAAACCGCGGTTAACAGCCGCGGGCTGCTTCTGCATAATCGGGCGGCACGCGGCCTGCTGCCGCCCGATTCCTGCACATGCACAACCAAGGACGCCCGGTGATCTCCCTTCCCGCTTTACTGCTCCCGGCCTCCCTCCCTGCACTTTCCCGGGCAGCCGCCTGATGCTGGATACCCGCCACGCTGTTGCCACGCCGGAAGGTGTCGACCTCATGCTGGTGCCGGCCGGTGCCGTGGCAAGAGGCTCGGCCTTTCTCATCGACCTTGTGATCCGCATGGCACTGCTGGGTATGGTGGCCACGGCACTGGGCATGCTGGGCACCCTGGGCTGGGGGATTTTCCTGCTGCTGGCCTTTCTGGTGGAGTGGTTCTACCCCGTCGCCTTCGAGCTGCTGAACCACGGCGCCACCCCCGGCAAAAAAAGCATGGGCCTCTGCGTGGTGGAAAGTGATGGCAGGCCGGTGGGGTTTTCTGCCTCCATCATCCGCAACCTTCTGCGCACGGCAGATTTCCTGCCCCTGCTTTTCGGCTTTGGCCTCCTGTTCATGCTTTTCCATCCCCGCTTCCAGCGCCTGGGCGATCTGGCAGCAGGCACGCTGGTGGTGTGGGCGCCCCTTGCCCTCAAGGCCCCCGTCTTGCCGGAAGCCCCCGTTGCTGCCCCTCCCGTACGCCTGCGACTGACCGAGCAACAGGCACTCATTGCCTTTGCCGAACGCAGCGCACGGCTGTCTCCGGAGCGCCAGCAGGAACTGGCCGGATTGCTGTCAACCCTGACACACAGCGACGACACTACGATTGGTGTGAAAAAACTCCAGGGCATGGCCCGCTGGCTGGCAGGTGAGCGATGAGTCCGCAGGAGTTTGTACGCCGCCACGAGGCGCAATGGCAGGCACTGGAAAGCGCTCTCGGCAGCAAGGCCATGCCGGATCTGCAACAGCAATTGCCCCGCCTTTACCGGCAGGTCTGCCAGCACCTTGCACTGGCGCGCGAACGCCACTATCCGCCGGCGCTGGTCGAGCAACTCAACCGGCTGGTGGTCAATGCCCATCACCGGCTCTATCAATCCCGGCAGCCGCTGACAGCACTAGTCGTTTCATTTTTGCTGCGTGATTTTCCGGCACTGGTGCGCCGCCATGCCGCTGTCTTCTTCCTGTCTGCTGTGGTTTTTTTCGGCTCGCTTGCTGCAACCGGCCTTGCCGTTTGGAAAGAACCCTCACTTATTTTCAGCGTGATGGATTCCGCACAGGTGCAGGAATTCGAAAGCATGTACGACCCCGGCCGCCGCGTGATCGGCTTCGAGCGGGACGATGCCAGCGACTTCCTCATGTTCGGCTACTACATCCGCAACAACATCGGTATCGGCTTCCAGACCTTTGCCGGCGGCATGCTGGCCGGTGTCGGCAGCCTCGTGATCCTGCTCTTCAACGGCATCGCGATTGGCGCCGTGGCAGGCCACCTGACACGCATCGGCTATGGCGACACTTTCTGGTCCTTTGTGTCCGGCCACGGCTCTTTCGAACTGGTTGCCATCGTGCTTTGCGGCATGGCGGGACTCATGCTGGGCCATGCGTTGGTGGCTCCCGGCCAGTTGCGCCGGCTTGACGCGCTGAAGCAAAAAGCCGTCATTGCCGTGCAGATCGTCTACGGGGCAACCGTGTTCCTGCTCATTGCTGCTGCCATTGAAGCCTTCTGGTCTTCCAGCACGCAGATTCCCGTTGCCGTGAAATACGGCGTGGCCGCAGTGCTCTGGAGCGGTATCGCGTTTTATTTCCTGCTGGCCGGGCGTGAAGGGAGGCCACATGCAGATCGCTGACCTGCGCCTGGCCGTGCGCCCGCGCAGTGCCTGGGAAGCGGTAGATTTAGGGATACGGCTGGTGCAGGCAGAGGCCTGGCCGCTCTGGCGTGTGTGGTTTGCCCTGCTCCTGCCCCTGATGGCACTGGTGCTCATCGCCGAATACTTCCTCAACCATGGCTGGCTCTATCTGCTGCTGTGGTGGCTGAAACCGCTCTATGACTACGCACTGCTCATCATGCTGAGCCGCCGGGTATTCGGCGAAACACCGACAATCCGCGAAGTACTCCGTGAGCTTGCTACCACACCGCGCAAAGGTCTTTTCGGCTGGCTGGGGTGGCGCCGGCTGAGCATGAGCCGCGCCTACCAGTTGCCGGTATGGCTGCTGGAAAACCTGCCCGCCGACGAGCGCCGACCACGCCTGGCATTGCTGCTCCGGCAGTACAGTGGCCGAGCCCGCTGGCTGCATATAGTCATGGTGCACTTCGAGGCCTTCCTCAGTGTCACCCTCATCAGCCTGTTGTTCTGGTTTGCACCGGCCGGACTTACCACCGACCTGTGGAGCCGTTTCATGGATGGGGGCGACCATCTGGCCAACATCAGTGGCACGCTCGCGTGGTTTGTGGCCCTGACCGTGATCGAGCCTTTTTATGTAGCCGCCGGTTTTTCGCTTTACCTGAACCGCCGCACCGAACTCGAGGCCTGGGACCTCGAGCTTGCTTTCCGGCATCTGCAGAGCCGTCTGGATTCACAGCGGGGCAGCTCATGAAGCACATCACTGCCTACCTCTTGGCTGGTCTCCTGATATGCCTGCCGGGCACAGTCGCAAGGGCCGAAAGCCATCCTGCGCAAAGCCAGCAGGAAGCGGCTTACGCGGCTGAGTTGCGACGTGATACCGCCGCCGTTTTCGCAGGCGAAGATTTCCACCGGATGGAGGAATCAACACGACTCGTGCCTCGCCCGTGGCTCGAGTCATGGTGGAAAAACCGGGAAGAGAGAAAACAGGAGGCGCCTCCTGAGTCGGGCCGTTTTGCGCTGGCCGCCATGATCCTGAAATATGCCGTGATTGCCGCGCTCTGCATCCTGCTGGCATGGCTGCTGTATGCAGGGTATCGCTGGCTGGCTCCGCGCATCGACAGCGCCAAGCGCAAACCAGCGCAGACCGTGCTGCATGCCGTAGAGACAAGTGCATTGCCTGGCAACACATTGCCGGAGCAAATCAGCGACAGCGCAGCGCGCGCATGGCAGGCGGGAGACTCTGCCCTGGCACTCAGCCTGCTCTACCGTGGTGCCGTACGTTCCCTTGCCCGCCGCTACCAGCTTTCATTGCCGGTGAGTGCCACTGAAGGTGAATGTCTGCGACTTGCCCGGGCCAGCGGTCAAGCCGTGATTCCGCAAGCGTTTACGCCCATCGTGCAAGCCTGGATGGCCGAGGCCTATGCCAGACGCCACCCCGGAAATTTCGACCAGTTGCTAACGCTTTACCGCCAGCATTTCGAAGCGCCCTCCGGAGAGCCAACGCCATGAGTACCCGACCCGCCTCCGGCCTGCTGCAACGCTACTGGCCCCTGCTGGCAGCACTACTGATAGCTGCCCTGCTGCTGGCCTGCTTCACGCTGGAAAAAAGCGAGCGTGACGCCGGTTACAGCCAAACAGCACAACTCAATCCCTGGCTGGCAGCCGGCCAACTGCTGGAAAAGCGTGGCATGCGGGTACGCTTTTCACCGTATTACAACCGGCTGCCAGCACAGGCCGATGTCATCATGATGGCAACTCCACCCGGCTTGTTGGGGCAACAGGAACAGACAAAACTTCTGGCATGGGTCGAAAACGGCGGCCATCTGATCGTCGAACCGTCGGGAGTGGACCACGGCGACGATCCTGACGAGGCACGCGAACTGCTGCGACGCTGGCTGGATGTGCGGCTGCAGAAAAACGAAGACGGCAGCGAGAACGTGAGCTCCTTCCTGAATATCGGACAACCTGGTGCACTGGACTTGCGCAACGTGCAGATGGACAAGGAGGGACGTCTTCAGGCCGGTTTCAGTCCTCGCTTTTCCCTGAAGGCCGGCAGGCTTTCCCCCGCATGGAGCGTGAGCGATGAAAACGGCGCCCACGCCATGCGCTTCCAGATCGGCAGCGGCAACATCACGGTCCTGAGTGACATCCGGTGGATTCACAACCACATGCTGGAACGTGCCGATCACGGCGCCCTGCTCTGGCGAGTGGTCAATGCATCAGCAGAAGACGAGGTCTGGCTGATACACGGCCAGGATCGGCCCTCACTGTTTGCCGTGCTGCGCGAGAACGCCGCGCCGCTGCTGCTTGCCGTTGGCATTTTCGTGCTGGTCTGGCTGTGGCAGGCAAGCCGGCGCTTCGGGCCGGTACATCAGCTGCCAGAAGACAATCGCCGGCGCCTCTCGGAGCATCTTGAAGCCAGCGGCCGTTTCCTGTTCCGGCAGGATGCGCTCGGCATGCTGTTCAATGCCAGCCGCGAGCGCCTGCAAAAACAGATACAACGGCAGCATCCACAATGGCGGCAACTGCCGCTTGAACGGCAAGCCCTGCATCTGGCCGAGCGCAGCGGTATCGAGCAAGGCGCCATCCTGCGCCTGCTCAGCGAACCAGCTCCCACCCACATCCTGCAATTCGCGGCGGACATCCGCCTGATCAACCGCTTGAGGAAAGCGCCATGAACGACATCACGGACAGCAGCATCCCGAAAGGCAGCACCGAGGGCAATCCTCCCACGGACAGCCGTATCAGCAAGGCAGCCGACATCATCCAGCGCCTGCGTACGGAAATCGGACGTGCTGTCGTGGGTCAGCGCGACGCCGTGGAGCTCAGCCTGATCGCCCTGATTGCAGGCGGCCACGTGCTGGTGGAAGGCGTGCCCGGTCTCGGCAAGACACTACTGGTACGTGCGCTGGCAAAAACCTTTGGCGGCAGCTTCGCGCGCATCCAGTTCACCCCCGACCTCATGCCTTCCGATGTCACCGGACACGCGCTCTACGAACTCAAGAGCCAGGAATTCAAGATCCGCAAAGGCCCGGTGTTCACACACCTGCTGCTGGCTGACGAGATCAATCGCGCACCGGCCAAAACCCAGGCCGCCCTGCTGGAAGTGATGCAGGAAAACCAGGTCACCATCGAAGGCCAGTCCTTTCTCCTGCCACGGCCTTTCATGGTGCTGGCCACGCAGAACCCCATCGAACAGGAAGGCACCTACCCCCTGCCGGAAGCCCAACTTGACCGCTTTTTGCTGAAGGTGGTCGTCGACTATCCCAGCGCCAGTGAAGAACGCGATTTGCTGAGCCTGGTGACGCAGGGCCGCATTGGCGACAACCTGGATGTGGAAAGCCTGGCCACGCTGGTCAGCCCGGAAACCATACAGAGCCTGCAACGCCTTGCCGCTTCGGTACGCATTGATGATCGTGTGCGTGATTACGCCGTGGACATCGTCCGCGCCACGCGTGAATGGCCCGGTGTGGCTGTAGGAGCCGGCCCCCGTGGCGGCATTGCCCTGCTGCGTGCCGCGCGTGTGGCAGCGCTGATGGAAGAGCGCGACTTTGTCACGCCGGATGACGTGAAGCGGCTTGCGATTGCCGCACTGCGGCATCGCCTGCTGCTTTCTCCGGAGCTGGAAATGGAGGGACTGGACAGCAAGGATGTGCTGAACCAGATACTGGAACACGTCAAGGCACCGCGCTTGTGAAGACCTTGAGTCAGGATTCGTCGGCTCCATGAAAATCCGCCTGCCGCACTTCCTGCCCGGCCCTCGCCTGCTGCCACTGCTGGCCGCATGGGCGCTCCTGGCCCTGCTCGCTGTCTGGCGCGAGGATATCTTCCTCAGGCTGTGGCAGGGCAGCGGCCTGCTGCTGGGTATGGGTCTGCTCACAGAAGGTTTTTTGTTGTGGCACCGACAGTTGCCGTCTTGCCGGCGCGAAATCGCCCCCGTGATTCCGCTGGGCAGCTGGCGCGACGTGGTGATTGAAATCACCCATTCCGGCACACAGCCACTGACGCTTGTATTGCATGACCACAGCCCGGCGGCTGCCGAAACCCAAGGCCTTCCACTGCAGCACCGGCTTGATGCCAATACGCGTACGAGGCTGACCTATCGCCTGCGTTTCAACCGTCGCGGCACGCAGCATTTTCCCGGCATGGACCTGCGCCTGCCAGGGCGGCTCGGCCTGCTGCAACGGCAGGCTTTCCTGCCCGTGACTGACAGCGTGCGTGTCTATCCGAATTTTGCCGAAGTCTCCAAGTACGCACTGCTGGCCAGCGACAACCGCCTCTCCCAGCTTGGCATCCGCCTGCGCCGGCGGCGCGGCAGCGGCCTGGAATTCCACCAGCTCCGCGAATACCGCGAAGGCGACACGCTGAAGCAGATCGACTGGAAAACCACTTCACGCCTGCGCAAGATCATTGCACGTGAATACCAGGACGAGCGCGACCAGCAAGTGATGCTGCTGCTGGATGGTGGCTTCCGCATGCGCAGCCAGGATGGCCGTCTCTCGCATTTTGACGAGGCCCTGAATTCGCTGCTGCTGCTGGCTCATGTCGTGCAACGACAGGGCGACGCCGTCGGCTTCATGAGCGTGGCCACGGAGGAGCGCTTCCTGCCACCCGCCAAGGGCCGTGAAGTGACAGGCCGCATCATGAACGCGGTCTTCGACCTGGAGCCCGGCCCGCAAACGCCGGATTTCCTCGCGATCTGTACACGGCTTGGCGAACAACTCCGCAAGCGCAGCCTCGTCATCCTCATCACCAGCCTGCGCGACGAAGACACCACCGAACTCTCGGAAGCCTGCAAGCTGCTTTCCGCCCGCCATCTGGTACTCGTGGCCAACCTGCGCGAACGTGTGCTGGATGATCTTGACCAGAAAGAACCGGAAAATGCCGATGATGCACTGACCACCGCCGCCACCCATCTTTATCTGCAGCAACGTGACCGCGCTCTTGCACTACTGCGTCACCAAGGCGTGATCGTGCTCGATACCCTCCCCGACAAACTCGCCGTCGGACTGGTCAACCGCTATCTGGAAATCAAGCGCAGCGGCAGGTTGTAGAAACGCACACCCCGGATGCCTGTTAACGACACCCCCTCGGAACAGGGGATTTACCCCATGGGCGCACAGCGTCACCATGGCCCCCGCCCGCGCACACGAAATGACCCCGCCACTGGAGCAGCACCATGCACAAATCCCTTCTCGCCCTGCTGTTTTCCTGCCTCGCCCTGCTCGCCAGCCCCGGCGTGTTTGCTGCCGGTGGCGAACCCGAATACCAGCAAGGCTTGGCTCTGTGGCAGCAAGGCAATCGCGCAGGGGCCATGCCGCACTGGCTGAAAGCCGCCGAACAGGGCCACGTCCGGGCGGCCTACGGCGTCGCGCTGATGCACAACACCTACCAAGACGCTGACATGAAGATTGCAGCGCGCTGGTTTCGCGTCGCTGCCGATGGCGGCATTCCGGAGGCCATGCACAGCATGGGAATTTTCTACATGAACGGTCTGGGAGGGCTCACGGCCAATGAAGCCACTGCCGTGCAATGGTTCCAGAAAGCGGCAGCCGCCGGCGAGACCGAGGCCATGGTGATGCTGGCGGCCCTTCATACCGAAGGCCGTGGCGTGCCGAAAGATCCCAAGGCTGCCCTGAAATGGAATATTGCCGCCGCCGAGAAGGGGCATCCGATCGCCATGACCACCATCGGCCTCGCCCTGCTGCAGGGCAACCAGGGCGCTGCGGTGAATACTGGCCAGGCCATCGCCCTGCTCAAGGATGCTGCCAGCCAGGGCGGCGTTGATGCCATGCGCATTCTTGCCAAGGTTTACGCGGAAGGATTTGGTGTCCCTGTCGATCAGGCCCAGGCCGCCGACTGGGCCAAACGGGCGGCAGCCTGCGACGGCCAGATCATTTGCGAGTAAGCGCGCCACAAAGAGCGCATGACCCGGGCCGGGTAGGACTTACCCGGCCAGGATGTCCTTCAGTGCCGAAACAAGTGCGGCATTCTGCTCCGGCGCGCCTACCGTGATCCGCAGGAACTGCTCGATGCGTGGCTGCCGGAAATGCCGTACGATCACGCCACGATCACGCAGTTGCTGCGCAATGGCCGACGCGTCATGCCCCGGATGACGGGCAAACACGAAATTGGCCGCCGACGGCAAGACCTCGAAACCCAGCGCTGCAAGATTCGCCACCAGACCGATACGGCTGGCAATCACCGCCTGCCGCGTTTGCTCGAAATATTCCCGATCCGCAAACGCAGCCGCGCCACCGGCAATGGCCAGCCTGTCCAGCGGATAGGAATTGAAGCTGTTCTTGATGCGCTCCAGCGCCGCAATCAGGTCAGGATGGCCAATGGCCAATCCCACCCGCAAGCCCGCCAGGGAACGTGACTTGGACAGTGTCTGCACCACCAGCAGATTGGGGTATGTCTCCACGAGACCCACCGCCGTTTCGCCACCGAAATCGATATAGGCCTCATCAATCACCACCACGGATTCCGTATTGGCTTTCAGCAGAGACTCGATAGTGGCAAGTGAGGTCAACACACCGGTAGGCGCATTGGGATTGGGAAAAATGATGCCGCCATTGGGCTGGCGATAATCCGCCGCATCGATTTCGAAGCGGGCATTGAGCGGCACTTTCTGGAACGGCACGCCGTAAAGACCGCAATACACCGGATAGAAGCTGTAAGTAATGTCCGGGAACAGCAGCGGCTCGTCATGCTTGAGCAAACCGTGGAAAGCATGGGCCAGTACTTCGTCCGAGCCGTTGCCCACGAACACGCAGGACTTCGCCATACCGTAATACGCGGCCACGGCCGTTTTCAGGACATCGCTGTCCGGGTCCGGATAGAGGCGCAACTCATTACCCAGCACCGCCTGCATCGCGGCAATAGCCTTGGGCGACGGGCCATAGGGGTTCTCGTTGGTGTTCAGCTTGACGAGGTTGGCGATCTTCGGCTGCTCGCCCGGCACATAGGGGACGAGATCATGGACGAAGCGGCTCCAGTACTTGCTCATGGACAGGCTCTTGGAAAAAACGTCGGACCGCCGGAGCGGCTCATTTCAGGATGCGGTATTCCGCCGAACGCGCATGCGCTTCCAGGCTCTCGCCGCGCGCCAGCGTGGATGCGACTTTTGCCAGCGTAGACGCGCCGGCGGCGGAGCAGCCGATCAGGCTGGAACGCTTCTGGAAGTCGTACACACCGAGCGGCGACGAAAAACGTGCAGTACCCGAGGTCGGCAGCACATGGTTAGGGCCGGCGCAGTAATCCCCCAGTGCCTCCGGCGTGTAGCGCCCCATGAAGATAGCGCCGGCATGGCGGATTTCCGGCAGCAGCGCCTCGGGGTCTTCCACGGAAAGCTCCAGGTGCTCCGGCGCGATGTGGTTGATGAGTTGCAGCGCCTCGGCACGGTCACGCACCTTGATGAGGGCGCCGCGACCGGCCAGCGACTTGCGCACGATGTCCTGCCGCGCGAGCGTGGGCAGGAGTTTCTCGATGCTGGCATAGACCGCCGTCAAGAACTCCTGGCTTTCCGAGAGCAGGATGGCCTGGGCGTCCTCGTCGTGCTCGGCCTGCGAAAAGAGGTCCATGGCAATCCAGTCCGGATTGGACTGTGCATCGGCATAGACCAGGATTTCGGAAGGGCCGGCGATCATGTCGATGCCCACCTTGCCGAAAACCATGCGCTTGGCGGTGGCCACATAGATGTTGCCGGGGCCGACGATCTTGTCCACGGCCGGCACCGTGAGCGTGCCATAGGCCAAAGCAGCCACGGCCTGCGCGCCACCGATGGTGAACACGCGATCCACGCCGGCAAGATGCGCGGCCGCAAACACCAGTTCATTCACCTCGCCGCCCGGCGTCGGCACCACCATGATGATTTCGCGCACACCCGCCACCTTGGCCGGCAGTGCATTCATGAGCACGGACGAGGGATAGGACGCCTTGCCGCCCGGCACGTAGATGCCGACGCGGTCCAGCGGCGTGATCTGCTGGCCGAGCACGGTGCCGTCGGCTTCGGTGTACTGCCAGGAGTCCTGCTTCTGTTTTTCGTGATAGCCACGCACGCGCTCTGCCGCTGCCTTCAGGGCCTTGCGTTCGGCGTCGGGCAGGCCCTCGTAGGCTTCCTGCAAACGGCCCGCCGTTATTTCCAGTTGGGCCGCCTCCGTCACTTCCAGCCGGTCAAAACGGCGGGTGAACTCCAGCAGGGCGGCATCGCCCTCGCGGCGCACGCGGCCCACGATGTCGGTCACGGCCTGCTGCACGCCGGTATCGCTCACGGACTCCCAGGCCAGCAAGGTTTCCAGTCGCTTGTCAAAGCCGGCCACCACAGTGTCCAGGCGGGGAATGAGTTCAGTCATGTTGCCAACCTCCCGGAGAGGGAAAACCATTTCGTGTTTCCCTCTCCTCTTCCTCTCCGCCACGGAGAGGCATTCATCAAGCAGCGGCCTGCTCGCGCTTGGCGACAGCCGCCTCCAGTTGCGCAATGATGGGCTGGATCAGCGCATGCTTCATTTTCATCGCTGCCTTGTTCACGATGAGGCGCGAGGTGACATGGGCAATAAGCTCGGTCGGCTCCAGCCCGTTTTCCTTCAGCGTCTTGCCCGTATCCACCACGTCCACGATGCGGTCGGCGAGCCCCATCAAGGGCGCCAGCTCCATGGAGCCGTAGAGTTTGATCAGCTCCACCTGTTCGCCTTTCTCGGCGTAATAGCGCTGCGTCACGTTGACGAACTTGGTCGCCACACGCAGCCGCCCTTTCACGGCCGGCGCATTCACCGGGCCCGCCACCATCAGCCGGCAGCGTGCAATGCGCAGGTCCAGAGGCTCGTACACGCCGCTGGCGCCATGCTCCATCAGCACGTCCTTGCCGGCGACGCCGATGTCCGCCGCGCCGTTTTCCACGTAGGTCGGCACGTCGGTGGCGCGCACGATGACGATCTGCACGGCCGGGTTCGTGGTCGGGAAAATCAGCTTGCGTGATTTTTCCGGATCATCCAGCAAATCGATGCCGGCCTCGCGCAGCAGCGGCAGCGTGTCGTTGAGGATGCGGCCCTTGGAAAGGGCAATCGTGATCTGGCTCATGGCACTCGCCTTCAGTTCTTGCCGGAAACGCGCTTGATCTGCGCGCCCAGGCTTTGCAGTTTTTCTTCCACGCGCTCGTAGCCACGGTCGATGTGGTAGATGCGGTCGACCAGCGTATCACCGTTGGCGGCCAGCGCCGCAATCACCAGCGACATGGAGGCGCGCAGGTCGGTCGCCATCACGGGAGCGGCCTGTAGAGTTGGCACGCCGGTCACGATGGCCGTATGCCCATCCACGGCAATGTTGGCGCCCAAGCGGTTCAGCTCCGGCACGTGCATGAAACGGTTCTCGAAGATCGTTTCGATGATGGCGCCCGTGCCTTCCGCCACCACGTTTACGGCCATGAACTGGGCCTGCATGTCGGTGGGAAAGCCGGGGTGCGGCGCCGTGCGGAAATTCACCGCCTTCGGGCGCTGCCCCTTCATGTCCAGTTCGATCCAATCCGGCCCGGTCGTGATCTCGGCGCCGGCTTCGCGGAATTTCTGCAACACGGCATCCAGCAGGGACGGATCCGTGTTCAGCGTTTTCACGCGCCCGCCCGTCACCGCCGCCGCCGCGAGATAGGAGCCCGTTTCAATACGGTCCGCGATCACGGCATAGGTGCAACCCGTGAGGGCTTCCACCCCGTGCACGGTGATGGTGTCGGTGCCGGCGCCTTCGATACGCGCGCCCATGGCCGTGAGCAGGCCCGCCAGGTTCACGATCTCGGGCTCACGTGCCGCGTTCTCGATCACGGTGGTACCTTCGGCCAGGGTCGCGGCCATGAGCAGGTTTTCCGTGCCGCCCACCGTCACCATGTCGAAGACGAAGCGCGCACCCTTCAAGCGGCCATTCGTCTTCGCATGGACATAGCCGTTTTCCACCCGGATTTCCGCGCCCAGCGCCTCCAGCGCCTTGAGGTGCTGGTCCACGGGACGCGAGCCGATGGCACAGCCGCCGGGCAGCGAGACCGTGGCCTCGTGGAAGCGCGCCAGCAGCGGGCCCAACACGAAGATGGAAGCGCGCATGGTGCGCACCAGCTCGTAAGGTGCCACCGCCGTGGTCAGCGTGTTGGCGTTCACCTCCACCTGGCACTTCTCGTCGATCACCATGGACACGCCCATGTTCGAGAGAATCTGGATCATGGTGGTGATGTCGCGCAATTGCGGCACGTTGGTCAGCGTCACCGGCGTCGTGCCCAGGAGCGCGCCGGCCAGGAGCGGCAGGGCGGCGTTCTTGGCGCCGGAAATGCGGACTTCGCCATCAAGGCGCGCGCCGCCGGTAATCAGTAACTTGTCCATTTTCCTGCCTGAAAAAGCGATGTTCAGAAACGAAATGTCCGACGTGATGTCGGACGGTATAAAGATTTCATTCCCTCCGATTAACGAGGGAAACGGTAGCTATCCGAACAGCTTTGCCTTGCGCCATTCTTCCTGCGTCAGCGTACGCATGCTGACGGCATGGATTTCACCGCTGGCAATATGGGCATTCAGGGGGCCGTAGATCAGCTGCTGCTTGGCCACCGGTCGCATACCGGCAAACCGGTCTGTCACCACCGTGACGTTGTACTTGCTGCCCTCTCCCTGAACCAGGATTTCGGCATCGGGAATGGCCGCTTCCAAAAGCGCCTTTACATCATCAGTTGTCATCTTCTCACGCACTCACTTCCGGCAAGGCTTCCGCCAGGCCACTCACACGCACAATGGCGCGACATTTTTCCGGCACATTGGCCAATTGCAATATCTGTCCCCGTGCAGCAACCGCACGCGCCCAGCGCAGCAGCACGGCCACACTCACACTACCGGCCGTGGTCAGACCGGCGAGGTCTGCCGTCACCGGGCCATCCACCCGGGCCAGCAGGGCAAGGCCCTCCGCGCAACAGGCGTCGGCATTGCTGAAATCAATCGTGCCCTCGATGCGCAGCACATCATCCTGCAGGGAAAGACGGGCACTCACTTGCTGCCCGCCGTCCCGGCCTTGCCTTCGAGCGGCGTGGCATCCGGCGACCAGCCGGCAATGGCCTGGTCAATGTTGCCGCGGTTGCTTTCCACGGCCGCACTGAACTGGTTACGGAAGGTCAGGCCCAGATTGATGCCGTTGAGAATGAGGTTCTGCACCTTCCAGGCACCGTCATCACCCTGCTGCATCTGGAAAGCCACGGGATACACCTGTCCCGTGTTGCCGTACACATTCACTTCCACCTGGGCTTTCTTGGGATCAGGCCCGGCCTTCCAGGGGCGGAATTCTATCTTCTGGTTCTCGTAGGCCGTGAGCCCTTTGGCGTAGGTGCGGATCAGACTTTGCTTGAACACGCGCGCAAATTCGCTGCGCTGTGCCGGCGTGGCCTGCCGGTAGTACTGCCCCATGACACGACGAGCAATGCCGTCGATATCCATGAAGGGCGTGATGTTCTCGTCCACGAGGCGATAGAGGGCCTGCGGCTCCTTCTTGAGGGTTTCCTTTTCCTTGACGATACGGGCCAGGAGCGCATTGGTGGCATCCTGCACGATGACCTGTGGATTGTTGCCTGCCGCAGTCGCGGCGAGTGGCAAGGCCAGCAGCAGGACGGCGGAAACACGTTGCCAGAGCTTCATGGTTTTCTCCTTCGTTCTTGTTCGTTCCTGCAGCCGCCTTACTGGGCCGGGGCATCCGGCTTGTTGGCCATGTTCGACAGGAACTTGCCGATCAGATCTTCCAGCACCAGCGAAGACTGGGTCTGTTCGATTTCGTCACCGTCCTTGACGTATGTGTCATCGGCACCGGGGACAATACCGATGTACTTTTCGCCCAGAAGACCGGCCGTGAGGATGGAGGCCACGGAGTCGGTGTCGATGGTGTTGACGTCATTGTAGATGTCCAGCGCCACCTTGGCCTTCAGGGTCTGCGGATCCAGACTGATGCTGCTGACCCGGCCGATCACCACGCCAGCCATGGTCACCTTGGCGCGCACGGTGAGGCCACCGGCATTCTGGAAACTGGCATAGACGCGATAGCTGGGCCTGCTGGTCTCGTCAGCCAGGCCGCTGACCTTGATGGCCAGGAAAAACAGGGCGGCAAGGCCTGCAACCAGAAACAGGCCAACGACCACTTCAAGCGTGCGCGTACGCATCAGAAACCTCCAAACATGACGGCAGTGAGCACGAAATCGAGCGCAAGCACAGCCAGTGATCCATAAACCACGGTACGCGTGGTGGCACGCGAAATGCCCTCCGAGGTGGGCTCGCAGTCATAGCCCTGGAAAACGGCAATCCAGGTGACAGCCGCACCAAACACCACGCTTTTGATGACGCCGTTGACGACATCATCATAAAACTCCACGGAGGCCTGCATGTTCATCCAGTACGAACCTTCGTAGATGCCCAGCCACTCCACACCCACCAGCCTGCCACCGAGAATGCCGACGGCGGAGAAAATCAGCGCCAGTATCGGCATGGAAATGAAGCCGGCCCAGAAACGCGGAGCGACGATGCGGCGCAAGGGATCGACACCGATCATCTCCATGCTGGCGAGCTGTTCTGTCGCTTTCATCAGGCCGATCTCAGCCGTGAGCGCAGAGCCTGCCCGGCCGGCAAAAAGCAGGGCCGTCACCACCGGCCCCAGCTCGCGTACCAGCGTCAGGGCAACCATGGTGCCCAGCGCCTGCTCGCTGCCGTAGGTGATGAGGATGTTGTAGCCCTGCAAGCCCAGCACCATGCCGATGAAGAGGCCCGACACCACGATGATGGCCAGCGACAACACGCCCACGGCATAAAGCTGCTGCACCAGCAGGGGAAAGCCGGTGCGGACATTGGGCACAGCCACCAGCGACTGGAAAAGGAAGATGCCGGATGCGCCGATGCTGCGCAGGGTATCCAGGGCGCTTTCACCCAGGCGGCGAACAGCTTCCATCAGCGACCTCCAGCCAGATTACGGAGCTGCTCGGCAAAGCCGGGCGCCGGATAACGGAAACGCACCGGGCCGTCGGCATGACCGTTCAGGAACTGCTGCAGGAAAGGCGAATCGGAAGCGCGCAACTCGTCGGGTGTGCCCTCACCTATCACCTTGCCGCCGGCCAGCACGTAGATGTAATCGGCAATGGACAGTGTCTCGTGGATGTCGTGGGAGACGATGATGCTGGTGAGGCCCAGCGCCTCGCGCAAGGTACGGATAAGCGTGACCAGTACTCCCATCACAATCGGGTCCTGCCCGGCAAAGGGCTCGTCATACATGATGAGCGCCGGGTCCAGGGCAATGGCACGCGCCAGCGCGGCACGCCGGTTCATGCCACCGGAAAGTTCAGAAGGCATGAGGTCTTCGGCGCCGTGCAGACCTACAGCCTCCAGCTTCATGAGCACCAACTCGCGGATCAGCGGCTCGGAAAGACGGGTATGTGCACGCAGCGGGAAAGCCACATTCTCGTAAACGGAAAGATCGGTGAAGAGCGCGCCGGACTGGAAGAGCATGCCCATGCGCGCACGCGTCGCAAACAGCTCTTCGCGCTTGAGATCAGGCACATTGCGCCCTTCCACCAGCACCTGCCCGGCATCGGGCCGGAGCTGACCGCCGATGAAGCGCAGCAATGTGGTCTTGCCGCAGCCGGAAGGTCCCATGATGGCCGTGACCTTGCCACGGGCAATATTCACGTTCACACCGTCAAATATGGCGCGCTTGCCGCGGTGAAACACCAGATCGCGGATTTCCACCAGATTGGGGGCGGGGCTGGCAGTCTGTTGAAGCGGGCTGTCCGTCATGCGTCCATCATTTCCGGCGGGCGGGGGCCTTTTGCCGTGGGCAATAAAAGAACCCGCACTATATCACCAGTCGCCCCGCACTGACCCCGGTCACGTGGTGCTTCTGTAACGACTGGTCACCCGTCTCCTGTAGGTTTTTATCCGCCCGGAGTGGATAATGCGCCGCTTTCCACTAGGGCCTCAGGGAGACTTCCATGGCCGATTTCGACTTCATCCGTGCCGGCCAGCGCGTGATACAGGTTGAGCAGACCGCGCTCGACAACCTGAAGCCCCATGTCAATGCTGATTTCCAGCGTGCCTGCCAGCTCATGCTGGATTGCGCAGGTCGGATTGTCGTCACTGGCATGGGCAAATCCGGCCATATCGGCAACAAGATCGCCGCCACACTGGCCTCCACGGGAACGCCCGCTTTCTACGTTCATCCGGGCGAAGCCAGCCATGGCGACCTCGGCATGATCACGCCTCAGGATGTGGTGATTGCCATCTCCAATTCCGGCGAGACCGGCGAAGTCCTCACCATCGTGCCGCTGATCAAGCGCATGAAGGCCAAGCTCGTCAGTATCACCAACAACGGCCAGTCCACGCTGGCACAAGCGGCCGATGTCAGCCTGGAAATCGGCAAGTCGCCGGAAGCCTGTCCGCTGGGTCTGGCACCCACTTCTTCCACCACCGCCACCCTCGTTCTGGGGGATGCGCTGGCTGTAGCCCTGCTGGAGGCTCGCGGGTTTACACCCGAAGACTTCGCCCTTTCCCATCCGGGCGGCTCGCTGGGGCGCAAGCTGCTGATGCGCGTGGAAGATGTCATGCACAAGGGCGACCGGGTTCCCTCCGTCAGCACCGGCACCCGCGTCATTGATGCCCTCATGGAAATCACGGACAAAGGCTTGGGGATGACGACTGTCGTGGACACCGAGGGCCGGCTGGTCGGCCTCTATACTGATGGCGACCTGCGCCGCTCGCTGGACCAGAAAATCGACATACACAAGGCCGCCATCGAGTCAGTGATGAGCGTGAAGTGCACGACCGTACGCGCCACCATGCTGGCTGCCGAAGCACTGACCGTGATGGAAGACCGCAAGATCAACGGCGTGATCGTTGTCGATGCCGACAATCGCCCGGTAGGCGCCCTCAACATGCACGACCTGCTGCGCGCCGGCGTGATGTAACAGTGAACAGGGAGCCATGATGGATGACGTGATGCGAAAAGCCGGCGGCATTCGCCTGCTGGCACTGGATGTGGATGGCGTCCTCACCGATGGCCGTCTCTACTTCAGCGAAGACGGCAACGAACTCAAAACCTTCGACACCCAGGACGGACATGGCATCAAGATGCTGCAACAGGCCGGCATCAGTTGCGCCATCATCACGGGTCGCAATACGCAACTGGTGGAGCGCCGTGCCCGCAATCTCGGTATCGCACACCTGCTGCAAGGCCGCGAAGACAAACTGGTGGCCCTGCGTGAACTGACGGCGCAACTCGACATTCCGCTGCAGGCCGTCGCCTATGTCGGTGACGACTGGCCGGACCTGCCCGCCATTCTGGCCGCTGGCCTTGGCGTGGCAGTCGCCAATGCCCATGAAGAACTGCGCCAGCGCGCCGACTACACCACCCGCCTCGCCGGCGGACGAGGTGCCGTGCGCGAAGTCTGCGACCTGCTGCTGCGTGCCCAGGACCGTTATGCGGCCGCGCTTGCTCCCTATCTGGCCGACTGAGGGAACAAGGGATGGATGCTCGCAACCTGCTCAGCCTCGCCGGCGTGCTGCTCGTCATCGGTGCAGCCGGCTGGTACTGGGGTATGGGGCAGCAGCCTGTCGTCGCAGAAAGGGATGAGCGTCGCCCCGATTACGTCATCACCGGCATCGAAGCACTGGAAACCAACGAGAAAGGCCAAGTCAGCCGCCGCCTGCAGGCGCCTGAAGTCCGGCATTACAGCCGGCCAACCGACGAAGCTGAAATCGACACTCCCGTTTTCACCCTGTACGACGATCGCCACGAAGCCTGGCGAATCACCTCTCGCCAGGGACGCAGCCTGAGCCGCAACACGGAGATTCGCCTGGAAGGAAACGTCCGCGCCGAAAGGCGTGATCCTTCTGCGGTTCCCGTCACCCTGAACACGGAACAGTTGCAGGTATTTCCCAAGGAAGAACGCCTGATGAGCCAGCAATTGGTAACCGTACAGAGCCCGCAAGGGCACTTGCAGAGCCAGGGCATCAAGGCCAACCTCAAGACCGGAGAGCTGGTCCTGACCAAGAACGTGCAAGGAAACTATGCGCCCACATCCCGTTAGCCTTGCCGGCAGCATCCTGATTCCCGCCCTGCTGTTGCTGTTAACAGCCGGCACGGCATCCGCGCTACCCAGCGATCGCGACCAGTCCGTGCAGGTCAGCGCCGACTCCGCCCGCTTCAACGAAAAAACCGGGATAGCCACCTACACCGGCGGCGTGATCATCAAACAGGGCACGCTGGAAATCCGCGCGGATGAAGTGGTCATCACCACCGACAAGAAAGGCGCCATTTCCTCCACGGTGGCCAAGGGCAAACCCGCACGCTACCAGCAGCAGACCGATCCCAAGAAGGGACTGGTCAATGCCGAATCCGAGCGCATCGACTACGACGCAAAAAACGAAATCATCACCCTGACTGGCAATGCCCGCCTGAAGCAGGATGGCGCCAGTTTCCAGGGCAGCACCATTACCTACAACAGCCTGCGCCAGCAGGTGGATGCCAAGGGTGACGGCACCAATCGCGTGCAGCTCGTGCTGCCGCCACAGGCGCGCGAAAACCGCACGGACAGCAAGAAGGAAACCCGCAAGTGAGCCAGCTGAAAGTCGAAGGACTGGCCAAGAGCTACAAGAGCCGCCAGGTCGTCAAGAATGTTTCACTGTCGGTGGACAGCGCCCAGATCGTCGGGCTGCTCGGTCCCAACGGCGCCGGCAAGACCACAAGCTTCTACATGATCGTGGGCCTGGTCCCCATGGATGCAGGGCGCATCCAGATCGACGGCGAAGACATCTCTTTCCTGCCCATGCACGGGCGCGCACGGCGCGGCATCGGCTACCTGCCGCAGGAAGCCTCCATCTTCCGCAAGCTCTCCGTCGAACAGAACATCATGGCCATCCTGGAAACCCGGGATGATCTCGACAAAAAAGGCAGGCAGGAAAAGCTGGAATCCCTGCTGGAAGAATTCCATATCACACATATCCGCAAGAGCTTGGGCATGAGTCTCTCCGGCGGGGAAAGGCGCCGCGCCGAAATCGCCCGCGCCCTGGCTGCCGAACCCCGCTTCGTGCTGCTGGACGAGCCCTTTGCGGGCGTCGACCCGATTTCAGTCTCCGACATCAAGAGCATCATCACCCACCTCAAGAACCGCGGCATCGGCGTCCTCATCACCGACCACAATGTGCGGGAGACCCTGGATATCTGCGAGAAGGCCTACATCGTCAGCACCGGACAGGTGATCGCCGAAGGTTCCGCAGCCGACATCCTGGCCAACGAAACGGTGCGCAAGGTCTATCTGGGCGACAAGTTCAGCCTGTGAGCCAGCGCGCGAAGCCCTACATTCCCCGTACAAATCCCCATTGCCCGTAAAGCATGACGCTCCTGCTTCTGGACTAGGCTGACACCGTCACCCCCTAACTCTGCCAAGGAGCTTCGCCATGGACTGGATTGCAGCAATCATTGTTGGCGGCATCATCGGCTGGCTGGCCAGCCTGCTCATGAAAACCGACGCCCAGCAGGGCATCCTGCTCAATGTCGTCATCGGCATTGTCGGCTCCGTACTCGGGCGCTGGGTCTTTGCCGACATACTCGGCATCGGCGCCGCTTGGTCCTCCGGTAGCTTCAGCATCGCCGGCCTGCTCTTCGGGGTACTGGGAGCCGCCATACTGATTGCCATCCTCAAGGCCCTGCGCATTTTTTGACCACCCCTCCGCTGTATTCAGGGGCTCCGGGTAATTTTTTGTATCCGGAACCCCTACACCAAAACCCTCGCCCTGAAAACGGCCTGCTTTTTGCTTTGGCAGAGCGTTATACTGCCTGCATCGCGTCCGGACCTCCCTGACCGGGCGATGGAGCCGGTTTGTCGTGAAGCACAGTCTGCAGTTACAGATGGGTCAGCACCTGACCATGACCCCCCAGTTGCAACAGGCCATACGCCTGCTGCAACTCTCGACACTGGAATTGCAAACCGAAATACAGGAAGCACTGGATTCCAATCCCATGCTGGAAGCCGCCGATGACGACGGCCAGCCTGCCGAGAAAATCGACGACACCCCCATCGACTACGCCGCCGCCGAAGAAGCCCTGGCCCGCGAAGCCGTCGATACCGGCGAAGACCCGCTGCCCGTAGACATCAACACCAACGAATCCATGCCGGACGAGTTGCCCGTGGACTCCCTCTGGGAAGATGTGTTTGCCAGTGGCTCAGCCAATACCGGCTCCGGCAGTGGTGGCGACGACGATGAAAATCCTCTGGAAGCCCGCAGTGCTGCTCCCGAAACACTTGCCGCCCATCTTGCCTGGCAACTGAACCTCACCCCGTTTTCCGATCTGGACCGCGCCATCGGCATGGCCATCCTGGATGCCATTGACGAACGCGGCTACATGACGGCCAGCCTCGATGACGTGCTCGCCGCCGTGGCCGATCCGGAAGACCCTTACGCCGTGGAAATGGACGAGGTGGAAGCCGTACTGCACCGTATCCAGCAGTTCGACCCGCCCGGCGTTGCCGCCCGTGACCTGCGCGAATGCCTGCTGATCCAGTTGAAACAGTTGCCGGAAGACACCGTCAGCCGGGGCGATGCCATCAGCGTGGTCCGGGACCACATCGAGATGCTGGGAAGCCGGGATTTCGCAGGCCTGATGCGCAAGCTCAAGCTGACCGAGACCGGGCTCAAGACAGCCATCTCCCTGATTCAGACGCTGAACCCCAATCCAGGGGGACGCATAGGCAGCGTCAGCGAAACCGAGTACATCACGCCTGACGTAATCGTGCGCCGCCTGCGCGACAGATGGACCGTGGAACTGAATCCGGATACGGCACCGAAACTGCGCGTCAATGTGAACTATGCCTCGCTGGTGCGCCGCGCCGACTCCAGCGCCGACAACACCTACCTGCGCAACCACCTGCAGGAGGCCCGCTGGTTCATCAAGAGCCTGCAAAGCCGGAATGAAACCCTGCTCAAAGTCGCCTCCTGCATCGTCGAGCACCAGCGCGGCTTCCTGGAGCATGGCCCCGAAGCCATGAAGCCCATGGTACTACGCGACATCGCCGAGGAAGTCGGCATGCATGAGTCGACGATTTCACGCGTGACCACGCAGAAATTCATGCACACCCCGCGCGGCATTTTCGAACTCAAGTATTTCTTCTCCAGCCACGTCAGCACGACCGGAGGTGGCGAAGCCTCCAGCACGGCCATCCGCGCCATGATCCGGAAGCTGGTCTCTGCCGAAGATGCGCGCAAACCGCTCTCCGACAACCGGATTGCCGACCTCCTGCTGGAGCAAGGTATCGAAGTGGCCCGCCGCACCATTGCCAAGTACAGGGAATCCCTGAACATTCCTCCTTCAAACGAGCGCAAGCGCCTCGTCTGAGCACCATGTCCGCAACAACTCGTTACAGATAGTGCCGGCACCGGATGGCCGGCCTGCGCTTATCCAAGTCATTGATACGCCATCACATCGGCAGGCCTGCCCAACCCCTTCCGCCCACCCATCGCAGACCAGCGGTCCTTGCCGGCACGAGCCGGCCTTGTGCTAGAGTCGAGGCAAGGTTCGACGCTTCTTGTACAGACGATCATGTCCCCTGGAATCCACGGATTCCCTAAGGCATTTGCTGCTCCGGCAGCCGCCGCGGCAGGCATCTTGCACATGTTGCAGGTGCCGTGCCGCAAAACGGGACCTCTGCTCAGGCTCACAGGCCGTCCGGACGCTACGGGAGACTCGCCCGCCGCTCCGCCGACCTCTGCTTGCTGCAAGGCCCCACCGTTTGTTCATCAACAAAGAGGAAAGGCCTATGCAAATGGTAATCAGTGGTCATCACGTCGAAGTCACAGAGGCCCTCAAGGAATACGTCCACAACAAGCTCGAAAAGGTCGAACGCCATTTCGACCACATCACCAGCATGCAAGTGATCCTCAGCATCGACAAACTGGTGCAGAAAGCCGAAGCGACCATCCGTATCGCCGGCGCCGAGCTGTTTGCCAACGCCGAATCCCCCGACATGTACGCTGCCATCGACCAGCTCACCGACAAGCTGGACAGGCAGATCGTCCGCCACAAGGAAAAATCCCAGCGCCGGCACTGATCCGGCCCTCCTGAAAAAGACCCGGCCTTGCCCGGGTCTTTTTTTGTCCGGTGCTCCGCCTGCGTAAAAACCTGCACAAAAAAGCCGGCAAGCCCCGTTGCAACCAAACAGATGCAAATCCAGCATTACAGGCTGTCATGAAACCCTGTCAGCATGATGCCTGACTGTTACGGGAAACTGCGGCATGCAACTGCTCATCATCAGTGGCCGATCCGGCTCCGGCAAAACCACGGCTCTCCATGTGCTCGAGGACATGGGTTACTACTGCGTGGACAACCTGCCCTTAAGCCTGCTGCCCCAGTTGGCGGATACCGTGCTGACACGGCCCGATGCCAGCAGCATGCGGCTGGCAATCGGCGTTGATGCCCGCAACATGTCCGGTGATCTCGCCCATTTCGAGCATCTTCTCGACGAAGTCGAATCACGCGGCATTACCGTCACCACGGTCTATCTTGATGCCCGGGATGACATACTCCTGGCCCGCTTCAGTGCCACGCGCCGCCGTCACCCGCTGAGCAACAAATCCCGCTCCCTGCGCGAGGCCATGGAGCTTGAGCGCACCCTACTGGACCCGGTCAGCACCCGTGCCACCCTGCGGCTGGATACCAGCTCGCTGAACGTGCACGAGCTCCGGGAGCAGTTGCGGGAGCGGCTGGAGGGTCATGCCGACATCGGCCTGACCGTCATGTTCCAGTCCTTTGCCTACAAGCACGGTGTCCCGCTGGATGCCGATCTGGTTTTTGACGTGCGCTGCCTGATCAATCCGCACTGGCAGCCGGAGCTGCGCGCCCTCAACGGACGCGACGAGGCCGTCCGCCTCTTCCTGGAAGGTGACGCACTCGTGGAAAGCCTCTATATGGACCTGTCCGCCTTCCTGCTAAAGTGGTTACCGTCATTCCGGCAGAACGACCGCAGTTATGTGACAGTGGCCATAGGCTGTACCGGCGGGCAGCACCGCTCGGTCTACATGGTCGAGCGCATTGCGGCACGCTTCCGCAACGAGCTTTCTCATGTGCAGGTACGTCACCGCGATGTCGACCGCCACGAGAAGCCCAAAGACAGCACGGTCTGAAAAGAAGAAGAAATGATCGAATCCGATATCGAAATCATCAACAAGCTGGGCCTTCATGCCCGTGCTGCTGCACGTCTTGTCAGCGTGTCTTCGCGCTTCAAGTCCAAGATCCAGCTCGTGCGTGGCGAGCGCACCATCGATGCCAAGAGCATCATGTCCCTGCTCGTACTGGGCGCCGGCAAGGGTACGAAACTGAAGGTCATCGTTGACGGCCCTGATGCCGAAGAGGCGCATGCCGCTGTGGTCGCCCTCATCAACAACCGTTTCGACGAGGCCGAATAAGGCTCGTCCTGTTATCCTTGCGGCCTCGCAACCACCACCCGGTCCATGTACCCGGGTGCACTCCCTTCCTTGCAGGTTTGCCCATGCCCCGCCACAGCGTTCACGACGACCTTGATGATTTCGATGACTCCGGTCTCAGCAAGACCGAGCAGAAAAAGGCCATGGAGCGCCTGCAGGCACTGGGTGAGCGGCTGGGGGAGTTGCGCAGCGAACGCCTGAAGAAGATGCCGATCTCGGAAACGCTTTATGTGGCGCTGGAGGAGTTGAAAAAACTGAAGGCGCACGAAGCGGTACGCCGCCACAAGCAGTACATCGGCAAGCTGATGCGCGATGAAAACGAGGAAGCCATCCTCAACGCGCTGAACCCGCTGACCAACCCCGCGCTGAACCGCCAGATGGACCTGCTGACCGAGCGACTGCTCACGCAGGGCGATCCGGCCATCAACGATGCCGTACGGCGCTATCCAGCCGCCGAGCGTCACACGCTGCGCCAGCATGTGCGTGCTGCCCTCAAGGAACAGATCACTATTGCCGAACTTGCCGAGGACCAGCAGACGGCAGCGGACCGGCCAGCACGCCGCAAGCTTCAGGTTTATTTGCGGGAAGTCGTTGCCATCGGCAGTTGAGCGCCAAAGCGCAACCTGCATGCCTCTCTGTGCCAGCAACAGACCCTCAACCCAAACGCCGGGCAAAATCATTCGTCGCCCTCACCAGCGCATTGATGATGCCGGGCTCTGCCGCAGAGTGTCCGGCATCTCGTATCACCTGAAGCTCCGCCTCCGGCCAGACTTCATGCAGGGCAAAGGCATTGTCCAGCGGGCAGATCATGTCGTAACGCCCGTGCACGATGACGCCGGGAATGCCTGCAAGCCGGTGGGCATCGGCCAGCAACTGGTTTTCCTGCAGGAATATCTTGTTGACGAAGTAGTGGGCCTCGATACGCGCCAGGGCAAGCGCCACATGCGGATCGGAAAAGTGATCGACCACTGATGGATTGGGGCGCAAGGTCGCGCAGACACCTTCCCACACCGACCAGGCCTTGGCAGCCGCCATGCGCGCAATCTCGTCGCTGCCGGTCAGGCGCCGGTAATAGGCGGCGAGAAAATCCACGCGCTCGTCCTCCGGAATCACGCGCACATAATCCGCCCAGTAATCCGGGTACACATGGCTGGCGCCGTCCTGGTAAAACCAGCGGATGTCCTGGTCACGGCACAGGAAAATGCCACGCAGGACAAGCCCCGATACACGCTCAGGATGAGCCTCTGCATAGGCAAGTGCCAGCGTGGAACCCCAAGAGCCCCCGAACACCACCCACTGGCGTATGCCCAGGAATTCCCGCAAGGCCTCCATGTCGGCAACCAGCGCCTGCGTGGTATTGCCTTCAAGTGCAGCATGCGGCGTCGACTGCCCGGCACCACGCTGGTCAAACAGCACGATGCGGTAACGCTCGGGATCAAAAAAGCGGCGGTTCCAGGGCTGGAAGCCCGCACCGGGCCCGCCATGCAGGAAGACCACCGGCAGGCCATCCGGGTTACCACACTCCTCGACATGAAGCACATGCGGTGACTCCACCTCGAAACGGTGAACGGCATAGGGCTGTATTTCAGGAAAAAGTGGCTGCATGAGAATCTCGGGACAGGCTAAGGCGCAGGCGGCAGCCTAACGAGCACGCCGGTTTCTGACAAATGCCTGCTGCATTACAATCGCCGCATCTTTTCCGGGATATCGCCATGAACCTGCCCCTGCTGCTGGAGCCTCAACTGCTGCATGACCATCTGGGTGATGCCGGCCTTCTCGTTGTCGATGTCGGCAAGGAGTCCGTGTACCAGCAGGCGCATGTTCCCGGCGCTGTCCTGTTCAGCAACAAGCAACTGGCCTTGGGCACGCTGCCCTCGCCCGGCAAGCTGGCGGCACCGGAGCAATTGTCTGCCGCACTTTCCGCACTGGGACTGACAGCGGACACCCATGTCGTGGCCTACGATGACGAGGGTGGAGCGGCTGCCGGACGCTTTCTCTGGACGCTGGATGTGCTGGGACACCAGCATTACTCATGGCTCAATGGCGGCATACACGCTTGGCTCGCTGCCGGCCTCCCGGTCGAGGCCCGTGCCACCGCTCCCACCCCCAGCCAGTACGAAGCACACATTACTTCCCGGAGCCAGGCAGACCTCGACTATGTGCTGGCCCATCACCAGGACGGCAACCATGTCATCTGGGATGCGCGCAGTCCTGAAGAATTCAACGGCAGCATGGTACGTGCCCAACGCTCCGGCCACATTCCTGGCGCGCGCAACTACGAGTGGACACGCGCCGTGGATCGGGCCAACGCCTTGCGGGTACGACCGCTTGAAGAAGTCCGCGCAGAACTGGCAGCACTGGGCCTCACTGGCGACAAGACCGTGATCACGCACTGCCAGACCCATCACCGCTCTGGCTTCACCTGGCTCTTGGGCAAACTCCTGGGCTTCACCGACATCCGTGGCTACGCCGGTTCCTGGAGTGAATGGGGCAACCGGCCGGACACACCGGTTGAAAAATGAGCCTATGGCTCCACCTTGGCCTGCGGCTTCCATCCTTGAATCGAACTCCCGCCTGAGCGGGCAAAGAGAACATCATGTCTCCCGAAACCCGCGACAAACTGCTTACCCTGATCCAGTACCTCGTGCCCCAGCATCTTCTTTCCCGACTGGTCGGCTGGGTCGCTGCCACGCGCATCGACTGGATCAAGAACACCTTCATCGGCCAGTTTGCCCGTCGCTACCAGGTCGACATGAGCGAAGCGGTGGAAGAGAACCCGCTGGCCTACGAGAACTTCAATGCATTTTTCACGCGGGCACTTAAGGCCGGTGCCCGACCGGTAGACGCCGACAGCAACAGCATCGTCTGCCCCGCCGATGGCGCCATCTCGCAACTGGGTGACATCAACGGCGATGCCGTCTTCCAGGCCAAGGGGCACTACTACAGCCTGAACGAACTGCTGGGCGGCAGCCCCGAGCGCGCTGCCCCTTTCCTGAACGGCAAGTTCGCGACCATCTATCTGTCACCCAAGGACTATCACCGGGTGCACATGCCTTTCACCGGCACACTGCGCGAGATGATCCATATCCCGGGTGACCTGTTCTCGGTCAATACGCGCACGGCCGAGAATGTCCCGCGCTTGTTCGCGCGCAACGAACGCGTGGTCGCGATCTTTGATACGGAAGCCGGCCCCATGGCCGTGGTGCTGGTAGGCGCGATGATTGTCGCCAGCATAGAAACCGTCTGGGCCGGCATCGTGGCACCGGCTCAGCGTCAGGTTAGAACCACCGACTACCGCCAGGAAAGCCGCCAGCCCATCGTGCTGGAAAAAGGCGCCGAACTCGGCCGCTTCCGCTTGGGCTCCACGGCCATCGTCTGCTTTGGCCCCGCCGTTGCCCAGTGGGAAGAACATTTCAGGGACGGCACACCAACCCGCATGGGTGAGCGCTTGGGCAGCCGACTGAGCTAAAGCCCTGTTTTATCAAACCTCAAAGGTATAGCCTCCCTCATCAATAAGCGTCACTGATGAGGGTGGCATGCGCATCACGCTGAAACAGATAGAGGTCTTCATTGCCGTCGCACAATCCGGCAATGTCACACGCGCCGCTGAAAGCCTCAACATCACGCAAAGCGCCACCAGCATGGCACTCTCCGATTTTGAGGGCCAACTGGACCGCAAGCTCTTCGATCGTGTCGGCAAAAGACTGCAACTCAACGATGCTGGACGGCTGCTGCTGCCCAAGGCACTGGATGCCATTTCCCGTGTAGCCGAAATCGAAAACCTGGCAGCCAGCGAAGCCGGGTTGATCGGGCCCCTGCGGATAGCCGCCAGCCTGACCATCGGCAACTACATGATGCCCGGCCTGATCGGCAGCTTCATGAAGGCACATGAGGGTGCCCGGCTTACATTGGAAGTGGCCAACACGCGGCATGTCGTACAGGCATTGGAGCAGTTCCAGGTGGACATCGGCTTCATCGAGGGTTTCTGCCACGAGCCCAATATCGAGGTGATTCCCTGGTGCCGTGACGAGCTGGTGATCTTTGCCTCTCCCTCCCATGCACTGGCCACCAAGGGCAACATCAGCGGAGAGGACCTGGCAGAAGCAGACTGGATATTGCGCGAGCCAGGGTCAGGCACACGGGAAGTCTTTGACAATGCCGTGACGGGGCATATCCCCCGTATCAACCTGCTGCTGGAATTCAGCCATACCGAGGCCATCAAGCATGCCGTGGAGTCTGGCATCGGGATCGGCTGTGCCTCGCGGCGCACGCTGGAAGATGCCTTGCGCACCGGCAGTGTAGTCATCCTGGACACGCCATTCCTGAATCTGGAGCGGGAACTTTTCCTGCTGATCCATCGCCAGAAGTACCGTACCTACGGACTGGAACTTTTCCTGCAGCACTGCCGCGAAGCTGTCAGGGACTGAGCAGGCTGCCGCTAGGCAGCGGCCATCGGCAGAATTGTGCGTTTATCGATATGCCGGTAGCGCTGAAGCCCCAAACAGGAACAGGCTTGTCAGGAAGCTGACAAAGCGTCGAGACTCCTGCTGCAAGTTTCGGGAAATACTGAAAATTCTGCGCTTTTTTCCGCCACTGGGTTGCCCACGGAAAACGCATGGATAAGAATGCAGCAATAACTCCTGTGAACCGGCTGGCAAGTAAGGCGTGAACTGCCGCACATGCCGCCGCTCATAACAACAAAAGCAGGGAACCTTCTTCATGGCCAGTAGCGCCGAGACCCTCCGGCAGCGACTCCCCGCCCAGGACCTGACCCGTCTCAGCCTGGTCGGCCACCAGCCCCGCAAGCTCCGGGACTGGGTTGCGGCATTGCCCATGATCAATGTCGGTGAAACCTCCCGCCAGGTATTCCAGACCCTGCAGGAAATCTGCCGCCTGCATACCGACCCGGCCTCCCGCTTCGAGCTTCTGGAAATCCTGCGTCCCACCGTGCACAACCTGGCCAATGCCTTGGCCAAGCACTACCTCAATCAGTCCGTCATGCTGCCTGACCGCGCCACCAAGGTCGCCACACTGGCGCAGGCCATGCAGAGCCATCTGGCGAATGGCTACAAGCTGGTCGTCATTGCCGCACTGGAACGCCAGGAAAGCAGCCACAAGCGTGACGTCGAACTGGTCAAACTCCTGGCCCAGTCCATACACCGTTCCATCACCGAGCTGACCGGCAACCTGCTGCGCTCGACCCAGCTTTATCTCAATACGCCCTCACGGCTCTGGCTGGAACTGCACACGCTTTACCTGCTGGCAGCCGAGCAGCAACTGGCACGTGATGTGCGCGTGGTGGATGCCGTATCGAACAGGCATACCGAGAAATCCTCGATCGAAGAGGCCTACAAACGAGCTCTCCTGCTGGCCACCTGCAAGCCCAACAAGCTCCGCCAGAGTGAGATTGCACAGGTCTACCAGATGAGTGAGCTCTGGGCACCACTGGTAACGCTCAAGGAGTTCAGCACCACGGCCGAGCTTTTCGTCTTCGACCTGGCCAAGGACGCACCGCCCACCTATCGGGCACTCGCGCAGGCTGCCGATGCCGCCCATGTGCGCGCAATCGACCCGGTTGCCTTGGTAGAGCGCCTTGGCGAAGTGCAGCAACAGTCTCAACCTGGCAGCCCCCGTGCTGTTGGCGAAGCCGCTCTCAGTACCGGCCTGCTCAGCCATCTGGCTTTGGCTTGGGGAGAGCTCAGCGAACGCACTTTTTCCCGTGTCGCCCACGACGGTACGCTTGAGGCATGCCTCGGGCTGACAGCCACCCACTATTTCATGGCTGGCGGCCAGGACTTTGACACGATGATGATGGGCGAGCAGGCCCGCTTCATGATCGCCGATGCTGACAACCCCTTTCTGAAAGCCAGGCCCATCACCATCAACCGCCCCGATGAGCGTACGGGCAAGGATGTATGGTCGCTGGCTTTCGGCAGTGCGGATGCCGAAGCCAAGGAGCGCGAGTTCAACCTGCAGTTCCAGAAGCCAGAAGCCACTGCTGCACGCTATGACACCCACAGTTGCCAGATCGTGAACATCAGCCCGGGAGGCTATTGCATCGAATGGTCAGGCGAAGTGCCGGCCAGCGTCCGGGCAGGCGAAATCCTGGGCCTGAACGAAGAGGGTGAGCCTGGCTGGAGCATCGGTGTCATCCGCTGGGTCAAGCAACTGCCCGGGCATGGGGCCCAACTGGGCATAGAGGTCCTCGCCCCCAAGGCCAAGCCCTGCGGCGCACGCGTCATCAAGAAGACCGGCGATGCCAGCGAATACATGCGCACCCTGCTGCTGCCGGAACTGAAAGCCATCGGTCGCTCGGCCACCCTGATCACGCCAGCGCTGACCTTCCGTTCCGGCTACAAAGTTGTCCTCAACATGGACGGAGAGGAAATCAAGGCCCAGTTGACCAAGCAGGTCAGTGCCACTCCCAGCTTCTGCCAGTTCGAATTCCAGTTGATGCGCCGCCCGACCGAGAACGAGCAGGTCGCCGGCAATGTAGCCTCGCCCAATGAAGACGAGGACTTCGACTCGATCTGGGCCAGCCTCTGAGCCACCACTACTGAAGACGAAAGCTTTTCAGCCCCTGCAACGCCGCATCACCCGGCGCTTCAACAGATGGCCCGGAACCAGCACCTGACAGCAGCGGCGCCAGCGGGAGCCGTGGTGCTATTGCAAAAACCTCCCGGGGCGAGACAATAAGCCCCCTCCCGCCCCACCCGACGAATGAACGCAGGAACCTGTTCGCGCATGGCACCCAAAAACGAAACTGTCCGCCTGCTCGTGCTCCACGAGTCCCAGGACAATGCCGAGCAGATCGTCAATGCGCTCAAGAACTCCGGCATCGCCACCCGTCCCGAGTTGATCGCCAACGAAGATGAACTGCTGGATGCGTTGAAAGACGGCGTGTGGGACATAATGCTCGCGGGAGAGCTGACCAACGGCATTCCCTACGACAATGCTCTTGCGCAGATACGCAAGCAGGACAAGGACATCCCGGTCATCGTACTGCTGGAAAAATTCGACGGCGAAGTGATCGAAGAGGCCCTGCAGGCCGGTGCGGTCGATACCGTCGTTTTCGATGCCCACAAGCATCTGGTTTATGCCATCAAGCGCGAGCTTGCCAACCTCCAGCACCGCCGGGCACGGCGCAAGGCCGAAGCGGCACTTTCCGAGTCCGAAAAGCGCTGCGAACTGCTGCTGGACAATTCCCGCGATGCCATCGCTTACGTGCACGATGGCATGCACATTTATGCCAACACTGCCTATGTCGAGCTTTTCGGACACGAAAGCGCAGACGACATGGAAGGCATGCCCATCGTTGATCTGGTGGCCAAGGAAGACCTTGGCAACTTCAAGGACTACCTGCGCGCCTACAGCAAGGGCGAAAGCATTTCGCAGGACCTGCGCTTTCACGGCCTCAAAGCCGACAACAGCAAGATCGATGCAATGATGCAGCTTTCGGCTGCCAGCTACGACGGCGAGCCCTGCACGCAGATCATCATCCGTCGTGATGACGGGGCCGGTAATGCCGCCGCCCTGGCTGAAAAACTCAAGGAAGCCACCAGCATCGACCAGCAGACGGGCCTGCCCAACCGGCAGCGCTTTGAGGAAAGTCTGGCCGAGGCCGTACACAAGGCACGCAAGGACAAGTCGCGCCACGCACTGTTCTACATCGGCATCGACAACATTCCCCAGATCAACGTTGCTGCAGGTCTGGCGGGAACGGATGCCGTGATCAAGGCACTTGCCGCCACACTGGGCAAGCACTTCAAGGATGCACAACTGGCACGCTTCAGTGATTCTGCTTTCACCGCCCTGGTCCCTGGACTCGACCCTGAAAAAGCAAAAAGTGAAGCGGACACCATCTGTAAGCAGGTGCATAACCAGTTGATTGATGTCGGCAGTGGCAAGACCCAGCAAACCAGCCTCAGCATCGGTCTCGCCATGGTCGGTGAAACAGCGCCTGACCCAGCCGAAATGCTGTCTCGCGCCATCGGTGCCTCGGAGAACATCAAGCTTGCCGGAGGCAACGGCGTCCAGATGTTCAATGCGGCCGAACAGGCTGACAGTTCCGACTCTGCACTGCTGGAACTGCTGGTGGACGCCATCGAGAACAGCAAGTTCAAGCTGCTCTACCAGCCGCTCGTTGATGTGGAAGGTGGTGGTGGTGAGTTCTATGAAGTCTTTGTGCGACTGCCTCTGGCCGACGGCAAGATGATGACGCCCGACGACTTCATGCCGGTGGCACACAAGCACCAACTTGGCGCCAAGGTGGATCGCTGGGTGATGCTGAATGCGGCCAAGCAGTTGAAAGAGCACACCAAGAAGTCCCCCAATACCCGCATGCTGCTCAACCTCACAGCTGAATCACTGCAGGACAACACACTGGCAGCCTGGATAGGCAAGCTCTCCAAGGCAATCGATCCCAACGGCAAGCCACTGGTCCTGCAGTTCTCCGAAAACGACGTGGTGACCTACCTCAAGGCAGCAAAGGCGCAGACGGAGGCACTGACCCAGTCCGGTTGTCCGGTCTCCATCAGCCATTTCGGCACGTCACTGAATCCGCTGAACACGCTCAAGCATGTCACTGTTTCCCATATCAAGCTGGACCGCTCCTTCACTCAGGATCTCAGCAACGAAGACAATATGGGGGCCATGAAAAAACTGACGGGCGAACTGCTTGGCCAGGAAAAGAAAGTGATCGTGTCTTTCGTGGAAAACGCGCAGACACTCTCCAAGCTCTGGACACTCGGTGTGCAATACCTGCAGGGTTATTATCTGCAGCCTCCAAGCGACAACATGCATTACGAAGCACAAGGTTAAAAACCCCGATCATAAAAAAACCGGCAGATGCCGGTTTTTTTATGACCCACTCAAGTCAACGCGACTGCTCCAGATCACGGTCACGCACCCCCAGCAAATAGAGAATCCCGTCCAGGCCCAGCGTGGAAATGGCCTGCTTGGCATTCTGCTTGACCAGAGGCTTGGCACGAAAGGCAATACCCAAGCCCGCAATCCCGAGCATGGGAAGATCGTTGGCACCGTCGCCCACGGCAATCACCTGCTCCAGGTTCACTCCCTCCTTTTCAGCAAGGGTACGCAAGAGGTCTGCCTTGCGCTGGCCATCAACAACCTGGCCGATCACGTTACCGGTTACCCGGCCATTCTCGATCTCCAGTTCATTGGCATACATGTAATCGATGCCCAGCTTCTGCTGGAGATAATTGCCAAAATAATTGAAGCCACCGGACAGTATTGCCGTCTTGTAGCCCAGCGCCTTGAGCGTACGAATCAGTTGCTCGGCCCCTTCCGTCAGCTTGAGGCTGGCGGCAATACTGGAGAGCACGGATTCATCCAGCCCCTTGAGCAGGGCCACACGCGCCGTGAAGCTTGCCGTGAAATCGAGCTCGCCATTCATGGCCCGTTCCGTGATGGCAGCCACCTGTTCGCCGACGCCGGCTGCCTTGGCCAGTTCATCGATGACTTCGTGCTCGATCAGGGTCGAGTCCATGTCAAAGCAGACCAGACGACGGTTGCGGCGGAAAGCATTGTCCTGCTGAAAAGCAATGTCGAGATTGAGCTCGTTCGCCAGGCGCAGGAACTCCGCACGCATGCCCTGGATGTCGCGCGGCTCGCCACGTACGGAAAACTCCACACATGCCTTGCGCGCCACCGCCTCAGCCTGGCTCTCATTGCCCAGAGGCACACGGCCGGAAAGGCGTTGCAGGCCATCAATATTCAAGCCGTTGTCTGCCACCAGGGCAGAGACTGCCGCGATGTGTTCTGCCGTGACCTTGCGTGCCAGCAGGGTCACGATGTAACGCGCCTTGCCCTGGCCTGCCACCCAGTGCTGGTAACTCTCGGCGGAGATGGGCGTAAAACGGGCATTGAGGCCCAGTGCATGCGCCGCAAACAGCACGGCCTTCATCAGCAGTGCGGATTCCTGCTCGGAAGGGGTCTCGATCAGCATCCCCAGCGAAAGATGATCGTGTATGACGGCCTGGCTGATATCCAGGATGTTGACGGCGTGGTCCGCCAGGATTCGTGTAAGACGTGCACTGATCCCGGGGCGATCCGGGCCGGCAACCGTGATGAGGATGATTTCGCGCATGCTGCAAGGGTTCCTGAATATGTCACGGATTGTAGCTCAAGGGCTCCTTCAACGGTCATAGGCCGCGTCGTCACTGCCCGCTATAATCGCGCGAATTTCACGGGAGCGGCACGATGGCAAACAAGGGGACAGGACGTTGGGCAGCACTGCTGGCGGCCAGCTTCGTGGCACATGTTGCCCTGTCGGTGAACAGTACCGACACCGCCCTGTGGAACGAACAAGGGCGTGAAGGCTCCCTGCTGGTCCAGCAGCTTGCCGATGCCGCGGCACCCTTGTCGCTATCCCGTGACATGGTCAGCCTCAGCGTGCTGGCCAGCCATTACGAGCATCACGCCAGCATCGCCAGCGTACGCATCTACAACAGCCGTCAGGAGCTGATTGCCGAAACCGCCAGCAGCAGCGAGACCGGCAGGCTCTTCAGCGCCAGCATACGGATGCAGCAACAGGAGCTGGGACAGGTACAGCTTCGTCTTACACAGCTTTCCCGGGGTGATCTGGTTCGCCTGAGCATGGGGAATATCGGCCTTTCTGCCCTGCTGCATGCCGTGATTTTTCTGGCTGGCCTTTTCCTCGTACCTACTGCACGCGACGCACAACAAACCACGCCACGTCATGAGGAAACTCCAGCCCGGACTGATGTCACACCAGTGCCAGAGGCAGAGACTGAAGAAAATCAGGCTGTCACACTGCTGCACATCGCCCTGGATGATGCCAACGGCCTGCTGACCCGCGTCAATCCTGGGATGGCGGACGAGTTGCTTTCGCTCTTCGACCAGTTCATTGATCGCGCCGCCCGTCTTTACGGCGGCGAAGTGACAACACCATTCAGTCCTGAAGGTGTACTGGTCCGCTTTGAACAAGAGGATGTTGCCGAGCGTGAACTTCATGCCATCACGGCCGCTGCACTGTTCCTGCAACTGGTAGAGGACTCGGCAGAGGAACGCCGCCTGCATGGACGACTCTGCCTGGTTGGCAAGGCAGGCATACTGCACAGTGAGGCTGACCACGAAGACCTCGGGGCCATCACGGCCACACTGGCGCGGCTGGCCCCCTCCGGCAGAATCCTCGGCAACCTGCCCTACAGCTCACTCAGCTCACAATGTCGCCTGGGGCCGGGCTACCGGCTCGCCATCACGGAAGACGATGCATTGCAGGTGGCACTGGTCGAGGGACTGGCCAGTGAATATGAACAGCTCATCCATAACCAGAGCCAGCAGATTCTCGGCATTGCCGAAGAGCACGACTGACAGCATGTAAAAGGCCGGCATTCAGCCGGCCTTTTACATGGCAGAGAAAGTGGTTACTCCCCCAGCCTCATGCCATCCACTTTCTGGAAGCCGCGTGGCAGCTTGGCACCGCGACGCCCACGCTCACCCCGATACATTTCGAGATCACCCCAGCGCAAAGTGACATGACGACTACCTGCAAGCACCGTCAACTTCTGGCCTTCGGAAAGCGTCAGCACCTGCAGCACAGATTCATTTTCATCCGCCGCCACATTCATGAGCTTGTTGCCCTTGCCTTTGGCGAGTTGAGGCAAATCCTTCACGGGGAAAACCAGCAGACGACCTTCCGTACTCAGGACAGCCAACACATCGTTTTCCGGTGATTGCAGGAGAGCAGGAGCAAGCACAAGAGCGCCTTCCGGTACATTGAGGATGGCCTTGCCATTCTTGTTGCCGGCCTCAAGATCACCCAGTGTCGCTACAAAGCCGTAACCGGCACTGCTGGAAAGCACGACGTGCTGTGCACCTTCTCCCATCAGCAAGCCACGGAATACAGCGCCTGGTGGCGGATTGAGGCGACCTGTCAGCGGCTCGCCCTGCCCGCGCGCCGAAGGCAGACTGCTGGCCAGCAAGGAATAACTTCGGCCGGTGGAGTCGAGGAAATGTGCCAGCTGATTACTGCGACCTTCCGCCTTGGCAAAGAAGGCATCGCCAGCTTTGTAGGAAAGGCTGGCGGCATCCACTTCATGGCCTTTCGCCTGGCGCACCCAGCCTTTCTCGGACAGCACGACGGTCACCGGTTCGCTGGGAGCCAGTTCCGTTTCCGACAGGGCCTGGGCTTCCTTACGCATCACGATGGGTGAACGGCGCTCGTCGCCGTATTTCTCCATGTCTTCCGTGAATTCACGTATCAGCAGCTTTTTCATTTCCTCATAGGAGCCCAGGATTTTCTCCAGGCCCTTGCGCTCGGCTGCCAGTTCGTCCTGTTCGCCACGAATCTTCATTTCCTCAAGCTTGGCGAGATGACGCAGCTTGAGTTCCAGAATGGCTTCAGCCTGCACATCGGAAATCCCGAAGCGCTCCATCAGGACAGGCTTGGGCTTGTCTTCCTCACGGATGATGCGGATGACTTCATCGATATTGAGGAACGCGATCAGCAAGCCGTCGAGGATGTGCAAGCGATCCGTGACCTTGTCGAGACGATGCTGCAAGCGGCGACGTACCGTGAGATGACGGAACTCCAGCCATTCGGTGAGAAAATCCATCAACGGCTTGACCTGGGGCCGGCCATCAAGACCGATCACGTTCATGTTGACGCGATAGGTCGTCTCCAGGTCCGTGGTGGCAAACAGGTGGTTCATCAACTGCTCGACATCCACACGGTTGGAGCGCGGCACGATGACAAGACGTGTCGGATTTTCGTGATCGGATTCGTCACGCAGGTCCGCCACCAGCGGCAGTTTCTTGGCCTGCATCTGGTCTGCAATCTGGGTCAGCACCTTGGCACCGGAAACCTGGTGCGGCAATGCCGTCACCACGATGTCGCCGTCCTCGATTTCATAGATGGCACGCATGCGCAGGCTGCCACGCCCCGTGTCGTACATGTTGATGAGTTCGTTGCGTGGCGTGATGATTTCTGCCCGTGTCGGAAAGTCCGGCCCCGGAACGATTTCACACAACTCATCCAGGGAAATGCCCGGATCCTGCAAAAGCGCTATGCAGGCCCTGGCCACTTCCTTCAGGTTGTGGGGCGGGACATCCGTTGCCATGCCCACGGCAATGCCCGTGGTGCCGTTGAGCAAAAGATTGGGCAAGCGTGCCGGCAGGACCTTGGGCTCTTCCAGCGTGCCATCGAAATTGGGCTGCCATTCCACCGTGCCCTGGTCCAGCTCGGCCAGCAGGACTTCGGCATAAGGAGAGAGGCGTGACTCGGTATAGCGCATGGCCGCAAAGGACTTGGGATCATCAGGCGAGCCCCAGTTGCCTTGCCCGTCCACCAGCGGATAGCGGTAACTGAAAGGCTGTGCCATCAGCACCATGGCTTCGTAACAGGCCGAGTCGCCGTGCGGATGGAACTTGCCCAAAACGTCACCGACAGTACGCGCTGACTTCTTGTATTTCGCCGTGTTCTTGAGCCCCAGCTCGCTCATGGCATAGACAATGCGACGCTGCACCGGCTTGAGGCCATCGCCGATATGCGGCAATGCGCGATCCATGATCACGTACATCGAGTAATTGAGATAGGCCTGCTCGGTGAAGGCCGACATCTGTCGACGTTCGCTGTCGTCGAAATCCAGGTTCAGGGAATCAGTCATTTTTCTCCACCGTCATTCCCGCAAAAGCGGGAATCTAGTGTCTTTACGATTGTTCAAAAAAGTCTCTGGATTCCCGCCTTCGCGGGAATGACAGCAAACTTACAGCTCGACTTCAGCGAGGTTGCCTTTGGCTTCCAGCCAGCTCTTGCGGTCACCTGCCCGCTTCTTGCCCAAGAGCATGTCCATCATTTCGGTGGTCGCCACAAGGTCATCCAGTGCCAGCCTGACCAGACGGCGGGTATCCGGCGCCATGGTGGTTTCGCGCAGTTGCAGAGGATTCATCTCGCCCAAACCCTTGAAGCGCTGCACGTTGGGTTTGCCACGCTTCTTCTCGGCTTCCAGGCGATCCAGGATGCCGCGCTTTTCATCTTCGTCCAGCGCGTAATAAACCTCCTTGCCGAGGTCAATGCGATAAAGCGGAGGCATGGCGACAAAAATGTGCCCCTTCTCGACAAGGGCGCGGAAATGTTTCACGAAGAGGGCGCAAAGCAATGTCGCAATATGCAGGCCGTCAGAGTCGGCATCGGCAAGAATGCATATCTTGCCGTAGCGCAGCCCTTCCAGATTATCGGAGGCAGGATCGACACCAATCGCGACGGCAATGTCGTGAACTTCCTGCGACGCCAGGATTTCACCCGAATCCACTTCCCAGGTATTGAGGATTTTTCCGCGCAAGGGCATGACCGCCTGGAACTCGCGGTCACGTGCCTGCTTGGCGGACCCACCTGCAGAGTCACCTTCCACCAGAAAAAGCTCGGAGCGGGTGATGTCGGACAGAGAGCAGTCCGCCAGCTTGCCCGGCAGTGCCGGACCGGACGTGATTTTCTTGCGCGCGACCTGCTTGCTCTGGCGCAAACGCTTTTGTGCATTGGCAATGGCCAGCTCGGCCAAGCGCTCGGCCACATCCGTGTGCTGGTTCAGATAGAGCGAAAAAGCATCCTTCACCACGCCGGAAATGAAGCTGGCGGATTCACGTGAAGACAGACGTTCCTTGGTCTGGCCAGCAAACTGCGGGTCCTGCATCTTCAGCGAAAGCACGAAGGCACAGCGCTCCCACACGTCTTCCGGCGAGAGCTTGATGCCGCGCGGCAGCAGGTTGCGGAACTCGCAGAATTCACGCAACGCATCCAGCAAGCCGGTGCGCAGGCCGTTCACATGCGTTCCGCCCTGTGCGGTGGGAATCAGGTTCACATAGGATTCTTGGATGAGTTCGCCACCCTCAGGCAACCACTGCACGGCCCAGTCCACTGCTTCTTTCTGTGCGGCCAGCGCGCCGACGAAGGGCTCGTCCGGCACCGTGACATAATCGCGCGTGGATTCCTTGAGATAATCCGTCAGGCCGTCCTCGTAGAACCAGGTATCACTCTCGCCGGTATTTTCATCCGTAAAGACAATGGTGAGGCGCGGGCAAAGCACGGCCTTGGCCTTGAGCACATGCTTGAGGCGCGTCACCGAATACTTGGGGCTGTCGAAATACTTGGGGTCTGCCCAGAAGCGGACGGAGGTGCCGGTCTGCTTCTTGGGAGCTGAATCAATCGTTTGCAGGCGGGTCGCGGCATCGCCGTCACGGAATTCCTGCTGGTAGACATTGCCATCGCGCTTCACCGTGACGATCAGGTGTTTCGACAGCGCGTTCACTACGGACACGCCCACGCCGTGGAGGCCCCCAGAGAACTGATAGTTGTTGTTGGAGAATTTTCCACCGGCATGCAGGCGCGTGAGAATGAGCTCGACGCCGGAAACCTTGTGCTCGGGATGGATGTCTACCGGCATGCCGCGGCCATCGTCAGTGACCGACAGGGAGCCGTCCTTGTAAAGCACTACCTCGATACGGGAAGCAAAGCCTCCCAGGGCCTCGTCCACGGAGTTGTCAATGACTTCCTGCGCCAGATGGTTGGGGCGCTGGGTGTCGGTATACATGCCGGGGCGCTTCTTGACCGGGTCCAGCCCGGACAACACCTCGATGGCTTCTGCGGTGTAGTTCTTGGACATGTCTCACTACTTCTTCAAACGCGTGTCTTCATTCAGGAAGGCCACGATGGCGGGTAGCCGGTCAGCAAATCCCTCATAGGCATGCGAGCCTCCTTCGGTGATCTCCTGCTCGCAGCCTGCATAGAATGCAACCGCCATGCGGTAATCCAGCGTTTCATCTCCCGTTTCCAGGAGCACACGGATGCGCTCGGGATGGGGTGGCTTCTGCTCAAGCTGCTCCAAAAGCGCGAAATGCTCCGGCCGGACCTCGATGGCTTCGCCGGTGTGATGGTGCTTTTGCGTTCCCGCATAGGCACGCAACAGCAGATGCGGATGTACGGCAGGATTGAGCAACACGGCCCGGAGGCCGTGGCGAGCGGCAAGGATATTCGCATAGAAGCCGCCAAGCGAGCTTCCGATCAAACTCGGGGGAGATTCACAGGAGGCCACGATGGCCTCCAGTTGCCGCAAGGCCGCTGCCGGCTCGACCGGCAGGGCTGGCACATGTACACGCCACTCAGGATGCTGCCGGGCCCAGGCCAGCATGACCTGGGCCTTGGCCGATTGTGGCGAACTCAGGAAGCCGTGGATATAAAGGATTTCTTGCATGAGTAACTACACTGACTGCCAAAACGAAAAATGCGCTTGCGCGCATTTCCGGAAACTCCCTCGGCCCCTGCCGCAGGGCTTGCAGCCTGAGGCAGGTGGTGGGGATCAATAACCTTTGACGGAGAAATCGACCTCGAACTTGACGCCTTCCACACGGGAAACCTGGGTTTCCAGGCGGCCATCCGGGTAAAGATCAAACCAGCGATAACCGGGAGCAACATCATCCACGGCAAAGTCATGACTCTTGGGCTTGAACTGCACGCAGGTGGAAGGCACCGACATCAGACGCACATCGCGCCTCTCTTGATCAAACTCCTGATGGACATGCCCCCAGACGATGGCGCGGACATGATCAAAACCGTCAACCACCTGCCAGAAATCCTTGGCATTACGGACCACCTGCGTATCCAGCCAGGCACAGCCCATGGGCAGGGGGTGGTGATGCAGACAAATCATGGTGTGGTGGCCCCTGCTTTGCTCCAGTGCCTGTTGCAGGAACTCCAGTTCGGAAGGCTGGAAATAGCCAGGCACTTCGTGCTCGACACTGGAGTTGAGCATGATGATGCGCCAAGGTCCCTGCTCGATCAGGCAAGGGCTCAGATGGCTGCTGCCACCCAAGGTATTGAGCATGGGCTCGGTCAGGTCGTGGTTGCCCTGCAACCAGTAGCTGGGGGCCTTGAAGCGCTCCAGATGCTGCTGGAAACGGCGGTAGGCCGTGGTCGAGCCATCCTGCGAGAGATCACCCGTAGCCAGGATAAGGTCTATGCGGGGCTGTTCACGCGTCACACGTTCCAGAACCAGCCTGAGGCTGTCCTCCGTGTTCAACCCCAAAAGTCGGCCATCCGTACTGGCGAAAAGGTGGCAGTCGGAAATCTGGACCACTCGCTGTGGTCTCTGGTCGGTCTGCGTCAAGGTGCCATCCCTAGAACTGGTCATTCCCGGCGAATGTAACTTAAACCACGGTTTTTTTTCCAGAATCCGGTCACACCGTGGAGCGCACAACCCCATTTAGTCCGACGGGCAGTTGCCAATCGGCATAACCCTCCCGCAGGCAGTGCTCCAGACACTCGGCCAGGAACTCGTTGACCTGGGTCTTCTCGTCCCGGGCATGCATGGCCGGGTTGGGATAACGGTTGCGGGCCGGGATACGACGAGCGGCCTGAAAGCGCAGGACCTCGGCCAGCTCAGCGTCGTGATAGATACGGACTTCCATGTCCAGGCGCGGGCACCAGGACAGGTGGCCAGAGTCCGGAAAGACCGTCTGCCGCAGGATCAGCGTGTCGGTATAGGCTGAACGCTCCAGCACCTCGACCTCCAGCACAGCAGCCTCCGCTCCGGGCTGTTCCCAGTGGAAACGGTAGGAATCCTGCGCCAGCCCCGGCAACAGCCGGCGCAGGCGGCCGTAATTGAGCGCACACACCGTCTGCAGGTGTTGCAGGTCAACCGTATAACGGGCGGGTCGGCGCAGCAGGTTCATCAGCCTTTCTTCCAGCGCGCCAGCAGGCGCGGCTTGTTCAGGGCCAGCCACTGCAAGGCGATGATGCAGGGCGCATTGTTGATGCGCCCCCGTTGCAGGGCGGACAGGGCCTGATTCAGGCTCATGACGTTAACACGGATATCCTCGCCCTCTTCGAGCAGGCCATGCAGCCCACCCGCCGAGGAGAGATCGGCCTGGGCTACAAACAGGGTAAAGCTTTCGTCCGATCCCCCGGGGCTGGGCAGGAAGGTCATGACCTTTTCCATCAACCCGATGGCCACTCCTGCCTCTTCCAACGTTTCCCGGCGCGCTACCTCTTCCAGCTCCTCGCCAGGCTCGATCAGGCCCGCCACGATCTCCAATTGCCAAGGATGTTCGTTTTCCAGCGCTCCCACACGGAACTGTTCGATCAGCAGCACATGATCGGTTTCCGCGTCGTAGACCAGCACACCCACGGCCGGATGCCGCACAAACATCTCGCGCGTGATCACAGGCCCCATGCCGCCGGCAAACTGGCGGTGGCGTAAATGCAGCTTGTCGACACGGTAAAAACCCTTGAACAGGATTTCGCGCTTTTCCAGCGTCACATCCTGCTTTGTAAAGTCATTAGCGGACATCACCCACCCATTTGCGTCTCATGTCCATGTATGCGTCACTAAAACCGTTCCAGATCATGTCCTCGTAAACAATCACAGGCACACCCGCCAACCCCAGAGCCTGGTATTGGCGCCTGCCCTCGATATCCCGCTCAATATCCCAATCACGATAGGCGATACCATGTTTAGCAAAATATTTGCGGGCACGGGCACAATGACCACACCAGTCAGTACCATAAAGTACCGGTAATCTTTGACTGTCCTCACGATAAACGCCTATCTGGTCAAGCCTGACCCGATTACGCGGCCTTTCTATGTACCAATCCTGCATCAACTCCGACGCAAAGCCACTTATGCGATGAGGACCATCGGTAATCAGGGGCATGTTGCCGCCCACTCGCCCGAAAGACTCCTTTGCGGCCTGATCCGTATCAATGTTCCTGACCGTGACGGTAAGCCCGGCACCTTGTAACAAGGCAATGGCATCCTCACAAGGAGAGCACCTATTGGCTGTGTACACCGTGATGCCCGGTGTTACTTCCAGAGCCTTGGGTGGCGGAGGCCGATTCCACCAGTCCTTGATATGGTCAAATTTGTAGACAACCCCCGCAAGCGCAATCAACAGCAATCCATGGCTGATACGCATATTGCTCAGACCTCGCGGTAAACCTGCGCACCGGCTTCACGGAAACGTACCGCCTGCTCTTCCATCCCGGCATCCACGGCTGCCTTTTCTTCCACTCCCTTTTGCGCCGCATACTCGCGCACTTCCTGAGTGATCTTCATGGAGCAGAACTTAGGGCCACACATGGAGCAGAAATGCGCCAGCTTGTGTGCATCCTTGGGCAGCGTCTCGTCGTGGTATTCACGGGCCGTGTCCGGGTCCAGCGCCAGGTTGAACTGGTCGTCCCAGCGGAACTCGAAACGCGCTTTTGACAAGGCATTGTCACGAATCTGCGCGCCCGGATGGCCCTTGGCAAGATCAGCCGCATGCGCCGCAATCTTGTAGGTGATGATGCCGTCTTTCACATCCTTCTTGTTGGGCAGCCCGAGGTGCTCCTTGGGGGTGACGTAACAGAGCATGGCGCAGCCGAACCAGCCGATCATGGCAGCACCGATACCGGAAGTGATGTGGTCATAACCCGGGGCAATGTCGGTGGTCAGCGGGCCCAGCGTGTAGAACGGTGCTTCGTCACAGCAAGCCAACTGCTTGTCCATGTTTTCCTTGATCAGGTGCATGGGTACATGACCCGGCCCTTCGATCATGGTCTGCACGTCATGCTTCCAGGCAATCTTGGTCAGCTCACCCAACGCTTCCAGTTCACCGAATTGCGCCTCGTCATTGGCATCGGCAATCGAACCCGGACGTAGCCCGTCACCGAGACTGAAGGACACATCGTACGCCTTCATGATTTCGCAGATGTCTTCGAAGTGCGTGTAGAGGAAATTTTCCTTGTGATGGGCCAGGCACCACTTCGCCATGATGGAGCCACCACGCGACACGATGCCGGTCACACGCTTGGCCGTCAGCGGCACATGGCGCAGCAGGACGCCTGCATGGATGGTGAAGTAATCCACGCCCTGCTCAGCCTGCTCGATCAGGGTGTCGCGGAAGATTTCCCAGGTCAGGTCTTCGGCCACTCCGCCGACTTTTTCCAGTGCCTGGTAAACGGGCACCGTTCCGATGGGCACGGGTGAATTGCGGATGATCCATTCACGGGTTTCATGAATGTTCTTGCCGGTCGAGAGATCCATGACAGTGTCTGCGCCCCAGCGTATGGACCAGGTCATTTTTTCGACCTCTTCCTCGATGCTGGAGGCCAGCGCGGAATTGCCGATATTGCCGTTGATCTTCACAAGGAAGTTGCGGCCGATGATCATGGGCTCCAGTTCGACATGATTGATGTTGGCCGGAATGATGGCGCGCCCGCGTGCCACTTCGCTGCGCACGAACTCGGGGGTGATCTCCTTCGGAATGGCCGCACCGAAACTCTGCCCCGGATGCTGCTGGGCCAGCAGCCCGGCTTCCCTGGCCTCCTGCAGCTTGAGATTCTCGCGGATGGCGATGTATTCCATTTCCGGCGTGATGATGCCGCGGCGGGCATAGTGCATCTGGGACACATTGGCCCCCGCACGAGCCTTGCGCGGCTGCCGCAGATGGGAGAAGCGCAGGTGCGACAGCGCCGGATCATGGAGGCGCTCGTTGCCGTATGCCGAACTCAGGCCGGTGAGAGGCTCGGTGTCACCACGCTCCAGCACCCATTGCTCACGTACCGACGGCAGCCCGCGCCGGATGTCGATATGCACGGCCGGATCCGTATAAGGGCCGGAGGTGTCGTATACCAGTACGGGGGCGTTTTTCTCGCCACGCACTTCACCGTTGCCCGTGGTAGCGATCGGGGTATCCGTAAGCGTGATCTGCCGCATCGGCACCCGGATATCCGGGCGTGAACCCTCTACATACACCTTGTCCGAAGCAGGAAAGGGAGCAAGCGCAGCACGATCAGCCTCAGCGGATTCACTGAGGATTTTTTCAGGGACATTCATGGCAGCATCTCGGCAGGAAGCAGACGGCAGAGGCGGGAAATCTGTGCAGGCACTATAACGAGTGCCTCCGGCACGGGCAAGGCAGGCACCCACGGGGAAATTGCAAAAAACCCCTGATTTTCAAGGCATTTTGCCTTGGCTATGCCACTCACTGACATGCAGGCATCAGCCACCGTGACGAGCACCGGAAAGCATGTCCGCATGGTCAGCAGTGCTACCGGAGTCGTCTTGCATTAAAACGCGGCATTGCCTAGTCTGGCGGCTCTTTTCAGGCACATACCGACGAGTATTTTCCTCATGCGCATGCATCGTCCTGCCCTTTCTTCACTGGCACTGGCCCTGCTGATGGCAAACTCTGCCCATGCTCTGGACCTTGCCGAAGCCTACGCCAAGGCGCAGGCCAATGACCCGAGTTGGTCAGCCGCAAGAAACAACTATCTGGCTGAAGATGCAGGTGCTGATGTCGGCCGTGCTGGCCTGTTGCCCAGCATCATTGCTTCCGGCAGTGTGTCAAAGAATGAATTTGATGCCGATGTCAAAACCCCGACAGACAACAGTGTCGAATATGACGGCAAACAATGGGGAGCCAAGGCAACCCAGCCTTTGTTCAATGCCGATGCCTGGTATGCCTACAAGGGCGCAAAGGCAACTGGCTCGCAGGCCGAAGCCGTTTTTCGCAACGCTGAACAGGAACTGGCATTACGCGTTTCCGAAGCCTACTTTGCTGTGCTGCGCGCCCAGGAAACCCTGGCATATGCCGAAGCAGAAGAAGCTGCACTGGCCCGTCAGCTCGACCAGGCGCAACAGCGCTTTGATGTCGGCCTGATTGCCATCACTGACGTACTTGAAGCCCGCGCCTCTTTTGATGGCTCACGCGCCAACCGTATCAGCACGGAAGTTGCCCTGAGTTCTGCCCAGGAAAACCTGGCCGCCATCATCGGCGAAGCTCCCGGCCAACTCACAGCACTCAAGGCCGATGTGCCCATGGTCAAGCCCACTCCTGCGGACCCGGAGGAATGGGTAAAACTGGCCCGCGAACGCAACCTGGAAATAAAGGCCGCCGAGCAGTCCTATCTGACAGCACAAGCTGCCTCACGCCGTACACGTGCCGGCTACCTGCCGACCGTGAACCTCTATGCCAGCTACAACAATACGGATAACGAAAAAACCGGTGGACCGGGCGGCGGCACCCTCGCCATGCAGAACGGGAATACCACCAGTTATGGCCTTGAGGCCACTTGGGCCATCCTCTCAGGCGGCGGCACCTACGCTGCCAGCAAGCAGGCCAGCTATCGCGCTGCTGCCGCACAGGACAATGTCACGGGTACCGAGCGCCGCGTCGTGAACAACGCACGCACCGCTTTCCTGAATGTGGCCGCCGACTCATATCGCGTGGATGCCCGCAAACAGGCTGTTGCCTCCAACGAATCCTCGCTTGCCGCAACACAGGCAGGCTATGAAGTCGGAACACGCAACATCGTCGATGTGCTGCTGGCTCAGCGCAATATGTACGCTGCCAAGCGCGACTACGCTGCAGCACGCTATGACTACGTGATCAACACTCTGCGCCTCAAGGCCTCCAGCGGACAGTTGAGCGAGGTCGACATACGCGAACTCAACACCTGGCTTGACCCCAATGCCAGCGTTGTCAGCTCACCGGAAAAGCCTGCTGAAACTCCGGTCACGCCTCGTCGGCGATGACACATTAAAAAGGCCGCCCAAGCGGCCTTTTTAATGTGTGCCGGAGGCGCAAGCGTCAGACATAGAGCCTGGAAACCAGCGCTGTCACTGCCGTCTCCACCCTCAGGATACGAGGCCCCAGATGCACAGGCTCGAACCCCGTATCCACCAGCTTTTCCACCTCATAGGGAATGAAGCCTCCCTCAGGCCCGATTGCCAGCGTCAGGGGCTGGTTGAGTGCCACGGGGCAAGCCTGTGGTACGCCCGGATGTGCAACAAGGCAGCGGGTATTGCGGCAAAGCGCAGGCAGGCGGTCCTCCACAAAGGGCTTGAACAAGGGCTCCAACAAGACCTCGGGCAAAACGGTATCGCGCGCCTGCTCCAACCCCAGCAAGAGCTGCTCACGGACAACCTCTGGCGCCAGCCATGGTGACTCCCAGAAACTTTTTTCCACACGGTAGCTGTTCAGCAGTACCAGCCGGGTGACACCAAGAGCAGCCGTAGCCTGCAGGATACGCTTCAGCATCTTGGGTCGCGGCAAGCTGAGCAGCAGGATCAAGGGCAACCTGGGCGGGGGAAGCTCCGTGAGGGAGAACTTCAGCAGCATCTCTTCCCGGGAAAGGGCGGTCACTTGGCCCTCGCCCATGAGCCCTCCCAGCAAACCCACGCGCAATGTCGAACCAACGCCCGCCTTGTGGATTTCACGCACATGCTTCAGCCGTCGGCCATCCAGGCGGGCGATGCCGGGCTCGGGACAGTCTTCAGGAGTCAACAAAAGAAGGTTCATCGGGCGGAAAGAGCCGCAATCAGGTCAAGTTGCCGTTGCAGTGCCCCCCGGTTCCCCGCCAGCACGGCACGGGCTGCCGTCACCTGCGCATTCGCCCGCTCGGGATGGTCCAGCAAGCTGTTGCAGACCCGGGACAGGTCACCAGCCTCCACCAGTTGCAACGCGCCAGCCGCCACCAGCTCGTCGGCAATGGTCTGGAAGTTGAAGATGTAGGGCCCGGAAACGGTCGGTACATCAAGAGCCATGGGCTCGAGCACGTTATGGCCACCCACGGGCAGGAGGGAGCCCCCCACAAACGCCACATCGGCCATGGCATACCAGAGCATGAGTTCGCCCATGGTGTCACCCAGCAGCACTGCCGTTTCCTGCGTGACAGGCTCGCCCAGACTGCGCCGGGCAAGTCCCATTTTCTTCTGGCGCACCAGTGTCGCCACGCTCTCGAAACGCTCCGGATGCCGTGGCACAAGGATCAGCAAGGCGTGCTTGTTGCGTGCACGGATGGCCGCAAAAGCCAGGAGCACGGGGATATCCTCGCCAGCATGCGTACTGGCCGCCACAATGACCTGCCTGTTGGCCAGCTTCCATGCCACGTGCAGCTCATGGGCGCGGGCCTCGATATCGGCTGGTGGAGTGATGTCGAACTTGAGGCTGCCCGTAACGACAACCCTGTCTTCTGCCACACCCAGCGCCCGGAAGCGGCTGGCTGTTGCCTCGTCCTGGGCTGCAATGCGGGCAATCCAGGCAAGCATGGGCCGTGTCAGCCAGCCGGCAGCGGCATAGCCTTTTGCGGAACGTTCGGACAAGCGCCCGTTGGCAAGAAATACCGGAATACCACGCTCATGGGCAGCATGGATCATGTTCGGCCAGAGCTCGGTCTCCATGATCACCAGTACGTCGGGCTTTACCCGGTGCAGGAACAGTGCCCACGCCCAAGGCAGGTCATAGGGCGCGTAGGCATGCCGCACACTGCCACCCCAGAGTGCATGGACCCGCGCCGACCCTGTCGGTGTCATTGTGCTGACGAAAACCGGTTGACCCGGGTTGGCACGGCGCCAGGCATTGACCAGGGGCGCGGCGGCCAGCGTTTCTCCCACGGAGACCGCATGTACCCAGAGGCCGCCCTTCATCGCAGGAATGCCCAAGCCGAAACGCTCCTGCACACGGCGCAGGTATTCCGGCGCACGACCGGATCGCCAGACCAGCCTCAGCAGCACCAGTGGCAGCAGCAAATGAAAGAGCAATGTATAGAGAAAACGCACCACGGCAGGGCCTTCAAATATGCACTTTGCATCAAGACAGTCAGCCTGGTCCGATGTCATCCGGCCAGGCTCACGGCGAAGAGGCTGAAGGTCAGCCCGGGAGTCCTCCCTTCAGCAGAGGACCTTGTCATTATCATTGGCAGCCGTCCCGGACTGCAGGAAGCATGCCTCTTTGAACGGCGGCCATACCAGCTGCTCAAAAAACATCCGCGAATTGTAGCGGAAGCAGGCCCGGGCTCGACAACACCCGTCACAGTTTTATACCTGCCGCTTTCTCGTCGACCATGGCCGCCCCCTGCCTTCTCGCATACACTGCCCCTCCATGCGCACCATCAAAACCGACATCGTGATATTCGGGGGCGGCATAGCCGGCCTCTGGTTGCTAAACCGCCTGCGAAACGCAGGTTACAGCGTATTGCTGCTGGAGCAGGACCGCTTGGGCGGCCGCGAAAGCCTCAATGCCAATGGCATCATCCATGGCGGCCTCAAGTTCGGCCTTTCCGCCATGCTGCGGGACATCGAAGACCTGGATGACATGCCGGCTCTCTGGCGTAACTGCCTTGCAGGTCAGGGGGACATCAACCTCAGTGGCGTCAAGGTGCTGGCAGAGCACCAGTACATCTGGTCAGAGGCTAATCTCGCCGCACGCGCCACCACGTTTTTTGCATCGAAACTGATTACCGGACAGGTTGAAGCAGCAGAAGGTGACACACGGCCAGACATCCTTCAGGACAACGCTTTTGCGGGCAGTGTTTACCGCTTGTCCGACCTTGTTATCGACATGCCCTCCCTCATCCAGAAACTGGCGGCAGCCCACAAGAACTGCATTTACAAGATCGGCCCCCAGAATTGCCATCTGGAAACAGATGATCGCCACAACACCACAGCAGTTTTCATCACGGCTGCCGGCATCGAGCCCATGCGCATCCATCCCGAGCGCGTGATCCTGGCCGGAGGCCAGGGCAACGCAGCCCTGCTGGAAGATATCGGATTGCGCGAGCCGGAAATGGAAAGGCGTACCGTCCACATGACGATGCTCAAGCGCCCCCAGCTACCTTCTTTTTATGCCCATTGTCTTGGCTCTAGTCGTAATCCCCGTATCACCATCACAACACACCCGACCCGCGATGGCGAAAAAATCTGGTATGTCGGTGGCGAGCTGGCAGATGAAGGCGCCTTGCGTGACGAGCGGCTGCAGATAGAGAAAGCGCAACGCGAACTCAAGGAACTGCTGCCATGGGTTGACCTGCGTGGCGCACGTTACAAGACCGTGAAGCTTGACCGCATTCTTCCGGCCGGAGATCACATGTTCCGCCCGGATCGCGCTTTCCTGGAAAAAAATGGCAACAACATCGTGGCCTGGCCCTGCAAGCTGACACTCGCTCCCAATCTTGGGCGCCAGATGCTGGCACTGCTCCAGAAAGAAAACCTGCAACCACAACACCCTCAACCAGAAGAAGCCCTGCCATTGCTGTATCCGGAAATCGGGCAGCCTGTGTGGGAATCCCTGTTTACCTGACATGTCAGACACCACATTCGACAAAACCTTGCTGGCACCCCGCCACTGGGCCTCATGGGCAGGCATTGCCTGCATGTGGCTGCTGGCACAACTGCCCTGGTTCATCCAGCGCTGGCTGGGAGCCGCCATCGGCTGGCTGGTCTACAAGCTCCTGCACCAGCGCCGGGATGACACACGCATCAACCTGCGCCTCTGCTTTCCCGAAAAAACCGAGGATGAACGCGAAGCCATGGTGCGTGACGTATTCCACAATGCCGGTCTCGCCGTATTCGAAACCGTCAATGCCTGGTTCCGCTCACCCGAGTACTACCGCAACAAAACCACATTCGAGGGGCTGGAGCATTTTCGCGCTGCCGAGGCACAAGGGCGAGGTGTGCTTCTGATCGGGGCTCACTACAGCACGCTGGACCTCAATGGCACGCTGACGTCCATGCACATCAAGGTCGACATGGTCTATCGACCACAGAAAAATCCGGTTATCAACCATGTCATGACAACAGCACGCAGTGCGAATCAGGGCGACATCATCTCCCACAAAGACATGCGCCTGTTACTCCGTGCCTTCAAAGAAAAGCACAATGTCTGGTATGCCATTGACCAAGACTATGGCATCCAACATGCTGTTTTTGCACCTTTCTTTGGATTCCCGGCCGCCACACTCAATACGGCCTCACGCTTTGCGCGCATCAACCAAGCCCCCGTACTGTTCCTGGGCGTACAGCGCGAGGGCGATACAGAACGCTACCGGGTCGTTTTCACGCCCGCGCTGGAAAACTTTCCATCCGGCGACGACCTCGCCGACGCCACGCGCGTGAATGCCCAACTGGAAAAACTGATCCGGCTGGCTCCCACGCAATACATGTGGTTCCATCGCCGCTTCAAGACACAACCGCCGGGACAGAAGCCGCCCTATCCGCCCAAGCCCAAGGAGCTGCGGCGGCAGCGCGAAGCCGAGCGCCGGGCCGCCTCATGAAAAAACTCACCGTGCTGCAAACCCTACCAGCACTGGAGGCCGGTGGTGTTGAACGCTGCACGCTGGAAACGGCGCGTGCCCTGGTAGCCGCCGGCCACCACTCCATCGTCATTTCTAGTGGCGGCCGTCTTGTGGAGCAGCTCCTTGCCGAAGGCAGCGAACACATTCTCATGCCAGTCAAGCGCAAATCCCTGTTGTCGCTGTTACAGGTTCGACCTTTCCGGCAACAGCTGCAGGCGCTGCAGCCGGACATCCTGCATGCGCGTTCGCGGGTCCCGGCCTGGCTGGCCTGGCTGGCCTGGCGCAAACTGCCCTCCGGCAATCGCCCGCATTTCGTCACGACCGTGCACGGACTGCATTCGGTCAGTCCCTATAGTGCCATCATGGTGAAAGGGGAAAAGGTGATTGCCGGCTCAAATACCGTACGCCGCTACATCACCGGGAATTACCCTCAATGCCCGCCGGAGTGCGTACGCCTGATTCCCGAAGGCGTGGACCCGGCCGAGTTTCCCTACGGCTACCAGCCTACGCCGGCATGGCTGGCGCAATGGCGACAGGACTTCCCAGAACTGTCAGGCAAGACGGTACTGGCCCTGCCTGGGCGCCTGACCCGCCTCAAAGGCCATGCCACCTTCATCCGGTTGATTGCCGCACTGCTCGAACAGTACCCCGAGGTGCACGGACTGATCGTGGGCGGAGCCGAAGCCGGCAAAGAAGACTATCAACACGAACTGGTCCGTCTCGTGGCCGATACCGGCCTTGCAGGCAATATCAGCTTCACCGGGCATCGCAGCGACATTCGCGAGGTCATGAGCCAGTGCGACCTTGTGTTCTCCCTGTCCACCAAGCCTGAAACCTTCGGACGCACCGTGCTGGAAGCCATCAGGCTAGGCAAGCCTGTCATGGGCTGGGATGTCGGTGGCGTGGGTGAAATCCTCGCCGCCTGTTATCCCGGGGGACGCATCTCGCCGGAAGGCGATGAAAAGCACCTGCTCGCCATCGCGCAGCAATGGCTGGGCACGCGCGACCGGCCGCCCCCCAGCACGCACTTCCTGCTTTCGACCATGTGCGACCAGACCCTTGGGCTTTATGCCGAACTGGCCGGAGCCGCGCATACGACCCCTTCATCAGCAACATCAGAATCAACAGGGAGCACGCCATGAGCGACCGCCTGCGCATCGTACAGATACTAGGCACGCCCGAAGGCCGCCAGGGCGGACTGGAGCGACACACGCTGGACCTCTGTGGGGAACTGGCAAAACGTCATGAAGTCCACCTTATCGCCGACCCCGGTTTCCTGCCCCAGAAGCCGGAGGATGTACATTTCCACCCGGTCGACTTCCGCCAGAGCCGCTGGAATCCGCGGCTCTACCTGCAGATATTCAGGCTGGTCCGCCAGTTGCAGCCTGATCTCGTGCATGCACAAGCCGGCAAGGCCGCTGCCATCTGGAGCAATTTGCGTTGGCTGTTTCCCGGCCTACCCTCGCTGGGCAGCCAGCATCTCGACCACAACACCAAGCCTTACCGCCGCCTCGACCACATGATCACGGTCAGCAGCTTTCTGGCCACCCGCCATCCCGCAGGCTTCGCCACGCCCGTCCACAACGGCCTGCGCCTTCCCGAAATGCTGAGCGCCGAAGAGCGCCAGCAACTCCACAAGGAACTGCTGGGCAACCATGAAGGGCCTTTGCTGGTAACCGTCGGACGACTGGATGCGCAAAAGGGCTATGACGTCCTGCTCAAGGCCATGCCCGGTATCCCGGGCCATTTGCTGATTGTCGGCGAAGGCAATGATCGAGCGCTGCTAGAAGGCCTGATCCGGGACCTGAGGCTCTCGGACAAGGTCACGCTGCTGGGCTGGCGCCAGGACATTCCGCGCCTGCTCCAAGTTGCCGATCTTTGTGTCATCTCCTCGCGCAGCGAGGGCTTCCCGCTGGTCATGATAGAGGCCCTGCATGCAGGTGCCCCCATCGTCTCCACCGATGTCAGCGGTGTCCGCGAAATCGTGCCACCCGACCTGCTCGTGCCAGTGGAGGATGTGGCGGCCCTGCATGAAAAACTGGCCATGGCCGTCACTCGCCTGCCGGAACTGCTGGAGCGCTTCCAGCCGATTTTCGCGCACGCACGCAGCGAGCTGACCCTAGCCGGCATGACCCGGAACACCGAGGCCGTCTACCGGAAACTGCTGGCACGACCCGCTCCGTGAGACCGAGGCCAGACACATGAGAAACTGTATCTGGCCCCTAAAGCTTGGCATCATTGCCCCCTGATTTTCAGCAAATAAAAGACTGGATAACCCATGAAAAAGGCGCTTATCACCGGCATCACGGGGCAAGACGGCTCCTACCTGGCCGAGCTCCTGCTGGAAAAGGGCTACGAAGTGCACGGCATCAAGCGCCGTGCCTCCCTGTTCAACACCGAGCGCATCGACCATCTCTACCAGGACCCGCATGTAGACAACCGCAAGCTGGTCCTGCACTACGGCGATCTTTCCGATTCCTCCAACCTGACGCGCATCCTGCAGGAAGTGCAGCCGGACGAGGTCTACAACCTGGGCGCGCAGTCGCATGTGGCCGTGTCCTTCGAATCACCGGAATACACCGCCGACGTGGATGCCATGGGCACGCTGCGCCTGCTGGAAGCCATACGCCTGCTGGGCCTGGAAAAGAAAACCCGCTTCTACCAGGCCTCCACCTCCGAGCTCTACGGCCTCGTGCAGGAAATCCCGCAGAAGGAAACCACGCCTTTCTATCCGCGCAGCCCCTATGCCGTGGCCAAGCTCTACGCCTACTGGATCACCGTGAACTACCGCGAGTCCTACGGCATGTATGCCTGCAACGGCATCCTCTTCAATCACGAATCACCGCGCCGCGGCGAAACCTTCGTGACGCGCAAGATCACGCGCGGCCTCGCCAATATTGCCCAAGGCCTGGATAAGTGCCTGTACATGGGCAATATGGATGCGCTTCGCGACTGGGGCCATGCCAAGGACTATGTGCGCATGCAGTGGATGATGCTGCAGCAGGACAAGCCCGAAGATTTCGTCATCGCCACCGGCGTGCAGTACTCGGTGCGCGACTTCATACGCAAGAGCGCGGCCGAGCTGGGCGTGAGCCTGGAATTCCGCGGCCAGGGCGTGGATGAAGCGGCCGTGGTCACCGCCGTCGCCGGCGACAAGGCACCGGCGCTGAAGGCCGGCGATGTCATCGTGAAAGTGGACGCCCGCTATTTCCGCCCCGCCGAAGTGGAAACCCTGCTGGGCGATCCCGCCAAGGCCAAGGAAAAACTCGGCTGGGTGCCGGAAATCACCCTGGATGAAATGGTGCGTGAAATGGTGGCGCACGATCTGGAAAAAGCCCGCCGCCACGCCCTGCTGAAAACCCACGGCTACGATGTGGCCGTGAGCCGCGAGAACTGAGCGCCATGCCGCACGCCCCTCTGAACACGCAGGCAAAATACTATGTGGCCGGCCATCGCGGCATGGTGGGCTCGGCCATCGTGCGCCAGCTGCAGGCGCAGGGCTGCCGCCACATCATCACGCGCACGCATGCCGAGCTGGATCTCACCCGCCAGCAGGCCGTGCAGGATTTCATGCAGGCCGAAAAGCCTGACGTGGTGATACTCGCCGCCGCCAAGGTGGGCGGCATACACGCCAACAACAGCTACCCGGCCGAATTCATCTACGACAACCTGATGATGGAAGCCAACGTCATCCACCAGGCCTTCGCGGCCGGCGTGAAGAAACTGCTTTTCCTTGGCAGCTCCTGCATCTATCCGCGCCTGGCACCGCAGCCCATGCCGGAACACTGCCTGCTGACCGGCACGCTGGAAGCCACCAACGAGCCCTATGCCATCGCGAAAATCGCCGGCATCAAGCTCTGCGAATCCTATAACCGCCAGTACGGCACGGATTACCGCTCGGTGATGCCCACCAATCTCTACGGCACCAACGACAATTTCCATCCCGAGAACAGCCATGTGCTGCCCGCGCTGATGCGCCGCTTCCACGAAGCCGCACAAAACGGCGCCGACGTGGTGACGATATGGGGTACGGGCACGCCCATGCGCGAATTCCTGCATGTGGACGACATGGCCGCCGCCTCGCTCTTCGTGCTGGGCCTGGATGCAAAGACCTATACGGAAAACACCGAGCCCATGCTCTCGCACATCAATGTCGGCACCGGCAGCGACGTGACCATACGCGAGCTGGCCGGGAAAATTGCTGCCGTTACCGGTTTCAAGGGCCGCATCGAATTCGACACCAGCAAGCCCGACGGCACGCCACGCAAGCTCATGGACGTGTCACGCCTGGCGCGCATGGGCTGGACCGCCACGATTCCACTTGAAGAGGGCCTGCGCAGCACCTATGCCTGGTTCCTCGAACACGGCAAGGACATGCGCCAATGAGCATTCTTCCCGTCATCATGGCCGGCGGTTCCGGCACCCGCCTGTGGCCGCTGTCGCGCGAGCTGCATCCCAAGCAGTTCCTCACCCTGCCGGGGCAGACGCAGTCCATGCTGCAGACCACCGTGGCCCGCCTCAAGGGCCTCAGCGATGCCAATCCGCTGGTGATCAGCAATGAAGCGCACCGTTTCATCGCTGCAGAACAGCTGCGCCGCATGAACAGGCTCAAGGGCAACATCCTGCTCGAACCGGTGGGCCGCAACACGGCACCCGCCATCGCGCTGGCCGCGCTGACGGCAACGCGCGAGGGTGCCGATCCGGTGCTGCTGGTGCTGGCGGCCGATCACGTGATCAACGACACCGCCGCCTTCCAGGCCGTGGTGAAAAAAGCGCTGCCGCTGGCCGAGGCCGGCCGTCTTGTGACCTTCGGCATCGTGCCCACCGCGCCGGAAACCGGCTATGGCTATATCCGTCGCGGCGAGACGCTGGCGGATGGCGCTTATGCCGTCGCCGCCTTCGTGGAAAAACCCGATCTCGCCACGGCGGAAAAATACCTGGCCTCGGGCGAGTACGACTGGAACAGCGGCATGTTCCTCTTCCGCGCCAGCGCCTACCTGAAAGAACTGCAGGCCCACCGCCCCGACATCCTCGATGCCTGCCGCAAGGCGCTCGCCACCACGCAGAACGATCTCGACTTCGTGCGCGTGGATGCCGACGCCTTTGCCGCCTGCCCTTCCGACTCCATCGACTATGCCGTGATGGAAAAGACCGCACAGGCTGCCGTGGTCCCCATGGCCGCCGGCTGGAGCGATGTCGGTGCCTTTTCCTCGCTCTGGGAAATCAGCACCAAGGACGAAAACGGCAATGCCTTCAACGGCGATGTCTTCGCCATCGACACCCGCAACACCTTCGTCGACGCGGAAAATGCCCTGGTAGCCACCATAGGCCTCAGCGACACCATCGTGGTGCAGACCAAGGATGCCGTGCTGGTGGCCGCGCGCGACCGTGTGCAGGACGTGAAGAAGATCGTGGAAAAACTCAAGGCCGAAGGCCGCGGCGAATACAAGCTGCACCGCCAGGTCTACCGCCCCTGGGGCCACTACGACTCCATCGATGCCGGCGGCCGCTACCAGGTCAAGCGCATCAGCGTGAATCCGGGCGCCAAGCTTTCCGTGCAGATGCATCATCACCGCGCCGAGCACTGGGTGGTGGTCTCGGGCACGGCGCGTGTCACGCTGGACGGCGTGGAAAGGCTGCTGGCGGAAAACGAATCCATCTACCTGCCCATAGGCGCCGTGCACGCGCTGGAGAATCCGGGCAAGATCCCGCTGGAGCTGATCGAGGTGCAGGTGGGCGCCTATCTGGGCGAAGACGACATCGTGCGCTTTGAAGACCGCTACGGCCGCGCCGACAGCCAATGACTGAAACGAGGTAAGAACCGATGAGCACTCCCATCCTGATCGAAGTCGGCCCCGGCGAGCTGATCGACAAGATCACCATCCTGGAAATCAAGGTCGAGCGCATGACCGACGAAGCCAAGCTCAAGAATGTGCGCTACGAGCTGGACGTGCTGAGCAAGGCCCAGCGCGAAGGCATGCAGGACTCGGCCGAGCTGCGCCGCCTCTGGGCCGAGCTCAAGGCCATCAACGAAGCCCTGTGGGTGATAGAGGACGACATCCGCGACTGCGAAGGCCAGAAGGATTTCGGACCGAAGTTCATCGAGCTGGCGCGCGCCGTTTACATCACTAATGACAAGCGCGCCGCCGTGAAGAAGCAGATCAATGTGCTGACCGGCTCGGCCATCGTGGAAGAGAAGTCCTACAAGGAATTCTGAGTCCGGCCCCGATAAAAAAGCCCCGCATCAGCGGGGCTTTTTTATTGAGCGCATCACTGCAGCACCGGTAATCGCGACAGCACCGCTTCCAGCACTTGTGCCACCGGCAGTTCCTTGAGATCACCCACTTCAATGGCGCAGAAATCCTCGCGCAGGATGCCGGTCTTGGCCGCCGACGTATGCGAACCGAAAAGCACGAGGCCGGGACGGCCGAGGCAGGAGGCTACGTGACTGGGACCCGTGTCATTGCCCACCACGAAAGCGGCTCCCTTGATCACGCCGGCCAGCTGGAACCAGTTGAGGAAAGACTGGTCGGCATGCAGCAGGACCTTGCCGGGAATCGTCTTGCAGAGCTCGATCTCGTCCGGCCCGGGCACCGTGACCACCTCATGGCCGCGTGCGATCAGCTCGCGCGCCAGGTCGGCGTAATACGGCCAGCGCTTGTGCTGGTGTTTGGCAGCGCAGCCGGGAATCAGCACGACATAAGCCGGCCTCACACCGGCGCCGCCCAGATAGGCGCCCATGTCATCGGCCATCCAGGAAACATCCGGGCTGGCCGCATGCTGGGCGGGCACGCCCGCTGCCGCCAGTTGCAGGGCATAGGCTTCACGGTCCGAAATGCCGGCCGGCCGGTTTGCCACCGCACCCACCCAGGGCAGGCCGGCGAAAATAAGGCGCTGGTACCAGGACGTGCGGCGGCTGTTCTGCAGGTCGTAGATGCGCGAGAAACCCTCGGCGCGCAACTGCCGCCGTAGCGCCAGGAAGCGTCGCAGGTCCAGGAAGGGTGCGCGCTCATCCGGCAGCAGGCGGTCGATATCCGGGCAGCGCGTCATGAGCTTGCGGAAAGAAGGTGCCGTCAGCAGGACGATCTCGGCCTGGCTGTGATGGTGGCGGATATCCCTGAGAGCGCCAGCGGCCTGCACCAGATCGCCGAAGGCACCGTGGCGTATGACCAGAATCTTTTCCTGTACCGACATTCCCGGCTCCCGCTCGCAAAGGCGCCTGAAGCTAGCCATTTCTACGGCAGCAGACAAGCAGTGACGGCGCATAATCACTTTGCTTTCCCGCTTGAAACTGTATTCCTTACCTACAGCAGGCAGGCTGTTATCATTCATGCGCCCGCAGGCATCGAAAACCAGAGATAGCTGGCCGCCTGCTTTATAGGAGGCAATCATGTAGCTGCGGGAGATGCCCAAAAAAATTAAATCAACAACCTCACCAAAGTATAAACACTGGCTTTATTGCGTATTTACAAACGCCAACTCGGGAAGCCCTCCCGCCCCAAGCGCTCTCTGTCAAATGCAGATTTCACATCAATGAACGGAGCACACTGGGAACTCTCGGCCAGCAGAGACAAAGACACGGCCCTGACTGCCTCATGCGCTACCGCCGCAACAATAGCATCAATGCGCTTGAGGCTCTGCCAGTCAGGCAGCAGCTTGAGCCCATACTCTTCTTCGGCCTCATGGCCATCAGCAACCGGATCCCATACCTGCACCGAGAGGCCGTAATCCTGAAGCTCATTGACGATATCAATGACTTTGCTGTTGCGGATATCAGCGCAGTTTTCCTTGAAGGTCAGCCCCATCACCAGCACCGTAGCGCCTGGCTGCATACGGCCAGCCTTGATCATCTGTTTCACCGTTTCATGGGCAATATAGGAACCCATGCGATCATTGATACGGCGGCCGGCGAGTATCACCTCGGGGTTGTAACCCAGTATCGATACCTTGTGGGTCAGATAATAAGGGTCCACCCCTATACAATGCCCTCCCACGAGGCCGGGGCGGAAGGGCAGGAAATTCCATTTGGTACCCGCTGCCTCCAGCACCTCCAGGGTATCTATGCCCATGAGGTTAAAGATGATGGCCAGCTCATTCACCAACGCAATATTTACATCGCGCTGGGTGTTCTCTATGACCTTGGCTGCCTCTGCCACGCGAATGCTGGATGCGCGGTACACACCCGCCTCGACGATGGACTCATAAAGTGCCGCCACCTGATTGAGCGCATCAGCATCCTCGGCGGCAACAATCTTGATGATGGTTTCGAGTCGATGTACCTTGTCGCCCGGCACGATGCGCTCAGGAGAATAACCCAGCCTGAAATCCTGGCCACGTACCTTGCCGGAAATCCTCTCCAGAATGGGGGCACAAACTTCATCGGTGACACCGGGATAAACCGTTGACTCATAGATCACGATAGCGCCCGCCTTGAGGTTGGGAGCAATTGTTTCCGTGGCCTTGATGACGGGAGTGAGGTCTGGCTGCTTTGCGTTGTCTATCGGCGTAGGCACTGCAACAACAATATAATCTGCAGCGGCGAGAAGACCTGCATCACTGGTGAAGGACAACTGCTGTGCTGCCGCAAATGCCTCCCGCTCCATCTCACCCGAAGGATCATATCCATCACGGTAGGCACGTAGTTTGGCCTCACTGATATCAAAGCCCAGCGTTTTGAGTTTTTTCCCAAAAGCCAGGGCCAAGGGCAAACCTACATAGCCCAAACCAACAACAGCAACGGTTTTGTTAGAAAGCTCAGACATAAAGAAAAACCCTTGGCCGTCCATACAGGAGCAGCAGAATGGCGGATTCTATCAAAAGAGCACAGGCATTTTCCTCTCTTGGGCATCCAGGCAGCTCCATGATCACCGTCAAACTCATGAGCCGGTTTCCGGCCTCCGAATGGCTGCGCTACTTTCCCCGCAAGGAAGCGGTCTGGGGCCAGTGCCGTTTCGTTTTTGACAACGAAGCCCGTGACTACGACTGGCTGGTGGTCTACGACGACCTGCCACCGGCCCAGAGCGAGCGCCGCTCCATGCGGGTGGAGCCCCTCGCCGGTGCCGCCATCAACACCCTGCTCATCACCACCGAGCCCTCGTCCATCAAGGTGTATGGCAATGCCTTCTGTGCCCAGTTCGGGCATGTGCTCACCAGCCAGGAACCGTGGGCGCTGAAGCATCCGCGCCGCATCTACAGCCAGCCGGCCCTGCACTGGTTCTATGGCGCCGGCGGCGACCATTACCGCAGCGTGGATGAAATGAGCGAGCATCCGCCACTGGAAAAAACCGCCGGTCTTTCTACCGTGGGCTCCAACAAGCAGCAGACCCATACGCTGCACTATCTGCGCTACCAGTTCACGCAGGCCATCAAGGCCGCCATTCCGGAAATGGACGTGTACGGCCGCGGCTACATCCCCATGCCGGACAAGGCCCTGGCCCTGGACGGCCACCGCTACCATCTCGCCGTGGAAAACCATTACAGCCAGCACCACTGGACAGAAAAGCTCGCCGACACTTTTCTCGGCGGCTGCCTGCCCTTCTATGCCGGCTGCCCGAATGCCGCCGATTATTTTCCGGAGGAGAGTTTCATCGCGCTGGATATCCGCGACCCGGAGGGAGCCGTGGCCATCATCCGCCAGGCCATGGCAGACGGTGAATATGAAAAGCGCCTGCCCGCCATTCTCGAGGCAAGGCGGCGCGTGATGGAGGAGTATTCGATTTTTGCCGTGCTGGCGCGTGAAATCACGGCACGTCACCAGCCGGCCAGCGACCGGGGCCGGCGCCTGTATTCACGCCGGGCCCTGCGCCTGGCGCGCCCCTGGACCGCCCTCACGCAACTGCTGGAACGCCTGCTGCAGCGCTGGCGCCACCCGCCGGTGCTGCCCCGCTAGACAGCGGCCGTCACCCTGGGCTGACCCGTATCAGGCTGGCTGTGCGTCAGCTGCTGCAGGCCGAACCCCAGGCCCAGCATGTAGAAACTCCAGAGCAGCATCTCGGAGGCATAGAAATCCAGGTGCGTACCCAGCGGCAGCCAGGCCAGTGCCCAGACCAGCACGCAGGCCCAGCCCAGCCCGGCCTGGTTGCGTTCCCGCCAGAGCCACACGCAGACCCAGCCGTAAAAGGCCAGGAAGCCCAATATCCCCAGCAGGCCGGCCCCCAGCCACACGCCCAGCACCACCTGGTGTGCGTGGAATATCCTGATGTCCTTTACCCGGTAGACATTGTCAGGCGCCAGGTACGGCTTGATGGCTTCGCTGATCTTGCTCGGGCCCACGCCCAGCACCCAGTGGTCGGCCAGCATGTCCACGGCGGGATACCAGATATCCAGCCGGCCTGACGAGGCCTGGTTGATAGTCTGGTAATCATGCTTGTCCATCACTTGCAGTGACTGCTGCATGCGTTCGGCAAAGGCATCGTTGACGGCATACAGCCCGCTCAGCGTCACCGCCAGCAGCAATGGCAGGCCGAGCAGCACCGCCAGGCGATGGCGGCGCGCCCAGTGCCGTATGCACAGCAGCACATACACTCCGGCACCCGCCAGCCAGCCCAGCATGCCGAAACGGCTGCCGGCCGACACCACTACCAGCCCCGAGAGCAGCAGGCAGGCCGTACCCAGCCAGGAGTTGCGGTAGGCATTGCGCTGGAAGAGGAAGAACACCGGCAGCAGCGACAGGAAACTGATGAAGAAGCCGAACTTGTAGGGATGCGAGAAATAGGCGGTGAGACGCCCCAGCATGGGCTGTCCCGAAATGCTGTAGCCGGTGGCCAGCTGCCAGAGCCCGTCCAGCAGCCAGCTCAGGATGGCGCCAACGAGCAGCCAACCAGCCAGCGGCTGCCCCCAGGGCCGGCGCGCCACTCCCGCCGTGGCCAGCCCCAGCAGGGCAGCCAGGGTGATCACGACCAGCTTCTCCAGCCAGTCACGCTCCACATGTCCCTGCAACAGGACCAGGCCGATAGTGGCCAGGAACACCGGCAGCACGAGGCTGTACAGCGCCAGACGCATGCCTTGCGACTCTTTCCACAACGAAGGCAGGCCGACACGGGCCAGCCCGGCAACCAGGATGAATACATAAAACGCGTAATAGCCACGCGAAAACGGAAACGCCACCACCGGCCCCGCCAGCATGAGGGCCGCTGCCCAATACCGCCAGTTCATCTCTTCTCCCTGTTCCCTGCCGCAACCGCCATCTGCCCTTGCGCGCACATGGCAAACCACCCGAAACGCAAATTCACAAACGTGACAACAGCAGAGCCGCCACGCGCGCGGCCTCGTTGAAATCAGCCGCCACGCGCAATTCCCGCGTCCGCGACCAGTCACTGAAAGCCGTCACCCTGCCCTCGGCAATCAGGGTCTCCACGCCGCGCATCACACGGCTCTCCCTGTTCACCTCCGGCAGGCGCATGAGGCCGACACGGCATCCCGCCGTCAGCGCCTCGTACACCATGGACACGCTGTCCTCCGTCACCCAGACACTTTCCGTGCTGACCAGCCTGTCTGCCAGCCAGCCGGGAGGACATTGGGAGAAAGGCTGGAAGCGCTCGCCATATTTCTGCTGCAGCACGGACTGCAGGCTGGCCGGCGTGCGCCGCGAATCGGCGATGCGCCATGCCGTGCCGGGTTTCAGGCTGGCCACCACCGCATCGATCTGCTGGAGGATGGCCGCATCATTCCACTGCACATGCTTGCTGGGGCCGCCAATCAGGAAGAGCAGGCTGTCTGGCTTTTTTTCACCGGCCTGCATGGGATTAAGCACCCCCAGGGTATTGATGACGCGCGCACTCTCCGGCAGGCCGTCATGCTCGGGAACAATCACGACATCGAACATGAAGGCCGGCAGTGAAGGCTTCATTAAAGCCACGGCAAGGCCGCCGGCCGACTTGCGCGCCGCCAGCACACCGAAATGCGTGCCGTGCCCGGCACCGACGATGAGCCGGGGCCTTTTCTTGGCAACGCCGGGCATGAAGCGGCCGAGCAGGAAATCGCGCCAGCCCACGGGCTGCGCGGCGAGATCCATGGAGACGACTTCGCAGGGAGTGAGCGCTGAAAGGGCCTGGACCAGCCCCAGCGTCTGCTGCATGTGGCCGGGTTTGCCGTCGGTCAGGCGCCAGATGACCAGAGTCTCAGACACGACGGCATTCCCTGCAGAGGAGATGGTGGATTACTTGACCGCAGTCAGCCATTCGCGGTGCTGTGCATGGCGGCCATGCACGACATCGAAATACAACTGCTGCAGCTTGGTGGTGATGGGGCCACGGCGGCCGGCACCTATGGTGCGGCCGTCCAGCTCGCGGATGGGCGTCACTTCAGCGGCGGTGCCGGTGAAGAAAGCTTCATCGGCGATGTACACCTCGTCGCGCGTCAGCAGTTTTTCCTTCACCTCATAGCCCAGCTCAGCAGCCAGCGTGAAAATGGTGTTGCGCGTGATGCCGTTGAGGCAGGAGGTGAGCATGGGCGTGTAGATCACTCCGTCTTTCACCACGAAAATGTTTTCACCGGAACCTTCGGCCACATAGCCCTGGGCATCCAGCAGCAGCGCTTCGTCGGCACCGCCGGAGAGGGCCTCCTGCAGCGCCAGCATGGAATTGAAATAGGGACCGTTGGCCTTGGCCCGCGTCATGGAAATGTTCACGTGGTGGCGCGTGTAGCTGGAAGTGCGCACCTTGATGCCCAGTTCCAGCGCTTCCTTGCCCATGTAGGCGCCCCAGCTCCAGGCGGCAACGATCACATGCACCTTGAGGCCGGTGGCACGCAGGCCCATGGCCTCGCTTCCGTAAAACACCATGGGGCGGATATAGGCGGAAGGCAGATTGTTTTCACGAACGGCAGTGCGCTGCGCCTCGTTGAGCTCCTCTTTGGAAAAAGGAATCTTCATGTTCATGATGTGGGCGGAATCAAAGAGGCGGTTGGTGTGTTCCTGCAAGCGGAAAATCGCCGTACCCCCCTCGGCCTCGTAGGCACGGACGCCTTCGAACACGCCCATGCCGTAGTGCAGGGTGTGGGTCAGCACATGGGTCTTGGCTTCGCGCCAAGGCACCATTTCGCCATCAAACCAGATCACGCCATCGCGATCAGACATCGACATTTTCATTTCTCCACGCGGGGTTCCGGCCCGCCGCTACACGGTTGTCATTCGGTTTTTTGCGCGCTGCCAAAGCACAGGCTCCTGCTCTCTGCTCATCAGGCTCCCAGAAGCTGCTGCCACCAATGTTCAACCAACGCGCGTTCCGTGCGGAACTCGTCGTCGTTGACCTTGGCTTCCCTTTGGCTTAACGCGAGACGATGGCCGCGGGCACGGTATTGCAGATAGGCATCCCTGAGCCCGGCGGCCGCATCAGACGGGAGAAGACCTCGGTTGGCGAGGCCTTCCAGGATGCGGACGTTATCGGGGTAGCGGGTCAGCTCAGGGTCTTCATGTGCCCACGCCAAGACGGCGTATTGCACCATAAATTCAATATCAACGATACCGCCGCGGTCCTGCTTGAGGTCGAAGCCCTGCCCCTTTTTGCCCTGGGCCTCGGAGGACAGGTGGCTGCGCATCTTGTCGCGCATCTCCACCACTTCCCGGCGCAATTGGGCAAGATCGCGCGATCTTGCCAGCATCTGCCGGCGCTCCTCCTCGAAGGCCCCGGCCAGGCGTTTGTCGCCAGCCACCACGCGCGCGCGCACCAGGGCCTGGTGCTCCCAGGTCCAGGCCGTTTCTTCCTGATAGAGCCGGAAGGCGCGCAGCGAGGACACCAGCATGCCGGCATTGCCCGAGGGCCGCAGGCGCATGTCCACTTCGTAGATCTGCCCGGCCGCCGTGGCGGTGGTGAGCATGGCAATGATTTTCTGGCCGAGGCGGGCAAAGAAGCTGGCGTTGTCGATGGAGCGCTCGCCGTCGGTTTCGCCATCGGGGCTGCCATCGTGGATGAAGACCAGGTCAAGGTCGGAACCGTAGCCCAGTTCCAGTCCACCCAGCTTGCCATAGCCGACCACGATGAAATCCGGATCGCAGGGCAGGCCGTCGGCCCGCACCGGCCGGCCATGCCGGGCCACCAGGCCGCGCCAGGCCAGCCACAGCACTTCCTCCAGCACGGCCTCGGCCAGCCAGGTGAGGTAGTCGCTCACCTTCATCAGCGGCAGGGTGCCGGTGATGTCCGAGGCCGCCACGCGCAGTACCTGGCCTTTCTTGAAGATGCGCAGGGCCTCCATCTGGGCCTCGAGGTCATCCTCGGGAATACGCACCAGCACCTGGCGCAGCTCGGCCTCGATCTCGTCCTTCTGCGGCGGCGCAAACAATGTCTGCGCATTCAGCAGCTCATCCAGCAGCACGGGGTAACGCGCCAGCTCTTCGGCGATCCAGGGACTGGCCGCGCAGAGATCGACCAGGCGCTTGAGAGCCGCCGGATTCTCCACCAGCAGCATCATGTAGGCCGAGCGGCGCAGCACCGACTCCACCAGCGGCAGGCAGCGCGACAGCGCCACATCCGGCTCTTCATGCCGTATGCATTCCTGCAGCAGCAAGGGCATCAGCTTGTCGAGCCGCTCGCGGCCCACGCTCTGCAGCACGCGCACCTGGCGTCCGCTGCGCAATTCCAGCAGGCGCCGGGCACTGGCCTCGCCTTCGCGGAATTTCTGCACCTGCAGCAACGCCGGCAATTCTTCATCCGTAGCACACCACAGGGCCGCCCCGGCGGCGGCCGCGTCTTCGTCAGCGTCTTCACGCGCCACGATGACATTGCGGAACTGTGCATCCACTGCCGAGCGGTGCCGCTCCAGCTCCACCATGAAGGCTTGCCAATCAGCAAAGCCCAGACTGGTCGCAATCCGCCATTGCTCTTCAGGCGATGCAGGAAGCTCCTGCGTCTGCCTGTCATGCATGCCCTGAATGCGGTGCTCGACACGGCGCAGGAAAAGATAGGCCTCGCGCAACTGCTCCACGGCAAGCACCGGCAAAAGACCGGTTTCTCCGAGCAGCTGCAACACCGGCAGCAACTCGCGCTGCTGCAGGCGCTTGTCCACACCGCCACGTATCAGCTGGAAGGCCTGGGCGATGAATTCAACCTCGCGTATGCCGCCTCGCCCCAGCTTGATGTTGTTGTCCATGCCGCTGCGCCGCACTTCGCGCTCTATCATGGATTTCATTTCGCGCAGGGACTCAAAGGCACCGAAATCCAGATAGCGGCGGAACACGAAAGGTCGCAGCGAGCGCATCAGCTCCTGGCCACGCTCGATGTCACCGGCGCAGACCCGCGCCTTGATCAGCGCATAGCGCTCCCATTCGCGGCCATGGCGCTCGTAATAGGTTTCCATGGCGGAGAACGAGGACGCCATGGCAGAACCGTCGCCCCAGGGACGCAGACGCATGTCGACGCGGAAAACAAAACCGTCAGCCGTCACCGTATCCAGCAGCTGCACGATTTTCTGTCCGAGCCGGACAAAGAATTCCTGGTTGGAAATGACACGCGGGCCCGTCGTCTCGCCTGCTTCGGCATAGCTGAAGATCAGGTCGATATCGGAAGACAGATTGAGCTCACCGGCGCCCAGCTTGCCCATGGCAATCACGCAAAGCTGCAAGGGCTTGCCGGATTCCTCGCCCACCGGCTGGCCATGCAGGGCAGCCAGGCCATCGCTGGCATAGTGCAGGGCCGCTGCTATGGCGGCATCCGCAAACAGGGAAAGCTCTCTGGTGAGATCGGCAACGCTGATGCCGTCATTCACATCGCGGAACATCCAGCGCAGCATCATCTGCTGCCGGCAATCACGCAGCCGGTGCATGAAGTCTGCTTCCGAATCCGCGCCCGCCACGGCAGCCTGGACAAGACTGCCGAAATCCACGGGAGCATCACCGGCCTGCAGGCATGACAGCCATTCCGGGCGGCGTGCTATCTGGTCACGCGCATAATCGCTGAGAAAGAACAGGCGCTGATGATCAGGCAAGGTCGTGCTGCCCTCAGGCAGGCCCTGCAGCCGCGACGGCAGTGCTGCCATCACATCCGGAGAAGACAGGTCCAGCATGGCAGGCTCAGGCCGAGGCTGCCGACACGACTTCCCTCACGATGCGACCGACATGGCCCAGGTCATCGGGGGAGAGTGTGTGATGCACCAGGAAAGCCAGGCTGGTTTCGCCCAGCTCGCGTGCCACCGGCAAACGCTGCGACGGGCGCAGGCCGGTGCCATCGAAGGCCTTTTCCAGATAAACCTCCGAGCAACTGCCGCTCATGCAGGGCACGCCGGCGGCAGAAACCTCCTGCATGATGCGGTCGCGACTCCAGCCTTCCTTCAGCTTTTCCGGTTGCACAAAGGCATAGGCGCGATAGGCCGCGTGCAGGATGTGGTCCGGCTCTTGCGGAATGCGCAGGGCCGGCAAATCCGCAATGGCTGCAAACAGCGCGGCACGGTTGGCACGACGCCGCGCCACCCAGTCATCCAGCTTGGCCAGCTGGCACAGACCGATGGCAGACTGCATTTCCGTGATGCGCCAGTTGGTGCCGAAGGATTCATGCAGCCAGCGGAATCCCGGTGGATGCTGGCGCTGGTAAACCGCTTCAAAGCTCTTGCCGTGATCCTTGAAGGACCACATGCGCGACCACAGCGCTTCGTCGCGGCAGGCCACCAGCCCGCCTTCGCCGCCCGTGCTCATGATCTTGTCCTGGCAAAAGGAAAAGGCGGCAATGTCGCCGAATGCGCCCAGTGGTTTTCCGCGATAGAACGCACCATGTGCCTGGGCACAGTCTTCAACCACCTTCAGGCCGTGCTCTTGCGCCAGCGCCATGATTTCCTGCATCTCGCAGGGCCAGCCGGCCAGGTGCACGCAGAGAATGGCCCGGGTGCGCGGCGTCAGCACGGCACGGATGGCCTCAGGCGTGATGTTCTGCGAATCCGGATCGATATCGGCAAATACCGGCGTGGCGCCCGCCAATACCACCGAACTCACACTGGCCAGGAAGGTGCGCGAGGTCACCACCACCTCATCACCGCTGCCTATGCCCAGCGCCATCCAGGCAAGATCCAGGGCCAGCGTCCCATTGCCCACGGCAATCGCATGCGGCAGGCCGAGATAAGCGGCATAGGCCTTTTCGAAATCGCGGGACAACTGGCCCGTCCAGTAATTCACCTTGCCGGAGCGCAGTACATCCTGCACCGCCTGCATCTCGTCCGCCTCGTAATGCGGCCAGGGTGCATTGGAATAACTCATTTCTTTTTCTCAAGGATGCGTGCCGGTACCCCGGCCACGGTTACACCCGCAGGCACCGCCGCCACAACGGCAGCACCCGCTCCCACACAGGCATGCTCACCCACGGCCATGCCCGGAATCAGACTGGCACCCGCCCCCACCAGGGCTGCCGTGCCGATGGTGACTGCACCACAGAGCACACTGCCGGGCCCCAGGTGCACGCCATCGGCGATGACGCAGTCATGATCGACAGACGCACGCGTATTGATGATGACGTGGCGCCCGATGCGCGTATCGGCATTGATGCACACTCCCGGCATGACCACGGTGCCTGCACCGATTTCCACACCGCGCCCCAGCACGACCGAGGCATGCACGGCCGCCACCGCCTGCAGGCCCTCAGCTTCCAGCCGGGCAGCAATCTGCAGGCGCATGGCATTGGCACCGATGGCAACGATGAAATGGCTCACGCCATGCTGCGCCGCGTATGCAGGCATTGCAGCAATGGCACCGGCAATCACGGCGCCATGGAAAGCGCTGCCATGGCGGCCGGCGTCATCATCGAAAACGGCCTGCACCTGCCAGCCCGTGCTGCGCAGCGCATCCACCACAACCTTGGCATGCCCGCCCGCTCCGGCCACCAGTACCGTGCCCTTCATGACAGCACCTTCCGGCTTCCGGTGAATTTCGGCATGGTCACTTCACCGTCGGCACTGATGCCGTCGCGGCGCAGGACACGCCACACCGTCAGCAGCAATATCTTTACATCCAGCCAGACACCGGCGTTCTGTACATACCAGGTATCCAGCGCAAATTTTTCTTCCCAGGAAATCGCATTGCGGCCGTTGATCTGCACCCAGCCGGTGATGCCCGGCCTGACCTCGTGACGCCGCGCCTGCTCCGGCGAATACAGCGGCAGGTATTCCATCAGCAAGGGACGCGGCCCTACCAGGCTCATCTCTCCTTTCAGCACATTCAGCAGCTCGGGCAGCTCATCCAGGCTGGTGGCACGCAGCCACTTGCCGAAATCAGTCAGTCTTTCGGCATCCGGCAGCAACCGGCCGGCGGCATCACGCGCATCCGTCATGGTGCGGAACTTGTACATGCGAAAAGGCCGGCCCTTCAGGCCCGGGCGCTCCTGCACGAAAAGCACGGGACTGCCCAGGCGAGTACGCACCAGATACGCCACCGTCAGTACCACCGGGGACAGCAGCAGCAGTCCGGTGGCAGCCCCGGTCACATCAAGAAGTCGCTTCAGCATCTTGGTCCTTCAGCAGATCGGCATAGAGCGCATCATGCAGCTTTATGACCACCTGCTCATCATAATTCTCCAGCATGCGCTGACGGCCACGCCGCCCCATAGCCTCCGCCTCCTGCGCAGAGGCAGCCAGACGTTGCATGGCCGCCGCGAGCGCCGGTACGTCGCCAACCGGATGCAGCAGGCCACAACCCTGGTCAGCCAGCTCAGCAATGCCGCGCACATCCGCCCCTATAATGGGGACTGCCATGCTCAGAGCCTCCAGCAAGGAACGCGGCAAGCCCTCGCGCTGCGAGGGCAGCAAAACGGCACGGCTGATACACATCAACACCGGGATGTCGTGCCGAAATCCCAGAAAATGCGTACGCAAAGCCAGACCAGCTGCATTCGCCTCCTGTATCAGCACTTGCCGTAAAGGGCCATCACCTGCAAAGGCCACATGCACATTTTCCAGCCCAGGCAAGGACAGCGCAGCCAGCACATCACGATGCCGCTTGCCGGGATTGAACTCTGCCACCATGAGGAAAAGCACATCAGCCTCTGCCCACGCCATTTCCTGCCGCAACACGGCTACCTCAGCGGCATCAATTTTTTCAGGAGACCACAGTGCTGTATCCACGCCAATACCCGGCATGTACTCAATGCGCGTGGCAAAACCGGCCAAACGTGCTGCTTCGAAATCCTCACGATTGATGGTGACAAGCACATCACACCAAGGTGCAGCCAAACGCTCGACTGAATGGAAAATGAAATTGGTCAATACCTTGCCATGGCGATGAAAATGAAAGCCATGTGCGGTGTACACCACATGCGGGCGTTGCACCACACCTCGCAAGGCAAAGCGCACCAGAAATGCGGCAATCGGCGTATGCACATGCACAAGGTCATAACCACCTACCTCGACCAAGCGCTGGATAGCAGCCGGTGCGCGCAGCAAGGCCATGACATCAAGCGGGTTGCGAGACAACGGTAGCTCGTGACAAGCATCGAACTCTTGCTGCAACGCAGGCACAGTATCAATACCTCGCGCCGCTGCCTCGACCCGCCAGCCCTGCGCACGATAGTGCCGCACAAACGGCAGCAGGAAGACACGCAAGGTTTGCGGAACAGTGCTGACGATAAGCAAGCGGGGAATATTGGCAGCCGACTCAGTGAGCATGAAATTTTGCCCCTTCCGCCAGATTCGATGCATCGAGACGTCGCCATCGTACCGGCAGCCGGCGGTAACGCAAAAATCCCCATGGCAGGCTCACCAGCAGGGCTGGTACCACTACGATGAATTTCGGGCCGCGCCGATGCGCCACCCACACTGCATGAGCCAGCACTGCCAGCAAGGCTACCACCCAACCCACAGTGCTTGTCCAACCTATCACGGCAAGCACAGCAAGCGCCGCCAGCAAGGCAGCCATCAACGCAAAAGGTTCCGGCATGAGCCGGAACAGGGACAGCAACGAACCGGCTTCCTGCGCAGCGCGCACGGCCATGCCGAAAGCACCATAACGGTCAGGCCGGAGCGGCAGGTAGGCAGCCGCCAACTCATGCCACGGCGATGTGACAACGGTGTAGTGCCGCACACTGAAAGCCGGCAAATAATGCACTCGTCGCTCCTCTCGACGCAGGCGCGCATGCAATTCCAGCTCTTCGTTGGCAAGGACATTGCCATTCCAGTTCCCCGTTGCCAGCAATGCCTGCCGCTCCAAAGCAACAAAGCCACCAAAAGAAAGTGCGTCACCCTCGGCATCAGTATGGGGGGTGCGCCAGCGCGTGCCGCCGCCTGGATACACATCCAGTGTGCGTCCTGTGAAACCGCAAAGGCGTGGATCACGTGCACGCGCATCGAGAAAGATCTGGAGCCGCTCTGGCAGTAAAGCAGCCTCATCCAGCGCCATGTCTCCATCCAGGAAGAAGATCAGGTCTGCACTGGATTGGGAAGCAGCAACAGCGCGGGAGGCCGCCGCACTTAGGCGCCCTTCCGGCCCCACCTGCACGCAGGAAAATCCCGCACCCTGCATGACAGCTACAGAGTTGTCGGACGAACTGGAATCCATGTACCACAGGCCGTCAAAAAAAGTATGCAATCGAGCTAGATACTCAGGATCGCCGTATATATTCCAGAGCTCAGGCTCGGAATTTCTAGCTATAACGACAAGATCAATAGTAATAACTCGAGTATTCACAGGCGGCGATAATTTTTCAAAACACGCAAAAAGAAAAGCATAAGCTGTAGAAGCTTTGACGACTCTGTCAACAGCTGCACTCTTAATACTTCTGAAAGTGTACCTAGAACATCAATGGAACTAGTTCCACCAGAGCCATACTCACCCGCCACAAAGCCCACACTCAACACCTGCGCACCACCTATCACAGCTTTTTTTATAAAATATTGGTCAGCCGCAATAGGGAATCGCCTCGAGTAATAACCATATTCAACATGCAAAGACTTACGAATTAAGCATCCCACGGCATGAGATGAAACATAGCCTTGCAAGCCATAAAGCCAAGCCTTCCCCGGACGTGGCGCCACTACAACCTCCCCGACACGAACCAACGCAGTAACAATATCGGGCTTCACAAGAGAAGCACAGGTAAGCGCGTGACGATAATTGCGCACCGCTTCCGGCTCCAGTAAATCATCTGCACCAAGCACTAGATAGTAATCACCACTAGCCGCTTTTACGCTCTTGTTCAAAGCATCGTAAATTCCGAAATCTGGCTCAGAAACAACAACCACTCGCGCCAACCCTGAAGCACGTACCAAAGCGACCGAATGATCATCAGAACCGCCATCTACCACAACCCATTCAAAATCAGTATCTGTCTGTGCCTGCAATGAAGCAATCAGCCCGGGCAATACTGCTTCGGCATTGAAAGTTGCAGTGAGAATACTAATAAAAGGAGAACTCATGTCATACGCTCCTCATAATCCGCTGAGCCCTACGCAATACCATATTCACCAGCCGCCGTAGCAGATAAATTCGATCAAGTGGCCACGCAGCTGGTTCTGGATAAAAATCGGCAACGTGACGCAGCTTCTGTGCATTGCTGCGGAAACGCAGCAGGTATAGCCACAGGACAGCATTGAAGCGAGCCACCAATTCCGTCGGCAAAACATGCTTACTCTGGCTGACGAAATACGCCTCGGCGATGGCATAATTGAACACCACTTTTTCAGGAGTGGACGACACCGTGATAGAGCCAGGATGAGCACGGAAATACGCCAGAGGCTCTGTCAGCATGACTACCTTTTCATAACGGGCAGCGACCAGCAGGAATAGCAACGCGTCATTACCGATGGCGTGCTGGGAAAAATCGCTGCCGACGCGATTGGGCACCTGCTCCAGCAAGCAATCGCGCATGTCGCATAGCCGAAACAGGGCACAACCAGGTGACACCGGGTAATCACCGCCCAGCAACAGTCCTTCGATGAATGTGAGCGATGCTATGGTACCGGCCGGAGGCGTGCCGTAAAAAAGCTGGCCAGTTAATGGATCGTTACCACTGAACACCCTTACTGGCGAATATACGAATCCCACATCCGGATTAGCCATCGATGGCAACGCTTGCACCAGGAAATCGGGATGCAGCAAGTCATCCGACCACAGTATCTTGCCATAGATACCAGTAGCTTCATGCACGCAGCGTAGCCAGTTACGCACCGGCCCGATGTTGCTGTCATTGCGGAAGGCACGAACACGTACATCACGGGCTGCTATCCCTTGCACAAGCTCCCAAGTGGTATCGGTGCTGGCGTTGTCTACCACAACGACTTCAATGTCCTGCCAAGTCTGATCCAATGCACAGGCTAGCGTCTGCTCAATGCAGTGTGCACGGTTATAGACTGGAATAAGGATGCTGACCTTGCCAGCGACCAATGCCGTCATTAGTGCATTCCCGACTGAAGTCATGTTTGCAGAGTCTCCTTACGGATCACACGGGCTGTTTCATATGGACCGATTACACCGAAGAAACACAGGCTTGCTACCGTTGCCCATATCACGCCGGTTTCGCCCATGCCAAGACAGTGAGCGAAGAAAAGGGCCAAGGGAATATTCACAACAGCTGCGCACAGGGCTGAATACATCTGCACACGGGTTTCGCCAATACCGTTAAGGAAATACGCCCATACATTCGACCAGCAGGACAGCAGGACATAAAGGGCAAATCCGGCATAAAGCAGGGTTGATCCTACCGCTACCTCCCCAAGCCAGACACGAACTAACCATGGCGACAATAAAACCAGCAGGCCGCTCACCAACACTAAGGGCAACATGAGCCATTGCAGACGACGAAGCACCTGACGAATCCATAGCCAGTCGCCTTGTGCATAGGCATGGGTGAAGCTGGACCAAAGCACCCCCATGACCAGCCCATGCACCATGGTTAACAGGCCGAAAACCCTGAAGGCGGCGTCATACACTACAACCGCCTGCGGCCCCGCGACAGCACTGACGATGAGGCGGTCGGTGGAAAAGATCACCAGTGCGCAAAGCTGAATGACGAACAGGCGCAAACCCACGTCGAGAATGGCCGGGCGCAGGCCATGGTCGATGCCGTGAAGGCTTGGTCGCAACCCTGGATGACGCGCATACAACCACACGCTCATCAAGAGACTGGGCAAAATCATGGCCACGCAATAAGTGAAGGCTATCAGCTCCATGTCCGCATGCCCGGCCGGCAAACTCCACAAGACCAGCACCAACAGCAAATTGACCAACAATCCATGGACGGACGCCGCTGCCCCCCGCTCCAACGCGGCATAGACTTGCAATACGAAACTGAGCACGAAATTGAGCAAAAAAGCGAGCAGGCACAGCACCAGCACACGCCCCATGTCATGTCCAGCAAACACGGTGGCAGTCAACCACCCATTGAGCGGCGTCAGCATCAGCAGGCCAGCTGCCAGCCCGAGGACAACGGCGACATACAGACAATACAGATAGCCTGTCGCCACGGTACGGGCGGCTGCACCCATGTCACCACGTGCGAGATTGCGCGCCAGTTCGTTGCGGGCGCCATAACTGATACCGAAATCGAAGTAAGTCACCCACTGCAATACGCCCAGCACCACGAGCCATAGTCCTAACGACTCTACACCCATCAATTGCAACATGAGCCTTGCTGAATAGAACTGGAGCGACAGGCTGGCCACGCGCGCCAACAAACCACCAATGACATTATTGATGACGCGACGACTGCGAACCGCGCCGGTGACGGAGTCAGTCATGGATGGCCTGAGAAAAAGGTATCGACCCAGGCCAACATGGCCCGCACGCCCTCGCGCGCGGAGACCTGCGGCGACCAGGCCAACACACGCGCAGCCTTGCCGATATCGGCCACGAACACACGTTGATCGCTTTCACGTGGAGGCAACCGCTCGTATTCGAGGCGAATGTCGAGAAACTCCTCCAGCAAGGCGAATAGCTCAAGCAGCGACAGGCTGTTGGCAATACCACCACCGATATTTAATACCTCACCTGCTACCGCCTCGCCTCGTGCCGCAGCCGTGAAATACAGGGCGATCATGTCACGGGCATGCAGAACATCGCGCACCTGCTTGCCATTGCCGGAAATACTGAAAGGCTCCTTGCGCAAGCCTTTTTTTGTCTCCGTCGCCACCTGGCAGAACCAACCTATCCAGCCTTGATCCGCCGTGGCGAACTGGCGCCCACCATACATGGAAGAATGGCGGAATACGGTGGTGCGCATGCCATGGATGCGGTGGTAATCCAGCAGGTACTGATCCGCCGCGCCCTTGGAACAGCCGTAGGGGGAGTGGAAGTCCAGCGGCACGTCTTCATCGAAACCCTCGGGATGATCGACGCAGACATAGCGTGTGGCGTCCTCCCGGTAAGTATATTGCTCAAGATCGCCATATACCTTGTTGGTGGAGGAATAGATCACCCCGGCTCGCGGGGCATGCAGACGCAAGGCTTCCAGTAAATTCAGCGTACCCAGCGCATTCACCTCGAAATCCATGCGAGGATTCTCGATGGATGTAGTCATGGCAACCTGACCAGCCAGATGAAATACCTGCTCAGGCAAAAAACGGCGTACAACACGATCAACGTCATTGGCATTGCGAATGTCGCCATGCACAAACTCAAAGCGGCCTTGCGTACGCAACCAGGCAAGGTTGTCAGCAGAACCATGACGATAAAGGCTGTCGAAAACGCATACATCCATGCCTTGCGAAATGGCATGGGCAGCCAGGTTGCTGCCAAGAAAGCCGCAGCCTCCTGTCACCAACAATTTCATGGGAAAAGCTCCGGGTTCATGTCAGGAAACTCCTGGGCAAGCGTTTTTTTCAGACCGCTTTCCAAGTTATAACGTGGCTGCCAACCCAGGTGGCGTAATTGCGCCGTATCGGCAACATATCGCATGGGCTCGCCCACGCGATAAGGCACGGCGGCAAAGTCGAGCCGGGTACGTGAGCGGGTGAGGCGATGTACCAGCCGCACGAAGGACTCCAGTGTTGGCGCTTCGCCCGAGCCAATTTCCACTTCCTGCCAAGGTCCGGTCTGCGGCGCTTCCAGCACACAGCGATAGGCCGACACCACATCATCGATGAAGATGAAATCACGGCATTGCTGACCAGGCGTCAGTGCCAATGATTCGACATTGTTGCGACAGGAGTGCAAGACATGGGTGCTGAATTTCGAGGCGTCATCGAAAGGGCCGTACATATGCTGCAACAGCAGGTTGCAGAATCGCAGCCGTCGCTGCTCTGCCAGCCACTGGCCCCACTCTGCAAACTGTTTCTTGGAAAGCGAATAGGCATTGGTATGGCGATCAAGCACGGTATCGGTATTCAGGAAGCGGGCGCCTGAATCCACCGCCGCTTCCAGCAATGCAAGGCCAAAGCCAAGATTGCTGGCCGCAACGGTGGCAAACGATTCGCCGCCACGACCATAGTTGCAAACGGTGTGGATGACAGCATCGACACGAGCATCCAGCAGCACGCGGGCCGCCGACTGCACATCGGCCACTCGTTGCAGCATCACACCGGCCGGCAAAGGAGACAGGCGACGATCATCAGAGGCTTCACGCAACAGGGCGATAACATCATGCCCCGCAGCGGACAAACCTCGCACCAAGGCGCTGCCAAGAAAACCCGAGGCTCCAGTGATAAGTACCCGCATGACTATCCCCGGCCTAGAAGTTGAGCCCGAAAAACTCTTCCAGTTTCTCGCCCACGAAATCAAAGTGGCAGGAATCTAGGCCAGGGTAAACACCCAGCCAGAAGGTCTGGTTCATGGTGCGGTCGGTATTCGTCAGCGAGCCCACCACGCGATGTTCGACGCCGTGGAAATACGGCTGCCGCGTGAGATTACCGGCAAACAGCAGGCGCGTGCCTATCTTGTTCTGATCCAGGAATTTGAGCAGATCCACACGCTTGACCCCGCTGCTTTCACGTAGCGTCAGCGGCATACCAAACCAGGAAGGGTCGCTGTTGGGCGTGGCCTCGGCGATCTCAAGAAAATCCTGAAGAGCCGACAGGCGCTGCTTCAGCAACTGGAAGTTACGCTTGCGTGCGTTGATAAACTCCTGCGCACGCTCAAGCTGGGCGAGGCCACACGCAGCCTGCATGTCGGTGATCTTGAGGTTGTAGCCGAGATGGGCATAGACGTATTTGTGGTCGTAGCCGTCCGGCAGGCTGCCGAACTGTTGTGCGAAGCGTTTGCCACAGGTGTTGTCGCAGCCGGGCGCGCAGTAGCAGTCGCGACCCCAGTCGCGGAAGGATTCGGCAATCAGCTTGAGTTCGGGGTTGTTGGTGAAGACCGCGCCGCCTTCACCCATGGTGATGTGGTGGGCGGGATAGAAACTCAGTGTGCCGATGTCGCCGAAGGTGCCGACCAGCTTGCCGTCATACGTCGCACCCAGAGCATCGCAGCAGTCTTCCACCAGCCACAGGCCATGCTTTTCGCAAATGGCTTTCACTTTGGCGAGATTGAAAGGATTGCCCAGTGTATGGGCCAGCATGATGGCTTTGGTTTTCGGGGTGATGGCGGCTTCGATGAGATCGGCATCAATGTTGTGTGTGGCCATGTCCACATCGACAAACACCGGCACGGCGCCGAACTGGGCAATCGGGTTGACCGTGGTGGGAAAACCGGCGGCAACACCGATGACTTCGTCGCCCTTCCTGATGGCACGCTCGCCCAGTTTTGGCGAGGTCAGCGTGCTGAAGGCGACGAGATTGGCGGAAGAACCTGAGTTCACAGTGATGAGATGCTTCACGCCGAGGAATGCGGCGAGTTTTTTCTCGAATTCGGCATTGAAACGGCCCGTGGTCAGCCAGCCATCAAGCGAGGCCTCGACCATGAGTTGCAGTTCGCGCGCGCCTATGACCTTGCCGGACGGAGGGATCACACTTTCGCCAGGCGAAAAGGGCTTCGGCGCAAAAGCGGTTTCAGCATAACGGGCAACCAGCTCGGCAATCTGCTGGCGCAGGGCATCGGGAGTCATTCAATCAACCTGTTTTCGGTGTTCAGTGTAATCGGCAATTTCATGCAGGCAGTGGCCATGCATGTCATCCCCGGCACGCCAGGCCTGCTGCCAGTCCACGATGCGCTGCAGTGCAGTCTCCAGCGCCCAGACCGGCTGCCAGCCCAGACGGCTGTGCGCCTTGGAGCAATCCAGCTTGAGATAGCCGGCCTCATGCAGTTGCGGCTCGGCATCCAGGGCCCAGCTAGCGCCACTGCCCCAGTCCTGCACCAGCTTCTCCACGATCCAGCGCACAGGACGAGCATCACCTTCACGGGGACCGAAGTTCCAACCCTCGGCCAAGGCATGACGCTCATTCCATAACGACTGGGCCAGCACAAGATAGCCAGAGAGGGGCTCCAGCACATGTTGCCATGGCCGGGTGGCATTGGGGTGGCGGATGATAACAGGCTTGCCCTGCTCGAAAGCCCGGAGAATGTCGGGAATCAGTCGGTCCTCGGCCCAGTCGCCACCGCCGATGACATTGCCGGCGCGGGCCGACGCCAGCACCGGACCGTTTTCGCCCTGGAAAAAGGAACGCCTCCAGGCCGCCGTCACCAGCTCCACACAGCCCTTGCTGCTGCTGTAGGGATCGTGCCCACCCATGGGCTCGTCCTCGCGATAGCCCCAGACCCACTCACGATTCTCATAACACTTGTCAGTAGTGACATTGACGATGACGCGCACCGAATCGCAATGCCGGGCCGCCTCCAGAAGATGCACCGTGCCCATCACGTTGGTGGCGTAGGTCTCCACCGGCTCGCGATAAGAGAGACGCACCAGCGGCTGTGCCGCCATGTGGATGACGATATCGGGCCGGAAGTCCTGCAGGCTGGCGCTCAGGATGGACAGGTCGCGGATGTCGCCGATCTGCGAGGCCATGCCGTCTGCCACGCGGGCCACGTCGAACAGGGCCGGTGTGGTGGGCGGCGCCAGGGCATAGCCCTTGACCACGGCCCCCAGGGATTGCAGCCACAACGAAAGCCAGCTGCCCTTGAAACCGGTATGGCCGGTCAGGAAGACTTTCTTCCCCTGCCAGAAGCCGGGCTGCACCCGCCCCTTGCCGTTCATGTCGCTCATACTCAGTCCCAGGTTTTCCACGGTGCCTTGCCATCTGCCCAGAGGCTTTCCAGCAGATGCTTGTCACGCAGGGTGTCCATGGGCTGCCAGAAGCCGGCATGCTCGTAAGCCATCAGTTCACCGTCGGCTGCCAGGCCCATCAGCGGCTCCTGCTCCCAGATGGTCATGTCGTCGCCGATGTAATCCAGCACGGCAGGTGACAGCACAAAGAAACCGCCGTTGATGAGGGCTCCGTCACCCTTGGGCTTTTCCTTGAAACTCAGCACCTGCCCGTTACGGATGTCTAGCGCGCCGAAACGGCCAGGAGGATAAGTGGCGGTGAGCGTAGCCTTCTTGCCGTGAGCACGGTGAAAGGCCAGCGTGGCGGCAATGTCGATATCACCCACGCCATCACCATACGTGAAGAAAAAGGCTTCTTCATCACGGATGTAGTCGGCCACACGCTTCAGGCGCCCACCAGTCATGGAGTTTTCCCCGGTATCCACCAGCGTCACGTTCCAGGGTTCTGCACGCTTATGGTGTACCTCCATACGGTTCTCGCGCATGTTGAAGGTGACATCGGACATGTGCAGGAAATAATTGGCGAAATATTCCTTGATGACATAACCCTTGTAGCCGCAGCAGATCACGAAGTCGTTCACGCCGTGGCTGGAATACATTTTCATGATGTGCCAAAGGATGGGATGCCCTCCGATTTCCACCATAGGCTTAGGGCGCAGCGAGGTTTCCTCACTGAGGCGGGTACCCAGCCCGCCAGCCAGAATGACTGCTTTCATCTGCTTGCTCCCTGTCAGTTCGATGCCAAGAAGGCATCGGAGTGGAAGTGGTGTGGCGGCAGGCCCGCAGCAAGCAACTGCCGGCGCGCCGAATGAATCATGGCGTCAGAGCCACAGGCATAGACCATGGCATCGCCAAAACCGCCATGGTCATGCAGGGCAGCATCCTGTATATGGCCGCGGTTCCCGGTCCAGTCGTCCCCGGCGCGGGAAAGTACCGGAACGTAGTGCAGGTCCAGCCCCGGAAACTCGACCGGATGATACAGGTCCGATGGTGTACGACCTCCCCAGTAGAGCCAGACCGGCCCCGTATGCCCGGTGGAGGCCAGCTCCTGAAGCATGGCGTGCGCTGGCGCGAACCCCGTGCCCGTAACCAGGAAAATCGTCTTGCCGTAAGCCTCACGTCGACAGAAAGTGCCGAAGGGTCCCTCGAAGCGCAAGAGATCATTCGGCTGCGCCCGCGCAAACCAGTACTCACTGAGAACACCGCCGGGAACAGCGCGCACATGCAGCTCAAGCCGGCCTGCCAACGGCGCTGTGGCCAGGGAGTAACTCCGCCGCACTCCTTCCGGCCCGATGACATCGACGTACTGCCCCGGCAGATAGCGGAAGTCAGCGGTCGGCGGCAGACGCAATGTGATCCGGACAATATCGGGTGCCATCGGCTGCAGGGAATCAATGCGGCAGGGCAAGGTCTTAACGGCGATGTCCGCCAGACGACCAAGATCCTCGATATCCAGTGTGGTATCAGCGGCCGCGTAGCGGACACAAGTCAGAATCCATCCCGTGCCGGACTCTTCAGGAGTCAATGCCGGCTCGGGTTGCAGCATGACGGTCTCGCCGGCAGTCACCCTGGCCTTGCATACACCACAGCGTCCGTCGCGGCAGCTGTGCTCCAGTACAATGCCCTGACGGCGCGCTGCCTCCAGGATGCTTTCATCGGTCGCTGCACTGAAGCACACACGGTTACGCAGGGTCACTTCCGTGGTCATCGCCCGCCTCCCGCCACGCAGGCCTGATGCTCAAACCACCACACGTTGCAACTCCGCCTTAGGCACTGATTGCAGATAATCACTGATCCCCGCCGAGGCAAACCCGAGAGGCAAACGCTCCAGACACAGGCAGATCGCCTGTACATCCCGTTGCCCGCAGGCATCACCCAGCACTGTCAGCGCCTGTTCCAGCTCGGCCAGGGGCAGCGAACGCTCGCGGGCACGCATGATGCGTGGATGCTGGGTCGGAAGCGACTGATCACCCACCAGCAGCTCTTCATAAAGTTTTTCACCCGGACGCAGGCCGGTATAGGCAATGTCGATGTCACCCTGCGGTCGCCCAGCCGTGCGCTCGCGGAAACCCATCAGGTGGATCATGCGCTTGGCCAGGTCGGCGATGCGCACCGGCTCACCCATGTCGAGCAGGAAGACATCGCCGCTCTCCGCCATGGCTGCAGCCTGTATGACCAGCTGTGCCGCCTCGGGAATGGTCATGAAATAACGGATGATGTCGGGATGCGTCACTGTCACCGGCCCCCCACGGCGGATCTGCTCACGGAACAGCGGCACAACGGAGCCGGACGACCCCAGCACATTACCGAAGCGCACCATGCAGAAACAGGTATTGCCACCCGTGGCCAGGGCCTGCAGGGCCAGCTCGGCCACGCGCTTGCTCGCGCCCATGATGTTGGTAGGACGCACGGCCTTGTCGGTGGAAATGAGCACGAAAGTGTCGACACCCGCCGCCACGGCCGCCCTGGCCGCAACCCAGGTTCCGAAAACATTGTTGCGCACACCTTCAATCACATTGTGCTCAACTAGCGGCACATGCTTGTACGCCGCCGCATGATAAACCGTGTCGATCCTGAAGCCCTGCATCACTCGCTGCATGAGGGCCTCGTCCTGGACCGATCCTAGGAGCGGCACAAGCCGGACGTCACGCGCTACCGATCTCAGCTCGGCTTCAATGGTGTAAAGTGCGTATTCGCTGATCTCGAAAAGGACGAGGCAACGCGGTGCCAGGAAAACGATCTGCCGGCACAGCTCGCTGCCAATGGAGCCGCCGGCCCCCGTCACCATGACGGTCTTGCCGGTGATGGTGGCGCCCAACAATTCCAGGCGCGGCGGCACCGGGTCGCGCCCCAGCAGATCCGCCGGGTCCACATCCTGGATTTCATCCGCTCCCACACGGCCCGCCACGATGTCCTGCATGTGCGGCACGGTCCTGACCTTGATGGAAAGCGGCTCCAGCGCCAGCAGGATTTCACGCCGACGCGAACTGCTAATGCTGGGCATGGCCAGCAGTATCTGCTGCACACCATAGGACTCGACCAGGCGCTGCACTTCGGCCGGGGCATATACCTTGAGTCCGTAGGTGGTCATGCCCTGCAGCGTGGCGTTGTCATCAACATAGGCAACGGGCCGGTAAACGCTGCCCTGGTGCAGGCTGAGCCCGATCTGGTGCCCTGCGGAACCGGCACCATAGATGAGCACTGGAATGCGCTCGCCCTTTGCTTTTTCGCGCAGGATTCTTTGCGCCATGAAGCGCGAGCCGGCGACGAGGATGGTGGCAATGATGAGATAAAGAATGGGGGTCGAACGGGGCAGCTCCGCCTGCAGCAACAGGATGGCGGCCGCCAGCACCAGCGCCGAGATCAGCAGGGCCTTGAAGATGACCAGCAGGGTGGCGGCACTGACATAGCGCACCATCCAGCGGTACAGCCCGGAAAAGAAGAAGGCCGTGACACCGCTGGCCGCCGCTGCCACGAAGCACATGACCTGATTGCTGTTTGCCGGTTCCCACAACACGCCATAACGCAGGGAAAGGGCCAGCCACAGCGCCAGCATCAGGGAAAGACTGTCGCTGGCCACCATGACGGCAACCTTGCCCGGACGCGACATTTCAACCAGAAAACCACGCATATTTCTTGAGTCCTGCAGCCGCCGTCCGAAACGGCGGCTACGGTATCACCGTAAAAGAGAGGTCTCAACGACCAGGCAACCGCCCAGCCGCGAGCCCCCCCCTCATACAGGTGGAGGCATCAAGAACGCAGGCATAGCTCCAGCTGTTGCCGCCAGTCCGGGCGGTAGAGGCCGAAGTCTGCCTCCACCCGGGAGCAGTCCAGACGGGAATTGCCCGGACGCCTGGCCGGCAGGGGATAAGCGGCCGAGGACACAGCCCTTGGCACGCCGGTACCCCCCGTTAGCTCGCGTATGGCCAGGGCCAACTCATAGCGGCTGACCGACCCGGCCGGGGCCAGATGGTAGAGACCCATGCGGGTCGACCAGTCCCGCCAATCCCGCGAGGCCAGCATGAAGACCGTCGCCTCCGCGAGCCAGCGCACCCAGCAGGGCGTGCCGAACTGGTCATCCACCACACCCACCTCCGGTTGCGTGGTCAACAACTCGCCAACGCGGCGGACAAAATTCTGCCGTCGGGTGCCATACAGCCAGCCACAACGCAGGATGAGATGCCGGCAGCCCGCCTGTTGCACGGCCTGCTCGCCAGCCAGCTTGCTACGGCCATAGACGTTCAGGGGAGCCTTGAGGTCATGCTCGGTATACGGCAGTTCCTGGCGCAGGCCATCAAAGACATAGTCCGTCGAGTAATGCAGCAACATGGCATCAAGCCGCTTGCACTCTTCGGCGAGCACCCCCGGTGCATGGGCATTGATGACCATTGCCAGTTCCGGCTCGCTCTCTGCCCGGTCGACCGCGGTATAGGCCGCCGCATTGACCACGAGATCCGGCCGCCACTCACGCAGGACACTCACCATGCTCCCGGGTTGCGCAAGATTGAACACGGAAGAAGCCGGCGCCCACACCTGGCCCAGCACGACAAGGCTGCGCTCCAGCTCCCAGCCCAGTTGGCCGCTGGCTCCTGTCAGAAGGATCTTCACGCAAAAGTCTCGGCCAGACGGAGAGGGACGGCAGCCGAATCCCTGGCCGAGAGCAGCGGCTGCATGCCTCCCAAGGGCCAGGCAATACCGATATCAGGATCATCCCAGCGCAGGCTGCACTGGGATTGCGGGTCATAGCGGTCCGTCACCTTGTAGAGCAGGTCGGCACTTTCAGAAAGCACAAGGAAACCATGCGCGAATCCCTCCGGCACCCAAACCATGCGCCGGTTTGCCGCTGACAGTCTGTTCCCTTGCCAGCATCCAAATGTTGGCGAAGAACGACGCAAATCCACCACCACATCAAAAACCTCGCCGGAGACCACTCGCACCAACTTTCCCTGCGGATGCCGAAGCTGGTAATGCAGGCCACGCAGTACGCCGCGACGTGAATATGAGTGATTGTCCTGCAGGAAATCCCGCCGCACGCCTGTCAGCTCGGAAAAAGACCGTGCATTGAACACCTCCATGAAGAAACCACGCTCATCGACCATGGCCTCCGGTTCCAGAAGCAGGACATCGGGAATTTCTCCGGGAACAAGCTTCATGAATGCTCTCCGGCCAAACGCAGCAGGTACTGCCCGTAATCGGTTTTCTGCAGGGCTTTGGCCTGCGCCAGCAGGGCCTCATGGGAAAGCCAGCCATTGCTGAATCCAATTTCTTCCAGGCATGCCACCTTGAGCCCCTGCCGATGCTCTATGGTCCGCACATACTGTGACGCCTCTAGCAGGCTTTCATGCGTACCGGTGTCCAGCCAGGCAAAGCCTCGCCCCAGTTTTTCTACACGCAGGTCACCGCGCTGCAGATAAGCATTGTTGACATCGCTGATCTCCAGCTCACCTCGTGCCGAGGGCTGTAAACCACGGGCAATATCAATCACGCTGTTGTCATAAAAATAAAGGCCGGTGACGGCATAACTGGATTTTGGCTGCAAAGGCTTTTCTTCAATGGCGATAGGCTTTTCATTTTCATCAAATTCGACCACCCCGAAACGGCCAGCATCCTTAGCCCAATAGGCAAAGATTGTTGCACCAGAGGCATGTGCCATTGCCCGCTTCAGTTTCTCGGTGAAATGCTGGCCGTGCATGACATTATCACCCAGCATCAGGCAGACACTGTCACCTCCGATAAACTCGCTGCCTATCAGCAGGGCTTGGGCGACACCACCTGGCGATGGCTGCTGCGCATACTGCAAGCGCACACCGAAACGGGAGCCATCACCTAACAGACGCTGGTAAACAGGCAAATCGCCAGGCGTGGAAATCACCAGCACCTCACGAATACCGGCCAGCATCAACACAGACAGGGGGTAATACACCATGGGCTTGTCATAAACAGGCAGCAACTGCTTGGAGAGCCCCAGGGTAATGGGATGCAGGCGCGTACCCGAACCGCCCGCGAGAACGATTCCCTTCATCAGGCCTTCTCCCCATGGCGACAGGCAGTGCTTCTTGCGCCAGCCACCCATTCCGGATTGACGAGATACCACTGCACTGTCTTGCGCAGCCCCGTGGAGAAAGACTCCCTGGCGCGCCAGCCCAGCTCACGCTCCATCCGGCCCGGATCAAGCGCATAGCGGCGATCATGCCCGGGGCGATCTGCCACGAAGGTAATCTGCTTGTGATAACTGGTGCCGTCAGCACGCGGCCTGAGTTCGTCCAGCAGATCGCAAACCATGCGCGCCACATCGATATTTTTTTGCTCATTACGAGCGCTGATATTGTAGGTCTCGCCCACCTGCCCCTGCGCCAGTACACGGCTGATGGCCGTGCAGTGGTCATCAACAAAGAGCCAGTCGCGGATTTGCCCGCCATCGCCGTAAACCGGCAAGGACTTTCCCTCCAGTGCGTTCAGTATCATCAGGGGAATCAGTTTTTCGGGAAAATGCCGGGGACCGTAATTGTTGGTGCAATGCGTGGTCAGCACGGGCAGGCCATAGGTATGGTGCCAGGCACGAACCAGATGGTCCGCTGCCGCCTTGGAGGCTGCATAAGGATTGTTGGGCGCATACGCCCTGCCCTCGGTGCATGCAGGAGCAACAGGCTGCAGCTCGCCAAAAACCTCGTCTGTGGACACATGCAGGAAACGGAAACGGCGGGCGGCATCGGCCGACAGCGAAGACCAATAGGTACGTACTGTTTCGAGCAAATGGAACGTGGAGAGCACATTGTTCTGAATGAAATCGACAGGCACCTGAATGGAGCGATCAACATGGCTTTCAGCAGCAAAATTCAGAACGGCAACTGGCCGGTAGCGTGACAGCAAGCCACTGACCACGACCGTATTGCCCATATCGGCATGCACAAGCTCACAACGGGAAGCATCGGCAGTTTTCAGGTTTTCCGGATTGCCGGCATAAGTCAGCTTGTCAACGACGACAACCCGGCCAGCATTCTCGCGCAGCCAATGCAGAACAAAACAGGAGCCTATGAAACCGGCACCACCCGTCACCAGAATGCAGTCAGACATGCCTCAGATTTCCCACGATGCCGCCACCAGCCATCGCCAGCCAGACAAACCTGTAAAGGGGCGCGCCATGTTAGAACGGCAAGCGGGCAATTACAGCCCTCTGCAACAGTAAGGCATCACTTGGGCTTGGGGGCTGTCGGCCCCAGCGCACTGTAATGCTGGACGAAAAACGTTGAGCTGGCCGAGGCCAGCACCCGCCCCTTTGCATCCTTTACCACGACCTTCAACACATGCTCGCCGCGATCAAGACCAGCTACTCCCAGTGAAGCACCTCCGCTGCCGATGGCGCGACCATTCAGCGAAACCTCCAACTGGTCTCCCTCTGCCAATGAGGGGTCGACACTGAAAGCCACCGGAATGTCTTCCTCCTCGCTCTTGCGGTAGGTCGACTGATCGGCAGGGCTCTGGATGATAACGGTATACCCCGCAACCTTGGCGACCACATCATCCGCCGGCTGGCTGGAAGGGGCCTGCGGTGACAGCGCAGGAATGGTCATGATGGGGCGAGTCTGTATACGCTCGGCACCCTTTGCATTTTCCTTGGGCGGGATGTCCGTCAGCACCAAGTTGCCGTTGCTGTCATAGTACTTGTAGACCTCGGCCTGGGCCGGAGCCACCAGGGCCATTGCCCAGACCAGAGCCAGAGACACGCGGTGCAAGGACATGCTCTTCCCCTCCTGAAAAACCTGCAGGAACGCGAGCTTAGCCCTTATGCACCCGGACTGCTAAGACCCGGATACCAAAATGCCAAAAAGCCCGCAAAGCGGGCTTTTTGGCATCAGCAACCGTCCTTCAAAGGACAGCAACTTTTAGCAGGAGTAGTAAAGCTCAAACTCGATCGGGTGCACGGAGGTGCTGACCAGACGTGCTTCTTCGGTCTTCAGCTCGATGTAGGCATCCAGCATTTCCTTGGTGAACACGCCACCCTTGAGCAGGAACTCGTGGTCAGCCTGGAGGGCGGCGATGGCCGTTTCCAAGTTCTCGGCCACGGTCGGCACCAGCGCGTCTTCTTCCGGCGGCAGGTCGTAGAGGTTCTTGCTGGCGGCTTCGCCCGGGTGAATTTTGTTCTGGATGCCGTCCAGGCCGGCCATCAACAGGGCGGCGAAGGCCAGGTAAGGATTGGCCGTGGGATCCGGGAAGCGGGCTTCGATACGACGGCCCTTGGGGCTGCTCACGTAGGGAATACGGATGGAAGCCGAGCGGTTGCGGGCCGAGTAGGCCAGCTTGATCGGGGCTTCGTAGTGCGGCACCAGGCGCTTGTAGGAGTTGGTGGCCGGATTGGTGATGGCATTCAGCGCGCGGGCGTGCTTGATGATGCCGCCAATGTAGTACAGGGCCAGTTCGGAAAGACCAGCGTACTCGTCACCCGCGAACAGGTTCTTGCCGTCCTTGGAAATGGACATGTGCACGTGCATGCCAGAGCCGTTGTCGCCAACGATGGGCTTGGGCATGAAGGTGGCAGTCTTGCCGAAGGCGTGGGCGGTGTTCAGTACGGCGTACTTGAGCTGCTGCACTTCGTCAGCCTTGCGTACCAGCGTGTTGAAGGACACGCCGATTTCGCTCTGGCAGGAAGCCACTTCGTGGTGCTGCACTTCCACGCGGTCCGGGCCCATGATGGCCTCGATGGCATTACACATGGCAACACGCAGGTCCTGCTGGGAATCAACCGGGGGCACAGGGAAGTAACCACCCTTCACGCGGGGACGGTGGCCGGTGTTACCGCCTTCGTAATCGTTGTTGGTAGACCAGGCAGCTTCTTCGGCAATGATCTTGTGCGACACGCCGGACATGTCGATCTGCCACTTCACTTCGTCGAACACGAAGAACTCAGGCTCGGGGCCGAAGAAAGCGGTATCACCGATACCAGTGGACTTCAGGTAAGCCTCGGCGCGCTTGGCGATGGAGCGCGGATCACGCTCATAACCCTGCATGCTGGTCGGTTCGATGACGTCGCAGGTGATGACCACAGTCGGCTCGTCAAAGAACGGGTCCATGAAAGCGGTTTCGTCATCCGGCAGGAGGATCATGTCGGAGGCTTCAATGCCCTTCCAGCCGGCGATGGAGGAGCCGTCGAACATCTTGCCGGTGGTGAAGGTCTCTTCGGAAACCGTGCCGGCCGGGAAGGAAACGTGCTGCTCCTTGCCCTTGGTATCGGTAAAGCGAAGGTCAACCCACTTTGCTTCGTGTTCTTTGATCAGGCCAAGCGTCTTCTTCGACATGTTTCAACTCTCCGGGAGCATGCGTGACTGGGATTTTATTTGCGTCCCCAAGGCTGTTCAGGCCTCTCGGACACCGTGCCGCGTACGGGAGCAAAATACGTACCAGCGCACCAAAACCGCATGGATGCCGGTCTCTGGAGTACTGCCAGTACATTTGGCCCCCACAAAAGCACTATAAAAGTGCATTCATGGTTTTTCGTGCACCGATATGGCTACTTCCGCCCCACCCGGATGCACAAATGAAACTCGTTCTCCACCTTGTTTGCCGACACGACCTCATGACCATGGATACGGCACCAGGCCGGAATGTCGTGCATAACGCCAGGATCCGTCGCCAGGACCTGCAAACACTGGCCCTCGACCAGATCATTGATGGCGTTCTGGGTGCGGATCACCGGCAAGGGGCATAGCATCCTGCGCGCATCAAGTTGGTGCATGGCGTCGCTCACAGGTACCAGGCCTCCGGGAAATCCTCACTGCGCAGGGGAACCACACGCACCTGCCGGGCCACCCCGCCCTTCTGCACGATCTCCACCTCGATCTCGTCTGCCGTACGTCCCTGACTGAAACGGCCAGCAATGCGGGCAGCCTGCACCAGATCATCCTCATCCGGACTGCCATCCACCAGGGTCAGGGGGCCGTTATGGCTGAGGATGCGGATATGGTGGAACTCGTGGCGGTAACCTTCGAGAAAGTTGTTCTCGCCCTCCTCCCGGCCCACGATCAGCTTGTAATGCGACTCCGGCCGGACATGGCGTCCCACCTTGAGCAGCATGATGTCATCCAGCTCATAACGGCGCTCGCCACGGGCCGACCACAGGTCAGCTAGCTTGCGGGAGTAATTCTCATCCGTCAGGAAGCAGCAGCCGCCGGCAGGCTGCGCCCAGTCGGTAAAACCGAACTGGCGCGCCAGTTCGATCTGGGGTTGCCGGCTGCGGCCATGGAAGCCATGCAGCTTTTCCCGATCCACCCAGCCCTCGCGCTCGGGCTTGGTCGGCTCAAGGTTACGGGCCGACAGCGGGCGTAGGAGCAGGTCGTCCGCTCCGGACTCCCGGGCAATCACGGGCATGGTCATGGCACGCTGCGACTTGGGCCGCTGGCCCACCACCTCGCCGGTAATGATGAAATCGAAATCCTTGTCCTCTGCAAACTCGCGGGCACGGTTCACATAACCCATGGCCTTGCCGACCATGAATATCTTGCAGTCCAGGCAAGGGTTCAGGTTAGCGCCATAACCATGCTTGGGGTTAAGCACCACATCCTTGTATTCCTCTGAGATATCAACGATGTGCAGCTTTATGCCCAGTTGCTCAGCCGCCCACAGTGCATTATTGCGCTTCTCTTTTTTCTGGTCCTGCTTGCGGATGGCGTGGGTATGCCCTTCCACACAGAAACCGGTAAAGAAGTTGATGCCCTCGACCTCGATACCCTGCTCCTGCACCACACGCACAGCCAACAAAGAATCCAGCCCCCCGGAAATCAGGGCAAGGGCACGGCGGCGAGGCGGGTGGACGGAAGCAGACATGAGACAAAAGACTGAGGATCGACAGGGCGCGCATTATAGGGGCAGTGCCCCGAAACCGCATGCCCGCGCCCTGCCTGCGGGCGGTTTTTTTGCAAATGCCCGACACAGCCTCAAGTCCCGGATAAACAAGACCTGCCGACAGAGAACAGGAGGCCGCGTACAATGAGCCTCCCCACGAGGAGACATCCGCCAATGGACTGTATTTTCTGCAAGATTGCCCGCCAGGAGATTTCGGCACGGATCGCCTTCGAAAACGAGCGACTGATTGCGTTTCACGATCTTTTCCCGCAAGCCCCGGTGCATGTGCTCGTCATCCCCAAGGAGCATTTTTCCACGCTGAATGATGTCCCTGCTGACAAATCCGGTCTTCTGGGCGAAATCATGAGCACGGCCAGCCACCTGGCAGCGGAGCTGGGCGTGGCCGAGGACGGATACCGGGTCGTCATGAACTGCAACAAGCATGGCGGACAAAGCGTCGGCCACATTCACCTGCATCTGCTGGCTGGCCGGCAACTCGGCTGGCCCCCGGGCTGAGCAAACACAGAGCCGTGTGACGGGGCCTTGCCCCTGGAACTGGACACAGCAAAGGAGAACTCCATGCGCCGCTACTCGCTGATTGACCGGCTTGTGACCGAGGCCGACCGTGCCCTGCGCACCATTGCTCCCGGCGCCATGCAGGCGAGCCGCCACAGCCCCGCCGGTGACCAGCCGGAAAGCACACTGAACGATGAGGAACGCCGCCATGCCGCCGGCCTCATGCGCGTCAACCATACGGGTGAGGTCTGTGCACAGGCGCTCTATCAGGGGCAAGCCCTGACAGCACGCCTGCCGGAAGTCCGCGAGGAAATGGCGCAGGCGGCACGCGAAGAGGAAGACCACCTGGCCTGGTGCGAGCAGCGCGTCACGGAGTTGGGATCACACACGAGTTACCTGAACCCGCTGTGGTATGCCATGTCATTCGGCATCGGCGCTGCCGCCGGCATTGCCGGCGACAAATGGAGCCTGGGCTTCGTGGCAGAGACAGAAAAGCAGGTTTGCGAGCACCTGGAAGGCCACCTCTCTCGCATCCCAGCCCAGGATGAAAAGACCCGCGCCATTGTCAGCCAGATGCATCATGACGAAGCCGAACACATGCAGATGGCGTTGAATGCCGGTGCTGCCGAACTGCCGCCTCCCGTGAAAGGACTCATGTCGCTGGTGGCCAAGGTGATGACGACGGCGGCCTACCGCCTTTGAAGCGGGCTGGCTTACAGCCAGCCACTTTTTCTCAGTTGCGCCATGATGGCTGCGGCAAAGCCGTCAAAATCAGGGTTGGCCTCGTCCGTCATCAGCGTGCGCGAACGGGCCTCCCACATGACCCGTCCCGTTGTTGTATCGTAGAGACGGGTTTCCACGACAGCCTTGCGCTCCACAACCGGCGCCTCGCTACGCAGCCTCTGTGCCCGCTCGAAACCGGCCACCCAAGGATCCTGATCCCAGCCTACCCGTTCACCCGGTGTACGCGACGGTGTATCCAGAGAGAAGGAAAACTCCGGAAATTTTTCCCTCAGGGCGCTCACTTCATAATTGAGCAACCGTGTCACCAGCACACCAGTCACTCCTTCCTCCTTTACGCGTGCCACCAGTTGCTCGCGGCTTGGCTGTTTTTCACCGGGAAACCAGTCACTGGCGCGCAGCACGACACGCCCCTTGCCGCCAAGACGCCTGGAAAAAGCATCCTCCATGGATTTCTGGATTTCCGGCGTGGTATCCACCCCCAGCACCAGAACCCGGGACAGCGTGGCAGCAGCAGGAGGCTGACTGTTGACCTCCTCCACCTGCGTGCCGGAAAAAAGCTGGCAACCGCCCAGCAGTGCCGCCATCAGCAACAGCCATCCCGTCCGGTAACTCATTCTCCCTTCTCCTGTCCGTCTTCCTCGATACGGTAGTCATGCGTGATGACCACACCGGCCTGCCCCAGCATGATGGAGGCCGAACAATATTTGTCGGCGGAAAGGTCCACCGCCTTTTTCACCTGCACCTCACGCAGTCCACGCCCTTTGACAATGAAATGCACGTGGATTTTCGTGAAGACGGCCGGCACGCCCTCGGCGCGCTCCGCCGTCAACTCGGCCTCGCAGGAGGTCACGTCCTGACGTGCCTTCTTGAGGATGGTCATCACATCAAACGAGGTGCAACCACCCAAACCCATCAGCAGCAACTCCATGGGGCGTGGCCCCATGTTGCGACCACCATACTCCGGTGCTCCATCCACGACGACAGCATGGCCACTGCCAGACTCCGTCACAAACATGACATCCTGAACCCACTTCACTCTGGCCTGCATCACGACTCCTCACTTGCCTACTGACCCTCAGGGTCAGAAACCGGCACAATTTCACACTCCCGACGCTTAATACCCCACAAAAGCTGTGCTATGGTCGGCGCTTATAACGATAACCGTACAAGGACGCAGCCATGGCCCGCCTACCGGTCAACGCTCACGTTCCCAACATCGATGCATTTCTTGATCAGTGCCACCGCCGCAAATACCCGGCGCGCAGCACGATTATCTACGCTGGGGATGCCGGCGACACCCTCTATTTCATCACTGCCGGCTCCGTCTCCGTTGTCATCGAAGATGACGAGGGTCGCGAGATGGTCGTTGCCTACCTCAATGCCGGCGATTTCTTCGGCGAAATGGGCCTGTTCGAAGACAAGCCCGTCCGCTCCGCCTGGATCAAGGCCAAGACCCTCTGTGAAGTCGCCGAGATCAGCTACCCGAAATTCAAGGAACTCGCCAAGCAAGATGCCGGCCTGATTTTCGCCCTTTCAGCACAGTTGGCAGGCCGCTTGCGCGCCACAACCCGTAAGGTCGGTGATCTTGCCTTCCTGGATGTGACCGGACGCGTTGCCCGCACCCTGCTGGACCTCTGCAAGCAACCCGACGCCATGACCCATCCGGACGGGATGCAGATCAAGATCACACGCCAGGAAATAGGCCGAATCGTGGGCTGCTCGCGTGAAATGGTGGGCCGCGTGCTCAAGTCACTGGAGGAGCAGGGCCTGATTTCCGTCAAGGGCAAGACCATGGTGGTCTTTGGCACGCGCTGACCTGTTCGTTATCACCTATTAAAAAGCCCGCTGTTGCGGGCTTTTTAATGGGCCTTGATCTATCAGGCTCCGAACAGCTCCGCCAGCTTCCCACCAGGCTCGGGCGCCCGCATGAAAGCCTCTCCCACAAGAAAGGCATGCACATCGTGGTCCCTCATCAGGGCAACATCTGCGGGGACATGGATGCCGCTTTCCGTCACGACTCGGCGACCGGCAGGGATCCGCCCAAGCAAGCCCAGCGTCGTGCCCAGGCTGACATCAAAGGTCTTGAGGTTGCGGTTGTTGATGCCGACAAGAGGGCAATCCAAGCGCAGGGCGCGCTCTAACTCCTCGCCGTCATGAACCTCCACCAATACATCCAGCCCGAACTCACGGGCACAGGCGTGCAGTTCATTCAGTTGTGCATCGCCCAGCGCCGCCACGATCAAGAGTACACAGTCTGCCGCGATGGCACGGGCCTCTACCACCTGATACGTGTCCACAAGGAAATCCTTGCGAATCACCGGCAAGGCGCAGGCCGCACGAGCCTCTACAAGATAGTCATTGCTGCCCTGGAAAAAATCGACATCTGTCAGCACGGAAAGACAAGCTGCACCTGCTTTCTCATAAGAGCGGGCAATATCAGCAGGGCGAAAATCGGCACGGATGACACCCTGGCTGGGCGATGCCCTCTTGATCTCGGCAATGACGCCTGCTTTTCCAGCTTTAATTTTCTGCTCGATGGCAGCATGGAAACCACGTGCCGGAGAGGCGTGACGTGCAGCTTCTTCCTGTGCTGCAAAACTCTTTCGCTTTCTGGCAACAGCCACTTCTTCGACTTTGCGGTCCAGGATTTTCTGCAGAATGGTGGGGGCAGACATGTATTCATCCATCTTGTAGGTACGAATAAATTCGCACGAATACCCAATCAGGCCGACAAAGCCCGCGTGAAGTCACGCAGGTTGTCGAACTTCTCCAAGGCCTGGCCGGTGCTGACCAGATCATGCGCCAACGCCACGCCCTGCCTGATATCACGGACCAAACCCGCCACATAAATACCGGCACCGGCATTGAGGGCAATGACGTCTGCAGCCTTCTGTGCATGTTCACCTTGGCGCTTGCCCAAAGCATCACGAATCAGTGCCAGCGATTCAGCCGAACTGGAAACGGTCAGGCCAATCAGGCTCTGGCTTCTCAGCCCGACATCTTCCGGTGTCAGCGTGTACTCCGAGATTTCGCCGTTTTTGAGTTCGGCTACCTGCGTGCTGGTGGCCAGACTGAACTCATCGAGCCCGTCTTTCGCATGTACGATGAGGGCATGCTCGCTACCAAGACGCTGCAGCACTTCTGCCAGCGGACGGCACAGCTGGCCATTGAAGACACCAATGACATGGCGCTTCACACCCGCAGGATTGGTGAGCGGCCCCAGAATATTGAACAGGGTGCGCAGGCCCACGTCCCTGCGTGCGGCAATGGCATGCTTCATGGCAGAGTGATGATTCACCGCAAACATGAAACCTACGCCGACTTCCCGTATGCAGCGCGCCGTCTGCTCCGGAGTCAGTGAAAGATTGAGCCCCGCCTCGGTGAGCAGATCAGCACTGCCACTGCTAGAGGACACCGCACGACCACCATGCTTGGCTACATGGGCACCGGCTGCCGCAATCACCATGGCCGATGCCGTGGAGACGTTGAACATGTTGGCGCCATCTCCACCGGTGCCCACGATATCCACCACGTTAGGCAAGCCATCCAACTCCACCGGTGTCATGAGCTCGCGCATGATGCGCACGGCGCCTTCGATTTCATCCAGCGACTCGCCCTTCATGCGCAAACCCATCACGAAGGCAGCAATCTGCGCATCGGTGGCGGCGCCGGTCATGATACTGCGCATCACGTCCTGCATTTCCGGCAAGGAAAGGTCGATGCGGTCGACGATACGTGCCAGTGCCGCCTTGATATCCATGCTCATTTTCCCTCCAGGAAGTTCTTCAGGAGTTCATGCCCCTGTTCGGTGAGTATGGATTCCGGATGGAACTGCACTCCTTCAACATTCAGCGTCTTGTGGCGCACGCCCATGATTTCATCCACGGAGCCGTCCGGCAGCTGGGTCCAGGCCGTGATTTCCAGGCAATCCGGCAGTGACTCCTTCTCGATGATGAGGGAGTGGTAGCGTGTGGCAGTGAGCGGATTATTCAGCCCCAAAAACACACCCACATTCTTGTGATGAATCGGCGAGGTCTTGCCGTGCATGACCTGGCGCGCCCGCACCACCTTGCCACCAAAGACCTGGCCTATGGACTGGTGGCCCAGGCAAACACCCAGCACCGGGATTTTCCCGGCAAAATAGCGAATGGCCTCCATGGAAATGCCAGCCTCATTGGGTGAGCAGGGTCCCGGAGAAATCACGATGCGCGCGGGCGCGAGCTTTTCGATTTCGGCAATCGTGATCTCGTCATTGCGCACAACGTGCACATCCTGACCCAGCTCCCCCAGATACTGCACGATGTTGTAAGTAAAGCTGTCGTAGTTATCGATCATCAGAATCATGGCTGCGCCCCCCCTTCACCCCGCCCCTGCCCGGCGCCCACGTGGAGCGTCGTGGCAACCTCAGCGGCGCGCATCAACGCCCGGCCCTTGCTCAGGGTTTCCTGCCATTCAGACTCGGGCACCGAGTCTGCCACCACACCAGCACCCGCCTGTACATGCATCACGCCGTCCTTGATGACGGCCGTGCGGATGGCGATGGCCGTATCCATGTTTCCCTTCCAGCCGAGGTAGCCGACAGCACCGCCGTAAATGCCGCGCTTCACCGGTTCCAGCTCATCGATGATCTGCATCGCCCTCACCTTGGGGGCGCCGGAGAGCGTACCGGCCGGCAAGGTTGCGCGCATAACGTCCATGGCGGTTTGCCCCGGCTTCAGGTCACCTTCCACATTCGAGACGATATGCATGACATGGGAATAACGCTCCACTGCCATTTTTTCCGTCACGCGCACCTGACCTGTCTTCGCCACTCGCCCGACATCATTGCGCCCCAGATCGATAAGCATCAGATGCTCGGCAATCTCCTTGGGATCAGCCAGAAGCTCGGCCATGAGTGCTTCGTCCTGCTCCGCCGTGGCGCCACGCTTGCGAGTGCCAGCAATCGGGCGCACGGTCACACGGCCATCTTCCATGCGTGCCAGAATTTCCGGTGATGAACCGACAATCGTCAGTTCATCCGTGCGCATGTAGTACATGTAGGGGGACGGATTGAGATGCCTGAGGGCGCGATACAGCAGCATGGGCGATGCCGTGAAAGGCGCGCTCATGCGCTGGGAAGGCACCACCTGCATGATGTCGCCGGCCAGGACATAGTCCTTGATGTGATCGACAGCCGCCTTGAAAGGCTGTTGCCCGAAACTGGAAACAAAGTCGGATTCACGCACCGTATGCGTGACACTGGCATGCATGGCGGAGGTATCCAGCGACTCGCGCAGGCGACGCACCAGCACATCCAGACGATGCTCGGCCTCTGCCAATGCGCCGCCATCAGCCGGGTCCACATGGGTGATCAGGAACAGCTCGCCCTTGAGGTTGTCGAAAACGATCACATCCTCGGAGAGCATGAGCTGGATGTCCGGTGCCCCGATGGGATCCGGCTTGCTGCAAGCCGCCAACTTTTTCTCGACATAGCGCACGCAGTCGTAACCGAAAAAGCCTACCAGGCCTCCATTGAAGCGGGGCAGGTCAGGATGGTCCGCCACGCGAAAGCGCTGCTGGTAGGACTCCACGAAGGCCAGCGGGTCCGTGACCTCTGCCCGCTCGATCTCCTGGCCGTCACGGCTAACCACCACCTCATGGCCACGCACGGTCAGCACGGTACGTGCCGGCAGCCCGATGATGGAATAACGGCCCCAGCGCTCTCCCCCCTGTACGGACTCGAAGAGATAGCTGAAAGGCGCGTCGGCCAGCTTGAGATAGACGGAAAGGGGAGTATCGAGATCGGCGAGAACCGTTCGCGCCACCGGCGCGCGGTTATAACCCTGTTGCGCCAGGGCGGCGAATTGCTGCGGAGACATGTTTCTTAACTCTCAAACGGGCAGAGGGGAAGGCTGTCGCTGGTGTACTCACCATCGCCATCCGCGCCAACGCTTGTTCAGAGCAAGACCCGTCACGACATTTGCCTGATATTCAGGGGAAAGAACCGGAAGGTTAAAGCAGCAGTGCAAGGGATTCAACCAGCCAGTCCGGACGCGCATCGGCAACGGGCTCGCCATGGTTGTAACCGTAAGGCACGGCCAGCACCCGAATGCCTGCCGCACGGGCTGCCTCCACATCATTGCGGGAATCGCCCACCATCAGTGCTTCACTGGCCTTTACCTCGAAGTGGCGCAGGCAATGCAATAGCGGCTCAGGATGCGGTTTCTTGTGCTTCAGGGAATCCCCTCCCAGCAGCAGGGCAAAGGGCTCCCGCATCCCCAGTGCCTTCAGCAGGCCTTCTGCCGGGGCATACGGCTTGTTGGTGACACAGGCCAAGTGGATGCCGGCCTCCCTGCATGCCGCCAATAGCTCACGGGCTCCGGGATAGGGCATGCTGGCCTCGCAGACCGTGGCCTGATAGTGCGCCATGAAGCGAGCCAGCAGAGCATCGTGCAGATCCGGTGACTGCCGCAGGTGCTCAAGCACGCAATACACCAGCCGGGAAGCACCACGGCCCACCCAGTCCCTGACCTGGGCCAGTGTCACAGGCAACAGGCCCAGGTCAGCCAGAGCACGGTTCAGGTTCAGTTCGATGTCGGCCACAGAGTCGACGAGCGTACCGTCGAGATCGAACATGACCAGGCGAGGTGTAAAGCCAAGGGAGGAAAAAGGAGGCATGAGGAAGACCATGAATGGTGAATCAGTGGGAAGCAATACCGGAAACCGTGGGAGCAGCTTTAGCCACGATTACTACTGTGGCCACAGCCGCCCCCACATTTTTACTGCCCTATCTGTGCCAGCTCAGCCCTCATCTGCCGGATGACCCCGGCATAGTCCGGCGCATTGAAAATTGCCGAGCCTGCCACAAAGGTATCTGCTCCAGCCGCCGCAATTTCACGGATGTTTTTCACGCCCACACCACCGTCGATTTCCAGACGTATCGGCAAACCTGAAGCGTCAATCTTGGCACGCGCTTCGCGCAGCTTCTCAAGCGTGTGCGGAATGAAGGCCTGGCCACCAAAGCCGGGGTTCACACTCATGAGCAGGACCATGTCCAGCTTATCCATGACATGGTCGATATGATGCAGCGGTGTGGCCGGGTTGAAGACCAGGCCGGCCTTGCAGCCAGCGGACTTGATCAGTGCCAAGGAGCGGTCGATATGCTCGGAGGCTTCCGGGTGAAAGGTGATGTAGGTCGCGCCCGCCTCGATGAAATCCCCGATGATGCGGTCCACCGGCTTCACCATCAGGTGCACGTCGATGGGCGCCGTCACACCGTACTTGCGCAGTGCCTTGCAGACCATGGGACCAATGGTGAGATTGGGGACGTAGTGATTGTCCATCACGTCGAAGTGCACGATGTCGGCGCCGGCGGCGAGCACCTTGTCCACGTCTTCCCCCAGACGGGCGAAATCAGCAGAAAGGATGGAGGGGGCAATCAGGTAGTCGGTCATGGCGGGCGGGGGTCCTGTAAAAGCTGGTACCGATTATACACGGCCCATATTGCATCCCTGCCCGGCAAATCAGCGCGGATGCTCCTGGAAATCCGCCGCCAGGCCGCCCAGGCCCTGCGTCAGGAAATCATTCATGTAGTCGCGCCCGAAGGCGGCAGCCCATGGCGAGGCTCCCGGCAGACGCAGCAGCAGGCCATAGCCGCGCAGGCCCATCACCATGGTGGAGACCATGGCCTGCATGGCGGCGTTATCAGGCAGATGCATGGCGTCGGCCAGTTCCGGCCCCAGCAGGCGACGCGACAGGGCTTCATGAAAGCCGCGCGGCAAGCGGCCAAGGCGCGGCATGCGGGACAGGCCGCTCATCAGTGCCTTGGTCAGGCGCCAGGAATTTTCATCGGGATTGAAGGCCAGCGGCAGGATGTGGCTGTTGATAATCTTCTGCTCGGCATCGGTACGGCCCAGCAGAACTTGCGGCACGCCGAGCAGATACGTCGTGTAGCGCCAGATCAGCTTGTAGCCCAGTGCTTCCTCTTCACTCACGCGCGCGCCCAGCCGCTCAAGGCCCTGCAACACCATGCTGCCGAAAAACAGCGGGCCGGCAGCGATATGCAGCGGGTTGATGGGCTTGCCCTCTTCCTCGTTCCAGCCACCTGCCGCCAGCAGGCGCATGCGCACCATGCTGTGCATCAGCCTCACTCGGAGGCAAACCTCCCAGGCCGCGCCGCCGGGGCGCAGCGCCTCGGTGTCGAGCACACCGAAAAACAGCGTGGACGACTCGAAAAGACGGCGCACCACGTTCTGCTCCAGCCGGTTGGTGCCCGCGAGGATGCGGGCGGATTCGGGCGCGGCGAAGGACAGGAGCAGACCTCCGTGCATGAGCGCGAGGGAAAGCTGGGGGAACTGCCGGAAGCCCATGGCGCCGCCCTTGGCCATGAGTCGGAAATCAGCCCAGTCGGGCAGGGTTTCCATTTCCGCCAGCAGTTGCCGGCAAGCCGGCTCCCCGGCCGCCGCCAGTTCCCGCAGGGCGGGCAAGGGCCGGGAAAGCGGCAGGCCACGTGCCCGGAACAGGGTGATGACGGCCTCCGACGCCGGATCGCCGGCATGCAGCCAGTCCTCCATGTCGAGTGCGCTGATCTGCCGGTAGACGGATGATTCCGTGCCCATGATGACCTCCTGGCCCCGGCGCGGCCTGATGACGCCGGGTCAGCCACACCTTAAGACCACAATGTTTACATTGTCAACATTGGCTAATGAAGCAGCCTGGGAACGCATCCCCGGCCCTTGCGCGGGCATGAAAAAGCCCGCGCAAGGCGGGCTCGGGCTGCCGGAAGAACACCGGGGCTATATCTTGCCGGCCACGATGGCTTGGTCGAGTTCGCGCAGCCGCTCCGGCGTACCCACGTCCACCCAGGGACCCGCGAAGTACTCGCCCGTCACCTGCTCGTCGGTGATGGCGGCGCGCAGCAACGGGGCCAGCGGGCGCTTGCCGTTTTCAAGGCCGGCGAACAGCCTGGGGCTCAGGACAGCAAGCCCGGCATAGGTGAAAAGCGAATCACCATCGTTGCGTACCGTGCACTCCACCCCGGCGAACACACGTCCCTGCAAGGCAAAATCACCCCGGGGATTGTGTGCGGGATTGGCAACCAGCACGAGGTGCGCCAGCTTGCGCATATGCGCGAAGGCCGTGCGCAGATGCGTGAAGTCATAACGCAGCCAGATATCACCATTCAGCAGCAAGAAGGGATTTTCGCCCAGCAGTGGCAACGCTTTGATGATGCCGCCTGCCGTTTCCAGCGGCTCATGCTCGTGTGACCAGTGGATGCTGGCCCCCAATGCGGCGCCGTTGCCCAGCGCCTGCTCCAGCTTGTCTCCCAGCCACGCCGTATTGATGACGATGTCGGTGAAACCGGCGTGCACCAGATTCTCGACATGCCAGACGATGAGCGGCTTGCCGCCCACCTCCAGCAGGGGCTTGGGCAGATGATCCGTGAGTGGACGCATGCGCGTTCCCAGCCCGGCTGCCAGAATCATGACCTTCATGTCATTCACCTCCCTGAAAAGCGCCCCTGAAAAACGGCATCATGCAATCCAGTGCTCCAGCCGTGCAGACAGCTCGGGCCGACGCTGCAGATAAGCCGGCAGCACTACACTGCGCAGCAGGTCGAACAAGGCAGACAGCTCAGGGTAATCGCGGATTTCCGCCAGCAGGTAGTTGAACACCAGCGGAATGTCGTCGAGGTAGCCATGCTTGCCGTCACGAAGACTGAGGCGGGCAAATATGCCCACAACCTTGAGATGGCGCTGCGCTCCCATCCAGTCGAACCAGCGCAGGAACTCTGTGTTGTCCACGGTGATGAGCCCGTCAGCCCGCAGCAGTTCCGCAAACTGTCCGACCCATTGCTGCACCTGCGCCTCAGGCCAGCTCACATAGGCATCGCGCAGCAGCGACACGAGGTCGTAACTGATCGGTCCGGTCACGGCATCCTGGAAATCGATGACGCCGATATCGGCATCCGGCAGCACCATGAGATTGCGTGAATGGTAGTCGCGGTGCACGAAGACCTGTGGCTGTTGCAGGACATCATCCGCAATCAGGCTGAAGGCATTGCTCAGTACGGCGTGCTGGTCGGCAGTGAGGGAAAGTTCGAGATAGCGTGCAATGAACCAGTCGCGCAGCAGCGCCATTTCATCGAGCAGGCGCTGGCGATCATAGGGTGGCAAAGCGTAGCCATGCACCGCCTCACAGCGCAGCATGTGCCGCAACGTCTGCATGGCCTTCCCGTACAGTACATTGGCGCTGTCGTCCGTGAGCTGAGTACGCAGCAGCACATCGCCAAAATCCTCCAGCAGCATGAAACCCTGCTCGAAATCCACTGTCAGGATGGCGGGCACGCGCACCCCATGGGCATGCAGGGCGCGGGCTATCGCCACGAAGGGTCGGGAATCCTCTTTTTCCGGCGGCGCGTCTACGGCAATCAGCGCTGCCACCCCCTGAGACACTTGGGCGTCCTCAGCAACAGGCAGACGAAAATAGCGACGGAAACTCGCATCGCCCGACACCGTCAGCAGATTTCCCGCCGGCACCTGTGCCGGCCGCTCTCGGGCCAGCCACTCCACTGCCCAGGACTGCAAACTGTCCCGGCGCGCGTCCACCACCGCCATCACGCATTACTCCGGCATTGCAAACAGAAAGGCGGCCTTGTACAGGCTCTTACAAAATCCCCTGGCCGCCACTGAACGAGTTGCCTATTATCCGGCAACTTCGCGTATTCACACAGTCCGCTTTCAGTCCATGTCCCGTCACTCGCACGCCCTGCTCTGGCTGGCGCTGTTTGCCCAGCCATGCCTTGCCGCCCCTGCGGATACGGAGATGCCTGAGCCCATGCCGGCCAAGCCCCCGATTGGCTGGGCGGACCGCAGTACCATCAATGCCCTGCCCGTCAACGAGCGCCCGCGCCTGGACCCGGTCTGTCCCGGCGCCTGGCTGACGCCCATTCCGCCCAAGGCCCGCATCGGCCGGCCCGAAGAAAGCGATGTGGAAATCGAGGCCGAGAACGTGCACTACCAGATGGACGGCGTTTCCACCCTCAAGGGCAATGTCAGCATCCGCCAGCCGGGCCGCCGCATTGACGCTGACAATGCGGAACTGACCCAGAATCAGGAATATGGGCGCTTCAGCGGCAATATCCTGATTGCAGAACCCGGCCTTGTCCTCACGGGCGACCAGGCCGATTTCGACTTTGAGACTCGGGCAGCACGCATCGAACGCACCGAGTTCGTTTCCAGCGCCATCAATGCGCATGGCCGTGCCGACCAGATCGTGCGTGACGAACGCGGACTCATCACCATTGCCCGGGGCGAATATTCCACCTGCCCTCCAGACGAGCGCACCTGGTCATTTGTCGCCAAGGACATCCGGCTGAATCAGGAAAGCGGGCGTGGAGAAGTGCGGCATGCCACCCTGCAGGTCAAGGATGTGCCGGTGTTTTACCTGCCCTATTTCAACTTTCCCATTGATGACCGGCGTCAGACCGGCATGTTGATACCGCGCTTCGGCAACACCAATGATGGCGGCTTCGACCTGGCTGTTCCGGTCTACCTGAACCTCGCCCCCAACTTCGACGCCACTGTTACACCCCGCCTGATGACACGGCGAGGCAGCATGGTGGAGGGCGAGTTCCGCTACCTGCTCCCGTATCTGGGCAACGGCACCCTTTCCGGCGCCTATCTTCCGGAAGACAAGCTTTATGCCAACCGTGACCGCAAGAGCCTCAGTTGGAAGCAATCCGGCAACCTGACACCGGAGCTGCAACTCAACACCAACGTCAACTACGTCTCCGACAATGCTTATTTCATCGATCTTGGCACTGACCTCAACCTGACCAATACCGCGTTCCAGGAGCGTACGGGAGAGCTGATCTACAACCGTAACTCCTGGACCCTGACAGGGCGGGTACAGGGCTATCAGACCATAGACCCAAGCATTGTTGATGCCGGAAAGCCCTACTCCCGACTGCCCCAACTGCTTCTGGAGCATTACCGTCCGGTAGCGCGCGGCTGGCAAACCGGGCTCAGCACCGAGCTCACCTATTTTGACCGCCCGATGGATGACGGCTCCGGCCCTGAAATCAACGGTGCCCGCTACCGCCTGAACCCTTCACTCGCCTACATCATGGAATCGCCCTGGGGACACTTCTCGCCCAAGGTCACGATGCGCAGTCTGGCCTACGAGCTGAACGGCAATGGCGTGGTCGACAGCACGCACCTGCTGGCAACCCCCAACATCAGCATGGATGGCGGACTGGTTTTCGAGCGCGAACAAGGCGCTTATCGCCAGACGCTGGAGCCACGCGCCTTCTATCTCTATTCGCCCTACCAGGTACAGGACGACCTGCCCAACTTCGATACGGCAAACACCACCTTCTCCTACCAGCAGCTGTTCCGCGAAAGCCGCTTCTCCGGTGGCGACAGACTGGATGACGCCAACCAGATGTCTCTGGGTCTCACATCGCGCATCATCAACACCATGTCCGGCGAAGAAAAAGTACGCGCCTCGATAGGACAGATTTTCTATTTCCGCGATCGCAAGGTAAGACTGGATTCAGTCCCAGGCACACCAGCACCCATTGCCACCGACAGCAACTCCGGTCTCGTTGCCCAGCTATCCGCCCCCATTGGACGAGGCTGGAGCGGCACGGGCGATGCCCAATGGTCGCCGGACAGGGAATACCTGCAGCAATACAGCGTCAGCCTCAATTACCTGCCGGAGAACCGGGACCGCCTAGCCAATATCGGTTACAACTTCCGCCGCGAAGACCCCACCATCGGCCAGGAAGCACTGCGCCAGGCAAGCCTGTCCTTCGTCCAGCCGGTTGGCCTCAAATGGCAATTGCTGGGACTGTGGCAATATGATTTGCGCGGCAAGGAAACACAGGAAGCCCTGGCCGGCATGCAGTACGAAGCCTGCTGCTGGAAAATACGACTGTTCCAGCGCCAGTTCCTGGCCGACCCTGATGACCTGAGCCTGGGCGCCCAGCGCCAGCGCCGCGCCTTCTTCATCGAAATCGAACTCAAGGGCCTCGCCGGCCTCTCAAGCGGCATACGAGGCCTGCTCGACAACAACATGTTCGGCTACAACCAGTTGGCAGAACACGCTGATCAACACGCAGAATTACGGGAGTCTCCCTGATGCGCATGCTTTCCCTGTTGCTCCTGATCCTGCTGACACCACTCGCCCAAGCCGCCTTTACGCCGCTGGACCGGGTCGCTGTTGTCGTTGACGACTCCGCCATCCTGCAAAGTGAAATCGACAAGCGTATTGCCGACGTTTCTTTCCAGTTCTCGCAACGCAATACACCGCTGCCCCCGGCCGACATCCTGCGCAAGCAGATCATCGAGCAATTGATACTGGAAAACCTGCAGCTCAATCTCGCCACACGAGCCGGCATCCGCATTGACGACAATGAACTCAATACCGCAATGACCAATGTGGCACGGCAGCACGGCATGACCCTGCCCGTCTTCCAGCAGCAGCTGGATGCAACCTCTGGCGGCAGCTACGCCGAAATCCGTGAGCAAGTGAAGCGTGAACTGATGATCAACCACTTGCGCACACGCCGCATGCAGGACCGTATCCGTATCACCGAGCAGGATGTACAGAATTTCCTGCGCTCCCCTGCCGGACAAGCCGAACTCGCCGGCGAATACCGGCTGGGTCACATACTCATCGGACTGCCGGAGGAGGCCTCTCCTGCTGATATTGCCGCCGGTGAAGAAAAAGCCCGAAAAGCCTTGGCAGAGCTTGCAGAAGGGCGTGACTTTGCCCAGGTAGCGGCCTCTTGGTCCAGTGCAGAAACCGCACTCAAGGGTGGCGACCTCGGCTGGCGCAAGGCAGCACAACTTCCCACCCTGTTTGCCGATCGCGCTGAAAAAATGAAGGAAAACGAACTGGCCGGTCCCTTCCGCACGCCGGGCGGATTCCACATCATCAAGCTGCTGGGCAAGCGCGGCGGCGAAGAAATGCAGGTAAAGCAGTGGAAAACACGGCACATCCTCATCAAGCCGACGGAAATCCTTTCCAGCGAGGATGCACGACAGAAACTGGAAGACATCCGCAGCCGCATCACCAAGGGCGCCGATTTTGCTGACGAAGCCAGCATCCATTCCGAAGACCCGGGTTCAGCACGCCAAGGTGGCGATCTGGGCTGGGTATCGGCCGGCGACATGGTGCCGGAATTCGACAAGACCATGCGCAGCATCGGCATCAACGAAGTCTCCGATGTATTCCAGTCTTCCTTTGGCTGGCACATCCTGCAGGTCACCGAAAGCCGCGACCAAGATGTCAGCACCCAGTACCGCGCCGCGATGGCGCGCCAGGCGCTCTATGCCCGCGAATATGATGAGGAGCTAGCCAACTGGATGCGTGAATTGCGCAATGATGCGTTCGTGGAGATTCGGGACAAGCCTTGAAAGCGGCAAGGCCGGGAGGGGCTTATTCTTCCTTAGGGGTTGTTGGTCGGGGTGTGCGGGGGCTGGGCTTTGCTTGCCCCTTGCCCGGGAGGGCGGCGATTCTGGCATCGGTATTTTTTACGGTGAAGTGCTCCGACTTGGTTGCTTCTGCTGCCTGTTTGCACAGGCGGTGCGCCCTGCCGGCGGGGCCTTACTTTCTTTTTTCTCGAAAAAAGAAAGATAAGCAAAGAAAAAGCGACTCCTGCGGAGCGCTTGGGCTGCTGGTGCCTATATGACGCCTGCGCGCTGTAGTTAAAGCAACGTGGGCATGCTCGCGCCGTGCGGCGTCTCGCAACAGTCTTCTGTTCCCTGAAGCACTGTCGGGGCCGTAGGTGTAGCTAGTCCTCTTAAATCTTCCATCACTCCTCAAACGCCAGACAATACCCAACACCCGGCACCGTCTTCAGATAACGCGGCTGCGTAGGATCCGACTCGAGCTTGTTGCGCAACTGGCGCATGTAAATACGCAGGTAATGCGTATTTTCTTCCTGACGCTCGCCCCAGACAGCCTGCATCAGGCTGGCATGCGTCATGACACGCCCTTCCCCTCGTGCAAGAGCCGCCAACAGATCAAACTCGATGGGTGTCAGGTGCACACGCTCACCGTCCCGCATCACACGGTGATGATCGATATCGATACGCAGGCCATCGAGCAGGTATTCCTGACGGCGGCCATGCGAAGTACGGCGTAACAGGACACGCAAGCGGGCAAGCAGTTCACCGGTACTGAAAGGCTTGGTCAGATAATCTTCCGCACCATCATCCAGTGCCGCGACTTTCTCCTGCTCCTGGTCACGTGCTGACAGCACCAGCACCGGCACCTGACCGCGTGCGCGGAACCGGGCAATGAGGTTACGACCATCCCCGTCCGGCAAACCCAGATCCAGCAGGGCCATGGTGGGGCTGCTCATCTCCAGGCAGGCCAGTGCTTCGGCACAGTTCGAGGCGGCCTGCACACGATAGCCATGTGCCCGCAACGTAGTGCAGAGAAATTCGCGCAAGTCGGCTTCATCCTCCACCACCAGCAGTGAAACAGCCTTGTTCATGTTGTTTCTCCGGCAATGACTTCAACAGCAGGCGAAGGGCTCAATGGCAGCGTGAATGCAAAGCAGGCCCCTCCCTCTGGCGATGACACTGCACTTATTTCACCCGCATGCGCATTCACGATGGCGCGACAGATCGACAAGCCCAGCCCGGCACCTGCCGTCGCCGCAGACGTACTGCCACGATAGAATTTTTCAAAAATCTTTTCTTTCTCAGCCTCGGGCAAGCCGGGCCCGTCATCACACACGGAAATGCGTACGACATTTTCCACAACACCGGCGTCAATACGGATGCAGCCATTATCAGCCGTGTACTTGACTGCATTCTCCAGCAAATTGATCAGGACTCGCTGGATCAGAACGGAATCAAACTGCAGCAAGGGCAAATCGGGAGGAACTGATGAAATGATCTGACGACCACCCGACCAAGTGCGTACATCCTGCAGGCTGGCACCCAGCACTTCCTCGAAGGCCTGCCACTCCCGGCGCAAGTTGATGGGACCGGACTGGAGACGCGCCATGTCAAGAATATTGGCCACCAGGCTACGCATGCGCATGGAAGACTGGAAAATCAGCCGGTGCAAGGAAGATACGGCTGTCTCATCCAGGCGATGCTGGTCCTCCAACAAACTGCTTGAAGCTCCCACGATGGTCGCCAGCGGCGTACGCAAGTCATGTGAAACCGCACTCAGCAGTGAATTGCGCAAGCGCTCGGACTCCACCTTCATGCGCTCGGCCTGCACCGCATCCACATACTGCGTTCTTTCCAGCGCAAGGGCTGCCGCTGACAACATGGTGCGCAAGAGGCGCTCGCGCCCGGCTACCTGCAAACCTGCCTGCAATTCAGACGCCAGCATCAGCAGGCCAACGCGGCCCGACGTGCCCTCAAGCACACGACAGGACAGCTCACCCGGATCAATTTCCTGCGCATGCCAGACATGGCGGGCCAACCCTTCATCCCACAAGGCAAGCTGGCCGGCCACTGCCACCAGCCTCCCTTCCTGATCCGGCAGCAGCAACTTGACCCTTGCGGCAAAAACATCCTCGATATGGCGGGCAATCGCATCACCCAGCATCTGTACACCACGGGTTGCCGCCAGCTCGCGGCTCAGGGCATAAAGCGTCGCGGTATCCCGCTCCCGGAGATGGGACTCCTCCACCAGATCACGCAAACGCGATGTCAGGCTGCTGATGAGCAGGCTGATGGACAGCATGATGGCCAGTGTCAGCAGGTACTGGCCGTCCGAATGAGTGAGAAGGAAATGCGGGGGCACATTGAAGAAATCGAAAGCCAGTGCGGCAATGACTGACGCCAGGATGGAGGGTCCTCGCCCCGCGAGAAAGGCAACCAGCGCCACCACGGCCAGATAGACCATGACAATGTTCGGCAACTGGAAATAGAGCTGCATGCGGCTGGACAGGAGGGTACAGCTGACAACGGCCAGTACGGCAAAAACATAGCCGTATTTGCGCCGCGGCCCCATGAACCACAGCGGCAAGCTGTCCTGCCGGGATGAAATTTTTACCGAAATTTTACTTGGCTCCCCATGAAGGCGGCCGGGAGAATCCAGCCGTGTTGGGTAGCGTACAGACTGTCGCTGAAGGCTGCCATTGCCATGGAGAAAGCATCGCAATGGCAGTCTTGGTAGCGCGCAGTCAGGTCACTGCCCTTGCTCTGGCCTGCCGGCAATCTCTCGGGTTGCGCTGCGTTTTCAAAAGCCGGCAGTGCCAGAATCGGCAGCAGGGGTAGCGACCGCTACCAACACCCTGAATCACCCTCCCCCTACCCTCTCTACAGGTTGCCCTCAATGGGCAGCAGCCTCAGCCACCACACGCCGGTTCGCCTCCAGAAACCTGCCATCGGCTCATTGTCGTAAACATGCTCACGGGCCATGCTGATGTCCACCCAGCGCAGCTTTGCATTCTTGTCCAGATAAACCTGCCAGGCCATCTCCGGCAGCAACCTTGTCATGCCATCCCGGAATTCGCTGGCCATTTTCGGACAATCAAACATCAGACCCATTTCCGTGTTGAGCACGGCCGAGCGCGGGTCCAGATTGAAAGAGCCAATGAAAAGGTAGCGGCGATCGAACACATAGGCCTTGGTATGCAGGCTGGCCAGAGACGACCCGCCCAGCGAGAAATGGCGACGCTCACGGGGATCAGGCTCGGGCTTCATTTCCCACAACTGTATGTCTCCCTCCAGCAGCGGCTTGCGGTATCGGGAGTAACCCGCGTGAACGACCGCGACATCCGTGGAAGCCAGCGAATTGGTCAGCACCAGCACATCAACCTGACGCTGCCTCGCCTCAAGCAACTCCTGCATGCCGGCCTTGCCCGGCACGAAATAGGCCGACACCAGCATGATGTCCTTGCGGGCACTCTGCAGATACGCTGAAAGCCCGTTGACGACGTCACTTTCCGTCCTGCCATCCTGTTTCTGCTCGGGCCGGTCGGCAAGGACCGCTGTCTGGCAAAGATGGGGCAAGGGCTCGCCGCGTGCACGTGCTTGCGCGTAAGCCGAGCGGGCAAGCAGCGGGCGCAGCAATTCGTCATCCTGCTGGAGTTGTCCCGCTGTCTCTTCAATCAGGGCATCCAGTTTGTCACGACGCCCGGCACTCCGCGGATGCAGCAGCTTGCTGCGCGGATTGCTCCAGTACTCGTTGAAAACCTCAACCAGTTCTTCTACCGCCGGGCCTTCCACCAGCACATCAAGATCGGCAAAAGTACTGCCATCGCCTGTCCCGAAATATTCGTCACCGATATTGCGCCCCCCCACGATGCTGAGGCGGCCATCCACAGTCAGTTGCTTGTTGTGCATGCGCCGGTTGACGCGACTGAAGGCCAGCACCGTTTCCAGCATACGCAACTGGCGCAGGCGGAAAGGATTGAAGCGGCGTATCTCGATCAGGGGGTGCTGGTTCAGGGCTTCGGCAATGTCGTCATCACTGCCATGGATGTCATCCAGCAGGATACGCACCTTCACGCCACGCTCCGCTGCCCGCAGCACGGCGCGCGCCAGCATCCTGCCGGAGTGGTCGTTGTGATAGAGGTAGTACTGCATGTCGATGCTGTGACGGGCGCGCGCAATGATGTCCAGCCGGGCCGCCAGGGCATCATGTCCTGCTGCCAGCGGCTGTGCCGCGTTTTCGGTGTAATGCAGGTCTGGGGTTGCCAGCGCGGCAGCAGGAAGCAGAGGAGAGCCGTCGGGATTGCTACCGGAGGCCTGTGCCGCCAAGGCCATCAATAACACGCCCAGCCCCGCCACCTTCCCGGTCAGCATCAGCATTCTCCTTTTTATTGGCCCTGATTCTGCCGAAACCCCTGCAATGCTGCCAACATTGCCACCAACATGGCTTGACCCCTCCGACATGCTGGCGACAATGCCGTTTTGGCAATGCCCTGACCCTCCCCAGTATGTCCACTGCCCGTATTGCCATCACGCCCGGCGAGCCTGCCGGTATCGGCCCTGACCTCGTTATCGCGCTGGCAGCTCAGGCACATGCCTGCGAACTGGTCGTCATCAGCGACCCCGAACTGTTGAGGCAGCGCGCCGCCTTGCTGGGCCATCCCCTCCTACTCCGCAGCTACGATGCCAAGGCGACGCCGCGACCCAGCCAGCCCGGAGAATTGACCATCCTGCCGGTTGCACTGGCCGCCCCCGTAACCCCGGGCCAACTGGATACACGCAATGCCGCCCATGTCCTGGAGACACTGCGGCAAGCCGGCCAGGGATGCCTCAACGGTGAGTTTGATGCCGTGGTAACAGCACCGGTGCAGAAATCCGTTATCAACGAAGCCGGCACTCCTTTCAGTGGCCATACGGAGTACTTCCAGGAGCTGGCGGGAGTCCCTCGCGTCGTGATGATGCTGGCCTGCCCGGGTTTGCGTGTGGCACTGGCCACCACCCACCTGCCCCTGCGAGAGGTAGCGGCGGCCATTACCATCCAGCGCCTGCATGAAGTGCTGGGTATTCTGGTAGAGGATTTACGCCACAAGTTCGGCCTTGCCCGACCCCGTATCCTGGTGGCCGGGCTCAATCCCCATGCCGGCGAATCCGGCCACATTGGCCATGAAGAAATTGATGTCATCATCCCGGCCATCAATGACTTTGAAGATAGCGACTGCTTACTTACAGGCCCCTTGCCGGCCGACACCCTGTTTACACCGAAATATCTGGAGCAGGCCGATGCCATGCTGGCCATGTACCACGATCAGGGACTTCCCGTGCTGAAACACAAAGGTTTCGGTGAAGCAGTGAACATCACCTTGGGTCTGCCTTTCATACGCACCTCCGTTGACCACGGTACGGCACTGGACCTGGCAGGTTCGGGCCGCGCCGACAGCGGCAGCCTGCGGGCCGCCCTGAGTGCGGCGCTGGACATGGTCCAGGCCAGCAAGGGGACCACATGAGTAAGCCACGCAGCAGCAACCGGCAGGTGGACGGTCACTTCGCCCGCAAACGCTTTGGCCAGAACTTCCTCACCGACGAACGCATCATCAGCGGCATAGTCAGTGCCTTTGCCCCGGTACCCGGCCAGAACGTGGTGGAGATCGGCCCCGGCCTGGGCGCCATCACGCGCGAACTGCTGGGAGCACTGGGGCGGCTGCAGGTGGTAGAAGTCGACCGTGACCTCGCCGCTGCCCTGCCCATACGCCTGATGAACGAGGGCGAACTGGTCATCCATCAGGCCGATGCCCTCAAGTTCAACTTCGGCAGCCTGGCCCGCGGGCCGCATGACCTGCGCGTGATCGGCAACCTGCCCTACAACATCTCGACCCCCATCCTCTTCCATCTGCTCACCCAGTCCAACGCCATACTGGACATGACATTCATGCTGCAGAAGGAGGTGGTGGAGCGCATGGTCGCCGCGCCCGGTTCTGGCGACTACGGCCGCCTTTCCGTGATGCTGCAATACCATTGCCAAGTGGAGTGGCTGCTGGATGTGCCGCCGGAATCCTTCAGCCCGCCCCCAAAAGTGGACTCGGCCGTGGTGCGTTTGCGCCCCTGGCAGACGCCGCGCTATAACTGCAGGGACGAAAAACACTTGCAGCAGCTCCTGACCACGGCGTTCAACATGCGTCGCAAGACCTTGCGCAATGCCCTCAAGGGTTTGGGCAATCCCGAGGTGTTCGAGGCCGCAGGTGTAGACCTCCGCCTGCGTCCCGAAGAAATCGACGTCGCCACCTGGGTGGCCCTCAGCAACCTGATCAACCCTGGCAACCTTACGGCCCACGACGAAAAATCCTCATGAGCGACATGACAAGCAAGACAGCACCAGACGCAGCAGCACCTTTCGACCATGAAATCCGCGTCCAGGTGCAAAGCGAATACCTCGCCGACCAGAGCAACCCCTCCGAGTCGCGCTATGTCTTTGCCTATCACGTGAAGATCACCAACGAAGGCGCCGAGGCCGCACGGCTGCTTACGCGGCACTGGGTCATCATGGACGGCGAGGCGCGTGTACAGGAGGTGCGCGGCGACGGCGTTGTCGGCGAGCAACCCCAACTGGCGCCCGGTGAAAGCTATGAGTACACCAGCGGCACCGTGCTGGAGACACCGGTAGGCAGCATGCACGGCTCCTACGGCATGATTGCCGAAGATGGCCAGCGCTTCGAGGCTCCCATTCCGGCCTTCACCCTGGCCATCCCCCGCGTACTGCACTAGTACGGGAGAGCGTTCATGGCCCTTTACGCCATCGGCGACATCCAGGGCTGCCGCGAAGCGCTGGAAGACCTGCTGGACCTGATACGTTTTGACCCGGCAACCGATCGCCTGTGGTTTGCCGGTGATCTGGTGGCCCGCGGTCCGGACTCGCTGGGTGTCCTGCGGCTGGTAAAAGGCCTGGGGGTGGCGGCAGACAGCGTGCTCGGCAACCATGACCTGCATCTTCTAGCCGCCCATTACGGCCTTGCCCGCCCCAAGTCCCGCGACCTGACCCAGCCAATCTTCGACGCCCCCGACCGACCGGCGCTGATGGAATGGCTACGCCAGCGGCCACTGCTGCTGGAAGACAAAGCTCTGGATTGCGTGCTGACACATGCTGGCATTCCCCCCGGCTGGTCTCATGAAAAGACCCGGGCTCTCGCACATGAAGTGGAGACAGCCCTGCAAGGCCCTGGAATCACGGACTTCCTGCAGGACATGTACGGCAACGAGCCAGCCCGCTGGTCAGATAACCTCAGCGGCACCACGCGCCTGCGCGTGATCACCAACTTCCTCACCCGCATGCGGCTGGTCAGTGCAGACGGCAGCATGGACTTTGCCTTCAAGGAAGACCTGGCCACGGTACCGGACGGCCTGCTTCCCTGGTTCCACATCCCCAACCCCGCACTCCATACACGTCAGGTGCTGTTCGGTCACTGGGCCGCACTCAATGGCCAGACAGACAACCCGCGCTTCGTCGCACTGGATACCGGTTGTGTCTGGGGCGGTCACCTCACCGCCTATCGCCTTGATGACGGCAAGTCATTTGCCAGCCGTCGCGGCTGCAATATTACCGGCTACAGCCACTAGGGCCCACTGAAGGCTGGCTCGACCAACGGCCCGCCATGAAGGATCAATGGCAGGCTGCGCAATGACATCCTGATGCCATCAACGCGCATCACAAAAAAACGCAAATTTTGCTTGCCCGCCCCGGTAGGTTTGGGGCTACTCTCAAGACACGTGATTGCAGTTCTTTCCTCGGTGTTTTTCCACAAACAGAGGTAGGCTTATGAGCATATTCCGTCACTATCAGGAGCGCTTCGACCAGGCTCGCGAGGAAGAATACTCCCTCGAAGAATATCTCGCCCTCTGCAAGAATGACCCCGCCGCCTACGCCACCTCCGCCGAACGATTGCTGCTTTCCATCGGCGAGCCCGAACTGGTAGACACCTCGCGCGACCCGCGCCTTTCGAGAATTTTTTCCAACAAGATCATCAAACGCTATCCCGCCTTCGATGAATTCTACGGCATGGAAGAAGTGATCGAGCAGGTGGTTTCCTATTTCAAACACGCAGCGCAGGGCCTGGAAGAAAAGAAACAGATTCTCTATCTGCTGGGGCCGGTTGGCGGCGGCAAGTCATCGCTGGCAGAACGCCTGAAGTCGCTGGTGGAAAAAATGCCCTTCTACGCCATCAAGGGCTCACCTGTGAACGAATCCCCCCTCAACCTTTTCAATGTGGAAGAGGATGGCGACATCCTTGAGCAGGAATACGGCATACCAAAACGGTATGTACGCGGTGTCATGTCGCCCTGGGCCGTAAAACGGCTCAAGGAATTTGGCGGCGACATCCGCCAGTTCCGCGTCGTAAAACTGAAGCCCAGCATTCTGGACCAGATCGCCGTTTCCAAGACCGAGCCCGGCGACGAAAATAACCAGGACATTTCTGCGCTGGTAGGCAAGGTCGACATCCGCAAGCTGGAGGATTTTGCGCAGAACGATGCCGATGCCTACTCCTTTTCCGGCGGCTTGGCCCGCGCCAATCGTGGCCTTCTCGAGTTCGTGGAAATGTTCAAGGCACCCATCAAGGTGCTGCACCCCTTGCTCACAGCCACACAGGAAGGCAACTACAACGGTACCGAGGCCATCGGCCCCATTCCTTTCGACGGTGTTGTTCTCGCCCACTCCAACGAAGCCGAGTGGCAAACCTTCCGGAACAACAAGAACAACGAAGCCTTCATTGATCGCGTCTATATCGTGAAGGTTCCCTATTGCCTGCGAGTCACGGAAGAAATCGACATCTACCAGAAACTCCTGGACAACTCATCGCTACGGAACGACCCCTGCGCTCCCGATACATTACGCATGCTCGCCCAGTTCACCGTACTGTCGCGACTGAAAGAGCCGGAAAACTCCAGCATCTACTCCAAGATGCGCATCTACGATGGCGAGAACCTGAAAGATACGGATCCAAAAGCCAAGTCCTATCAGGAATACCGGGACAATGCCGGCGTGGACGAAGGCATGAACGGGCTCTCCACCCGTTTCGCCTTCAAGATCCTGTCGCGTGTTTTCAACTACGACCATTCCGAGGTTGCTGCCAATCCGGTGCACCTGCTGCATGTCCTCGAAACCCAGATCGAGCAGGAGCAGTTTCCGCAGGACCAGCAGGACCGCTATCTCCGCTTCCTCAAGGAATTCCTGGCGCCGCGATATATCGAGTTTATTGGCAAGGAAATCCAGACGGCTTATCTGGAGTCCTATTCGGAATATGGACAGAACATTTTCGATCGCTATGTCCAGTACGCCGATTTCTGGATACAGGACCAGGAATTCCGTGACCCGGACACCGGCGAGATATTCAATCGCTCGGCACTCAACGAAGAACTGGAGAAGATAGAAAAGCCTGCCGGAATATCCAACCCCAAGGACTTCCGCAATGAAGTGGTCAACTTCGTCCTGCGTGCCCGTGCCAACAACAATGGCGTGAATCCGAGCTGGCTTTCCTACGAGAAATTGCGCAGCGTCATCGAGAAAAAAATGTTCTCGAATACAGAGGACCTGCTGCCTGTCATTTCCTTCAACCCTAAAGCCTCCAAGGGCGACCAGCAGAAGCATCAGGACTTCGTCAGGCGCATGGTGGAGCGCGGTTATACCGAGAAGCAGGTACGGCTGTTGTCCGAATGGTATCTGCGGGTGCGGAAGGCACAGTAAGACCCTTCTCCCCACTTGATGGGGAGAAGGTGCCCGAAGG
>JBBCJX010000007.1:0-16518 GCA_037189985.1 Moraxellaceae bacterium
GGACGAAGGCCGTGCTGGTGAAAACTGCGGCGTGCTGCTGCGTGGCACCAAGCGCGAAGACGTGCAGCGTGGCCAGGTGCTGGCCAAGCCCGGCACGATCAAGCCGCACACCCAGTTCGAATCCGAAGTGTACGTGCTGTCGAAGGAAGAAGGCGGTCGTCACACCCCGTTCTTCAAGGGCTACCGTCCCCAGTTCTACTTCCGTACGACGGACGTGACGGGCGCCATCGAACTGCCGGAAGGTGTCGAGATGGTGATGCCTGGTGACAACATCAAGATGAATGTCACCCTGATCGCCCCGATCGCTATGGAAGAAGGCCTGCGTTTCGCCATCCGTGAGGGTGGTCGTACCGTGGGTGCAGGTGTGGTCGCTAAAATCATCGCCTGACAGAAAAATCCTCGAAGTCTGAGGAAAGACACAGGCCCGGGTCGCTCCCGGGCCTTGTTGTCGGAGAGTGTTGTGATGGTCGCCGGTCTTTAGGGCGAAAAGTGATACAGGCCAGTAGTTCAATTGGTAGAGCACCGGTCTCCAAAACCGGGTGTTGGGGGTTCGAGTCCCTCCTGGCCTGCCAAATTCACAAAGGCGCGGTTACGCGTTTTTGGCATGTCTGCGATCAGGTTTATGACGACACAAGTGGAAGCCTCCGGCGGAAACGCTCTGGATGTAGTGAAGTGGATTGCGGTGGTGGTGCTGCTGGTTGCGGCAACACTGGGCAATCAGTATCTGACCTCGATATCCCCGGTCATGCGTATTGGTGGTGTGGTGCTCTTTGCTCTGCTTGCATTGGGCATCGTGCTGACAACTGCCAAGGGGCGAAGCTTCTTGGAGTTGCTCAAGGAAGCCAAGGTCGAGATACGCAAGATCGTGTGGCCAACCAGGCAGGAAACCTGGCAGACCACGATGATCGTGGCAGCTGTTGTGGTTGTGGCTGCCTTGCTGCTGTGGGGTATTGATTCCCTGTTCGGGTGGATTGTTTCCGCCATCATTGGTTGATGAGGACGCCATGAGCAAGCGCTGGTACGTAGTACATGCCTACTCGGGCTATGAGAAGCATGTCATGCGCTCCTTGCTGGATCGCATAAAGCTTGCTGGCATGGAAGACATGTTTGGCGAGATTCTCGTTCCCACCGAAGAAGTGGTGGAAATGAAGAATGGTGTGAAGCGCAAGAGTGAGCGCAAGTTCTTTCCGGGCTACGTGCTGGTCAGCATGGAAATGAATGATGCGACTTGGCATCTGGTCAAGGAGTGCCCCAAGGTCATGGGCTTCATCGGTGGCAAGGCTGACAAGCCAGCTCCGATCTCTGACAAGGAAGCTGATGCGATCCTGAATCGTATCCATACGAATGCCGAGTCGCCGCGTCCGAAGACGCTCTTCGAGCCGGGTGAGGTCATTCGTGTTGCCGATGGTCCGTTTGCGGATTTCAACGGTGTCGTGGAAGAAGTGAATTACGAGAAAAACCGTTTGCGTGTTGCGGTCATGATATTTGGCCGCTCCACACCGGTTGATCTTGAGTTCAATCAGGTCGAGAAGACCTGAGGAAGTAAATGCATGGCGCGGGTGGTCCGTGCCGTGACAACTGGGGAGCCTGCAAACACAGGCGTTAGCACCCGCGGAGCAAGAGCATGGCCAAGAAGATTGATGCCTATATCAAGCTGCAGGTTCCTGCAGGCAAGGCAAACCCGTCCCCCCCCATCGGTCCTGCACTGGGCCAGAAGGGCGTCAACATCATGGAATTCTGCAAGGCCTTCAATGCCGCCACGCAGAAGATGGAAGTCGGTCAGCCGACGCCTGTGGTGATCACGGTTTATTCTGATCGTTCGTTCACGTTCACCATGAAGACCCCTCCGGCAACCTTCCTCCTGAAGAAGGCTGCAGGTCTAAAGAGTGGTTCGGCCCGCCCCAACACCCAGAAGGTTGGCAAGGTAACCCGCGCCCAACTGGAAGAAATTGCTGCCATCAAGAAGCCTGATCTGACGGCCGCTGATGTGGATGCAGCTGTGCGCACCCTGGCGGGTTCCGCACGTTCCATGGGTCTTGAAGTGGAAGGGGTGAAGTAATCATGGCAAAGCTCACCAAGCGCCAGAAGGCCATTGCTGAAAAGCTTGTTGCCGGCAAGTTGTACACCATTGAGGAGGCGGTTGCCCTGCTGGGTTCGCTGCCGCCTTCCAAGTTCAAGGAATCCATTGATGTAGCTGTGAATCTCGGCGTGGATCCCAAGAAATCTGATCAGGTTGTGCGTGGTGCCACCACGTTGCCCGCAGGCACCGGCAAGACCGTGCGTGTTGCCGTGTTTGCCCAGGGCGCCAATGCGGAGGCTGCAAAGGCCGCCGGTGCGGATGTGGTCGGTTTCGATGATCTGGCCGAAAGCATCCAGGGCGGCAATCTTGATTTTGACGTTGTCATTGCTACGCCGGATGCCATGCGTGTTGTTGGCAAGCTTGGTACCGTGCTCGGTCCCCGTGGTCTGATGCCGAACCCCAAGGTGGGTACGGTGACTCCCGATGTGGCGACTGCCGTAAAGAATGCCAAGGCAGGCCAGGTTCGTTATCGCGTGGACAAGGGCGGCATCATTCATGCCGGCATTGGCCAGATCGGTTTCACGGCTGATGCCGTCAAGCAGAATGTGGAAGCGCTGATTGCGGACCTGAAGAAAGCCAAGCCGGCAACGTCCAAGGGCGTTTACCTGCAGAAGGTCACGCTGTCGAGCACGATGGGCCCCGGTCTTGTGATCGATCTGGGTTCGCTGACTGCCTGAGGCGGTATTTTCAGGAATTACGGCTCGCTGCCGTTTGGTGGCGAGCTGAAACAGGACTTTGATTCGGTCGGCTGCAAGGCTGGCTGGGCGTCAAAGACCACAGGCGCGACGGGCGGCTCATTGCCTTTTGCTTAATACCCCAGCCTGCGTAGACGCGGTGTGGTTCAGTTTCACTGTTCCCCCCGCGAGCATCCTGCGTGATGCAAATTGGGTGGTCGGCTGCAAGGCCGACCGTATCAAACGAGGAGGTTACACAGTGACTCTGAGACTGGAAGACAAGAAAGAGATTGTCGCCGCGGTGAATCAGGCCGCTTCTAGCGCTTTCTCCGCTGTGGTCGCCGACTATCGTGGCCTGACTGTGGGGCAGATTACGCGCCTCCGTAGCCAGGCTCGCGAGCAGAACGTGTACCTGCGTGTGGTTCGTAACACGCTGGCACGTCGTGCCTTTGAGGGCACCGAATTCGCCATCCTGAGCGATTCGCTGGTGGGTCCGACCATCATCGGTCTGTCGATGTCCGAGAACGACATGGGTGCTGCTGCCCGTCTGTTCAAGGAATTCGCCAAAGACAATGCAAAGCTGGAAGTGAAGTCTGGTGCTTATGACGGCAAGCTGTTCGATGCTGCAGGCATTGACGTGCTGGCCAAGCTCCCGAACCGCGAACAAGCCCTTACTCTGGTGGCATCCGTGCTGCAGGCTCCTGTTTCCAAGTTTGCCCGTCTGTTGACGGCGCTCAAGGAACAGAAAGAAGCCGTAGCTGCCTGATTGCTGCCTGACCACACCTGAACAAGATTTGGAGTAATTGAAAATGGCACTGTCCAAAGACGATATCCTGAATGCCGTAGCTGAGCTGTCCGTCCTGGAGCTGGTTGAGCTGATTTCCGCATTCGAAGAGAAGTTCGGCGTTTCTGCCGCTGCCGTTGCCGTGGCTGCCGGTCCTGCCGGCGCTGCTGCTGCTGTTGAAGAGCAGACCGAGTTCAACGTCATCCTGACCGGTTTCGGCGCCAACAAGGTTGCCGTGATCAAGGTTGTTCGTGAAGCAACCGGCCTTGGTCTCAAGGAAGCCAAGGATCTGGTCGAAGGCGCTCCCAAGGCTGTCAAGGAAGCCGTCACCAAGGAAGAAGCAGCTGAACTCAAGAAGAAGCTGGAAGAAGCTGGCGCAACTGCAGACGTCAAGTAATAATACTTGGCTCGACAGGAGCTTAGCTCTCTTCTCGGTAGCTGAAAAAGCGGCTGGTGACTTCAGGCTGAAGTCACCGGCCTTTTTCCGTTCCCGGGCTGTAATCGTATTTACCCGGATGCAGGCTTTGTTTCCGGGCTAGCAAAAAAGGACGCGACGCGGCTGGATGCATTTTGCGAGAGCGGCAGCCCCAGTGGTTTTACCAAGAACACTGGGGCCGCTGCTTTTACATACCGTCGCCACATCAACTGGCCTAAGTCACGCTGAGGACCCCAGATGGCATATTCATACACTGAGAAGAAACGTATCCGTAAGAATTTCGGCAAGCTGCCGGCTCTCATGGATGTCCCGTACCTTCTGGCCATTCAGGTCGACTCCTACCGGAGTTTTCTGCAGGACGGCAAGCTGCCCAAGCAGCGCGAAGACCTTGGTCTGCAGGCCGCCTTCAAGTCGGTCTTCCCCATTGCCAGCTATTCTGGCAATGCTGCCCTTGAGTTCGTCGAGTACTACCTCGGGACTCCGATTTTCGATGTGCGTGAGTGCGTGCTGCGTGGTGTTACGTATGCGGCGCCTTTGCGCGTGAAGATTCGTCTGATGATTTACGACAAGGAATCTTCGGTAAAAACTATCAAGGACATCCGTGAGCAGGAAGTCTACATGGGCGAAATTCCGCTCATGACCGAGAACGGTACCTTTGTCATCAATGGCACCGAGCGTGTCATCGTGTCGCAGCTACACCGCTCGCCCGGCGTGTTCTTCGATCATGACAAGGGCAAGACCCACAGCTCCGGCAAGCTTCTCTACAATGCCCGCATCATTCCCTACCGTGGCTCCTGGCTGGACTTCGAGTTCGATCCCAAGGACCTTGTGTATGTCCGTATCGACCGTCGTCGCAAGTTGCCGGCTACTATCCTGCTGCGTGCATTGGGTTACAGCGCGGATGAAATGCTGGAGATGTTCTTCGAGACCAACTCCATCCATGTCAGCAAGGATGGCTATCGTCTGGACCTCGTGCCTGAGCGTCTGCGTGGCGAAACTGCGCTGTTCGATATTGCGGTCAAGGGCAAGGTCATCGTCGAGTCCGGTCGCCGCATCACGGCACGCCATATTCGCGAAATCGAGAAGGCTGGCCTGACGCAGCTTGATGTCTCTACCGAATACCTGCTGGGCAAGGTCGTTGCCAAGACCCTGATCAACAAGGCAACTGGTGAAATCATTGCCGAGTGCAATTCGCTGGTTACCGAAGAACTGCTTGGCAAACTGGAAAAGGCCGAGATCAAGTCCTTCGAGATTCTGTATACCAACGAGCTGGATCGTGGCGCATTTGTGTCGGATACCCTGCGTGCTGATCCCAGCCGCACGGAGCTGGATGCCCTGGTCGAAATCTATCGCATGATGCGTCCGGGCGAGCCGCCCACCAAGGATGCTGCAGAGAATCTCTTCAAGAATCTGTTCTTCTCGGCCGAGCGCTATGATCTCTCCAGCGTTGGCCGCATGAAGTTCAATCGTCGCTTGGGTCGCAGCAATGATCTTGGTGACGGCGTGCTGTCACGCGAAGACATTGTCGATGTCCTGAAAACGTTGATCGACATTCGCAACGGCAAGGGCGAAGTCGATGACATCGACCATCTTGGTAACCGTCGTGTGCGTTCTGTCGGTGAAATGACCGAGAACCAGTTCCGTGTCGGCCTGGTGCGTGTTGAGCGTGCCGTGAAAGAGCGTTTGTCGCTGGCTGAATCTGAAAACCTGATGCCGCAGGACTTGGTGAATGCCAAGCCTGTGTCTGCGGCCATCAAGGAATTCTTCGGCTCTTCTCAGCTTTCACAGTTCATGGACCAGAACAATCCGCTGTCCGAAGTCACCCACAAGCGCCGCGTTTCCGCGCTTGGCCCGGGTGGCCTGACGCGTGAGCGCGCCGGCTTCGAAGTGCGTGACGTGCATCCGACGCATTACGGCCGTGTCTGCCCCATTGAGACGCCTGAAGGTCCGAACATCGGCCTGATCAACTCTCTGGCTTCATTTGCCCGCACCAACGATTATGGCTTCCTTGAATCGCCGTATCGCCGCGTGATCGATGGCAAGGTGACGGACGAGTACGAATACCTGTCTGCCATCGAAGAAGCCGAATACGTGGTGGCCCAGGCTGACTCCAAGGTGGACAAGAACAACCGTCTGGTGGATGACCTTGTTGCCGTGCGCCACAAGAATGAATTCACCGTGATGGGGCCCGAGAAAGTCCAGTACATGGACATTTCTCCCCGTCAGGTGGTGTCGGTTGCTGCATCGCTGATTCCCTTTCTTGAGCATGATGATGCCAACCGCGCTCTCATGGGCTCCAACATGCAGCGCCAGGCTGTGCCGACACTGCGTTCGGAAAAGCCGCTCGTGGGTACCGGCATGGAGCGCTATGTTGCCCGTGACTCCGGTGTCTGCGTTGTCGCCAAGCGTGGTGGTGTCATTGACTACGTGGATGCTGGCCGTATCGTTGTGCGTGTGAGCGACAAGGAAATCGTCACTGGTGAAGCCGGTGTCGATATCTATAACCTCACTAAGTACACGCGCTCCAACCAGAACACCTGCATCAACCAGCAGTCGCTGGTGAAAGTGGGTGACGTGATTGCTGTTGGCGACATTCTTGCCGATGGCCCGTCGGTTGATCTGGGTGAGCTCGCGCTTGGCCAGAACATGCGCGTCGCCTTCATGCCCTGGAACGGTTACAACTTCGAAGACTCCATCCTCATCTCCGAGCGTGTTGTCCAGGAAGACCGTTTCACGTCCATCCACATCCAGGAACTGAGCTGTATCGCTCGAGATACCAAGCTCGGCCCCGAGGAAATCACGGCCGACATCCCGAATGTGGGTGAGGCTGCCCTCGCCAAGCTTGATGAGTCCGGGATTGTCTATATCGGCGCTGAAGTGAATGCTGGCGACATTCTGGTCGGCAAAGTCACGCCCAAGGGTGAGACCCAGCTGTCTCCGGAAGAAAAGCTGTTGCGCGCCATCTTCGGTGAAAAGGCCTCTGACGTTAAGGATACGTCCCTGCGTGTGCCCTCCGGCACCAAGGGTACGATCATTGATGTGCAGGTGTTCACCCGCGACGGCATCGACAAGGATGCCCGTGCATTGGCCATCGAAAAAGAGCAGCTCGATGCCTATCGCAAGGATCTGAAAGAAGAGTATCGCATCTTCGCCGAAGCCACTTCTTCGCGCCTGCGTTCTGCGCTGACAGGCCAGAAAGTGAATGGCGGTGCCGGCCTCAAGAAGGGTGCCGTACTGGCCAAGGAAGATCTCGATGCGCTGACGCTGGAGCAGTGGTTCGAGATTCGTCCGGCTGATGAGGCGATTGCGGACCAGCTTGAGAAGGCCCAAGCCTATCTCAAGGAGCGCGAAGCTGACATCGAAGCCAAGTTCGAAGACAAGAAGCGCAAGATCACTACCGGTGATGACTTAGCCCACGGCGTGCTGAAAGTCGTGAAGGTCTATTTGGCGGTGAAGCGTCGCATCCAGCCCGGTGACAAGATGGCAGGTCGTCACGGTAACAAGGGTGTTGTTTCCGTGATCATGCCGGTGGAAGACATGCCGCATGACGAGCATGGTGAGCCGGTCGACATCGTGCTGAATCCTCTGGGCGTGCCTTCGCGCATGAACGTGGGCCAGATCCTGGAAACTCACCTTGGCTGGGCTGCCAAGGGGCTGGGCCAGCGCATTGGTGAAATGCTGGAGCAGCAGAAGAAGGTTGCTGAAGTCCGCAAGTTCCTTGACGAAATTTACAACGGCGTGGGCGGCCAGCAGGAAGACATCAAGTCACTCAGTGACAATGAGGTGTTGGCGCTGGCTGAAAACCTGAAGGGTGGCGTTCCGATGGCAACGCCGGTGTTCGATGGTGCTCACGAACCTGAAATCAAGGCGCTGCTGAAGCTGGCCGGCCAGAATGAAAATGGCCAGCAGTGGCTGTTCGATGGTCGCACGGGCGAGCGTTTTGATCGCCAAGTCACGGTCGGCTACATGTACATGCTCAAGCTGAACCACCTTGTCGACGACAAGATGCATGCCCGCTCCACCGGCTCTTACTCGCTGGTGACGCAGCAGCCGCTGGGTGGCAAGGCGCAGTTCGGTGGTCAGCGCTTCGGGGAGATGGAAGTCTGGGCGCTGGAAGCCTATGGCGCCGCCTACACCCTGCAGGAAATGCTGACGGTGAAGTCGGACGATGTGAATGGTCGTACGCGCATCTACAAGAACATCGTGGATGGTGATCACCGCATGGATCCGGGCATGCCCGAATCCTTCAACGTGTTGATCAAGGAGATCCGTTCGCTTGCCATCAATATCGAGCTCGATACTGACTAGCAGCAGACGGCTAACGCAATGACCGCACCGGTATCGCGAGCGCGCGATACCGGTGCCAAAGAACCAACTCCGTGTGCCAGTCCGTGAAAACGGGCTGACTGAGAAAGAAACTGGAGAAACGCCTTGAAAGACTTGCTCAATCTCCTGAAGAACCAGGGCCAGGACGAAGAATTCGACAAGATCCGTATCGGTCTTGCCTCGCCTGACATGATCCGTTCCTGGTCGTTCGGCGAAGTGAAGAAGCCGGAAACGATCAACTACCGTACTTTCAAGCCGGAGCGTGATGGCCTGTTCTGCGCCAAGATCTTTGGCCCGATCAAGGACTACGAGTGCCTGTGCGGCAAGTACAAGCGCATGAAGTTCCGTGGCGTGATCTGCGAAAAATGTGGCGTGGAAGTAACGCTGACCAAGGTGCGTCGCGAGCGTATGGGCCACATCGAGTTGGCCTCGCCGACGGCGCATATCTGGTTCCTGAAGTCGCTGCCCTCCCGTATCGGTCTGCTGCTGGACATGACCTTGCGTGACATTGAGCGTGTCCTGTATTTCGAAAGCTTCGTCGTGATCGACGCAGGCATGACCACTACCCTGGAAAAGGGTCAGCTGCTTTCTGATGAGGACTACTACAACGCACTGGAAGAATACGGCGATGACTTCGACGCCAAGATGGGCGCCGAGGCTATCCAGGCGCTGCTGAAAGATATCGACCTCGAGTCCGAAGTTGCCAAGTTGCGTGAGGAAATCCCCAACACGACTTCCGAGACCAAGCTGAAGAAGCTTTCCAAGCGCCTCAAGCTCATGGAGTCCTTCCTGTCCTCCGGCAACAAGCCGGAGTGGATGATCATGACGGTGCTGCCGGTGTTGCCACCAGACCTGCGTCCTCTGGTGCCCTTGGATGGTGGTCGTTTCGCCACTTCCGATCTGAACGATCTTTACCGTCGCGTGATCAACCGTAATAACCGTCTCAAGCGCCTGCTCGACCTGAGCGCTCCTGACATCATCGTGCGCAACGAAAAGCGTATGTTGCAGGAGTCGGTTGATGCCTTGCTGGACAACGGTCGTCGTGGCCGTGCCATCACTGGTTCCAACAAGCGCCCGTTGAAGTCCCTGGCCGACATGATCAAGGGCAAGCAGGGTCGCTTCCGCCAGAACTTGCTCGGCAAGCGTGTCGACTACTCCGGCCGTTCCGTGATCGTGGTGGGCCCGACGTTGCGTCTGCACCAGTGTGGTCTGCCCAAGAAGATGGCTCTGGAACTGTTCAAGCCTTTCATTTTCGGCAAGCTGGAAGCACGTGGCCTGGCAACGACGATCAAGGCCGCAAAGAAAATGGTGGAGCGTGAAACTGCAGATGTGTGGGATATCCTCGCTGAGGTGATCCGCGAACATCCGGTGCTGCTGAACCGCGCACCCACGCTGCACCGTCTTGGTCTGCAGGCTTTCGAACCTGTGCTGATCGAAGGCAAGGCCATCCAGTTGCACCCCTTGGTGTGTACTGCTTTCAACGCCGACTTTGACGGCGACCAGATGGCCGTGCACGTGCCGTTGACACTTGAGGCGCAGCTTGAAGCGCGTGCACTCATGATGTCCACCAACAACATCCTGTCGCCTGCCAATGGCGAGCCCATCATCGTGCCGTCGCAGGACGTGGTGCTGGGTCTCTACTACATCACCCGTGACCGTGTGAATGCGCAGGGTGAAGGCATGGTGTTTGCCGATTACCCGGAAGTGACACGTGCGCTCGGTACCAAGTCGGTAGAACTGCATGCCAAGGTCAAGGTGCGCATCCATGAAGTGACCGTGGATGACGAAGGCAACCGCAGCAAGCGTACGTTCCTTGCGGACACCACGCCGGGCCGCTGCATGCTCTGGAACATCGTGCCGGAAGGCTTGCCTTTCGAGCTGGTGAACCAGCCCATGACCAAGAAGAACATTTCCAAGCTGCTCAATACTTGCTACCGCACGCTGGGTCTCAAGGATACTGTGATTTTTGCCGACCAGCTCATGTACCTTGGCTTCCAGCAAGCGACGTATTCCGGTGTGTCCGTTGGCATGGAAGACATGGTGATCCCGGCTGAAAAGGAAAAGATCATCAATTCTGCGGAAGAAGAAGTCCGCGAAATCGAATCACAGTTTGCTTCCGGTCTCGTGACCAAGGGCGAGCGCTACAACAAGGTGGTCGACATCTGGTCCCGTACCAACGAGCTCGTTGCCAAGGCCATGATGGACAACCTGTCCAATGAAAAGGTGAAGGCGAAGGATGGCTCGATTGAAGAGCAGAAGTCCTTCAACTCCATCTATATCATGGCTGATTCGGGCGCTCGTGGTAGCGCTGCGCAGATCCGTCAGCTTGCCGGCATGCGTGGCCTGATGGCCAAGCCGGACGGCTCCATCATTGAAACGCCCATCAAGGCGAACTTCCGTGAGGGCCTGACCGTTCTGCAGTACTTCATTTCCACTCACGGTGCCCGTAAGGGTCTGGCTGATACCGCGCTCAAGACAGCCAACTCGGGTTACCTGACACGTCGTCTTGTCGACGTCGCGCAGGACCTCGTGATTACCACCATCGACTGCGGTACCAGCAATGGTGTCACCATGACGCCGCTGATCGAAGGCGGTGATGTGGTGGAGGCACTCCGTGACCGCGTGCTGGGTCGTGTGGTAGTGCGTGACGTATATCGCCCCGGCACGGAAGAAGTGCTGGCGCCTGTGGATACGCTGCTTGATGAAAAGTGGGTCGAGAAGCTGGAGCTGGCCGGTGTTGACGAAGTTGTCGTGCGCTCCGTCATTACTTGTGACTCGCGTCAGGGTGTCTGTGCCAAGTGCTACGGACGTGACCTGGCCCGTGGCCATCAGGTGAACATCGGTGAAGCGGTTGGTGTCATGGCAGCCCAGTCCATCGGTGAGCCCGGTACACAGCTCACCATGCGTACCTTCCATATCGGTGGTGCCGCCTCGCGTCAGTCGGCCATCTCCAATGTGCAAGTGCGTAATGACGGTACGGCACGCTTCCACAACGTGAAGACCGTGCAGCAGGCAAACGGCAATCTGGTGGCGGTATCCCGCTCGGGTGAAATCGGTGTTGCCGATAACCGTGGCCGCGAGCGTGAGCGTTACAAGCTGCCTTATGGTGCCGTGATCACGGTCAAGGATGCCCAGGAAGTGAAGGGTGGCCAGATCGTGGCCAGTTGGGATCCGCATACCCATCCGATCATCACGGAAGTGGCGGGCCGCGTTAAGTTTACCGACATGGAAGATGGCATCACCGTGCGTCACCAGACGGACGAGCTGACCGGCCTCACCAATATCGAAATCATGGATCCCAAGGACCGCCCGGCAGCCGGCAAGGACCTGCGTCCCGGCATTCGCCTGCTGGACGGCAAGGGCAATCCGATCAAGATCGAAGGTACTGACCAGCTTGTGCAGTATTTCCTGCCGGCGTTGGCCATCACTGCGCTGCAGGATGATGCCACCGTGGGCGTGGGTGATGTTATCGGCCGTATTCCGATGGAGTCTTCCAAGACCCGTGACATCACCGGTGGTCTGCCCCGCGTTGCCGACCTCTTCGAGGCCCGCAAGCCCAAAGAGCCGGCCATTCTTGCGGAAATCAGCGGTATTGTTTCCTTCGGCAAGGAAACCAAGGGCAAGCATCGTCTGGTGATTACGCCGGATGACGGCTCCGACGTTTACGAAGAACTGATTCCGAAGTGGCGCCAGATCAACGTGTTCGAAGGTGAGCGCGTGGCCCGCGGTGAAACCATCTCCGATGGCCCGCAGAACCCGCACGACATCCTGCGCCTCAAGGGTGAAACCGCGCTGGCGACCTATATCGTCAACGAGGTCCAGGACGTTTACCGCCTGCAGGGTGTGAAGATCAACGACAAGCACATCGAGGTCATCATCCGCCAGATGCTGCGCAAGGCCGAGATCACCGAAAGCGGCGACTCCTCTTTCATCAAGGGCGAACAGGTCGAGTATGGCCGCGTCATGGAAGAGAACGAGCAGCTCAAGGGTGGCGATAAGTTCCCGGCCAAGTTTGATCGCGTGCTGATGGGTATCACCAAGGCATCGCTGGCTACCGAGTCCTTCATCTCGGCTGCCTCCTTCCAGGAGACCACTCGCGTCCTCACCGAGGCGGCGGTCACTGGCAAGGAAGATGACTTGCGTGGCCTTAAGGAAAACGTCGTGGTCGGCCGGCTCATCCCGGCAGGTACCGGCTTTGCCTACCATGCCGAGCGTCGCCGTGCCCGTCAGGCAGAGAAAGTGGCTGTCTCCGGTCCCAGCGCCAGCGATGTTGAACAGGCCCTGTCCGAAGCCCTTAACTCCGGCGAGTGAGCCCGTCAGGCACCCTTGCCGGGGTGTCTGACCGTAGAAGCCAGCCCGTTGGCCCTGTGTTGACGGCTGGCTTCTTCGTACATAGAATGCGCACCCTCAAAAAAGTGTCCCTTTTTTGAGGGTTTTTTAATCAGGGTCCGACAATTCTCGCATGGGAGCGGGCCCGCAACGGGAGAGAACTGCCTTATGGCAACCACCAACCAGCTGATCCGCAGGGGTCGCGAATCCTTGGTCGAAAAATCCAAGGTGCCGGCGCTGAAGGGCTGCCCCCAGCGTCGCGGCGTGTGCACTCGCGTGTACACCACCACTCCGAAGAAGCCGAACTCCGCACTCCGCAAGGTCTGCCGTGTCCGTCTGACCTCGGGTTTTGAAGTTTCTTCCTATATTGGCGGCGAAGGCCACAACCTCCAGGAGCACAGCGTTGTGCTGATCCGTGGCGGTCGTGTCAAGGATCTTCCCGGTGTGCGTTACCACACCGTGCGTGGTTCCCTGGATTGCGCCGGCGTGAAGGATCGCAACCAGAGCCGTTCCAAGTACGGCACCAAGCGTCCCAAGAAGTAATTGGGGCGCAAGTAAGGCCCGGGCATTCAGTAATCTGCTTTAAGTCCCGGAAATTCCTGAAGCATTCATAAGGTTTAGAGAAAATGCCAAGACGTCGTGTAGTAGCTGCCCGTGAAATCCTGCCGGACCCCAAGTTCGGTAGCCAGACCATCGCCAAGTTCATCAACCATGTGATGGAGCGGGGCAAGAAGTCCATCGCTGAAAGCGTGGTTTATGGTGCCCTTGAGCGCGTGACCGAGAAGACAAAGGGTGATCCCGTGGAATTCTTCGAGGCTACGCTCGACAAGGTGCGCCCGATGGTTGAAGTGAAGGCGCGTCGTGTTGGTGGCGCCACCTACCAGGTGCCCATGGAAGTACGTCCCTCCCGTCGTACTGCCCTGGCCATGCGCTGGTTGGTGGACTCTGCCCGCAAGCGCTCTGAAAAGAGCATGGCTTTGCGTCTTGCCGGCGAACTGCTGGATGCCGCCGAAGGTAAAGGCGCTGCAATAAAGAAGCGTGAAGATGTGCACCGCATGGCTGAAGCCAACAAGGCTTTTGCTCACTACCGCTTCTAATCGCCGGAGTTCACAGACATGGCAAGAACCACCCCACTTGCACGTTACCGGAATATCGGTATCAGTGCTCATATCGATGCCGGCAAGACAACAACCTCCGAGCGCATCCTGTTTTACACAGGCAAATCCCACAAGATTGGTGAAGTGCATGACGGCGCTGCCACCATGGACTGGATGGAGCAGGAGCAGGAGCGTGGCATCACGATCACCTCTGCTGCGACCACGGCTTTCTGGTCCGGAATGGACAAGCAGTTCGAGCAACACCAGATCAATCTGATTGATACCCCGGGCCACGTTGACTTCACGATTGAAGTGGAGCGCTCCATGCGTGTGCTGGATGGTGCCTGCATGGTGTATTGCGCTGTTGGTGGCGTGCAGCCCCAGTCGGAAACCGTATGGCGCCAGGCCAACAAGTATCAGGTTCCCCGCATCGCCTTCGTGAACAAGATGGACCGTACGGGTGCCAACTTCCTGCGCGTTGTAGAGCAAATGCGTACTCGCTTGGGCGCCAATCCCGTGCCCATCGTGCTGCCTATCGGTGCTGAAGATACCTTCACTGGCGTGGTTGATCTGATCAAGATGAAGGCCATCAATTGGGATGAAGCTTCCCAGGGCATGACCTTTACTTATGAGGACATTCCTGCCGACCTGCAGGATTTGGCTCAGGAGTATCACGAGAAGCTCGTGGAGACCGCTGCTGAAGCCTCTGAAGAGCTGATGAACAAGTACCTTGAAGAGGGTGCTTTGTCTGAAGAGGAAATCCACACGGCTATCCGTCAGCGCACGATTGCTGGTGAAATCATTCCTGCTCTCTGCGGCTCTGCCTTCAAGAACAAGGGCGTGCAGCGCATGCTGGATGCTGTGATCCAGTATCTCCCCGCTCCGACGGACATTCCGCCGGTTGATGGCGTGCTGGATGACAAGGCAGAAACCAAGGCTGTCCGTGAGGCTTCGGATGATGCGCCTTTTGCCGCACTTGCCTTCAAGATCATGAATGACCCGTATGTGGGCTCGCTCACCTTCATCCGTGTCTATTCGGGTGTGCTGGAGTCGGGTAGCCCCGTGTGGAACCCGGTCAAGAGCAAGAAGGAGCGTGTCGGCCGCATGCTGCAGATGCATGCAAACAGCCGCGAAGAAATCAAGGAAGCCCGTACTGGCGATATCGCTGCAGTTGTGGGTCTGAAGGATGTCACCACCGGTGACACTCTGTGTGATGAAGACAACGTCATCACCTTGGAGCGCATGGAATTCCCCGAGCCTGTGATTTCCGTGGCCGTGGAGCCCAAGACCAAGGCTGACCAGGAAAAAATGTCGACCGCTCTCGGTCGTCTGGCGAAGGAAGATCCGTCTTTCCGCGTCAAGACTGATGAGGAGTCCGGCCAGACCATCATCTCCGGCATGGGTGAGTTGCATCTCGACATTCTCGTCGACCGCATGAAGCGCGAGTTCGGTGTGGAAGCGAACATCGGCAAGCCGCAGGTGGCTTACCGTGAAACCATTCGCAAGACTGTCGAATCCGAAGGCAAGTTCGTGCGTCAGACCGGTGGTCGAGGCAAGTACGGTCATGTCTATGTGCGTCTGGAGCCTATGGGTGCAGATGCAGAGAAAGAGTACGAATACGCCGTGGAAGTGGTTGGCGGTACTGTGCCCAAGGAGTTCTTCGGTGCTGTCGACAAGGGTATCCAGGAGCGCATGAAGACGGGCGTGCTCGCCGGCTATCCCATCGTGGGTATCAAGGCTGTGCTGTTCGACGGCTCCTACCACGACGTGGACTCTGACGAACTCTCCTTCAAGATGGCGGGTTCCATTGCCTTCCGTCTGGGCTTCCTGAAGGCGGATCCGGTTCTGCTCGAGCCGATCATGAAGATCGAAGTCGAGACGCCGGAAGACTACATGGGCGACATCATGGGTGACCTCAACCGTCGTCGCGGCATGGTGCAGGGCATGGACGACATGCCTGGCGGAGGCAAGGCAATCAAGGCGGAAGTGCCCCTGTCGGAAATGTTTGGCTATGCCACCGACATGCGCTCCATGTCCCAGGGCCGTGCCACTTTCTCCATGGAGTTTTCCAAGTACGCGGAAACACCGAAGAGCGTGGCTGACGCCATCATCACCAAGTTCACTGCCAAGCGCAGTGGTGATGACGACGAGTAATGACTTTGCGGGGCCGCCGTGCGGCGGCCCTGAAACGAATCTGATTTGACGAGGATTTCATCGTGGCAAAAGCAAAATTTGAACGTAACAAGCCGCACGTAAACGTGGGCACGATTGGTCACGTTGACCATGGCAAGACGACGCTGACCGCAGCGATCGCCACCACCTGCGCCAAGCTGTTCGGTGGCGAAGCCAAGGGCTACGACCAGATCGACTCCGCTCCCGAAGAAAAGGCACGCGGTATCACCATCAACACCGCTCACGTGGAATACGACAGCCCCACACGCCACTACGCGCATGTGGACTGCCCCGGCCACGCCGACTACGTGAAGAACATGATCACCGGTGCTGCCCAGATGGATGGCGCCATCCTGGTCTGCTCCGCTGCTGACGGCCCCATGCCGCAGACCCGCGAGCACATCCTGCTGTCCCGCCAGGTGGGCGTTCCCTTCATCGTCGTGTTCCTGAACAAGTGCGACATGGTTGATGACGAAGAGCTGCTGGAACTGGTGGAAATGGAAGTTCGCGAACTTCTGAATACCTACAAGTTCCCCGGTGACGACACCCCGATCATCCGTGGTTCCGCTCTCGAAGCCCTGAACGGTGCCGACAGCCAGTACGGCGTGCCCGCCATCGTC
>JBBCJX010000008.1:0-111748 GCA_037189985.1 Moraxellaceae bacterium
CTCAACCAGCTTGTCCTTGATGTGCGAGACGCTTTCCACGCCATTGTATTCAGCTACGGCCGCAGCAGCGCCCACCATGACGTCACCCAGGCCGGTTTTGCAGACGTAAGAGGCGCGGTGGTAAGACGTGAAGCGAGCCACCATTTCCTGGGCGAATTCGTATTCGCCATCCATGAACACGTGCTCGTAAGGAATGAAGACGTGGTCGAAGACGGTGAGCGTTTCCTGGCCGCCGAATTCGGCATTGCCGACATCGATCTTGCCGCCTTCCAGCGCACGCGTGTCACAACTCTGGCGACCGTAGATATAGGTGATGCCTTCGGCATCTGCTGGTACGGCGCCGACCACGGCCCAGTCGCGGTCCTTCTCGCCGAGGTTCATGGTGGGCATCACGAAGATCCAGTGCGAGTTCAGGCCGCCGGTCATGTGTGCTTTGGCGCCGGTGACGAAGATGCCCTGTTCGTTGCGGCCGGTGATGTGCAGGAAAAGATCGGGGTCGGTCTGCTCATGCGGGCGCTTGCTGCGGTCACCTTTCGGGTCGGTCATGCCGGCGCCGATGATGATGTTGTTGGCCTGCGCTTTTTTCAGGAAATCGATGTAACGGGCGTGGTAGGGCGTGCCGTGTTTCTGGTCGATGTCGTAAGTGATGGAGTGCATCACGCTGATGGTGTCGAGGCCGGCGCAGCGCTGGAAGCAGGTGCCGGTGAGCTGGCCCATGCGGCGCTGCATCTTGTTCTTCTTCACCAGGTCTTCCGGCGACTCCACGATGTGGAGGAAACGGTTCACCTGCGCATTGATCAGCGGCGAATACGCCGTGGCCAGCTCGGGGTCTTCAATGGCCAGATCATAGGTCTGGCGCAAGGCATTCATGGAAGGGCGGATCAGTGGGTTGTCCACCGGATTCGGTTCTTCCTTGCCGAAGAGGAAGAGCTTGAGCGGGCGGCCGCGCAGGGAATTGAGGTAATCCTCGCCAGTTTTGATGGGCGTGAAGCGTGCCCAGCGTTCGGCAGCGGTTTCGAGTTTGCGCAAAGGGGTTTGCGGGGTGTGACTGGCGTTCATGGCGGGCCTCCCGGTTTTTTCTTTCTTTGTCATTCCCGCGAAGGCGGGAATCCAGTGCCTTTCTGCGAGCTCATGTTGATATGGGGCAAAGTCACTGGGCCCCCGCTTCCGCGGGGGCGACAGTTGTTGAGGTTATTTGTTGGCTACCGCCCCGGCGGCAAACAGCTTCTCGATATCACCGGCACTGAAGCCGAAGTCACGCAGCACGGCTTCGCTGTCGGCACCCATGGGTGTCATCGGCGAAGGTGCGGCCGCCGGTGTGCGCGAGAAGCGCGGAGCAGGTGCCGGCTGCTGTTGTCCGCCGACATCAATGAAGGTATTGCGTGCCTTCATGTGCGGATGCTGCGGGGCCTCTTCCAGTGAGAGCACGGGAGCAAAGCAGGCATCGGTGCCATCGAGCAGGGCGCACCACTCGTCACGTGTCTTTTTCTTGAAGATGGCAGCGATCTTCTTTTTCTGTTCCGGCCAGATGGCGGGGTTCATCTGTACCCCGAAGTCTTCCTCGGTGAGTTCTGCCTTTTCTTTCAGGATGGCGTAGAACTGCGGCTCGATGGCACCCACGGATACGTATTTGCCGTCGGCAGTCTCATACACGTCGTAGAAGTGCGCGCCGGTATCCAGCATGTGCGTGCCGCGGTTGTCGCTGAACATGCCGACGTTCTTCAGGCCATAGAACATGGACATGAGAGAGGCAGCACCATCCACCATGGCGGCGTCCACCACCTGGCCCTTGCCGCTCTTCTGCGCTTCCAGCAGGGCGCAAACGATGCCGTAAGCCATGTACATGCCACCGCCGCCGAAATCACCCACCAGATTGAGCGGGGGCACGGGCACGTCGCCGGTACGGCCCATGGTGTGCAGGGCGCCGGTAAGGGCGATGTAGTTGATGTCATGGCCGGCCAGAGGAGCCATGGGGCCTTGCTGGCCCCAGCCCGTCATGCGGCCGTAAACCAGTTTGGGATTGCGGGCGAGGGCGACATCGGGGCCCAGCCCCAGGCGCTCGGTCACACCGGGGCGGAAGCCTTCAAAAATGGCATCGGCGCCTTCGCAGAGGCGGAGCACGGTTTCCACGCCTTCGGGTTTTTTCAGGTCTACCGCCAGGGTGCGGCGGTTGCGGAAGAGGATGCCGTGGCCGGAAGCTTGGGCAATCATGGGGTTCACGCCGGGGCGGTCGATGCGGATGACCTCGGCGCCCTGGTCGGCCAGCATCATGCCGCAGAAGGGGCCGGGGCCGATGCCCGCGAGTTCGATGATGCGGAAGCCGGTGAGCGGACCTGCCATGGATGTCTCCTGAAGGGTTGGAAATGACGAGGCGGTCATTCTGTCATGAAGTGACCTGATGGTCAGCATGTAATACGATGCGGGCCGCCCCGATACCCGATTCTTGACTCTGCGCATCACGGAGAACCCCATGAGCAAGGCTGTCCCGTCCATCACCCCCGCTACCCAGAGCCTGGAAGACGCCATCCGCAACCGCCGCTCCGTCCGCGGTTTCCTGCCGACACCTGTGCCCGAGCAGGTACTGAACGACATTTTCGCTTCGGCGCAGCTTGCGCCCTCAAACTGCAATATCCAGCCCTGGCAGGTCTTTGTGGCCTCCGGTGCCACCCGTGATGAACTGAAAAAGCGTATGGTGGAGCGTGCCATGGGCGGCTCGCCGGTTAATCCGGATTTCGAGCACCTACCCAACTTCGAAGGTGTCTACCGCAAGCGCCAGGTGGACTGCGCCGTCGAGCTCTACAACAACATGGGCATTGCCCGTGACGACAAGATGGGGCGTATGCGCGCCACGCTGCGCAATTTCGAGCTGTTCGACGCACCCCATGTCTGCTTCATCGGCATGAACCGCAACTTTGGCGTGACCGTGGCGCTGGATGTCGGCATGTATGTGCAGACCCTGATGCTGCTGATGACAGCCCATGGCATCGGCTCCTGCGCCCAGGGTTCCATGCGTTACTACCCGGACGATGTGCGCGAAGTCTTCGGCGTGGAGGAAGACACTGCCATCCTGCTCGGTATTTCCTTCGGCTATGAAGACGAAAGCGTGGCGGCCAACCGCACCCGCGTCGGCCGTGCGCCGCTGGGCGAGAACGTGGTGTTCAAGGGCTGATCTGGATGGCCTGGCAATGTTTGCGTGATGTCCGTGTATGGATATGGCTGCTTGCCGGCCTGCTGATCTGGTGGCTGGATTTGCGCTGGATGCCTGACTTCATGCACTGGCATGCGCGTACTGGCCTGTCGCCCCAGCTCATCATTGCTTACTCGGCAAACGCGCTGGTGCTACCGGGGTTGGTGTTGCTGGCCGCTGCAGTGGGCGCTGCCCGTGCTTCGGCAGGGAGTTCGGCACTCAATGGTGCTTATTTTTCCGCTTGCGTGTTTGTGGCCGTGGTATCTGCCGTGGTTGTCCTTGAGCATGCTGCCTTCCGTCTTGATGTCTCGGCCGAGAAGGCGCAGGTTCGGACGGGCCTCTACCAGCGCAGCCTCCTGCGTGCTGATGCTGCACGGATTGAGGCCGAGCCGTACCGCGCTCGTGGCGCTGTGCGCCATCGTCCGGTGCTGGTGCGCCATGATGGGCGAACCGTGAACCTTCAGGACTGGATGTTTGCCACCGAGGTGGCCCGCCTCTGGCAATTGCCGCAGGACGAAGAGTCCCGGCGTATCACTGGCCGCTATGCCGCACAAAACCTTCTGATGACGGAGCCGGGCAGGGCAGCCCCGTGAGCGTTATCGTCAAGCGTTTTGGTGCCTTGCGTCATTAGGGAGGCCTGCCGCTACCTCTATGCTCCGCTGTCTGTACTTTCCCGTACCTGACTCCATCAGCAAGGAGCACTCCATGCCCGGCCCGCTGTCTTCCCTCAAGGTCCTCGATTTTTCTGCACTCTTGCCCGGCCCCTTCGGCACCCTGTTGCTGGCCGACATGGGCGCGGATGTCTTGCGCGTGGAGTCGCCCACCCGGCCGGACATGGTGCGCATGGTGCCGCCTTTCGATGCGGGCCAGTCCACGGCGCATGCCTTCCTCAACCGTAGCAAGCGTGGCATCGGCATTGACCTCAAGAAGCCGGAGGGGGTGGAACTGGTCAAACAACTGGTCAAGGACTACGACATCGTGGTCGAGCAATTCCGCCCCGGTGTGATGGACCGTCTTGGTGTGGGCTACGGGGCGCTCAAGGCTGTGAACCCCAGGCTCATTTACTGCTCCATCACCGGCTATGGCCAGACTGGCCCCTACAAGGATCGCGCCGGCCACGACATGAACTACCTCGCCATCGCCGGTGTGCTTGGCTACAACGGCCGCAAGAGCACGGGGCCGGCGCCCATGGCCGTGCAGGTGGCCGACGTGGCCGGAGGCTCCTGCCATGCCGTGATGGGCATACTTGCCGCCGTCATCCACCGTGCGCAGACCGGCGAGGGCCAGTTTGTGGACATCTCCATGACGGATGCCGCCTTTACCCTGCATGCCCTGACCGCTCCGCCTGCACTCGTGGCCGGTGAGCAGCCCGGGCTGGAAAGCACGCAGCTCAACGGCGGCACCTTCTATGACTGCTATGAAACGGCTGACGGCCGCCACTTCTCGGTGGGTGGCCTGGAGCCGCAGTTCTTCATGCAGTTCTGTGCAGCCATTGGCCGCCCGGAGCTGGCTCCAAAAGGCATGGTGATGGCCGACCCTGAGGTGGTGGCCAGCCTCAAGGCGGATATCGCCAGTGAAATGAAGAAGAAGACCTATGCCGAATGGGAGCAGGTGTTCATTGCCATCGACTCCTGCACTGAGCCCGTGCTCACCTTTGCGGAGGCCTGCGAACACCCGCACATCAAGGCCCGTGACCTGATTGTGGATGTGCCTCGGCCAGACGGTACTTCCCAGCGCCAGCTCGGAACGGCCATCAAGTTCTCCCGGACCCCCGCCACCTTCCGCCATATCGGCACGGAGCTGGGCTCGCACACCGATGAAGTCCTGAGGGAGCTGGGCCTGAGTGCCGAGCGCATTGCCGAATTGCGCAAGACGGGGGCGGTTGCCTGAAGAGGCCCGCCGGCAGGCTCCGGTCGGGATTTTGTTGCTGCTAAGCCACCTTGCTGAAAAGGCCCGCTGATGCGGGCTTTTTCATGGGTGGTCAGGCTTGCTGCTTGGTTCCCTAAAGCCGGTGTGTATTTTTTTGGGGCGAAAATATCATCTTGAATGCACATAAATTGTGCAAATAAGGCGATGAAAATGCCCGAATATTCCCGTTTATCAATAGCCTGTATTTTGTCGTGCATTTTTTAGGTGCGCTCACATAAAATGCTCGCCCCAAATTTGATCGTCCGATCCTAGCCCTGCATCGAGATGTCCATGACCGAAACCATTGACTCCTTCCTGGAGCGCCTGCGCCAGCGTGACCCCCACCAGCCTGAGTTCCATCAGGCCGTAGAAGAGGTGTTGCGTACCCTGTGGCCCTATCTGGAGGCCAATCCGCATTATCTGAAGGCAGGGATTCTGGAGCGTATGGTCGAGCCGGAGCGTGTCATCATTTTCCGCGTGCCCTGGGTGGACGACAAAGGCCGGATTCACGTCAACCGCGGTTTCCGCGTGCAGATGAACAGTGCCATCGGCCCTTACAAGGGCGGCCTGCGCTTTCATCCTTCAGTCAATTTGGGTGTGCTCAAGTTCCTGGCTTTCGAGCAGGTGCTGAAAAACTCCCTGACCTCGCTGCCCATGGGCGGTGGCAAGGGAGGCTCGGATTTTGATCCCAAGGGCCGTAGCGATGCCGAAGTCATGCGCTTCTGCCAGTCCTTCATGAGTGAGCTGTACCGCCATATCGGTGCCGATCTGGATGTGCCGGCGGGTGATATCGGTGTGGGTGCACGCGAAGTCGGTTACATGTTTGGCCAGTACAAGCGCCTCAGCAATGAATTCACCTCCGTCTTTACCGGCAAGGGGCTGAGTTATGGCGGCAGCCTGATTCGCCCGGAGGCGACCGGCTACGGCTGTGTGTACTTCGCCGAAGAAATGCTCAAGCGCAGCCACGACTCCATCGGTGGCAAGCGTGTGGCGGTTTCCGGTTCCGGCAATGTGGCGCAGTACGCGGCACAGAAAGTCATGGAGCTAGGCGGCAGTGTGATTTCCCTGTCGGATTCCGAAGGCACGGTGTACTTCGAGGCAGGCATCACTGAAGAACAGTTCGCGGCGCTGCAGGAGCTGAAGAACGTCAAGCGCGGCCGTATCCGTGAACTGGCCGACCAGTTTGGCTTGGCTTTCCTGGAAGGCAAGCGCCCCTGGGGCTTGGCCTGTGACATCGCTTTGCCCTGCGCCACCCAGAACGAGCTCGACGGCAATGATGCCCGTACGCTGCTGGCCAACGGCTGCCGCTGTGTCGCAGAGGGCGCCAACATGCCGTCCAACCTCGAGGCGGTCGATGTTTTCCTGGAGGCAGGAATCCTCTACGCACCGGGCAAGGCCTCGAATGCGGGCGGTGTTGCCGTGAGTGGTCTGGAGATGTCGCAGAACGCCATGCGTCTGCACTGGAACGCCGGTGAGGTGGATGAAAAGCTGCACAGCATCATGCAGAACATCCACCATGCCTGCGTGCATTACGGTGAGGAAAATGGCCGCATCAACTATGTGAAGGGCGCCAACATCGCCGGCTTCGTGAAAGTGGCGGATGCCATGCTGGCACAAGGTGTGGTGTGATCCGGTTGCCTTGAGCCACAAAAAAGCCCGCATCAATGCGGGCTTTTTTGTGGGCGAAAAACGGAATTAGTATTTCACGTTGCAGCCGTAGGGCTGGGTGGTGGCAGGCGTCACTTCCTTGCCGGCGGCGATGGCGGCGAGCACGCCGGGCACGTATTGCGTGGCCTTGGCGAGGTCATCCTGTTTTGGGGTGGGAATGCTGTCGATGGCGCCGTTGTAGCGCAGCGTGCCCTTGCCGTCGATGACATAAATCTGGGGTGTGGTCTTGGCGCCGTAGGCCTGGCCGATTTTGCCATCACGGTCAAAGAGGTAGGCAGTGGGGGCGGTCTTCCACTTGCTGCCGAGTTCCGTGGCTTCGGCGGGCGTGATGTCGCCCTGCTTGCCCTTGGCCGAGGAGTTGATGCTTAGCCAGACAGCACCGGTGGCCAGTGTGTCTTTCTGCTGTTTGGGAATGTTGCCGCTGTCGTAATGCTTCTTCACAAAGGGGCAGCCGGGGTTGGTCCACTCCAGTACTACCGTCTTGCCCGCGAACTCGGACAGCGAGCGGGACTTGCCGCTCACGTCGGTCAGCGTGAAATCCGGCGCCTTCTCGCCGATCTTGACGGCGGCTTGTGCCAGCGGGGTGGCCAGAATGAGGCCGGTGAGAGCAGTCATCATCAGTTTTTTCATGGGGTCTCTCCTTGGGTTGATTTGGCTGTGGTTGATTTGGATAGACATCAGGGATTCAGGGTGGCGATGGCGTCTTCCACCAGCGCCGGGGTCAGGATTTGCGGCAGTACCCGGGGCTCGCCTTCCGCCGGATACAGCACGTAGAGCGGCACTCCATTGCGCCCGAAAGATTCGAGGTAACGGCTGATGGCCGGGTCGCGGCGGGTCCAGTCGCCCTTGAGGTAGGCTACGCCATGGGCCTTCAACGCCTTGGCCACGCTTTTGGTGGACAGCGTGCTGCGTTCGTTGGCGAGGCAGGTGATGCACCAGGCGGCCGTCATGTTCACCAGCGCCGGGCGTTTTTCGGCCCGGAGCGTGGACAGGCGGACCTCGCTCCAGGCTTCATGGCTGCCGCTCACGGTCGCAGCCACTGGCTCTGCCGGCTTTTGCAGCAGGGGGCCGATGACGCCGATCGCAATAGCCAGCAGGGCGATGGCCTTGCGGCTGTGTTGCCAGAAGGGGCGGCGCAGGGCAGGCCGGGAGAGCAGCCAGAGGCCGAAGGCAATCAGCGTGAGCGCCGCCAGCAACCAGGCCATGTCCAGGGCCGAGGTCTGCTCACCGTAGACCCAGACCAGCCAGATCACGGTCAGGAGCAAGGGGAAGGCGAGGAACTGGCGGAAGCCTTCCATCCAGGCGCCGGGGCGGGGCAGAAGCCGGGCCAGTGCCGGCACATAACCCAGCAGCAGCATGGGCAGGGCTAGGCCCAGCCCCAGCGCGGCAAACACGGCCAGCGCGACCACCGCCGGCTGTGCGAGCGCAAAGCCCAGCGCCGTGCCCATGAAAGGCGCGGTGCAGGGGCTGGCCACCACGCAGGCCAGCACGCCAGTGAAGAAGGCGCTGCGGTCCCCTTGTCCCTCGGTGAGTGACTGCCCGATACCGGCCAGCCGCGCGCCCAGTTCCAGCAATCCCGCAAAGCTCATGGCCATCACGAAGATGAGGATGGCGAGCGCCGCCACGAAGCGAGGCTCCTGCAACTGGAAGCCCCAGCCGATCTGTTCGCCGGCCTCGCGCAGGGCCAGCAGCACACCGGCCAGCGTAAGGAAGCTCAGCACTACGCCTGCGGTATAGAAGAGGCCATGGCGGCGCAGGGCCTGCCTGTCGTCGGCGTGTTGCAGTGCGCCCATGGCCTTGAAGGACAGTACCGGGAACACGCAGGGCATGAGGTTGAGCACGAGGCCGCCGGCGAGGGCCAGGATCAGGGCCAGCCAGACCGTGGTGCTGTCACCGGCGGCTTGCCGGGAGGAGGGGCTGGCTCCCGGGTTGAGGGCAGCTTCAATCCAGAGGCCCCGGTCGCCCTTGGCCAGCAACACCGGGAAGACTGCCGGGCTGCCGGCGAAGTATTCGCTGAGCGGCAGTGTGGCTTGCCAGCCTTCGCTGCTTTGTTGCCAGACGGGGGTGGCGGCGTTGGTGATGAGCTGGGGAATGCCGGGAAAGAGGGTCCAGTCGTGGAGGTCGGCGGGGAGATCGCTGCCGGTGAAGTGGAGGAGGAGCATGTCACCTTCCACCTGATAGCGGGCCTGTACCCGGGCGTCGGTTTGGGGCTGCCGGGCCTCGGCACGGGCGAAGTCCTCCTGCCAGCGCGCATCCTTTTCCGCAGTGGCGGCGACGGGCAGGGTCAGGGCGTATTCGCCTTCGCCCGGGATGCATTCCTCTTCGCAGATCAGCCAGTTGGCCTTGAGTGTCAGCGTGATGCTGTCGGCTTTGAGGCCGGCCGGCACCCGGATGTCGACCGGTAGCAGCGCGCGGTTGCTGTAGCCGTAGTTCACGAGCCCCAACACCGGAATCCGCTCGGGGACGGACCAGCGGATGTCGCCGGCGGTAAAGTCCAAGGGCAGGGTGAAGGCCATCTGCGTGGCGCTGCCGGAGTCGCCGGCGTTCTGCCAGTAGGTATGCCAGTGCGGGTCGTGTTCCAGCAGCAGGCCGACCTGCAGGGTTTCGTCCGGCACGACTGCCGTGGTGGCTGCGACCAAGCGCGAGTTCAGGTGATCGGTGCGCAAGACCGGTGAGGCGGCGAGCGCCAACTGGCCGAAGCACAGGGCCAGAAGGGCAAAGACGGTAGAGCAAAACTGGCGCATGAAAACCGGTCCGGAGTCAGGAACTGGAATCAGGCGGCACCGGCGGGGGCCTGAGCGGATTCTTATACCCGATCAGGGCGAGTATTGCTGTTGCGGGATGACATCGTGCTGTCTGCTTGCTGTCGACAGCATGAAATCCGGCCGCAGCGGGCGGCTATTGCCACCCGCTGCGGAGCGTCGTCAGTGCTGCAGCAGTTTCAGGATGGAGGAGAAGTCCAGCTTGCCGCTGCCATGCGTGGCATGCAGGGCATAGAGTTGCTTTGCCAGTGCACCCAGCGGTGTGACGGACTTGCTGTGTTGGGCCGCTTCCATGGCCAGGCCCAGATCCTTGTTCATGAGATCAGTCTGGAAGCCGCCCGTGTATTCACGCGAGGCGGCGGAGTTTTCCATCACGCCGGGCCAGGGGTTGTAGAGCTCCAGCGACCAGTTGCGGCCCGAGCTTTTCAGCAGGATGTCGGAGAGCACGGCGGGGTCTAGGCCGTTGTCCACGCCGAGCTGCAGGGCTTCACAGGTGCCGATCATGTGCACTGCGAGCAGCATGTTGTTGCAGATTTTTGCGACAGCACCCGCACTGGCACTCCCGGCATGCAGGGTGTTCTTGCCCATTGCCGCCAGGAAAGGCCGGGCACGATCCACATCGGTAGCACTGCCACCACACAGAAAACTCAGGGTCGCCGCCGCCGCGCCCGCTACTCCACCGGAGACCGGTGCATCAATCATGGCGAGGCCACGTGCATGTGCTGCCGCAGAAACACGACGCGCGCATTCGGGGGAAACCGTGGAGCAGTCAATGACCAGACTGCCTTTGAAGAGCTGGGCCAGAAGTCCGGTCTTCTCGTCCAGATAAACGCTTTCTACGGCGGCATCATGCGGCAGCATGGTGATAACGGTGTCCACACCCTGTACCGCCTGCGCAGCAGAAGCAGCGATATAAGCGCCGTCGGCTTCCAATGGTGCCGTGAGTGCAGGATTCAGATCAAAGACACGAACGGTAAAACCGGCTTTCAGCAGATTGCGCGCCATGGGCGCACCCATGTTGCCGCAGCCAAAAAAGGCGATGGTGGTCATTCTTCTTCTCCTTGTGTCCTTGTTCAGAGGCTGTCTTTTTCCAGCAGCTTGCGCGCTGTGATCAGGCGCATGATTTCATTCGTACCTTCCAGAATCTGGTGCACGCGTACATCACGCACCATGCGCTCCAGCGGGAAGTCACGCAGGTAGCCATAGCCACCGTGCAGTTGCAGGGCCTCGTTGCAGACCGTGAAGCAGACATCGGTGGCGAAGCGTTTCGCCATGGCGCAGTGCAAGGTGGCGTCGTTGTCACCGGCATCAAGACAGCTGGCGGCGTGGTAGACCATGAGGCGTGCTGCCTGCAGCTCGGTCGCCATGTCGGCCAGACGGAATTGCAGGGCCTGGAAATCCGCCAGTGCCTTGCCGAACTGTTTGCGTTCCTGCAGGTAGCGATGTGCCGCACGCAGTGCCGCCTGTGCCGTGCCTAGCGAACAACTGGCGATATTGAGGCGACCGCCATCCAGGCCCTTCATGGCAAAGCCGAAGCCCTGGCCTTCTTCACCGATACGGAGGCTGGCGGGAATGCGTGCATTTTCAAAGTTGATGGCACGCGTGGGCTGCGCATTCCAGCCCATTTTTTCCTCGTTCTTGCCAAAGCTCACGCCGGGGGTATTGGCCAGCACGATAAAAGTGGAAATGCCTTTTGCACCGTTGTCGGAGGTTCTCGCCATTACGACAAGAATGTCAGTGGCGCCAGCTCCCGAGATGAACATCTTGCTGCCGTTCAGCAAGTAGCTGTCGCCATCGCGTTCGGCACGCGTTTTCAGTGCAGCGGCATCGCTGCCGGCGCCGGGCTCGGTGAGGCAGTAACTGGCCAGCCATTCTCCGCTGGTGAGCTTTTCGCCGAATTCGGCTTTCTGCCTTGCGTTGCCAAAGCGCGTCACCATCCAGGTGCACATGTTGTGGATAGTGATGTAGGCGGCGGTGGCGGTGCAGCCCTGCGATAGCTGCTCGAAAATCAGGGCAGCATCCATACGCGAAAGGCCAAGCCCGCCGCAATCCGGATCAGCATAGATGCCGCAAAAACCCAGATTCGCGGCACGACGTATGACGTCCACCGGGAAATGGTGCTCGGCATCCCAACGCGCGGCGTGGGGGGCCAGTTCCTTTTCAGCAAAGTCGCGAGCCGTTTGTACGAAAGCCTGCTGGTCGGCTGACAGGGTGAAATCCATGGTGCCGCCTTACTTCAACTGTATGGTCATGTTCGGCGCGCTATGCGCAATGTCTTCATCAAACCAGCGTGCTGTAACCGTCTTGGTTTCCGTATAGAAACGTACTGCCTGTTTGCCATAGGCATGCAGGTCACCCAAGAAGGATTTCTTCCAGCCCGTGAAAGAGAAGAAGGGCAGGGGTACGGGAATGGGCACATTGATGCCGACCTGGCCCACTTCGATTTCATGCTGGAATTTGCGGGCAGCAGCACCGCTGGCTGTAAAGATGGAGCAGCCGTTGCCGAAGGGGTTGGCATTCATGAGGGCGATGGCATCTTCCAGCGTATCCACTTCCATGCACAGCAGCACCGGCCCGAAGATTTCTTCCTGGTAAATCTTCATCTCAGCCTTTACGCCAGAGAAAAGGACGGGGCCCAGCCAGTTGCCGGTTTCATAACCGGGCACATTGATATGACTGCCGTCGAATTCGCATTTCGCACCTTCTTTCTTGCCGGCTTCTATCAGCTCCAGGATGCGAGCCTTGGCTTTTTGTGAAATCACCGGGCCGTAGGCGGCACCGCTGTCATTCCACACGCCGGGGCGCAGCTCCTTGAAAGAGGCCGCCAGATGCGGAATCAGGTTCTTTGATTCACCCACGAGCACTGCCACGGAAATCGCCATGCAGCGCTGGCCGGCCGCACCGCAGGAAGCGCCGATGAGGTTGTTGATGACTTGCTGCGGCTGGGCGTCGGGCATCACCACCATGTGGTTCTTGGCACCGGCAAAGCATTGCACGCGCTTCAGGTTGTGCGTGCCGGTGCGGTAAATATGCTCGGCCACGGGTGCGGAGCCCACGAAGGAAATGGCGTGCACGTCCGGGTGGGTGAGCAACTGGTCAACCTGTTCGCGGCCGCCGTGCACGATCTGCAGCACATTTTTCGGCGCACCAGCTTCCAGGAAAAGCTCGGCGATACGTGTGGGCGTCATCGGGTCCTGTTCGGAAGGCTTGAGCACGAAGGTATTGCCACAGGCGATGGCCAGAGGAAACATCCACAGCGGAATCATGGCGGGGAAGTTGAAGGGTGTGATGCCCACGCACACGCCCAGCGGCTGGATGATGGAGTAGGTGTCTATGCCGCCTGCCACGTTTTCCACGGTCTCGCCCATGAGAAGGGTGGAGATGTTGCAGGCGTGCTCAACGACTTCGATGCCGCGCCAGACATCGCCCTTGGCGTCGGCAAAGGTCTTGCCGGTTTCCTTGGACAGGATTTCCGCGAGCTCGTCATGGTGCTGCTTCAGCAGGTGCTGGAAAGTCAGCATGACGCGGGCACGGGCCGGCGCCGGGGTTTCGCGCCAGCTGGTGAAGGCTTCTTTCGCCGCGGCAACGGCGCGGTTCACTTCTGTCGGGGTGGCAAAGGGAACTTCGGCCAGCACTTCCTGTGTCGCTGGGTTGAGGACCGGCAGGCGTTCCTGGCTCTGGCTTTCCTGGAAGCTGCCTTCCAGCAGGAGGGGAATCTGGCGGGGGCGGGTCATGGCGGCTCTCCGTTGCATGCAGCTGGCGCATGCTTGTTGTGGGACGATGTTGTCTTTTTATCATCAGGCTAAAAGGCAAGGAATTGCATATCTTGGCCTGCGGTTGGATGATCTTGGTGTTAAGGAGATTTCCGTGCCCCTTGTCTCGTCCTGGCCGCTGGGTTCCGGCAGCCTGCGCTACATCATCCCTCCCTTTGCCCTGTCGGCGCTGGCAGAGGACGCCCGCAGCCATGACTGCTATCCGGAGGCCATGGGCTATTACGAGGCGGCGTCGGGGCATGCCATGCAGCGTAGTCCTGCCGAGCATGAAGATCACCTGCTGCTCTACTGTGTCCAGGGCCGGGCAAGACTGGAGGTTGGGCGCACGGGCCTCCTGATCCAGCCCGGCATGCTGGTGGTGATGCCGGCAGGACAGGGGCATGCCTATCGAGCTGACGACAGCCACCCCTGGTCGCTCTACTGGGTGCACGCAGGCGGGCAGGCCGTGCTGGATTTCCTGCAGCCGTTGCTGGCCGGGCAACAGCATGCCGTTCTCTCACTGGGTGTGCGGCCTGCATTGGTGAGTGACTGGCGGGCCCTGCTTGAAATGCGTTCGCCCGGTTTTGAGCCGGCTGCCTTGCAACTGGCCGCCGCACGGCTGCGCCAGTTGCTGGCGCACATGGCCTTGCTGGCTGGCCGTGGCGCGGGGCCGCGGAGTCGCCTGGACGTGGCTGCCGTGCAGCAGCACATGCAGTTGCACCTGACCGAGGCACTGACGCTGGAAGCCCTTGCAGCCGTAGCCGGTATGGAGAAATTCCATTTCGCCAAGACATTCAAGCGCCTGACGGGACAATCACCTCTCCAGCATTTCCTGCACCTGCGGATGACGCGTGCCTGTGAGTGGCTGGACATGGGAGAGGAAAGCATTGGCGAGATTGCACAGCGACTGGGTTACGGCGATGCCCCGTATTTCTCGCGGCAGTTCCGGCAAGTGATCGGCATGGCGCCCAGTGCCTACCGTGCCTTGAAGCGGGGATGAGGCGGTAAGACAAATATCGTCATGATTCTTGCATAAGGTGTTTGGCACCAGTGGGCTGAATCAAGTGTTACGTCTGAGTTGGGCCTTGCTGGGTCAGTTACGCTGCTCTGGGACGAGATCATGAAAAAATTCATCCGCGATTGGTATTGGGCCTATCGCAAGATACGGACATGGCAATGCTGGCCATGGACGGCGGCTTACCGGGGCCTGCTTTATGCCCTGCATGGCAATTCGGGCTATTTCTTCTCCCACGGCGGTAAGCGCAAGTCCTGCATTTATGGTGAGCAGTAGCGTGGTCAGAAATGGCTTTGCCCGCATGCTCCGGCCGCTGTCATGTGTCCGGGATGGCACATAAAAAAACGGCCTGCATTGCTGCAGGCCGTTTTGAGTGTTGGTGGGTCGTCCGCGACTTGAACGCGGGACCAACGGATTAAAAGTCCGCTGCTCTACCGACTGAGCTAACGACCCGTCTTGCGCCGCTGGCCAAAAGCCGGGGTGGCGACAAGAGCCGCGTATATTACTGGCCAGAGCCAGCTTGGCAACCCTTGATTCTGCGTTTTTTCAGGAGGATCAACTGCTGGTGGCAGGGGCTTCGACGGGCTTGCCGTCCTTGCCGGTGAGCGCCAGTGTTTGTCCCTCCATGTCCTGTTCGTCACATATGTGCAGTGTCACTTCTGCCTGTCCCAGCAAGGTGCCGAACGCCGTGTTTTCGCTGCGGGACTTGTGCAGTACCTCGCGGACACGACCGTGTATCCAGGGATGGGCTTGCACGGAGACATGCAGGCTGCGGGCTTTCTTGCCGCGTTTGTCCAGCCAGGCTTGCAGTTCGGTCTGCAAGCTGGAGAGCTGTTTCTTGAATTCTTCATAGTCCTCGCAGGAGAAGGCTGCCTTCATGCCGTAACGGCGTGTCAGCAAATTGCCACTGCTTTCTTCCTCGGTATGGAAAAAGGGTTCGCGGGGGCCTTTAGGCGCAGGTGGAGGCTGGAGTTGTGTGGCTTGCAGGGCCGGAGCTACCCGCGTGACGTCTACCGAGGCAGGTGAGGCCGGGCCAGCAGGTTGGGGGCGAGGACTGCTTGCAGGCCGGCCGGATTGCAAGAGGATGTCGATTTCAACCATGACGGCCTGGCCGTCCGGGTGACGCCCGGCGGCTTCTTTGGCCAGCAGCCGGTCCAGCAGGGGTTGGAGGCGGGCCAGTTCGCCCGGCAGGCGGGGTATCGGGTCCTGGATGTGCTTGATGGCCAGAGTCACAGCTTCTTCTGCGAAGAAAGGCGGTTGGCCTGTAAGCATTTCATAGAGCACACAGCCCAGGCTGTACAGGTCGGCCCGGCCGTCTACCCGCTGGCCACGTGCCTGTTCCGGGCTCATGTACTTGGGTGTGCCCACTGTCGAGCCGGCCTGGGTAAGCTGGTTTTCCTCATTGTGCAGGCTTTTGGCGATACCGAAGTCGGTGAGGATCGCGGCGTCGTCACGATCACGGAAAAGTACGTTATCAGGTTTGATGTCCCGGTGGACGATGCCCTGCTCATGGGCATAAGTCAGGGCATCTGCTACCTGCCGGGTAATCCGCAGGGCTTCCTGTACGGTGACGCCACCACTGCGGATGCGGTGGGTCAGGTCACCGCCCGTGTGGAGCGCCATGGCGTAGTAATGGAGGTTGTTGGCGGAGCCCACATCGTGCACCACGATGATGTGTGGGTGGCTGAGACCCGCCATGGTCCTGGCTTCGCGCAGGAAGCGTTCGGCAAAATCCGGCTCTTTAGCCAGCGAGGGCGCCATGATCTTGAGTGCGACATCTCGCCCGAAAGACTCTTGCACGGCCAGGAAAACAGCCGCCATTCCTCCCTGACCCAGCTTGCGCTTGAGGGTATAGCCGGGAATCACAATCTGGCCCATGGGGGTCCGTCTCCACTACAGGTTCTGCGAGCACTATAGCGATAAGGCAATACTTGTCGATGCTGGCTTGTACGTGCCTGCTCGCCGGCGCAGGGCAGGGGGTGAGTGGATGCCAGCCAATAAAAAAGCGCCCCGTGGGGCGCCTTTTCACATACAGAACCGGAATATCACTGAACGCTGCGAAGCTGTGCCGTGAGTGGTTGCCCGGGCACGGCGCGCAACTGGTCATCACGGCGGCGTGCACGCTGCCGCTCCAGAAGGGCGATGCAGTCGTTCAGGGTTTCGCTGATATGGGTATGGGTCCGTATCATCGCGATCTTGGGCCAGGTGGCCCGCTCGCCTTGCAGGCGGAACCATTCCCAGCGTTCCTTGTTGGGCTCGGACAGTACATGGCGGAAATGTTCGGCCGTATAGCGCGGTGGAGCGATGGTGACATCGCCGTAATAGCGCTGGGCGAGAATGGTGTAGGCATGGTCCAGCAACTGGCGGCCGGCTTCGTTGCTAACCTGCGAGCGCAGGAAATTCATGATGCCGGCACCGTGGAATTTCAGTTCCTCGCGAATGGCGCGGCGAGGCCAGGACATGAGGCGTTTTTCCAGGCGCTTCTTGTCGGACTCCATGAAAGGCACGATATGTGGGTTCACCTGCACTGCAATGAAGTAATTCACGTTGAACAGGTGCATCAGGCGTTCACGTGGCAAGTCACTCTTGACCGAGCCATCGACCCAGCGCTCATGTGACATATACGGGTGGTAGTCACCTTCGAGTGTCTTGGTGGTGAGCGTGACTGGCGGAAAGAGCACGGGCACGGCACAGGAAGCCAGCACGGCGCTCCACAGCAGCAGATAGGGTGATGTCAGCTCGTTCATGAGCCTGGCTTTCTGGTGCTTGTGTACCGGCGATACGGTGACATTCACATGCCGGCCCGTACGGGCATAGGCTTCCTCGAAGGAATACTCGCCGATATTGCGGCGCAGGAAGGTTTCGAGCTGCTTCTGGTCTGCAAATCCTTCACCCATCAAGCCCTTGAGCGGGTTTTGCCAGGCCCAGGCATTGCTGTACCAGCCATCACCGTCATACATCTCGACAAGCTCTTCGTCCGTATGCGAGCCGATCATGGCGGCCATGATCGCTCCTGCGCTGGAGCCGGAAATCACCTTGGGCAGCAGGTCCTGCTCTTGAAGCGCCTTGCAGACACCTATGTGGAAGAGCCCCAGCGTGGCGCCACCGGACAGCATGAGGGAGGGCTGCCCGAAGCTCGTGGCCGTATCCCGGAAGAATTTCAGCTTGGTGTCGTAGTTGAGGACCTCGGCAGGCTGTGCACAGATGAAATTCAGTGCAGAGCCGACTTGGGCAACATAGTCTTCAATGAGTTTCTTGGTGCCGACGCGGGCATGGCAATAGAGGCGAGGGTTGCCCATGTTGCCAAGGTCGTGATGCAAGCCTTCGCGTAGCGAGCGTATGAGTTCGGGAATCCTTCCCTGTTCCTGCAGGGTACGCAGCGACATCAGCCGGGAATGGATGAGCCCATAGTTGTAGTCTGCCGATGTGTCGTCGAGCTTCCAGAGATCGAGTCCTGCCAGTGCATCGAGCTCCGTGCCCAGTTGTTCCCATTCCGTGTAGGTCTTGGCATTTTCCAGGGCGCGATCCAGCTCGGTGATTTTCTTCTTGAGTTGCATGACTTTCTCGTGACATCGAGTGGAGGCTGGAATCTAGCACCCTTTTCCGGGAGCGGTCGCCTTGGATTGTCGGGCAATCCTTGTGGGAATCATGGTCATTTCGGGTCTGGCAGATGCCTGAAATGACCATGATCCAGTCTGGTACAAACACAGTCATCCTGACGGAAGCCAAGATGACTGTGCCAGTGTCAGGACAGCCGGTTGCAAGCACTCACGATGGCTTTGAGTGCTGCTGTGCCGCTGTTGCGGTCACGCCCCATGCCGACGACAGGCACGCCTTTCTCGTCTTCCAGCGTGATGATGGCCATGGCTTCGGCCTGGGCATCGTCACCCAGCGAGCGCTCCTCGAAGTGCCGTAGCGTGACCGGTAATGCCAGTGCATTCATGAATGCTTCGATGGGGCCGCTACCTTCGCCTTCCCGCTCTTCGGTCTTGCCATCTCGCTCCAGCACGACGCGAATCTGCCGGCCTTCGCTGGATTGCCGTTGCTGCAACAGGGTAACAGGCGCCTTCTTTTCATAAGTGTCACAGAAAATTTCCCAAAGCCGGGTGGCCGACAGTTCCTGACCGGTTTCATCGGCTACTTGCTGCACCACCTTGCTGAAGGCCGGCCATTCGGAGGCAGGCATTTTCACGCCATAAGTCGTTTCCAGGATGTGGGCGATGCCTCCTTTGCCGGACTGGCTGTTGACACGAATGATGGCCTCATAACTGCGGCCGACATCGGCAGGGTCGATAGGCAAGTAGGGAACAGCCCAGGGCTGGTCATTTTTCTGGACGGCAAACCCTTTGCGGATGGCATCCTGATGCGAGCCGGAAAATGCCGTGAAAACCAGATTGCCGGCGTAAGGGTGGCGCGGGTGCAAGGGAATGCTGGTCGCGCGTTCCACCACGGCGGAAATCTTGTCGATATCCGAGAAATCCAGGCCGGGGTGTATGCCCTGCGAATAGAAATTCATGGCCAGGGTGACAAGGTCTACATTGCCCGTGCGTTCGCCATTCCCGAAGAGGCAGCCTTCCACGCGGTCTGCTCCGGCAAGTACGGCGAGTTCTGCTGCTGCCACGGCAGTGCCACGGTCATTGTGGGGATGGACCGAGAGGATGATGCCGCTACGGCGCTGCAGGTTCTGGTGCATCCATTCAATCTGGTCGGCGTAACCGTTGGGTGACGAGACTTCAACGGTGGCAGGAAGGTTGATGATGATTTTCTTCTCTGGCCGGGCATCCCATTCCTCTGCTACCGCATTGCAGACCTCCAGCGCAAAATCCGGCTCCGTTGCTGTAAAGGTTTCCGGGCTGTACTGGAATATCCACTTTGTTTCCGGGTGTTCGGCAGCAATCTCCTTCATGAGGCGTGCATGCTTGACAGCCATGTCCCGTGTTTCGTCCCGGCTAAGGTTGAATACTGTCTTGCGCCAGATCGGACTGGTGGCACTGTAGAGATGCACGATTGCCCTTTTTGCGCCGTAGAGGGATTCGAATGTACGGCGAATGAGATGTTCTCGGGCCTGGGTCAGGACTTCGATGGTGACATCATCAGGGATATGGTTGCCCTCGATGAGCTGGCGTACAAAGTCGAAATCGGTTTCCGAGGCGGAGGGAAATGCGACCTCGATTTCCTTGAGGCCGATCTGTACCAGCATCTTGAAGAACTCGAACTTGCGCGCCACGGACATGGGTTCGAACAGCGCCTGATTGCCGTCACGCAGGTCGGTACTCATCCATATGGGAACGCTGGTCAGCTCGCGGCCTGGCCACTGGCGATCAGCGAGGGAGAGGGCCGGCGTGCGCGGGTACTTGCGGGAAGGGTCTTTCAAGAGGGTCATGATCTGTTATCTCTGGCGTTGAGGTCGGTGCTTTTCATGGCAAGTCGTGGCAAGGGTGAGGCTGTCCGGCTGCCACCATGACAGGGCCGGCAAGCCGCAACGCAGTCGGAAACGCGGATTCGGGGCGTGGCTAGGCAATACGGGAGGGCACATGGCGCCAATCTCCTGATGTCCGGTGTGTGACAGGATGAATTTACGGGGGTAAGGAAAAACGGAATATGCCCGTCAGGGCAGCAGCAGGCCCAGCTTGCCGAGAGCAAGCATGTTCAGAGGATTGAAGCGGGCCTGTGGGGTCATGGCGATATAAGCCGTGAGTGAAGGAGGCTTGAACTTATCAGCAGGATTGCCCTTAGACAAGGGGGGAGTACACGTGAAATCCGGGATCAGGGCTCCGCAGTTACAGGAAACAGCCCTGTAAACCGTGCAAATGCACTGTGGGCTTATTATCATGGCTTCAGCTGCAATGCTGGTTGTACATGTGATGAAGCCGGCCAGCGTAAAAGAAAATAATGAGAAATAATGAGCTGTCCCTGAGGTTTTTGTGAAGCTTTTACGGCGATATTCATTCCCCTTCATTGTGCTTGCACTTCTTTCCGGATGTGGAGAGGAATACAAGTCGGATACATCCATCCAGACAGGCGTTTTCAGGGATAGTCCCGTCCAGGGACTCTGGTATGAAGGGCAGGGAAGCCGCGGCTATACCGACAGCCAAGGGAGGTTTTCTTATATTCCTGGTAATTCGTATTCTTTCGGAATCGGCAAGCTGGTATTGGGGACGGCACAGCCACTCTCATCCAGTGAAACGGTGACCCCGGGGCGGCTCGCCCTGTCATTCCCGACAGGGCAACGCAAGGATGCCATGATCGGTCTGACGCGGCTCTTGATGACAGCGGATTATGACCGTAACCCTGCCAATGGCATCCGGATATTTACGCCACTGGATATATTTGCCCAAGCTTGGGGAAATATTCCTGCGGAGTTCGTGCTTGATCTGGCCAATCATGCGGATGCACAGACGGTGCTGGCTGGAATACGCGCAGCGTATGAAAACCCGACGTTGACTTATGTTACCGAGGCTCAGGCTGCCAGCCATCTCAATACCAGCATGTCGTGTGCATATAGCGGCGCATTTTACGGTGTGTTGGCAGATGGTAGCCGCACTGCTCTGGTGCTTGACGCCAGCAGGAAGATAACACTCATCCAATACATGCCCGAAACAGGGGCTCTGCATCACTACGAGGCCGTCGATCCGTTTTTGTTCAGTGCGCTGGAGGCCGATATAAATTCGAACCGTGTCGAAATCGAAGATGCTGAACAGAGCGATACATGGCTGCGCTATAGCCACGACCTCAGCTATCCGGATTATGTGGGTATCAGTGCCAGCCAAGGTGGGCCAGGAAATTTTCCTGCCAAAGACAAGGCATTTTCCAGGTTTTCAGGTTGGGCAGATGCAACAAGACGCTATGCTGGCATGGTGAGATCCACACCGGGACCATTAGGGAGAGATTATGTTTTTGTTGTCGAGACCTATGGAAAAGATATTGTCAGTGGAAAGATAGTCAACATGCAAAGTGGTGAAAGTGCTGACATAAGAGGAAAATTATCCAAAACCCTTTTGACGGCAACTGCGTATATCGGATCACGGGAAATCGAAATAAAGGGTACGATTGGCAATGGCACTCTATCGGCATGGAATGCAAGCCTGACAGAGAAAATCGACGGTATATCGCCATTTACAAAGGATTTTTCTATTTCAGGCTGCAAGCCTGCATCATGATGGTTTTCAATTCTTCGTATCTGTCGGCCCTCCTGCAAGCATTGGTTTATCGGGAAAGCGGTTTTTTACTTAACTTCCGTTAATCGTCGATATGTCCTGTCTATTTTTGGGGCGATGGAGAGCCCGATACATTCTTCAGCTTTGCCAGAGTTATATTGCACTCATCCTTGGTGGTTGTGCTGGAAGGGTCAAGTAACGGCAGTAGTGCCGCAAGAGGAGTGATGGCAATGCCGAGTACGGTTGCTGCTCCAGCCTTCACAGCTATTCTCCCCATGTCTGGCCGTATTCTTGGCGATGAAAAACTGCCCTTGATATGAATGGGTGAGCGAAGGGCAAGAAAACTGTTGTCGTGCGGTTTTGCTTTTATTGAAAGATCAAGGTTTTCATCGGCCAGGGAGATGTTGCCTGTCAGCAGGATCAATGAATCTGGAGTATCCACTATCCCGATATCAGTCTGGAGCTTGCCTTTTTGGGAGGTCATGCTGACAGCGGCGCAGCCAAGAGGAATACCCTTGTCTCCACGTATCAGCAATCCAAGACCTTGTGCGGCATCCAGCCCTATACCCTCTATGACAAGCTGGGAAATGCTGCCATCCCTGATCCAGAGATAAGTATTGCCTTCCAATGATCCCAGCATGCTGGCCGTTGAGCTTCCATAACCGCGAAGCTTGGCTTGGCCAGCCAGCTTTCCTGTGACAAAAGGAGGAGCCTCGGGAGGCTCTCCTGGTGTTTTGGGGGGAATCCGCTCTGACTTTCTGGCAAAGCTGTTGCGCATGCTCAGCCACTTTTCCAGCTTGATTCCAGACCAGTCTAGATTGACAGCCCAGAGAGGAGTAGCCTGACGCGAGTCCAGTAGCATCTGCCCACGAAGCTCTCCATCAGCTGTACGTGCCAAGAATTTGTCGAGTTTTAGTTCCCCTTTGTTCAGGGTCAGTCGGCCTTGCAGGGGTTGTAGTGGTAATGCAAACAAAGAGCCGAGCGTGGCTTTGTCTATTCTCACGTCAATATCGGCATCCATGCGCCGTAGTGAAGGAATATCGAATTCCCGTTGGGGCAGTACCCGTCTTGGGGTATTTGTAGAGTCTCTTGGGGTGGAAACGGGTTCTGAGGCCGTCTCGCTGTCAGACGGAGCTCCAAAGGCAGGAGCTAGATCCTGTAGTGCCAGTTCGGTTCCACGAATTTTTCCGGTAAGGTGGGGCTGTAAGGCCGCTGTATCATATTGAAAACTCCCGGAGAGATGGCTTTGGGCAACTTTGAAGCTGGTGACTGTGATATCCCACAAGGTTTTCTGCTTGTGAAGTATCCCTTGCATGCTGAAAGCATCCGTTGCGGGAAAAGTAAGACCCAAGGCATCACCAGGTGCAGCCAGTGATGGCCCTGTAATGGTGAATGCTCCGTTAAGTCCGCCAAATTGCAGAAGGTTTGTGGCATGGCCCGTGAAGCTGAAATTGCTTTCTCCTGCTTGCAGTTTCAAGCTCAGCTCAATCGGAGTAGATGCATCATCCGGGGCGACAAGGGGCAAGAGCCCGGGGGAGTAAGCGGAGGCAGAGAAAGTTTTTTCCTGGAAATGCCCATCTGCCGCTGCCCATAACCCTGGTTCTTTATTTCCTTCACCCTCTTCGAGGGTGGCAGTTGCATTTATGTATAGTGAAGACATGGCATCCTGAAGTTTCAGGCGACCGTCACGGACTACAAGTTTACGGAAGCGTGGTACTGCAGTTCCGCCCCCGGCTTCATTGCCGAATTCCCAGTTGGCTCTTCCACTGGCTTCCCGTATCAACCGAGCATTTATCTGCCCTACATCAAGCAAGGTGATCTCCAGATCACTGTTGCCTTGCAATGCTCCCAGAATGCTGCGGTAGGGGAGCTCCAGCTGGATTTCACGTGCTGACACAAAGTCTGGTCCGTCCCACTCCGGAGGGCTGATTATTAGGGTATTTGTCTGGACGCGTATTGATCCAAGAAGATGCAGTCTGAAATCATGGCCAAGATTGACTTGGCGCTGCAACTTTGAACTGAGCTGCTTTTCTAGGGGGGCTCTGAGAAAAGGCCAGCCCATCCATTCACCAATGGCCAGTGCGGCAAAAAGAACGATCAGAAAACCTGAGCTAGTGACCAGAAGCCGTTTTCTACCTTTTGGGGAAGTCATGGCGGCTGTCTCCGGTAAATGGCGGCCTATTCATTGAGGTTTTTATTCATTGAAGCAGCATCAACCGGCGGAATGGATAGGTTCTTGTAGTCAGCGTGATACGCAATATTTTTATGCTGTGATCGCTTGTAAATATGGTGCTTATCATCTCTTCATTTGCATGTGTCTCAAGGAGTCACTGAGCTCATTAGGGCATGAGCCGTCAGCAACTCAAGGAAGACAAGACAGTGCTTTGAAACCTGTTTCTCAAAGGTAGCGCCCTTTAATAGCTGATATGGCTTGGGCTTTGCGATCGATTGGCTTCAGATGTCTATGGTGGGCTGGGGCTGCCACAGGACTAGCTGAAATGAGAGTGTCTGGCTGGCCAAAATTTTGACCAGAGTCGTAGGTAGCTGCAGGAAGGATTCAAAGATAAGGATGATGAAGACTGATTTAATTCAGCAAAATTCTTAGGTGAGTAGACTCTTAAAATATTTTAACTAATTGATTTTATTATTATTTTGGCGGAAGCGGTGAGATTCGAACTCACGGACGGTTGCCCGTCGCCGGTTTTCAAGACCGGTGCCTTCAACCACTCGGCCACGCTTCCGGTATCTGCTTGTTGCCCTCAGAAAGAGAGCAGGTTCTTCCGTTCCGGCATCACCCGTTCAGGAAGCGGGCAAGGATACTGCAAGGCTTTGACGAGTCAACCGGAAGTAGCGTCTTTGTCCGAGGCAGGGGCAGTACGGGGGCTGATCCCCAGACGTTGCCGCAGTCGCCAGGCTTTGACAAAGAGGCACAGGGCCAGCCAGAAGCTGCCCAGGGCGATGGGAATGGCGATCATGCGTGGCCAGTGCCAACCGGCGATGGCAATTGCCAGCAGGGCCAGGCCCATGATCAGCATCACGGCAGCCTCTACCGGGCCAAGCACACGCTGCTGCTGGATGGCGGCTGCCACCGTATTGCCGAGGCGCATGGCTGTGGCCATGCCAGAGGTTTTGTCGCGCCCGCGTTGGCGTCGCCTTTTGCGCCGTTCCGTGGGCTGGACGGTTTTCCGGTTGCTCAGCACGATCTCGGTTGCCTTGCCCAAGTCCTCCAGATACATGGCCTCCATTTCCTCTGCAAATGCCTCGTCCTCAATGGCGATATCCAGTTCGTAATTGCTGATCCAACTGGCGAGGTTGAGGTTGCTTGAGCCCACGCGTGCCCAGCGGCCGTCGGCTACGGCTGTCTTGGCATGAATCATGGAGCCGTTCCATTCATAAACCCTGACGCCGGCTTCAAGCAGTGGGCGGTAGCCGGCGCGGGAAAAGGGAGATAACGCGGGGATGTCAGTGGCGCCTGGTACCAGCAGGCGCACATCCACGCCATCCTGTGCAGCAGCACACAGGGCCTGGGTGTAAGAGGGCGTACCGACAAAATAGGCGTCGGTGAGCCACAGGCTTTCCTGCGCCATGGCTGCAATCAGCTGGTCTAGGCGATAAAGGCCGCTGGTATAGGGGCTACTTGCGATTACGCGCAGCATCACGCTGCCTTGGGTATCCATCGGTTCCGCGAGTGACAGCTCTTCGGGTGGCAGCGCTTCACCGCACTGGGCCCATGTTTGTGCAAAAGCGGCAACAATGTCGGCTACGGCAGGGCCTTGTATGGAGATTCCGGTGTCACGCCAGGGGGCGATATTGCGTGCGGGGTTGCCTGCCCAGCGCTGGCTGACACAGAGTCCGGTGACAAAGCCGGTATGGCCATCGACAGTCAAGGATTTGCGATGGTCACGTGTGAGCCAGCCGAAAGGGCGATCAAGCCGTACCGGGTTGAAGGCACGTACTTCACCACCGGCTTTCAGCAGCGGCTGGAACAGGCGGCGTGAGGCCGGAAAGAAGCTTCCCATCCAGTCATGCAGAAGACGCACCCGGACACCTGCACGGGCCCGTTCTGCCAGCGCAGCAATGAACTCGCGGCCTATGTTGTCATCCTGGATGATGTAGTTTTCGAAGTGGATATGGTGCCGGGCTTGCCGGATGGCGGTCAGCCAGGCCGGATAGTTCTCGGCGGCATCGCGCAGCAGTTGCAGGCGGTTGCCGGCAATAAGGGGAGCGCCTGCTGCCCGCGAAAATGCCTGCTCTGCCAGCAGGCGTTCCGGATGGCGGCGGCGTGAGAGCCTGGCAACAGCGCTGCCGGAGGTATCATGCGTCCTTGTCTGTGAACTCATGCTGCTGATGCTAACCGTGACCATGGCTGATGAACATCATTGTGGTGCTGACAGGCTTTTTGTCTATGGCAGTTTGCGCCGCCATGGCGGTCATGCCATGAGCCGGTGGCTGTCGAGACATGCCGAATGGCAGGGAGAAGCCGCTGTCACTGGCTGCCTGTTCCGGGTGGACTGGTATCCGGGTCTGGTCGCGGGGCAGGGGCTGGTCAAAGGAGATGTTTACCGTTTGCCGACGCCTGCCATGCTGGACAGGCTTGATGCTTTCGAGGCGATCAATGGCAGGCCTGACGATGAATACGAGCGCCGTCTTTCAGATGTACAGATGAGCGCAGGCGGCACTCTAAAGGTTTGGGTCTACTGGTACCGTCAATCGACAGAGAGGCTCAAACGGGTGGAAGGCGGAGACTGGTTGGTGGCAGAAATAAAAAAGCCGTGAGCAACTCACGGCTTTTCCGGGTAATGGCGTTTTAGCGCTTGCTGACCTGTGGCCCCATGCTGTCGACAAGTATCCGTGCTGCCTCCATGGCAAAGGCGGAGTCTTCCGGTTTTTCCTTGTTGGGGTCAGGTGCTTCTTCGGCCTCGGCTTCTGCTTTTTCTTCGGCTTCGGCCCAGTTCTTCAGCGGGGTTTCGCCTTTGGCGGCCCGACGGCGGTTTTCCATGGCGAGGCGCCGCTCATCCAGCCCTTTCTTTTCCTGCCGGCGTTTTTCCTCGTTCAGTGAAATCGTTTTTTGCTGTTTCAGCTCACGGGCGAGGGCGATGGTCTCATTCATGTAGCGGAAATCAGGATCGCTGGCCTGACGAGTATCGGAAGACTTGCGCAGTTCTGGCAGGCGTTTGCTGAAATCCTGATAGGGAAAATAGCGTGCCGAAGGGATGGTATCCCAAGGCATGGCATTGGGCAGCGCAGACTCTCCGATTTCTGATTCATCGAAAATGTTGGGGAAGAGGATGTCGGCGCTGACACCACGGTGCTGTGTGCTGGCGCCGGAAATGCGGTAGAACTTGGCTTCGGTGAGCTTGAGCTGGCCGTATTCCAGATCACGCAGGGATTGCACGGTTCCTTTGCCGAAAGTGGTGGAGCCCACCACGATGCCCCGGCCGTAGTCCTGGATGGCGCCGGCCACAATCTCGGCTGCCGATGCGGAGAGGCGGTTCACCATTACCACAAGCGGGCCTGCATAGATCACGGAAGGATCAGGATCACCCAGCACTTCCACTTTGCCGTTGGCATTTTTTACCTGCACGGTGGGGCCCGTGCCGATGAAAAGGCCGACCAGGGCATTGGCTTCGGAGAGCGATCCACCGCCGTTGTTGCGCAGGTCCAGCACAAGGCCGCTGATTTTCTCGGTCTTGAGTTCGTTGATGAGTTTCTTCACATCCCGCGTGGTGCTGCGGTAGTTGGGGTCACCTGCCTGCATGCCCTGGAAGTCGGCATAGAAGGCCGGCAGCTTGATGACGCCGATACGCAGGTTTTCTTCACCGCGCTTGATATTGAGCACTTTTTTCTGGGCGGCCTGGTCTTCCAGTTTTACGGTATTGCGCACGATGCTGATGACGCGGGTCTGTGTTTCATCCACGGATGTGGCCGGAATCACCTGCAGACGGACCGTTGTGCCCTTGGGCCCGCGAATAAGGTCCACCACTTCGTCGATACGCCAGCCGATCACGTCCACAAAGTCCTGCTGGGCCTGGGCAACTGCCACGATGCGGTCGCCAGTCTTGAGCTGTCCGGCCTTGTCGGCGGGGCCGGCGGGCACCAGGCGCACGACCTTGGTGTAATCGTCCGAGCTTTGCAGGACGGCACCTATGCCTTCCAGAGACAGGCTCATGTTGATGTTGAAGTTTTCCTCCGTCCGCGGGGAGAAGTATTCCGTGTGTGGATCGTAGGTCTCCGTGAAGGAATTCATGAAGACCTGGAAGGGGTCGTCGCCACGGGTGCGGTAGATGTTGTTGAGCTGGCTCTTGTAGCGCTTGCTCAAGGTCTTCTGAATGTCTTCATTGCTCTTGCCGGCCAGTCGCAGGCTGAGAGCCGCGGCCTTGAGGCGCTTGCGCCAGAGGTCGTCCAACTCGGCACGGGTGGTCAGCCAAGGAGACTTCTCACGGTCGACCTCCAGGGTTTCGTCCTTGCTGAAGTCCAGCTTGTCTATGCCTTTGCCGATTTCGGCAATCACGAAGGTGAAGCGTTCGGTGGCACGCTGCTGGTAGCGGTTGTAGATCTGGAAGGCGGCACGCATGTTGCCCTTCTTGAGATCATTGCCGAAGGTCTTGCGCGAGGCTTCGAAGCCCTGGATGTCACTGGCCAGGAAATAGGCACGCTGCCCGTCCAGGTCCTTGAAGTAGCGGTCGAAGACCAGTGAGGAAAGGTTGGCATCCAGTGTGCGGTGCTCGTAGTGCATGGCATCCAGCATGTCGACCACGCTGCTGGCCGTACGCGACTGCACCTTGGTGGGGGACAGCTCGGTATAGGTGGTGGGAGCGGTTGCCTGTTTGGCAAAGACTCCGGAAAAGACCACCAAACTACTGGCGGCAACGGCGGCAAGAACGTGTTTGCGGGAAAACAGAACAGACATGCAGGAAACCGTCACTGGAGCCGGCAAAAGGCCGGTTGCGACGGCATTATAGCAATGCCATCTAAGTCCTTGACAGCACGCTTCTTTGTGTTTTGAGGTTTTTCTTGTTGTACAAGTCTGCCTGCATTTTGTCCTACAGGATTTGAATTTTCAGCGGGTGCTGCTCTTGGCCATGCCGGCAACTGTGATATATATCACCTTACATGACGTACTGGTCACGACAGGAGTCGTGGTGGCTTGAGCCTCCCCGGACCACCCCATAACTCCAACAATAAAGGTATGCGCATGGCCCGCCCCGAAGAGCTTCTCCGTATTGCACAAGGTCCCCAGACGCCGCAGGAGCGTATCTGGTGGAGCAAGTATTCCCACGAAAAGCTTGATGCGTGGCGTCATGTCTGTGACGAGCCGGCAGATGCTTGTGCCCGTGCCATTGCCAGGCAGCGCCCCTCCGGGCTGCTTGAAGAGGTCGAGCGTCGTGCCCGGACCGAGGGTGGTGTTTTCCAGGAGTTTCTGGATCAGGCCCACACGGTGCCTGACTGGGTGGACTTCGACGCCATGGAGGCTGGCCGGCGTGTGCTGGTCCGCCATGCGCCGTTGCAGGGCATGGTCCTGCTGTGCAGCTCTCTGGTAGAGGGCTATGCCTTCCACAAGCCCAGCCAGGTACTGGTACAGACCGGTCGCCTGCAGAAGGACGTGACACGTCGCATCTTCGAGACAGGCCAGTTCCTGCACAACATGGTTGGCCCCAAGGGCTTGCGGCCTGGCGGGGTCGGGCATCGCACCATCATGGAGGTCCGCCTGCTGCATGCCGCTGTCCGCCACTTCCTGGACACCACTGGCCGTTATCCGGCCGAGCAGTTCCAGCGCCCCATCAACCAGGAAGACATGGCAGGCACCATTCTGGAGTTCGACTTCATGGTGGTACGTGGCATGCGCCTGTTTGGTGTGGAGTTCACGCGGGAAGAGCGGGCCTCCATCCACTATTTCTGGCGCTATGCCGGCCACTTGCTGGGAGTGAAGGAGGAGTTGCTCACGGAAACGCCGGAGGAGCAGGGCATTCTGGCGTTGCAGCTGCATACCCACGGTTATAGCCCGACGCCGGAAGGTGCGCAGCTTGCCCGGGCGCTCCTGCGTGACATGTCGAACAAGCCGCCCTTCATGCTTTCGGAGAAAGTGCTGCATACGGTAAGCCGCTACCTGATTGGTGATGATCTGGCTGACCAGTTCGGCATCAAGGCCTACATGCCAGTCGAGGTAGCACTGCATATGGCTAGGGGAGCGTTGCGTGTGGGTAATCTCGGCATGCGTCTCATGCCTGATTTCGGGCGCCGGCAGATCGAACGCATGGCACACGAGTTCGGCCGCCAGACCTTGCGTCGCGGGCTGGGGCCCAATCCCGCCAACTGGGGATTCAGCAGCATGGCGTGAGCAGGAAAACCTGTCCTGAAAAGCCCGGCATGCCGGGCTTTTTTGTCGCCGCGATAATGCACGTTTCCTTTTTGACTTCCCTTGGCAAAGCGTGTTTATTGGCGCCGCTTCGGCTCGTTTCATCCTTGACTGGCAGCCGGAGAGGCTTGGCCCTCTTTCTGGCCCGGCCCCTGAATTCACGCACGCTGGCGTTGTCTGCGCCCGCCACACAGGAACCCTTTCATGACACTTGGCGCACTCATGCTGGACCTTGAGGGTCCCAGCCTGACAGAAGATGAAAAGCAGCTCATTGCCCGTCCGCACGTAGGGGGCATCATCCTGTTTTCACGCAACTTCCAGAGTGTTGGGCAGGTAAGGGCGCTGGTGCAGGAAATCCGGGCCATCCGTCCTGAGCTCATCATTGCCGTGGATCAGGAGGGAGGACGGGTACAGCGTTTCCGCGAAGGGTTTGTAAAGTTGCCTCCCATGAAGGTGTTTGGCGATCTTCATGCTGTCAACCCGGACGAGGCTCGCCAGCGCAGCTACCAGTGCGGCTGGCTGATGGCCAGTGAAGTGCTGGCGGTGGGTGTGGATATCAGCTTTGCGCCCATTCTTGATGTGGACTGCGGTATTTCGCAGGTTATTGGCGATCGTGCCTTTCATTCGGATCCGCAGGTGGCCGTGAAGCTGCTGCGCGAGTTCATTCGAGGCATGCATGATGCCGGCATGGCGGCAACGGGCAAGCATTTCCCCGGACACGGCTCCGTCGCTGCAGATTCCCATGTGGCCTTGCCCGTTGACGATCGCTCTTGGGCAGAAATCGAAGCGCTCGACCTGCAGCCGTTTGTCGCGCTTGCCCGAGAGTTGCAGGGCATCATGCCTGCACATGTCATCTATTCCCGTGTTGACTCACAGCCTGCCGGATTCTCGCCGTTCTGGCTGCAGGACATCCTGCGTGAGCGCCTCGGTTTTGACGGCGTGATTTTTTCTGATGACCTGAGCATGGAGGGAGCTGTTGCCACGGGGTCTTTCAGTGACCGGGCCAATGCAGCTCTGGATGCTGGTTGCGACATGGTTCTTGTGTGCAACCACCGGGTCGGTGCACTGGAGGTGCTTGAGGCGCTGGAGCGTCGCGGGCAGTTTCCCTTGCAGCAGCGCTTTGATGCATTGCGTGGTCGCTTCACCCTGGACTGGGAGGCGCTGCATGCCAATGCCAGCTGGACGCTGACGAAAGAGGCCATCGCCAGCATGGCCTGAGCCATTCGGGCTCAATGATCAGCCTGGCATCATGAAACAAGGCTGAAGGAAACAAGAAAGGCCCGAGGTTACTTAAAACCCGGGCCTTTTTCTTTCTTTGCGTACTCTGGTGTGAGTGGTGGATTCAGCTGCCACCACCTCCACCTCCGCCGCCACCTGTTCCTGTGCCAGTACTGAGTGTGGTGGCAACGTTCTGGAACAGCCCGCGTATTGATATCCCGGCGCTTTGCACGGCAGCAACAATGGCTATTGCGATCAGTGCCGCTATCAGGGCGTATTCAATGGCGGTTGCGCCATCTTCTTCCCTGACAAATGCAGTGACCCGGCTTTTGATCATGGCCATGTTCATGGCAGTTCTCCCTCGTCTTGTAATGCTTCCCCTGGGTAAAGGCGGCGGCCGGCGATCAGTCCAGCTGTCACATGGATAACTGTAGACGGCATTTTCAGCCCGTCAAAAAAGTACTTGAAATTTTCAGGAGAAAAGACCTTCTGCAAAACTGGCGCATATGAAAACCCTGATCTATAGCTTGAGTGGCTGATTGCAGGAGGCATCAACGCAGGCGAAATCATACCGCCTGTCCCGATAAAGCCACCGTTTGCATCAGCCCAAGAAAAATCAGCAGGGGACTCACGGCCGATCCGGCCAACAAGACCGGAATGTGCCGTTCACGACAGGGTTTGCCATGAATAGCAGGCTGCTTGCCGCATTTGCCATCTTGCTGCTGCTGGGAGCAGCTGTTGCAGGATATCTCGGTTATCGCATGAGCACGGGTGATAACACCGTCGTTGTGAAAAAACCTGACAAGGCATCCCCGGAAAGGGGTGATGGTCGTGTGGCAGTTGTGGTTGCCCGCCGCGATATAGCTGCTGGTGCTGCACTGGTGGCTGAGGATGTCGATCTGGAATATCTCCGTCTGTCACCTCCTGCCAGCTATGCCGACGTCAATCTTGTTCTGGGCAGCAAGCCTTGGACAGAAATCAAGGTGGGGTCGGTGGTTACCACGACCCATTTCCAGTCTGGTGGCCAACTGGCACGCCTTATCCGTCCTGACGAGCGAGCCGTGGCCATTGCCGTGGACGATGTCATTGGTGGCGGGGGATTCGTCAGCCCTGGCGATTATGTGGATGTCCTGGTTTTCATTCGCGAAAACAAGGCAGGAGAAACACGCGAGACAGCGCAGGTTGTCCTACCAGCCTTACGGCTACTTAGTTATGGCAGCCGCATGAGCCGCAGCAATGGTGAGCCAGGGCAGGAGAAAAACAACAGCAATAATAATGACGAGGGGAGATCCCCGCGAACAGCCGTGCTTGCCGTTCCAGAGAAATTCAGTACCCGCCTGATGCTTGCCAGCAATGCCGGTAACCTGAGGCTGGCCGTGCGGAGTGCTGATGCCGGTTTTCATGAGCGCTATCTCTCAGGGCAGTCTGCCGAGTCCATCGTGGGAGATGAAATGCGGCACCTGATTTCTTTGAGTGCTCTGACACCGGGAACCAAGGCACCTGCACTGCGTGCTGCCGTTAGAAATAACACAGACGCATCCGAAGCAGTGACGGTTTACCGTGGCAAGGAAATACAGCGAATCATGCAGTAAGGCAGCTGCAAAAGTGTGCTGAAAAGGCATGAGCGTCATTACGTAGAAAAAGAGAAAAGCTGCACTCAGGGGAAGGAGAGACCTAATGAGCGGTGGTAACAGGAAAAGAAAGATAAGCGGGTTAATTCTGGCAATCATCCTGCCAGCGCTTCCGCTGATGGCAGGGGCGGCCGAGAAAGTGTGTGAAGACCTTGCCAGACTGGATAACTCCCGATACAGCCTTTCCACCGGAACACAGAATGATGTCCGTTTTCCGGTCCGCATAGAAAAAATTGCAGTGGGCGACCCCGAGATAGCCGATATCAGGCTGACGGGAGGAAGCACTTTCCTCATAACAGCCTACAAGCCGGGTTTGACGAGTTTGCTGGTATGGACGCGCTGTGCGACTGACCCGGTTCGTACCAGTGTGCAGGTGACAGGGCAGGGTATTGCGACGGCATCCAGCCAGGGGTTCTCTCCCGCCGACATGCCTGCACAGGTGCAAACCGATATCCGCTTTGTCGAGGTGAGTCGCAGCAAGCTGCGCGAGATTTCCACATCGATTTTCGGCCGGGGTAACGGCAACTTCCTGTTCGGTGCTCCGGGGTCTACACCCGGTGTCACTGTCAGCCCTGGTGCGGTGGGCTCGGTCGTGCCTGCCATCCCTCTGGCAGATACCGGTTTCAATATCGTGTGGGGTGGAGGCAGCGACCGTGTACTGGGAATGATCAATGCTCTGGAGGGAAGTGGCTTTGCCTATACCCTGGCCCAGCCCAGCCTGGTTGCCATGAGTGGGCAGAGCGCCAATTTCCTTGCCGGTGGTGAATTCCCCATTCCGGTTCCCCAAGGGAACGGTGACAACCTCACCATTGAGTACAAGGAGTTCGGCATCCGTCTTACGCTGACTCCCACCATTCTGGGTGAAAACCAGATCGTTCTGAAAGTCGCCCCTGAAGTCAGCGAGCTGGACTATTCCGCCGGCATAGAGATACAGCGCATCAGTGTTCCGGCACTGCGCGTGCGTCGCACAGATACGACCGTTTCCTTGGGAAACGGTGAAAGCTTTGTCATCAGTGGCCTGCTCAGCAAGAGCAATATGTCGGCAGTCAACAAGCTTCCGTGGCTGGGCGATGTGCCGGTCATCGGTGCCTTTTTCAGGTCTTCCAGCATCCAGTCCGAGGATCGCGAACTGCTGATGGTCGTGACGCCGCATCTGGTACAGCCAGTCATGAAGCAGGCTGCCCTGCCTGTCGAGCCGGGTACCGGTCTGCGTGATTATGACCCGGGCTTTCTGGAGTTCTATTTCATGGAAAACGGGCGTTATGACAAGCGCCGCGGTTTTTCCGGATTTTCACGCTAGGCCACCAGGAGGGTGACATGACACAACGATTCATTGCCATCACGGACCATGCACCAACGGTGCAGTGGCTGCAGCAGGCGCTGGACGGGCTGGGTGTGGTCATGCATGCCGAGAAGCGTGCACTGAGCGATGTTACGTCACTGGTCAATATCGCCAGTGCCTCCATTGTCTTTGTCAGCCTGGCACGCAGCAATCTTACACAGGGCGTTTCATTCATCGAGGGTTTGCTGGCAGCCAAGCCCATGCTGGCTGTCATTGCCGTGGGTGATGGGCTTGAACATGAACTGGTACTGGCTGCGATGCGGGCCGGTGCCCGGGATTTCATTACCTATGGAGCACGCTCCAGCGAAGTTTCTGACATGGTGCGTCGCGTCAACGAGCGCCTGCCGGCAACGGCATCCACGCCGCTGGAGCAGGGCGAGATGATCGTGCTTGCCAGCCCGCGTCCCGACACCCAGGGTGCTTTTCTGGTATTCAACATGGCGGTTGCCTTGCAGGAGGCACGGCCGGATGCCTCTGTGCTGGTGCTGGATATCGGCATGCCGCACGGTGACATCCTTGCCATGCTGGACATGACGGCCAGCTTCAGTTTTTCGGATGCCTTGCGCAATCTCAAACGTATTGATGCCACGTTGATAGAAAGCGCATTTCCACGGCATGCCTCCGGTGTACGCATCCTGTCGGCCCCTCCCGAGGGGCTGCGGGTAGAGGATGTTTCAACGGCCGAGCTTTTCCTGTTGCTGGGAAGTCTGCGCTCCCACTTCAGCCATATTCTGGTGAATGCCTGTGGTACACGCGACGAACATCTTGTCTCGCTGGTTGTTGGCAATGCCAGCGCGGCTGCTTTTCTGGTGGAGCAAAGCATCACGGTCTGCAAGCAGACCCAGGAAATGTTGCGCCGCTTCGAGCGTGACAGCGTGCCCTGCGAGCAGGCTGTTCTTGTGATAGACCGTTACTACCCCGGCATCTCGCCTGACCGCAACGAAATAGAAAACAGTTTTGCCATGAAAGTGGCGGCGGTGATTCCTGCCGAGCCTGAGACCCGCCTGCGGGTCAGCAATCTCGGAAAGCCTCTCTTTGAGCTGGCACCACGTGACTTTCTGGCACAGAAACTCCGGCAACTGGTTGCCGAGTTGGCTCATGTGAAGACCGTGCAGGCACCTTCGGTGAAGGAACGCATCATGGGTATGCTGGGGAGAAACGAGGCATGAACAGCGGCTTCATTCCAGGCAGCATGCGTCCGGGGTTGCGTCCGGTCGAGCAGGAAATGTCGGGGCTCAAGCTCCGGTTGCACCGCCATGTGATTGATTGCATTGAGGAAGACGGTTTCAGTCTGCTGGAAGATTCACGCAACATTCTGCTGGATTATGTGCAGGACCGCGTGCACAAATACGTGAACGAAACCCACATCGCGACCTCCCGCTACGAGCTGGACAGGCTTTGCGAAGAAATCGTTGATGAGCTCACGGGGCTGGGGCCACTGGAAAGTCTGCTGGATGATCCGGCGATTACGGAAGTTCTTGTAAACGGGCCGGAACACATTTTCCTGGAGCGTGATGGTGTCCTGCATCGCAGCAGCTTGCGGTTCTTCGACAACCATCATGTCGAGCGGGTGATACAGCGTATTCTGGCACCTTTGGGGCGCCGGCTTGACGAGTCCAGCCCCATGGTGGATGCACGGCTGCCGGATGGCAGTCGCGTCAATGCCATCATTCCTCCCGTGGCACTCAACGGACCCTGCGTTTCCATACGCAAGTTCCGCCGTGACCTGTTGCAGGCCAGTGACCTTCTGGCATCTGCCTCGCTGGACCAGGGCATGCTGAATTTCCTGCGGGGCGCCGTGGGCAACCGCTGCAACATCCTCATCAGTGGCGGTACGGGCACCGGCAAAACCAGCCTGTTGAATGTCCTGAGCGGGTATATCGGGGAAAGTCAGCGCGTGGTCACCATAGAGGATACGGCTGAGCTGCAGCTTTCCCATCATCATGTCGTGCGGTTGGAAACCCGGCCTCCAAATGCCGAGGGTTTCGGTGAGGTGACGGCACGCGACCTGATACGAAATGCACTGCGCATGCGCCCTGACCGCATCATCCTGGGTGAGGTCCGCGGTAGTGAAGTGCTGGACATGATGCAGGCCATGAATACTGGGCATGACGGCTCCATGAGCACCCTGCATGCCAATACTGCCATGGACTCCCTGCTGCGCCTGGAAATGCTGGTCGGGCTCAGTGGGCAGAAAGTGGCAGACCAGACCTTGCGCCATATGATCTGTTCGGCTCTTGATGTGGTGATACAGCTGACCCGGCTTTCCAGTGGCCGGCGTGTCATTGCCGAGATACTGGAGCTGGTGGATGTGCGTGACGGCCAGTACGTCACCAACCGGCTTTTCCATCATGAGCCGTCGACAGGAAATTTTTCCCGCTCAGGTAACGGGTCGCTCAACTCGCGCCTGCGTGATCTTCTGTTGCCAGGGTGATGCCATGAAAGGTCTCTTGCCCTGGCTTCTCTTGAGCTTTTCCCTTGTGTTTGCTGCCGTATGGCTGCTGTTGGCAAGTCGCCGTTACAAGGAGGCTGAAAGTATCGGCCGACGTCTTGAGGGCGCAGCGACCCGTGCTGTCACCATCCGTACAGGCTGGCTACAACGACAGTTTGATCGGGCCGGCCTTCGCCCCGAGAGTGCCCGCATCGTCATGATTGGCGGGGCGATCCTCACGCTTGTTCTGGGACTCTTCAGTCCGGTTCTCGGGCTTTCATTCCTGATGGCGATGGGGGTTTTCCTGCTGATATTCCTGCAGTGGCGCTACCGGCAGCGCATGCAAAAAATGGTCAGGCAGCTTCCGCGCTTTCTGGATCACGTCGTACGCGGGCTTTATACGGGGCGCACGCTGGGCGATGCGATGTTCAGTGCCCATGAGGAAAGTGAGGAACCTCTTAAAGGCATCATTGGCCGTGTGCGCAGGAATGTTTCACTGGGAGTGGCTTTCCCCGAGTCATTCCAGGAAATCGCCGACCGTTACTCTGTGAAGGAGCTTCAGATCCTGGCGCTGGGAATACGCGTCAACTCCCGTTATGGCGGCAACATGTCCGACCTTGTCAGCAATGTCATCCGCTTCATCAACGAGCGTGAGAAGCTCTCGGGGCAGCTTCATGCCATGACGGGCGAGACCCGTATCAGTGCCGGCGTGCTGGCGGTGGTGCCGGTTGCCATCGCCGTCTATATCCTGGCCATGAATCCCTCCTATCTCACCAGCATGTGGTACGACGCCTCAGGCCGTAACTGGATACTTTTTGCCCTGGCCCTTCAGGTCTCCGGTGTTCTGGTGATCTGGCGAATGCTGCGGAGCATATGACAATGGCAATTTTCCTGTATGTCATCATGGCGGTGCTCATTCTGGCGGGAGTGGTTGTCTTGCTGAGCCTGCGCAATGCCAGCACGGAAAAGCAGCTCATACGGGAGCGCTTCAGTGGCGAACTGTCTTCGCTGCATGTTGGCGACCAGATGAAACGCATGGCATTGGCGGCAGGCAGCATGAGTGCCGTGGAGGGCTTGCGTCGACGGCTTACGAGCGATGCCGAGGTGACAACCTTGCTGGTACAGGCAGGAGTCCATGGAAAAACGGCCCGCTCCATGTATTACAGTGCCAGCTTGCTGGCGCCACTGGTTCTGGTGGTGGCTGTCCTCTTGGCAGAGTCCTTCATGACAGAAGGCTTCAAGAGCCCTGTCCTGATGGTTCTGATTGCTGCCATCCTGGGAATATTGCTGCCAAAGCGTCTGCTGGGCTGGGCGGCGGCCAATCGTCGCGAAGAGATAAGCCTGGAGCTGCCGATCTTTGTTCAGACCTTGCGCATCCTGTTTGATTCCGGCTTGGCAGTGGAGCAGACCCTGCGCGTGCTCAGCCATGAGGCCGACAAGGTTTTTCCGAATGTGGCCAGCGAGATAGGGCGCGCCTTGCAGCGTGCCGCCAGCGGCCTTGATCTTGCCGACGAGCTTGGGCGTGTCGCCGGGCAACTCAAGATCGACGAGTTCACCGATACCGTCAGCATATTGCGCCAGATGATCCGTCAAGGGGGGAGTGCACGGACATCGTTGCTCAATCTCCAGAAGCTGATCGAGGACCGGCAGCTCGTCACCATGCAGGAACGTGTGACCAAGCTTTCTGCAAAGATGGCCATCGTGATGATCCTCTTTCTTTTCCCGGCGCTGTTCATTCTTCTTGCCGCACCCGGTTTCATGGCACTGGCGAGGGCACTGGGAGGAATGTCATGACAAAGCGTGCATCTGTAAAACTCATTGCAGGCTTTCTGGCAGTGATGCTGGTCACCGCTTGTGCGAGCAGGCAGGAGGCGAGTGTTGCCAGTCAGCCTGAATGCCCTTCAGCTCTGAGCAACGAGCAGGAACTGACACTGTCCATGATCGGGCAACGCGAGAAAGACGGTCAGCTTTATGCCGCACTGGCCGCATTGCAGACCTTGCCCGAATCTTCCCCGGCAGTGCTCCGTTACAAGGGTGATGTCTTGCGTCGTCTTGGAAGAAGCGAAGCTTCCGGCTATTTCCAGCGTCTTCAGAAAACCTGTCTTGGCCCTTGGGGTGACCATGGCCTTGGTCTTCTTGCAGCGGACGAGGGCGACATGAAGAGTGCCCTTGGGTTGCTTGGCCGTGCTGCAGAAAAGCAGCCCATGGAGTACCGCTTCCGCAATGATTTGGGCGTGGCAATGTTGCGCATGCACAAGATAGAGGATGCACGCTTCGAGTTGATGACGGCACTGGAGCTGTCACCTGAACGAAATCTTCCCGCCGTCAACCTGCTTTCCTTGTTGATGGCACAAGAGAAACCGGCTGCAGCACGCAGCCTTGCCCAGCGCTATCGCTTGGGAGAAGCAGATTGGCAGGCAGCCGTACAATCCTGTGAAGACCTTGTGGACAGATGGAACCATCAAGGGCTTGCTGTCGGCGCAGGGGCTTGCAGGGTGCCGCTGTTGCCGCCCGTGGCTGTACAGGGACATTAATGAGCCGGCTGATACCGGCAAGGAGAAGTGCATCATGAAGGGCATTCTGGTCGTAATGGCGGCGCTGCTGCTTGCTCCTGTGGCAAATGCTTCAGAGGCGGTCAGCAAGGAAGAGGCGCGTAATGCCTCGGTGAGCACCTGGCTGGATTTCCAGCGCTCAGGCAAACAGGCATCCGCTACTCCGCAGACACTGACGCCGGTCATTCAGGAGCGTGTCGTGAAGCGTTATCTGGACAGCTTCAATGCGCCCATTCCTGTCTTTTTCTCGGTAAGCAGCATGGACACATCATTGGGTGGTAAATAAGCGGGGCGAGAGCCATGCCGTATCAGTCCAGCCTGAGATCCCGTCAACGTGGTGCCATTGCCATGATGACGGGCATATTCCTGTTCCTGGCCCTGATGTGCCTGGTACTGGTAGTGGACAGCGGCCGGCTTTACTACGAGCAGCGCCAGCTTCAGAAAATTGCCGATACCACGGCCCTTGATACAGCCACGGAAGGCGGCTTGTGCAGTATTTCCGGTAGCCCTTCGTTATTGCAGCTTGCAACGGCTAGTGCCCAAAGAAACGGATTTGCGGGAGACCTTTCGTCCTCGCCAAGCAGTGTGCGTAGTGGCTATGTGCAGACAGTAGATGGTGTCCGCAATTTCATGGTGGATGGCAGCCGTCGCGAGGCAGTGGAAGTGGTAGTGGGAAAGACCGTGCCGGCCAGCATTGTTGCCGGTGGCATCATCGGCCAGTCGGTTTCCTTGCAGGCCCGTGCAGTGGCCCAGCGACAGCCCATTGCCACTTTTTCCGTGGGTTCGGCCTTGCTGCGTGTGAACACGGCGGAATCGGCCCTGCTCAATCCTTTGCTGACTGGCCTGTTGGGGGGCTCTACCCATGTCAATCTTGATGCCGTTTCCTATCAGGGCATTGTCGATGCAAATGTCAGTCTGCTGGAGCTGATGCAGTCAGCCAGCCTTTTGGGGAGCCGTATTACCGTAGGCGCAGTCGACAGTGCCCTCAATACCAGCATTTCGTTGGCCAGCTTCATGGCGGCAACTGTTGATGTGCTGGACCGGAAAAATGTGGCTGCCGCAGCTTTGTTGCGCAACCAGTTGGTCGGTGTGCGTAGTGCCACGCTGAAGCTTGCTGATGTACTGGCACTGGATGCCGTTCCGGGCATGACGGAAGAGGCCCTGAATGCACGGGTCAATGTACTGGACCTGATAACGGCTGCTGCCATGGCTGCCAATCGTGGTAACGCTGTGGCACTCGACATGGGAGTGGCCGGTGCCGGTGTGAGTTTGCGTGTCATCGAACCACCCCGGATAGCCGTTGGCCAGCCCGGCATGCACAACGGTGTCTGGCGTACCTCTGCAAGAACAGCACAGGTCCAGCTCAATGTGGCAACTTCTCCCAACCTGCTGGGGCTTCTGGCGGGAAACATCGTGGTGGGCGTGAATGTGGCAGAAGGGCAGGCGTGGTTTTCCCAGGCAAGATGCCGGACGCTTGCGACAGGCACGACACGGGTGGATATTTCCGGGCGCAGCAGTCTGGTCGGTGTCAGCCTGCATGATGGCAGTGGCGGCAATGCCAATGTACAGGCCTCGCTGGCCGGGATTCCCTTGCTGCGTGCCGAGGTCGGGCTGGCAACAGCGATTGGCAGCAGTGGTACGCGAGATGTCAGCTACCTGATTGCCAACAAGCGTGAAGAGCTGCCTGAAATGAAAACGGTTGCCTCCGGCAATGGATTGGCGACCAGCTTTGACAATCTTTCTGTCCGCATCACCTTTCCGATAGCCATCAATCTGGATTTCCTGACCAATCTCCTGCGCAACCAGATCGTGGGCGGATTACTCAACAATGTCATCAACCCTCTGGTGACGCCCTTGCTGGCTTTGCTGGGCATTCAACCGGGTGTGCTTGACGTGACATTGGTCGATGTACAGGAAGCGCCGGCAAGCCTGCTCCAATGAGTATGGCGAACGGCACGCTTGCGTCAGGGCATCAGGCTGGCTTCTGCCATCAGATTGTCGGGGACACGCGGTACCTGGCCGATCATGGGCAAGACCAGAACCGGAATCACGGGATTACCACTGTAGTTCGGGTACTCGATACGAACAGTGACGCGTGTACCGTTCACGACCGTTGTATTCACGCTGACCCGGCTGGTAATGACGGCCGGCAGGGCAGACAGCTGGCGGGTTGCCTCTTCATTGGCAAGGCGGGTGGCATTCGCGACAAAGTCATCGGACTCCGGGTCTGCCTTGATGGCGGCCCGTACAGCTTGGGCAGAGGCGCTGTTGAAGCTTTGCAGCATGAGAAGTGGAAAGGCGTAGCTGACCATGGAATAGAAAACGGCAAAAACCAGGACAAACACAATGGAAAATTCGATGGCAGCGGCACCACGCTGCTGCTTCCTGGAGTGTACTGACAAGCATGAACAGGGAAGAGGCATGGTGGCAGGGGCTTTCATAATTGTCTTCATGGCTGTTTTTGCATTCTTTTTTGAAGGGTTGGCAGGAATATGAGCTATAGCCTCGTTGCACCTGCCGGCTTCAGTATAGTTCTCATTTTCTGGGCTGCCCTGTGTGCCATGCAGGATGTCCGGCAGTTGCGGGTTTCCAATGTACTGACCCTCGGTATGCTGGTTTTTGCCCTGTGTGCGCTGCTGGTTTCCGGGCAGTCGTTGACGGGTGGGAGTGTGTGGGGTGCATGGCTTGCGTTGGCGATTGCGGCTGCGCTGACATTGCCGGGCTATGCCCTCGGCAAGCTGGGTGCGGCCGATGCCAAGATGCTGATGGCCTGTGGTCTGGCCACAGGCGTTGCTGATGTGCTGGAGATTTTCGTGGTGGCAGGATTGCTGTCCGCCTTCTTCATGATCCTGGCGCGCCAGCTTGACCAGTTTCCCGTTTTCACCCGTTGGACGGCACAGGGTGCTTTACTGCATTTTGCGCCGCGCAAGGGCAAGTCTTTTCCTTTTGCCCTTTGCCTCGGCTTGGGAGTGGTGGTGTCACAGTTTCTGGTGCTGAGATAACTCCAGCCTCTGTCACCTTTCGACGCACAAGCGTCGTCCCGGCGAAGGCCGGGACCCATATGGCATTGTTGGTTTCACCGTCGTATGGGCCCCGGCCTTCGCCGGGGTGACGGTGTTGTAAGGTCAGGCTTCAACCCTGCAATGATGCCAGCACCTCGCTGACCACCTTGAACCGCGCAGCAGCATCGCTGCTTTCAATCATGAAGCGCAACCTGTCGGCGCCCTCCAGCTTGAAGCGCCGGGGCTGTGTCTGGATCATGCGTACAAGCCGCATCGGGTCCACCCGTGTTTCTCCGCTGAATTCGATACGGCCGCCGGCAGGGCCGGCGTCGATCTTGCGTATGCCCAGATGCTCGGCCTCCAGCTTGAGTGTGGTGACGGCAAAGAGGTTCTTGACCGGGTCAGGCAGCAAGCCGAAACGGTCGATCATTTCTACTTGCAGCTCGTGCAAGTCCTCTTCCGATTTTGCATTGCTGATGCGTTTGTAGAGCATCAGGCGGTTGTGCACGTCCGGCAGGTACTCGTCGGGGATCAGGGCACTGACACGCAGGTTCACTTCGGTTGCCAGTTCCAGAGGCTGGTCAAGATTGGGTGTCTTGCCGGCGCGTATGGCCTTGACAGCCTGTTCCAGCATTTCCATGTAGAGCGTGAAGCCTACCGTATTGATATTGCCGCTCTGTTCTTCGCCAAGCAGCTCGCCGGCACCGCGTATTTCCAGATCGTGGCTGGCCAGTGAAAAGCCGGCGCCGAGATCATCGGCCTGGGCAATTGCTTCCAGGCGTTTCTCGGCATCACCTGTCATGGCTTTCTGGTTGGGCGTGAGCAGGTAGGCATACGCCTGGTGATGCGAGCGACCTACACGGCCACGTAGTTGATGCAGCTGTGCCAACCCGAGCTTGTCGGCACGGTCCATGATGATGGTGTTGGCGCTGGGTACGTCGATACCGGTCTCGATGATGGTGGTACAGACCAGCACGTTGAACTGCTTGTGGTAGAACTGCTGCATGACCAGCTCAAGATCGCGTTCGCGCATTTGGCCATGGGCAATGCCGATGCGGGCTTCCGGCACGAGCTTCTGTATTTCTTCCGCGGATTTTTCGATGCTGTCGACCTCGTTGTGCAGGTAATAAACCTGCCCGCCACGCAGCAGCTCGCGCAGGATGGCTTCCTTGATCGTGGCAGCATTGGACTCGCGGACAAAGGTTTTCACGGCCAGACGGCGTGCAGGTGGCGTGGCGATGATGGAGAGGTCACGCATGCCGGAAAAGGCCATGTTGAGTGTGCGCGGGATGGGTGTTGCAGTCAGTGTCAGCATGTCGACTTCTGCGCGCAGGTTTTTGAGCGCCTCTTTGTGGCGCACGCCAAAGCGGTGTTCTTCGTCAACGATGATGAGCCCGAGATTGCGGAAGTGCACATCATTCTGCAGAAGCTTGTGGGTGCCGATGATGATGTCGATCTTGCCTTCCGCCATCGCGGCCAGCGCGGATTTCTGTTCGGCTGCCGAGCGGAAGCGGGAAAGCACTTCGATGCGTACGGGCCAGTCGGCAAAACGGTCGCGGAAGTTCTCGTAGTGCTGCTGTGCCAGCAGTGTCGTTGGTACGAGCATGGCTACCTGATAGCCGTCCTGCACGGCAACGAAGGCAGCGCGCATGGCCACCTCGGTCTTGCCGAAGCCCACATCCCCGCAAACCAGTCTGTCCATGGGGCGTGCCGAACGCAGATCGGCCACGGTGGCAATGATGGCGGCGGCCTGGTCGGCGGTTTCCTCGAAAGGAAAGCCGGAGGCAAAGAGGGCGTAATCGCTTTCACTGAAGCCGAAGGCATGGCCGGGGCGGGCAGCGCGTCGCGCATAGATGTTGAGCAGTTCGGCAGCGGTATCGCGCACTTGTTCGGCTGCCTTGCGTCGTGCCTTGCTCCATTGCTCCGTTCCCAGGCGATGCAGGGGCGCCGAGGCATCGTCGGCGCCCGAGTAGCGGGCAATCAGGTGAAGGCTGGCCACCGGGACGTAAAGCTTTGCACTGTCGGCATATTCCAGAAGCAGGAATTCATGCTCCTGGCCGTCGACTTCCAGCATCACCAGGCCCTGATAGCGGCCCACGCCGTGATCGATATGCACGACCGGCGCACCGGCTTGCAGTTCGCTCAGGTTCCGGATGATGAGTTCTTCAGAGACATCCTGGTTTGTCGCCTTGCGCCGTCGGCGCTGCATCACGCGTTGCCCGAAAAGCTGGGATTCGGCAATCACGAGCAGAGGCGGTTCAGTCAGCCACAGGCCTTGTTCAAGAGGCGCGATGGTGATGGCAGGCGATGTTTCCGTGCTGGCGAGAAACTCCTCCCAGCTTGCTGCCGTACGCGGCCGGATGCCGGAGCGGCCCAACAGATCGGTGACTGCCTCGCGTCGTCCCGCGCTTTCTGCACAGAAAAGCACGCGGGTATCGGGTTCGGCGAGCAGCAGGCTGGAGAGTGCGTGCAGGGGATGTTCAGCCTTGGCGTCAACCGGCAGGGCAGGCGGTGGCTGGAAGGGCAGGTTGCTGCTGCCGGCGCGTATTTCGTTGCTGGCTAGCTGCCAGTCGATGCGGGGAAAGCGGTTGATGCCGGCAAATATTTCGTTGTCTCGCAGGAATATCTTTTCCGGTGGCAACAGGGGGCGTGTGCTGTCGTGACGACGATCTTCGTAACGGTTGACGATTTCCTGCCAGAAACCCTCGATACGGCCGCCGGTACTGGCGTCGAGCAGGATCAGGCTGTTGTCTGGCAGGTAGTCGAGCAGGGAGCCGGTTTCCTCAAAGAAAAGTGGCAGGTAGTACTCGATGCCGCCAGCCGCCAGACCATTGGCCACATCCTGATAGACCGGGCAGCGCTTGGGGTCGCCCTGAAAGCTGTCGGCCCAGGCATCGCGGAAACGGCGAATGGCGCTTTTATCGAGCGGAAACTCGCGGGCCGGCAACAGCTCGATTTTTTCCACACTTTCCACGGTGCGCTGGGTTTCGTTGTCAAAACGGCGCAGGGTTTCGATTTCGTCGTCGAAAAGCTCGATACGCAGTGGCAGCGTGCTGCCCATGGGGTAGAGGTCGATCAGGCTGCCACGCACGGCAAACTCGCCGTGCTCGTAAACCGTGTCCACGGCGACATAGCCGGCCGCCTCAAGCTGGCGGCGGAAATCATTGCTGTCCAGCTTCTGCTTCACTTGCAGTGAAAGTGAACGGCCTCCCAGCCAGCCGCGAGGCGCAATGCGGTGTGCCAGCGTGCTGGCAGGCACGATGAGCAGGCCGCGTTGCAGGGAGGGTAGCCGTGCCAGTGTTTTCAGGCGCTCCGACACAATGTCCTGATGCGGGGAAAACTGATCGTAGGGCAGGGTTTCCCAGTCGGCAAAGTGCAGGACAGGCAGCCTCTCGCCGAGAAAGAAAGCGACTTCTTCTTCCAGGCGCGTGGCTGTTTGGGTATCTGCCGTCACGACCACTGTGACACCCGCGTGAGTCTCGGCGGTGCCGGCGACGGTCAGTGCCAGTCCGGCCCCTGAAAGTCCGCCCCAATGGCGGCGGTCGCCGGCCTTGCGGGGGAGTTCGGGCAGGGAGAGCAAGCGGGACGGGGCAGCAAACAGGGGCATCAGGACCTCGGCATTTCCAACGACGGCATCATCATTGCGCCGTCAACGCTGCACATGGCCATGCAGCAGGCGGCCAGAGGGCCGCAAGATTGGGCGCAAACGACAAAAGCCCCAATAAAGGGGCGGAGCGCATTCTATCGCGAGGCTTGGGGGCTTGTCCCGCCCGTGATCAGTGGAGTGGTCAGCGGGCGGGACAAGGGGATTGCGGCTTATTCGTCCACGACGAAGGTCACCAGCATGTCCACACGGTAGCGGGTGATCTTGCCGTCACTGACATCGACCTTCATTTCCTTGATCCATGCGCCACGGACATCGCGCAGGGTCTTGCTGGCGCGTTTGATGCCGCTGCTGACGGCTTCGTCGAAACTCTTGTCGGATGTAGAGATGATTTCGGTGACACGCGCAATGGTGTTGCCGGCTTCTTTCCTGGCCATGAGGTATTGCTCCTTGCGGGTAGTAGGTGGACTTACAGCCTAGCAGCCGCGGGCAGGGGAGCCGGGTTACAGGAGGTAGCGTTTGTGGGGCTTTCGTTAAGTGTGCTGCCTTGCTTCATGTGCAGCATGAAAGGGTTTCAGTCTGGAGCTGCCGGCGGAGTGTTAGCCTCGAGAACTCAACAGGGAAGTTGAGTAAATGACCGCGTTGGTCCACAAGCGTATCCGTATGGGCGTGCAGCATTACGGTGATGCAGGTAATAGCGAGAGCCAAGGCTCAGGAAGGTGATGCGTTGTGGCCGGGATCGGTAATGAACAGGCGGCAGAACAATCCGGTCACGAGGCCAGCCACTGCTCCTGCCCCGAACATGGTGCCATCCACCATGTTGTCCGGCAGCGAGAAGGGGCGGTTATAGGCTGCAATGTGCAGGGCGCCTGCCAACAGACCACCCAGAGGCAGCAGGCGACGCAAGAGCACGGGATGCCGCTCCAGCAACAGCATCAGCAACGGCAGGCAGGCCGTGAGAGGGGCGGCGATGATCATGCCTATCCAGGCACTGGTGAACACCATCAAGGGCAGATACAGCCAGGCATGACCGCCGTGGATCATCATGGACATGATGACAACGGTACTGCCGGTGATACCTGCTACCACAGTGGCCATGAGCGCCATGGTAATCAGGCCGGGCAGCCGTTTTACTGCCTGCCTTAGCCAGCGCATGGCATGTGACTCAGTGGCGGCGTTCATCACGGTACTCATGAGCGGAGGGGGAGGCAGCATCTTCCTTGCCGGGTCGTTTCCACAGGCCGGAAAGGATGCCGAGCGGAATCAGGCTGAGAAAGCTACGCAGGAAAATCCCCAGCCAGAACATCGTGCGTTTTTCGCGGGCCGTGTTGAGGGCATGCACGGCGAGCGGGCCACGACCCACTGTGAGGACACGTACGGTGGCGCCTTCCTGCCGGGCATGAACCATCACCTCATCGCCAGCACGAATACCTTTGGCGCTTACTGAGTCCGGCCATTTTTCATCCGGGCGGCGCTCGGCCAGTTCGCTGGCAAGCCGCAATGTCCAGTCGCCTTGGGCAGGAATCAGGTAGTCCTGCGTGGCAGGCGTGATGGGCGCGGTGAGCGCCTCCGGCCAGGGCATATCGTGTAGCGCGTGTTGCGATGAGCGTTCTTCCTTTCGGGCAAGCCGCCGGTAGGAGCTGCCCGGCAGGCGCAGTTCGCTGCCATCGGCAAAGCGCAGGCGCGATGCGGGCTTTTCGGCTTCGAAAATGCTGGTTTGGTGTGAGTTGTCGCGAGCTTTGTAATGCACGCGCCGTTCGTAGAGGAAAGCGCCGTCATGGAGGCGCGTTACCGTACCATCTGGCCAGAGCCGGCCTTCCAGCAGCAGCTTGCTGCCTTCAGGCAAGGTGGCAAGTTCACTCGCGGCGCGAATGACGTGCACGTCATCCGGGATCTTCCAGTCGCGTACGGGCATCAGGAACCAGATGGCCCATAACAGCCCCAGGGCAACCGGCACTCGCAGCCAGCGCATCAGGGCTTTTCCGCAGCCTTGCAGCGTGTGTGTTGCAGGGCATTGTTCCAGTCGGCCCGGCCCATGTTGGTGCGAGCGAGTACAAAGGTATCGTCTCCCGTGCGCTTGGCCACAGGTGCATTCGGGCCGCCATCCGTGGGCCACCAGGGAAAGTTGCTGCCGAAGTGTTTGACGGCAAATTCAACGCTGTGCGGTGAGCCGTCTTTCAGGCGTGTTTCACGCACGATGATGTTGTCTTTGACCACACGTATGGAAACGGCACGACTGCAGTCAGGTTTCGGTCCGATGGTTTCATGGCCCTCCACATCAGCAGGTCCGGTGGCCCAGCTGCCGGCAAACCATGCAGCTTCGGAAGCAGAGGCATCCTGTGTGTTGGCATATGCAGCAGTCGAAAGACTTGCCATGAGCAGTGTGAGTGCGATTTTTTTCATGGTAGTGGCTCCTTTTTCAAATGGGTTCAGGAAGAAGTCGTGTTGCAGCGGGAAAGCCGGAAAAAGCCGCGTGGCATGACTTCAGGTGGAGTGTTGGCCAATCCGCTCAGCAGGCCTGGGTCGTACCAGAACAACTGGCCGATTTCCGGTAACAGGAAGTGCGTAGGTGCCAGTCCATCCGGCAAAGCATCGGGCAGTATGTCGTCTGCTTCATTGAGGGGGTAATAACGCAGATAGGGCAGGGCTTCATTCAGTGCCTGCTGATCGGCATCGGTCGCATGAATGTCTTGCGGGCCATCAACTGCATCTGCCTTCAGTGGGTTGTGGATTGGAATCAGTGACAGCCCGCCATAACCGTTGGAGCTGCTGAAGCGGAACCAGTAGTCATGTGCGAGCGGGCTTTTCAGATGCAGATAATAGGGGGAGTTGTTGCTGCCTTTGAACCGGGCAAAATCAGCCGTGAAGTCTGAGGCGGTGTGGTGGTAGCGGGCCTCGTGTGCAGGGCATCCGGCCTTTACCTGTTGCGCAGGTTGATCCGCCGGTAACGAACCGGGGGTAAGTGCCCGAATGATGCCAGTCACCCCGGCTACCAGGAAAAGAGCGGCTACCAGGGTGGCTGGCAGGCGTGCTGACTTCCGCACATGCCAGAGAATGAACGCCAGGCTCGCCAGTGTCGCCGTGAGGCTGGCATGGAGCATCCACGAGGTATCAGCAGTCAGTGGCAGCATGCTAGTACGCAGTCTGGCCTATCCAGTTGCCGGCTGGATGATACTGGCAGACCAGTACATCCGAGCCGGAGTGAACGGCCAGTGCACAGCCGACCTCGCGTGTGTTGCGCCAGATGATCTGTGTGTAGTGCCCTACCACGCCACCCGTGGTGACTTTGGGATAGGTGCCATGGACGTAATACTTCTTTTCGTCTCCCCAGTTTTTGACCATGTCTGCCTGTGAATAGGCATTGGCCGTTCCCATCCACAGGTTTTCACCGTGAGAGGTACTGGAATGACGGAACGTTTTGCTGGCGGCAAGTTCATCGGCCCAGGCTTGTGCACTTTTGGCCAGTTCGTCTGACCAGGTCAGGGGGGCAATGCCGAGCTCTTCTCGGTAGCTGTTGTGGCTTTCCAGCAGGATGTCAGGGGCGATGGTCTGTGCCAGAACAGGCGCAGACATCATGGCCAGCCACAAGGCTGGCATCATTTTCTGTTTTGCAGTGAGGCTGGCATTTCTCATTACAGGCTCCGGTTGATTTCCTGCAGGTGTTTGCGGTTCATTGCAGTTCCATGCCCGGCACCATGCGTTCGTATGCGTTCAGGTGCGCGCCACACAGCGTACGCATGGATTGCTGGCGGGCGGGGGTGGACACGAGGCCATGTGTGAGGGCGTTTTCCGTTGCGCTTTCAGCAATGCTGATGACGGGCTGGTGAATGGTTTTTCCAAGGCCGCGATCTTTGGCCAGGCGGAAGCTGGCAACCGTTGCATAGAAGTTCGCCTGCTTGCGTAATGCCGCAGACACTTCAGCGGGTACGCCTTCGGTTTCCGAGGCTGCCGTATAGTAGCCCGCGCAATTGGCCAGCATGCCCCACCAAGGTTCGCCGTTGTAATCCTTGAGCAGGCTGGAGTCGTTTGCTTCGTCGTATTTGTATTTCTGGTCGAGCGCGCCGACGACATCGGGCGCGGCGGTTGCCGTGAAGGGAAGCAGGGCACAGAGAGTGACGAGCAGGGCAGAGAGGGTGGTGGTTTTTTTCATGATGTCTTTCCTTGGCTGTGATGATGGCATTCAGAATTTGGTGGGGCCGTTGATGGATCTGATTTCATAAGGCCGGCGGCCCCGGCTGTTGTCGTAATAGTCTTTTTCCAGCGTACTGAGAGGCCGTGCGCCGGATGAACCAATACCCGAAAAAGGCAAGGGGCGGTTGCGATCCCAATTGTTGCCAGACGATGCGTTGTTGGTTTGCGCCACATTTGGCGCGTAAAGGTGTGGATTCAGGGCGCGCATATAACTGGCCTTGAGCGATGCCGCTGTGGCGGACAGGCGTTTGCGCAAGGCTGGGTCGGTGGCGGCGTTGGCGGCGCGTTCTGCTTCCAGATAGTCGTAAGGCCCAAGCTTCTCGATAACAGCGGCATAGTCGTTGCCACCCAGCGAGCTTGCCCAGGATTTGGCGGTCGCTTTCTCCGTTCCGTTGGCCGCCCCGAACTTGAGGATGGCGTTGACATAGGCGCGGGCGCCAAGCTGCATGGCGGCTTGCTTGGCGGTCGTGGCATCGCCGCTTTGCATGGCACTGTCGTAGCGCTTGCGGTTTTCGATGATCTCCTGGTACTGCTTGGAGAACTTGCTGTTGATGTCATTGCGCCGGTTGGTCATGGCTCCCAGCTTGTCGTGGGGCGCAGCAGCGTAGGCATGTTGTGGCTCACTGCGCTTGCCCGGCCCTTCGACGGGCATGGGTACCCACTGGCCGTCCAGCCGCTGCACCACCAGGAACTGCTCCTTGCGGGTGCTGCCGTAATAGCCCTGTGATTCCACGCTGATGTCTTTCCAGGGTACGGGGTCCAGCAAGGGCTTGCCGCCCTGCACGTCGAGCAGGTGCCATGTGCGATCGCCTTCCTTGTGCTGCACTTCTACGGCCCAACCCAGGACTTGCCCGGAGGCAGAGGGCAGATCGGTAAAAGGAGACTGTGTTGCCTGTGATGCCACCTCGTGCGTCATGCCTTTATCCGTGGCGTGAAGGCGAACGAGACGAGTCGTCACACCGCCGTCCATGGTGAGCAAACCCGAGCCCTGGAGAATATCGACATTGTTCCCGGCCTCTCCCGCGTACACGCCAAAACGCAAGCCGTCCACCTCATGCAGGCTGTCCCACAAATAGGGCAGGGCAGCGGCATCCGTGGCGAAACGCTGTGCGCCTTCGCCCTCCTGCTGTAATGCCACCAATCCAGTTTTGCCATCATACAGGCGCACCGTCAGGTAATCGTTGCCATAAAGCCACACCAGCTTGCCGCCCGTGCCGGGCATGGCGTTGGCGAAGGTGGTCAGCACCGCGCCATCCACGCTGCTCAGGATGGCGACATTGAAGCCACGCCTGTCGGGCGACGGACTGCCTGCCACGAGTAGGCCGCGCACGGGGCTGGCCTGCATGAAGGTGTAATCCGTGTCGCGGATTTTCTCGGCCTTCTTGAATTTTTCGTTGATGGCCCAGAGTGTGAGCGTGCGGGAATCGCCTTCCCTCGTCAGGAAAAAACGCCCCGGCGCGCTCATTTCCAGATGGCGCGGCTCGGGCTTCAGTATCCAGTCGTAATCCTGCGGGTCTTTTGGATCGGAGTGCGCAATGCCGAGGCGGGTGGATTCAAAATCATTCCGCGCCGGGGCGCTTGCCTTATGCAGCAGGGGCAAATTTTCCGGTTTTTTAACACCGGGCAGGACAAAGGCACCGAGGTTTTCCATGGACAGCCCGGCAGTCTCCTTGCGAGCGGATTCCAGGCTGAATCCGCAGAGTAGGAGCAGGACGGGCAGCAGGGCGAGGCGACTTTTCATGGATTTCTCCAGACAGCAAGAGCGATAACGATCAATTGGATTTCTTGTTGATGACTTCATACGGCTTGCTGCCACTCTTGCGGGCTTCGTTGTCTTGTTCCAGCGTGCTGAGACTTGGTGCACCGCCGGATGACTTGAACAGTTCAGCGGCGCGTTGGGCACCCTGCTGTCGCTCGCGAGACCGGGCTGCTTCCCGTTCCTGAAATTCTGCGCTCACTCGCTGGTTGGTTCTTTGCTGATTGCGGTTGGCTAGCTCCCTGTCCAGTCCCGCCTGTACGTTTGGATCGTTGACGGTGGAGCGCAGTCTCACAATGGCACCTTCATCCATGGTGGATAGCCGGTCGAATCGCATCAGCCATGCTCCCCAGTGGTTGCCACCCAATTCCCGTGCATAGCGTTCGGCAAGTTCGAAGTCGCTTTTGGGTTGGTAATAGCCGAATTGATCCTGGCGAACGGTCTGCATGACATGTTGGATGAAAGCAGGTTTGTTCTGTCTCAGCGCGGCTTCTGCGGCTCGCTTCTCGGCTTCGCGCATGGCGTTTTTTTGCTTCAGTTCGGCGTGTGCTGCTCGCATGTCGGATTCGAGCATGGAGTTGTTCTCTTGCAGCGCGGCAAACATGGTGGAGGGGGCACCTTTCGTGGCGATAGTGCCTTTGTGGCTTGATGATCCAGCCCACTGGACTTGGTCGGGTATGCCGTCCCCACCTAAAGCAAAGGCTTCCCAACTGCCGTCTTTAGCCTGGGCGGCGAAGAAATCCTTGTCGCTGTCACTCCCCAGGAAAACCATGTTGCCAAACTCCGTTTTCCCGGAGCCTGCAGATGCTTTTCCGGGAAACAGGCTGAACCGGGCGGGCTTGCCTTTGTTATATACCAACAAGCGGCGAGCCGTGCGCCCGTCTGGCAGGCGAAAATCCACAAAATAGGGTGTGAAAAAGAAATAGGGTTTGAAGCTGTCGCGAGGCAGTGATCCGGCGATTGGCTCGGGCAATGCGGTGATGTCACCAATGCTGCTATCCAGCGGTTCGCCCCATGGCTGCAGGATCAGTTTTTTCCCTTCCGGCGACAGGGCATGAATGAAGTCATGGTGCAGTCCCACCGCTTGATAGCGTTCGGATAGCAGTTTTGCCTTGCCTGGAGTGTTGAAGCCTTCACGAATGAAATTTGTCTCAATAAGGCCGATGCCATTGGCATAAGCAACCGCTAAAAGACCCTTGAGCAATCGGGGGGGAGTGCCGGCATCCATGTCGGTGAGAGTCAGCCAGACGCCATTGTGGGCCTCAAAGAGCGTCAGCGTAGAGTTGCCGTTGGCATCCGGCTTGCCAAAAGCGGCCAGCATGTTGCCCACGAGTGCTGGATCGGTTGCCTCTGCGTTATCCGTCTGCCGGAGCCGTTGCCGGACAGGGTGCTTTTGCGTGGACCCCATGTCGTTGATGGCATGGACTTGGGTGAATTCTGATGGATGTATTCTTTGACCCCGGTACTCCTGATAAATCACGGAGAAAAACTCCGCCTTGGCGGGCTTCACATAAATACGACCCAGAAAAACGCCGGCAGGTGCGGGCATGAATACCAGTTCGGGGTAGTCCGGCTTGATTATCCAGCGGGCTTTGGCGGCTTCCCGGTAGGGGACATCACCATCCACAGCTTCCTGGGCAATCACTCCCCAGAGCAGTTCACCATTCTTGTTGTGCCTGCCCCACACGCTCAGGAAAAAAGTCTCCTTGTCCTTCTGATTGATATGGTTCTTGACGATCCAAGTCACCATGGCAGGGTTGCCTTGCACCAGGTTTTCCTTGCGCACAATGTCATCAAGCGTGGCGGCCTGTACCTGACAGCCCGTGGCTATCAATAGCAGGGCCATGAGCATGGTTCTCAGGGAGGGTATGGCTTTTTCCATGATATTTCCCTTTTCATCAAATACGTTTGATTCGTCGTGCGGCAACTCTCTTGCCTTATTCCTTTTCACGCTTTGCGCTGTTTTCCGCGTTTACTCGCCACTACCGGTGCAGCTCCTCGCGGACGGGTGGCTTTGCGCGGTTTTTCCCTCCCTGCATTTTCCCTGCGGTGTTCCTGCCAGCCTTTCCACGCCATCCGGAACAGATGAGCACCCACGCCGATGAAAACGAGGCCCACGCCCACGAACACCACGAGCCAGCCGCTCGCTCCCGGTTTCAGCACGGCCTTGCCCGGGTTGGCGGGGTCTACCCATACCGTGACTGCCGTGCCGGGCAGCCATTCGCGGGTGAGGCGGGCTTGCAGCCATTCACGGTCGACGGTTTTTTCCTGGTCGTAGCTGAGGCGGCTGCCTTCGTGCTCTTTGCCGTTCACGATGTAGCGGTAGCGCAGGCGTGGTTCCCAGTAAGGATTCGTTGAGCGGGGTGAGCGGGTTTGGGCGATGCGGGCCTCAGTCATTACACCGGGTGTGGCCTGCCAGTGCGTGCTGCGCCAGCCCTCCCAGAGTGACTGGCTGTAAAGCGCCGAGAGGGCCAAGCCCAAGGCGACGAGCCCGGCGGCGAGAATGCCCATGGAGGTATCGGTCTGGTCCAGCCGGGGCAGGAGAGCCTGCCAGAGCCGGGGCGGTAGCAGCATCAGAATGAAGCCGATGATCAAGGGGGAAAGGCCAAGACCCAGTAACCAGAATGAAGCGTCCATCACAGAAAACATCAGGGAATCCATTTGTGGGGGCAGGCAGGGGTGCCTCTGCAAGTGCCTGAAGACAAAGCCTGTTTACAAAGATTAGGCCGGGTGGGGTATCCCTTGAACAGGGGGGTGGGGGACGGGCGTGGCAAGTAAGGGACGGAAGGATGGCCCGAGCCTTGGTGGAACAGGCTGCGACACTATGTCGCATTGGTGTATGGCCCAGTCTCCCTACAATGCGCGGCGTCATTCATCAGCCGTGGAGCCACCATGTCTTGCCGTGTTGTCCGAACTGCCGGAGGCCCTGTTTTGATGGTGTTTTGCCTTCCCTTGGCCTTGGGCAGTACGACCCTGTCAGCGGAAGAGCTACCGGCAAGCGAGCAGCTTTTGCCTCAAGTCGATGTCAGGGCAACGCCCGATGCGGTCTCCACTGTACCGTCACTGGAAACAGCCAGGCGAGCCATGGCTGAAACAGCCGGCGGAGCCTCGGTGGTGGATGCGCGTGAATACCGTGAGGGGCGTGTGTCTACTCCTGCTGATGCTCTGCGTTATGCGCCCGGCGTTTTTGTGGCTTCACGTTTTGGCAGCGAGGAGTCCCGGTTGTCCATCCGCGGCTCCGGTTTGCAGCGTACTTTCCACGGCCGTGGCGTGATGTTGCTGCAGGATGGAGTGCCACTGAACTTGGCTGACGGTGGTGTGGATTTCCAGGCAATCGAGCCTCTGGCGTCGCAGTACCTGGAGGTGTATCGCGGTGCCAATGCCTTGGCCCACGGTGCAACCACGCTGGGAGGTGCGATCCAGTATGCGAGTCCGACCGGACGTGATGCTGTTCCGGAGGTTCGGCTTGAGGCAGGCAGTTTCGGTTATGAGCGCTTGTATGGCCAGCTGGCCGCCGCAAGCGACAAGGCCGACGTATTCGTGAGTGCCTCCCACTATGGCCGTGACGGTTTTCAGGAACACTCCCGGCAGGATACACAACGGCTTTTTGCCAATGCCGGTTATCGTTCTTCGGATGTGCTGGAGCATCGTTTTTTTCTGGCCGTGGTACAGACAGACTCCGAGTTGCCGGGCTCATTGACCGAGCAGGAGTTGCGATCGGGTCAGGTACGCCAGGCGGCCCCCGGTAATATCACCAACCACCAGAAGCGTGATTTCGATTTGTGGCGCGGCTCCTACAAACTGAGCTGGCAACCTTCGACAACACAGCGCCTGGATGTCTCCACTTTCTACAGTGCCAAGGATCTTGTTCATCCGATTCATCAGGTGTTGTTGCAGGATTCGCAGGATTACGGCGCTGACCTGCGCTGGGTCACGGAGGCTCCGTTTGGCAGGAGCCAGGACCAGTTCGTTCTGGGGGTTCGGGCCATTCGCGGTGACACGGACGATGATCGTTTCGTGACCGTTGGCGGCTTGCCGGGAGCACGCACGGACAAGAGTGAGCAGCGTGCTGAAAACACGGATGCCTATGTGCAATATCGCTTTGGTTTTGCAGAGGATTGGTCGCTGGTGTCCGGCCTACAGCGTGTCTCAGCTCTTCGGGATTACCGGGATCTCTTTTTTTCTCCTCCTGCCGATCCTGACAAGACATTTTCTCGTCGTTACGAGAAATGGGTGCCTCGTGCTGGTGTCCTTTTCCGTGCGGCCGATCAGGTTCAGGTGTACGCCAATGTCAGTGGTGTTTTTGAGCCGCCCAGTTTTGGTGAGCTGACAGGTGGCCCGGGCGTGGACATTCTGGATGCACAGGAAGGCCGCTCCGTCGAGTTGGGTTCACGCGGCAAGCTGGGTGTGTCAGGCGAGCTTGGCTGGGATGTCACGCTCTATCAGGCTGACCTCAAGAAAGAGTTGATCGCCTATCAGGTAAGCCCAAGCGTTTCCCGTACCCTCAATGCCGACCGCACAGTGCATAGGGGCATCGAAGCAGGTTTCTCGCTGGCCTTCCGGGAAAATTGGCAGGGCCGCCTCAGTTATCAGTTGAACGATTTCCGCTTTGATGGTGATGCCAACTATGGCGACAACGATATTCCAGGTGTGCCTCGGCAGGTCGCGAATGCCGAGCTGATGTACCGTTTTCTGGAGGGGCGTGTTTATGCCGGACCGACACTGACGGCAGCTTCGTCAGCCTGGGTGGATCACCGCAATACCCTTAAGGCACCGGGGTATGCCGTGTATGGCCTCAAGGTCGGTCAGCAGGTCAATGCTGCTCTGTCATGGTTTCTGGAAGGACGCAATCTGGGTGACAAGGCCTATGCTGCCACGACAGGTGTGGCAATCGATGCAAGCAACCCGCCCAACCAGCGCCTTTTCAATCCGGGTGATGGCCGCAGTGTATATGCGGGTCTTACCTGGCAGTTCCGCTGAGTCTTTTTTCAGGAGCGGGTGGCATCGCCCGGAAGGTCGTACCACAGGGCTTTTGATTCCGTATGAACATGCTTTTGCTGTTGCGGTACGAACGGGCTGTCCAGCGTTCCCAACGGAAACGAAACCCAGTCAGGAAATGCCTGGCTTCCCTGCCAGCGCAGCGGAGAGCCGCAAACCGAGCAGAAACTGCGCGTGATGCTGTCTGACGAAGCATAGTGTTGCAGCAGATGTTCACCGTGGATGAAACGGTGTGACTGCAAGCGGACGCTGCCATAACTGCCGAAGGCCGTGCCATGAATCTTGCGGCACATGCTGCAGTGGCAGTGTGAGACTGCCTTGATCGGGCCGGTGACCGTGTAAGTCACGCCACCGCAAAGGCAACTGCCGTGATACACGGGATTGCTCATGAGATTGGTTGGTACCTGTTCTGGCGAGCAGTTCAGATGCAGAGGTTCAGACCCCGAAGGAATCCCGGATAAGGCCCACGAATACCCCTTCGATCACCAGATTTTCAGGTGCAATCAGCATGGGCTGGTAGGAAGTATTGGCCGGTACCAGTTTGATGCTCGAGCCCTCTTGGTCTAGATACTTCACAGTGACTTCATTCTCGATGCGGGCCACCACGATCTGGCCTTTGCGGGCGATGTTGGTCTTGTAGACGGCAATCAGGTCGCCTTCCAGAATGCCGGCATCCTTCATGGAGTCGCCTTTCACGCGCAGCAGGTAGGTTGGGCGCTTGGCGAACAGACCCTTGGGGACGGGCAGGGCTTCGTCGTGGTTTTCAATTGCCTCTATGGGCAGGCCGGCTGCCACAGAGCCGATTACGGGGATGAGGTCCGAATCCTCAGGTGTATCCAGCAACTGGATGCCGCGCGAAAGTTCCGGGTGCAGCTTGATATAGCCTTTCTGTTCCAGGGCGCGCAGATGGTCGGCAGCGGCATTCTTGGACTTGAAGCCGAAGCGCAGGGCCACCTCGGCGCGGGTGGGCGCCATGCCGGTGCGTTCGATGTTCTCGCGGATGAAGTCCAGGATTTCTGCCTGGCGGGTGGTCAAGCCTTCCATTTGCCGCATCCTCTGTAAGCAATTCGCCTGACGCTATCACGGAAACTGTCCATATGTACAGTCCTGTTATTGCGTCCAGCCCACGGCAGGCATCATGGCGACGGCCGGTCAGATTCTGACAGTTATGTCGGACTGACATGCCGGTTTGGTAATGCTGGAGCCAGGGCATGCAAAACGGTTTAGCCGTTCTCGTCCCTGCAACCTTGAGCATCAGCGGCAATCCGCCCGGACGTATGGCAGCAAGGCCGCGATCATCTTCATGGCCCGTGCCTTGCAATGGATTGGCGGGGGGCGCTACCGTAGCGCCGTTGCGGCCATGGCTGCCGGACCACAACCGGCATGGGTGGCGCAGTCCTTCAAGGCCACGGGATGACCTCTGCTGTCTTGCAGCAGCACAAAGAAAAACGATGACAACCAGTATCCAGTATTACTTCACTTTTGATGACGGCCTTGAACTCAAGTTCAGTGTCGATCTTGACCGCGTTTTTGATCCTCGCAAGGTGCCGGCCGATGCGCCGAAATGGACCGAGCTGGGCAACAACCAGTGCAGCAACTGTCCGCTGGACAAGAAGCAGAATTCGCATTGCCCGGCAGCACTGGACCTCGACAAGATGGCCCGTGATTTCCAGAAGCTCCCCTCCCATACCAAGGCCAATGTGCGTGTGGTGACACCCGAGCGCGAGTACGTGAAGCGTGTCGGGCTGGAGGAGGGCGTGCGTGCGCTCATGGGACTCATCATGGCCACCAGCGCCTGCCCGGTATTTGGTGCGCTCAAGGCAAATGCCCGCATGCACCTGCCGTTTGCCAGTCCACAAGAGTTCATCCTGCGCTCGGCCTCCATGTACCTCATGCGCCAGTATTTCGTGGCGCGTGACGGTGGTACGCCGGACTGGGAACTGAAGGGACTGGTGAAGACCAACGAGCAGTTGCAACTCGTCAATCATGCTTTCTGGCAGCGCACCGTGGGTGCTTTCCAGAACGATTCCAATTCCAAGGCATTGCTCAGCTTTTTCTCCATGTCCTCCAGCGTGTCGTCTTCGCTGGATGCGCAACTGGGTAAAGTACGTCCGATGTTCTTCCCCGGTGGACAAGCCGGCACGCCGTGACCACCTTCCTCATCGTTCTGCTCTGTGTTGTGGCCTTCGTGGTCGGCCAGATGTCCATGCTGCGCCCGAGTGCTCGCGAGACACGGCTGATGGCCTTGCGCATGGAGGCACGTAAACTGGGTATCAGCGCACGCCTCCTGGCACCTCCGGACTGGTATCGCGGCGAACGGCCGGTGGGCGGCCTGCTGGCCTGCTACTCCCTCATCATCGAGGATGCCGCCAAGGGCCTGCCTCATTTCCGGGCGGAGCGCCTGGATGATGGCGAATGGGTGCCGCGTGTGGGTGACCGCGCCGTGCTGGCGGCACTTTCCCTGCCGCCTGAGGCCGAGGCACTGCTGGCGCTGGAGGCTCGGGCCAATGCCGTGAGCCTGTGGTGGAAGGAGGGACTGGGGCCGGAGGCATTGCCGGCACTCCATCTCCTGCTCCAGCAATTGATGGAAAAAGCCAAGAAATAACAGGCATTTGCCATGCCTTCTTAAACCCCTTCCACGGGGTGTTCAAAAAACAATCACAACGGCACTCTGCTTGACCAAGCCCGTCTTGCCTCTTATATATGCCGACTCTTTGGCCGGTCCCGGTCATTCCTACATTCGCACGAGCTGTGAACTCCATGGGTAAATCGCTGGTCATCGTCGAGTCGCCGGCCAAGGCCAAGACTATCAACAAGTACCTGGGCAAGGATTTTGTCGTCAAATCCAGCGTTGGCCATGTACGAGACCTTCCCGTCAGTGGCTCGGGCAAGCCCGTGGATCCGGCCGAGCGAGCCAAGGCGGCAGCGGCTACCCGCAAGCTGACACCCGAGGCCAAGGCCCTCCAGAAGGAAAGCAAGACCCGGTCGGCCTTGGTGGCCCGTATGGGCGTGGACCCGGAAAAGGACTGGAAGGCCCACTACCAGATACTGCCCGGCAAGGAGAAGGTCATTGATGAGCTCAAGAAGCTCGCCAAGGATGCCGACACCATTTATCTGGCCACTGACTTGGATCGCGAGGGAGAGGCGATTGCCTGGCATCTGCGTGAGGTCATTGGCGGTGATGATGGCCGCTTCAAGCGCGTTGTCTTCAATGAAATCACCAAGAACGCGATTACCGAGGCCTTCAAGAAGCCGGGCATCCTGAATCTGGATCGCGTCAACGCCCAACAGGCACGCCGCTTTCTTGACCGTGTCGTGGGTTACATGGTGTCGCCCCTGCTCTGGGAAAAGATTGCGCGCGGTTTGTCAGCCGGCCGTGTGCAATCGGTTGCCGTACGGCTTGTGGTCGAGCGCGAGCGTGAAATCCGTGCCTTCGTTCCGGAAGAGTTCTGGGAAATCCACGCCGATACGCAGACCGCGAAAAAGGATGCCCTGCGTCTGGAGGTCACCCGGCACAAGGATGCGGCTTTCCGTCCCGGCAACAAGCAGGCTGCTGATGCCGCATTGAAGGCACTTGAGGCCGCGACCTATACGGTTGCCAAGCGCGAAGACAAGCCGACCCGTACCCGTCCGAATGCACCGTTCATTACCTCCACCCTGCAGCAGGCCGCGAGCACGCGCCTGGGATTCTCCGTCAAGAAGACCATGACGCTGGCGCAGCGCCTCTACGAGGCGGGCCACATCACCTACATGCGTACCGACTCCACCAACCTGAGTGCGGATGCTGTAAGTGCCGTGCGCGATTTCATCGCCGATAGTTATGGCAAGAAATACCTGCCAGAGAAACCCAATGTCTATTCCAGCAAGGAAGGGGCGCAGGAAGCCCATGAGGCGATTCGCCCTTCGGATGTCAATGCGCGGCCGGGCGAGATTGCCGGCCTTGAGCGTGATGCCGAGCGTTTGTACGAACTGATCTGGCGCCAGGTGGTGGCTTGCCAGATGCCGGATGCCGAATACCTTTCCACCGGTCTTGCCGTGAGTGCCGGCGAGTTCGAGCTGCGTACCCGTGGCCGCATCCTCAAGTTTGACGGTTTCACCAAGGTGATGACGCCCGCGCAGAAGGACAAGGAAGACGTGGTACTGCCGGACGTGAAAGTGGGCGAAACACTGGCCCTGAAAAAGCTTGATCCCAGCCAGCACTTCACCAAGCCGACCGCCCGTTATACCGAGGCCTCTCTGGTGCGCGAACTGGAAAAGCGCGGAATCGGGCGTCCGTCCACCTATGCCGCCATCATCTCCACCATTCAGGAGCGCGGCTATGTGAAGCTGGAAAGCCGCCGCCTTTATGCCGAGAAGATGGGTGACATCGTCACGGACCGTCTCACCGAGAACTTCGACGACCTGATGGACTACGCCTTTACCGCCGAACTTGAGCAGGAGCTCGACAAGGTGGCTGAAGGTGATCTGGACTGGAAGAAAGTCCTGAATGATTTCTACAAGGGTTTCCGGAAAAAACTGGAGCACGCCGGCCAGGAAGACGGCATGCGTCGCAACCAACCGGTGACCACGGACATTGCCTGCCAGCTTTGTGCACGCCCCATGCAGATACGTACTGCCAGCACGGGTGTTTTCCTCGGATGCTCCGGTTACGCCCTGCCTCCCAAGGAGCGCTGCAAGGGAACGGTCAACCTGATACCCGGTGGCGAGATCGTGGTACTGGACGAGAATGACGAAGAAAGCGAGTCCCGCCAGTTGCTGGCACGCCACCGTTGCCAGAAGTGTGGTACGGCCATGGACAGCTATCTCATTGACGAGCATCGCAAGTTGCATGTCTGTGGCAACAACCCTGACTGCGACGGCTATGAAGTCGAGCAGGGCAACTACCGCATCAAGGGCTATGAAGGCCCGCTGATCGAATGCGACAAGTGCGGTTCCGACATGCAGCTCAAGACAGGGCGCTTCGGCAAGTACTTCGGTTGTACCAACAGTGAGTGTGGCAATACCCGTAAGTTGCTGCGCAATGGTGAGGCTGCACCTCCCAAGGCGGACCCGGTGCCCATGCCGCATCTGAAGTGTGAGAAAACCGACGATTTCTTTTTGCTGCGTGACGGTGCTGCGGGCCTGTTCCTGGCCGCCAGCCAGTTTCCCAAGCATCGCGAGACGCGAGCTCCCACGATTGAAGAACTGAAAACCGTCGCGGACAAGCTGGATGAAAAGCACCGCTATCTGCTGGAGGCGCCGGTCAAGGACAAGGAGGGCAACAAGGCCGTCCTGCGTTTCAGCCGCAAGACCAAGGAGCAGTATGTGGTGACCGAGGTGGACGGCAAGCCCACTGGCTGGCAGGCCTTTTATACCAACGGCAAGTGGGTGGTGACGCCTGCAAAGGCAAAAGAAAAGTGATGTCGTCTTCTGGCGGCCCTGCATGGTCCAGTGCAAGTGCTACCGGTTCCCGAGTCCGTATGGCTCCATGAAAGCAGTTGCATGAAGGCAGTGACATGAAAGGCGCAATCGATACCGGCAAGCTGAAGCCGAATACCGGGCGAACCAACCAGAAGCTTTATTTTGCCAAGCTGCAACTTGATCGCCTGGAGCAATTGCTGGCTGAACGCACGGGTTTTGCCTGGGAGGCTGATGCACTTTCCTGCCGCGAAGCTGCCATCCTACATCTGCATGGTGCTTATGTGGCCTTTCTTCAGGAGCTGGTGCGCTTTTACAAGCTGAACGGCGTATTGCTCGACAGCGAGGCCGTGCGTGTTGCCATGCATGAGCGAGGTTTGGTGGCACCGGAAATCACTGTCCTGCAGGGGCTGGAGAAAGAGGCAGGCTCTTGGCTGGCTGCCCTGCTGGGTGCTTACCGGAAGTGTCTGATTGCACCTGACGTCGTGGCAGTGCTGCCACAGGATGAAGAGGAGTCTGCGGGTCGTGCCATTGGTGTGGTCGCCGTGAGTGCTGATGAGCCTTTGTCCTTGCAGGACGGGCAGGCCATCCTGGGCTGGCATCGTGAACTTGTGGCCCTCATCCGCGAGTTTCGTCGCGAGCGTGAAGAGTTCTGAAAAGCCGGCCTGCCGGCTGTCATTTGTTATTGATTTGGGAAGTTCCATGTCTGTTGCTGCTTTTCTCGAGATTGTGGAGACCGAAGAAGGTGACGTGCTGCTGCGCCGCACGGATTCTTCGCCCGGTGTTTCCGAGCCACTGGTTTCCATCCGTTTTTCGCCTGAGGTCAGGCTCATGCTGGCAGGTCATCTGGGTGAGGTTGCCCGGGCCATGATCGGAGCCGGTGTGCAAATGACCAGCCAGCTCCAGGCTGGCCACGGCGTGGTGGCTGATGACGAAGAGCCCCGGCTCCTGCATTGAGTTGTTCCGGGCAGTGTCGGTCTTGCGCTGATAGACTGTGCTCAGGCCCGGGGTGTGTCCGGGCCTGATAACAAAAAGACGCAGGAGTGGCCCATGTTTGACAAGAAGATGCCGGAAGCGTGGCGTGTGCTGCGCATACAGTCGGAAATCGTCGATGGCATCGAGCATCTGATCAAGACTCCCAGCGCTGCCATCATTTACGGCAGTGCACGCCTGCCGCCGGAATCCCCCTATTACCAGATGGCAGAGGAGATGGGTCGGCTTCTGTCGAATGCCGGCCTCAATGTGATCACTGGCGGTGGCCCCGGCATCATGGAGGCGGCCAACAAGGGCGCCTTCCGGCAAGGTGCCCTGTCCATCGGGCTGAACATTTCCCTGCCCCACGAGCAGTTGCCCAATCCCTTTCAGGACATCAGCCTCTATTTCCGCTACTTCTTCGTGCGCAAGTTCATGTTCATGAAGCATGCGGTTGCCTTTGCCATTTTTCCCGGCGGTTTCGGTACGCTGGATGAAATGTTCGAAGCCTTGACCCTGATCCAGACCGGCAAGAGCAATCCCTTTCCCATTGTGCTGGTGGGGAAGGACTACTGGAGCGGCCTGATCGAATGGATGCGCAACACCATGCTGGCCGGTGGCTGCATAACGGACACTGACATGGAGCTTTTCCGGGTGGTGGATGATGTGGAGGAGGGCGCGCGCATCATCATCGCGCATTATCGCAACCTGGCGGCCATGGAGTCGGTGGACGAATGAAGTTGCTGCGGGTATCGCTTGCCGACCAGACACTGACCCTGCTTGAGGATGATCAGGTGCTGGCGGCATGGCCCGTATCCACCTCATTGAAAGGGGCTGGCGAGATATCCGGCAGTGAGCAGACCCCGCGTGGCCGGCATGTCGTGCGCGCGAAGATTGGTGCCGGAGCGCCGTCCGGTACGGTGTTTCGCGGGCGGCGGCCTACAGGCGAGATATGGACGCCCGAGCTTGCGGCACTGCATCCGGGGCGTGACTGGATTCTTTCCCGCATCCTCTGGCTGTCGGGCACCGAGCCGGGGCGCAATCGCCTGGGCAACTGCGACAGCATGCGACGCTATATCTATATCCATGGCACGCCTGACACCGAGCCTATGGGGGAGCCGCGCTCCCATGGCTGCGTTCGCATGCGCAATGCCGACGTGATCGATCTGTTCGACCGTGCGCCTGCCTATACGCAGGTGTTGATCGGGTAATGCCGGTGTGGCGGGCATGCCTATACACCACTTTATTGTCTGAAAAATAAGCGCCTGAAAAATCGATGAAAAAAGCCGGTTTTTTGCTTTGACAGCGGCAACGAACTCCCTATAATTCGCGCCACGTTGGAAGCCCGGGTGCTTAGCTCAGCTGGGAGAGCAGCTCCCTTACAAGGAGCGGGTCGGCGGTTCGATCCCGTCAGCACCCACCAACGTAAAGACCGAGCAGCGGTAGTTCAGTCGGTTAGAATACCGGCCTGTCACGCCGGGGGTCGCGGGTTCGAGTCCCGTCCGCTGCGCCATACAATGAAACGCGCTGTCCTCCGGGACAGCGCGTTTTGTTTTTTTATGCCCACCCTGATCCCGGCTCCCGGGATATCTCTCCTGCCTTCCACCGGGCATGGCTTGTCGACCTGCGGGTTTTCGGGTCCACTAGAGTTCTAGCCCCGCAAGATGGCGCTCGCATAACAAGTTCGCAAAAGGATGATTGTCGATGGCGGAGTCCCTCACCCCGGAACAGCGCACGATAGAGCGGCTGCCTCTGACCATGCACGTCCTGCTGATTGCCAGGGGTATGAACCGTCGTTCCTGCCTCATGAAAGACATCTGTGCCGGTGGTGCCCTGCTGGAGCTGCGGGAAGCCGGAGGTGCCGGTGACCGCGAGCTGGTGCGTGGCGATGTGGTGCTGATCCGCATGTTCCTGGGTGACGGCGCGCAAGTGCGGGAGCATGAGTTGCGTGCCCGCATTGCCCATGTTGACAGCCATCTTTTCGGTATTTCCTTTTTCAATCCTGATGACGAAACCCTGTCTGCACTCATGACGGCGGCCCGTCACGGGCAACTCGCTGCTTCTTCCGCCATGAATGATGAAGGGCGGAAGCTGCTGACTGACCTGAGCCAGCAGTTGCAAGGCTATTGCTGGGGCAGCATGCCTGCATTTTTTCAGCAGGCCGATGATGCTTTGCTGGCAGCGGCTGAAACAGCCCGCAGCAATACGGACCAGCGTATGTATTTTGATGCGGCCACTCTGCTGAGAAAGCAGCAACAACCATTGCGAGATCTTTTTCAGAAAAGCATCAAGGACTCTTTCAACCAGCAGAAGACAGGCAAGGGTGCTCATGATGCCTCCAGTCTGGCGCTGGTCGACAAGGACCAGTTTGAAGAGTGGCTGGTCGTCAAGGTTATGGCATCACGCAGCGAGGCCAATTGCCGCAGTCAGTTGTTTGGGCTGCAGGCCCGTCTTGACGAGTTGGGTCATGCTGCTCCGGGACGGCAGCATAATCCGTTTTCGCCCGTGCCCATTTGTGAGTCTTTCCAGCGTGCCATCCTCAGCCTGAAACCGGCGCATGCGGTTGAGAAGGTTCTTTATCGCGTTTTCGAGGTTACGGTTCTTGCAGGCCTTCCTGGTCTTTACGAGGCGATGAACCAGACGCTGATTCGCCACAACATACTCCCGCAGCTTGCCCTTTCCCGTTATGTGCAGCGTAATGAGGAGGACCCGGTTGGTACGGATAAACAAGAGGTTGAAGCCGGAAAAGTGGCAGCAGATGAAAAGCCTGCAGCAGTGAAGGCTGATCCCGTAGTACCGGCCAGGCAATCTTCCGGAGACTCCGGAACGGATGTGACCGGAACGGCCGCCAACAAAAAAGATGCTGCAAAGCCACAGGCGCCACCCCGCAATGCGGCAGAGTTTCTGGAGCGCTCCCAAGGACCGGCACGTGACCGTTTTGTGTCGTCGCAGCGTGATGCCAAGGAGGCTGTTGTTTCACTCAAGCGTCTGTTCGAGTTGCAGCATGCGCGGCGTAACGCCGAGTACCTGCGTCCCGGGGAAAATACTGGCGGCGGTGCTGGTGCGGTTCCGCAGTCGTCCTTGACGCCACCCACCTATTTCGAGCTGCAGGATGTCCAGAAATCCTTTTCTTCGTTGAAAACGGCAAAGGATGGCTGGAGGCACGAGCTTGAGAGCATCGCCGATGATCAGGGCACCGAGCTTGCAGGTACGGTGCTTTCCGTGATGCAGATGGCTGAAGGTCTGTTGCAGACACTGGCCCAGAACCAGCTTATCGGTGAGCACGCCAAGACCTGGTTCCAGAAGCTGGAGTTGCCGGTGCTGCATTCGCTGATGAATGACGACGATCTTTTCCAGCGTGATGATCATCCGGCGAGACAGGTGTTGAATCGTCTGGCCCGGCTTGGTTTCAAGGATCATCCGCTGACAAAGCAGCAGCAGGGTGCCATCGACAAGCTGGTTGACCGCATCAGCCAGGGCTTTGACGACAACCCCCAGATTTTCCAGCAGGCACTGGATGTCCTCGATCCTTTTGTCACGAAACAGGAGCAGGCATATCAGCGCAATCTTGAGCGTGTGCGACAACTGGCTGAAGGAGAGCACAAGCTTGATAACGCGAGGCTGCGCGTACAGGAAGCGCTGGATGAAAAGCTGGCCGGCAGGAAAGTACCGCAACCTGTTTTGTCACTACTGGATGCCGGTTGGCGTGACCTCCTCGTAAAAACCAGCTTGCGTCAGGGTGAGGACAGTAATGCCTGGCGTGAATATCTGGGTCTCATTGACGAGCTTCTGGCGATAGGCGCTGATGTACATCGTCCCTTCGATCTGCGCGAAATACTTCGCCTCATCAAGACAGGTCTTCAGGAGATCGTGGATCTTTCCGGGAGGCCACAGCAGCAGGTGGTGACAGAGCTGAAGCATCTGCTGGCAGGACCGCAGCGCCTGCTGGGTGATGTGCGCTGGGCAACGGTACCGGGCAAGAAGAAAGATGACAGTGATCCTTCCGAGGAGCGCTGGTTGCAGAAGTGGATGGATAGGGCCCGCCGTCTGGAGCTGGGAGACTGGATGGAATTGCGGCACAGGGGGATGGAGTCAGAGCGCCTGCGTCTGGCCTGGCGTGATACCAATGCATCCCGCTTCGTGTTCGTGAACCATCAGGGTATCAAGGTCAATGACTTCACCTTGCGTGAGCTGGCAACGCTGATGCACACAGGCAATGCGCTGATCTTTGAAGGCGATGACGTGCCGGTGGTGGACGATGCGCTGGAGCGTGTGGTGCACCAGCTGTACGAGCAGCTGGCCTGGCAGGCCACGCATGACGAATTGACCAATCTCATCAATCGTGCCGAATTCACGCGGCAGCTTGAACGTGCCTTGGAGATAGCCAAACGGCAGCGGGCACGGCATGTGCTGGCTTACATCAACATCGACCAGTTCAAGATCATCAACAACAATGCCGGCCTTGCGGCGGGTGACCAACTTCTCAAGGACGTGGCCGCCTTGTTCAACAAGGCGCTGACGCCCAAGACCACCGTCGCACGCCTGAACGGTGACGAGTTTGCCTTGCTGCTTGAAGACTGCGAGTTGGGACGGGCGCAACAACTCATCAGCCTGCGTCTTGGGGAGCTTTCCTCCATGAAATTCAATCATGAGGAAAAGGTCTACCGGCTTACGGCCAGTGCCGGTCTGGTCGACATCACTTATACCAGTGATACGGCAGGGCGCGTGCTGCGTGCGGCGGAAGAGGCCTGTGGTCTGGCCAAGACGGAAGGTGGCAACCGCATCCAGGTCTATCAGCCGAATGCCGAAGAAATGACGCGTCGCGATAATGTGATGGTGTGGGTGGCGAGACTCAACCAGGCACTTGAAGAGGAGCGGCTGACACTGCGCTGCCAGAAAATCATGGCCGTGAATCCGGAACGAGCCCGTGAAGAGCTGCCCCATTATGAAATCCTCCTGGGTATGCAGGCAGAGGGCGGGGAGGATCTGCCGTCCAGCGAGTTCGTTCAGGCAGCCGAGCGCTACAACCGCATGCTCGCGGTTGATCGCTGGGTAGTGGACAGTGCCTTCCACTGGCTGAAGGACAATCCGGAGAAGCTGGCGAAAATCGGCATGTTCTCCATCAATCTTTCAGGCCACTCCCTGACGGACTCCCAGATGATGAGTTACGTCTTTGACCGCCTGCTGGAGTACAAGCTGCCCACTGAAAAAATCTGTTTTGAGATCACGGAAACTACAGCCATCAGCAATATTGCCGATGCGGCAGACCTCATGCGTGAGCTGAGGAAGACGGGATGCAAGTTTGCGCTGGATGATTTCGGTGCCGGTCATGCCAGCTACAACTACCTCAAGCATCTGCCTCTGGATTTCGTGAAGATTGACGGCGGTTTTGTGCGGGACATTGCGGTTGATGAAAATGACTATGTGATGGTCCGTTCCATCAATGATCTGGCGCATTACATGGGTCTGCAGACCATTGCAGAATATGTTGAGGATGACCGCATTCTTGCCAGGCTGGCAGAAATCGGCGTGGATTATGCGCAGGGCTACGGCATAGAGCGGCCGCGCTGGCTGGACAGCCTCTGAGTCTTCCCGACGATGTGAATCCGGCCGCCGGTGGTTTTTGCCCCGGCGGCTTTTTCATGGTGGCTGGCGGGTGATCGCCGGATTTCCATGCTTGGTCGGACAGCTGTGCTGGCCCCCTTGAACAGGGGGAGGGACATCGCCGGGCAATGCGGCATGATGGCGGCGTTGCCGAATGTACATTCGTGTTTTGACGAGGTTGTCATGAAACATTTTTTCCTGGGAACTGCCTTGCTGGTGACGGCGACCTGCATGCCGCCAGCTTTTGCTGAAGTGGACACGGGCCGTATGAAGCAGGCCTATGCGGCTTATGCGGCAAAGGATTATGTACAGGCGGCCAGCACTTTCCGGGAACTGGCTGCCGAGGGCGATGCGGGGGCGATGTACAACCTTGGGCTGATGTACCGCAAGGGCCGTGGAGTCAAGCAGAGCGATGTGGAGGCGGTGCAGTGGTATGGCCGTGCGGTAGAGCGCGGCAGCCCGATGGCCATGTGCAACCTGGCCTACATGTATGAAAACGGCCTCGGGGTAGGCCGTGATGCCGCGCGCGCCGTGCAACTCTACTTGCAATCGGCCGAGGCGGGTTACGACGAGGGCATGTACAACGCCGGCCTCATTTATGAAAGCGGCCGGCCTGAGGCATCGGTCGCAGCCAACGAGACCCGGGCGCGTGACTGGTTCCGTCGGGCAGCCGAAGCGGGACATGAAGATGCCCTTTTGCGCCATGTGGGCTTGTCCCTCCCACCCATGCCGGTGGTTCCGGGGCAGGAAACCAGGAAGGGCAGTGCCGAGCAGGCTTTTGCGGCGGGCCTCAAGGCGTCGCAGGAGGGAGACTACTTCTCGACTTTTGATGAATGGTATTACGCCGCCCGCAAGGGAGAGCCGGCTGCCATGTTCAACCTGGGTCTGCTTTACCACAATGGTTGGGGCACCGAGCAGAGTGATGCCGAGGCTCTGCGCTGGTGGTATGCCGCTGCCCGTGTGGCAGGCAAGGCCGAGGCCATGCAGAACATCGGCTTCATGTACGAGAGTGGCAGTGGTGTGCCAGCGGACCTTGGCATGGCGCGCCTTTGGTATAAGCGCGCCCAGCAGGCAGGGCTTGCCCTTGCCACGGCTTCGCTGGAGGCGCTGGAGGGGCGCGAGTTCTATGCCCAAGCCGCTACGGCCTACCAGAAGAAGGACTGGGCCACTGCCTTGCAGGCGCTTGAGGAGGCAGCCCGCCGGGGCAATGTGGCAGCCATGACACTGCTGGCTTCCATGCACGAAAGCGGCATGGGAACCCCGCGCAACGTGACAGTGGCCATCAACTGGTATCAGCGTGCGAGTGACGGAGGCGATGCCGAAGCCATGGTGCGCCTTGCTGACCTGAAATCCTCGGACCGGAATGCCCAACTGATGCTTTACCGCCAGGCCGCGGCTACGAAAGGGCAGGCGGAATGGTCATTCGTGGCGCAAAACCTCCTGCAGCAGCTTTCACTGGCCGGCGCAACAGCAACCTTGCGTGGCATCTACCTGTCTGCCAGCGGCGGTGACGCCCATGCCATGTACCAACTGGGCAATGCTTATGACGAAGGCAGTGAAGGCGTCGCCCAGGACCGGTCCGAGGCCCTGCGTTGGTGGCAGGCGGCTGCGCAGCGTGGGCATGTCTACGCCATGAACATGACGGGATATCGATACCTGATTGGCTTGGGTACCGAGAAGAATCCCAAGGCAGCGGTTCCCTGGCTGACCGGAGCGGCCAATGCGGGCAATACCAATGCCATGTTCACGCTGACCAATCTGTATCGTGATGGCGATGAAGGAATTCCCCGGAATTCGCGTTTGTCAGAGCAGTGGGCACAGAAGTCCCGTGCCATTGCACAGGCCGAGGCGCAACGCCGGCAGGCCCAGGTCAATGCCATGCTGGCCGAGAGTGCACGCCAGAATCACGAATACCTGATGAAGAACGATCCACAGTATGCCGCACGCTTTGCGCCGCCGCCGAAATACAGTTTTTCCAATCCGCGGCCGCCCAGCTACGGTGGCTACGGCTCGGTCAATCGCTCGTGGGATATCGGTGGTGGGCAGTACATGCAGATACGCGACAGCAATCATGGCCGCGTGATGGAAGTGAAGAACAAGTGGTAATGATCGGGGCCGGTTCTGACGGCGCCAGACCTGAATGTCAGGCGCCGCCCTGTTTCAGCCGGCAGCTTTCAAGGCCTGCAACGTGACCTGCACCGATACTTCGTTGTCTGTAATCCACACTTCGCCATCCTGTACCGTGCATTGCAACTGCATGGTGCGCTTGGCCAGCTTGCCTAGGGTTTCGGCCATAGCTGCCGGAATGTTGATCACCCTGACCTTGTCCAGCTTGTCGATGGCGCGGCGATTCTGTTCCCACCAGATATCAGCGCTGTTGCCGCTGTAGGGATAGAGGATGACTTCGCGGGAAACACCGCAGGCCTTGCGGATGCGTTTCTCGTCAGGTTGGCCGACTTCAATCCAGCGTTGTACGGCACCGGTCAGGTCCTTCTCCCAGATATCCGGTTCGTCTTCCGAACTCAGCCCCTTGCCAAAAGACAAGTCGTCACTGGCATGCAGTACAAAAGCCAGCAGGCGCACCATCATGCGTTCGTCCGTTTCTGAGGGGTGCCGTGCCAGGGTGAGGTTGTGGCTGGCGTAGTAGTGCCGGTCCATGTCGGATATCTGGAGTTCGGCTTTGAAGACGGTGGCGTTCTGGGCCATGGAAAGGCTCGGTCAGGTGGCGGCGTGCGCGGATGATACCCAGATAATGGTCGGCGGGTATGACTCTGCGGCGGACTTTATATGGGCCAGTGAATATGGGATGGTTAGGCCCGACAAGGCCGGATGACACGGCTGTTCAACACTCTTCATGGAAGCCCTTCATGTCCCGCCAGTATCCCGCCGTCGATCCGGACGGTCTGCTCGAATACTCCGTTGTTTTCACCGATCGTGCCCTCAACCACATGTCACAGGCTTTCCAGCAGGTGATGCGTGACATTTCCGCCACGCTGAAAGCGGTTTACGGCGCCAGTGCCGTGGCGGTCGTTCCGGGCGGTGGCAGTTTCGGCATGGAGGCTGTAGCGCGGCAGTTGGCCACGGGCCAGAAGTGCCTGGTGTTGCGCAATGGCTGGTTCAGTTATCGCTGGAGCCAGATTTTCGAGATGGGCCGCATTCCGACCAGCGAATCCGTACTGAAGGCGCGCCCGCTTGAAGGGGGTGCAGATTCGGCCTGGTCGCCGGCGCCAATTGAGGATGTTGTGGCTTGTATCCGTGCCGAGAAGCCGGCGCTGGTATTTGCACCTCATGTGGAAACCGCTTCAGGCATCATCTTGCCTGATGACTATCTCAAGGCCGTTGCTGATGCCGTGCACGAGGTGGGTGGCCTCTTCGTACTGGACTGCGTGGCCTCCGGCACGATCTGGGTGGACATGAAAGCCTGTGGTGTTGACGTGCTGATATCGGCGCCCCAGAAAGGCTGGAGTTCGGCACCCTGTGCCGCACTTGTCATGCTGAGCGAGGCCGGACGCCAGCGTGTTGAAGAAACGACCAGTAGCAGTTTTGCGGCCGATCTCAGGAAGTGGCTGCAGATCATGCAGGCTTATGAGAATGGCGGGCATGCCTACCATGCCACCATGCCGACCGGCGCCCTCATGCAACTGCGCGACACCATGCGTGAAATGGAAGGCATCGGCTTCCAGGTCCTGCAGGAAAAGCAATGGGAGCTGGGGCGCAAGGTAAGGGCCATGCTGGCGAAGCACGGCGTGAAGAGTGTGGCGGCGGAGGGTTTTGCGGCGCCCGGGGTTGTGGTTTCGCATACCGCGGATGCTGATGTGCATAACGCCAGGAAGTTCATTGCGCTGGGCCTGCAGACGGCAGGAGGCGTTCCGCTGATGTGTGACGAACCGGCTGACTTCCGTACCTTCCGTGTAGGTCTCTTTGGCCTGGACAAGCTGGCCGATGTCGATGGCACGGTCGCTCATCTTGAGGCAGCACTGGGCCGCATTCTCGGTAATGCTGCATGAAACACAGGGGAAGTGCCGACCTCATGCTGGTCGGCGTGACCCTGTTGGCGGCCATCAGTTGGATTTTCTCGCGCGAGGCGGTACTCATCATGCCGCCGCTGTTCTTTCTGGCACTGCGTTTCCTGCTGGCGGCTGCCCTTCTGGGGCTGTTTGCACGCCGTGAGCTGGGCCAGCTGGATACGGCTGCGCTTTGGCGCAGCCTGCGGGCGGGAGTGGTCTTTGCCGCTGGCATGGCCTGCTGGGTCATGGGGATTTTCCATGGCACCCATGTAGGAGAAGGCGCTTTTCTCACCAGTCTTGGCGTGGTGCTGGTTCCCGTACTGGCTCGCTTGGCATTTGGCGAGCGTGCGCCCTGCAGTACCTGGCTGGCACTGCCGGTCGCTGCAGCCGGTCTGGCACTGCTTTCGCTGAAACAGGGTTTCCGGCCTGAATCCGGCCAGCTTTTTTATGTATGTTCTGCCGTGATCTTTGCCTTCTATTACGCGCTCAGTACCCGGACAGCAAATGCGCAAACACGCCAGGATGTCCGTGACGGGGAGGTGCGAGTGGCTGCCGTGCCGCCACTCGCACTGACCACGGTGGTCTTGGTCTGTGTCGGCGTGCTGACCTTGGTACTGGCGCTGCTTCTCGAGCCCTGGCAGCAAACCCTCCGTGATTTCTCTCCCGCCATGGCCGGCTGGATCGTGATAAGTGCCGTACTGGGTACGGCAGCGCGCTTCCTGTTGCAGACTTATGCCCAAAGTCTTTCTCCTGATACCAATGGTGTGGTCATCATGGTGCTGGAGCCGGTGTGGGTGGCCATTCTTGCCGTACTGTGGTTCGGGGAAAGTATGGGAGCGCAGCAACTGATTGGTTGTGGGTTGATATTCACGGCCTTGCTGATAAACCGGGCGCTGGCATTGAGGGGATGGTTAAGGCTGGCAGTCCGGTGACCGTGTTTTGTCGGCAGCGGCTTATGTGAGCTGCCGCTTGATATGTCTGTCCGTTGGTATCGTTTCGATCCCTTGGGTCATAATCCGTCTCCATGTCTGACTCCTTGTCTTTCCGCCACACGATTTCCCGCTGCCTGACCCGTGACCAGCACCGCCTGCGTCGGCGGCTGCATGAGATCGACCGTCTGCAAGACCCTGCCCAGAAAGCCGCCAAACGGGCTGAGCTGGAAACGGCACTGGCCCAGTCCCTGGAAAAAGTCGCCTTGCGACAGGCACGCTTACCCGCACTGGTTTATCCCGATCTGCCGGTCTCTGCACGGGCTGAGGACATCATCAAGGCCATACGTGAAAACCAGGTGGTGGTACTGGCGGGGGAGACCGGCTCCGGCAAGACCACCCAACTGCCCAAGCTGGCGCTGGCGGCCGGCCGTGGTGTACAGGGTTATATCGGGCATACACAGCCCCGGCGTATCGCGGCACGGTCGGTGGCGGCACGTATTGCCGAGGAAATGAATTCTCCGTTAGGCGATCTTGTGGGTTACAAGGTGCGTTTCACGGACGAGTTTTCACCGGATGGCTTCGTGAAGCTCATGACCGATGGTGTGCTGTTGGCAGAGCTGGCGCAGGACCGCTTCCTCTCTGCTTATGACACACTCATCATCGACGAAGCGCATGAGCGTTCGCTGAATATCGATTTCCTGCTCGGTGTGCTGAAGCAGCTACTGCCGAAGCGGCCCGACCTCAAACTCATCATTACTTCCGCCACCATCGATGTGGAACGATTCAGCAAACATTTTGCTGGCGCTCCTGTATTGCTGGTGGAAGGCCGTACCTATCCCGTGGAAGTACTGTACCGGCCCATTGCCGACGAAGCAGTGGGATCAGATGAAGACGAGGGTTTTGATGAAATTGAAGAGGCCATTCCTCGTGCCGTGCTGGCGGCGGTTGATGAGTGTATTGCTCATGAGAAGGCGGCTGGCAAGCAGGGGCGGGGTGACATTCTGGTCTTCTCCAGCCATGAGCGTGAAATCCGCGAGATTGCCGATATCCTGCGCAAATATGGCCCTCCGCATACAGAAATCCTGCCACTGTATGCGCGCCTTTCCGTGGGGGAGCAACAGAAGGTCTTCCAATCAGGGAAGAGTCGTCGCATCGTCATTGCCACGAATGTGGCGGAAACCTCGCTCACGGTTCCCAATATTCATTACGTGATTGATCCGGGCTTTGCCCGGATCAGCCGTTACTCCTTCCGCAGCAAGGTGCAGCGCTTGCCCATCGAGGCCATTTCACAGGCAGCGGCCAACCAGCGCAAAGGGCGTTGTGGTCGTATTGCTCCCGGTCTTTGCATCCGGCTTTATTCGGAGGCTGATTTTGTCTCGCGTGCGGAATTCACCGTGCCAGAAATCCAGCGCACCAATCTCGCTGCCGTCATCCTGCAGATGCAGGCACTGGGCTTGGGCGATGTCGAGGACTTCCCGTTTCTGGACACGCCGGATTCACGTTATGTGAATGACGGTTTCCGTCTGCTGGAAGAGCTGGGTGCTGTCACTGATGAGCGCAAAGTGACTGCGGTTGGCAAGCAACTCGCCAGATTCCCGGTGGATCCGCGTATTGCGCGCATGCTGCTGGAAGCACAAAAGAACGGTGCCCTGCGGGAAGTGCTCATCATTGCGGCGGCGCTGGGTGGTCAGGACCCGCGTGACCGGCCGCATGACAAACAGCAGGCAGCAGATGAGCGCCATGCGCAGTTCCGTCATCCGGATTCGGATTTCCTCTGGCATGTAAAGCTCTGGGACGTACTGGAGGCCCAGCGTGGCGAGCTGACAGAAAACCAGCGCCGTGATTTCGCGCGCCGGCATTTTTTGTCGTACTTGCGTTTGCGGGAATGGCGGGAAACGCACAGGCAACTGCTACTGCTGGCGAAAGAGGCGGGTTGGGATGTTAAGCCTGTCGCGACGACGCAGGCCGGAAGTCAGCGACCTTCAGCGGGTAGTGCAGAGTCAGGCAAAAACAAGCTCCTCGTCCCTCGCTTGCGTGAGGATGGCAATAAACAGGCCTCGGTGAATGTGTCCAATGACGGACCAATGGCCGGCGCCAGCTACGAAGCCATCCACAAGTCCCTGCTTGCCGGTCTCTTGTCGCGCATTGCGCAGAAAGCCGAAGACCGTGAATACCTCGCAGCGCGTAGCCAGAAGGCGTTCATTTTTCCCGGCTCGGCACTGGCGAAAAAAGGGCCTCCCTGGATCATGGCGGCCGAGTTGGTGGAAACCCAGCGTGTGTATGCACGGACCGTCGCCAAAATCGAGCCTGAATGGGCAGAGGTGCTGGCGGGTGATTTGCTGAAGCGAAGCTGGTTCGAGCCCCACTGGGAAAAGCGTCAGGGCAGGGTGGTGGCCTATGAGCAGGTGTCGCTGTATGGCCTGGTGCTCATCTCGAAAAAGAAAGTGGGCTATGAGGCCATCAATCGCGAAGAGTCACGCGAAATTTTCATACGTTCGGCACTGGTGGAGGCCGACACAGACCTCAAGGCACCTTTTTTTCGTCACAACCAGGATATGATCGAAGAAGTACGGGTGCTGGAAGACAAGGCGCGCCGCCGTGACATCCTCATTGACGAGGAGTCGCTTTACACCTTTTACGACGAGCGCATTCCTGCCGAGATCGCAAATCTGGCAGCTTTTGACAGCTGGCGGCGCAGTGTGGAGAAGGGTGACCCCCAGCATCTTTTCCTCACACGCGAATATCTCCTGGCACGCGATGATGCCGAGGCCGATGATGCAGATTTTCCTGATCATCTGGAGATGGGCAGCAACAGCTTCGCCCTTGAATACAGGTTCGAGCCCGGCCATGCCGCTGATGGCGTGACTCTGCTCCTGCCCGTGGGTTTGCTGGATGAGGTGAACGAGGCCCGTTTGCAATGGCTGGTGCTTGGCCTCTTGCCGCAGAAGGTCGAAGCCTTGCTGAAAAACCTGCCCAAGCCACTGCGGCGCCAGCTTGTCCCCGTTCCGGATACGGCGGCGGCACTGGTGAGCGAACTGGCATTCGGGGAGGGTGAGCTTCTTGTGGGCTTGACGGGTTTGCTACGGCGGCGGGGTGTCACGGTTTCTCCAGAGGAGTGGCAGGAGTCGGAGTTGACGGCTCACTGCCGCTTCAATGTCAGGGTGCTGGGCCCCGGTGAGGGCGGACGGACCGTTGTGCTGGCTGAAGGGCGTGAGCTGGCTGCCCTCAAGCGGGAGCTTCGCGGTCAGGCTGGTGCCCGGGTGCAGGCGACGGGTGAGCTTGTGCGTGAGCAGTGCAATCTTGCGGATTTCCCGCCGGATGACATTCCGGAGTCCGTGGCGTTGACCGTGAAGGGCATGCAGAGTCGCGCCTATCCGGCACTGGTGCAGGGGCAAGGGCAAGGGCCGGTAGGTGTGGATCTCCGGCTTTTCCCGACCCGCCGCGAGGCAGAGCAGGCTCATCATCTGGGGCTCAACCGTCTTTTCCAGATTCTGTGCGCGGACGCCTGCCGCCAGATACGCAAGCGTGTGGGTGATCACAAGTCATTGATTCTCCAGTATTCGCCGTATGGTGCGCGTGCAGCACTGGAGGACGGGCTGGTGTTTGCCGTGGTGGATCATGTCTTTGTGACCAATCAAACGCTGGTTTACACTCGCCCCGCTTTCGAGGAGCGGCTGACATCAGGCAGGCCGCGGTTGCTGGCCGAGGCCGAGCGGCTGACGGCCTCGGTGGTTCAAGTCTTTGCCGGGCTGGCCGAAGTGCAGGCCCGTCTGGCCGGCCTCAAGGCGCCTGTCTTCGGCCGGGCCGTGAATGATGCCCGTGCCCAGATACAGGCCTTGCGCCCGGCGGACTTCCTGCGGGTACTGCCGTTCGAGCGCTGGCAGCATTACCCCCGTTATTTCAGGGCCCTTTCCCTGAGGCTGGAAAAGCTGGCCAACAATGTGGTGAAGGACGATGTGGCGTCGGCTGAACTCGACCGGCGCTGGAAGGAATACGAAAGGCGGGCAGAAGCATTGGCGGCCCGTGACATTGAATCTGCAGTACTGGATGACTATCGCTGGCTGCTGGAGGAGTACCGCGTGTCGCTCTTTGCCCAGACGGTCAAGACAGCGGTTCCTGTTTCGGCCACCAGGCTGGACAAGCTCTGGGCCGACATTCCCAAATGAGAGGTGCCACGAGCGCCTCCTTGCACAGGTAAACAAATTCATGAAACAGATCGTTATCAGCGGCACCGGACTGTTCACCCCCAGCGAAAGCATCAGCAACGACGAGCTGGTGGTGGCGTTCAACGAATATGTCCGCCGCTACAACGAGAAGAATGCTGCAGCGATTGCCAGTGGTGAGTTGGTTGCGCTGTCTGATTCCAATGCGGAGTTCATCGAGAAAGCGTCGGGCATCAAGTCACGCTATGTCATGAACAAGTCTGGCGTGCTGGATCCGGACCGCATGTATCCGTGGATTCCCGAGCGCTCCAACGACGAGATTTCCATTCAGGCCGAGATTGCCATTCCGGCCATCGAGCAGGCGCTCAAGAAGGCCAACAAGACGGCGGCTGATGTGGATGCAGTGATCCTGGCCTGCTCCAACATGCAGCGCCCGTATCCTGCCGTTTCCATCGAGATCCAGGCTGCCATGGGCATCAAGGGCTGGGCTTATGACATGAACGTGGCCTGCTCCTCGGCCACCTTCGGTCTGCAGGCGGCGGCGGATGCCGTGCGTACCGGCTCTGCGCGCTGTGTGCTCATGGTGAACTCTGAAATCACCTCCGGGCATCTGGAGTGGCGTGATCGCGATTGCCATTTCATTTTCGGTGACGTGTGTACGGCTGTTGTGGTGGAAGCGGCTGACACCTGCACCAGTACGGATGCCTGGGATATCGTTGGCACCAAGCTGCAAACGGTTTTCTCCAACAACATCCGCAACAACTTCGGCTTTCTCAACCGTTGCGACGAGAATGGTGTGGATGCCCGTGACAAGACCTTCATGCAGGAGGGTCGCAAGGTCTTCAAGGAAGTCTGTCCCATGGTGGCCGAGCAGATTACGGCCCATATCGGCGAACTGGATATTCCGGTAGAGAAGCTCAAGCGTATGTGGCTGCACCAGGCCAATCTGAGCATGAACGAACTGATTGCCAAGCGTGTGCTGGGGCGTGAGTTCAGCCGCGAAGAGGCCCCCGTGATCCTGGACCAGTACGCCAATACCAGTTCGGCAGGCTCCATCATCGCCTTCCATCTGCATCATGATGATCTCAAGGCCGGTGAGACCGGCGTTATCTGCTCTTTTGGTGCGGGCTATTCCATCGGTAGCGTGGTGGTCAAAAAGTGCTGATCCCGGGCAGGTAACATAAAAAAACAGTCAAGGCCGCATCCAAACCATGCGGCCTTGTCGTATATAGGGTGACCAGCGCCCGAGCAGTGATCAGGATGTCGCTTTTGCGTCTGGCCTTATCCGGCACCTGCCGGGACATTCCAAGCCATACCCCTCATACAGGAGATTCACCATGTCCAAGCTCGGAACCCTGACTCCGATCGCGGCCGTTCTTGCTGTTTCCGTGGCTGGCGCCGTACATGCCGCTGAAAACCCGTTTGCCCTGAAGCCGGCCAGCGGCATTGTGCTGGCCGACGCATCCAAGGAAGGCAAGTGCGGTGAAGGCAAATGCGGTGGCAAGACCAAAGATGCCGCTTCTGCAGAAAAATCTGCAAAAGAAGGAAAATGTGGCGAAGGCAAATGCGGTGCTGACAAGAAAAAGGCTGATGCCCAAGGCAAAGGTAGCAGCAACACATCAAAGGAATATTAATTGTCGGCCCGGCACTGCCCTTGTGTTGAGGGTGGTGCCGGTGTTGCTTGCATCATGAAAGGCTCACCACTGCATCATGCCGGATCAGTTGCTGGCGCCGGCCTTGGCCTGCGTCGCAGCTTCCTGTCCGAGTTGATGGCAGCCAGCTTGCCGGATACTCCCGATTTTCTGGAAATGGCCCCTGAAAACTGGATGGGCATGGGCGGACGGTATGCCCGGCAGCTACGCAGCCTGACGGAAAGGTATCCCTTTGTTTGCCATGGCCTGTCCCTGTCCATTGGTGGCCATCTGCCTCTCGACGAGGTTTTTCTCGGGAACCTGCGCGAGTTTCTTGATGTGCATCAGGTCCGGATTTACTCCGAGCACTTGAGCTATACCACTGACGAAGGGCAACTCTACGATCTCTTGCCAATCCCCTTCACTGAAGAAGCCGTTGCCCATGTGGCAGAGCGTGTCAGTCAGGTGCAGGATCGGTTAGGGCGCCGCATCGCCCTGGAAAATGTTTCGTATTACGCCGCTCCCGGTCAGGAAATGACCGAACTGGAATTCCTCTGCGCCGTTCTTGAAAAAGCCGACTGTGATCTGCTGCTGGATGTGAACAACATCCATGTGAACAGCATCAACCATGGTTATGACGCCAATGCCTTCCTGGATGCATTGCCCATGAGCCGTGTGGCGTACGTCCATATTGCCGGGCATTACGAAGAGGCACCGGATTTGCGGGTGGATACGCACGGTGCCGATGTCATCCCCGAGGTGTGGCAGTTGCTGGATCGTACCTATGCGCGTGCGGGTGTGCTGCCGACCTTGCTGGAGCGCGATTTCAATATTCCCCCCTTGCCTGCATTGTTGCAGGAAATGTCGCTGATACGGTTATGCCAGCAGCGGTTTGGCAGAGGAGAGAGAGGAGAGCGTTGTGTCGGCTGAAGCTCCGGGGTTTCGCGAGATACAGGCGCAGATGACGGCGTGGTTGCGGAATCCGGCCGGTTGTGTGCCTCCGGATGTCGAGCAACGTCGCCTGGATGTTTATCGTGAGCTCCTTTTCAACAATGTCCGTGATTTCGTGGAAACGGCCTATCCGGTCCTGAAAAGCCTCTTGCCCGAGTCCGGTTGGCAGGAGTTGGTCCGCCGATATTTTGCCCTGCACCATGCACGAAGCCCGTATTTCCGTGACATCTCCCTTGAGTTCCGTGAGTGGGTACAGGCATCAGAGGCCGACTGGCTGGCAAGGCAGCCCTGGGTGCAGGAACTGATGCATTTTGAATGGATGGAGCTGGCGGCCGATTGTGCCGAGGTGGGAGAGGCTCCTGCCTGTCAGCCGGCGGGAGATTTGCTGGCAGGAGTGCCTTGTGCCCGCCCGGCCCTTTGGCCTCTGGTGTATCGCTGGCCGGTACACCGCTTTTCGCCGGCAAATCCGCCTGAGAGGGAACCACCGGAGCAGGCTACGTGTTTGCTGGCTTACCGTGATGACGATGACATGCTGCACTTCATGGAGGTGAGTCCGCTCTCGGCACGCCTGGTGGAAATGATCCAGTCGGGAGAACCGCGCTCAGGCGCCGAGCTGCTGGCATCATTGGCGAGGGAAGCTGGGCTCACGAGAGAGGCGGAGCAGCAGACATTCCTGGCCAATGGCCGGCAACTTCTTGAAGCACTACGGCAGCACGGCATCTTGCTTGGCACTTGCCTGGTGCCGGTTTGATTAAAGCGGATCAACCCCTAGAATCCGCGCTTTCGCATGGAGAGGCAGACACTTGATGGTGTATCGCGGTTTCTGGCTGTTTCTGGTTGCCATGACATTCACGCTGCCGGCCGCCGCCGAAGAGGTGGCTCTTCCTAGTGATGCAGGCACTGTGGCATCGCCCGTTACAGTAGCCGCACCCGGTCACAACCCTGACCCCTGGGAAAAATTCAACCGTTCCATCTACCGGTTCAATGACACGCTGGACCGTTATGCCTTCCGCCCCGTTGCCAAGGGTTACCAGAAAGTCACTCCGCAGCCGGTCCGTACAGGCATCACGAACTTCTTCATCAACCTGCGCTCACCGATCGTGGTGCTCAATGACCTGCTGCAGGGCAAGGTGAAGCAGGCCGGCAAGGACACGGCACGTTTCGTGGTGAACTCCACTGTCGGGATTGCCGGTTTTTGGGACGTCGCAGTACGCATGAACCTGCCTGCCAATGATGAGGACTTTGGCCAGACACTGGGCGTCTGGGGAGTGAAGTCTGGCCCTTACCTCGTGTTGCCTTTCATGGGGCCCAGTTCCGTACGGGATACGGCCGGTTTTGGTGTGGATGCGCTGAGTAATCCGAGGCGTTACCTGCTGGATACGGACGTGGACCTGATTCTGGTGGGTATTGATCTGGTGAACAGCCGTGCCAGCCTGCTCGATCTGGAAAGCATCGTGCAGGGAGACCGTTACCTTTTCATCCGTGACCTTTATCTGCAGCGGCGTGAGTTTGCCGTGCGCGATGGCCAGGTGGATGACCCCTTCCTCGACGACGATGACTTTGACGACGAGCCCGTGGATGAAATGCAGGGCGTACCGGCTGATCCTGCCGAGGAGGCGCCGGCAGATGAAAGCGGCACTGTGCTTCCCGATGACAGCGCTGAGCCCCTGGACGCCCCTGTCCCGGCGGAAGGGATTGAAAGCTCAGGGGAAACGCTGATTGTGTCCGCCTTGGGAGACGAGGCGGCCAATACCAACTAGTCATATTGGCGATCCCCATTGGAATGCCGAGGCATTTCCAGCCTCTGTCTCAAGATATCCCCTGTCTTGCCTGGGGATATCTTGAGGAGTAGTGTGTCGCCCTTCGCAGCAAGGCCCGCAAGCCCGTATGTCCCAACCTTCCCAAGGCCACATCCTCGTTGTCGATGACGAACCGGTTGTGCGTGAGAGTCTGGCGGTTTACCTGAGTGACAGCGGTTTCCAGGTGGATACGGCCCGAAGCGGCGATGAAGGCCTGGCACTCTTCCGCAACAAGCACCCTGACCTCGTGATCTGCGACCTGCGCATGCCGCTCTTTGACGGGCTTGATGTGCTCAAGGCCATCAATGCCGACTCGCCTGAAACCCCGGTGATTGTTGTATCCGGGCAGGGCAGCATGAACGACGTGGTCACGGCCTTGCGCAATGGTGCCGTGGATTATCTGTTCAAACCCCTCATTGAAATGGAAGTGCTCGAGCATTCCGTGCGCCGGGCGCTGGAGCGTGGTCACCTGCTCAAGCAGAACAAGCAGATTCGCGAGCAGCTTGAGCTGACCAATGCCGAGTTGGAGCGCAGCCTGGACCTGCTGGAGGAAGATCAGGAAGCCGGGCGCCGGGTGCAACGCCGCATGCTGCCGCCCACGCCGCATGTCTTCAACGACAACTGTCATTTCAGTCATCGCATCATTCCGTCGCTGTATCTCTCCGGCGATTTTGTCGATTACTTCCGTATAGGCCCGGACCGTATCGGTTTTTATCTGGCCGATGTTTCTGGTCATGGCGCCTCCAGTGCTTTTGTCACGGTTTTCCTCAAGACACTGACCAATCGCATACAGCGTCATTATGAAAAGCGTACAGCCGTTAACACCTTGTCCCCGTCGCGCCTGCTGACAGCGATAAATCAGGAACTTATCGCCATGGGCATGGGCAAGCACCTGGCCATGTTCTGTGGTGTGCTAGATCTGGCTGAAAACAATTTGATCTATTGCATCGGGGCCCATTTCCCCCCACCTATACTGATCAATGATGGTGTCGCACAGGCTTTGCCGGGGCGGGGCCTGCCGGTAGGTATCTTCAGCGATGCCACCTTCGAAGATGTTTCCTTGCCACTGGCGCAGAAGTTTTCGCTGGTGGTGATGTCAGACGGTGTACTGGAAGTGCTGCCGGACGAAACGATGGAAGGAAAAGAAGCACACTTGCTGGCCGTGGTGGGCGAAGACCACCATGATGCCGATGCACTGGCGACCGCACTCGCGCTTGATGGCGAGATGGAGGTTCCCGATGACATCGCCTTGCTGGTCATCAACAGAAGTGAATGATCATGTTGTCTGGTCGTATTCTCTATGCTGTTCATAACGGTACCTATGTCATCAAGTTCACGGGTGATGTCAGGGTTCCGCTGTGCATGAGCCTGGAAGGCTTTCTGGATCGCATGTTTGGCGATGCCAGACTGGAAGCTGTGCTGATCGATCTCAGTGAGACGGTGGCCATTGACAGTACGGCGCTGGGCCTGATTGCCAAGATTGCCGTTTTCCTGCGTGAACGGCTGGACAAGAAACCGGTCATCCTTTCCACCAATCCTGATGTCAACCGCATACTTTCCAGCATGGGTTTTGACCGCGTTTTCCTTATTCTGGAAAAGGCTCCCGATTCCCAGGGGATCATGAGCGAGCTTCCTTCCGACGAGCATTCGCAGCAAGAACTGACACAGCATGTCATTGATGCACATCGCGTATTGATGGGCCTCAACGAAAAGAACAAAGCAACCTTCCGCGATCTGGTGGATGCGCTGGAGCTGGAGCGAGACTGTCAGGGAAAATGAGGCAGTGATCAGCCAGCATGAAAATGGCCCGCATCTGCGGGCCTTTTTCATGGGCATGCTTCATGAGACTGTATGGCTGGCATGCCGGGTCATGCAGTTTTACCGGCAACGCCCGCGAACAAGTGGAGATGCATGATGATGACATTACAGGCCATGCTGGGAATCAAGCTGCCCATCATCCAGGCTCCCATGGCAGGGGTGCAGGGCAGTGCCATGGCAATTGCCGTATCCGGTGCCGGCGGTCTTGGCTCGTTGCCCTGTGCCATGTTGTCGCCAGAGCTGTTGCGTACCGAATTGCAGGCCATACGCAAGGCAACGTCCAGACCTTTCAATGTGAACTTCTTCTGTCATACACCGCCGGAGCCTGATGCAGGGCGCGAAGCCGCATGGCGTGATGTGCTGGCGCCTTACTACAGTGAGTTCGGTATTGATCCGGCCAGCATTGCTGCTGGCCCGGGGCGGGCACCTTTCAGCGCAGCCATTGCCGATCTGGTGGAGGAGTTTGCGCCTCCCGTAGTGAGTTTCCATTTCGGTCTGCCGGCACCGGAATTACTGGACAGGGTAAGGCGTTGGGGTGGAAGGATTCTGGCCAGTGCCACCACCTGTGAAGAGGCCCTGTGGCTGGAAGCCAATGGTGCTGATGCCATCATTGCCCAGGGCGCGGAGGCGGGCGGACATCGTGGGATTTTTCTCTCCCGTGATGTCAGTACGCAGGTGGGTACGTTCGCATTGTTGCCACAGATCGTGAGTGCCGTGAAAGTTCCTGTCATTGCTGCAGGAGGCATTGCCGATGCACACGGCGTGAAAGCAGCACTGACTCTCGGAGCTGCAGCGGCACAGGTGGGCACTGCCTATCTGCTTTGCCCGGAGGCCACGACAAGTGCCGTGCATCGTGCTGCGCTGAAAAGTCCGGCGGCTGATGTCACGGCCATGACCAATCTTTTTACCGGTCGCCCTGCACGTGGCATCGTGAACCGCGTTATGCGTGAGCTGGGAAGCATGTCTTCATACGTTCCCGAGTTTCCGCTGGCGACTACCGCCATCACTCCCTTGCGTGCAAAGGCAGAGACACAGGGTTCCGGAGATTTTTCGCCCTTGTGGGCCGGGCAGAATGTGCGTGGCTGTCGGGAAATACCGGCAGCAGAGTTGACTCGTGCCTTGGCAGAGAGGCTCTGAAGATCAGGCTTTCCTTTCTTCAGGCTTTTTCCAGCTTTTGCAGAAGGCTGCTTTCCAGCTTTACAAGGTCGGCGGCGAACAGGCGTATGCCTTCGGCCAGTTTTTCCGTGGCCATGGCGTCCTGGTTGTGCTGCCAGCGGAAGGTCTTTTCGTCCAGTCGCGGGCGTGACGGGCCGGCGGGAATCGCGTTGGCGTCCAGTTTGCGGGGCAGGGCGGCTGTGCTGGCCGCGAGTTCGTCCAGTAGTGCTGGGCTGATGGTGAGCTTGTCGCAGCCGGCCAGTTCTGCGATTTCTCCCGTGTTGCGGAAGCTCGCACCCATCACCACGGTCTTGCAGCCGGTGGCCTTGTAGTAGTTGAAGATTTGCGTCACTGACTTCACGCCCGGGTCTTCGGCAGCGGTGAAGTCGCGGCCTTCGGCTTTCTTGTGCCAGTCGAGGATGCGGCCCACGAAGGGCGAGACCAGCGTGACGCCAGCCTCGGCACAGGCCTGTGCCTGGGCGAAGCTGAACAGCAGCGTGAGGTTGCAGCGTATGCCTTCGCTTTCCAGGATTTCCGCGGCGCGTATGCCTTCCCAGGTGCTGGCGATCTTGATGAGCACGCGCTCGCGGTCGATGCCGGCGCGGGCATAGGTGGCGATCACGCGGCGGGCTTCCTGCACGGTGGCCATGGTGTCGAAGGACAGGCGGGCATCTACTTCAGTGGAGACGAGGCCCGGAATGTGTTTCAGGATTTCCCGTCCGAAAATCACGGCGGCCTCGGTGAGGGCGGTGCGCTGCCTGGCTGCTGCCGTGCCTTCGCGACGGGCCGTGGCCACGGCCTGGTTGATCAGGGCGGCGTATTCCGGCTGGCTCGCAGCTTTTAGGATGAGCGAGGGATTGGTGGTGGCATCCACGGGCTTGAGGCGGGCGATGCTGGCGATATCGCCGGTGTCGGCAACCACGGTAGTGATCTGCTGGAGTTGCTCAAGCTGGTTCATCAGATATTTCCTTTTAGGTGTCGATCCCATGATGAGTTGGACGGATCGACATGACCGATATTTTTCTCGTCAGGCGGCCTGTGCTTCACGTACGAAATTGGCAGCCTGTCGTACCACGTCCAGTGTGGCGCCCTTGCGATGGGCGTTTTCACTGATGTGCTGTCGCCAGCGGCGTGCACCGGCCTGGCCCTGATAGAGGCCGAGGATGTGTCGTGTCATCTGCGTGAGCGGTACGCCGGCAGCCAGTTCGCGGGCCATGAACTCCATATAGGCTTCCAGCATGGATTCACGCGTATGCTGCATTGGCTCGCCAAAAAGCGGCAGTGCTTCAGCCAGCAGCCAGGGATTGTGATACGCCTCGCGGCCCACCATCACGCCGTCCGTGTGTTGCCAGTGGCGCTGAATTTCAGCCACGGTTTTCACGCCGCCGTTGAGGTGGATGGTCAGCTGCGGGAATTCCTGCTTGAGCCGGTATACATCGTCATAGCGCAGCGGGGGAATCTCGCGGTTTTCCTTGGGGCTGAGGCCGGCGAGCAGGGCGATGCGGGCGTGCACGATGAAGGTCTGGCAGCCGGTTTTTGCCACGGTTTCCACAAAGCGAACCAGATGCTCGTAATCGTCCAGGTCATCGATGCCGATGCGGTGCTTCACCGTCACCGGAATTTTCACGGCGGCCTGCATGGTGGCGATGCACTCGGCCACGAGCGCGGGCTCGGCCATGAGGCAGGCACCGATCTTGTTCTGCTGCACGCGGTCCGAGGGGCAGCCCACATTGAGGTTCACTTCGTCATAGCCCCAGTCTTCCGCCATCTTCGTGCAGATCGCGAGATCCTCAGGATTCGAACCGCCCAGTTGCAGGGCCAACGGATGCTCGCTGCCATCGAACTTAAGGAAACGTTCGCGGTCGCCGTGAATCAGTGCACCGGTGGTAACCATTTCCGTGTAAAGGCGGACATGCGGATTGAAGAGCCGCAGGAAGTAACGGTCATGCCTGTCTGTCCAGTCCATCATGGGCGCGACAGAAAGGGTCTTGGCAACGGAGGCGAGAGCAGAGGGAGAGTGGGCGGAATTCATGGCGCGCATTCTCTCCCACTGCCTGTCTGGCGGCAATGAAAGTGGCTGCTCAGGGAGTGTTGCCTGATGGCGGCTGTCGTCGGGGCAATGCCGGGCGTTCAAGGTAGGATTCCCAGGCCGCATCAATCGAGTGGTTGATGCGGTCGTAAACCTCTTTGGAGACCATGCGTTCGTTGACCATGACTTCCAGTGCGCTGCGGCTCTGGCGCAGCGCAAAAAGACGCAGCAGCCTTTTTTCCAGCCCTGCCGTGAAGTCCCCGAAGCGTGACCGGACCTGCTGTATGGCATTGTCGGCGGCCTGCATGCGGGCCTCCAGAATGCTGTCCAGTTGCTCGACCTGGGCGGGCCCCAGAACCGGGGTGAGACGCAAGCGGTTGTAGTGCCGCAAACGCTCCAGCACGGCACGGCGGCAGATCAGTAATTCGAAGCGGTCCACCAGTGCCGTGGCCAGCGGATAACTGAAGCGCAGGTGTTCGTGTAGCCACAAGCTGGCCTGATAGCGGCGTGTCGGCTCCAGGATGCGGGATGCCTCACGCTGGTAGCCTGCCACACCCTCCAGCCGGGAGGCGTCGATCATGTGGCCGGTGTTGCGCATCATCGCATCAAGGTTGGTGATGCTGATGACGCCGTTGCCGTATTCCGGAATCAGGTCCGCTTCCCGAGCCGCCAGCGTGGTGAGGCCGATGGCTAGCCGCTGGCCATCACTGAGCGGGCTGACAGCAGGGACCGAGGCCGCCACGTCACGGGCCAGTTCCTGGCTGATGAGGCGTGCGTTTTCCTCGTCTATACGGAAAATCGCTGCAGTCTTGCGCAGGGCGGCTTCCACTTCCTCGCTGGCCAGGCTGAGTGCCTGTTGTTGCAGGGCCTGGTCTTGCGGCGAAAGGTGGTCCAGACGCAGGGCGCGTATGACCCAGCGCAGGGTGCCGCCGTTCACCAACAGGCTGAAGAGTACGAAGCCGGTAGCCGTGATGGAGATGAAGTGGCGGGTATCGATGGGAATGGCCTTGTTCTCCACGATGCCGAGTGCCAGCACCAGCGTGATGGCGCCACGGAGGCCACCCCAAGCGATGGCCAGCTTGTAAGGGCGTGAGATCGGCGCGCTGAGGCCAAAGCGGCTGAGCGAGGGAAACAGCAGGAAGAGCACGGCCAGCCGCGCCAGCAGTGCGGCGATCACGGTCACGCCTACGAGGCCCACATCCACCCAGTCCAGCCCGTCCAGCAGGTAGGGAATACGCACGGCAGCCAGCAGGAAGACGATGGCGCCTGCCAGTACGGCAATCTGCTCCCAGACCAGTTGCAGGTGTTGCCAGCTCCGACGTGACAGGCGGGTGCGGCCCAGGCCGTTGATCACCAGCGCTGCACAGACAACGGCCACAACGCCGGAGACATCCAGGATCTCGCTGCCCAGCAGATAGAGCGGCCAGGGCAGGGCCATGGTGAGCGCGGTTTCGGCCGCTGCGACACCGCTCATGTGTGACAAGGCAAATGCGATGAGGCGTCCCACCACCACGCCCAGCAGCGCCCCGCCCAGAAAGCTGTAGGCCAGGGTGTGCAGGCCGTGACTCCAGCCTGCTTCGCTGGCTTGTCCGCTCAGCATGCCGATGAGCACGCCGGCAATCGCGATGGCGGCAGCATCGTTGAGCAGGCTTTCGCCTTCCACCAGCCGGATCAGCCGGGCCGGGGCACCCACATTGCGGAAGATGCCGATGACGGCAGAGGGATCGGTCGTGGCCACGATGGCGCCCAGCAACAGGCAGGCGATCAGGCTGTGGGGGAGGAAGGGTGAGAGCGCAAAGCCGATCACGCCGGTGGAGACGAACACGGCCACGATGGCCAGGAGCAGGATGGGCGCCACGTCCTGCATCATGTTGCGCACGTCCACGCTGAGTGCGGCCTGGAAGAGCAGGGGCGGCAGGAAGAGCCAGAGATAGGCCTCGGCCGGCAAGCCGGGCTCCAGCAGGGGCTGGAAGAAGAACTGGGCAAACTCGGGGGCGGCAGAGGCAATCGCAACATAGCTGCCGCCCAGGGCAATGCCGGCAAGGCATAGCAGGGAGGCTTCCGGTATGGCCATGCGGGAGGCCACGACCTGTATCAGAGCAATGATGGCCAGCAGGCAGCCGGCCAGGACCAGGACTTCAACAAGGGTGATCACGGGAGTACGTGCCTGTCCGGCGGTGGCCGGTTTTCATCGGGGGTCTGCTGGAGGGCTGCAACAGACAGGACATGACAGCTTGCCATGAAAACAGGGAGTCGCAGATGAAGGTGAAATGATTATGCGCCCTTCAGACTGGTGATGGCATGTCTTTGTGGCGGACATGCTCATGAAAACGCCGCGGGAAGCGCGGCGTTTTCGGAGAAGTGGGTGTAGCTGCTGTTCTACGCTGAGTGCCGAAAGCGCCAGATACCCAGTCCCAGCAATCCCAGCAGCAAACCGAAGGAAAAGGTACCCCCGCCATTGCCGACATCCTTGGGGTCGGCCACAACCGGCACCACCTCGAAAGTCACTGTGGCGGACACCGGTTCGGTGAACTCACTGCTGTTCGGCTGGCAGGTCAGCGTGTAGGTCCAGATACCCAGTTTGGTGGCATCGATGCGGTGTGCCGGCTGTGCCTGCGTGCGCCCACCTGACAAGGGCTGCGGACCGGTCCATGTCGAATCCGGATCATTGGAGGACGCCACGCAATCGCTGGCGTACACCGCTTGCCAGTTCAGGCCAATCCAGTAATGGCCCAGCGCCATCCGGTAATGGTTGCTGCTGGCATTCAGGCTGTTGATGCCGAACACCACCTGCGGCGGGGCCGCCGTGAGCGTCGCCCCCAGCGGCACTTCATCGCCGGGATTGAAACGGAACAGCGCGCCCCAGCCATAGCTGCCGCCACGCGTGGCCAGACCATAGAAATGTCCGTTGCTCGCCTGCATCAGGGCACCGACGGTGTGGCCGCCGGCATTGGCACCGGTGTTGAGCGCACTGGTCAACTCCGCACCGTTGACCCAGTACTTGTTGTTGCGCGCCGGGTCTGGCAGCTCGGCGGAGAAGGTGTGCAACACCTCCAGCACATCCTCCGCGCCGGCCTCGCGGGCGATGCGGTAACGCCAGATGGTGCCGCTGGCCGGATCGCCATCGAGCGTGGCGCCCCCATCGCTGATGCCATAGACATTGCCGTCCTGGCCCAGGATCAGGTTGTCCGGATTGCTGCCTCCCAGCACATTGCCTGTGCTGAAGCTGTGCAGGATTTCCACGGCCTCAGGCCGACCCGGGTCAGTCACGACGAAAGGGCACTGCCGGACCGGTGTACCCGCCGCGATACAATCCGGGTCGCGGACACTGGTCGCCCCCACGCCCGGCAGCGCATCCTTGTGGACACGCCAGAGCACACCACCGCCCAGCTCGCCCTGACGCGTGGCGCCGTAGACGTAGTCGCCAGCCAGAACCAGCGCCCGAGCCGGATTGTTGCTGTAGCAACCCACTGTGGCACCGCTGAAGCTCACCAGTTTCTGCAGCGTCGAGCCATCCGCGCTCAGACGCTCCAGCGACCCGCAACCGGCGCCGCCACCACCGGAGAAGTAGATGAATGTGGTGCCATCACTGTTCACCTTGATCTGGAGCGGGTTGTTACCACCGGCGCTGTTTCCCGTGACCAGCGGGGTGACAGTGGTCCCGTCCGCACTCAGGGCGCGCATGGCGCTGGAGCTGGCGGTGCTGAAGATGAAACGACCACCGGTCTCGGCCACGGCGGTGGCGCGCGTGCCAGTGGGGCCGAATCCTTCCCAGTCAGTGCCCCCCGGCAGGTAGCGCAGCAACGTGCCCGCATTGCTGCTACTCGGGGCATAGAGGTAGCCATCGCTGGCGGCCAGCCAGCCCCAGGTGGAGGCCGGCAGAATGGCCGGGTCCCGCGCCAGTATCTCGAAGCCCGTGCCATTGTTGCGGATGCGGTAGAACGTGGATACGCGTCCTCCCTGTAGGCCACCACCGGATGGTGAGGTGGTCTGCAGGTTTGCTTCGGTGCCACCGCCAAAAATGGTTCGGCCGTAAAGCCAACCATCCGCCGCCTCGGTCAGCGTACCGGGCGGGATGGAGCCGTTACCGCCACCGGCCTGGCTGCCGGTGAAATTCACCAGCACGTCCACCGAGGGCAGTTCAGCCTGGGCAGGCAGGGTTGGCAAAGAGAGGATGACTGCCAGTGCGAGGCGTCGCAGCGAGGAGTTCAGTGTGGTCTGCATGGCGAGCCTCACAGTACGTAGGTGAACGAGAGTTTGGCCGTGCGGCCGGGCGAGGGAACGGCTTGCATGGAGCTGGTGCCGGCATCCAGATAGAAACGATCACGCAGGTTTTCCACGCTGCCGTTCAGGCTGAACTTGTCGTTCAAACGGTAACTGCCAAACAGGTCATAAACTGCGTAGGAGCGCCAGCCGGCATCCGTCTTGTTGTCCTTGCCGGTGTGGTCGATGGCTGAGGTGATGCGTGCGCCTAGCGTGAGACGACGTTCCAGCAACCGTGTGCCCAGCGTGCCGCTGTGCTGTGCCTTGGGGGGGATATAGAGGCCACTCATGGCCACGTCCCAACTGGAATCGGGGTTGGGGCCAAAGCAAGGGGGAGCGGTGGAGAAGGCGAGCACCACGCCGCAGAACCGGATACTGGTGTAGCGGGTATGGCCATAGCGTGCGAACGCGAAGCCGGTGTCGTATTCCAGATTGAATTCCAGACCTTTGAACTCAGCGCTTTCTGCGTTGCGGAATTCGCCGGCAAAGCCCTGCACATAGTCCGTGATGTCGTTGTGGAAGACGGTCAGACCGGCATTGAAGCGGTCGTTTTCCAGTAACAGTGCGGGCAGGTTGAACTTGATGCCGTATTCGGTACTTTCCATGAGTTCCGGCTTCAGCAGCGTGCGTCCGGGGTTACTGGCCGCGATCAGTCCGTTGACGGTTTCCTTGATGGAAGGGGGGCGCCAGCCTTCGCTGTAGCGACCGAACAACAGCCAGTCCTGTGTCATTTGCCAGGCCAGCCCGATGCTGGGGTTGCTGCGACTTTCGCCATCGTTGATCCGGAGCGGGAGTCGCTGTCCGGGGATACCGGAGCTGACTTCTCCTTCGCCCTGGATCTCGTAGTTTTCGCGGCGCAGGCCGGCATCCAGCGTGAGGCTGTCCAGAGGCTGGACTTGCGCTTGCAGGAAGACGGAGCTCATCTCGCGCTTGCCGTCCGGGTCCATGTAGATGTCGCCGTCCAGTGGCCTGATGTCTACTTTCTCGTGCAGCCAGGTGGCGCCGTACTTGATGTTGAAGTCCACGGAACCGGCGCTGAAGGCGTTGCTGTTCCATGCCTCCAGTCCGCGGCCACGCGTATCTGCCCGCTGGGCGTTGTGGACACCGGAAATCATGGCGAGACCGCGGATGTCATTGGCCTGGTATTCGTCGGCGTTGGTGGCCCACAGGTTCACGCGCAGGTCCAGCCAAGGGTTGCCGGGTGTCCAGGCGTATTTGGTGGTGTAGAGCTGTTTGTCGACGTTGCTCAGGTTCAGTTGTTCGATGTATTCGGGATAGCCGACGCTACGGGCTTCGCCAAATTCGCTTTCCAGGCGGCTGAAACCAAATTCCAGGCGCTGTCCTTGCGGCAGGAGGAGCGCTGTCTTGAGCAACACGGAGTCCGTGTCCTGGGAGGTGTTGTAGGCCTCCTGGCCCGGCTGGTAGTAGGAGATGCGGCGAGTCCCCGCGCCACTGTAGTTTGCTGCCGTCACGTCGCCACGGCGACCCGAAAGGTAGTTGCCGCTCTGTCGGTGACTGATGCCCGCTACCAGCTCCAGTACCTCGTTGAGGCGCCAGGCACCGGCCAGGCTGCCGGTCCAGGTGCGATCAGGGACAGACACAGGGCCATAGCTGGCATTGCTGATGTCGGCAGTGCCTCCAGGGCCTGGTCCTACGGTATGGAAATCCGTGTTGCTGGACTGGTTGTTGGCAAGCCCGCCGCGCAGACGCAGGCCGTAGTCCTTGCCGTCCTTGATGAGCTCCTTGGCAGTGAGTGTGTTCAGGCTGACGATGCCGCCGACCACGCCCGCCCCGTAAGGGCCTGCATTCGGCCCTTTTTCCACTTTCACTTCACCCAGCAGTTCCGGGTCCACATAGGCGCGAGTGCTCTCGCCGCCATAGCCTTTGTAGTTGGAGCTGCTGGACTCCGTGCCGTCTACCAGCACCTTGACGCGGCCAAAGCCCTGCATGCCGCGGATGTTGACGTCCAGCGATGTGCCGTTGCGGTTGTTGGCGACCGTCACGCCGGTCATTTCACGAAAAATGTCACCGGTGCTGGTGGGCGGGAAACGGTCAAGCCTCTCTCTTGTCAGTACATCTGGCTCATACGAGGCTTGTGCGGTCACGCTGACTTCCGGCAATACCTCCACGGGCCCTGTCTGGATGGGCAAGTAATGCAAGGTGTAGCTGCCGTCTTCCTGCTGGATCGCTTCCAGCCCTGTGCCGGCCAACAGATGGGCGAAAGCGGAGCGGATGTCCTGACTGCCTTGCAGGCCGGGGGATGTCTTGCCCTGGGCCATTGCCGGCTCAAAGGACAGGACAAGGCCAGCCCGCTGCGCAAACTGGTTGAGGGCGGTGGACAACGGGCCGGGGGCGATCTGCAGGGCTTGCAGATTGCCGCTGGCAGGAGATGCTGCCTGGGCCGCGGTGGGCCAGGGGAGAGCATTCAGGAGCAGGGCGGCCGGCAGGGCCAGCGCCAGTACCGGGAAGCGTTTCCGCCGGCAGCCGACAGCATGTGGTGGAGGAAATGACATGAGGGTTTCCTGTGATCAGGGAGAGTTGTCATTTCCTATGACGAGCGTCGCGGCATCCGGGATAGTGAGAATGAGAATTTTTCTTCTTTGTGGCCTGTGACGCAGCAGCCCGGCTTTTGCGCGCCGGGCTGGCTGGTTCGTGGGATCAAGGGGTGTCCGGGCGTCGGACGATGGTCAGCCAGCGGCTGTAGCGGCGGACTTCCAGTCCGTTGGCATTGGCCAGTATGGCGAGGGTACGGTCGGTGTCGTCCAGCGGGAAAACACCGGATACGCGCAGGCCCTGAAGGGCTGGGGCATCAAAGCGCAGTAGGCCGTTGCGGTGACGCTGGACCTCCCGCAGCACCTCGGGCAAGGGTCGGTCATCCACGACCAACTGGTGTTGTAGCCATGCACTGGCGGCCATCGGGTCGACCTTGCGGGTGCTGCCAAGACCGGTGGTGGCAAGCGACACCTGATCGCCTTCCCGCAGCTCACGGCAGTCCGTGGGAGCAAGGGGTGCAGGCACGCAGGCCCGTACCACGGATTCCAGCACGGTGACAGCAGTGGTCTCACCACTTTCATCCTGGTCACGCTTGACCAGGTAACGTGTCCCTAGGGCTTCTGCAGTTCCCAGCGGGGTTTCGATGACAAAGGGACGCTGTTTGTCCGGTGCTACCTCCACCAGCACCTCACCCCGGCGCAGCACGATGCGGCGTTCGCCGGCGGTATAAGAAATGTCCACGGCCGAGCGGCTGTTGAGGATGAGCTGGCTGTGGTCGTCCAGCGTGATCCGGCGTTGCTCACCCACGGGGCTGTAGTGGCTGGCCAGCAGCCAGTCGGTACCGGGGCTCTGACTCCACAGGGCGACCGTCAATCCTGCGAGCAGAAGGGCGGTGCTACCACCGGCCAGCCGGCGCAGGCGCTGTCGTGAAGCACGTGAAAAAGTGTCATCAAGGGCGGCGCGAGCGGGGGCCGCTGGTACCTGGCCCAACTGGTCCCACAGGGCCTGCATGCGCTGCCAGGCAAGTTCGTGCCGGGGATTGGCATCACGCCAGTGGCGGCATTCCTCGGCCTCCTCGGGCGAACAACTGCCTTCTTGCTGCCGGGTGATCCAGTGGGCGGCCTGCAGGACCATGGCCTGGCTGGGTTCGCTGGCATGCTGGTTCATGAGGAGGCCGGTGTGCCGTGCAGGGCGGCATAGCAATGCACCATGGCGCGGGCGATGTACTGCTTGACCATGCTGGGTGAGACGCCGAGTTCGGCTGCGATCTCTGCCTGCCCCATGCCGTCCAGGCGGTACATGAGGAAGGCGGTGCGTGGTTTGGCCGGCAAGCTGTCCAGCAGGCTGGCGATGGTGGACAGGGTTTCCGTGATGACCAGCAGTGATTCCGGTGAGGGTGAGCTGGCTTCGTCGGGCTGCATCATGGCCAGGTGCTGCAGATAGCTGCGTTCGATGTCTCGCCGCCGTGCCTGGTCGATCAGCAGGCGGGTGGCCGTGGTCGCCAGAAAGGCGCGTGGTTGGCGTAACTGGTCACCTTGCAGGCGTTGGCCCCGGTCCGGCAGTGACAGCAGCCGGACAAACGTATCCTGTGCAAGGTCGGCCGCATTCTGGGGGTGGGACAGCTTGCGCTTCAGCCAGGACAGCAGCCAGCCGTGATGATCACTGTAGAGAGCGAGCACGGCTTGCTGGTGGGAATTGTCGACGGCGGACATAAACCGGGCCTGTCCAGGCTGCCGCCAAAACAGCAGCAGGGTTCTATATGAGAATTGTTCTCATCATATGGAGCCATTGTCCGGACTGCAAGCAGGGCCGGGCACGAGGAAGACGAACTGCATGTGCCTGTTCATTTTGGTACGGATTGCAGCCGGCTCACGAGCTGGGGTTTTTCCCATTGCACGCCATCGTCACTTTCGGTGATGCGTACAAAGAGGTTGTCACCGTAGATGTTGTTGCCGTGAAACCAGGAGACACCAGGTTCCACACCGGGCTTTATGATCTCCCAGCCCAGGCGCTCGGCCAGCCAGCCATGCAACTCGTCATGGGTGAGGAGGTTGTCTTCCGGGGCGAGTGACTCTCCTTGTGTTTGATAGAACAGCATGGGAACGGACGCGACCTGTGGTGTGAGCACGTTGTGCCCCCAGCGCCCCTCTTCGCCAAGCATCTGCCCATGATCCGAGGTGATGACAACGAGGGTGTTGCCGGGTTGCTGGTCGGCAAGCTGGAGGATGTCGGCCATCAGTTCATCGAAATAGCGCAGGGCATTGTCGTACTGGTTGGCCTGGCGCTGGTCCAGGGGCAATGTCGAACCATCCGGCCATTCCCTGTGGAAATCTTTGTCGTGAGCATAGGCGGAGTCGTAGGGAATGTGTGCCGAGCGTGTATGGATGATGCCGACTGCACTGGCTTTCGGGTCGAGATCGGCAAACAGGTCGAGCAGGGCCTGGTCACCTTCGAGTGTGTATTGCAGTGGCGCATCTTCACGGGTGGTATAGCGGTCCACCGGTCCCAGCTTGCTCATGAGCTTGGATTCCTGCGCCGAGAGCCAGAAAGTCTCGTAACCGGAATGCTTGGCCAGCCGGAACAGATTGCCGGTCATGCGCCGCAGCTCGCCGACATTGCCCGGCTCCGCGACGCCGTTCAGCAACAGGGGAATGGTGGTACCGGTGGCCGTGGAGGCCGCCTGCCCGGTGATGGCGATCAGGCGTCCCTCGTCTTTCAGCTTGCTCAGGTGGGGCGTGGTGTCCCTGTGATAGCCGTATACCCCCATCCTGTCGCCGCGGATCGATTCTCCCAATACCACCCAGATGCGGTCGGGCCGTGGCATCGCCGAGACCATTGGCTTTGCCTCATAGGGCGGATATTCGGGATACACCACGACTTCACGCCCAAAGCTCATGCGGGTGATGTAGTAACCGAAGGTGTTGATGGAGTTGTGCAGCGAGCTGCGTGTCGGCCCCGGCATGAAGTGGGTGAGATCGAAGGTCATTGCACGATAGGGTTTCCGGCACAGGGCCACCACGACCAGGACCATGGCAATCATGGCCCAGCGTGTCCTGGTGAGCGGCAGCATATGCCAGTACATCCAGCCCAGCAGCGCATAAGGTATGCCCCAGGCCAGCAGTGCCGGCCAGTGATCGCCGGCAACGGCACTGATGGTCAGCGAGATTTCATGCCATTCGCTGCCCATGCGGCTGATGTCCATGGCCGTGAGCGGTTCACCGATGAAGGAAATGTGCGCGATCTGCGGCAATTGCATGCTGGCGAAAAGGCCGAGCACAAGGCCGCAGAAAAGGCGCGAGCCGGATGCCAGCAGGCAGATCGAGGTTACGAACATGGCGCTGACGAAGCTGGCTTCCAGTTCGGCGCGATTGTTCTGTGTGTAAAGCTGTTGCAGGAAATCGTCGGCAAGCAGCAGCAGGGTAGAAAAGGCGGCCAGCATCAGGAGCCGTGGTACGGCATGCCAGCGGGCGATGTCGAGCACAAGTCCTTGGCCTGACACCCGGGCAGGTTCGGGTGCGGGCGGGGGGATGATGTCCTCCGGAACAGCAATCACGTCTTCCATGACGGTCGAAGAGTTTGGTAACGGTTCCATCATCGAAAGTCAGAAGGCATACGCGGCCAAGGAAGAAAGCAGGGTTTATGTGATGCCGATGGTGGCAACCAGGTGACACAAGCGGGCGATTTTACCTGATCTCGAGCAGGGCGCAGGGGTCTTTCTTGTCAGTTCCTGAAGTGTCATTCGCAGTCATTGAGTCCCTTGTGTTTTTATCCCGAAGGCAATGGAGTTGCACGTGCATGCTTCACATCATCGCGTGAGTGGCGCCAGATGGTGTTAATGGGAGGACAAAAGGCGAGTGCCTTGCGAAGCCATCTTTGCCTGTCCGGGCTATGTGCAGCCCTCGGCCTTTCTGGGAAACTCCCACGATGCTAAATCTCTACCAGTCCAACATGCTGGACGCGCTCATGCGGCTCTATGTCGCTGTGCGTGAGCCCGGCCTTGATCCCCTTGAGCCCGAGACCCTGCTGGTGCCCAGCAAAGGCATGCAGCGCTGGTTGGCTTTTGCACTGGCACGCGAGCAGGGGATTGCCGCCAATCTGGATTTCCGCCTGCCTGCTGCCTTTGTCTGGCAGCTCATCACACGTGCCTTTCCCGACGTGCCGGCACGCTCGCCTTTTGATCGAGAGGCTTTGGTCTGGCGTGTACTGCCTGAGTTGCCGGCCGTGCTCGCGAATGAAGCGTCGGCCATGGCCGCCAACTGGAAAGCGGCGGACACCCGTGGCCGTTACGAGCTGGCCTGGCGCGTGACCGATGTTTTTGACCAGTACCTGATTTATCGCCCGGACTGGATTCGTGCCTGGGAGGCAGACAAGCGTCTCGGGCTTGGCGAGGACGAGAATTGGCAGGCTGCACTCTGGCAGCGTCTGGCCAGCAAAGAAGCTCCTCATCGTGCGCGCCTCCTGGCAAAGCTCGAGGCGGCCTTGCGCGCGGGAGACGTGCCGGGCCTGCCGCAACGACTGGCGGTCTTCGGTGTCAGCAGCCTGCCGCCTTTGTACTGGCGTTTGCTGGAGGCACTGGGCGAGCGTGTGATGGTGGATCTTTTCCTGCTCAATCCCAGCCAGGAATACTGGGGCCAGCTCAAGCGGGGTGACACGGGCGAGGGGGCGCATCCGCTGCTGGCCTCTCTGGGCCAGCAGGGCCGTGATTTCATCAATGCGGTGGCGGCCAGCGGCATCAACGAGCCGGTTGCCGGTCATGCCTTCGTGGCTCCGCAAGCCGGGACGGTACTGGCGGCCTTGCAAAGCGACTTGCTGACCCAGACTGTACGCACGCAGGAAGGAAAGATCAGCACGGTTCCTGATGATCACTCCGTGCAGTTGCATGTCTGTCACAGTGCATTGCGCGAAATCGAAGTGCTGCACGATCAGCTGCTCATGTTGTTCCGCAATGATCCCGGCCTCATGCCGGATGACGTGCTGGTGATGTGCAGCGACATCCAGCGCTATGCGCCACTGGTGGATGCCGTTTTCGGTACGCGCACGCAGCCATCGGCCATTCCCTACACCATTGCGGATCGTCGTCTTGAACTGGAAGTGCCGCTGCTGAGGCGTTTTTCCGAATTGCTGTCATTACCGGGCTCGCGCTTTGAAGTCGAGCGTGTGCTGGCGCTGCTGGAAGAGCCGGCGCTGCTCGCCCGCTTTGAATTGACGGCAGCGGATGTGCCGGTGATACGGCGCTGGTGCGAGGAGCTGCATCTGCGCTGGGGCCGTGATGCGGCCGATCGCCGCTCGCGTGGTTTGCCCGATGATGTGCCCCTGACCTGGCGCGATGCTCTGTCACGCCTTCTCCTGGGTTTTGCACTACCGGCAGGGCTGGCTCCCGGCCATGACCAGCGTTTTGCCGGGAATGTGCCCGCTGCGCTGGTGCTCTCTGTGTCGCAGGCGCAGGTGATGGCGCGCCTGAATACCCTGATCGAGCGTCTCCTGTACTGGGAGGGCCAACTGGCGTTGCCACGTTCGCTGACAAACTGGGCGGATACGCTGGATCATCTGGTGGCCGCCTTTTTTGCTGAAACGCCGGAAAGTGCCGAAGCCCTGCTGCATCTGCATGAGGTCACAGCGGAGTTGCGTGAGCAGGCACGCCTGAGCGAAAGCAGTGAGCCCCAGCCATTTGCGGTGCTGCAGAGCTGGCTCAAGCGCCAGTTGCAGGGGCTGGAGAGCCGGCGCGGCTTTTTGCATGGTGCGGTCACCGTCTGTGCCATGGTGCCCATGCGCAGTCTGCCGTTCAAAGTAGTGGCAGTACTGGGACTGGACGATGGCCTTTTCCCGCGTCAGCAGAAGCCCTGGTCATTTGATCTCATGGCTTCGCATGCACGGGCGGGTGATCGTTCGCGTCGGCAGGATGACCGATACCTGTTCCTTGAAACCCTGATGGCGGCCCGCGATGTGCTCTATCTCAGCCATGTCGGTGTCAGTGATACCGACGGCAGTTTGCGTGCGCCATCGCCGGTATTGGCCGAGCTGATGGATCAGTTGCGTGGCACTGTTGCCGTGCAGGATGAAGCGGCTTTCCAGCAGCGTTTTGTCACCCGGCATTTCCTGCAGCCTTTCAGCCCGGAATATTTCAAGGGTCAAGCACCGTATTTCTCTTTTTCCCGATCCTTCGCGGATGCCAGTCAGTTGGTGGGTCAGGAGGCCGGCCTGTCTGCCGGTGAATCCCATGCAGCATTCTCGGGTGAATTGCCGCCCCCGGAAGCCAGCCTCCTGAATGTGACGCTGCCACGCTTCGAGCGTTTCCTGTCGCATCCCGTACGCTTTTTCTTTCGCGAGCGGCTGGGTGTGCAGCTGACCTATACCGAAACCCTGCTGGACGATGAAGAACCGGTTCAGCTCACCGACCAGCGCCAGTTGCGCCAGCGTCTTTTCGGGCAACCGGATTTCGTGATGGAAAGCTTGCGCGGTGAGGGCCTGTTGCCAGCCGGTGCCTGGGGAGAGCGGCTTTTCCGTCAGGAGGCCGAGCGCATGGCCGATTTGCGCGAAAAAGTGGAGCAGCTGCTGGCGGATGGGCGAGAGCCCCTGACCTTCAGCATTCAGGAGGAGGGAGTCACCCTGAGCGGCCTGCTCACAGATATCACGTCTGCGGGTATCGTGCGTGTGTCACTGGAGAAGAATATTTACCCCACTGACATTCTCCTGCTGCGTCTTTCACATTTGCTGCTGTGCTTGCTCAGGCCCGAAGGTGCGGCGCTGCAAAGCCGTATCGTCAGCGCAGAGCGTGAAGTGCTGCTGGAGCCGGATGAAAATCCGCTTCAGGGCCTACGTGATTTTCTTGCGGCCTATGCCGAGGGCCTGCGCTCCCCGCTGCCCTTGTTCCGGCAGTCATCACCGGTGTGGGCGAGCAGGCAGGATATCCATGCTGCACAAAAAGCCTACGAGGGATCGGCCTATGCCCGGGGAGATGCCGAAGATGCCTGGGTGCGCCTGGCCTGGCGGGATGCCGACCCTTGCAATGAGCGTTTCACGGCCTGGGCGGACCGTTTGTACGGTCCCTTGAAAGAGGCGCTGAAAAAATGAGCGCACTCGATATCTACACCTTGCCACTGCAAGACACCCAGCTCGTAGAGGCCAGTGCCGGCACCGGCAAGACCTGGACGATAGCGGGAATCTATCTGCGTCTGTTGCTGGAAAGCGAACGCAGGGTCGATGAAATCCTTGTGGTGACATTCACCAAGGCGGCCACCGCCGAACTCCGGGAACGCTTGCGCGCCCGCATCACTGAAGTGGAGCAAGCCCTGCTTGCCGGCAGCAGCGATGATCCTTTTTGCCACTGGGCGGTGAATGCCTTTGCCGGTGAGCGCCGTGATACGGCATTGCAGAAACTGGAAAGTGCCCGCCGTACATTTGATGAAGCCGCCATTCACACCATCCACGCCTTTTGCCAGCGTGTGCTGGGCGAGGCACAGGTCCCGGCCTTGCTCTCGGAACCCGAAGTCATCACTGACGAGCGTGAAATCCTGCCCGGCCTGCTGCAGGAAGCCTGGATACGCCATTGTGCGGATGACCTGCTGGCCGATCTGGTCGAGTCCTCGGCCATTACGCCAGACGTGATCCTGCAGGATGTGCAGGCACTCTTGCGCAAGCCTTATCTGCATCTTCAAGCCGGCACGGCAGTTGCCGACAGGCAGACAATGCGTGAAGGGCTGGAGGGCTTGAGGAGAGCATGGTTGGGTGATCAGGCCACGATTGCAGAAGACCTTCGTGGCAGCGACAAACTCAGCAAGGCCAAGAAAAACAATCCGCTGGCCGATATCGAGGGCCTGCTGGATACCCTGGCGGGCTGGATGTCCGGTACGGCCAGTTTTGACAAAAGCCTGAAAGCCCTGACGCCGGATGTGTTCGAGCAATACGCCCTGAAAAACAAGGGCAAGAAATTGCCGCAGCATGCCTTCTGGCAGCAGTTGGGCGATTGGCTGCAAAAGGCCGATGGGCAGGTGGAGCATTTTCGCCGCACCGTGCTGGACGATGTAGTGGGAAGCTTGCGTGCCTTCAAGGAAAGGCAGGGCCTGATTTCCTATCAGGACATGCTGGTGTTGCTGCATGAGGCCGTGGCAGACGAATCCCTGCTGCGGGAAATCCGCAAACGCTACAGCGCCGCGCTTATCGACGAATTCCAGGATACCGATCCCCTGCAGTTCCATGTGTTCGACAGGCTCTATCAGGGTACGGGTCTTCCGCTCTATCTCGTGGGTGATCCCAAGCAGGCCATCTACAGTTTTCGCGGTGCCGACATATTCACCTACCTGCGCGCTCGCGGCTCGGCCAGCGAACGGCACTCGCTCACGACCAATCGTCGCTCCGTGCCCCCTCTGGTGGCGGCCGTGAATGCCGTGTTCACCCTGCACAGCAATCCCTTCCTGTTTTCCGATCTGCCTTACCAGAAAGTGATGGCGCTGGAGCAGAAGGAAAAGCTGGCGACGCCCGACAGCAAGGCGGCCCTGCATTGCTGGCTCTTGCCGGAGAACGACGGCAAGTATCTCGGCAAGGAAGTCGCGGCGGCCCACAGCGTGGAGGCCACGGCGAATGAAATTGCCACTCTTCTTGATGCGGCTGCAGAGGGCAAGGCCCGGATCGGCGACAGGCCACTGGCACCGCGTGACATTGCCGTGCTCGTGCCCAAGCATGCCTACGGCCACCAGATCGTGGAGGCGCTGGCCGTGCGTGGCATTGCGGCTGTGCAACGCAGCGAGCAGTCCGTGTTTGCCAGCCGTGAGGCGGCCGACATGCTCATGCTGCTGGAGGCAGTCGTGGAGCCGGGCAGGGACGGGCTGGTGAAGGCCGCCCTGTTGTCCTCGCTTGTGGGCCTGGCGATAGAAGCGCTGGATGCCGAGCAAAGCCATGATGCGCAATGGTCGGCACGTATCGACAGCCTGCTCTTGCTGCGTGAACGCTGGCAGCAAAAGGGCTTCATGGCCATGTGGGAAAGCCTGCTTGCCGGATTTGCCGTTGTGTCACGTGTTCTCACGGCGAACGAAGGCGAACGTCGGCTGACCAATCTGCGGCATCTGGCCATGCTCATGCAGCAGCAGGCTGATCAGGAGCCAGTCCCCGAGCGCCAGCTCTTGTGGTTGCGTGAGCAGATTGCAGCGGCTCTCGACAACGAAAAGACGGACGATGCGCAGCTACGGCTGGAAAGCGATGCCGGTCGCGTGCAGGTGCTCACGATCCATGTCAGCAAGGGGCTGGAGTATCCCGTCGTGTTCTGTCCCTTTCTCTGGGAGGGCTCCTTGCTGCAAAAGCAGGAAGTCATGCGGGCGGAATACCGACGCGGGGCAGAGTCCGTGCTGGCACTTTCGGCGGCTGGCGTTGCCAGCGGAGGCGGTTCGGAAAGTTTTGCTCATGCTTACAAGCGCATGGGCACCGAGCGTCTGGCAGAGAAGCTGCGTGTGCTCTATGTCGCGCTGACCCGTGCCAAATACCGTTGCTATTGCCTCTGGGGCTGGGTGAATGACAGTGAGACGGCCGCGCTCAGCTGGTTGCTCCGTGGCGGGGACATCGATGCCGATATCGAAGCGGAGAATATCGCCGCGGCCCTCAAGAATACGGATTACGCCACTTGCCAGGCCGCACTAGAAAAATTGCAGGCTGAAGTTGGCAAGACCACGCCGGAGGGATTTTCCTGGGAGCCTTTGCGGGAGCAAGAGGTGGTGTCCAGTGTCGCCAGGGCCGGCAAGCGGCCAAACGTTGTCGTACCGGATTTCAGCCGCTCTTTGCAACGGCGCTGGCGTGTGAGCAGTTTCACGGGCTTGAGTGAATCCGCGCACGGGCTGGCGGGGCCTGCGAATGAGATGGAGAGTCCGGACCACGACATACAGGTGAATGCCAACGTCGTTACCGAGCCGCTGTCCGGCACTCTGCAACCTGAAGGCATTCATGCGTTTCCTCGTGGCGCGCAAGCTGGCGTCTTCTGGCATGAGCTGCTGGAAGAGATGGTGATGGGGCGAGTGCGTGATCGCCGCATTTTTGTCACCGACACCATGAAGAAATTCACGATTGAGCCTGCATGGTTGCCGGTGGTGGAAAAAATGCTGTCGCAATGGCTGGAAACGCCCTTGCCCGGGGACGGTATGGTGCTTTCCGGGCTGGAGTCACGTGTGGCGGAAATGGAGTTCATTTACCCGGTGCAGGGCTTGCGGGCCGAAGCGTTTCTGGACTTGCCGGATGTGCCGCCCGTGTACAGGGAAGCACTGACGCAGCTCGATTTCGCCACGCTCCATGGCTACCTCAAAGGTTTCATGGATCTGGTGTGCCGGCACCAGGGCCGTTACTACGTAGTGGATTACAAGACCAACTGGCTGGGCAGCGAGGCGGCGGCCTATACGCCGGAGCGTCTGGAGCGTGCGGTAGCGGAATCGCACTACTACCTGCAGTACTGGCTCTATGTGCTGGCGCTGCACCGGCATCTGCGCGCCTCGCTGGGTGAACGCTATGACTACGAGCGGGACATGGGAGGCGCGCGTTATCTTTTCCTGCGCGGCATTGATGCTGCCTCGCAGGGGGTCTACGACCGCAAGCCTTCTTTCGACCTGATTGATGCGCTCGACAGGATGATGGAGGGCCGGACATGACGCTGGAAAATTTTGCGCCTGATATTACGTCTGCTGCCTCGCCAGCGGCTGATTCGGTGCTGGCCCGGAATTACCGGCAATGGCTGGCGCGCGTATCCCCAGACCTGCCGGCCTCGGTGTGCACGGCGATTGAATTGTTGCTGCAGGCGGTAGAAGCCGGCCATGTCTGTATTCGTCTGGCACCGGAGTTCACCGCGGAATGGGAGGAGTTGCTGCGTCAGGAAGAGAGCTGGGTGGGCAAGCCTGGCAGCTATGCCCCTTTTTTGCTGGATGACAGCGGACGCTTTTATCTGGCCCGCTACTGGCACCATGAAGAGCGCGTCGCCACGCTTTTGCGTGAACGCGCCAAAAAAATGGTGCAGCCGCCGGATGCCGAGAAGCTGAAAGCTGATCTGGCCGGCCTCTTTGAGAACACGCCTGAGGACAGGCAGCGTCTTGCTGCCTTGCTGGCGCAATTCAAGCCGCTGACCCTGGTCAGTGGTGGCCCCGGCACCGGCAAGACTACGACAGTCATCAAAATGCTGGCCCTGTTGCAGGCACAGCATGCTGACAAGCCGCTGCGCATCCTGCTGGCGGCGCCTACCGGCAAAGCAGCACAACGTTTGAGTGAATCCATACGCCATGCCCGCGAAAAGCTGCCGCTGTCTCCGGAACACAAAGCCCTGATTCCGGAGGACGCACAAACCCTGCATCGCCTGCTTGGCGCGCAAGGTGACACCGGTCGCTTCCGCCATGACCCGCATAATCCGCTGGCCTGCGATCTCCTGCTGGTTGACGAAGCCTCCATGATCGATCTTGCCCTCATGCATGCCGTGCTGGAGGCCTTGCCTGCAGAGGCACGTCTGGTGCTGCTGGGTGATCGTGATCAGCTGGCATCGGTAGAGGCGGGCAGTGTGTTTGGCGATCTCTGTGCGACACAGGGTTGCAGCGCAGAACTGCGTGCCGCCTTGCAGCCTTATGACGTGGCGCTGCCGGATGGATCGCCGACGACACGGCTTGCCGATTGCCGCGTGGAGCTCGTGCACAGTTATCGCTTTGCGCAAGACAGCGGTATTGCGCGGCTCGCCACGGCTGCTCGTGCAGGTCATGTCGATGACTTTGTTGCCCTCCTCAAGTCACCCCCTGCTGATGTGCAGTGGCAGCCTGCCAGTGATACGGATGCCCTGCGTCAGGCCATGCTGGCGGGTTATGCCGGTTTCCGGCGTGCCGTCTCCCGTGGTGATCCGGCGCAGGCCTTCCAGGCTTTTTCCGGTTTCCGCGTTTTGTGTGCCCACCGCAAGGGTGGGCGTGGCGTGGAAGGGCTGAATGCCCTGATGACGGCAGCACATGGCGACACCTGGCATGCCGGCCGGCCGGTGATCGTGCGTGAAAACAATCATGCGCTGCGTCTTTTCAATGGCGACATCGGCATCTGCCTGCCGACGGCAGAGGGATTGCGTGTATTTTTTGAAGCCGGCAGTACGGATGGTGCAAGCCACTTCCGCGCCATGGCCCCGGGCCGGCTGCCGGCTCACGAGTCGGCCTGGGCCATGACCGTGCATCAGTCGCAGGGCTCCGAGTTTGAGGCCGTCATGCTGGTGTTGCCGGAAACGGTGACCCCGGTACTGGACAGACCCCTGATCTATACCGCCGTCACCCGTGCCAAAAAGCAGTTTGCCTTGCATGGGGCGGCGTCGGTGATTGCAGAGAGTCTGCTGCGCTTGCCGCAGCGTGAGTCAGGGCTGGTGGAGAAGCTTTCAGGGTGACTCAGGGCTTGCCCCCCTTGGAAGCCTGTTCAAAATCCTTGTTTTCGTCATTCCGGCGAAGGCCGGAATCCATAATACGGTGAAAAAATCACCGCCGCATGGGTCCCGGCCTTCGCCGGGACGACGTTTTCAGGGGTTTGTGGCATTTTTCCAGAGACTTGAACAAGCTCTTACAGGGTGACAGGGGCGCCCACCATACAAAGCACGGGTTTTTCCACACTGTCAGTGATCATGCGACCCAGAGAAAGCGATGGCGGGCTTCGGTATCGGCGACGGGTGAGGCGATATGTTTCTGCAACCAGCCATTCAGTAGTTGCAGGCCTTCCTCCCAGTCACCCAGACGCGAATCGGCATTGATATGGCCGGCACCGTGCAGCAGGTGGAAATCAGCGCCCCATTTTTCCGCCAGCTCCGAGGCGCGCCAGGCCGTGCAACTCGGGTCGTTGTCACTGCCCACCACCAGAGTGGGGAAGGGCAGTGTGCGGGTGGGAATGGGACCAAAGCCGCGCAGTGCCGTGGAAACAGTGCTGCGCTCCACATCGGCTGGCGCCACCAGCAGGGCGGCAGCGACACGGTCTCGTGCATGGCGCAGTGCCCAGTGCGCCACGGTCACGCAGCCCAGGCTGTGGGCAATCAGCACGACAGGGCGTCGGGCACGGGCCACAGCACTTTCCAGGGACAATATCCAGTCGCTGCGCTGGGGGCGATCCCAGCTCACCTGTTGCACGCGCTCCCATTCCGGGAACTTGTCTTCCCAGTGGGATTGCCAGTGGGCCGGGCCGGAATTCTTCCAGCCCGGCAGGACCAGCACATCGTAACCTTCCAGGCGGTTTTGCAGGGTTGCTTCCAGGCTGCTCATGGGGAGTCTCCGCTCGCGGGTAATGGTCAGCGGTTGGGCTGCGGGGTCAGGCGCAGGTAGGGTTTTACGGCCCGGAAGCCCTTGGGGAATTTTTGGGCAATCACTTCCGGGTCCTGCAGGGAGGGCACGATCACCACGTCGTCGCCATCCTTCCAGTTCGCCGGCGTGGCCACGCTGTGGTATTCGGTCAGCTGCAGCGAATCCACCACGCGCAGGATCTCGTCGAAGTTGCGGCCGGTGCTGGCCGGGTAGGTGATGATGAGACGCACCTTCTTGGCCGGGTCGATGATGAAGAGCGAGCGGACGGTGGCCGTGGCGCTGGCATTGGGGTGGATCAGGTCGTAGAGCTCGGACACCTTGCGGTCGGCATCGGCCAGGATGGGGAAATTCACCTCTGTGCCCTGGGTCTCGTTGATGTCGCCTATCCAGCGCAGGTGGGATTCCACCGGATCTACGGACAGGGCGATGACCTTGACGTTGCGTTCGGCGAACTGGTCGCGCAGTTTGGCGGTAAAGCCGAGTTCGGTCGTGCAGACCGGCGTAAAATCAGCCGGGTGCGAAAACAGGATGCCCCAGCTGTCACCCAGCCAGGCGTGGAAATGGATGGGGCCGACGGAGGATTCCTGGGTAAAATCGGGGGCGGTATCGCCAAGGCGCAGGCTCATGGTGGCTCTCCGGATCAGTGGGTTCAGTGAGAGACTAGACCTGTCCTGATATTTCCAAAAATAATGAATTTTCATTTATATATGCCATTTTGAGTTTCGCAGGTCTGGCGCGCGGTTCAGGTGGCAGATGCAATGGCAAGAGGCCGCCGTGAATGCGGCGGCAAGCAGTCAGAGGATGTATGAGTAACCGGTTCCAGCGTTCCCTGCGGGTCGTCCGCACCAGTGCCGCCTTCGTCAACAATGCCGTGCAGCGCCGCGTCAACAAGCAGCGCTTCCTGCAACTGGACAAGACCCGGCATGAGGTCATCTTCATGGATGGCCTCCTGAGCGTGAAGCACTACAAGCCGCTGCCGCCGGGGCAGGTGATGATCGAGGGGCGCACCTTCCAGGTGCGCCAGCGCCGCTTCGCCATTCCGCTGGTCCTGGTGCCGCCGCTCGGCGTGTTCGCCTGGATATTCGACCTCATGGCCGACCGCTCCATGGTCAAGTATTTCCTGGCGCACGGCTTCGACGTCTACCTCATCGACTGGGGCGCACCCCGCGAGGGCGACCACGATGTGTCGCTGGAAAAATACGTCTGCGACTGGTTCCCCAAGGCCATGCACGCCATCCGCGAGCACAGCGGCAGCGAGGAGCAATCGCTTCTGGGCTACTGCATGGGCGGCCTCCTGAGCCTGCTTTACGTGGCGGCGGCCAAGGACGACAAGGTCGTCAACATGGTGACCATTGCCTCGCCCGTGGACATGCACCGCATGGGCTTTGTGGGCGGCCTGACCCGCGTGCTCAGCAAGCCGGTCTGGGCCATCGGCCGTGTCACCGGTTTGCGCATTGATGAAATGCGCCGCAACCCCTTCCACGTGCCGGGCAAGCGTTTGTCTTTCATGTTCAAGATGACGAATCCCGCCGGCACGGTGTCGAGCTACCTGCAACTCGTACGCAACCTCGCGGACGACGAATACGTTTCGCGCTACATGACCATGAACGAATGGTTCACCAACATGCCGGACTATCCGGGTGCCACGGTGCAGGAACTCATCCGCAAGATGGGGCTCTACAACCGCCTCGCCAAGGGGCGCATCCGCATCGGCGAGCGCAACGCGGATTTTCGCGACATCCACAGCAACCTGCTGGCCTTCGCGGGCGACAATGACAAGATCGTGCCGGTGGCCTCGGCTGAGGCCATCCTCAAGGTCACGGGCGCGACCGACAAGCAGTTCCACGTGGTGCCCGGTGGCCATGCCGGCGTGTTCACGGGCGGCAAGGCTGCGCACACGACCTGGGCCATCAGCAAGGACTGGTTGTCGCAACGCTCGGGGCAGATACCGAAGCCGTAGGTCGGGATGGAGCACAGCACCCATGAAAGCCATGCGGTCGCATGACTATTTCCTGATTTCCCTGATTTGTGTGCTGAACATGCTCGGCATGTTTCTCGTGGCGTTTGGCGCGGCGGCCGGTGGCGAGCGCGCCTGGCTGATGTGGCCGGCCATCGCCCTGGTTGCAGGCGGAATCCTGTTGCTGGCTGTGGTGTCCGCCATGCGGGCCGAACAACTCGGGCTGTCGCCCTGGCCCAGTTTTATAGCGGCCCTGTTGGGCTGCGTGATGTGGCCTTTGAGCCTGGTGCTCGTGATTTATCTCACCGCCAAATCGCCGCCTTCCACTCCGCCTGCCGGGAAACCGTCTTTCCTGTGGGGCTGGATGCTGTTCCTGCTGTCGGCTCCTTGGTTCATTCTGTTCTTGCTGAATGTGGTGCGCTGAGCTTTAAACCGACGCTTCCTCTCAAAAATTTAGAGATATTTGCCAACATGGAAAAAGAAGATACGCAGGTTACGGCTGCGGCTTGCCGCTACATTCTTGTTGCTCTGTTGCCTAGGCTTGAGCAGTCGAGTCCCGGTCTTCTGGCCGAGCTTCGGTCGGGTATGGAGGGGGATCGTCAGGCAATGGCGGTCAATGGCAGGTTATCGCCCGAGGTTGACGCCGTGGTTTCGGAGGCGCAGCGCATATTGGACTTGGGTGGCACGTTATAAGACCTGTCTGCTGTGGATTTCCCCGGCCGGCGCGGTAAGCTCGCGCTCCTTCCACGCGTTGCCCACCCGCAGAAGGCTTCAGGCAAAACCAAATGCTACCGACAAAAGTAAAAGCTTGGCTCAGCCGCTTCAAAAAGTACTACTTCACCTACGGCAACGGCTTCTGGCATTTCACTTACAACCAGAGTTCGCCGGAAACTCTGGTTGACAGCTTCAAGGACCTGCCCTTCGTCCAGCACTCGTTGGAACGCCAGAGCGTGATGGCCTCGATGCCGGTACAGGAAGGTGGCTTCTACTACCGCAAGCTGGAAGAAGGCTGCTGGATTATCTATTCAAAGGTGCGCTACAAGCTCAACGTCGCCTACGATCTGTTCTACGAGCAGGGCAGCGACAACGATTACTACATGCTCGGCCTGAACAACATCGCCAACAGCGCACGCGTCCCCAGTTCCTTTCGCGTCGGGCAAGTGAATTTCACTAATCGCAGCTGGAGTCTGGCCAAGCCGCGCGTGGTCAGTCGCTGCCTCAACTTCAAGGGCGACGATTGCCTTTACCTGACCTTGTTCTTCAACGAAGACTGGCTGCAACGCAACCTCGCCGCCCCGTTTCGGGAGGCTGGGCTGGAGGGTTTCCTGCAATCCGGCAACGACCACATCATCCTGCCGCTGGCGCAGGCCGATGCGCCGCAGGTGGAAGCCGCAGGGCAGGGGGCAGAGCACTGGTTCGCGCGCTTTGACACGGCCATGAGCCTCGTGGGTGAGCCGCAGCCGGTGGACATGGTGCATCTGCGGCAGGAAGTGCTGGCGCTGGCGCAAGACTTCTGTGCCGCCTGCCGGAGCAACCCGGAAGCCGCCGCCGGCGACAAGTCGCTTGCCCATGCCGACTGGTTCGGACTGAACAAGGTGGCGCATCACCTCAATACCCATCTGTTCGGAAAATTCCCCGGTATTGACAGTCTGTCCGAGCAGTTCGATATCGCGCCCACCAGCCTCAAGACCGGTTTCAGGCAATTGTTCGGCCACTCGCCCTACCAGTATTTCCGCGAGAAGCAGATGCTCGTTGCCCGCACCCTGCTGCTGGATCATGACGTGCAAATCCGGAAAGTGGCCGAGACCATGGGCTACAGCAGCGAGAGCAAATTCTCCACTGCCTTCAAGAAGCATCTGGGCATCCTGCCTTCTGAACTGTAGGTGCGGAGTTGTCTGCACACTCCCGCCCGACACCTCTGCTTCCCTCCGCTCCACCCCCTGAAATCCTGCCGCTCGCACGGTCCAAAACGCCTTTCATCTTCTCCTCACACCAGAAATAGCGGCTGGCAAGGGTTGTCCTGCCGCTGTTGTCAGGTTTTGTCTTTTCGGGAGAGTCACGACGAATTCACATTTTTTAACATGCGGGCTACTTCTCCTGTACATCTGCCAAGGAAGCCCTCATGAACCACGTCTACCGCATCGTCTTCAGCCGGGCCCTCAACGCCTTTGTTGTTGTCTCCGAACTGGCCGCTGGCCGCAGCAAGTCCTCCGCGAACGGTGCATGCCGCAAGCGCACCCTGGGTCGCCCCGGTGTGGCCGTGGCTGTCGCCCTGCTGCCCCTGACGCTGGTCTGTGCACCTGCCTGGGCGCAAGCGGTCAACCTCGGCCATGACAACACCGTGGACGCAGGCGACACCAGCGTGGCGGTTGGCCATGACAACGCCGCCAGTGGCAAAGGCAGCGCGGCCATGGGGAATGGTGCACAGGCCACCAATACCGGCAGCCTTGCCTTGGGCGGCTGGTATGACAAGAACGGCAATGGGGCTGGACAGACCGTTACGGCGGCTTGCAGCGATCCTTTCTATTCAGACGATCAATTTCTGTGTGAGTTCATGGGCAGTACATGGGGCGTGAACACCACCCGCGACGCCAACGAATTTGCCCGCGCCACTGGTGTCAGCGCCACCGCGCTGGGCGGCGGCACGCTGGCGCAGGGCAATTACAGCGTGGCCCTGGGTGCGGGCGCGCAGGCCACTGCCGAAAACGCCGTGGCCATCGGCAAGGACAGCGTGGCCAACACGGCCAACACCGTTTCTGTCGGCAGCGCCGGCAACGAACGC
>JBBCJX010000009.1:0-41125 GCA_037189985.1 Moraxellaceae bacterium
ACCCGGATATGTAGACCTGAGTCAGGGTGCGACACCCTGCGCCCTTATTCCCTCTGTTCATCTTGTTTTAAGTGCCTTTTCCTTTTCCGTGAGAGTCAACCTGCGACATACTCCGCCGGCCTGAGTCAGCTGGATTATGTACAGGACTGTGTACATAAAGCGCTGCCTTGGCGTTCATGGCGAATTTTGTACATGGTGATGGCATGCCGCTTACGGATACCTGGCTCAAGGCCAATGAAGGGAAAGAGCGAGAAAAGACTCTCGAAGTTGCTGATCGTGATGGCATGGGGGTTCGTGTCTCGCCCAAGGGCAAGATGACCTTTCAGTTGCGTTATCGCTACGCCGGCAAGGCGGCTCGGGTAGATCTTGGCACATATCCCATGATGGGGCTCAAGGCGGCTCGTATGGAGGCGCAACGGCTAAGGGGGCAACTGGAGACTGGGCATGATCCGCGAGTGGTGGTGCAGCTTGAGAAGCACAAGCTTTCTGGTGCCATCCAGATCGAGACCATGATCAGGCAGTGGTATGCGGCCTATTGCGTTGCGAATAAGAAAAACCATGCCGAGATACTGCGTTCATTTGAGATCTACATTTTTCCAAAGCTGGGCTCGTTGCCGGCGGAACTGACAACGATTCCTCTGTGGCTGGATATCCTGGAGCCTATAGCCAAGAAGTATCCGGGCATTGCGGACCGTCTCCTGATCAACTCCAAGCAGGCGTACAAGTGGGCGATACGACGAAGCTTGGTCGACTTGAATCCGTTGGCGAGCATAACCGGTGCTGCTGATCTGAACATCCGGAAGGGGCAGGGTACGCGGACTCTGGATGATGATGAGCTGCGCCATGTGTGGCGAGCCATCAATGAGTCCCGGATGCTGCAGAAGAATCGTCTGTTCCTGAGGTTGGTTATTTTTTACGGCTGCAGGAACGGGGAGTTGCGGTTGGCCAGGAAGGAGCATTTCAATTTCAAGGATGGCGTATGGACGGTTCCTCCGGAAAACCACAAGACTGGAAAGAAAACTGGAAAGGCACTTCTGCGCCCAATCATTCCTGAGGTGCGGCCTCTTATCGAGGAGGCAATGATGCTGAGTGCGGGGCCTTTTCTCTTTACCAATGCTGAGTCTGAGGAGGGAATGGGGCCGCGTGTTCCGCTGGCGCTGCCTTACAACATCATGCAATGGCTGCGGAAAAATGATGGCTTTGAGATGGGGCACTGGTCCGTTCATGACTTGAGAAGGACGGCCCGTACCAACTTTTCAAAAATCACTAATCCGCTGACTGCAGAAATAATGCTGGGTCATAAGCTTCCTGGGGTGTGGGAGGTGTATGACAGATATAACTATCTTGGCGAGCAGGCAGTTGCGTATTCAAGCTGGTGGGCACGACTCATGCAGATTGTTGAAGCTTGAATTCGACTGCCTCCCACGCAAGAACATCAGAGATTGACCAAAGGCTCTCGGCGCCTGAGCACTGCCGGCGTGGTTGTGGTAGTGGGTTGGGCTCTTTCTTCATCCATCTGTAGATTGTTCGCTTTGAGCAGCGGTATCTGTTGGCGATGTCTGCTGTGGTCCAGTAGCCGGGCGGTATTTCAATTGGTGGAAATGGACAGACCATGATGGATTAACCTCTGTTGACCAAGGCGGCCATGAGGCGGTCGTGGTGGACGTAAATGGGGCGTCCAGTGGTCTTTTCTTTCTCGATCCACCACTCCAGTACTTCACGCAGGCCAAGCGTGGCAGGCGAGTGGGCGGCTGCCGGTGCTGGTGATTGGTTAACCGGGCTCTTCTCCGGCAGGGCGGCGAGCCCATCCAGTACGCGCTGCCGGAGCTCCTGGGTCTTCTTGCCGCCAGATCCCTTCAGTGCGCCCGATGCGTAAGCTGTGCAAATGCCATTCTCTATGCACCACTTATTCATGGTGGTCCCTTTCTTCTTGAATTCTTCCTTCACGGCGGTCCGGATATCGCGTGTGGCCGATATCGCGGGCTTCGGTTTGTCTTCTTTTTGGGGGGCGGGCTCCGGCTTCATTTTCTTTTCGGCTTGCTTGTCGAGCTCGTTGCGGCGCTCGGCATCACGTTGTGGATTGATGCTGAAGTCCTTGAAGTTGGCCGTGTCGCCTGTGGCGCCAGCGCCGACGGCCTGTATCTTTCCGCCGCGCTGTAGGAAGCGCTCCATGTCGGCTTCCAGCTGCTCGCGGTAGCTTCTCTTCTGCTCGATGACGGCGCTGTTGATGATGGATGTTTCGGTCATGATGGCCTCAGTTCTTGTCATAAACGGATTTGAGCCAGCTGGAGTACTCGCCCATGTTGCTGATCAATATGAGGCGGCTGTCGTCGCACCCGCGTAAGCGGGAGGCGTCATCGCAGTCTGTGCATGCGTTTATGTACTCATGCAGGCTGGCGATAGCCGCATCCAGTTTTTTGGCAGTGGCAAGTCCGGCTTGCACGCGCTTTGCTTTGTTGCGGGCTTCTCTTTTCCGCTGGGTGTCGCTCTTGAAGTCGTCGCCCGACATTGATTGCTGAATCATTTATTTTCCCGCCCCATAGATTTTGGTCAGATGGTGATTCACGGCACGGCCGCGCTGCAGGATGGCTTTGGAAACCTTCGCGCGGTCCTGCTGGCTATGGGTGGCTTGCCCGATCAGGCCGAGGTAGCTGTTGGCCACGGCCGTCAGATCCTCGCGTGGTGTTGTGCGCATGGCGGCCACGGCATGGTTCACTGTCCGGCGGCGGGTGGTGCGGTGCCATGGCTTGATGACCTGGCCCACAAAGTCCACACCACGCGACACGGGCTGCAGGATCGTCTTCTTGGGATTGAGCTCAAGGGCGAGGCGTGCCGGCAGGAAGGCCTCTATCTCGGCCAGCCATGCACGCAACTGCTGCGGTGATTCGTGCACCAGAACAAAGTCATCCACATAGCGCACGTAATGCCGGCAGCCAAGACGGTGCTTAACAAACTGGTCCAGCTCATTCATGGTGACGTTGGCGCCGGATTGGCTGGGCAGGTTTCCTATGGGAAAGCCCTTGTTGCTGGGCTGGCTGGCCAGCCGCTTGTGTGCCGGCACGCGCTCGATCAGTCGTGGATCGCCCCGGTATTCAAAGTCCTGACGCGGGTCATGGAAGTAGATCGTGTGCGCGAGCCAGCGCCACCATGGCTCAGGAATGCCGGGGGCCAGCAGGCTCCAGAAAATGTCCTTGTCCAGAGAGACAAAGAAGTTGGCAATGTCGCATTTCAGGTAATAACACGGCCGTGACCAGTTCTGTGATGCGCTCCGGATGTGGTGTTCAAGGCGCTTGGCGCCGTAGAGGGTCCCTCTTCCTGGAATGCAGGCGCAGCTGTCGGCAATGAAGCGACGCATGAAGCGGTCGGAAATGTGATTGTGCAGTAGCCAGTGCACGATGCGGTCACGGAAAGGGGCAGCCCATACCTCGCGCGGCTTCGGCCGCGTGATGACAAAGCAGATGCTGCGGCCGGGCTGGTAGGTCTGGCTGCGGAGCTCGTCACGTAGCTTGATCAGCTCGCGCTCGTAGTTGAGCTCAAAGGCAAAGGCGCTGGCGGTATTGCGCTTGGTCCGGCTGCAGTCGCGATAGGCGCGCAACAGATCGGAGAATAAAAAATCAGCATGGGCCTCGGGGAGGGCATCCGTAAAATCTGCGGACGGCCACTGCACGACGCTTGTTGTCCTTGTTGTTGATGTTGCTGTTGCCATACTCGAAGTCCTGAACGTAGACGTTGTTGGCGTCGTTCTGGGCCGTGTCATGCTATCCACGTCGCCCGGTCGAATCCTCGGCCGGAAAACTGCGCGAGACCTGCCGGCATGCGCTGGCGGTTTCTCTGATGCGCCTGGCGGTGGCGGCAGTACTGCGCCGCCAGCGGCATAACCAGATTCAGAATACGCACGGCAGTCAAAGCCTTAACTCTGACTGGACTGGCGAGGTTGCGGCTTGGGTGGCCCCGGTATCGCTAAGTGCGCTACTTACACTGCCGTTTTTCCAGCCGCCTGCTTGGGCGCCGATGGAATCAAGTGTCTCGATGGCTCTGGCGTGGTGCGTGATCGCAATGACTCGTGCGCGTGCCAGTGACCGAAACTGGAAAATCAGGACGTCCAGGCTCTCCAAGAGATCGTCAATGCGATCTGCCCGGATGGTTCCTTGGGCCATGTTGGCGCGGCGGATGAGCAGCCCGAGCTTGGAGGCTCGGTCCAGCATCAGCGGCCCCATCGTGGCTCTGGTGGTCTTCGGAACCTGGCTCATTATCGTGATTGTCTGATCCACCAGCGTTTCAGCCGCGCGGTAAATGGGTAAATCGGAATGCAGGCTCATGCTGATAAAACCAAAAATTCAAAAACGAGGGCGCATAGCGCCCTCACAGCAGGTTAAGGATTAAAGGACTGAAGCACTCAGCTGAATCGTGCGGACGGCCACTGCACGACGCTTGAAGCCCTTGCGGCTGATGCTGCTGTAGCCATACTCGAAGTCCTGAACGTGGACGTTGTAGGCGTCGTGCTGGGTGCTGGTCCAATACCAGCCCTCCGGGTTGAGCAGGTGCGGCACGTTGATCGACAGGATTTTCGATTCGTTGGTGGACGGCATGAACCAGTCGCGGTGGCCTTCGATATCCAAGGCGAGAATCTTTTTGCAGATATCGCTGCCGGCGGCGGCAAAGGCGATGGTGTTGGCCATGCCATTGTCCTTGCTGTCAGCGCCCTCGACCTTTTCGCCGTAGGTTCCGAATTCTTCTTTTTCGGGGTGGCCTGCCAGATCGGTGGCAATGATCAGTGCACGGAGGGGCTCGCCGGGCTTGCCGCCGATGATGCCGGCGAAGACGCCGCCTTGGCCGGGCCAGGCTTCGCCAATGTGTGGGGAAGAAAACGTGGTGGTGTGAAGCAGTGTGGCGGGTGCGTTCATGGTATTGCTCCTGAAAAATTTGCGCGCGAAGGGCGCTGCGCGCCCTTACAACTGGTTAAGGATTGAAGGACTCAAGCACTCAGCTGAATCTTGCGGACGGCCACTGCACGACGCTTGAGGTCCTTGTCGTAGAGGCTGCTGCCGCCATACTCGAAGTCCTGAACGAAGACGTTGTCGGCGTCGTACTGGGTGCTGGTCAGGTAGTAGTAATCAAACTTGAAAAGCTGCGGCACGTTGATGGCCATTGCACGGGCATCATGGGCAGCAGGCAGGATCAGGTCTTTTTGCCCGGCAATTTCCAGATCAAGAATCTGCTGGCAGATCTCGCTGCCGGCGGCGGCAAGGGCGATAGTGTTGGCGCGGCCGTCGTGCATGCTCGTGGCGGCCTCGACATCGATGCCGTAGGTGCCGAGCTGGACGCCCTCGAAGTGCACGCGCGGATCATCGGGCAGGATAATGGCTTCGTAGGGACGGCCTTCCTGTCCTCCGGTGATGCCGCAGAAAATGCCGTGGTGCTCCGGCCAGACGATGCCGACGCGGGGCAGGTTGAGGGTGACGATGACGGGTGTGGCAGATGCATTCATGGTGGTGCTCCTGGTTGTAGTCGGGGTTATTTGCCTGCGCAGGTACTGCAGAGGGATGGCTCGACCCAGTAGCAACCGCCTGCGCAGGCGCGATGCCACGTGCACCCGCAAACCCTGCAGATGTCTTTCTCTGGATCGATGGGGGTTATTGAGGTGATGAGCAGCTGCAGGGCGTGACTGGTGATTGCGGTCACTTCCTCTGTGGTTGCGGGGCGGGGCTCGGCTGTTCCCCACTTTTCGCCTGCTGGCCAGAACACGCGAGCAGAGTCGCCATCAGGGGTGGGATATTTACGCATTAGCGTGATGGTGCCGATGTCCGGAACCGACTCATGTATTTCGTTCGGTTCCTGGGCGTAGGTATCGCCGCTGATGTAGATCTCGGCAACTCCGCGCCTCAGCAAGGTATGGCTCGGTGCATCTTTGAAGTGGCAGTTCTCGCCCGGCTTGAGTGTCACGGCCATATAGGGATCGCCGAGCCCCTCCGTGAAGCGGTGATTCACAAGGCGGCCGCTGACGATGGTTGAGCTGAGGCCCCACTGCAGGTGGTCATGGATGGTGCTCACGTTGGCGAACGCATGGCGGCTGTCCCAGACGTGAAGTCTGGTTTCTCCCGGCAAATGCAGGCGCAGCATGCCGAACCCTTGCAGCGACCAACTGAACTTTCCCGCATTTTCCAGAATGAAGCGCACCAAGCTGCGCAGGCGGGGTAGGTCGGTTTCCGTCAGTGCTGCCATGTCATGTGCAACAGCTTTCTCCTGAATATCATCAAGGACATCCTCATTGATGATGCGCATGGGAATGTCTTCGCCGCCCTCGATCCAGTAGCCGCCGTCATGGTCATAGCGCTCACAGTGCAGTGGGCGTTCGTGCCATGGTTGAGTTGGCTCGCCACCCATTTCTGGAATGGTGTAGCTGTCAAACGGGCCGCCATAGGTGGGCACGAGGCCGAGCTCGGGATGCTCTATCACCATGAAAAAATCACGGCGGGTGATGGGGCACTTTTCGGGGTGAGTGTTGGTGATGGTCATGCCGGCGCCCTCACCATTCACTTGTGCCGAAAAGACGAGGGAAGTCGCCGCCATTTGCAATCTCGATGGCTAGCTGCTCGCGGAATGTGCGCTTTTCTCCAGTGGGGCGTTCGTTTTCGTCGCTGTCGGTGAATAGCAGTGTGTCCAGTTCTTCCTCCGTGACTTCGCGAGCACCGGCTACCAGCTCGGGGTCATGGCCGGCATAGTTCTCCTGGAACTCCTTGATGCAGTCCTCAAGAGTCGCGCCGATAAACCACTCGACATCAGTGATTGCGAAAATCTTCATGCTGCCTCCTGAATTGCGTTGTCGGGGATGACCCAAAGGCCTTGCGCGCCCTTCCAGGGGAGGGGCGTGCGAAAGCGGTGGATGTGATCAAGTACCCAGCACCAAGTGCCTTCGGTATGTTCGTGAGTGCGCAACCAAGGATGGCGGCGGTCGTACTCGCCACGCTCGATGCGATCTATGTGCAAGCAGTCAATGAGCGTCGCGGTACCAAGCACGGCACTGAAAACAAGAGGGTCATGCAGAAAATGAAATCGGGCCTCATCATCCTCTGAGAGCCAGTCGCGGCTTTTTCCTGCGTGAATGGCAATCGGCCCTCGGTAGTTGGTTGACCAAGAGCGGTTTTCTACGCGCTTCTCGCTGCGCACTATCAGCTGTGCATAGGGCTGGCAGATGGTTAAGGCTTTCATGCTGCAGGTCCTTTCGCCGGCTTCTGTGTCTCAATCAGCCAGATCCACGGATTGCTGACCCATTTGCCGGCGTGGGAGAGTTGGTGAATGCCGTGGGTGTCCCAGAGTGATTGCATGGAGCGGCGTGCGGAGCGGTAAAAACTGCTTGCCGAGTCATAGCTTTTCCAGTGGCGACGGGTGCGAGCTACGCCATGCTGCTGCGCCTCGATCTCGCTGATGTCATGCAGGCGTGTTATGCGCACGCTTACTATTTCCAGCAGCAGGTCACTTGCCTGAGTAAAGACAAGGTGGTCACCGGCCACGCCATAGGGGCAGCGAAAGGGGTAGCCGATACAGCTTGCCTCTTCGAGGTTCGGGCTATCGAGCCAGCTCCACTCTCCGTGGCTTTCGTTGCTGGAATGAATGACTCCAGCGTCCTTGGCTTCTGTGGGTGGTTGCGGAAAAACCGGGAAGCTGAAGAGCGTCTTGGTGCCGTCAATCAATGCCGGTACCAGTGCCTCCGGAATACGTATCCGGTTGAGGGCGGGAGCGATTGGGGGCCTCATGGTGCAGGCTCCTCGCTGGTGATGGTGCGCAGGATCTCCGGCAGCCAGCCGGTGCCTTCCAGCTTCGTGGCGGCCAGTTCGGCGGCAGGGCCTTTCTTTTGGCCGGCAACATCGCGGGCGGCGGTTTCGTCGCAGGCCTCGGTGACGGCGGCGACCATCAAGGGCTTGGGGATCAGGCCGAGGTAGCTCTGCACGGTGGGTTGCCACCACTCATGCATGTCGAGGCCGAGCAGGCTGCTCATGGCGTTGCCGCAGGCCTCGCGCCGGTTGTTGTTGTCCGAAAGGCCGGCATCAATGAAGTTGGCGGCGGCATAGGCCAGTATGGCCAGCTGGGTCTCTGTGTCCTGCTGCAACAGCCACTTGGTCAGCGCCAGCATGTTGTCCTGGGCGTCTTCAGGAATGAGCTGGGCAATACGCTCGTGGTGTGCCTCGACAGCTTTCCACGCAGGGCTTTCCTCGATGTCCGGATCGGCGCGATGCAGGCCGGGGGTGCTGGTGTAAATGTTGAGGGCGCCGGTGAATCTCCATTTGTCGCCAAGGCACTCCCCGAGCAACTGCGCCGTGACCATGGCAAGGGCGATTTTCGGCTGGCGGGCCAGACAGGCCTGCAGGCCAACAGATCGCTGGGCAATCAGGCGTTGCACCATGGCCTGAGAGAGGCCTTGCGCTTTGGGCTTGGTGGTCTCGCTGCTGGTCGCGCCTTCATCGTCGCTGCTGGCGCCATCCTCGGTCCGGGAGGGCGGGGTGGCCGGCTTTACGGCGCGGTAGATCTTGGTCTTGCCGTTTTCGATGGTGACGATGCAGCCGGCGGCCTGCTTCTGCTCGTCTGTGTAGTGCGCACGGGCCGTGTTGATCTTGCTGATCTGTTCTTCGGCCGCGTCACGCTGTTGCTCAGCACTATCGAGGGAGTCTTGTAGGTCATCAAAGTCTTCGCCGTTTCCGGCGGCTTCCTCAATCTTGGCCTCCAACTCCGCCATCGTGTTCTCATGCTTGATGCGGGCGCTTTCCAGCTCCTGCAGCTGCTGCGCTTCTTCCTTGGTGGCCTCGCGCATTTCGGGTTCGATGTAGCGCAATGCCCAGCGTTCGTTGTGCTCCAGCTTGGGCTTGATGTCAGCGAAGCCCCAGCCTTCTTTCTTGGCCTTGCTGGCCGCCTTGCCGAGCTTCTCGTTGGCCAGCTTCTTCAGCAGGATGGAATTAGTGAACCAGCACTCTTCGCTGAAGAGATCGCGGCGCACAGTGCCACCGGCTGCCTCATAAGCATCAATGCCCACGTACTTGGCCAACTCGTCCCTGCTGGAAATGTCATTCTTTGTCAGGGCGCGTTTGATGCTGTAGACATTGTCGGCCTCCCATTTCAGTTGCTCGTGGACCTGCTCCTGCAGATCATGATCATCGACCAGGGCGTAGGCCATGACCGACTCCAATTCCAGATCACCCTTGCGGAAAAGCTGCAGCAGCTTGGGAGAGACGTTGGCCAATTTCAGGCGCTGTTTCACCACGGCGGGGGTTACACCAAAAGCTGCTGCCGTTTCTTCCAGTGACTTGCCCTGTTCCTCAATCATCCGGCGGAAGGCTTCGTACTGGTCGGCCGCGTGCATGGGCTCGCGCATCGTGTTTTCGGCAGCGCTGCTCATGATGGCGTTTTCGGCCGCTTCGATTTCGCAATTCACCAGATAGTCGCCGGTGATGTCGCGCTGTTTTTCCAGCAACTTGAGGGCGCGGTAGCGGCGACCGCCGGCACTGACCTCATGGATTCCGGTCGGCTTGCCTTTAGCGTCCAGCTGCGGCACCACGATCAGGTTCTGCTTGAGGCCAATGGTTTTGATGCTGGCGGCCAGGCTGGTGATGTCCGAGTTATCGTTGGTGCGGACGTTGTACTTGCTGGAGAGCACCAGATCCCGCAGGGGGAGTGTGATGATCACGTTCTGCGGGACTATCGGTACCACCTTGCCGGCCGGCTTCTTTGCGGCAGTTTTGGTGGCGGGCTTGACCGCCGGCTTGGCGGTGGGTTTCTTCTTTGCGGCAGTGGCCATGGCGGTGGCTCCTGGGTGGTTTTAAGGATGGGCTTTTGATCGGGTGACAATGTTTGATGTGAGTCGGTTCAGCTTTGAACGCAACTGATCAATTTCCATTTCATTGGCAATGGCTTCCTGTTCCATTCGCTTGATATGTCGCGCTTGTGCGGCAATGGTTTTTTTGGCCACTTCAAGCTGATGTGAAGGGGACTTCTCTGTCCACTTCTTCAGGCGCAAAAAGGCCCATGCCAGAAAAAGCACAAATACAACCAGGGAAAATGGCCAGAATTCGGGGGCTTTGTGCGGTGGCCACACAGCCGATATCAGGGGCTGGTTATGCGTAAAAGGGATGGGGCTTGTCGATTCTCTTATCACGACTCTGATCTCCTTAATTCAGCTTCCAGCCATGCCAATCCCTGCACGGTGACAAGCGTCACCATGTAATGCCGCGTGGGATATCCGGTGCGTTGTACGCTGCGGTTGTCTGTGAGGAAGTGGCCGGTGTTTTTGTGGGCCGGGGTGGGAACAAGACCGTGCCCGGATGCATGCAGGATTCCGCGTGCCCGCAACTCGGTGGTCAATGCAATACGGCTGATGCCCAGGTGCTTGGCAGTGGTATCAAGCTCGAATGTGGTGGGGCGTATGGGAAGGGCTTTCATGCGAGCTCCTCCAACTTGCGCAGGACAGCAGGGTCCATGGGTGCGAGCTCGCGCTTCGCCTGCTCTTGATACCAAGTCACTGGCCACCAACCACGGGCGGTATGAGCCCACCATGTGCCGTCAACAACGTCCATGCCGAACACGGGGCTGTGTGCGAGCCGGCTCACGTAGGCGCGTAGCACGCCGCCTTTTTTGTTGATGGGGCCGTGCTGTAAGTCGATGCCTTTTATCGACGCATAAATGCGTAGCCAGAGCGGGATGTGAAAACGAGGTGTCATGACTTCCTCCCGTTAGGGCGGGTATCCCATATCCGTTTGACCTCTTCTTTGAGCGTACGTGCTGCCTCCGAGTCGTATTCATCCTCGAAAATGGCAATGGCTTTGCGGCGGCCATCCAGATCCTTGATGCGAGTGATGTGCAGCGCATGCAGACGGATGACATGAGCATCAGCGCGCTTGCGGCGGCTCATCTGGACGGCTCCGTGCTCGCCCGCAGATTGCGCACGATGTTGTCGGCGTTCATGAGCAGGTCGCCCACGGTGCCGTGAAAGGGGATCGTGAAGTCTTTTGGGGTCTTGCTGGCGCGCAGGCGGCCGGCGTGAGTCCATTCCGGCATGGTTGGGTTGTCGACGTGGATCACCACACCGTCGTGCCGGCGGATGAAGCTGGCTTCGTGGGCATACACCAGATCTGGAACAACAAAGCCGGGGGCGTCGCCGTGCATAGCGGCGGCTTCCTGTAGGCGCTGCTCTAGAAAGCAGGGCAGGAAGTCTGGGTGCAGGCTGTCGGCAAAGCCCTCGCGCATCGCCTGCACGGTGGATCTCACTGTGGGTGCCGGGTTGTGCAGGCTGGTGCCGAGGGGCAACGTATCTATCAGCGGTTGCCGGGTCGTGTCGGGGTGGCGTACGTACTCGGCTGAGCGGCCGATCAGTGCTGCAATTGCCTCTTCAAAGGGCTCGGAGATGCGGATCACCACCCAGCCGTGCTGATCCTGCAGGTGATTTGCAATAACGTGCGTGGGGAGGCCGGCAAGGCCGATCAGGAGCTGGCGCTGGGTCATGGCGTGGCCACTCCGCGCTGCTGCGAAGCCTGCGTGTAGATTTCCTCTGCGCGCTTGAAGCCGGCCCACTGGCCCGACAGATCCGCGCCTTGGTTGGCGAGCTCGCGGTGAGCCAGATCATTCAGATCAATCTGGCCATTGGCGGCGGCGACCAGCACGAAGCGCGGGAGCGTCTGCAGGTATTCGAGGGCTATGGTGGTGGCGAGCTCGCTCATGACGGCCGTGCCTCCGGATTGGCTGTCATCAGCACCAAGGCGCCAGTTTTAGTCAGGCCGATGGACTGATCGGGGGCGAGGGATTCCTCCAGACGCTGAAAGTCTTCTTGCCACATGCGGGCTGCGTCATCTGCCCAGCGAAGTTCGCGCTCGGTTTCTTCCAGCTCAAAACTGAGGCGGTGGTTTTCGGCATCCAGCCGGGCGACTTCGGCGCGCAGTTGCTCGATGGCGAGCCGGTCAAGCCGGGCCTGCAGGTTGCGGAGGGTTTTTTCCCCGTCAACCAAGGTCAGGTCGGCTTCCCATGCGCGCCAGCGGAGCTCCGGCTGCGTTTCCCAGGGTTCGTCTTCACGGGCCACCATCACCATGCCGGGAACCGGCACTGGAATATCCAGAATGAGCAGGGTGTGGGGGCTGCCGGCTTCGCGGTAACGGCCGGGGCGGGGTGTAGGGAGGCTCATGCGGCCCCCTGCACGTAGTACACGCCGTTGATGCAGATCGGGGCGAAGGTGCCGGCTGACCAAGCGGCGGCGTTGGCCAGATTGGCGGCCTCAAAGCGGGCGACATTGGGGAGGGCGGCCAGTTCGCCAAGGCGGCGGGCTTGGGGCGGGGATGGGACGAAGGTCCGGCTGGGCGCCGGGTCGTTGGCTGGCTGGGCCTTATGGGGGTGGTGGTGGATGGTTGCCATGGCGCCCTCCGGATTGGGATTGGACGCAGACTACAAGAAAACTTGAAGAATATGCAAGAGTTCTTGTAGTTGGTTGCATGATTACTTGTTGATTCGGGGTGAGGGCGGGGGGTGGGGCGTAAAAAAGCCCGCACTTGGCGGGCTAGATGGGGGTCGGGAAAGTTACTTGAATTTGAGGCCGTCTATGTTGTGGAAGGCGATGAGCTCTTGGGTGCTGACGTCAACAATGCCAACGAGGCCGTTGGGGCTTTTGTTCTCGGCATAGCAGAGCGACCATGTGGAGAGTTCTGCTGTCAGGCCTGCTTGTGATTTATGCGGGAGTTGATCGTAGAGTCTTTTATCTACATGAATCTGTGGTGTATCAAGACTGTATCTAACAATGACTCCTAGGCTCTCTCCGGCTTTCATTTTTTTTAGGACGGCGGGCTTCATTATTTCTTCGGGATTAGCAATGCATAGCGCTTGCTTGATCTCTTCGTGGGCTGTGTCTTCTTTTTTTGCGTCGGCCGTGGTGGCGGATTCAGATTTTTTTTCATCCGAGGACCCGCCAAGCCATGCTGCAAAAATGATGACTATGGCCACTAGAACAGCAAGGCCAATAGCCATTTCTTTAGGGCCAACTGAAGGGTTGCTGATGCCACACTGTGGGCATTTTTTGGCCCACTCCGATACGGGGGTTTTACATTCTTTGCATGGCTTTAGTGCCATTCTTTTCTCCGGGTCTTATTGTGAAATGCCCATGGGCGTGACTATTTTTCCTACGATTTCAAGCTTTTCGATTTGTTCTTGGCTGATGATTTCATCGGGGAAAAGTGCTTTGTCCGGGTTGTCGTAGCGAAGATTCCAGCGCCCGTCCAGTTGCAAGAAAACTCTTTTCACTAGTTGTTGCTCATGAAAGCTGAATAGGTATGCCTTTCCGCTTTCCAGCGTGGATACATTCTTGTTGATGAGAAGCATGGAGTTCTTGGGAAAGTTGGGGCTCATGCTTTCATCTGGAAGTATGAAAAGTCTGGCGTGATCCGGGTCTAGTCCTTGGCCTTGAAGCCAAGATTTTGTTGCCATTAGTGGTGACCTGGCTTCGCTGCCCAATAGCAATAGGGGTAGATAGTTCTTGGCCTGTTCGGGGTTTTCCTCCTCACGCTTTGGGAGGGCTCCAGTAACCAGCCATTCCAGCCTGACGTTTCCGGCTTGGGCGATAGCGGGCGAGTAGGCGCTAGAGCGGGGCGGTTTATGGCCGTCTCTGCATAGGTTGCTGATGGCGCCGGGCTTGACTTCACGATTCAAGATGCGGCTAACGCGGCGGGCTAGCTCTGATTGGCCGCCTATGTCGTTCGCAACCTCTTGAACTCTTTGGGGAAATGTACTCATGCCACTAATCCTACAAGGTATCTTGTAGGCCGGCATTCCCTTAAAACTTGTAGTCTTGGTTTGTTAGCTACAAGTTTTAATGTAGGCTTCATGGCCATGAATAATCCAGCGCTTCATAAGTTAGTGGGTGAGCCGGGGCAGCAAAGCATGCTTGCTGCCCGGCTTCGCGGTATGGGTTACAAGGTGAAGCAGGGTCATATTTGGGGCTGGTTGCACATGAATCGGCCTGAAACCTGCCCTCCGCCTGTCTACGTCATCCCCATATGTCGAGCCTTTAACTGGGAAATCACCCCACACAGCCTGCGGTCTGATCTGTACCCGAATCCATGGGACGGACTGCCGCCCATGATTGCTATGGGGCGTTTTCCTGGATTGGTCCTGCCCGATGCTGCCTAGTGACAGTTCCGTATCGTGCCCGGCTGATCCGGGCATGTATCCAGTGACATGCCGGGAGAATCACTGATGACTTTGGCTGGTTACCCTTCCTTGCCGCGCACGGAAAAGGCCAAGCGGGCCGTGCTCTCGCTGGACATGGCGGCATACCACGCGGTTCACGACTACCGCGATCCGCAGGGGAATATCGGCGTGCCGGCTGTGGCCAGGCATTACAGCTGGAACCCCCGAACCCTCCAGAACAAGCTCAATCCCAATGAGGACAGGAATCACCTGACCGCGCGGGAGCTTGAGTTCGTTGCGGCGCTGACGCTGGATACACGGCTGCTGGACGCCTTTTGTACCCCCTTGCGGGCGCTCTGGATGCCCATGCCTGAGGTATCAGGGCTTTCGGGAGTGGCCATTCTCAACCAGATTGGCGAGGCCAGTGCCCAGCTCGGGCAGTTGGCCCGTGATACCTGCACGGCCTTGGCTGATGGGCGCATTTCTGCCGATGAATTGGCGGTGCTGGAGAAAACTTCCATGCGTCTCATGCAGGCGGTTCAGTTGCTCCTGCAGCAGGCACGTGCCGACATGAGTGCGGGAGGGCATGGCTGAATGAGTTCGCGCGTGATGGGCATGGTGTTTGATCGATACCCGGTTGGCGGCAGTGAATTCATTCTTGCGTTGGCGCTGGCAGACCATGCCAGTGATGACGGGACAAATATTTACCCGTCGGTGGATTATTCCGCGACAAAAGCACGGCAGTCACGACGCTCCGTGCAGATAAATCTGAGAAAAATGCAGAGCCGGGGATTTATCACGGTTGTGCGGGAGGCTGCATATGGCCGTACCCGTGAATACCGAATCACACCGGAGTGGATTGCTGGCGGTGAGCTCAAGCCGTTGACAACAGACCATGTACCGGAGGGTGCAGATTCTGCACCCCTGCCTCCTGTGGACAACCCTGACAGTGATGAAAAACCGGGGTGCAGTCCAGTGTATGGGGGGGCGCAGAATTTGACAGGGGGGGTGCAGGATGACGCACAAAACATGCCTCAAACTGCGCCCAAACCATGTATTAACCATCAAGAACAGGGTTTTAACCATCAACCGGCCGTTGTGGAAAACCCGGCGCCTGTAAAACCTCCGTCGCTCTCGGTGCGCGAAAAATTCGAGAGATTCTGGTCGGATTACCCGCGTCATGATCAACCGGGTAAGGCGTGGCAACAGTTTCTCAAGATTGATCCGGACGATGCGTTGTTCGGATGGATCATGAGAGCCATCGCACATCAGAAAACAACCGACAAATGGAAAAACGACGAGGGGAAGTGGATTCCCTACGCCGTGAACTGGCTTGGCAAGCAACAGTGGAAAATTTCAAAGGCCGCAAGGGTTGACCAGGGTGGGGCGGAGCCTTTGCCAAGGCTGGCGAGGGGTGCAGATTCTGCGCCTGTGGCAGATGGCGTGGGGGCCAGTGGGCATGCCTATCTCGGTGAGATGAAAAAGATTCTGGGCAAGGGTTGATCATGAGCCAGCAAAACATAACGCGAGAAAGGCTGGATCACTTGCTGCGCAACTGGGCCCGGTGGCAGCACAGCGAGCGGGCCGGGAATGGCCCCAGAAACGAATACATGACGATGGATCGCATGTATGCATGGCGGCCACGTGGCGGCACGGTGGCTGAGCATGACGAGACGCTGGGTCTCCACATGGAGCACGCTGTGCTGCAGCTGGTGCAGCAGCAGCAAATGGCATTGGTGGCTTGGTATTGCTGGGGACAGGACATGATCGGCGTTGCTGATCATTTGGGAGTGAGCAAGATGCGCGCCGAGGCGATTTATGACACGGCGCTTTTTGAAGTCTGGCGGATAATTGAGGGCGGATCATGGGCGCAATGAGTTTGACCGAAATGATTCTGGGCTTGCTGAAGGTGGCATCACGGCCGATGACGGCGGCCGATCTGTGGCGCAGGCTTCCTGATGATGTGCAGCGTGATGATGTGGGTAGTCGTCTTTCCAAGATGCGTGGGCGAGGGCAGATTCTTGAAACCACAGTGGATAGCACAGCAAAAACAGGCCCGAGGCGTATCAAGGCATTCCTTCTTCCTGCTGCGTCAGTCACACGGGAACTAGTTCCCGATCTTGCGCAAACCCAGCAAAACGGCGAAATTGCGTCCAGGCAAGTTGCGTCCATCGCAAATGTCCCGCAGCACACAACTTGATTTTGTCGACATCAACCCGTCTTTCAGGCGGGTTTTTTTATGCCGGGGGAAGCGTGGATCAGCAGATGATGGAGGGAGCGGCAACTTCGGTTGGTGCGAAGGTCAGCACGGTTGCAGCTTATGCGGCCAGTGGTGGCAGCTTCTTTCTCGGTCTCTCTCCTGACTGGTGGAATGTCATTATCGGGGGCGTAGGGGTGCTCGGTTCCTGGGCCATCATGATTTATTTCCGGCGCCGTGATAGCCGGCGGATGGAAGAGTGGATGAAGCACGGCCGTGATGGGCGTGCGCAGGGCTGATGTTCAGGTTTTCTGCACAGGCACATATTTCATCAGCCACCAGATGGCTGACTGATGTTGAGAAGCGGCAAGTGCCTTTTGCTACGGCAAGGGCATTGACGATGACGGCTGATGATGTGGCCGGGGTCTTGAGGAAGGATATTCCCAAGGTTTTTGACAGGCCGGTGCCGTTCACGCGCAACTCGATTTATAAGCGGCCGGCAACAAAGGCTAAGTTGTCGGCCATGGTGTGGGTCAAGGATGACGGCGCAACCAAGGGCACACCAGCTGCAAAGTATCTGGCTCCTCAGATCTACGGTGGCCAGCGCAACCTGAAGCGATTCGAGAAGGCATTGCAGGCGGTTGGTGTTTTGCCGCCGGGCATGATTGCCGTTCCTGGGAAGGCTGCAGAGAAAGATGCATACGGGAACATGAGCAAGGGGCAGATCGTCAAGATTCTGTCTTACCTGCAGGCCTTCTCTCAGTCCGGATACCGGGCAAACATTACTGACAAGCGCAGGGAGCGCATGGCACGAGGCAATGAAGCCAAAGGTGTAAGGGGATTGGATTACTTTGTGCTGGCCCGGCCGGAGGGGAAGCTGCCCGCCGGTATTTATAAGCGGGTGCGATATACGGGCGCAGATGCAGTGAAGGTCGGGCATCTGCAGAAGGGCGGCGCGAAGCCGATCATTGTATTCGTGCGACCGGCGGCGTATCGGAAGCGTTGGAAGTTCTTTGAGACAAGCCAGCGTGTTAGTGAGCGCAGGTTTCCGGTCAGGTTTGATGAGGCGATGGCCAAAGCCCTCGCGACGGCCCGGTGACGCACCACTTTGGTGAAGGCGGCACGGGTCCTGTCCGGGGGCTTATTCACGGGTAATTCGAACCTCGTGATCGCGCTAGTGGCTGAGTTTCAGAGTTAGTGAAATTCACCACCTACAGGTGAAGTGGTGAAATGGCTGGTGAAATAGAAAAATTCCTGACCAAGAGCGAGTTTGCTGCGTCGCAAGGTTGGAGGCCAAGCTATGTCACCAAGCTGAAAGATCAGGGCCGGCTTGTGATGTCGGAAGACGGCAAGAAGGTTGACGTAGCCGCGACGCTGGCAAAGCTCAAAGAGACATCCGATCCCAGCAAGGTCGGAGTTCAGAAGCGCCATGCGGATGAGCGCAACGAGAAGGACGTTGGCCAGCACACGCGTTCCAGTGCGCCGGATGAACCGGACTCTGCATCGTATGGCGCGTTTCAGACCGCGCGTGCGCGTCGTGAGCATTACCTGGCTCAGCAGGCAGAGCTTGAATATAAGCGGATGTGTGGGGACCTTGTTGAAAGGGCTCCCGTCGAGGCAGCAGCAGAAAAGACGGGCCGCATGCTGCGGGACACGATGCTGGGGTTACCCACCAAGGTGGCTCCCCAGTTGATTGCCGTAACAGACCCATGGGAAATCGAGCAGTTATTGCGGTCTGCAATCAGGACGGCGTTGGACGATATCGCGCGCTTGACTGCTGAGGACCTCCAGCGGCTGCTGGACGATGATTTGCATTGATGGACGCGCTACCTATTGCTGATGGCCATGTTGTCTATACGCAGGCCTTCATGCGCGGGCTTTTGCCTGACCCGCCACTCTGGATTGATGAGTGGTCCGATGCGCATATGCGTATTCCGCCGGGCGGTGGCGCTGAGGTAGGACCGTACAAGATTGCTCGCACGCCATATGCGAGAGAGCCGATGCAGTGCTTGTCGCCGGAGCATCCGAGCAAGCGCGTTGTTGGCATGGTGGCATCGCAGCTGTTCAAGACGCAGGTTGGCTTGAACTGGATGTGCGGCAGCATCGTTGGCGCCCCTGCCAACATCCTTGCGCTGATGCCTTCGCTGAATTTGGCGAAGCGCTTGTCGAACCGTATCGGCAAAACGATTGATGAGGTCCCGGAGTGCCGCAAGACGGTGGCTTCGCCACGCTCACGTGATGCGCGTAATACCATCGATACCAAAGAGTTTCGGGGTGGCACGCTGTACATCACCACGGCGGGGTCGGCTGCCAACCTTGCTGAAATTCCGGCGCGGTATATCTACGGTGATGAGATTGATCGCTGGGAACAGAATGTTGGTGGTGAAGGTGACCCCATCGATCTGGCAGAGGCTCGCGGCAGTACTTTCGGGCGTAATGCCAAGTTCTATTACACGTCATCGCCCACGCTGGAGGGGGCAAGCCGCATTGCGGATTTGTTCGCCCAGAGCGATCAGCGCCACTATTACGTGCCATGTCCGCATTGCGGCCGCATGCAGATTCTGGTGTGGGAGCAGCTGGATTACGACATCGAGACGAAGCGGGCCCAGTACCGTTGCATCAATACGGATGATTGCGGGGCGCTGATTGATGAGGCGGCCAAAGAGACCATGCTCGCCAATGGCGAGTGGAGGGCGCACGCGAAAGGTGATGGTGAGACGGTCGGCTTCACGTTGTCGACGCTGTACTCCCCGCCCGGCTGGGTGACATGGTTCGGTCTTGCGGCCCAGTATGACAAGGCCAAGAAAGCGCTGGAGCGTGGCGACCAAGAGCCGATGCAGGTTTTCTACAACACGCGTTTGGCCAGGACATGGAATTCTGTCCAGGAGATGACGAAGTGGGAGGAGCTCAAGAAGCGTGCTGAGGATTATCAGCTGCGCACGATTCCGGATGGCGTCCTTGCGCTGACGGCTTCGGTCGATGTTCAGGGCAACCGACTGGAGCTCAAGATCATTGGCTGGGGCGAGGGGCTGGAGCGCTGGGTTATTGATTATCAGGTCATCCATGGAGACCCCTCGCTGGACGCAACATGGGCAGCACTTGATGAGATTTTAAAGACGCCAATCATTCATCCGTGTGGATACCGGATGACGATTGCAGCTGCTGGTGTGGATTCTGGTGGCCACCATACGCAAGAGGTTTATGCCTTCACGCGTAATCGTCAGCATCGTCATGTACTGGCACTGAAGGGGGCCACTAAGCCGAATCGGCCGGTGATCTCCGGTAAGCCCTCCAAGGTGGACGTTACATGGAATGGCCAGACGGAGAAGCATGGTGCAGAGCTCTGGTTTGTTGGCACAGATACGGCAAAAGACTGGCTGTATAACCGGATGAAGTTGCCCAGCGGGCCGGGTGCTATTCACTTCTCCAAAGACTTGCCGGATGAGTTCTACCAGCAGCTGGTGGCGGAGCGGCGGCTTACGCGATACGTGAAAGGCTTCAAGCGGTCGGAGTGGGTGAAGGCAAAGGCGGATCGCAACGAGGCACTGGATCTGGCTGTCTATAACCTGGCCATTGCGTACTACCTCAATCTGCATCGTTACAAGGAGGCAGATTGGGAGCGTTTGCGTATGCGGATCAATCCTCCGCAACGAGACATTTTTGAATCACCGGCGCCTGAGCCAGAGGCACCGGTTGAGCACGAACAGCAGCCCGCTTCCAGCGGGCTTTTTATTGGGCGCAAAGAAAGTACTCAGACCGATGGCTGGGTGAATACGGGAGATGAGCCGTGGCTATGAAGACAGCACGGGAAATGTTGGTGATCTACCAGAATGCCGAGGCTGAGCTGCTGGAGGGAAAGACCATCGTTTTCCAAGGGCGCCAGATCTCCCATGAAAGCCTCGACATGATCCGCAAGGGGCGTCAGGAGTGGGAGCGTCGGGTGGCTAATGAAGACAGTGGCGGTCGGGCCCGCAGCGCTTCGTTGGTGGAGTTCGGTTAATGAACTGGATCGACAAGGCGCTGGAGCCATTTGCGCCGCAGTGGGTTTTCAGTCGTGTTCGTCACCGTGCCGCCATTCAGGCTTATGAGGCTGCCAGATCCACGCGCACCCACAAGGTCAAGGGCGTCAAGGGCTCTGCCAATGTGCAGGTTGGTGCTGGCGCGCTGCCGTTGCGGGAACAGGCGCGGCGGCTGGATGAGGATCACGATATTGCGCATGGCCTGCTTGATACGCTGGTCAAGTATGTCATCGGCCCGAATGGCATATCGGTTGAGCCACAGCCAAAGGACAAGGATGGCAACGTTCATGCGAAGCTGGCATGGCGGCTGGCTGAGCTTTGGGAGAATTTTTCCGAATTTCCAGAGGTCACTCTGGAGTTTGACCGGGTGCATTCAGAGCAGCTGGTGGCGCGCACCTGGTTCCGTGACGGGGAGTGCTTTGGCCAGTTGGTCGCGGGCCGTATCCCTTCCCTGGATCACCGCACGCTGGTACCGCTCTCTATCGAGCTGCTGGAGCCGGACTTTGTTCCGCTGGATTTTGATGATGCCCGGCGGGGAATAAAGCAGGGCATTCAGCGTGATGCGTGGGGACGTGCCACGAACTATTGGGTCTACAAGGAACATCCGGGCGAGCTTTCTTACTTCAGCCGGCCTGATCTCAAGCCTATTCGTGCTGATCGAATGCTGCACATCAAGCAGGCACACCGGCTGCATCAGGGACGTGGCATCAGTGTTTTTGCACCGTCTCTTGTCCGGTTGAGCGACCTGAAGGAATACGAAGAGTCGGAGCGCATTGCTGCTCGTGTAGCGGCAGCCATGACGGGCTATATCAAGAAGGGATCGCCTGAGCTCTATAAGGGTGCTGGGCCTTTGGATGATAAGGGCGGGGCTGCACCCCGGCGCTTCCAGATGGCTCCCGGCATGATCTTCGATGATCTGGAGCCGGGTGAAGAGGTGGGCACCATTGAGAGCAATCGCCCCAGCATCCTTTTGCAGCCTTTCCGTGACGCGATGTTGCGCGCCACGGCTGCCGGCACGGGCACAACGTTTAGTTCGTTGGCGCGGAGTTTTGAGGGGTCGTATAGCTCTCAGCGTCAGGAGCTGGTGGATGGGTTTATCGGCTACCAGATGCTGACCATGATTTTCATCGGTAGCTGGTCGCGGCCTGTCTATCGGGATTTTGTGCAGACCGCCATTGCTGCGGGTCTGGTCGACATTCCTGATGATGTTGATATGTCCACGATCTATTCGGCCATGTATCAGGGGCCGGCAATGATCTGGATTGATCCTTACAAAGAAGCCAAGGCCAATGAAGCTTTGCGCACGGCTGGCTTTGAGAGCACATCAAACATCATTCGTGCCAGGGGTAAAAACCCTGACGCTGTGCGCCAGCAAATCCTGCAGGAAGAGAAGGAGGATCGTGCGGCCGGCGTCGCCTTCTCTACCAGTGCTAAATCAATCAACCCCGGAGTGGATGACAATGCCCTCAACGAAAAATAAGACCTGGTTCGAGATCAAGGCCCTCGCTAACAACGAGGCAAGGATCGAGATATTCGAAGAGATCGGCTACTGGGGCGTTACTGCCAAAACCTTCAGTGACAGTCTGAAGGCGCTTGGTGATGTCCAGACGATTTACCTGCACATCAATTCGCCGGGCGGTAGCGTTTTTGATGGCATGGCCATCTACAACATCCTCAAGAATCACCCTGCCAATGTGATCGTTCGCGTGGAAGGCCTCGCTGCCTCCATGGCATCAGTAATCATGTGTGCGGGGGATGAAGTCATTGTTCCCGAGAACGCACTGGTAATGATCCACAACCCCACGGGCGGCGCTTATGGGGACGAGGATGAAATGCGAAAAATGGCAGACGTGCTGGCCAAGGTTAAGGCCGCCATCGTCAGTGCTTATGTTTCTCGCAGTGGCCGTACTGAAGAAGAGGTTGCTGCATGGATGTCGGATGAAACCTGGTTCACGGGTGCTGAGGCCGTGGCTGCAGGTTTTGCCGATAAAACAGATCAGCCTGTGGAGCTGGCGGCATGCGCACACCGCATGATTGCGAATTTCACGAAAGCGCCTGACAGCCTCAAAAACCTGTCTGGCACACCCACCCAAACGCCGGCGACTGCCGCCGGGAAAACCGGAGTCATCACCATGCCCGAACCGAAAACCCCGGCCACCCCGGTGGCCAAGACTGAAGAAGAGATCCGTGCCCAGGCTATTGCCGGGGAGCGCGCTCGCCGTGATTCCATCAAGGCGAAGTTTGGTGTGCATGCAACTGCGCACGCTGAGCTGCTGAACACCTGTCTGGATGACATGAACATCACCGCAGTGGATGCGGGTGATCGCCTGCTGAAGGCGCTGGGGGAGGGTGTTACCCCCAGCAACAAGACCACGCACATCTCTGTGGTAACGGGCAATGCACAGTTCCTGCAGGATGCTGAGCAGGTGCTTTCTGCCCGCTCTGGCTTGCTGAAGGCATCCGAGGTCCGTAAGGAAAACGGCTTGCGCGGCTACACGCTGGCAGAGCTGGCTCGCGCCACGCTGGAGCTGCACGGTGCGAGCCTGGTTGGCATGGATCGCATGGGCATGGTGGGTCATGCCTTCACGCATAACTCCGGCGACTTCACGCGCCTTCTGGGCAATGTGGCGCACAAGGCCATGCTCTTTGGCTATGAGGATCAGGAGCAGTCCTTCCGTGAGTGGACGATCAAGGGCACGCTCTCTGACTTCCGGCCTGCTGATCGTGTGGGTCTGGAGTCGTTCCCTGTCCTTGACAAGGTGCCGGAGGGCGGAGAGTACAAGTACGCCACGCTGGCAGATCGTGGTGAGCGCATCCAGTTGGCTACCTTCGGCAAGCTTTTCAGTATTACCCGTCAGGCCATCATCAATGATGACCTGCACGCGTTTACTGAGATTCCCAAGAAAATGGGTCAGTCTGCTTACCGCACGGTGAACAAGCTGGTGTATGCCGTGCTGACCAGCAATCCGCAGATGGCAGATGGCAAGGCGCTGTTCCATGCGGATCACAAAAACCTCCTGACGGGGGCGGCTCCCAGCATTGCCTCTCTCGGGTTGGCTCGTGCCGCAATGCGCAAGCAGAAGGATAGCGCCAACACCGTGCTGAATATCCGCCCCGGTTTCGTGATCTGCCCGGTGGCTCTGGAGGATCAGATCAATACCATTATCGCGGGCGAGTTCGATCCTGCCGGCGGCGATGCCAAGGTGCCGAATGCCATTCGCAACTTTGCCACCGTGATTTCTGATGCTGAGCTGGATGAGGTTTCTGCCTCCAACTGGTATCTGGTGGCCGGCCGGGGTTATGACACCATCGAGGTGGCTTATCTCGATGGCGATGAAAGCCCGCGCCTGGAGCAGCAGGCTGGCTGGACTGTGGACGGTGTGGAGTTCAAGGTCGGCATTGATGCCGGCGTGAAGGCTCGCGACTTCCGTACCTTCCAGAAGAACCCCTACGCCGGCTGATCCGGCATGCAATGAAAAGCCCCGCACCTGCGGGGCTTTTTGTTTCTGAATCCCTTTCAAAAGTTTGGAGATAGCCATCATGGCAAAGAACAAGATTCAGGATGGAAAGGTGCTTTCCATCCTTGCGCCGGCAGATGTCGTTGCTGGTCAGGTGGTGATTGCTGGTTCCATTGTTGCAGCGGCGCTGCATGCTGCCGCGAGTGGTGAGCCCCTGCAGGTTGATACTGAAGGCGTCTGGGAGTTTGAGAAGAAGGATGTCACGGATGTCATTACGCAGGGCCTCAAGGTCTATGCAACGGCGGCGGGCAAGATCGACAAGGAAGCAACAGACAACACGGCTGCCGGTTATGCCGTTGAGCCCGCCGGCAATGGCACCACCACCGTCAGGGTGCGTCTGGTTCCGGTGGTTTAACGGGACGTGGCTACTCCGCTTGAGCGCCTCGCCCGCGTGAATGTGCGGGCGACGCGCAAGTATTCTGAAGAGGCCGTCCTTGATGGGCGGCCCATTCAGGGTGTGTTTGAAAGCGCCTATGGGGGTGACAGCTTTGGGGCACTCGGCATGGATAACAGTGTGCCAACCTTTACTGTGTTGAGTGAGGACGTCTCTGAGGATGACCGGCGGCAGAGTATTCGGGTGCGTGGTGTGGATTACCTGGTGACGGCGCTGGAGCCTGATGGTGCTGGTGACACGGTCTTGCGCTTGGAGCGTGCGTAATGCATTACCGGCAGCAGTTGCGCGAAGCGGTACGCGATGCCTTGGGTGCCGTGCCAGTGTTCGAAGGCCGTTGTCATATCAATCGTGCCCGTAAGCTCGGCCGGGGTGAATTGCCGGCTGTGTGTATCTATACCCGCCGCAGTGTTACTGATCGGCATGTTGATCAGTGGACGGATAAGAAGACCTGCACGTTGGAGATTGAGCTGCATGTTGGTGGCACGGATGCGGAGGTCTTGGCGGCTGACATTGATACGCTTTGTCTGGTGATTGAGAGCGAGCTTCTCAAGGATCAGACGTTGGGCGGCATCTGTGAGGATATTGAATCCCGGCAGGATGAAATCGAAACGGATGCGGATGGCGAATATGTCACTGTGCACTGCCGCATGACATATGAGGCCACCTTCGTTTTCCAGAATGTCGTGACCGCCGATGACTTCAAGTTGGTGGGTGTGGAGTGGGATCTGGCGCCAAAGGATGGCCGGATTGCTGCACTCGATGAAATCGAGTTGCCTCAGTAGCTGTAATAGAAAAAACCAAAGCCCGCGAAAGCGGGCTTTTCATTTCTGGAGAAAACGCGATGAAGGTCTACCCCGTACCGGGCCGCACTGTGCGCGACCCGGTGTCAGGTGTCGAGCTCGGTACGGCCGGCCTCGATGTCGATGATACCGATGCTTTCTGGTTGCGTCGCCTTGCTGATGTCGATGCAACAAAGGAAGCGCCCTCAACTGCTCAGGCTGTAGAGCCTGAGAAGTCCGCATCTGATGCGGCCAAGAAAGGTGGCAAGTAACCATGACCGCTTTCAATAACATTCCGGTGAATCTGCTGACGCCGGGTCAGTATGTCGAGTTTGATAACTCGCGGGCCATTCAGGGGCTGGTGGCTATGCCTCAGCGTGTCCTGATGATTGCACCGCTGTTGTCTACTGGCTCGGCCACGGCCAATGTGCCGTTTCAGGTGGGTAGTGTCGCGGATGCGATCGCCAAGCTGGGCAGGGGCTCAATCGGTGCCGATATGGTTGATGCCGAGTTTGCCGTTACCGATACCATCGAAACCTGGGTATTGCCCATTGCCGATTTTGGTGATGGCGTGGCAGCGACTGGCACGATTACGGTAACTGGCACGGCCTCTGCTGCGGGCGTCATCAGTTTGTATGTTGCCGGTACGCGCCTGCAGGTGGGTGTTGCGGCTGGCAATACTGCTGGCGTGGTGGCTTCTGCCATTGTGGCGGCGATCTCGGCAGCTCCGGATCTGCCGGTGTCGGCAGCTGCAGATGCTGGCGTGGTGACGGTGACCTGTCGTCACAAGGGCACGCTGGGCAACGATATTGATCTGCGGGTGAATTATCTCCCGATGGAAGAGCGTTTGCCGGCAGGTATCGCCATTGCCATCGTGGCTATGGCTGCAGGGGAGGGAAATACCAGTATTGCCACCGGCCTCGCGGCCATTGGGGCGACACAGTACAACACGGTGATCTCTGCATTCACTGATGCCACCAATATCGGATTGCTTGAGGCAGAGCTTGCCACTCGCTGGGGGCCGCTTTACCAGAATGACGGGCACGGCCATGTGGCTGTCCGGGGTACGGTCGGCGGGCTCAATAGCTGGGCAAGCACGCGCAACAGTCCACACCTGACGGCCTGGTCTTTGGAGGCGGGTGGTAGTCCGGCTCCGGCCTGGCGAGTGGCGGTCCTTGCCGGGATGGTGTCGGCCTATTACCTCGGCATTGATCCTGCGCGTCCGCTGCAGACGCTGCCACTGCCGACGATGAAGCCCGCCTCTGCTGAGAAGCGGTTCACGCGCTCCGAGCGTAATAACGTGTTGTCCTATGGGCTGGCCACTACGGTGGTGGATGCTGGCGGCAATGTGCTTATCGAGCGCGCCGTCACCACTTACACGCAAAACAGTGGCGGCCTGCCAGATCCCAGCTACCGGGATATCGAGACGATGGCCACGCTGTCGTTCCTTCGGTTTTCCGTGCGCGCCCGCATTGCGCAGAAGTTCCCGCGTTGCAAGTTGGCCAATGACGGCACGCAGTTTGCGCCGGGCCAGCCCATTGTTACTCCCAGCATCATTCGTGATGAGCTGATCGCGCTCTTCCTGGATTGGGAGGAGGCCGGGCTGGTGGAGGGCTTTGCGCAATTCAAGGCTGATCTGCTTGTCGTCCGTGACTCCACGGATGTCAACCGTGTCAACGTCATCCTGCCGCCGGATCTGATCAACCAGTTCAGGGTCTTCGCGGCGCAGGTCCAGTTCCGTCTGTAGGAGTCATAAGATAATGAGCAAGAAAATCCTGGGCCGGGCCTTTGTGCGTTACGACGGCAAGGGCCTGCCGACGCTGCCGGGGGCCAAGCTGAATCCTGGTGGTGTGGAGCGTACTCCGGTGCCCTTGGAGAGTGGCGAGGTCCGCTACACCGAAAAACTGGTGCATGCAGAGATTGAGGTGGAAGTTGCCATCGGCGCCGACACCGACATCATCGCCCTCAATCAGATCACTGAGGCCACTGTCACTTTCGAAGCGGATACCGGCCAGCGCTACATCATGCGCAACGGTTTCAGCATGGGGCCTGTTGCCATAGCGGCAGGTGATGGCAAGGGCACCTTGAAATTTGCCGGCGAAGCCGTGAAGCAGGCCTGATCATGGAAAATAAAGAAGAGAAGGTTGTGCCGTTGGGTGAGCCTCTGGAGTATCAGGGCGAGAAAATAACCGAGCTCCGGATGTGGCGTCCCAAGGGTAAGCTGCTGCGCAAGCACAAGCCGGCTGAGGGTGATGGCTCCATCGGGCTGATCCTGGGGATTGTGGCTGGCATGAATGGCCTGCCGGCTGATGCCCTGGATGATCTGGACGGGGCCGACGTCATGGAGGTGGTGGCCGAGTTCAGCCCTTTCTTGGAAAAGCGCACTGGCGCGAGGCAGTCAGCCTGATTGCCTACGTCTTCCATTTTCCGCCTTCGGAGATATGGGAGATGGATACCAGTGAGCTGGACTTCTGGGTGGAAGAGGCGGAGCGCATTCATGACGCAATCGCTGAGGCTCAAGGCGGGACTTGATCCTGTCGCGTGTCGGGCCTAATGTTGTGGGCATGAAAACCTCTCCCTCCCAGTCACTGTCCTCTGAGGACCGGCGCCAGCAGATGGTCACCCTGCAGGCGGATCTGCGTGAGCAGGGTCAGGCCCTCCAGGCTGAAGCCGCTGCGCTTGCGGGCTTGCTGCGCCGGGATGGCGCAGGACTGCTTATGTTGCCGGTCAGGCTGACGCTTGGCCTTGCTCTTGCTGTGGGCGCCTTGTGGGGCCTTTGGCGGGCAGTGGTGATGCTGCTCTTCTAGTTCTTTTCTTCATGCGTCCTGAAGCCCGCCTTGTGCGGGCTTTTTGTTTTGGGGTTTTCATGGCAAGGCCAAAGGCAGAATTTGAGGTCTCGGCGGTAGACCGGGCCAGTGCTGTCCTCCAGAAGGTCGGTAATGGCGTCACGGGCTTGGGTGACCGCATGACCCGCCGTTGGGACAGCGTGGGGGCTGCGCTCGCGAAAACGGCTGCTGGCCTGTATGCCTTGGAGCGTGTGACGACTTTGGTCACGGGCTTTGCCAAGGGATCGGCAGATGCCGCCAAAGAGGTCAAGGATCTGGCGGAGATCACAGGGGCGGCCTCCAAGGATATCCAGCTGCTGGGTGCGGAGATGGATGGCAATGTCTCTGCCGCTGCCACGGCGCTTTCCAAGTTGCAAAAAGCGCGGCGGCTTGCCCTTAGCAAGGGTGGCGAAGAGCTGGATGCATTCAAGGCGGCTGGGATATCGGTTGAGGATCTTCGCAAGAAAGACCCCATGGGGTTGCTTCAGCAGATGGCTGATGCCTTCAAGAAAAGTGAAAACGCAGGCGGCAAGCTGCTGATTACGCAAAAGCTGTTGGGGAAAAGTGCTGATGGCTTGGTGGAGGTGCTTAACAAGGGGTCAGGCGAGTTGCTGGAGAAGCAGCAGCTCATGCAAAAGTCGGGTGGTTTTTTTTCGGCTGAGCAATTGGAGCGGGCCGAAAAGGCAAGTGATGCCTTCAAGATTTTGGGGATTACCTGGAATGGACTGAAAAGTGCTCTGGGGGTCAGTCTGGCTGGTGGCCTGACGTCAACTCTTGAGGCGGTCCAAGGCTGGCTGATTGTGAACCGAGAGGTTATTGCTCAGAAATTTGACGTCTTCATTGCGCATCTGCCGCCCATCATTGCGGGTGTCACAACCGCCTTCAAGGTGTTGTGGGTGGTCGGGAGTGCGATCTTCACGGTGCTTGAAAAGGTGGGGCATCTGATTGGTGCTGATGGTATGGGGTTGGTGATCGCCATGATGGTGCTGTTGCCCCTGCTGTCGGGGGCACTTGGTTTGCTGGGGGGGCTTGTCGGTTCCTTTGGCACGGTGCTGGGGGCTGGTATGCGTGTGTATCGCATGCTCAGCATCATGGCCACGATGATGCGGGTAGTCTGGTTGATGGGGCGTCTGTGGTTGCCGCTTTTTGGTAGGGCTCTGGTGTCGGCATTGGCGAGATTCGCCACGGCGGGTATCGGCGTCCTGATGACCGCATTGCGTGGCTTGACGGTGTTTCTGGCGGCCAATCCTTTCACGATCTGGTTGGTGGCTCTGGCGGCGGTGGCGGCGCTGATCTACAGCAACTGGGATGCGATTGTTGAGTACGTCTCGCGGGCCTGGGAAAGAATCAAGGCGGTTTTTGATGCGCAAGGATTCTTTGGTGCTCTCTGGCAGGGGGTGCTTGAGATATTTCAGGGTTATCTGAATGCCATCATCAATCTTTTCAAGAAAATACCCGCCATCGGTAAGCTGATTCCGGATGACTTCCAGTACAACTTCGCTGAGCGCAATGCGGCGGCCGTAACGGCTGGTCAGGTGGCCAAAGCGCAGCAGCAGAATTTCAATGGCAAGCTGCAGGTTGAAATCCTGGGTGACAAGAAGGCGCGAGTGACTGAGATGAAGAGTGACAATGCCGGCATGCAGATGACTGCGCGGCATGGTCTCTCGGGGGCACCGGCATGACCATTAATCTGCGGCCGGCATCGTTCCGTGGGGTTTCCTTTGAAGTGGAGTCGCGCACGGTCACTGTGGGGCGTCGTACCGCCACGCATGAATATCCCCAGCGGGATATTCCGTGGGTGGAGGACATGGGCCGTAAGGCACGTATCTACAAGTTAGAGGCATTCATCATCGGCCCCGATCACGTGGCCCGGCGTGAGCGGTTGCTGGCAGCCTTGGAGGCTAAGGGTGCTGGTCAGCTGGTGCATCCGGATTACGGCACGCTGAGTGTGAAGGTGGCGGATGACAGTGAGATAACCCAGACCAGTGCGGAGCGCGGCAAGGTCTCGCTGACAGTCACTTTCATTGAGGCGGGCGAGGATCTGTATCCTCGTGCCAGTCCTGATACGGCAGCCATCCTGACGGCTGCTGCTGAGCAATCGGTGGCGGCAGAGGTTGATCGTTTCGCCTCGTCGTTCTCGGTGGTGGGGGGAAGTGCGATCCAGGCATCAGCTGCTCGGGATATCAATGTGATGCTCAAGCGACTGGGTGATGCCATCGGTGCGTCTGTTGCCTTGTCGCCCGATGACATGCTGGCATTGCTGCCGGCGCCGGCCAAGCTGGGCCTGACGCTGGCTAATACCATCATCACAGGGGTGGTTGACGTGCAGCTCTCTGTAGCCGTGGCTGCTGATCAGTGGCGCCGGTTTGATGCGAGCGATTTGTTGGGGCTGCAGCGCCTGCAGTTGTTGCGGCGTGAATCTGGCGGGGAGTCAGGGGTGGTTGGTGGTCGAGAAGCGGCCAATGCACTGGCGCTGGATGATTTGCTGCAGGGCGTGGTGGCAGCCGCCATTCTGCAGAGCCTGGCAGTGCATCAGTATGCCAGTGTTGAAGATATCGAAACGGCCCGCATGGAGATGGCAAGGGCGGTGGATGTGGTTCTTTATGCGCGGTCCAGCGATGTGGACGACTTGATCGCGCAGCGCACGGCAGCAATCCGGCATGTTGCAGAAACCAGCATCGGCCTTCCCCGGCTGGCCAGATTGCGCTTGGCGCAATCTCTGCCGGCTGTCGTGGTGGCCTATGAGCGGCATGGCAATCTGGATCACGTGGATGATCTTGTTGCCCGCAACCGCGTTGTGCATCCTGGATTCATGCCGGCCGGGCGCGATCTGTCTGTGTTGCTGGTGTGATCATGGAGGCAAACGAGCTGGAGCTCCGCGTCAATGGCAGTGTGTGCCGTGGGTGGAAGGCTGTCAGTGTCAAAAAGTCGCTGGAGGCATTGTCGGCCGGATTCGATTTGCAGTTCACGGCAGATGATCAGTTGCCGGACTGGAAGATTCCGCCGGGTGACCAGTGCGAGATCCGCATGGGGTCTGATCGGGTGCTGGTGGGGTATGTCGATGATCTCGGTGTCAGTTATGACGCTGGCAGCCATACGCTCAAGGTGTCGGGGCGTGATCGTACGGGTGATCTGGTGGATTGCTCGGCGCCCAGCAAGCGCTATGCCTCCCTGACGCTGCCTGAGTTGGCAGCGGATCTGGCCAAGCCCTATGGCATCAAGGTGGTGAATCAGGCTGAGAAGGTGAAGTTCCAGCGAGGGGTGCATAGCAACCAGCCGGGTGAAAGCGTGCATCGCGTCCTGGAGCGTCGTGCACGGCAAGAGAGTGTCTTGCTGTTATCTGATGCAGCTGGTGGTTTGCTGATCACACAAGCAGGCCTTGGTGGTGATACTGGGGTCACGATTGAATATGGCCGTGACATCAAGGCTGCCAGTTTCCAGCATTCTGCTGCTGATCTTTATTCGGAGATCGTGGTCAAGGGGCAGTCCATCGGGGGCAACCAGTTCTCGCTGGCTGACACGGTACAGCCTCAGGGCGTGGTGCAGCGCAAGGTGGAGGGGCGGGGCGTACGCCGCTACCGGCCGTTGTGCATTGTTGCTGAGTCGCAGGCTGACAGTGCTCGCTGTGCCACCCGAGCTCGCTGGGAAGCGGGAGTGCGGGAGGCGAAGTCCAAGCGCTGGGAGGTTACGGTGGCGGGGTGGCGTGACCAGAATGGCCGGCTGTGGGACATCAACAAATTCGTCCATCTGAGGTGTCCCTTGATGGGGGTGGATGAGCAGCTGCTGATTTCTGGTGTGGACTTCACGCTGGATGAAAGTGGAACCGTGACCAATCTGAAGCTTTCCAAAAAAGACGCCTTCTCCGAGCTTCCGGAGATTCCAGCGCCCAAGAAAGCTGCTGACCAATACAAGCTGTAAATCTCATGTTTGAAAAACTTCTGGAAGGGTTGACCTCAAAGGTCAGGCTCATGGTGGGGCGCGCCGTAATTTCAGCCCTGCGCCATGACGGTGCGATTCATCGGGCACAGCTCCGGCTGCTGGCGGATGAGATTGCTGACGATGTGGAGGTGATGCAGGAGTACGGATTTTCCAGTGCGCCCAAGGAAGGTGCAGAGGCAGCCGTGATCTTTATCGGGGGTAACCGTGATGCGGGCCTTGTTGTCGCCACGCATGACCGCCGATATCGGCTGGCGCTGGAGGCAGGGGAGGTGGCATTGCATGACGATCTTGGTCAGAAGGTTCATCTCACTCGCAATGGCATCGTGGCTGAATCCTCCATTTCCGTCACAGCCTCGGCGCCGATGGTCACGTTGGTGGCGGAAACAAAAGTCCGCGTAGAGGCTCCGTTGCTGGAGTGCACGGGGCAGATCAAGGATCTGTGTGACGCGCCATCAGCGACAACGGTCAGCGCGATGCGTGAGGTTTTCAATGGGCACCTGCATTCCGAAAACAATGTTCTGCGCGGCCCGACTAGCGGGCCGAATCAGGAGATGTGATGGACATCGCAACCGTATGGAACGATGACACCTTCACTGGCGACTACGTGGTGCAGGACGGTGCGTTGCGTCCGGATGCAGGGTTGAGGACGGCGGTCATTCTTTCGCTGTTCACGGACCGTCGGGCAGCGGTGGATGACATTCTGCCTACGCCCGCCTCCGGGCGGCGTGGCTGGTGGGGGAGTGAATACCTGCCACGGCCATTGGGTTCACGTCTCTGGCTTCTTGGTCGAGAGAAGCAGACGCAAGAGTCGCTCAATCGTGCGCGTGAGTATGCATTGGAGGCGCTGGCCTGGTTGGTTTCGGATGGCATTGCCCAGGGTGTTGATGCTGCGGCAACGGCGCCCTCGCGTGGGTTGCTCAAGCTGGAGATTGTCATCCGTAAACCTGATGGCACAACGGAGAGCTTTCGCTTCTTGAGGTTGTGGGAGGCGCTGTTGGTTGCGGATGAACCTGTTGGGGTATCCCGCCGGGGCCTTGGATTCAAATACGACGGTACCGCCGCCTATGACGGTACACATGATTACTCGGGGATGTTATGAGCCTGCCGGAACAAGATGTCTGGGAAGATGAGGTCGCTGAGCTTGGTGTCGGCGATTTTGCTGTGGGTGGCCGTGGTGGATTGGCTAATCGTCAGGCGCAGCAACTTGCCAACCGCACGGCCTGGTTGCGCGCCCGCATAGATGAGTTGGCTGGCCAGCGGATTACGGGTGTGGCGTTATCCGAGGCGGGCCACCTGGTCTTTACCTTTGCCAACGAAGAGGTGCTGGATCTTGGTTCTGTTATCGGGCCGGCCGGGATAGGGATGCCAGCTGGTGGGCTGGTTGGGCAGATGCCGGTAAAGCAGTCTCTGGCTGATTATGACTTCGCTTGGGTGGATCGGCCGCTTGATGGTGTGAGTATTGTCGGTGCCGGCATCAATGGCAGTGGGCACCTGATCATTTCTCTCAGTGATGGCCAGCAAGTCGATGCGGGTGTGTTGCCGGGCGGTGGTGTGGCGCCGCCAACTCCTATTGACTTGACGCCGGTGCCTGGCCCGCTTGCGCTGGAGCTGGCTGCCATTCCCGGTAACGCAGGGATAATTGATGGCAACGAATTGTCAGCGGTTGCTGATCCTGATGAGCAGGTATTGGGAGCCGCATTTTTCAATGCGCGCTTGGGTACAGCGAAATTCCGCTTATTCATCGAGCAGATCACCACGCCCGGTACAGACCCGAATGATGCTCACCAGTTCGGAATTCTTGAGGCGTTCCCTGTTACGCAGTTCGCTGTAATTCTTTCTGGTGGTGCCCCCGGTGTCCTCCTTGTCCAAGAAGGAGCTGATTCTCCGGCTCCTATGGATTCTGGCTATCTTGGTTCGGGAATCATGCTTGAGGTCGACCCTGTTGCAGGTTCGGCAAGAGTTCTTACTGAGAATGTGCCTGCCGGGACCAGTTACACCGGCTTGGCATTTTCCCCGACACAGCGCCTTGGATGTGGGCTACAGATAGCCGCTGGTTCCACTAGCCAGACGGTGCGCCTCCGCTCTCCCGAGGATGCGGACCTTCCGGGTTGGTACACGCCCAGCCCTGACTTTCCTCCGCTGCAATTTATGGTGCCCCCGCCATTGCCCCCGGAGACAAAGGTTGGTGACACGTTCTTTGTGGAAAATGAAGGTGGCGGCAGCTTCAACGGCATTGCTTATGAGGGCCCGGATGAGGCTGGAAATTTCGAAGGCTTTCAGGTTGCATCGCTGGAGCCTCTGAAAATCATCCCTATAAAAAAAGGATCAACTACTCCGCCCGCGCCGGCTTATGTGCCTGAGTTGTTGGTGACAGTAGGGCCGGGCCAGGACTACGAATCATGGGATGAGGCGTATGCTGCTGTCGCCCCGAAACGTATAGGGGTGCTGGCTATCAATTTAAGCGGTGTTCATGAAAATGAGGCTTTGTATTACGGCTTCAACAACTGCGGCAGCTTTATATTGAATGCTGACTCAGCGGAATTTACCGATGGTATTTTCATAGCTGGTCCCGAGGGTGTCGGTGACAGTAGTTTCAGTGGTTATATAAAATCCCAGGGCGGTGCTCCTCATATAATTGGAATGAAGAATTTTTCCATAACTGGTACCTCCCAGCTGGAGGCTGGTTTTGTCTACATAGAGAATTGCTCGAGTTTTTATAGTGGATATCTGACACTGAATGCAATTTCTGGGCTATCACAAATAGCCGGGAAATTATCAAACAACAATAATTATCAAAACATCATTATCCCTTATGGCGGGGTGAGCTTGATTGGTGATGTTTCAATATCCAACATAATGAGTGCTGCATACGTGATATGCGGCGGTGGAACGATACGGGTGAATCAAATTAATTCTGATCCGCCTGATCCTCGAAGCACTGTTGTGCTGGCGACAAGAATGGCCAAGGTAGAGCTGGGGAATCTTGAGTGTGGGACGGCCGGTGCGGACTATGCCATTGAGGTTGAAGCGGGTAGCACGGTTTTTGTGAGATATGAACCGACTGGAACAGTTACTCAGCTGTACTCCCAAGGGCCCTTTCAGCAATCCCTGGATGGGTTGATTGTAACTGCGGCCTCTGGGCCATCTTCACTGACTGTGGATGCGGGCGAGGGCAATCAGATCCATCTGACGCCTACGGCTATTCATTACCGGCAGGGTGATTATCGGCTCGCGCTGACGGCTGCGGCTCTTGGCTCAGACCATGACCAAGAGCTGCCGGCGACAACTGGTACTGTGGAGGTATCGTAATGCCATATCCCGTGCCTGACCGCCGTGCTTTGGTTGAGCGTGCTCTGGCGGATATTGATGCTCGCGTGTCGGGGGCATCTGCTCGGCTGTTCGCCAGTAATCTCAATGTATTGGGTATTACGCATGCAGGAGCTGTGGATGGTCTTTATCGCTACCTCACGTGGATAAAGAATCAGATGTTCGTCAAGACCTGTGATGAAGAGCAGTTGCTGATCAGGGCGGGTGAGCTGAGGGTATATCGCAAGGACGCGGCGCCGGCGACGGGTGATGTTGTGTTTCCAGCGTCGGCCGGCAGTGTGATTCCGGTGGGTGTGGATCTGATCCGTGCTGATGGTGTGCGCTATCGGGTGACGGCTGAGGCTGCTGTGGATGATGGCGTGGTTACTGTGCCTGTGCGTGCGGTTACGCCGGGTGCTGCCGGGAATATGGCTGCGGGCTCCACGATTACCCTTTTGACGCCCGTCGCCGGTGTGCAATCAGGTGGCACGGTGGCAATGGCCGGCATCAGCGGTGGCTCGGAAATGGAGTCTGTCGAGGGGTTGCGAGATCGTGTGCTTCGCCGGATGAGTCTTGCGCCTCAGGGTGGTGCCAAGGCGGATTACGAGACATGGGCTCTGGAGGTGGCTGGTGTCACCAGGGTGTGGGTGAGCTCTCATGAGATGGGTGTGGGTACGGTTACGGTGCGGTTTGTTCGTGATGACGATGCCTCAATTATTCCTGATGAGGGCGAGATTCAGGCTGTGCAGGCTTATCTGGAAGAGCGTCGGCCGGTCACGGTGAAGGGGTTGTATGTCGTTGCACCTATTCCCAAGCCCTGCAATTTTTCTATGGAGCTGACGCCGGGGACATCTGTGGTCCGGGCCAATGTTGAAGCGGCGCTACGTGACCTTATCCGGCGCGAGGCTGTGCCCGGTGGTGTGTTGCTGATAACCCATATTGCGGAGGCAATAAGCACGGCTGTTGGCGAGCATGATCATGTGCTGGTGGCGCCGGCAGGTAATGTGCTTCATGAGCCTGGTGAGTTGGCTGTGATGGGGGAAATAACGTGGCTTTGAGCCAGCAGTACCTTGATCAGTTGCTGGCGCTGCTGCCTCCGGGTGCGGCTTGGCCACGGCATATGGAGGCATTGCTATCTGATCTGCTGCAGGCCTTCGCGGATGAGTTCGCTCGGCTTCATATCAGGGCAGAGGGGTTGTTGAGTGAGCGCAGCCCCATGCTGGCTTCAGAGTTGCTGGATGAATGGGAGGCCGACCTTGGGTTGCCTGATCCTTGCGGCATTGATGTTACGGATACGGATTCCCGGCGGGCGGCTGTGGTCGCCAGACTGGTTAGCGTAGGTGGTCAGACGCCAGCGTTTTACCTGCAGGTGCTGGCGGCGTTTGGGGTGCAGGCATCCATCACGGAGTTTTTGCCGCATTCGGTGGATGATGATGTGGATGCGGCGCTTTGTGGTGAGGATTGGACTTTTGCCTGGCAGCTGCATTTGCCGTCCACTGTTGTGCGGGAGTTTGCCGTCATTGATGGCGTGGATGAGGCTCTGGCTGCTTGGGGGGACCCTCCAGTGGAATGCCTGATCCGGCGCTTGGCGCCTGAGCACACGATTGTTCTTTTTAGTTACCAGTAACCTTTTCTTCCAAACAAGGCCCGCATTTGCGGGCTTTTTTATTTCCAGAGGATACCCATGGATCGTTATTACAAATCCGGTGCAGTGGCGACGCCGCCCAGTGGTGCAGACCCGAGTTCTGGAGATTACCCCACTGCGGGAAACCCCCAGACATCGACGCCGGCAACCAAGCCGGGCCCGTACTGGTTCTTCATGATTACGGAGTCATTGCGGCATGTGATTGTGGCTGCTGGTTTGACGCCAAACCGTCTGAGCCTGACATTGCTGCGCGATGCCATTATCCAGCTGATTGCAGTGGCTGTTCAGGCTGCGCTTACACCAACGGGTATGTTGGGCTTATTCATGAGATCAACGGCGCCTGCGGGTTGGGTTCGGGTTGGTGGGGGCACTATTGGTGACTCGCTTTCGGGGGCCAGTGAGCGTGCTCATGCCGACTGTCACGATCTCTATGTCGGTCTCTGGAATGATTTTCCGCAGTCAGTCTTTCCGGTGATTGGTGGACGCGGTGTCTCTGCAGAGGATGACTGGAATGCTCACAAGAGATTGACGCTGGTGGATCATCAGGGGCTCTATTTGCAGGCTTGGGATTATTCTGGAGGGGTTAAGCCTGGTCAGTCATTGGGTGGCTTGGTTACTGGTAGAAATAAAAAGCATACCCATCTTGTTGTTTCGAGTGCTGGTGGTCCCCCCAACGTTGTGACAAATGATCGATTGTCCCCTTTGCGACCTGTTGCGCGTACTGCCGGTAGTGTTTCTGAAGGGCAGAATTATTCATTGAATGCTCCTACTGCTGATGGGTTGGTTGCTGATCGTGGTTTGTCCAGCGAAAGCGGTGGAGACACCATTGAAGTGGATAGCCGCTGCTGGCTCTTGTGTGCAAAGCTTTAAATGCCGCCTTCGGGCGGCTTTTTTATTGGGGTAAATCATGCGTTCTCTTTTCAGCAGGATGCGCGGCAGTGTGCGCGTCCGGATCGCTGTTGCGCTGCTGACGGTTTCAGCTGCTGGCTTTTCCAGCTGGAAACTTTCTGAGGGCTTCAGTGAGCGTCCGATCATTCCAACAAAGGGTGATGTGCCAACAATCGGCCATGGCTCAACACGTTATGAAGATGGCCGGCCGGTGAGGATGAGTGACCCGCCTATCACGCGGCAGCGCGGTGAGCAGCTGGCGCGGAATCTCATGAGTGAGGATGAGGCGCGCTTCAGGGCATCGCTGCCTGGCGTGGATCTGCACCCCGAGGAATATGACCTCTACATGGATTTTGTTGGTCAGTACGGCATCGGCCGGTGGCGCGCATCTTCTATGCGTAAGCATTTGCTGGTGAGGCGATATCGCGAGGCGTGCGATGCGTTGCTGCCCTATCGGAGGCAGGATGGTCGCGACTGTTCGCTGCCTGAAAACTGGGGGCCGCAAGGCTGCAAGGGTGTATGGCTGCGCCAACTGGAGCGGCATCAGAAATGTCTGGCGGTGCAGTGATGCGGCCGCTCTCGCGCAAGCTGTGCACGCTCCTGGGCGAGCCGGCGCACTGGTGTCCTGGTTGTGGCCGTCTGCATTTGCCATCTGCGGCTGCAGGCTGGCAGTGGAATGGAGACTCTGAGCGGCCGACGTTTACGCCGGTGATGCGTCAGGGTCTCCAGTGTCACTACACGCTCAAGGATGGCGTCCTGCGGTTCTTCTCCGATTGCGCTCACGAGTTGGCCGGACAAACCGTGCCGCTTCCTGATTTGCCCGAGAAATATCAATGAAAGCTTTTTGGAAATACCTGATGACGGCCGTCGTCAGCTTTGTGCTGGGCTGGTCGGTGCACTGGCAGGCGGCCAGATCTGTTCCTGTGGTCATCAAGGAGGTGCCGGCGGTGCCTCTCCAGGGCGGGGCCTTGCAGTTGGCCTCGGGTGGCGATCCGGACGCGGAGCCGGCACAACCGATGCCGGCCGGTAGCAAGCCGTTGCATGTTGGCGGGTTTGTTGTGAAGCCCAACAAGAAAACCCTGGCGGGGGTGGGTGGTGGCGAGGGCTTGCCGCCAGCCAAGGACGGCGCCATGGATGGCCTTCTGATCGACTGCCCGCCTGTGGAGGTGCGCTACACGTTGTACCGGGACCTTGATGGTCAGGAATACATGAGGGTGAGCTCTCCGGATGGGGAGGTGATCTCTGGTCGTGATGCGATTGTCGAGGCGGCGAAGGTGCGGCCAGAGATGCCATGGGCATTCGGTGTGGGTATTGCGGCTGACGGCCGCTATGGCGTGCGCGTGGACCGAGATTTCAACTGGGCGCCCCTACGGGCCAGCCTCCAGCTGCAGCAGGCCGAGGACGGCCGTCATGTCGATCCTTCGGCGTGGGTGATTCTGAGGTTTTAGGGTCCCCCGTCGGCTGCCGATCCTTTCGGCGCATGTCGCTGGCGTTTCCGTCGCTTGACGGGGGACGACCAAATCCTAGCCGTGGCCGGGATTTTTCGGGTGCGCTATCGGCGCTACCCACTGTGCGAAATATCTGAAAACAAGGGGCGACGGTGTCGGCGTTGGCGCGCCGGTACCGCCGCCCTTCCTGCAGAAGAGCCTGCAAGTCGGACCGGAGACCCCTTGCCCCAGCTGGGGGCGTGGAGGGTAGCACCGGTCCACGTCCATCGAGAAGGCTCTCTGTAATGTCTGCAAAACCCGTGATCCCCTGGATCGGCGGCAAGACTCGTCTTGTCTCCGATATCGTCCCCTTGTTCCCGGAGCATACCTGCTACGTGGAACCCTTCGCCGGCGCCGCCGGCATCCTGTTCGCCAAGGAGCCCTCCAAGTCTGAGGTGCTCAATGACATCAATGGCGAGCTCGTCAATCTGTACCGCGTCCTGAAAAACCATCTGGAGGAATTCATCCGCCAGTTCAAGTTCGCGCTCACCAGTCGCCAGATATTCGAGTGGCAGAAAATGGCCCGGCCCGAAACCCTGACCGATATCCAGCGCGCTGCGCGTTTTTACTACCTGCAGAAAAACTGCTTCGGCGGGAAGGTTGTCGGCCAGTCCTTCGGCACGGCGACCACGGCCGGGCCCGGCCTCAACATCCTGCGTCTTGAGGAAGAGTTGTCAGCGGCTTGGTTGCGGTTGGCCAATGTCTTTATCGAGCACCTGTCCTGGGATGAGTGTGTCGGGCGTTATGACCGGCCTCACACCCTCTTTTTCTGTGATCCCCCGTACTGGGAGACGGAGGGCTATGGGGTCGATTTCCCCCTGCAGGAGTATGAGCGGCTGGCTGAGCATGCGCGCTCGATAAAGGGCTGGATGATCATAACGGTCAATGATCATCCGGAGATGCGTCGGGTATTTCACGGGCTGCCCTTTGATGTGAAAGGCATCAAGTATTCGGTTGGTACCGAGCGCCGGCAGACTGGTGAGCTGATCATCCGGAGCCGTGCCGAGGGCTTTGGTGGCCAAGCGCTATTGATGGATCTGGACTAGGGTTTGCTCCGCATCTTGCCGGCGAGCTGGCGTGGGAGTAGCTCGTGATGCTCGAGGTATTCGTGTAGCAGGTAGATTGGTGTCTCGATCAGGCGAACTGCTACCTCGGGTGGTAGTTCGCTCAGTCGCCATGCGAGATCCGGCCGTAAGTAGGGGCTGGGGGATAGGCCCAGCAGCCAGTCCACGGATTTGTTGTAGAGACGGGCAGCAATGATGAGCTCGGGCGCCCGCAGGACCCGTGCACCTGGTCGGCAGTTTTCTATTTTGCTCAGGTCGCTCGGGTCTATTTTCATCTCTCTGGCTGCCGTCTTCTGGCTGATCTTCGCTTCCTTGCGGGCCTGCTGCATGCGGGCGCCCACAAATTCCATACTAGGTCCTGCTCCTATGAAAAAGCCGGGAAGTTGGTGCCAGCACCCAGAGATCACGGAAACCCCTCAAGGGTGGCGGTTTATATTCCCAATGGTTAAACCGTGAAGGAACGCACAAAAATGAGAAACGCAAATCAGCGGCGTGTGGCCGCATTCCGGCTGGAGCCTGCTCGCGGGCAGCCGGTGCTGTATCTGGCTGGGGGTAGTGGTCTTGTCGGTTATACGGGAGAGGGGGCGGCAGCTGAGAGTGCTGGGCTGCCTCGGTGGCTGGTCCGGCAGGTCGGCTATGTTGAGGGGGTCTCGGATGCCTTGGGGGTGTGTTGCCCGGAGTGCCGCCAGCGCTTGATGGGCGTGGCTGACGGCCAGATGGAGTTGTGGGCCAGTTAGGTTTTGGGGGTTGTCCTGTTATCGGACTGGGAGTGGCATAATGCGCGGCCTTTGGCCTGACCAGGCTGCGTATATGTGTACATGGATGTGTACAAACCAGAAGATGACAGCATGACAAACACTCAAATCGCCAGTGAAGTCGCGGCTCGTAGGACTTTTGCGATTATTTCCCACCC
>JBBCJX010000010.1:0-7920 GCA_037189985.1 Moraxellaceae bacterium
GAAATGATGGCTAACCCAGAGTCTTCCGCACGCGCTGGCGCAGCGATGGCAAGACTTCCTGCTCGAACCAGAGATTGCGTGACAGCCAAAGATTATTGAGCGGACTGGGGTGCGGCAAGGGCATGATCAAAGGACCATAAACCTCCCAATCCCGTACCCGTTCCGTGAGCGAGCCACGGGCATTCGGCATATGCCATGCCTGCGAGTAAGCCCCGATGGCCAGTATCAGTTCCAGCCGGTCAAATTGCGCCATCAACTGAGCACGCCAGGCAGGCGCACACTCTTTGCGTGGAGGCTTGTCTCCAGAGGCTGCCTTGCCCGGATAACAGAAACCCATCGGCAGGATGGCAATGCATTTCTCGTCATAAAAAACATCTCGCGACACTCCCATCCACTCTCGCAAACGATCTCCGCTGGCATCCTCGAAAGGAATGCCGGATGCATGTACCTTGCGGCCGGGCGCCTGGCTGGCAATGAGGATGCGCGCCTCCGGATTGAACTGCAGCACCGGTCGCGGCCCCAGAGGCAGATCGGACGCGCATATCGTGCAGGCACGTATCTGCTGGAGAAGCGGAATTCGGGAAGGATTGTCTGAAGAGGACACGGTCTCTGGCATGAAGCAAGGCTGGAACGGCAGATTCTAGCGCCCGAAGGCAGCAGCATCGTACCGTTCTCGTTGTTTATCGCCTTGCCTCCTTCTTCGGGGCATTCCGGACAAGAAGCGGGCAATCTTCGGGCAAGAAACAGCGAAGACCACGCGGCACCACCTCTACACGGAACGTGGTGCCGGCCAGCGGCTCGCCATCCAGATTCAGGTGAATCTCGCGCGGCGTTTCCAGTGTGAGCCAGGGCAGGCTTGCAGCAATCTCGCTCTCGGCTTCTTCTCCCTCCATAAGGCGCGAGAGCACCGCCGGCAGCAACTGCTCACCGGCAAGAATGCGCACATCCAGCAAGCCGTTATCCAGCCAGGCATCCGGACAGAGGCGGTGCCCACCGCCGGCCTGGCAACCGTTACCGATGGCGAGCACCAGAAAATTGCCGGCCCATTCAAAATCAGGCCCCTTGATCGTGCCGTAATCCGGCTTGATCGAACCGAAACGGGTCAACCCCGTGAGCAGGTAGGCAAATCCCCCGAGCAATGCTTTCTGTTCAGCTGGCGTTTCCACCGTGACCTGCGTGCCGAAGCCGCCTGTCGCCATGTTGAGGAACGCACGATCATTGACCGTCACGGCATCAATCGCCGTCGGCTCTGCCCTCAGTACCAGCGCGAGTGCCTCGGCTGCCTCCAGAGGAATACCGGCACCACGCGCAAAATCATTGGCCGTGCCCAAAGGGAGAACACCCAGTGCCGGCCGCTTTCCTTCCGGCACACCCAGCAAGGCTGAGGCAACCTCGTTGACAGTGCCATCACCTCCACCCGCCACCACGACATCCGCTCCGGCTGATGCCGCCTCCAGAACGTAGCGGGCAGCATCGCCTGCCTCCCAGGTTGCCCGCACGGCAATTTCGTGCCCGGCCTCACGCGCCGCCAGCACGGCCTCGCGCACTTCGGGCGAACCCGCCCCTTTTCCGTTCAAAACCAGAAACAACAGCTGCCGTGCAGACATGAAAACACTCCCTGGAAACCCGCCATGAAAATCACGGGCGTCCAGAGCATAAAGAGGAAAAACAGGCTCTGGATAGAGGCAGAATGCAGCCGCCTGTAACGGCTTTACGCATTACACTGCCAGCCCCCCGACCACAGGACTCATGCCATGTCACAAGAGCTGCAGATCACCGACACTACAATTGGCAGCGGCAAGGAGTGCGTGAAAGGCGCCCTCATCCGCGCCCACTACACCGGCTGGCTGGAAGACGGCACCGAATTCGACTCGTCCCACCGGCGCGGGCAGCCCTTTGAATGCGTGATCGGCACCGGCCGTGTCATCAAGGGCTGGGACATCGGCCTGATGGGGATGAAGGTCGGTGGCAAGCGCAAGCTGCATGTGCCGTCTTCTCTCGCCTACGGCGAGCGCCAGGTCGGCCCGCACATCACGCCTCACTCCAACCTGATCTTCGAGATCGAGTTGCTGGAAGTGCGCACGCGGGACGAGTGAACCGATAACCCTTAGACCGGCGTCAGCGTGTAGGCGCGGCGGGGGAAATGCACATGCACCCGGCCGACACGCGCATCGTCGCGTGCCACGATCCAGCGCGTCGGCGTCGCGCCCACCAGCGTGCCCGTGGTCGGCACCAGACCGTAATCCGCCGGAGCCACACTCACCCGCTTGCCGATCAAGGCATCGGTCCTGTGTTCCGGCGCAATCTCGCGGGGTTCGGATTGCCGGGCCATCGCCAGCGCCTCTTCCTCGCTCAGGGGCAGGGGCGTTCCCTCCCCTAGCGCCTGCATGCGCTCCAGCCAGGCCACGGTACGTGGATAGGCCCGCAGCAGCCGGGACTCAGCCAGGAAATGGATCATCCACAGGCCGTGGTAAGTGGAAAAATCCGCGTGCTGCGGTGTCTCCCCGAACAGGAAATCCTGCGTCAGCCGCTCTTCCAGATTGGCCACATGCTGAAGCACGGTGGGCCGCGCCTGCCACGGGCTGACGATGCGCGTGACCGAAGTGCGGCCGAGATTGAGACGATCCCAGGCAAAACGCAGCAGGTCCAGGACCGACATGCTGTCCCAGGCCTTGCGTCGCAAGGTGCGGTTGCCGGAAGCGAGGACAAAGGCAAAGAAAAGATCCTGGTCCACACGGGCTACCCAGGCCTGGGCATCGGCACTTCCGTTTTCCACCACCAGTTCCGGCAGGGCTGCTCTCGCGGCTATCTCCTCGGCGATGATGCGCGAATCACAAAACACATCCGCCCCCGCCTGCGCCACGGGCATCTTGCGATAACCCCCGGCCAGGGCCGCCAATGTCGGCCGTGGCGGCATTTCCCTGTGGATCACCGAATGCCAGGACAGGCCCGCATGGCCCAGCATGCTGCGGACCTTCTGGGAAAAGGGCGACATGGGATAGTGGTGCAGGATGAAATCAGGCATGGAAGGCGGCGTCCGCAGGGAAAAGACCGGCGCATTTAACCATGCCCGTCACCACACCGGGCAAGGCTACCAAGCCCGGCGACAAGGGATATGCGAAGATGCCCGCCATCCCCTGTGCCCGGAGCCCACATGAAAACCGTTGCCGAACTGAATGCCCTTTGCGAAGGCACCCTCCCCGCCCTGCTCGGCATCCGGGTCACCCTCGCGAGCCGGGAAGAACTGCGTGCCGAACTCACGGTACGGCCCGACCTCATGGCACCCAACGGCTTTCTGCATGCCGGCTCAGTGGTCACCCTGGCCGATACCAGTTGTGGCAATGGCTGCATCACGCTGTTGCCAGAGGGCGCCAGCGGCTTCACCACCATCGAGCTGAAATCCAACCACCTCGGCACCACGCGCGACGGCACCGTGGAATGTGTGGCACGCCCGGCGCACCTGGGGCGCACCACCCAGGTCTGGGATGCCGTGGTCACGCACAAGGAAAGCGGGAAAACGCTCGCCCTCTTCCGCTGCACACAGATGATCCTCTACCCGAAATGAACGAAAGCACGATGAAGAGCCTGGCGTTCATCCATCGCAACGACACGCGCTTTGCCGTGGGCGACTTTTCTCCCGTGCTCTCCGTTTTTTCCTACAACGAACTCGGCAATACCGTTTCCCCCTTCCTGCTGCTGGACCATATCGGCCCCGGCAAACTGCTGCCCTCCGAGCGCCCCGGTGGCGTGCACGAGCATCCGCATCGCGGTTTTGAAACCGTGACCCTTGTTTACAGGGGCGAGCTGGAGCACCGGGACTCAGGCGGTGGTGGCGGGCTCATCGGTGCCGGTGATGTGCAATGGATGACAGCTGCCAGCGGCGTCATCCACCGCGAACTGTTCAGCCCGGCCTTCACCCGGGCCGGTGGCCCGTTTGAAATGGTGCAGCTCTGGGTGAACCTGCCGGCGGCGGACAAGATGAACCCGCCGTGCTACCAGAATCTCGACAAGGCCACCATTCCCGCCGTGGCATTGCCGGAAGCGGCGGGCACCGTGCGGGTCATTGCCGGCGCCTTTGGTGATGCCGCCGGCCCCGCCCTCACCCACTCGCGCATGCAGGTGCTGGATGTGCACCTCAATGCCAGCCACTCCACCCACTTTTCCACGCAAGATGGCGACACGGCACTCGTTTACCTGCTCGCGGGCAAGCTGCAACTCAGTGCGGAGGAAACGCTGGATGAGCAGGCGCTGGCGGTTATGTCCAGTGAGGGAGCAGTGCTGCAAGTGACAGCCCTGGAGGGCAGCCGTTTCCTGGTGCTGAGTGGCGCTCCCTTGTACGAGCCCATCAATGGCCATGGACCTTTCGTGATGAACACATACGACGAAATCCTGCAGGCCTACGACGACATCAAGAGTGGGCGCTTCGGCAGGACGCCCTCATCATGAGTCGGCTCGCCCTGCCGGAAACAGACCACAATAGTTGCACCGGTTGTGGCCGCTGTGTCGCTGCCTGCCCACCCCATGTGCTGTGGCTGGAGGCAGAGCAACCGAATGGTATGGGTAACAAACATGCCCTGCTGCACAACGAACCCGGCTGCACCGGTTGCGCAAAATGCGTGGTGGCATGCCCTTTCAATGCCATCACGATGATCAGGATCGGGAGCCGGCCTTAGTCCCTGCGGAAGCAGCCTTGGCCTCACAATCCGGCCAAGGCCCAAGCTCAGTCAGCGGGCCTGATTTTTTGATACCCAAGTGTTCAGGGGCTTCCAGGCCTGTCCGCGTGCGCAACACTTGTACCACTACTGCGCATCGGGCAGGCTTCGCGAAATGTGGGTTTGCATTTCTTTACTCGGGGGAAAACATGAATCTGGCAAAACGCTGTGTCGCGGGCCTTGCCGTCATACTGCTAGCCACGCAGGCATTCGCCCAGCCCACCCCGCTTCCCTATGAAACCTATGTCGAGACCCACAGACCAAAGATGGCCATACGCACCCTTTCTCCTGACGAAGAGGCGCAGGCCAAAGCCGCAATCAAAGCGTGGAGCAAAGAGAAAACCGAAGCCAATCTACTGGCAGTGAAGCCTTGGGCAGAAACAGGCCATCCGGACGCTCTGGAGACAATGGTTGAGGGCTATCAACGGCTTCAGAAATCCACAAAAGATCGCAGCCCACAGACAACGGCGATGGCCAAGCCTGAGAACGGGCTGATCCCGCTGACAGGCCTCTGGGCGATGCATGCATGGCAGCAGGCCGGCTGGAGCAAGACCTACGGCAAGGCAGCCGAGCTCTGCCTGAAAATCGCTGAATATGATTGCGGCATGGATATCGACAGCAAGACCCGGTCGCTGCTGCAGGCAAAGCTGGACGGAAAGATAAGCGCCTATGCGGAGGTGCTGTTTACCGAACGGCCTGTCAGGTCCGAGCAGGCCGTGAAAATGGCCAGGCTTGAAACAGATCTCGGCAAGTGGCTCTGGGCCTTCCGCGAGTCGCGTGGTTATGGCCTGCCGCTGGATGAACAGAAATGGATGCTGGACTTCGTGGCGTCCAATGCCGAGGCCAAGGCTGCCCATGATGCGGCGCAGTTCAAAAACTATATCTGGGCGGCCGGCAGTGGCAACGAGAGGCGCGTAAATACGGCATGGGTCAACGCCTATATCGCCGGCGACCCGGAGCGGCAGCGGCAATACGCACTCGCGTCCATCTACTATCGCCAGGAAACCGCTCAGGCGGCAGCCCGTTTCAACAGCGATCTGGCCCAGGCCAGCACGCTGCAGCAACTGGAGTCATTACGCGAAACGGCGTGGCGCGAGGGTGGCCAGAAAGCGGCTGATCTCTGGGCGAAGCTCCGCGCGGTGGGCGGCATCTCCCGGATAGACACTCATCGCTTCTGTCAGGCGGGAGCGAAGCAGGCATGTGCAGATGCACAGTTTGTTGCCGACACTGATGCACGGGCAGCCCAACGACAACAGGCAGCGCAGGCCGCAGGCGTGTCTGGTCTGGCCAGCCCGGAGGACATCACCCAAGCCTTGAAGGATCAGAACAAGCGCGTGAATGCCGAAAACTGCGCACGCGCCGATCTTGGTGCCAGCATCGCCTGTAAGCGCGACTGATCCGGAGGGAGCCACAGGCCTCGCCATCATGCGACTGGTTGTAGAGGTGAAGGTACAGAAACCGGAACAAAGCCGGCCAAGGTAAAGCAGATACAGGCCGCGTGGGCAAGCAAGCTTGCCTACCCTACGGACTACCGCACCTACGGCCCCGATGAGGGCAAGAAATCAGAAGGGAGTGGCGAGTCGCGAGCATGGCCACAAGGAAGTCAGAAGAGAGAAAGGCATCCATCAATTCCAAGCTCTCCGCAGGAGCCGCATTTCCTTTGCTTACTTTTCTTTGGCGAAACAAAGGAAAGTAAGGCCCCGCCGGCAGGGCGCAACGTCCTCACAGAGAGACAGCCGGTGCAACCCCGTCGGAGCACTTCACCAAATCCCCGACAGTGCCAAAATCCCCGCACTCCCGGGCAATCGCCAAGCAACGAAGCAGGCCGCGTACACCCCGCCCATGGCCATTTCTTGAAGCTTGAGCCAGTTAACATCTGGCGGAAACCCTTCGGGCTTCCGCCCTACGCTTGCTGGCCTCGCAAAATCAAAACATTTGGCCTGCATGCCTAACTCTTGCTGCATAACCTGCCAAACTAGTTTTTTGCCCTCTAGTCCATGTGCGCCCTGGGTCAATAAAGTTCAAAACTCTCTCAGGAAAGTTCGCATCCGGCCCAGGTCTCGAATTACTAAGGTCGTCTATTGTCATTGCTGAAGCAGCAGAGTAATAACAAAAGAGATCGAGTAGTTTATATGCCACCTTCCTACTCGAACTATACGAGACCAACTCCCATCCCATGAACTCAACATCAGCTCTCATAGACTTACTTATTACTGATCTTATCTTCTCTATATCCCCACTCACACAAGAAACAACATCTTCAAATACAGACGAAGAAAAATGCTTAAGTGCAATTAAGAAAATAAGGTAATCCAAATAAACTCTATCACTCTTCCCAAATGAAGACAAAGCAGCAAACAAAGCGGATGCAACTTGCTCTCTATCTCTTAAGCTCAAATCAAAAAAATCACAAATCTTAGAAAAAATAGTTATCTCCTTCATTGGGCCATCATAAATGCCATCCTCTAAGGCAGACATATAATTTCTATACTGAGAAAGATCGTGCTTTTGAAAGAGAAATTCGGAGAATCCAATTGCATCGGGCTTTGGCAAAGAGTATTCACCATCAAAGAACCTAAGAAGATATCTTTCCGAGTCAAAATCAGCCCCATACACAACCTTAATAGAATGCATCAACTGATTTATATTTGTCGCAACAACAAAATAAACTCCTTCAACACCAAATATGTGCTTAATCGACTCAAGAAGCTCAATAGCATATGTAGGCCTGCACCTATCCAACTCATCAATAAATATGAATATTGGCAGCTGAACCCCAGCCTCTCGCTCAAGACCATCAATAAGATGAGATATCTTTTCTCTAAAGTCTTTTATTATTTCTTTTGTTTTCCTATGCTCTTGGAGCGCAGCCTCTGATGAGGCATCTATCAAAGAATCGACTTGTTCTTTTAGTGACTTATCATCAGGCTCTCCATTAAGAACCCCAGCCACATTTTCGATACTTATACCCACAAGCTGCTTTGTCAAAATAGCAGCCACCCCCATACCCAATGGCTTAATTAACCTTTTCCCACTTTTAATAGCAGAAGAAAATACTCGAGATGCAGTAGGAATGGTATGAAAGAACTCTGAAAGTTGATCATTCAGCTCATCTACAAAACCAACTAAAGGATCGTCCGAGAAATCATTAGCCCATGCATCAAAATAGACAACTGGATAGTTATTTTTCTTTAAATCTTTCATCCAT
>JBBCJX010000011.1:0-171419 GCA_037189985.1 Moraxellaceae bacterium
CAGCCCGTTAGTTGGGGCTGACGACAGCGAAACCCAACTACGACTCAAGCCTTCCGGCAGCGCAGTGCCAGCAGGGCGAAGGGCAGGAGCATGAACGGCGAGAAGGAACCGCCACCGCCGCCACCTTCCGTGGAGTTGACCACCGCCGTCTCCACTGTGACGGATAGCGGCGCGGTCACGACATTGCCGCCACGCCCGGTGCAGGACAGCGTGTAGGTATACGTGCCTGCTGTGGGGGAACTGAAGTCAGCCTGGGTGCGGGTGCCGCCGGCCAGCTCTTCCGGAAGCAGCGTATACACCGTGCTGCCTCCCGCGTTGAGCACCTTGCAGGAAGCCGCATCGCTGGTGGCCCAGTTCAAGGTGAAGCGCTCACCCGTTTTCAGCGTGGCAGGGCTGACCGTGAAACTGCCGATGGCGGCCAAGGGAGGCAGCTCACCACTGGCGCGCACGCGCACCGTACGGCTGACGGCGCTTTCGCCTTCGCCGCAGCTCAGGGTGTATTCACTGGTGCCTTCCGGCACGGCCACCTCCACGCCTTCTGCGGCGCTGGCGGCCGGCTGTGCGCCACTCCAGTCGCCTGATGCCGTGCAGGCGGTGGCATTGCTGGCCTTCCAGTGCAGCCGGGTTTTCAGCACCTCGCCGTCATAGAACAACGAGGCATCTTCGGGATAGAAGGCGGTGATGGCGGGCGCGGTGCTGCCGGTGTCGTAGCGCCACCACTTCATCTCTGCGCCATCGGTCCCACCGGGCTGGCCATACTGGGTGGTGCCGTAGAGATTGCCGTCCAACCCCTTTGCCAGAGCGGGTACAGGCACGCCGCCCACCGCATCCGTATGAATGAAATCACGCAAATTAGTCGGCGTGGCATCGCCGGATGCGAAGGTAAACAGATAGCCCTGGCCATGGGCACCGGCGGTTCCACCAACACCTATGGGACTGTTGCCCGGCACAACGCCGTAGAGCGTGCCCTGTAGGCTGTAAAGGCCAAGGCCGAACCCCAAATAACCGTCCGTGCCGCCCGTGAAGTCGTACTCCAGCCGGAAGGAGGCGTTCACATCCGCGGCGGAAAGGTCGATGGAGTTCAGGCTGCCCTGTTTCTGCCCACTCACTGTATGAGTACCACCCGTACGGGCCGCGTAGTAGAGCCGGCTGCCTGCCTGGGCCAGCGTGGGGGCGTACGTTGTATAAGGGAGGATGGCCCCGCCCTCGTCCGTGGACGTCACGGTACGCAGCACCTCGTAGGGCAGGCCAGCGTTCGTAGTGTCTATGCGCGACAGCGTGCCCAGGTTATTGGCACCACCGGCCGAAGTGGCAATGTAGAGCGTGGTGCCGTCTGCACCAATGGAAAGTGCACTCGGGGTGTAACCCTCTGTCGCCTGTTTGGCCACCAGATCGGGGCCCGCATTCGCGTTCACTGCAAACTCTTTAACCACGCTCAGGGCACTGTGGTCGGCAGACAAGCGATAAATGATGTGCTTGCCAGTAGCGGCCAAAGTAGCCGAAATGAAGTAAACGTTGTCGTCCTTGTCGATGGCCATGCTGCTCACCGGACAGATGTCCTGGCCGAGCGTCTCCCCGCTCACGGCTTGCCATTTGTCCGTTGCCGCCCATGGCGTATAGATGAGCAACTTGCCGTAGTGCGTCACCTTCGTGAGAAGCACAGTCCGGGGACAGGCCTGCCCGGTCGAGTTGGTCTGGCCGACTCCGTAGATGATCTGGCCGCTGCTGTTGACGACAGGAGCCGCCACACCATTATTGTTGCCAAGGGCAACCGTGTATGCGGCGGGAATGTCCTCCTTGACCAGTGCCGAGCTACCGTCGGCAGCAGCCGAGAAGATGGCCGTACCGGTGCTCTGCACGGCATAGAGGCGACCGTCATGGCCGTAGACCGGGGGCCGCACAAAGGTGCTCGCAGGGAACGTGACCACAGGACTGACTACACCTGCGATCACGGCCGCCTGTGCGGCCAGCACCGTGAGCAGGAAGGCGGCCACGGCGTACTGGAATTTCTTGAGCGTCTTCATCATTGCGACTCTGCTGATTGCTGTTCTTGATCGAAGGAAAGTGGCGCTGCCCCGTGCACAGGGCAGCGCCGTTAACGCCTCAGGCTTAGATGATGTTGGCGCCAACCAGGCCGGAGGTGACGCCGATGAGGGTCACGGTACCTCCCGCATAGGTAATGACTGCATCACTGCCATAAGCAATGCTGTAGCCAGCCCCGTTGAGATCGACCACGTCGCCACCAGAGGAGCCCACGGTAAAGCCGGTGCTGATCACATCGTCCCCACCGTTGACAACAAAGGTATCGACGCTGTTGAAAGGATCGAAGAAGTCGTCGCTCGCAGTGCCGATCTGGTTGGTGCCGTAGGTATCGAGGTAGCCCTTAAGGATGTTGGTCTGCCCCTGCATCAGGTTCCACACGAGGTTATGCGTGTCGTTACCTGATGTGCTGGTGTTGTTACCCGCAATCACCGCTGGCGTGCCGTTGATGCCGTTGTTGATGTGGCTGGCGAGATTAGTGACGTTGAAATACGTGGTGCCCAGGCTCCACAAACCGCTGCTGCTGCTCAGGGTTTCGCCGAAATCCACGTGATCGATAGTGCCGAACAAGGTGTGCTGCGGCGACTGAAACAGCGTGTAGCCCAACTGTTGATTGGTCGGCGCCTCGGCGATGAAAGCCGAGGCCTGTCCCGAGGCTACCGTTTCACTGGCATATTGCAGATCGGAATAGGTGGAACCGTAGTTGGTAGCGCCTACCCAGTTGTTGCTGGAATCGACCGAGCTGAAGCCGCCAGTCGAATAGTGGGTGGGCAGGCTGAAGGTTCCCGCGTAGTAGCTCAGGTAATCCTGAAAGCCACCACCGATCGACGAAGATGCTGCGGTGTAGTTGATGGTAATGCTCATTGTGCTTACTCCTTTTGCAGTTTTTAGCTGCGATTGATTGCCACATTGGAAGTGTGCTGAGTGTCCCTTGCCTCAGGGCATGCCTTGCGCTTTTTCCACGCCGGAACATGCCAATGCCCCTGCATGAAACCGTTGATAAATCCTTTTTCCGTCACACATTCCGTACTGCTGGGGAATCGTCATTCCCGTGCAAGCGGGAATGACGAACCCATGGCTTTTCAGGCGCACCGTTCGCTAGAAAAATGCCTCCACGCTGGCCGTCAACGTGCGCCCAGGCGCATAGCTGCGTACATAGGCATCGCCCTGCGCCTGGAGGTATTGCCGGTCGGTGAGATTCCTGAGGTTGAAGCCAAACCGGAGACGGGCCGAGGGGCGCCAGCTTCCCCAGAGATCAAAGACCTGGCTGCTGTTCACGTAGCCGCCCTGGCTGGCATCAACGGGCGCGCCGCCGGTGGCGGAGCCGGACCTGCCGGTGTAGCGCCCGGTAGTCCCCAGTTCGACCCGCCCTTGCAGCAGGCGCAGGCCGAGGTTGAGCGCGGCGGTGTATTCAGGAGGGACCGGGTCGTACAGGCCGCCGGTGTAGTCGCTGCGGCGAACGGTATTGCAGCCAGGGGCACAAGCGGCACCACCGGCCGGCCACCACCAGGAATAGGTGTGCCCCTCGCGCTGCAGGTGGGTGGCTGTCAACTCGGCAAACCAGCGGCCCGCGTCGTAGCTGGCCTGGAGTTCTTCGCCAAAGAAGCGGATCGGATCGACGGCGTTGGCAAACATGCTCTGGCTGAGGCTGGGATAGGCATCGCCGGGGAAGCCCACGTAGTTCATCAGGAAGATGTAGTTCTCGGTCTCGTTCTGGAACCGGGTGAACTTCACCATCAGGGAGTCGTGATCACTGAAAACCTGACGGGTCGTAAAATTGATGCCAAGCTCCTGACTGAAAGTTTCTTCAGGAAGCAAGGTCCAGTTAGGGCTGGAGGGAACGGCCGTGGGATGGCCTGCCGGGCTTCCGGAAATCAGCGTCTCGGTAATGGCAGGCGGTCGCCAGGCATTACCGGCGTTGTAGAAAACCTGCACGTGCTCCCACAGGCGCAGGGAGGCGCCCCAGGTCCCCAATACTTTTGACTGCTCCCGGTCGACATGACGGATCACATCAACACTCTGGTTGCGGTAGGCAACCGTCCCCCACAGCCGGTAGGCATCGCGACGGATACCTGCTTGCAGACGCAGGCGCTCATCCCAGAAAAACCATTGCGTGTCGGCAAAGAAGCTGCCGATTTCCCGGCTGCCTTCGGGTGTGCTGCCATCCGCCAGCACCACGCTTCCCCCGGTCAGCGTGGTGGAATCCTGGCCGGGCCGCGTCTCGTCGCGGAAATATTCATAGCCCGCCGTCACGTCCAGCCTGCCTTCGAAGGGCAAGGCAAGATAGGCGTGGTTTGAAAGCTGGTAGCCAAGGGTGTCGGTCTGGGTCTTGCTGTAGATACCCTGGCTGGCGGAAACATTGTCGTTGCGGGTACGCACGACATAGGTTTTTGCCGCCATATCGAGCCAAGGGCTGTCGGGATTCCAGGTGTAGTCCACCGCCAGGTTGGCATTGTCCAGATTGCTGCTGCTGGAAATGGGATAGACGCTATCGTGGTCATAGACGAAGCCCGCGCAGGTCGCCGGGTCACTCTGGCCAGCTTGACTGCAGTAATAGGCCAGATAGGCATCGTCACTGATCATGGAGCTTTCCGAGAAAGCCGCCCGAAAACCCAGCCAGGTGAATTGCAGACGCTGCGCGGGGGTAATGTTCCAGCCTGCCTTGGCCAGCAGGGACTCCGTATCCATGCCCGTGCCGTTCACGATATTGGCGGGTACGGCGTAATCCTGCGGATAAACATAGGCCTGGCCCCTATGCCCCGGCTCATACTCATCCGTTTTCTTCCGGCTCCAGGCAAGCAGCAAGTCCGTGTTTTCCGTGGGCAACACGGCAATGGCAACGGAGCCGGAGGGCTCCTGGCCGTTGTCCCACTCAGGGATACCGCTGCTCAGCCGCAGCCTTGCACCGAATCTCTCATCACTATCCCGCAAGACATCACTGGCCATCAGTGTGCGAAAACTGGCGGCGCCGCCGCTACTGCCGGCGCCACCGACACCCGAGCTTGGCCCCTTGACGATATCGACACTGGATAACAATTCCGGATCAAAGAACATTTCGCCATTGCGCTGCTGGTGTCCGGTGCGCTGGTAGTTCTGGCGCATGCCGTCGATGTTCATGTTGACGCGGCCGAAATCCTTGAGGCCGCGCACATTCACCGAAACGCTGGGAATCTGCTCATTGGTCACCGTGGCCACACCTGGCGTGGACTGCAATATTTCACTGGCATGGCGCGGACCGGTACGGTCCATATGTTCACGGTTGATACGGCCTTCGGCACGAGGCTGTGAATAGATACCCGTTGCTGCTGCCCGCACGGTGATCTCGGGCATTTCCATGTCACCCGCCACCGGCTTAGGAATCTCGCGCAGCGTGTAGTTTCCGAGTTCGGTCTGCACCAACTCCATGCCACTGCCTTCAAGGGCTCTCTTCAGGGCATCGACAGCGGTGTATTGCCCGCGCACCGGCGAGGAAACACGGTTGCCGATGCTGGCGGCGTCCAGTGTCAGGGCCAGCCTGCCTTCGCGGGCAATACGGTTGAGCGTGCCGGCCAGTGGCCCGGCAGGCAGATCATAGGCACGCCTGTCAGCCACACTCTCGGGCTCGACAGCCAAGGCCTGGCCTGAGACCCACACCAAGAACAGCAAGAGCAGCAAGGCGAGCGGGCAAGCACCCCAGAAGCCCGGGCGTGCTGGCGGGCAAGACGGAAAGGAATGAAGCAGGGACAAGTCAGCTCCTCGGGCAAGAATCAGGCTATCTGCCTTCTATGCCGGACGAGGCTGAAAAAGTAACAGGGATGAGAATGATTATTTTTTAGAGGTGGTATCTGCCGCAGGCACCAGCCTCACCCACCAGGCCGTCCTGTACTCCACTTTGACGGGCAAGGCAGCCGTCAGGGAGGCAAGCGCAAAGTCCGTATCCGCCAGCGGTGCCGTTCCCGTCACCCTGAGATGGGCAATACGGGGGTCCACGCTGATGCGCCCCGGCCGGTAGCGGGCAATTTCTGCCGCCACCTCTGCCAGCGGCCGGTTCTCCACCACCAGCATGCCGTCACGCCAGGCATCCACTTCCGGCAAGGCCGCCTGTACGCGACCCAGGCCATCGGTCCGTACATCAAGGGACTGTCCCTGTATCACCACCTTCTCTTCGGCACAGGGAACATCAACCGCCGCCTCGCAATGGCCAGGGCGGGCGGCCACGGCCGCCTCCGTGACCACAAGCTCGGTACCTTCCTTCCGTGTGCGCACATTGAAGCGGGTACCCAAGGGACGCAGGCTGCCGTCACGGGTCAACACGACAAAGGGGCGTTTCTCGGCGGGGTTGGCGTGGGAGGTTTCCACGAAAACCTCCCCCTCGCGCAAGATGATGGCCCGTTGCCGGGCATCAAAAGCCACATCGACAGCACTGCGGGTATTGATATGCAGCAGGGTCTTGTCCGGCAGTACGAGTGTTTGCTGCTGACCGGTAGCCGTACGGTGATCCGCCAGCAGGCCGGACAACGGCTGGTAGGCATCCACCGAGAAGGCTACCAGCCCCAATGCCGCCAGCACGGCAAGCAAGCCGGAGGCTTTTTTCAGACCATCCCTCGGAGGCTGGACAAGAAGACTGCGCACCCGTGGACCCCGGGCAGGCAGAAGCTCCGCATCCAGTGCGCCCAGTTGCGCCCAGGCACGGCGGTGATCGGCATGCTCATCCAGCCAGGTCTGGAGCTTGCCGTGATCACCTTCCGTTGCCTCACCCGAACCCATGCAGAGCTGCCACTCTATGGCAGCCTGCAAGACATGCTCGGATACGGGGCGACTTGCGCCAGAGGGTGTGCTCATGGGGACTCATCCTCGCTGGCGGCCAAGGGCTCACCATAGCGAATGACGTAGCAATGACGGGCCGCCGTGGCAAGGTACTGGCGCACGCGTGACACAGACACACCCAGTTTCCCGGCAATCTCGGCATGCTTCATGCCATCAAGGCGGTTGTACAACCATGCAGCCCTGACCTTGGGAGGCAGGCCATCCAGCATGTGGTTGATCGCCTCCAGCGTCTCCAGAACCATCAGACGCTCTTCCGGCGAAGGATGAATCTCCTCCGGCAGGCAAGCCAGCTCTGCCAGCCAGGCACGCTCCAGATCGGCACGGCGAAAGGCATCAATCATGAGGCCACGGGCAATCGATGCCAGCCAGGCACGAGGCTCACGAACCAGCCCCAACTGCTCACGGGTGGAGAGAATGCGGACGAAGGTGTCCTGGGCAAGATCGGCCGCTTGCTGCGGATTGTTCAGGCGTTTGCGCAGCCATGCCACCAGCCAGCCATGATGGTCACTGTATAAAGCATGCACGGTCTGCTGGACGGTCGTGTCGGCTGCCATGGCGCGGGCCCGAGGATTCAGGGTCGGCCCGGCCGACGCTTCAAATGAGAATGATTCTTACTTTAAGCGCAGAAACATCCCGCCGCAAGCCGTGAACACATGTCCTCCCCGGAATTCCGGACTCAGGAACGATGCCCCCGCTCTGTCCACCAGATGTTGGCCAGCATCCACAACCAGTAAGCCGTACAGCCCAACAGGCTGAGCAGCCCCAGCACATGCAGGCCTAGCAAGTGCGGGCCCTGAGGTAACTGCGTCAGCAAACCGCTGACAATGAAAAGGCTGGCCAGGAGGATGGCGCGCGACTGCCGGTGGCTGGCCTTTTCCAGCCGGTTCACCAGTTTCTCTATCTCGCCGGTATCCATGGCCGCAGGCGAGGCTCCGCCATTCGCGCCGTTGCCGAAAAGTGGTGCCGACGGGTTGTAGAGACGTTCGACCATGTCCAGCGCCCGTACCCGGAAGGAGCGCGCCAGCATTTTCGGAGCGTAGCGATTGATCAGGGTTTTCTTGAGCAGAGGCGTTGCCTCTTCCATCAACTGGAATTCCGGATCGATCAGCCGCCCGAAACCCTCCAGCGTGATGCAGGCCTTTACCAGCAGCGTGATGTCGCTTGGCAGGCGTACATTGTGGTTGCGCAGGATGCTGGCCACGTCATTGAGCAGGCCGGAGATATCCAGGTCTTCCAGCGGCACACCATCAAAACGCTCCAGCAGGTTGGTCACTTCGCTGTTGAGTGCTTCGCGATTGACAGGGCGTCCGCCAGTCCACTCGATCAGCACCAGCGTGGCATTTTCCGGCTCCTGCATGATCACGCAACGGATGAGGCGGATAAGCTGGTCACGCCGTGTCGGTGTCAGGCGTCCCACCATGCCGAAATCCAGCATGGCGATACGGTTGCCGGTGAGGATGATGAAATTCCCCGGATGCGGATCGGCATGAAAAAAACCGTCCTCCAGCATCATCTTCCACACAGCGCGGGCGCCATGGCGTGCAATCACTTTGCGGTTGATGCCGGCCTTGTCCAGTTCGTCCACTTTCTTGGCAGAAATGCCGCGGATGTATTCCTGCACATTCAGGTCTTCGCAGGTCCAGTCCCAGAAAATCCGGGGAACGCGGATAAACTCCAGCTCGCTCAGGTTTTCCCGCATGCGATCGGCGTTGCGCGCCTCCACACTGAAATCCAGCTCCCGCGTCAGTGAGCGTTCGAATTCCTGCATGATTTCCACAGGCTGGAACCGGCGCATGTCTGGCGACTGTGCCTCGGCAATTTCAGCCAACTGCCGCATCAGGTGCAGGTCTGCCTGGATCTGTTGCTCGATGCCGGGCTTGCGTATCTTTAGCACCACTTCCTGGCCCGTAATCGTGATGGCACGATGGACCTGTGCCATGGAGGCCGTTCCTACCGGCTTTTCATCCACTTCCCGAAAACATTCACTGATGCGCATCCCGAGACTTTTCTCGAGCTGGGGACGAAGCTGGGAAAACGGCAGGGCACGCGTCTGGTCCTGCAATTCTTCCAGTTGCTTGATCCACTCCTGTGGCAACAGGTCCACGCGCGTCGCCAGAATCTGGCCGAACTTGATGAAGGTGGGCCCCATTTCCTCAAGTGCCATGCGGGCACGCACTTCCGGCGGCTGACGGCGAATCTCTGGCGCCAGCTCACGCTGGAAAAAGCGCTCGAAAAAACGCGCCTGCCCTTCCAGCCCCAGCCAGCGCACAAGATCATCAAAACCGTAGCGCAGGAGAATGCCGATCAGCTCGCGCAGACGGCGCAGTTCGCGGGTGCCGGAGAAAATGTTCATGCCTCTTCCTTATCCTTGGGACTTGTCGGGAGATCCGCCAGGCTTTTGCTGCAGACGCCACATGCACAAAAAAGCCGGGCATATGCCCGGCTTTTGATAGTAGCAAAGCCTGTGCACTTGCTCAGGCCTGGTGGTACGCCGCTGACAATTCATGTACAGCATCAATGAAAATGCCGGCATGCGCCGGATCGACCTTCTGGTCGATACCATGCCCCAGATTGAAGACATGGCCATTACCACTGCCAAAGCCCGCCAGAATGCTGGCAACCTCCTGGCGAATACGGCCCGCGTTGGCGAACAGCATGCTGGGGTCCATATTGCCCTGCAGGGCAACGCGTGAGCCGACTTCGGTCCGCGCCTTGCCGATATCCGTGGTCCAGTCCAGGCCCAATGCATCGGCTCCGGTATTGGCCATGTCGGTCAGCCACTGCCCCCCACCTTTAGTGAAAAGGATGACGGGAACACGGCGCCCTTCATTCTCGCGAATGAGGCCGGCCACGATCTTCTGCATATAGGCCAGCGAGAACTCACGGTATACAGGCCCGGGCAACACGCCACCCCAGGTATCGAATATCTGGACAGCCTGCGCGCCGGCACGGATTTGCGCATTCAGGTAATCAATAACGGACAGTGCGATTTTTTCCAACAGGGCATGCGCGAGTTCGGGTGTGTCATACACCATGCGCTTGATGACGTGGAAATCGCGGGTGGAGCCGCCCTCCACCATATAGGTCGCCAGCGTCCACGGGCTGCCGGAGAAGCCGATGAGGGGAACACGGCCACCCAAAGCGCCGCGTATGGTTTTCACGGCCGCCATCACATAATCAAGGTCACGCTCCGACTGCGGAATCGATAGGGTAGCAATGTCAGCTTCCGTCCTGACAGTCTTCCTGAAACGGGGACCCTCGCCCGCCTCGAAATACAGGCCCAGGCCCATGGCATCCGGGATGGTAAGGATATCCGAGAAAAGAATGGCGGCATCGAGGTCGTAGCGCTCCAGCGGCTGGAGGGTGACTTCACACGCCAGCTCCGGATTCTTGCACAGCGCCATGAAATCACCGGCCCGGGCACGCGTTTCCCGGTACTCCGGCAGGTAGCGGCCTGCCTGCCGCATCATCCAGACAGGGGTGACATCCACGGGCTGGCGCAGCAGGGCACGCAGGAAACGGTCATTCTTGAGAGCAGTCATGAGCAGGTCCGGTCAGGCGAGGCCGGCATTGTAATGGGACGGGCGGCAAGTTTCCGCCCCGGCATCATATTCCATCAAGGAATAAGCTAATTTCTCATGGCTATTTCAGTTATGGCACGCCTTTACGTAGGGTTGCGCGCCTGATTGCTATAGCCATCAAAACACATGAAGCCACGCAAGATCGACCTGGACAGCTCCCCTCTCGCCGAAGAGCACGAGGCGCTGGGCCTGCCCCCGCTGGAAACGTCGGTTACCCATGCCGGCCCTCACCCATTCCGCCGCGACCTGCTTCTGCTCCTCGTCCTGCCCGTGCTGGCCTTGCTGCTGTATGCACTGGGAATGTGGCTGCTGCCTGAGTCAGTCCTGCAAGAAATAGGCGCAGGCCTGCAACAGCAGAGCTTCTGGACGGCAGTTGCTGTCGGGCTCTTCGCCCAGATCATTGATGGAGCACTGGGGATGGCCTACGGCATCACGGCCACGACCTTCCTGCTCAGCACCGGCGTGTCACCAGCTGCCGCATCGGCATCAGTGCACATGGCCGAGATATTCACCACGGGGTTTTCGGGACTTTCCCACTGGCGCTTTGGCAATGTGGACAAAGCACTCTTCAAGCGCCTACTAGTCCCCGGCATCATCGGTGCCGTCACCGGTGCCTGGGTGATCACCAGTGTCGATGGCGACGCCATCAAGCCCTGGATATCAGGCTATCTCGTGATCATGGGCCTCTATGTGCTGAGCAAGGCCTTCCGCCATATCAAGAAGCGCAAGGAACCACCAAAGCATGTGGCCGCGCTGGCACTGACTGGGGGATTTGTGGATTCGGTCGGCGGCGGCGGCTGGGGACCCGTGGTGACAACCTCACTGATCGGCACCGGCAACGATCCCCGTACCACCATAGGCTCCGTGAACGCTGCCGAGTTCTTCCTGTCGCTGGCAGGCGGGCTCTCCTTTGCCTTACTGATCGGCTTCACCCACTGGCAGGTGATTGCCGGCCTGGTGGTCGGCGGCCTGTTTGCGGCGCCCTTTGCAGCATGGCTTTGCAAGCACCTGCCGGCGCGCACACTGCTGATCATGGTCGGGGTACTGATCACCCTCATCAGCAGCTTCAACCTCTGGAAAGCGCTGGCCTGAGTCACTTTCCGGCAAGTGTCTCCTGGTCATCCGGATCAAGCCGGGAGACATCACCGGTCAGTGCGTAATCCAGAAAGTGCAAAAGGCGCGGGATCACTTTTTCGCGGAACCGGCCCAGAGCCTCTGTATGGCCAGCACCATGCAAGGTCCACAACAGCTTGGGTACCCCTGCCTTGTGGTACAGGCGCTCGCTGTGCGACGCGGGCACCACCTCGTCACGGTCACCGTGAACCAGCAACAGCGGCACAGGCGCAATCTGCGCCACGGTCTTGTCCGGGCTCAGCCCGCCACTCACGATCAGGGGACTGAAGGGCCAGAGCAGATATCCAGCGACCGGTATCTGCAGCAATTTTTCGCGGCCAATGCTCCCGTAATTACTGAACGCCGAGTCGGCAATCACGGCCTTGAGGCCCGGCAGCTGCTCACGCCCGGCTAGCGCAAGGGCATTGGCACCCCCCAGGCTTTGTCCGAACAGGATGATTTTTCCGGGATCGACATCCTTGCGCGCAAGCACGTGGAAATAAGCGGCCCGTGCATCTTCCAGCACACCGCGCCGGGAAGGCTGCCCGGTAGACAAGCCATAGCCACGGTAATCCACGATCAGCACGTTGTAGCCTGCCGCTGGCAGCCAGTCGACATACGCAGCATGCGCTGTGAGGTTCTGCGCATTCCCGTGCAGGTAAACCACCGTGGCCTTGGCCTGGCCCTGTGCCGGCAGGAACCAGGCATGCAACCGCAACCCGTCCGTAGTGTCCAGCCAGACATCTTCGTGGGGAACAGGAACTTGCAGATACGGCTCGTAATCAACCCTGTTGGGGAAATAGAACAGGTTATTGGCACAACCTGACACCATGAGCAAAAACAGGAAGCCGCATGGCCACCCCAGGATACGCATGAACATTCCCTTTCCCATCTTGCTGCAAACAATTGGCATTGAAGCGCATGCACTGCAAAACAAAAAGCCCGCTGACAGCGGGCTTTTTGTTTTCAGCAGGAACCGGGATCAGACATCCAGATAGTCCAGAATGCCCTCTGCGGCCTGACGGCCTTCCCATATTGCAGTCACCACCAGATCAGAACCACGCACCATGTCGCCGCCGGCAAAGACTTTGGGGTTCGCGGTCTGGAACTTGTATTGCGACTCGGCAGGTGCGAGCACGCGGCCACTGTTGTCCGTCTGGATGCTGAACTGCTCGAACCACGGCGCCGGGCTAGGACGGAAACCGAATGCCAGGATGATGGCATCGGCAGGCAGCACCTGCTCGGAACCCGGAATCGGTTCAGGCGAGCGACGGCCACGGGCATCGGGCTCGCCCAGGCGGGTCTCCACGACCTTGACCCCTGTCACCCCTGACGTTTCATCACCGATGATGGCAACCGGCTGGCGATTGAAAAGAAACTCCACGCCTTCTTCGCGTGCATTCTTCACTTCGCGGCGGGAGCCCGGCATGTTTTCTTCATCACGCCGGTAGGCACAGACCACACTGGCTGCCTGCTGACGTACGGAGGTACGGTTGCAGTCCATGGCTGTATCGCCACCGCCCAGCACCACTACCTTCTTGCCTTCCATGCTGACGTAGTCTGTCGAGCTCTTTTCAAAACCCAGGCAGCGGTTGACATTGGAAATCAGGAAGTCCAGTGCGTCATGAACACCCGGCAATTCCTCGCCGGGGAAGCCGCCCTGCATGTAGGTGTAAGTGCCCATGCCCAGGAATACGGCGTCGTACTCACCAAGCAGTTGTTCGAAAGAAATGTCCTTGCCGACCTCAGTATTGAGACGGAACTCGATGCCCATGCCCTCGAAGATTTCGCGGCGGCGGGACATCACGTTCTTTTCCATCTTGAACTCGGGAATGCCAAAAGTGAGCAGACCGCCGATTTCCGGATACTTGTCAAAAACCACTGGCTTCACGCCGCTACGCACCAGCACATCGGCACAGCCGAGACCGGCAGGACCGGCACCGATGATGGCAACCTTCTTGTCCGTCCACACCACCTTGGACATGTCGGGGCGCCAACCCATGGCGAAGGCGGTGTCGACGATGTATTTCTCCGTGCTGCCGATGGTCACGGCACCAAAACCGTCATTCAGCGTACAGGCACCTTCGCAAAGCCTGTCCTGGGGGCAAACACGACCACACACCTCAGGCAGCGTATTCGTCTCGTGACAAAGCTCGGCAGCCTGAAAAAGGTTGCCTTCCGAAATCAGCTTGAGCCAGTTCGGAATGTAGTTGTGAACGGGGCACTTCCATTCGCAATACGGGTTGCCGCAGGCCAGGCAGCGATGCGCCTGGTTCTGTACTTCGACCTTTTCGAACGGATGATAGATTTCCACGAAGGTTTCCGTGCGCTGCACGATATCCTTCTTGGAAGGATCCTGCCGCGGTACATCGAGAAACTGGAAATCGTTGTTCAGGCGTTCTGCCATTTGCCTTGCCTCAAAACTGAGCTTGGTTATGCCCTCCCCCTAAGGAGAGGGAGAACGTATTACATCGGGTTCTTGCGGGTATTGTTCAGCAGTTCCTTGATGTTGGCCGCCTTGGGCTTGACCAGCCAGAACTTGCGCTGGTACTCATCAAAGCGCTTGAGGATTTCCGATCCCCATGCACTGCCTGTCTCGTCAACATACTCGGCAAGCACTTCACGCAAATGGTGACGATGAGCCTCCATTGCTTCCGCACTGATGCGATGCAGCTCGATCAGCTCGGGATTGATGCGATCAAAGAAGTTGTTGTCGATATCGAGGACATACGCGAAGCCACCCGTCATGCCTGCACCGAAGTTGAGTCCCGTCTTGCCGAGCACGGTGACAAGACCACCGGTCATGTACTCGCAGCAATGATCACCAGCGCCCTCAATCACGGCATGGCATCCGGAGTTGCGCACGGCAAAACGCTCACCGGCCGTGCCGGCAGCATACAGCTCGCCACCGGTCGCGCCATACAGGCAGGTATTGCCGATGATGGCGGTTTCCTGTGACTTGAAGGGAGAACCCTTGGGCGGCGTGATCACCAGCTTGCCGCCCGCCATGCCCTTGCCCACGTAATCGTTGGCATCGCCATCCAGATACATGTGCAGGCCGCCGGCATTCCACACGCCGAAAGACTGCCCGGCACTGCCGGAAAGCCGCACGACGACAGGCTGCGCCGTCATGCCCAGATCACCATGGCGCTTTGCAATCTCGCCGGAGAGGCGAGCGCCGATGGAGCGGTCACAATTGCCCACCTTGAAGCTGAATGTACCGCCAGTCTTGCCCTCGATGGCAGGCAGCATTTCAGCCACCATTCTTTCGGCAAGAATGCCTTTGTCGAACGGCTCGTTGCGGGAAACCTGGCAGAACTGTGGCTTCTCTGCCGGAATGCTGTCATTCCTGAGCAACGGCGTGAGATCCAGATGCTGCTGCTTCTCGGTTTCACCCGGCAGCACGTCCAGCAGGTCGGTACGCCCGATCAGCTCAGCCAGCGTCTTCACGCCCAGCCTGGCCATCCACTCACGCGTCTCGGCAGCCACGAACTTGAAGAAGTTCATGAGCATTTCAGGCTCACCGATATAGTGCTGCTCGCGCAGGTCATCCTGCTGCGTGGCAACACCGGTGGCGCAGTTGTTGAGATGGCAGATACGCAGGTACTTGCAGCCCAAGGCAAGCATCGGCGTCGTACCGAAACCAAAGGACTCGGCACCCAGGATGGCAGCCTTGACCACATCAAGACCTGTCTTGAGACCGCCATCGGTCTGCACACGCACCTTGCCACGCAAGTCATTCGCACGCAGAGCCTGCTGGGCTTCGGACAAACCAAGCTCCCAGGGAGAGCCCGCATAGTGAATCGACGATAGCGGAGAAGCCGCCGTGCCACCGTCATAGCCGGAAATGGTGATGAGGTCGGCGTAGGCCTTGGCAACGCCGGCAGCAATCGTGCCCACGCCAGGCTCAGACACCAGCTTGACGGAAACAAGCGCCGCCGGATTTACCTGCTTCAAATCGAAAATCAGCTGCGACAAATCTTCGATGGAATAGATGTCATGATGCGGTGGCGGCGAAATCAGTGTTACGCCGGGCACGGAATAGCGCAGACGGGCGATCAACTGATTGACCTTGCCGCCCGGCAACTGCCCTCCTTCCCCCGGCTTGGCACCCTGCGCCACCTTGATCTGCAGCACTTCGGCCGATGACAGATAGGCCGGCGTGACTCCAAAGCGGCCAGACGCTACTTGCTTGATCTTGGAGTTCTTGATGGTGCCATAGCGGGCAGGGTCTTCACCGCCCTCACCGGAATTGGAACGTCCACCCAGCGTGTTCATCGCAATGGCAATGGACTCGTGGGCCTCGGGCGACAGTGCACCCAGCGACATGCCGGCTGAATCAAAACGCGGGAGTATCTTTTCAAGCGGCTCGACATCATCAAGCGCTACCGGCTTTATGTCGGCCTTGATGGTCAGCAAGTCGCGAATTGTCGCTACCGGGCGGGTATTCACCAGTTCGGCATAAGCCTTGTAGTCGCTGTAGTTCCCAGAACGCACGGCAACATGCAAAGTGTTGATCACGTCGGGATTGAAGGCGTGATACTCCTTGCCATACACAAACTTCAGCAAGCCGCCTTGATCAATTGCCTTGCGGTCCTTCCAGGCATCCGCAGCAAGCTGCTTCTGGTCATTTTCCAGATCAGCAAAGCTGGCGCCCTGGATACGCGAGGCCACCCCCTTGAAACAGGTGCCCACGACATCCGAAGACAGGCCGACCGCTTCGAAAAGCTGGCCACCACGATAGGAAGCAACGGTGGAGATACCCATCTTCGACAGGATCTTGAGCAGACCCTTGTTGATGCCTTTGCGGAAATAGGCCTGTGCTTCCAGCGGATCACCAATGACGTCGCCCGTTTTCACGAGGTCGGAAATGATGTCGTAGGCAAGATAGGGATAAACAGCTGTGGCACCGAAGCCCAGCAGCACGGCGAAATGATGAGGATCACGTGCCGTTGCCGTTTCCACGATGATGTTGCTGTCGCAACGCAGTCCGGCCGCGCTCAGGTGATGGTGCACGGCACCCGTCACCAGAACGGCACTGGCTGGCAGGTAGCCTGCGCGAATGTCACGATCAGAAAGAACGACAAGAACCTTGCCTTTCTTTACGGCAGATGCCGCCTGAGCACAGATACGTTCGATGGCAGCCTTCAGCCCTTCGGCCTCGGGATAATTGATATCGATGACCTCAACATCATAGCCCGGCGACTTGATGTCCAGTATCTGCCTGAACTTGCTGTGCGACAGCACAGGACTGGCGAGAATGGCGCGATTGGCATGTTCGGCAGTTTCCTCGAACACGTTCATCTCTGCGCCCAGGCAGGTTTCCAGCGACATCACGATACTTTCACGCAAAGGATCGATGGGTGGATTGGTGACCTGTGCAAACTGCTGACGGAAATAGTCAGCCACGTGGCGCACGCGACGCGATAGCACTGCCATTGGCGTGTCGTCGCCCATGGAGCCGACTGCCTCCTGACCGCTTTCAGCCAAGGGGCGGATGATCTGGTCACGCTCCTCAAAGCTGACCAGGAACATCTTCTGATAAGTCTTGAGACGGCTGTTGTCGGTTTGCGCGACAAGCTGCTTTTCAAGCTCGTCGTCATTCTCGATACGGATGGACTTCTCGCGCAGCCACTCCTTGTACGGCTGTGACTGCTTGAGGCGATTGTCGATGTCTTCCGTTTTCAGGACCTCGCCAGTCTGGGTGTCCACTGCAAACAGCTTGCCCGGGCCGACACGGCCCTTGGCCACGACATCTTCCGGCTGGTAATCCCATACGCCGATTTCAGATGCCAACGTGATATAGCCATTCTTGGTGATGACCCAGCGCGCCGGACGCAGGCCGTTGCGGTCCAGCATGCAGACAGCATAGCGGCCATCAGTGATGACCAGACCCGCCGGGCCATCCCATGCCTCCATATGCTTGGAGTTGTACTCGTAAAACGCACGCAGGTCGGCATCCATCGTTTCCACGTTCTGCCATGCCGGCGGCACCAGCATGCGCAGGGCACGGAACAGGTCCATCCCGCCGCTGATCAATATCTCCAGCATGTTGTCCAGGCTGGAAGAGTCGGAGCCACTGCGATTGACGACGGGAGTCAGCTGGATGAGACCAGGCAGCAGTGGGTTTTCAAATTTTGGTGTACGCGCCAACGCCCAGTTGCGGTTACCGGTAATGGTATTGATTTCGCCATTGTGGGCGAGATAACGGAAAGGTTGCGCCAGCGGCCAGCGTGGCAGGGTATTGGTGGAAAAACGCTGGTGAAAGACAGCAATGTGTGTCGCCAGGCGCTCATCAGCCAGATCCAGATAAAAGCGCGGCAAATCTTCGGGCATCACCAATCCCTTGTAGGAAATGATGCTCGACGACAATGTAGGAATGTAGAAGAGGGGATCTTCGCGAAGCTGTTGCTCTGCACGGCGGCGAGCCAGGAAAAGCTTGCGATTGAAAGTGACTGCGTCCAGCCCGTCACCGTTGACAAAAACCTGTTCGAATACTGGCAGCGATCTCATTGCGATTTCGCCGCATATGGAAGGGTCTACCGGCACCTTGCGCCAACCGGCGATGGTGAGCCCTTCCGCCTCCACCTCCTTGCCTAATACTTCACGTGCTTTTGCGGCAAGGGGTGGAGCCTGGTTAAGGAAGACGAGGCCCACCCCGAAAAGGTCGGCCAACTCCACTCCGAGCTCTGTTTTCGCCACCTCCCGGAAAAACGCCTGAGGCATGGCAATGAGAAGGCCGCAACCGTCCCCGGTCTTGCCGTCAGCTGCAATGGCACCGCGATGTGTCATGCATGCCAGAGAATGGATAGCCGTCTTCACCAGCTCATGGCCTGGCTGCCCCTTCATGTGGGCAATCAGGCCAAAGCCGCAGTTGTCGCGAAACTCATCCGGGTGATAGAGACCCGGGCTGCTAACCGACCGCTCAAGCATCAAACATACCTTTTAAAACAAAGGTTTAGGAAGTCTCCCGCCGGCCCCGTGAAAACCGACGGCAAAAAGGACGCGTATCCTATAGCAAAAATTTTCCCCGCTCAATGAGGGAGGCAGCGGCATGCGTGAAAGCCGCCAGGGCAGGAAATATAAGCAGGAATCGTGCTAACTGTTCAGGAAGAAAGAGGCCGTCAGGGCTGAGAAACTATGGCGTCCTGATAGGCTTGCATGATCTTGGGAAAAGGCCGGCCCGGCAGGCCGAAATCACGGTTTTCAGCCACTCCACGAGCCAGCTCTACAGAGGGGTAACTCCCTGTGACAACGACATACCAGTTGCTGCCATCCTGAACGTGTAGGAAATAGGAAAACTGGGCCCTGTCTTCTCGCCCCGCCAGAAAGCGCCGCACCACTTCCTCATCATGTGCAGCCAGAACCTGGATGACATAACTGCCCGAAGGCTGCCCCCTGAGCCAGGCGCTGTCACGAAACTCGGGCTCATGCTCAACGGGCCTGACTTCGGCCGCCACCGGCGCCACACCACCGGCAAAAGGCACCAGCTCGGCCAGACTGCCAAAATCCGGCGGCAGCTTTATCTGGGGCTTGGCCATGTCAACAATCACGGGAGCCAAGGGCAAGCGGGCCGATTTCTCATCAGGAATCAGTATCAGGACAAACACCAGGAGCAAGCCCAGACTCACGAGCCATGCCGTCAGCAACAAAGGGGCACGGCGCCAGTTCATGCCATGTCTCCCAGAGCAGCACCGGCATTCAAGGTTTCCCGCAGTACGGCCTCGGGAACCGTATCAACCACGGCCTGCCCCAATTGCCGCAAAAGAACCAGACGGAGCTGGCCATCCTTGACCTTCTTGTCCACCGCCATATGCCTCAGGAAATCGTCTGCACTCAGGCTTGCAGGGGGCAAAACAGGAAGCCCTGCGCTTTCCAGAATATTGCGCACCCTCACAACATCAGCGGCACCCAACCAGCCCAGCCTCATCGACAAATCAGCCGCCATCAGCATCCCTGTCCCCACCGCCTCGCCATGCAGCCACTCGCCATAGCCCATGCCTGTTTCTATGGCATGACCAAACGTATGCCCGAGGTTCAGCAGCGCGCGCACATCATTCTGCTCAAGCTCATCGGCAGCCACTACAGCAGCCTTGTTCTCGCAAGAGCGACGCACAGCCTCGGCGAGTGCGACAGGATCTCGCTGTCGCAGGCGCTCCATATTGGCTTCCAGCCACTCGAGGAAGGGAATATCGCGAATCAGCCCATACTTGATGACCTCGGCCAGTCCGGCGCTCAGCTCCCGCTCTGGCAAGGTATTCAGGACATCCGTATCAATCAGCACAACCGCCGGCTGCTTGAATGCCCCGATCATGTTCTTACCAAGGGCATGATTCACCCCAGTCTTCCCACCCACTGAAGAGTCAACCTGTGCCAGCAGGGTGGTCGGCACCTGTACGAAATCAACACCTCGTTGATAACAGGCTGCAGCGAAACCAGTCATGTCACCCACAACGCCTCCACCCAAGGCAAGCAAGGTGCAGTCGCGGTTGAAACGCAAACGCAACAGCTCGCCAAAAATGGCATCCAGGTGCGTCATGTCCTTGAACTGCTCGCCATCGGGCAGGATACATTCACCCACGATACGGCCTGCAAGTGCTTGCCTGATGGCATCAAGATAAAGGGGCGCAACAGTATCGTTGCTGACAACAAGCACCTGCCTGCCTCGCAGAGCTGCTGTCAGGAACTCATGCTGGGAAAGGAGACCACTGCCGATATGTATGGGATATGAGCGCTTGCCCAGAGAAACTTCGAGGGTATGCATGACAGGTCTGGCGACAAAGAGAAGGCCGCTATTCTAGCGCGTCCCGCTCCGCAAGAGCATGGATGATGCGCTGGGCTACGTCACGGGCCGAGCCGCCTTCTGTCGGCATGATGATGTGGGCCGTTTCCCGATATAGTGGATCGCGCAAAGTCATCAGCTCTGTCAGGCGCTGCCGGGGGTCCGGCGTCCTCAGAAGCGGCCGGTTCCGGTCCCGGGAGGTTCGCTCCAACTGCAGTGACACAGGAGTCATCAGGTAAACCACCGTACCGTGCTCATGCAGGCAGCGTCGGTTGGACTCCCGCATGACGACACCACCACCGGTAGCCAGCACGATACCTTTACGGGAAGAGAGATCACGGATCACCGCCTCTTCACGCAGACGGAAACCTTCCTCACCCTCGACATCGAATATCCAGGGGATATTCGCCCCCGTACGGGCCTCTATCTCATGATCGGAATCGACGAACTCAAGCTTGAGGAGATCGGAAAGCTGGCGGCCGATGGTGGTTTTACCCGCCCCCATCGGCCCGACCAGATAGACATTGCCACGGTAATTCTTCACCACGCAGCAAACCCGGATTTACTTGCTTGCCAGAGAGTCCGTAACCAGACGTGGCGTGATAAAAATCAGCAACTCCTGCTTGTTGTTACTGACAGAGTCACGTCGGAAAAGCCGGCCAAGGTAAGGAATGTCACCCAAGAATGGGGTCTTGGTTACCTGCTTGGACGTATTCGTCTGAAAAATACCACCCAGCACTACTGTCTGGCCGTCATCAACGACGACATTGGTTTCCACTTGATTGGTGTTGATGGCTCGGGTGCCATTGGCTTGCAAATCGCCCGGGCTGTCATTATTCACCTTTAACGCCATGCCAATACGCCCATCAGGAGTAATACTGGGAGTAACATCCAGACTCAACTCGGCATTCTGGAAAGCAATCGCCGTTGCACCACTGGATGTTGCTTGCTGGTACGGAATCTGCTGACCTGCCGAGATGCGGGCTTTCTGCTTGTCAGCCGTCAAGACCTTAGGCGTTGCTACAATTTCAGCATTACCATCGGACTGGAGGGCAGAGAGCTCCAAGTCAAGCAGCAGGTTCGAGCCGCCAGAAAAGCCGATTGCAAAGGTTGAAGAACTGGCCTTGTCCACACCCAAGTCAACTATAAGATCCTGAGGTTGGGTAATACTGTAATCAAGAGTACAAAGCCCTCCGTTATTAGGGCAATCCAAAGCCTCCCACACCTCACTGACAGTCCCACGAGAGCCGCCAGTTATGATTCGCCTCCCCCCATTGAAGGCGTCTCGAGTAGCACCCCACTTCACACCCAAATCCTTACTATAGCCTGTAGTCGCAAGAACGATGCGAGCCTCGATAAGCACCTGCCTTACCGGAATATCCAAGCGGGAAATAATGTCGCGTATTTCCTCAATACGCTTGGCAGTATCCATCACGATAAGAGTATTGGTACGCGAGTCTACCGATGCACGACCACGCTCACTCAACAACTTGTTGGCACCGCTAACCAGAGCCAGCATGTCTGCCGCCTTGGCATAATTGATCTGAATGAACTCAGAGCGCAGTTGGGCCAGCTTTTCCGACTGGGTATTGCTCTCCATCTCCAAGCGCTCGCGCTGTGCGATTTCATCAGCAGGAGCCACGAGCATCACGTTTCCGATAGTGCGCTTGTCCAGCCCTTTCGTTTTCAGAATGAGATCCAGCGCCTGATCCCAAGGAACATTCTGCAGGCGGAGAGTGATTTTTCCGTTCACCGAATCACTGGCAACAAGATTCAGTGAAGTAAAGTCCGCGATCAACTGCAAGACCGAGCGAACTTCAATATCCTGGAAATTCAGCGACAGCTTTTCACCGCCATAGGCAAAATCCTGACTCTTTCTCTTGTCTTCCTTGCTGACTGGCTTGACGCTGATTGTGAACTTGTTGTCAGCCTGATAGGCCAGATACTCAAACTCTCCCTGCGGCTGGATGACCATGACGCCATTGACGCCTTCATTATAGGCATCTATTGATTTCACGGGAGTGGAAAAATCTGTTACATCAAGCCGGCGACGCAAATTCTCGGGAAGTTTGGCATCTACAAATTTTGCCGTAATCCGATTCCCCTGCTGCTGGACATCAACTGCAACTGCGCCACTGGAGAGATCAATGAGAACTTGGCCATCTCCTTGTTCACCTCTGCGAAAATCCACTCCACGAATGGATTTCACCTGATTAGCAGCCTTAGATGAGAGGCTTACTACCCGTGAGGAAGATGATTGCCCGCCCCCCGAAACAATACCCTTCCCGATATTCAGGTAAAGCTGGTTACCTTCAACTCGAGCCTTATACCCCGCCAACTCATTAAGATTGACAATGACTCGCGTCCTCTCGCGTGTATCAACAACTGTCAGGCTGCGCGCATTCCCATTACCCAAGCTCTGGTACTTCCCCGGTAATGCACTGGTCGTACCGGGAAGGTCAAATACCAAGCGGGCGGGCTTGTCGATCTGATAAGAAATTGGTTCAGGTGCATCACCATCAAACCCCAGACGAAGCTCTATTTCATCACCCGGAAGAATGACGGAATCCACCTGCTCCAATGCAACTTTTTCAGCAGCAAAAGCCACCTGCGCAAGCGCCACAAGTCCAACCATGGCGGCCATTATTCGACGCATCAACATGTTCTTGTTCCCGGCTGCGTTTTTGTTGATCGTATTCATGCTCGCATTCTCCAAGAATGTCGGCTCGTCATTCAGTCAGTGTCAGGCTACGGGGGCGCTCTACCCAACCATCCCGTCCGTCCGGCACAATTTCCACAATCGAAATCTGTGTTGCAGCGATCTCGATAATTTTCCCCTGGTTTTTGCCAAGATAGTTACCCACCTTGACACGCTGCACGCCCCCATTACTGTCTTCAACCAAGGCAAACAACGGGCCGTTCGGTCGCTGCAGTGTCCCCCTGAAGCGCAAGGCCTCAAGATTGAAGCGCTCCAGATACTCTTGCGGGCGATTCAAATCCGGCTCAACTTTTTTGCCACTATTTAATAACAACTGCTCGGCACTGACAGGTGGCGCAAAGGGGCTCCGAAGCTGGTGTGCCGCATAAGTAAAGGTTGGCATAGGAGTAAATTCTGGAGGCGGCTCCACCTTCCCTCTTGGCTTCTGACGAATCGCCTCCATCTGAGCCTGTACATCATCAAAACTGGCCGAGCACCCTGCCAAAAGCAGACACAGCCCCCCCAGCGCAAAGAGCCTGATAGAAATCATTTCCTCTTTCCTCCCTTGGCGGGGGCATCATTCCCAGCGACAGGCTCGCTATAGCGATATGTTTTCGCAAGAACCGTCAAGGACAGAACAGGAGAGCCATCGCTGCTTGAGTCAGAACGACTACTGATTGGCGCTATCTTGAAATCATGGAGCGTCACGATACGGGGCAAACTTGCAATACCACTTACAAATGCCCCAAACGAGTGATAGTCACCATGACCCTTGATATTGATGGGCTGCTCTGCATAAAAATCTTTGCGCGCCTCCTGCCCCAACGTTATCGAATCGAATTCGACACCGCTACCCAAGCCCGTGTGAGTGATATCCTCCAGCAACCCCGGGACTTCTGTATCCTGAGGAAGCTGCCGCAACAGCGCACCAAAGGAATCTTCCATATCCTTGAGTTGTCGCTTGTAGGTTTCCAGGTTCTGGGCCTTGAACACCTTCCCCTCAAATTCACTCAGCAAGGTTTCCTGTTGCTTGTGGCCAACTGCCAATCTTTCACGGATACCTGACAAATCAAACATGTAGCCAAGCACAAGCACCGCAATGAAAACCAGAACATAGATCATGGCCTTTACTGCAATGGGCCAAGAGCCGATATTCTGTGGATCCAGAGTGTTAAGTGTGTCGATGAATTCTTGGAGATCGAATTTTTTCTGAGTCCCGGCGCTTTTCATTTTCCTGCGCCTCCTTGCTGCTGTGCAGCATCATCTGTCAGTTTCTCTGGCGACTCCAATTGCACAGTCAACGCAAAACGATTGCCTTGCTGGCGCTCGGCATCCTGCCCTTTTCCTCTAGCCGCAGGAGCCTGCTCTGCCGTGACAGTTGAAAGGACTGGAGACTTGAACCAAGGAGAGGCATCAAGATTTCGCATGAACGTAGAAACCTGATTGGCACCTTCGGCCACACCCTCCAACTTGAAAGAGTCACCCGTTCTCTCAAGTGACCTGATATAAACCCCATCAGGCAATACACGAACCAATTCATCAAAAACACGCACAATGACAGGACGGCGCCCCTGGAGATCCTGAATCACTTTCATGCGGGATAGCAACTCGTCACGCCGCTTCTGCAGAGCATCGATTTCCTTGATCTGCCCATCCAGGCGCGTAATTTCGGACTTGATGTACTGGTTACGCTCTTCCTGGTCACTGACCTGCTTGGACAAGGCCATATGTGCAAAAAGGATGATGGCCACAGCCACTATGGCTACCGCCACCACAATCGCGACAAACTCCTGCTGACGCTGCTTGCGCAGTTCCTGTCGCCAAGGGAGTAGATTGATATTTGCCATCAGTCAAAGCTCCTCAATGCGAGGCCGCAGGCAATCATCAGAGCCGGGGCATCATTGGCAATGGCTGCGGAATTGACCTTGGGAGAAAGGGCCATGTTCATGAAGGGATTGGCTACAGTCACCGGTGTCCCGAGCTTTTCCTGAACAAGGGCGGACAAACCGTCAATGGATGCTGTACCACCCGCCAGCACGATGTGATCAACATCGTTATAGGCGCTGGACGAGAAGAAGAACTGCAGTGAGCGCGTTACCTGCTGTACCACGGCATCCATGAAGGGGCGTAGGACCTCGGAATCATAGTCGTCAGGCAGGCCACCTTGCTTCTTGGCCATGCCGGCCTCTTCAAAGGAAAGACCGTAGCGCCGCTGGATTTCCTCGGTCAGTTGCTTCCCGCCGAAAAGCTGCTCGCGGGTGTAAATGATCTTGCCGTCGTTCACCACATTCATGGTGGTCATGGTGGCGCCGACATCAATGATCGCCACGGTCCCTTCCGGGCCGCTGGAGATGGAGTCGCCGATCAGCGTGAAGGCACGCTCCATGGCATAGGCCTCCACATCCACGATCTTTGCCCCCAGCCCGCCAATCTCCAGGGCATCGACACGCAACTCGACATTCTCGTTGCGGGAGGCTGCCAACAGGACATTGACTCGTGCAGGATTGTTTTCCAGAGGTTCGACGACCTCGAAGTCGATACTGACTTCTTCCATGGGATAGGGAATGTACTGGTCTGCCTCCAGACGGATCTGGGACTCACGCTCGTCATCATTGAGATCAGCATCCATCTCGATGATCTTGGTGATGACGGCCGAACCGGCGACTGCCACGGCAGCGTGACGCGCAGACGGCTTGGTGCGGCCAATCAGCTTCTTAATGGCCTCGCCCACGCCCTCGACGTCATTGATGTTCTTTTCCACCACCGCGTTCTGCGGCAGGGGCTCGACCCCGTAGGACTCCACGCGGTAGCGATCCCCCTGGCGACTCAACTCCAGCAACTTGACCGAGGTGGAGCTGATGTCCAACCCCAGTAGCGCTGAGCTCTTTTTGCGAAGGAAGGGCAGCACGATTCGGGTTCCCTTTTATTTTTTCTATGGAAAATGTGCACTTACGTCACATTTATGTACAACTACATTAAATACTAGTCTTATCACGAGCGCAATTGCTGTACAAGAGCAGCTTCCGCTTATAATGGGCCGGCCTTCACACTCCTTGACGGCAATCACTCGCAAGTAGCTGATATTCAATGAAAATCACTAAAGAAGTAGGCCACCGTGAGCGGCTTCTGGCAATTCTGGCTTTTCCGTTTTGTGGCGCGCTGCTCATTCTGGCCGGCCTCTATCTCTACCTTGCCCCCCAGCTTCCGGATGTGGAAAGCCTGAAAGAGGTCCGTTTCGAGACCCCCTTGCAGGTCCTGACCCGGGATGGCCGCCTGATTGCCGAGTTTGGCGAGAAACACACCGCTCCCCTGACCTACGAACAGATTCCCCCGCTCTTCATCAAGGCCATTCTGGCGGCAGAGGATGACCGCTTCTTTGAGCATGAAGGCATCAACGCCAAAGGCCTGGCTCGCGCGTTTGTCGACATCCTGCGCACCGGCTCCATCCAGTCCGGCGGCTCCACCATCACCATGCAGGTGGCCAAGAACTACTTTCTCAGCCAGGAACGGACCTTCAGCCGCAAATTCACGGAAATCCTGCTGGCCAAGCGTATAGAGGACTCCCTGACCAAAGAAGAAATCCTGACGCTCTACATCAACAAGATATTCTTGGGGCACCGGGCCTACGGCATCGGGGCGGCAGCCCAAGTCTATTACGGCAAGAAGATCGGGGAACTGGACCTGGCGGAAGTGGCCATGATTGCCGGCTTGCCCAAAGCCCCCTCGGCCTTCAACCCGGTCAACAATCCCAAGCGCGCCATGATACGGCGGGACTGGATCATCAATCGCATGCTGGAGTTGGGCTACATCAGCCAGGGAGAGCACGACCTTGCAATTGCTTCCCCCATTGGCCTGAACTTCCGCGCCACTTTCTCCGAAGTGAACGCTCCCTGGCTGGCGGAAATGGTGCGTGACAACCTCGTCAAGCTCTATGGCGAAACCATCTACAACTCAGGCTGGAAGGTCTACACCACCGTCAAGGCAGACCGGCAGAATGCCGCCTCGCAGGCCGTGATAGACGGCCTGCTGGCCTACGACCGGCGCCATGGTTGGCGCGGACCGGTACGTGCCAGCCGGCTTGATGGCCTCTACACGGCAGGCGGACTGCAGCCGGCAGAAGTCACGAAAGTCGAGGACAAGCGTCTTGAGGCCAACCTGCGCAACGGCAGCACCCTGGCCATCGAGTGGGATGGCATGAGTTGGGCACGGCCTTACGTCAATGTGAACCGGGTAGGCCCTGCCCCCCAGAAAGCCGGTGACATCGTCAAGACCGGAGACATCATCCGGGTTCGCCAGCGTGCCGACGGCAAGTGGGACCTCCTGCAGGTGCCGGCCGTACAGGGCCAGCTGATTGCCCTTGATCCGGACTCCGGTGCCGTGGAAGCCTTGGTAGGCGGCTTCGACTACACCACCAGCAAGTTCAACCGTGTCACCCAAGGCTGGCGTCAGGCTGGCTCCACCTTCAAGCCTTTCGTCTATGCAGCGGCACTGGAACGGGGATACACCCCGGCCAGCCTCATCAACGACTCCCCCATCACCTACGGCGAGGGCTCCAATGTTTGGCAGCCCAACAATTCCGATGGCGAGTTCCTCGGCCCCATTACCTTGCGCCGCGGGCTCTACATGTCACGCAACATGGTCTCCATACGCCTGCTGCAGGCAGTGGGGGTGGATAACGCCCGCAGCTATGCCGCCCGCTTCGGCTTTCCACGGCAGCGTCTGCCGCAAAACCTGACCCTGTCGCTGGGAGCGGCCGATATCCTGCCCATACAGATGGCGGCGGCTTACGCCGCGATTGCCAATGGCGGCTTTCATGTCACGCCCTGGTTCATCGAACGGGTGGTCGACAAGAACGGGGAGGAAATGTTCAAGGCCAATCCGCAGCGTGTCTGCCGCGCCTGCGAAAACCTGCCTCAAGCAGACAACAGCCCCGCCACCGAAATCACGGGGAGCGGCAGTGAAATCACGGTGACTGCCCCACCTCCGGCTTACACGCCTGACTTCCCGGCCGCACCCCGCATCATGAGCCCGCGATCTGCCTACCAGATGCAGACCATCCTGCGCGACGTGGTGGTACGTGGCACCGGCCGGGCCGCACTCGCCCTCAACCGCGCTGATACGGGCGGCAAGACCGGCACCACCAACGACGCCAAGGATGCCTGGTTTGCCGGCTTTGGCGGCGATCTGGTAGCCGTTACCTGGCTGGGCTTTGACCAGCCGCAAACCCTCGGCCGTGTCGAATACGGTGGCTATGCGGCATTGCCGCTCTGGAACACCTTCATGGCAACAGCACTGAAAGGCGTACCCGAAGCCAACCGCCCCGTTCCGCCCGGCCTCACCTCGGCACGCCTGAATCTTGATACCGGCAGCCGCACCAGCGAAAACGATCCCCGTGTCTATACCGAGTGGGTGCAGTCCGAGTATCTGGGCACACTGACAGGCAGCGGGCAGGATGCAGATGACGAACGCCCACCACAAGTGGCACCGGAAGACCTTTTCTGACCAGTTGCCCTAGAAACAGCAGACATGAAAAAGCCCGGTAATAACCGGGCTTTTTCATGTCTGGCTTCAGGGAAAGGCTCAGGCCTTCTTGAAGCTGCGGGCGCCGAAGCGCTGCTTGAACTTGTCAATGCGGCCGCCCGTATCCAGCACCTTCTGCGTGCCCGTGTAGAACGGGTGGCAGGCACCACAGACGTCCAGGTGGATGTCCTTGGCCAGCGTGGAGCGGGTCTTGATCACGTTGCCGCAAGAGCAGGTGGCAGTGATGTCTTCGTACTTCGGATGAATATCGGCTTTCATGGCTTTCTCCAGAGAATGGTAATGAGGCATCGCCACCCCGCGTCAGTCATCACTTCCCGGAGGCCGGGCATGACATCTAGCCGGAACGACACGCACACTCTCTTGGCCCACCCCGACAGTCGCTTCGCCGGAGCCAGGCACAACAAGGGGGCGCATCCTAGCAGAAGGCACAAAAGTCACCAAGCCCCGGCCAAACACCGGTGCAAAGAGCGATAGAATGCCAGCGCCCCCACTGTTTGCCGGGTTTCGCCATGCAGGACATCGCCGACGCCATCGGCCGCGAACGGGTCACCCGTGTCGTGGACATTTTCTATGACCGCATCCAGCAGCACCCTACGCTGGCAACTCCCTTCCAGCGTGTGCACGACTGGCCTGCGCACAAGGCCATCCTCACCCATTTCTGGTGGGTGACGCTGGGCGGCAAACGCTATATGGACTATCCCTACATGGTCGCCCGCAAGCACGAGGAAGCCGGCTTCACGCCCGCACTGCTCCAGGAGTGGCTGACGCTGTTCCGGACGACGGTGCAAGAGGAAATCCCCGCCACCCTGGCAGCCGGCTGGATGGAACGTGCCGAGCGGATCGGCGAGTCGCTGACCTACATGCACGAAAGCGCCCGGCGCGGCCATCCGGGCGCCAGCAATCCTTCATTGTTCAAGCCTGCGTAAGCTGGACTGACGCAGGAAGCCCAAGCTGCGCAACCACCAAGCTGCTAAGCTCGCCCGCCATGACCCGGCACTACCTGCAACTGGCCCTGCCCTCTCCGCTGCGCCAGACCTTTGACTACATCCTGCCTGCGAAAATGACGCCACCGCCGGCAGGAGCGCGCGTGCGCGTGCCCTTTGGCAAGCAGGAAATGATCGGTATCTGTACCGGCATCAGCGAACAAACGAGCGTTCCGGAGGGCAAGCTGCGCGCCGCTACAGAGGCGCTGGATGACGAAGCCCTGCTGCCTCCCAGCCTGTTCACGCTGTGCCAGTGGGCCGCCGACTACTACCAGCATCCTCCCGGTGAGGTTTTTGACACGGCTCTGCCCGTGCTGCTGCGCCAGGGCGAGCCGCTGGCCGCTCCCGGCGAGGTGCGCTGGCGCCCGACACGGCTGGGTGAGCTCTATCCACTGGAGGGCAGCATCCGTCGGGCTCAGAAACAACTCGCCGCGCTCACCATCATGCGGGAACACCCCGAAGGCATGGTACCGCCACTGCTGGCCAGCCTTGGCATCGAGCGGCCAACCCTGCTTGCCCTGCAAAAAAAAGAACTGGTGGAATGCATCACACTGGCGCCACCCCGACAGGAAAATGCATCGGCCGCCTTGCGCGAGCCGGCACTTCCCCTGCACACGGAACAGCGACAGGCGCTGGCCGCCATTGAAGCCGCCGCCGGCCGCTTCCAGCCCTTCCTGCTTTTCGGCGTCACCGGCTCGGGCAAAACCGAAATCTATCTGCAAGCCATCGCCACTGTACTGGCACGTGGCGAACAGGCACTGGTGCTGGTGCCGGAAATAGGCCTGGCACCGCAGACCGTGGCCCGCTTCCGCGCCCGTTTCCAGACTGAAATCGCCGTGCTGCATTCCGGCCGCAACGAGCGTGAGCGACTGGACGCCTGGCGTGCTGCGCGGTCTGGACGCGCCGGCATTGTCATCGGTACACGGTCTGCCGTGTTCACGCCACTGGCCCGCCCCGGCCTCATCATCGTGGACGAGGAGCATGACCTTTCCTTCAAGCAGCAGGAGGGCTTCCGCTACCACGCCCGCGATCTCGCCGTGCGCCGTGCGCAGCTTGAAAACACGCCCGTGGTGCTGGGCTCGGCAACACCCTCGCTGGAAACACTGGCCAATGCCCATGCCGGCCGCTATTCGCTGCTCACACTCACGGAACGGGCGGCAGGCGCCCAAGCGCCGGTATTCAAGCTGATCGACCTGCGTCACCAGCCGTTGCGGGAAGGCTTTTCCGATCCCCTGATGAAGGCCATTGCCCGCACGCTGGAGCGTGGCGAGCAGGTGCTGGTATTCATCAACCGTCGCGGCTTTGCACCGGTCCTGCTTTGCCATGATTGCGGCTGGCAGGCCCGCTGCCGACGCTGCGATGCAAGACCCACCCTGCATCGCGCGCCCAACCGTCTGCATTGCCATCATTGCGGTGCCGAATCAGCCCCGCCCGTGCAGTGTCCGGACTGCGGCTCGACCGATATGCGTCCCATCGGCGTGGGCACGGAGCGCGCGGACGAGCTGCTGCGCCGGCAATTTCCGAAAATCCCGCTGTTCCGCGTCGACCGTGACAGCACTCGGCGCAAGGATGCCCTGACGCAGCTTTACCACGACATCCATGCCGCAGGACCTGCGCTGCTGGTGGGCACGCAGATGCTGGCCAAGGGGCATCACTTTCCCCGCGTCACGCTGGTGGCCTTGCTGGATATCGACGGAGGACTTTTCGGTGCCGATTTCCGCGCGCCGGAGCACATTGCCCAGCTCGTCGTGCAAGTGGCCGGCCGCGCCGGCCGCGCCGACAAACCGGGGCTCGTCCTGCTGCAAACCCACCAGCCGGAGCATCCACTGCTGCACGAGCTCATCACCGGCGGCTATGCAGCCTTCGCCCGGCGCGCACTGGAAGAACGGCACGACCTTGGCCTGCCACCCGGCGGCTATCTGGCCCTGATCCGTGCCGAAGCCACCGATGCCGCACGCCCCATGGCTTTTCTGGAAGCAGTTGCCGGTCTGGTCAGCGGCAACATCCAGCGTTGGGGCCCCGTACCCGCCCCCATGGAAAAGCGCGCCGGCCGTTTCCGCGCACATCTTCTTCTCCAGACCGGCAGTCGCAAGTTGCTGCATCAGGCACTGGCCGAACTGCTGCCCGGCATAGAAGCCCTGCCCGACGCCCGCCGCGTACGCTGGTCGCTGGACGTGGACCCACAGGAACTGTCCTGATTCCATAGCCTGCCCACCACCAAGGAGGCATAGGGTTTCCCCCTGCCCTTCGCTACAATCGCCCCTCCGTTTCACACGCCGGCCTTCCGCTACATGAAAACCCAGCTCGAATCCCTGCTCACCCAAGCGCTTGCCTCCTTGAAAGACCAAGGACTGCTGCCCGCCGATTTCCAGCCGGCCATACAGCTTGAGCGCACACGTGACCAGGCTCACGGCGACTGGGCCACCAATATCGCCCTGATGTCAGCCAAGGCCGCAGGCCGCAGGCCACGTGACATCGCCGAGGCGCTGGTGGCGGCACTGCCGGTGGCGAGTTTTGTGAGCAAGGTGGAAATTGCCGGCCCCGGCTTCATCAATTTTTTTCTGGACGAAGGATTTCTCGGCCGGCAATTACAGGCCGCGTTGCGCGATGAGCGTCTGAACATCACGGCCGCAAAAGCGCCACAAACCGTCGTGGTGGACTATTCCGGCCCCAATCTCGCCAAAGAAATGCATGTCGGCCATCTGCGCTCCACCATCATCGGCGATGCCGTGGTGCGCACACTGGAATTCCTAGGCCACAAGGTCGTGCGCCAGAATCATGTCGGGGACTGGGGTACACAGTTCGGCATGCTGATTGCGTATCTGGAAGAACAGCCCGCCACGAATGACCACGCTGCACTCGCCAATCTGGAAGTGTTTTACCGCGCCGCGAAAAAACGCTTCGACGAATCAGAAGAATTTGCGAACCGTGCCCGCGCCCTCGTGGTGGCCCTGCAAAGTGGCGATGCTGACTGCCTGCAAAAGTGGCGCGAGTTCACCAATATTTCCCTCAAACACTGCCTTGAGGTCTACCAGCGCCTCGGCGTCAGCCTGACAGCCGCCGATGTGCGCGGCGAAAGCGCCTATAACAACGATCTTCCCCTCGTGGTCGCCCAACTCCAGAGTGCAGGCCTGCTGAGCGAAAGTGACGGCGCCCAGTGCGTATTCCTGGATGAGTTCAAAAACAAGGAAGGCGAGCCCCTGCCTGTCATCGTGCAGAAAGCCGATGGCGGCTATCTCTATGCCACCTCTGATCTGGCGGCACTGCGTTATCGCCAGCAGACGCTGAATGCCAGCCGCATCCTCTACTTCGTCGACCAGCGCCAAGCCCTGCATTTCCAGCAGGTGTTCGCGGTTTCCAAGCTGGCCGGCTTCGTCAAGGCAGACACCGAGCTGGCACACCTCGGCTTCGGCACCATGAACGGTCCGGATGGCAAACCCTTCAAGACCCGCGATGGCGGCACGGTGAAGCTGATTGACCTGCTGGACGAAGCAGAGCAGCGTGCGCTTGCATTGGTGCGTGAGAAAAACCAGCAACTCGATGAAGCCACTTTGCGCGAAATCGCCAGCACGGTGGGTATTGCTTCGGTCAAATACGCTGACCTCTCGAAAAACCGCAGCAGCGACTACATTTTCAACTTCGACCAGATGCTGAGCTTCGAAGGCAATACGGCGCCTTACCTGCTCTATGCCTACACACGCGTCTCCTCCATTTTCCGCCGGGCAGGAATCGACCCGGACACACTGACCGGCGATCTGCTCATACAGGCCGGACAGGAGCAGGAGCTCGGCAACAAGCTGCTGCAGTTTTCCGAAGTGCTGGAGGCTGTCGCCCAGAAGGGGCTGCCCAACATCCTGTGCACCTACCTTTACGAACTGGCGGGGATATTCTCCGCCTTTTATGAACAATGCCCGGTGCTCGCTGCCGAAAGCGACGCTCTGAAGCAAAGCCGCCTGCAACTCTGCTGGCTCACCGCACGCACCCTGAAAGCCGGTCTCGGCTTGCTGGGCATCAAGACGCTTGAGCGCATGTAAGACAAGGACGACCCATTCCATGGCAAAAGCTACCCCACAGAAAAAAGGTGCCAGCCGCAACAACAGGCCCGCCCCCAAGAAAGGCGGCACGCCCGGCTGGCTGTGGCTGCTGGTCGGCTTGTCCATCGGCGTGTTTGCCGCCTTTCTCTGGCACCTGCAATCCACCTTGAAGGAAAAGGAGCCGCCCGCTGCCACGGCACAAGTCCCCGCCAGCAAGCCCGACAAACCCGGCAAGGTCCCTGCCAACAGCCCGGCCTCGCCAGCGCATGGCAATGGTGAAGAGCCCCGCTTCGATTTCTACACGCTGCTGCCCAGCCAGGAAGTCATGCCCGGCAAGAAACCGGGAGTAGCCGCACCGGATGCGCCCAAGCCTGTGACACGCTACGTACTTCAAGCCGGCGCCTTCAAGAACGAAGCCGAGGCGGACCAGCGCCGTGCCGAACTGCTGCTGCTCGGCATGCAGGTGAAAATCCAGCCCGGCACCGGCAAGGCAGGCGAATCCTTGCATCGTGTCGTGGTCGGCCCCTTCGAGGGCAAGGACAATGCCGAGGCAGCCCGCAAGACCCTGCACGGCAGCGGCGTCGAAACCCTGCTGCTGAAGCAGTAAGCCGGACGGGCCATAGCGGCGCCCCCATGGTTGAAATCCTGCCCGCCTCCCCCACATAGGCTGGACGATCCATCGTCTAGCCCCGTGGAGGGCTCTTCCCTTGACCACCATTGTTTCCGTACGCCGCGGCAATCTCGTGGCACTGGGCGGTGACGGCCAGGTTTCCCTGGGCAATACCGTCATGAAGGGCAATGCCCGCAAGGTCCGCCGCCTTTACAACAACCAGGTCATTGCCGGCTTTGCCGGTGGCACGGCCGATGCCTTCACGCTGTTCGACTATTTCGAGAACAAACTCCAGAAGCACTCCGGCCATTTGCTGCGTGCCGCCGTGGAGCTGGCAAAGGACTGGCGCACGGACCGCACCCTGCGCCGTCTGGAAGCCATGCTGGTGGTGGCAGACAAAACCGCCTCCCTGATCATTACCGGCAACGGCGACGTGCTGGAACCGGAAAACGGCATCCTCGCCATCGGCTCAGGCGGCAACTATGCCCAGGCTGCCGCCACGGCACTGCTGGAAAACAGCGAGCTGGATGCAAAAACGATTGTCGAAAAATCGCTGAAGATCGCCGGCGACATCTGTGTGTTCACCAACCACAACGCCCTGATCGAAACCATCGAAATCTGAAGCACACCCCTCACCCCAACCCTCTCCCCGGAACGGGAGAGGGAGTCCAGGAAAACAGCATGAGCCAGATGACGCCACGCGAAATCGTGCATGAACTTGACCGCCACATCGTAGGACAGGCCGCTGCCAAGCGCGCCGTAGCACTGGCACTGCGCAACCGCTGGCGGCGCATGCAGGTGGACGAAGCCCACCGCAATGAAATTTCCCCCAAGAACATCCTGATGATAGGCCCCACCGGCGTCGGCAAGACCGAGATCGCACGTCGTCTGGCACGACTGGCAAATGCGCCCTTCATCAAGGTGGAAGCCACAAAGTTCACCGAAGTCGGCTATGTGGGCCGCGACGTTGAAACCATCATCCGTGACCTGGCCGACATGGCACTCAAGATGACGCGCGAACAGGAAATCGGGAAAGTGGAGCACCGTGCATTCGAAGCTGCCGAAGAGCGCATTCTCGATGCCTTGCTGCCTCCCGCACGCAGCGGTGACTGGAACGCCAGCGCTCCTGCCACCACCAGCAGCACGGACAGCAACACCCGCCAGATTTTCCGCAAGAAACTGCGCGAAGGTGAGCTGGATGATCGTGAAATCGAGATCGAGGTGGCACAGGCCAGCGTGGGCGTGAACATCATGGCGCCACCCGGCATGGAAGACATGACCAACCAGCTACAGAGCCTTTTTTCCAATATGGGGCAAGGCAAGACCAAGTCACGCCGGCTGAAAATCCGCGAAGCCCTGAAGCTGGTGCGCGAAGAAGAGGCCGGCAAGCTCCTGAACGAAGAAGAGATCAAGGCCAAGGCGCTGCATGCTGTCGAACAGAATGGCATCGTGTTCATCGACGAGATCGACAAGGTCTGCAGGCGGGGTGAAAGCCATGGCGGTGGCGATGTTTCGCGCGAAGGCGTGCAGCGCGACTTGCTGCCGCTGATCGAAGGCAGCACCGTCAATACCAAGTACGGCATGGTGAAGACCGATCACATCCTTTTCATCGCCTCGGGCGCCTTTCATCTCGCCCGCCCTTCCGACCTGATTCCGGAGCTGCAGGGCCGCCTGCCGATCCGTGTCGAGCTGGAAGCGCTTTCACCGGCTGATTTCGAACGCATCCTCACCGAGCCGCACTTCTCGCTGACCCAGCAATACCAGGCCCTGCTGGAAGCAGAAGGGCTGAAGGTCGAGTTCACGCCCGACTGCGTCAAAAAACTGGCCGAAGTGGCCTGGCAGGTCAACGAGCGTACGGAAAACATTGGTGCCCGACGCCTGCACACCGTGCTGGAAAAACTGCTGGAGGATATTTCCTTCAATGCCTCCGACGTTGCCGCCGAACGCCAGGGTAGCGTGCTGCAGATCACTGCTAATGACGTGCAAAAACACCTGGGCAATCTGGTACAGGACGAAGACCTGAGCCGGTTCATCCTGTAACCAGCATCAGGAAAAGCTGATGCCCCCAGCAACGTGAGCGCCATGCAAGCATCCGCCCCCACCGAAATCCGGTATCGCCGCGAAAACCGCCAACTGCTCCTCCGCTATACGGACGGGGAGTTCCTGCTCAATGCCGAATTCCTGCGGGTGAACTCCCCCTCGGCGGAAGTGCAGGGGCATGGCGGCGAAGGCGGCACACTGCCGCGACACAAGGAAAACGTTGCCATCACCGGTATCGAGCCTGTCGGCAACTATGCCGTGAAGATCCGCTTTTCCGACGGCCACGACACCGGCCTCTACAGCTGGGACTGGCTGTACAAGCTCTGCCACGAACATGACGCCCTCTGGCAGGCCTATCAGGAGAAACTCGCCAGCACGCCCGATCCGGCGGCAATCGACGGTGTCGTCCGCTTCGTTCCCTGACGCCCGTCTGCCGGGCAAGGCCTCCGGCCGGAAAACCGGTCACCCCATCGGTCACAATTTGCCATGCTTTTCACTGCAAGGGGCGGGACTGGCCCTGTACAATCCGCCACCCGACGGGCCAGCGTCTTGCAGAAGACTCGGCCCCAGGTGAAATCAACATGAAAATCAGTCACCTGCAACCATATTCACATCCATGAAGCGGAGAGCCCCTCATGAATGCACCCAGCTCCCTGCCCCCAACGCCCGCCCTGGTCTACACGCCGGAAGGCCAGCCCTTGCGCCGGGAAGACATCAAGACACTGGCTGACCAGATGCGCTACGAACTGGGTCGTTACCGGGCCTGGCGTGGCCATGTGGACCCGGAGTTCAAGCAGAAGTTCGATGCCGTCCAGAAGTGGCAGGCCGCCCGTCTCAAGCGTACCCATACCGACCTGCTGGAAGACCCTCGCTACGAGGCCGTCACACAGTTCTTCCTGACCGACCTCTACGGTGGCCTGGACCTCTCTGAACTTGCACGCGAAGTCGAACGTGCACTGCCCATCGCCACCCGCCTGCTGCCGGAATCGGTCATGCGTACCTCTGCCGTGGCACTGGAACTGAATGCCCTGACCGGCGAACTGGATGAAGCTGTCGCCACAGCCCTGTTCGAGACCCTGGGCCACAAGGACGTCACGGAAAAGGCCATCATCGAGGCCTACCGCGCCTGTGGTGATGCCGAAACCCGTCACCACCAGCTCAAATTGCTGGCAGAACTGGGCAACGGCCTGGACCGCTACGTCCGCTCCCGCGTGATCTATGGCACGTTCAAGATCGCCAGCCGCCCCGCCAAGATGGCCGGCCTCAGTGGCCTCTACGATTTCCTCGGCCGAGGCTTTGAGGTCATGCGCCCCATGGGCTCGGCACAGGACTTCATCAACCGCTTCGTGGGCCGCGAACGCACCATCGTCGACAACCTCTTCAACGGCAAAACCGACCCCTTCGCACTCTGAGAGGCTGTGCAGAACCTTGTTTTCGTCATTCCGGCGAAGGCCGGAATCCATAGGGCAGTGAAAAAATCACCGCTGCATGGGTCCCGGCCTTCGCCGGGACGACGAGTCTGGGGGTTTACTGCTCTTTGAACAGACACTGGCACCCGCAGCGGCAAGTCATTGCAGCTTGCCAGTCCGGCGGCGGCCGACCGACAATGCCGGTCCTCCGGGCCGGTGCCTTTGCACCGGCTCTCCAGCGGCAGGCAGCGCTTTTGAAGCGCCGGCCTGCCGGCCGTCATGAGCCAGGTGCCGCCCCATGTCGCCCGACCCGAAATCCTCGCCGGAAAACACCACGCATTTCGGCTACAAGACCGTCCCCACCGCGGAAAAAGCCCGGAAAGTGGCCGAGGTCTTTCATTCCGTAGCCGCCCGCTACGATCTCATGAACGATCTCATGTCCTTTGGCATCCACCGCCTCTGGAAGCTTTACACCATTGAAATGGCGGGTGTGCGCCCGCGGCAGCAGGTACTGGACATCGCCGGCGGCACCGGCGACCTTGCCAAGGCATTCAGCAAGCGCGTGGGCAAGGAAGGCCACGTCATCCTTTCCGACATCAATGCCTCCATGCTGGGCGTCGGCCGTGATCGCCTGATTGATGCCGGCCTTTCGCAGAATCTCGATTTTGTGCAGGCCAATGCCGAAGCCCTGCCTTTTGCCGACAACAGTTTCGACCTGCTCACCATTTCCTTCGGCCTGCGCAATGTCACCGACAAGGATGCGGCACTGCGCTCCATGTTCCGCGTACTGAAGCCGGGTGGACGCCTGCTGGTGCTGGAGTTTTCAAAGCCGCTGCTGGAGCCACTGTCAAAAGCCTACGATGCCTACTCCTTCAGCATCCTGCCGGCACTGGGCCAGCTCGTGACACAGGACGCCGAAAGCTACCGCTATCTTGCCGAATCCATACGCATGCACCCGGACCAGGAAACCTTGAAGGGCATGATGGAAAGCGCGGGCTTCGAACGCACCGACTATCACAACCTCACTGGCGGCATTGTCGCCCTGCATCGCGGCTTCAAGCTGTAAGGGAGTGCACGCTGTGAATTCATTGCCACAGGTATTTGCCATCAAGGCACTGGAAGGCATGATCCGGCGCGCGCTCGCGCTGGACCCCGCCACGCGTGAACGGCTGGCCGCCTATGCCGGCAAACGGATTTTTGTGGAAACCCGCACGCCGGCACTCAGCATTCTCGTTTCACTGGAAAGCAATGGCGTGCATCTGGATGCCGAAGCCGGCAAGCACCCGCATGCCACTATTGAAGCGCCCAGTTTTGAGCTGCTGAAGATGGCGCTGTCCAACGATGTACACTTCATCGGTGGGCCGCTCAAGGTGCACGGCGATGTCACGCTGGTGCAGGAGCTGCATGCGATTGCACGCGACATGGACATCGACTGGGAAACCGGTTTGTCACGCCTTTTGGGGGACACGCTGTCCTACCCGGTCTCCCGGGGCCTGCGCAACATCTTCGGCTTCGCCAACCGCGTGGCCAATACCTTCCTGCAGAACACCGGCGAATATCTTCGCGAAGAAAAGGAACTGGTGCCGGTACGCTGGGAAGTGGACGATTTCCTGAACGACAACCGTGACCTGCGCGCCGACCTTGATCGCGTGGAGTCGCGTCTCGCCCGCCTGCACAAGCGACTGGACAAGATGGCTAGCGCCTCTGGCGAAAGCCAGGGCAAGGACGAGCACCCCTGATGCTGAAACACCTGCCTCGCCTGCTGGCCATCTGGACCGTCATCGCCCGTTACCGGCTCGACACCCTGCTGCCTCCGCCACCGCATCTGCGCGCACGCCTCATGATCAGCCTGCTGCGCCTGCATCCGGCATGGTGGCTGGCCGGCAGCCGTGCACGCAAACCCGAACGCCTGCGTCTGGCTTTCGAAGAACTCGGGCCGCTCTTCATCAAGCTCGGCCAATTGCTGGCCACCCGTCGCGACCTGCTGCCGGATGCCGTACTGGATGAGCTGGCCAAACTTCAGGACCAGGTTCCTCCCTTCTCCAGTCGTGAAGCGATGCATCTGGTCGAGCGCGAGCTGGGCGCACCCCTTTCCGAAAAATTCTCGCGCTTTGACGAAATCCCGCTTGCCGCAGCTTCCATTGCGCAGGTGCATACGGCCGCACTGCCTGACGGCCGCGAAGTTGTCGTGAAAATCCTGCGCCCAGGTGTGGCAGAGGCGATCCGGCAGGACATGGCCCTGCTGCGTGATTTCACCGCTGCACTGGAAGCCCGCTTTCCCGAGCTTGCGCAGTTTCATCCGCACCGCATTGCCCGTGACTACGAGCAAACCCTGCTGGACGAAACCGATCTGGCCCGCGAAGCGGCCAACACACGCCGCATGCGCGCCAACTTCCCGAATTCAGACCTGCTCTATGTACCAGAAATCCACGGGGACTGGTGTACGTCGCAGGTGATGGTGGCCGAGCGCATTTACGGCGTACCGATTGACGATCTGGCCAGCTTCGAGCGCTTGGGGATAGATCGCAAGTCGCTCTCGGAAAAAGGCCTGCTGATCTTTTTCACGCAGCTCCTGCGTCACAACTTCTTTCATGCCGACATGCACCCCGGCAATGTCTTCGTGGAAACCGCCACGCCCGAAAAACCGCGCTACATTGCGTTGGACATTGCCATCGTCGGCCATCTCGCACGCGAGGATCAGCTCACGGTGGCGCGGCTGGCACTGGCACTGGTACAGCGCGATTTTGCCGAAATCATACGCATCGCCCACCGCGCCAACTGGCTGCCTCCGGGAGCCAACCTCAACCAGCTCGCTGAAGAAGTGGAGCGCATCGCCGGGCAGGCACTGGACAAGCCGATCGACCAGGTACAGTTCGGCCCCATCCTCATGGCACTGCTGGACATGGCGCGCACGCACCATCTGGAAATCCCGGTACAGCTCGTGCTGCTCATCAAGACGCTCATCCATGTGGAAGGGCTGGGCCGCTCGCTCTACCCCGCGCTGGACATCTGGACGCTGGCCAAACCGTTGCTGACACAATGGCTGAACGATCAGGTCGGCCCCGCCGCCCTGATCAAGCGTATGGGTGAACAAGCCCCCGGCCTCATCACCGGGCTGCCGGACCTGCCTGATCTCGTGCTGGATGCCCTGACGCAGATGCGCGCCAGCGGCCAGTGGCAGGACAGGCAACTGCGTGAGCTCGCCAGCCTGCGCCAGGAACTGCGCCAGGGGCGCAGGCACGATGTGCTGGCCCTGACCGGCGTGGGCGGCGGACTGGCACTGGCCCTCACCACCAGCGGTCTCACCGCCACCTTGGGCGCGGCTGTCGCATTGCTGGCACTGGTCTGGCGCCTCGCCGCCACCTGAGCGAGGGAGTATGCTTTCGGGCCGCAGAAACATGATGATGCCGAGGAACACATGAGCTGGCTGGATGAGGTGCACTGGGACAAGGACGGTCTGATCCCTGCAATTGCCCAGGACGTCCACAGCGGCCGTGTGCTGATGATGGCCTGGATGAACCCGGAAGCACTGGCGCTCACCGCCGAGGAAGGCCGTGCCATCTACTGGTCGCGCTCGCGCGGCAAGCTCTGGCGCAAGGGCGAGGAGTCCGGCCATGTGCAGAAACTGCACGAGCTGCGCTTGGACTGTGACAACGATGTCATCATCCTGCAGGTTGAGCAGGAAGGCGGCATTGCCTGCCACACCGGCCGCGAATCCTGTTTCTACCGTCGCCTTTCAGGCGGCGAATGGGAAACCGTTGATCCCGTGCTGAAAGACCCGCATGCCATTTATACCGACCACTCTGCAACAGACCACAAAGGTCACGGCCACGAGCCCACACCATGAGCCGCAACGATACCGCCACCATCAGCAGCGACACACTCACCGAGCTAGCCCGGGTGCTTGAGGCTCGCCGTCATGCCGCGCCGGAGTCTTCCTATGTGGCCAGCCTGCACCACAAGGGCCTCAACAAGATTCTGGAAAAAGTCGGCGAGGAGTGCACGGAAACGGTGATTGCTGCCAAGGATGCCGCCACCAGCCAGAACACCGACGACCTTGTGTATGAAACCGCCGACCTCTGGTTTCACACGCTCGTCATGCTTTCCCATTTCAATCTGGGCCCCGATGCCGTGCTCGACGAGCTGGCACGCCGCTTCAACGTGTCTGGCCATGCCGAAAAAGCGGCACGCGGCCAAACCCCTTCTCTTAAAAAAAACGCGGAGTAAGCCATGCTTTCCGGTCTGTCACTGCCTCACATCATCCTGCTGCTGGTCATCATCATCCTCGTGTTCGGCACCAGCAAGCTCAAGAATGCCGGCAAGGATCTCGGCGGCTTCTTCAAGGGCTTCAAGGAAGGCATGAAGAACGAAGACGACAAGCCCCAGGACCCGCCGGCCCGCATCAGCCAGAAAGACGACGAGAAGGCCGGCAGCACCGTCGACAAGAAAGACCACGTCTGACGCACATCCTCCATGTTTGATGTCGGTTTCAGCGAGCTGCTCCTGCTTGCCGTCGTGGCACTGGTTGTGCTCGGCCCGGAAAAGCTGCCGCATGCCGCACGCATTGCCGGCGCTTGGCTTGGCCGCATACGGCGCACGGTCAGCCACATGCAAGCTGAAATCGAACGCGAAGTAGCCGCCCAGGAAATGAAGGCACGGCTGGAAAAGGAATTCGGCGACGCGGGCGGCAACCGTATCCTCGACGAGCTCCGCGAAGAACACCGCAATCTGGAAAACACGCTACGTGACGACGAAGCTGAACCCGCCGCAGTCCCCGCCATGAGCACGCCCGTCATTAGCAATGAAAGCACGCCATCCGTGCTGGCCGAGGCCAATACGCCACCGGAGCAGGTCAAGGTGGATGGTGAGAAAGCCTATCGGGAATGGCTGGAAGCGCAGAAGCAGAAGCGCACGCCCCCCTCACAGGATGATGCCACTCCATGAGCAACACGCCAGACAGCACAGGTGGCTCCATGCCGCTGTTTGCGCATCTGCTGGAGCTGCGCAACCGGCTGATACGTGTGCTCGCCGTGCTCGCCGCCGGCTTCTTCGCTCTGGTGTATTTCCGCAACGATCTTTACGCCGCTGTTTCCGCACCGCTGCGTGAACTGCTGCCGGCCGGCAGCACCATGATTGCCACGGATGTCACGGCCCCCTTCATGGCACCGTTCAAGCTGACGTTCTTTGTCTCGCTTTTTCTGGGTGTGCCTTACATCCTGCACCAGATATGGGGATTCGTATCGCCGGCCCTCTACCGCCATGAAAGGCGGATTGCCGTGCCACTGCTGTTCTCCAGCGTACTGCTGTTCTACGCAGGCGTGGCCTTTGCCTATTTCATCACACTGCCTGCCATCCTCGGCTTCTTCACTCGTGTCGGCCCCACCGACGTGGCACTGATGACCGACATCAACCTGTATCTCGATTTCGTGCTCAAGCTCTTTCTGGTGTTCGGCTTCACCTTCGAGATTCCGGTGGCCGTCTTCCTGCTGATCAGCTCCGGCATCGTCAGCAGCGCCTCACTGATCGACAAACGCCGCTACGTTATCGTCGGCTGCTTCTTCGTCGCCATGTTCCTGACACCACCCGATGCCATCTCCATGGCCATGCTCGCCATTCCCATGTGGCTACTCTTCGAAGCCGGGCTGCTCTGCGGGCGGCTGATGGAGAAAAAGCGCGATCTCGCTACCTGATCCCGCCATCCAAAAACCTCAAGGCCTGTTGCGCCCGAGCTTGTCGTGGCTGGATACCCACTGGTCCGACACGATGGCAGAAGACAGTGACAACTCGCCACACAGCACGGTTGCCGCAACGATCTCTGCAAGCCGGTTGACCTTGCCGCTACCATAGCAGCCCATCACTTCCAGACACTCCCTCTGCGTGGGCAGGCCAGTCCCGCCACCATAAGTTGCCACGATGAGCGCGGGAATGGTGACGGAAAAATAATAGTCGCCGCTTTCTTTCAACTCGCCGTGCACGAAACCTGCCGACGACTCCGCCACGTTGGCCACATCCTGCCCGCAGGCAATGAACATGGCGGTGATGCCATTGGCAAAGTGCGCGCCGTTGTTCACGGAGCCGGCCATCATCGCGCCCATATTGGAAAGCTGGCGCTGCTTGAACAAGGCTTCGCCACTGGTGTGCATGACATCGCGCAGCATGGCAGCCGGCAAGGTGATCTCGGCGACCACACGCTTGCCGCGCGTATGCAGGCTGTTGACGTGCGAGTGCTTCTTGTCGGTGTCGAAATTGGCGGCCAGCGAGAAATGCTCCAGGCCAGCCGGTTTCTGCGCCAGTATCCACATGCAGGCTTCGCGCGTGGCCTTGGACACCATGTTCTGGCCTGCCGCATCACCCGTGGTGTAACAGAAGCGCAGCCAACGCATCTTGCCCATGGCGTACTGCTCGACGTGGGTGAGCCTTCCTGAGCGAGTGGTGGTTTCAGCGGCGGCCTTGATGCCATCAAAATTTGCCGTCACCCATTGGCCAAAATCGCGTGCATGCCGTGCATCTTCAAAAACGAAAATGGGGGCGCGCTGCATGGAGTCATCGATCAACGTGGTACGCACGCCACCGGCTTCGCGGGTCAGCCGCATGCCGCGGTTGTAGCTGGCCAGCAGGGTGCCTTCGGACGTTGCCATGGGCACATAGAACTCGCCTTTTGCATGCTCACCATCCACCAGCAGAGGGCCCGCAAAACCCATGGGCACCTGCACCACACCAGCAAAGGATTCAATGTTGCCGGGCAACACGGCCGGGTCTATGGAGTAGCTGCCGGTATGCGTGAGATCGGCTCCGGTTTCTTCGCTGACCACGGCACGGCGTGCCGATGCCATTTCGCGGGTGTAGTCGTTGTTGTTGTCGCGGGGGAGTTTTTTCATGGCGCGGCTCCTGTTGGCTGTCGGGTGTTTTACCGCAGGGTGAGGATAAGGCATTGGCTGGGGTGACGGAGTGAGGGTAATAGTCTTGCTGCAAGAGGGTGGTTTGCCAAAGGGGGATATTCTTGCAGGGCTGCAGCAGTTGGTTCTGCTGCTTTATTCCCGGGCGGTGCGCCCTGCCGGCGGGGCCTCACTTTCTTTGCTCGGCAAAGAAAGTAAGCAAAGAAAGCCGACTCCTGCGGAGGGCTTTGGACGGTCGGGGGTCACAGGCCGGTTTCTTTGATTGATGACTATTGTTCTGTGGGCGTGCTCGCACCGTGCGGCGACTCGCGATGACGCTCTACGCCTTGAACCTGATGCGGGAACAATCTGGTCAGGCTAGTGGCGGCATGAATTCGGCGAGTTTGTCGGAGGTTTTGCGCAGGTTGATGGAGAGCAGGGAGGCTACGCCCTTGAGTATCTTGATGCCGATTTCGGGGTGCAGCTTGAGGATGAGGTCGAAGCCCTTGCGGGTCAGCACGATCAGGCTGGTGGGCGTGCAGGCGCGCACGCTGGCGGAACGGGTGAGCTTGTCGATGAGTGCCATCTCGCCAATGGAGCCGCCTTTGGCGAGGGTGGTGATGACCACGGGCTGGGCATGCTGGTTGAGCTTGATGACATCCAGAGCGCCGGCGGCGACAAAACAGACGTAGTCACCCTTTTCCCCTTCCTTGAAGACGAATTCGCCGGGCTCGATGTTGTTGAAGAACATGTATTTCTCGATGGTCTGCAACTCATCAGGCTTCAAGCCTGCAAATATCGGAATCAGGCTGAGATGATCGGCCAGACGCTCACTCATGAAAATCCTCGGGGATAACAGTGCACCGCCACCCTGCGGGCGACCAGCCGATGTTGTAGCGCAAAGCGGGCATTTTGTCAGTGAATTCGTCGGTGCCTGTGCACGGGCATGCGCTTTTGCAGTTCACGCTGTGCGTCCCTGTCGCGATTGGCCAGGATCAGGCCGCTGCCGCTCTCTGTCTTCTCCGCGAGAACCCGGCCCCAGGGGTCGATGATCTGGCTGTGTCCCCAGGTGGTGCGCGTGGATGAGTGCACGCCGCCTTGCGCTGCACCGATCACATAAAGCTGGTTTTCAATGGCGCGGGCACGCAGCAGTACCTGCCAATGGGCCTCTCCCGTGACAGCCGTGAAGGCTGCCGGGACCGTGACCAGTTCTGCGCCGCTGTCGGCCAGCGCACGAAAGAGCTCGGGAAAACGCAGGTCGTAACACACGGTCAGGCCAAGCCTGCCCACCGGCGTGTTCACGCAGACCACGGCATCGCCGGGCTCGAAGGTGGCGGACTCGCGATAGCTGCCTTGCGCATCTGCCACATCGACATCAAAGAGATGCATCTTGTCGTAACGGGCAACGACTTCACCATCCGAATCGATCACATGGCTGGCCGTACGCACGCGCCCGTCGGGCACGGGACTGCCATCCGGCCTGCCAGCCGCTGGCAGGGTCCCTGCGACTATCCAGATATCCAGTTCGCGTGCCAGCGCGCCCAAACGATCCAGCAATTCCGGCAGGCGTGCCGCCACGGCTGCATACTGGCTGGCATCAAAAACGGCAAAATTCTCGGGCAGTACGACAAGCCCGGCTCCGGCGGCTGCCGCTTCACGCAGGCGGATTCCCGTTTCCGCCATATTGGCCTCCAGGTCACTGCCGGAACAAAGCTGGATGGCGGCCAGGGCCGGAGCGTCATGTGTCATGGCGATGTTTTCCCGGAAACCGGTGTGGCGGATGCGCCTGCTGTCTGGCTGAGCTGCCCCGCCGGTACAGTACCGGCTGGCGGCTGGCGCAAATCAAAGACCTTCATGTTGAGCCGCTCCACCCGTGGATTGGTCCAGTCACCCGTGACGTGATAGCGGAGTTGCGTGACCTTGTCGATCTGGCGCTCGAAGGCCAGTTGGGCCGCCGCCACAGCGCCGCCCACCAAGGGGCCGGCAACAACGATGGCAGCGACAGGTACGGCACTGGTGACCGGCACGACCACCGTGAACTGCTGATCGATCTCCTGCTTTGCCAGGTCCAGCCGGCCATGCCCCTGCGCACGAAGGGTGGGGCCGGTGACCTCGAAATGCGCATCCGACATGACGCCTGCCTGCAAAGGGCCAGCCAGCGATGCCGAATCAAAACTGAGGCCGCGCCGCAGGACATCGGAGAAATCCCCCTTGAAACGACGGCGCAGGTTGTCGATATCCAGCCAGCCGAAAACACGGCTGGCCGACGTAGAGTTACTGATGTTGAGCAAGCGGCCCTGCTCAACATGCAGGTTCATGCTGCCTTCCAGCCCGGAAAGCACCGGCGCATCCGGGGTGCCGGGCCATGAGAGATCAAGCGCCGCCGAGGCGCTGTCACTGACCATGCTGGGGGCATAACCCAAGGCATTCAGCAGGCCGGCGACATTGCTGCTGATCGCATTCCCGCGCAGGCGCGTGCTGACACCCCCGCGCCACTGCCAGTCCAGCCGCCCCTTGAAGCCAAGAACAGGACTGTCGAGGGCAATGTCTTCGATACGCAGGCCATAAGGGCTGGGCAAGAGACGGGCATCCAGTCCCATCACGCCCATGCCGGGCCAGGCAGCCAGACGCAAGCCCTCGCCCCTGACCTGAATCGGCCGGCTGCCCAGGCCGGCAAAAGGATTGAGCGCCACCGTATCGCCCTTGTCGACAGCTGGCAGGGGCCATTGCAGGCGGGTGAAGTCGAGGCTGATTTCGCGATTGCCGGCATCAGGCAGCAATGCCTGCCCCGCCAGTTCGTCACTGGCCAGCGCCAGCTTCCAGGCATCGCCCTGCCGCTGCAGGCCGATATGGGCATTGGCGAGGCGAAGCTGTCCGGTCAACACCTGCTGGCTTTCCAGTTGCAGCCGGCTGAGGGCAGGCAACGCCAACTCTCCGGGCAAAGACACCGTATTCGCCCCATTCCGGAAACGCTGCAGCAGCGGCTGCCATTGGCGCAAATCCAGGCTTGCCAGCCGCCCTTCCAGTTCCAGCCCTGCATGCTCCGGCCAGGCAACAGCTGGCGGCACAGTACTGTCGGCATCCAGCCGGACCAGTGCCCGGTGCAGGCTGCTTCCACGCCAGGCCATGCCGGCACTGAGGCCCTGTCCGTAACGCAGCCGGGCCATTTGTTCCCTGCCGCCCAACGTGGTCTGGTAGCTCAGTGGCGAAGCTTCACTGCCCTTGCCCAGCGGCGCCGGCAGGTCGAGACGCAGGCCGGCCAGTGTGGAATCCAGTTGCAGGCGCAAAGGAGAGTTGCCGGTAGGGATGGTGACCCTCGCCTGGTAGGGAGCCGCCCCACTGGCAAACTGCAACAGCCCATTGCCCAGCCAGCGGCGCAAGGCGGGTACGCCGGCGCGGCCCGCCAGATCAACCTGTACCTCGCCCAACTCACCATTGCGCATGCGGCTGCCGATATCCGCACGTACCGGCGACTCCAGCAGACTGGCCTGCACACCCACGGCCTGCAAGCCGGTCGCGCTGCTGTAGCTCACTTCTCCTTGCAGATTGCTGGCGGCAAGGTCGGCAGGCTGGATCAAGAGCCGGTTGCCCGCGAGGCGGGCGGAAACCTCCACCTCTGGCGCTGCATGCTCATGACCAAGTGGCAAGGTCAGGGCCAGCCGGCCCGACACGGGGCCATCAAGATCCAGCACCTCTGCCACAGCCCCTGCACCAGCCTTCAAGGGGCTATCGCGGAACAGCCGGCCCAGGTCCGCACCGCTGCTCTGGATATCCGCTTTCACCTTGAGTACCGGGTGTCCCAGATCGGCGATTTCGGCATGGAGTGCCCGGCCTCGGCTTCCTTCCAGAAGGACAGCCTCCTTTCCCTGGATTTCGAGATGATGGCCATCGATATGTACCACGGCAGACAGCTCACGCAGGGCAGGCCAGCCGGGCCCGTAATCGAGCCGGCCGCCCTCTACGGCAAAGCGCATCTGCAGTGTTTTCTCGGGCAGGTCTGCCCGTTGTTGCAGCGGCCCCTCGAAAAGGAAGTCGCCCCGGCCGACACGACCGCCCTGTATGGCCGCCTTCAGCCAGGCCAGCGTCTCGTCACCCGCCTGCGTCCAGGGGACATAGCGCCAGGTGCTCGCTGCCCGGGCATTCTGTATTCCGGCCAGCAGGGTGAGGCGGGCCGCGTCCGGATCATCCTCCGGTACGACAAGGCGCAGGAGCGCGCTACCCCGTGCGTCCGCATTGGCAAGCTGAACCTGATCCGAATCCAGCCGCCAGCCGGCCGCATCATGGTGCAGGTGGAAATTCCCTGAAATACGCTGCAAGGCCACAGGCTCACGCAAGACCTGCCGCAAATCCAGCCGGGCATCCCGCGTATCAATACCCAACCAGGACTGTTCTGGTGTCCATCGCAGCCAGCCGGTAGCACCCTCCACACCCGGTCGCGCCTGAGTGGCAGCCAGGCTCAGACGACGGGCATCGGCTTCGATACGCAGCGGCTGCCAGCCGGACTCTTCCGTCTGCTGCAGGTCTGCACGCACGGCCGTCAGGCGTCCCTGCGGCGCAGCCTCACGCAACCACTCCCGCGCCGCAGGGGTAAGCGGCAGGCGACCGAGAAGAGGGGAAAGCGCACCGACGTCAACCTGCTGGGCTGCCAGGCTCATGCCATCCGGCGCCGACTGAAGCGCCAGGACCGGCAATGGCCAAGGCTTGTCCTCGATGCCACCTCGCAACTGGTTGCCCGCCAGTTGCCAGCCACCCTCCTGTCGGGTCCAGGCAAACTGCCCCTGCATGTCCTGCAGACGCAGAGGCCCCTGCCTGCCATCCAGCACGACTTCCCGCCACAGCGGCCTGCCCTGCAGGGTCTGCAACTGCCCTTCACGGAATCCGAACCAGTATTCGCCGCCCCCGGTGAGACGCCTGAGACGCAGCCCGGCAACATCTGCCGCCGGCAACCAGGCACCCAGATTCAGCACCGGGAGATGGACCCAGAAATCCAGCCGGCTGCGTTGCCAGTCCAGTGCATCACCCTGCAGGTCCAGGTTCAGTTGCAGGGCATCGGCACTGCCATCCACGCGCATGCTGCCTGCCAGGCGGTGCCTGTCTCCCTCATTGCGGTTGACCAGTTCAAGTCCGGAAAGCCGGAAAGCCGGAAAGCCCTGCAAGGCAATGGCCACACGGCTTTCACTGACGGCAAGTACCGGTTGGCGCAGGGCAAAATCCAGCGTCTGCCGGGCCGCCTCCGGATCGCTGCTTGCCAGGCTGACCAGCTCTCTCAGGCCAATGCTGCCATCAGCCTGCTGGTCGAGATGAACATCCAGACCACGCAACCAGACCGCCACCCTGGGCTCCAGATGCCAGAGGCTCTGCCAGAGGGCAGGCTTCAACTCCACCTCAGGAATGCGCAGCAGTACCGTCTCCTGCGCTGCCGGATCGTGCAGTTGCAGGCCGGCAAGATGAATGCGCAGGCTCAGCCCTTCCAGCTCCGCACTCAAGCGCTCCAGCGTTACGGGGACACCCATGCGCTCGGAGAGAGCGTTCTCCAGCCGTGGGCGCCAGTTGTCCGCCTCAGGCAAGAGCTGTCGCCCGACTCCTACCACCACAGCCACCAGCACTACTGCCACGAGCGCAAGCGTCAGCAACTGGTGCCAGCACCAGAGCAAGCGCAGTCGTAGTGTTTGCCAGTTCATGTGGATAAGGACGTCAGCCGGGAGCAAGGAGGAAAAATGATAAGCGGGGGCAGGCTTGTGGCCTGTCGCGTGTTTGTTGTTTTACGAGGAGGCTTTCTAAAACAGGAAGGGGGGAATGCCAATGGATTTTTGGCGTAGTGGCGGCTGGGATGGATTGGCGGGGTCGGAGCCCGGGTGCTTGCTTGCCACTCGCCAGCCCCCCGGCAAAACCACCTCACAACAACACGATGTCATACTGCTCCTGGGTATAAAGCGCCTCTACCGAGAACTTGATCGGTTTGCCGATAAACAACTCCAGGTCTGCTACTGCCGCCGACTCCTCCCCCAGCAGGCGGTCGATCACCTTCTGGTTGGCGACCACACGATAGCCATTGGCCGCATCGTACGCGCGCGCCTCGCGCAGGATTTCACGGAACACCTCATAGCAGACAGTCTCGGCCGTCTTGACAGTGCCACGTCCCTGGCAGGCCGGGCAGCTTTCGCAGAGCAGATGCTCCAGCGACTCGCGCGTGCGCTTGCGCGTCATTTCCACCAGGCCCAGCTCGGAAACCTGGGTGATCTTGGTCTTGGCATGGTCGCGCACCAGCATTTTTTCCAGCGCCCGCAGCACCTGCTGGCGATGCTCGAGCTCTTCCATGTCGATGAAGTCGATAATGATGATGCCGCCAAGATTGCGTAACCGAAGCTGCCGGGCAATCGCATGCGTGGCCTCGAGATTGGTCTTGAAAACCGTGTCTTCCAGCGTGCGCGTACCCACGAAGGAGCCAGTGTTCACATCGACCGTGGTCATAGCCTCGGTCTGGTCGATGATGAGGTAGCCGCCGGATTTCAGCAGCACCTTGCGCTGCAGGGCCTTCTGCAGGTCATCCTCGATGTTGTAAAGCTCGAACAATGGCCGCTCACCCGGATAGTGCTCGATATTGCCCAACATTCCCGGCATGAACTCACGGACGAATTCTTCAACCTTGCCAAAGGTTTCACGCGAATCGATCAGCACTTTTTCCACATTCACGCCAACAATGTCGCGAATGGTGCGCAGGTAAAGGGACAGTTCCTCGTAGATCAGGGAAGGCGTGGCTGCCGTCTGGCAACGGTCCTGTATCCAGCGCCAGAGCTTGACCAGAAACTCCATGTCACGACGCAACTCATGTTCGCTGACACCCTCGGCAACGGTACGCACGATGAAGCCACCCGAGGCCGTATCCGGGCTTTCTTCCTGGAGCTGGCGCACAAGGCCCTTAAGACGATCCCGTTCAACCTCATCCTCGATACGCTGCGACACACCGATATGCTCACCACGCGGCATGTAGACAAGATAGCGAGAAGGAATCGAAAGGTCCGTCGTCAGGCGTGCACCCTTGCTGCCCAACATGTCCTTCATCACCTGCACGATGACAGACTGCCCCTCGTGCAGCAGTTCGGAAATCACCGGCGGTTTTTCACGCTCGCCCTCCTGCTTCGGCCAGACAATGTCGTTGACATGAATGAAGGCCGTACGAGCATGCCCCACTTCGACAAAGGCCGCCTGCATGCCGGGCAGCACCCGCACCACCTTGCCCTTGCAGATATTGCCCACCATACCGCGCCGCGCCGTGCGCTCTACATACAGCTCCTGCACCACACCATTTTCCACACAGGCAACACGGCACTCCATGGGAGTGACATTGATGAGGATTTCTTCACTCATGAGGCTTCATTCCAGACTGAATATCCAAAGCCGGCCAGCAAAGCGGCTGTTTCCGTCAAGGGCAATCCCACCACATTGCTGTAGCTACCCTCGATGCCGGTGACAAACACGGCGCCACGTCCCTGGATTGCATAACCGCCGGCCTTGTCGACCGGCTCGCCACTCGCCCAGTAGGCGCGCATCTCCTCTGTCGAAATGTCGCGGAAGCGCACAGAAGTTGCCACCACCTGCACGCGGACATCATTGCCCTGCCCCACTGCAACTCCGGTCAATACACGATGCCCGCGCCCGGACAATCGTGCCCACATTGCCACTGCATCCGCCTCTGTCGCCGGCTTGCCCAACTCATCATCATCCAGCGCCACCGTCGTATCAGCAGCAATGACGATACCTTCCGGCACCATCATCAACCCGGCACGTGCCTTTGCCTCTGCAAGGCGGGCCACATACTGCTCGGGAGACTCTCCGGCCATGCGCGTCTCGTCCACATCAATCTTCAGCACGGAAAACGACAAGCCCAATTGCTGCAGGAGTTCGCGCCGGCGTGGAGAAGTTGAAGCAAGGTAAAGAGGCATGGTCATTATTCTGGTTTCCCGGTTGGCATAGCCACAACATACGCAAGGCGCAGGCCGGGGCAATAACCGGAGCTTATGTGCGGTGAGTGCGGACTTGCTCCGTCAACAACACTGCCCGGGCAGTCCCTTTAACGCGGAGCGAAGCGGCGAAGCGACACCATCACTGTCGGCCATACCACTGCACTGGTCAGTGCCGGCAGCCAGTAAAGCCAGGAGTCCGGGCCTGTGGCAACGATATTGAGCAGGATGCGCTTGACGATGAGCCCCACCAGCACCAGCACGAATACCAGCAAGCTGGTCTGGGCCAGGGAAAAAACCGCTACACGGCGCCAGGAAAGCTGGGCCAGCCAGGCAATGATGGCCAGCACCATGGCGTGCAAGCCGAAAGGGGTGGCAAAGAGCACATCCAGCAACAAACCCAGAATGAATCCTGTCCAGACACCCACCAGCCCCGGGGCATTCAGCACCCAGAAAACCAGCACCATGGTGACGAACTCCGGGCGCCAGTAGCTGAGGGCCTGCGGCAAAGGCAGCATCGCAAGAACAAAAGCCAGCAGGAAGCTGAGCGGCAGGGCAAAGACAGGATTATGGCGTCGGGCCATGAGGGCCTCCCGTACGTGCCTGCCCGGCACTCAAGGAACGGTTGAAAAGCAGCAGGACGTGGCGGGTGCGATCAAGCTCCGCCACCGGACGCGCCTGAATGGTTGCAAACTCTCCCGTACCGCTCTTGCCGACATTGGTCACCACGGCAACGGGATAACCCGCCGGAAACCGGTGCCCCAGACCTGAGCTCATCAACGTGTCGCCGACCTTCACATCCGCCGACTCTGGTACGAATTGCAAACTCAGCCGGTCGATGTCACCCGTGCCTGCCAGAATGGCGCGAACTCCGTTGCGTGCTATGCGGACCGGCAAGGCATGCTCCCGGTCTGCAATCAGCATGGCGCGGGAGGTCTGGGGCCCCACCTCCGTCACCTGCCCCATGATGCCGCGGGCATCCAGCACCGGCTGGCCCTCGTACACGCCTTCAGCTTTCCCCTTGTTGATGAGGATGATGTGACGGAAAGGATCGCTGTCGACAGCAATGATCTCGGCAATGAGCACGCGGCCATCCACAACAAGCGTGGAATCGAGCAAACCGCGCAGGCGTGCGTTTTCTGCAGCCAGTTCGGAAAACTTCTGCAAATGCCCCGAGAGCACCAGCAACTGGCTTTTCAGGTAGGCGTTTTCGGCACGCAAGGCCTCATCGCTCATGGCGGAATCCGCCAGCCACTCGCTCAGGCGGCCCGGCCAGCCCATGACAGCATAAACCGGTGAAAACAATCCGTTGAGCTGGTAACGCACCGGATCGGTGAGGTGCTTGAAGCGCGAATCCACGAACAGCAATATCAGAGCGAGCAATACCGCAAACAGCAGACGGTAGCCCCCCCTGGATGATTTGCCGAAAAGCGTGGTTTCCATATCGCTACCCGAATATCCGCCCGAAAACCAAAACGGGAGACTAAAACAAAAGCCGGCAGTAAGCCGGCTCGTTCACATCACGATTCCGCACTGGCCCCGGACGTGCGTCAATCCACGAACAACATGTCGTAGGCGGGATTGTCCATGAACTCCAGCGCACGGCCACCACCACGCGCCACACAGGTCAGGGGGTCTTCCGCAACAATGACCGGCAACCCGGTTTCCTTGCTGAACAGCTTGTCGAGATCGCGCAGCAAGGCGCCACCGCCGGTCAGCACCATGCCACGCTCGGCAATGTCAGCAGAAAGTTCGGCCGGGGTCTGCTCAAGGGCACTCTTGACGGCCGTGACAATGCCGGTCAGCGGATCCAGCAGGGCACCCAGGATTTCATCGGAATTCAGGGTAAAGGAGCGAGGCACACCCTCGGCAAGATTGCGGCCGCGCACTTCGATCTCGCGCAACTCACCGCCGGCAAAGGCCGTCCCGATTTCCTGCTTGATACGTTCTGCCGTGGACTCACCGATGAGGCAGCCATGCTGGCGGCGCACATAGGAAACGATGCAGTCATCAAAAAGATCACCGCCAATGCGCACGGAATCGGAGTAGACAGAGCCGGACAGGGAAATCACGGCGATTTCCGTCGTGCCGCCACCAATATCCACCACCATGGAGCCACAGGCCTGTTCCACAGGCAGACCGGCACCGATGGCCGCCGCCATGGGCTCCTCGATCAACCGCACTTCACGGGCACCCGCCCCCAGCACGGACTCGCGGATGGCGCGACGCTCCACCAGGGTGGACTTGCAGGGCACGCAAACCAGCACACGCGGGCGCGGGGGCAACATGCCCTTTTCATGCACCTTCTTGATGAAGAACTGCAGCATTTTCTCCGTCACCTCAAAGTCGGCGATGACACCGTCTTTCAGGGGGCGGATGGCAGAGATATTGCCCGGCGTACGGCCCAGCATGCGCTTGGCATCAACACCCACCGCCGCCACGGTCTTGGTCACGCCGTTCTGGCGGATGGCAACCACGGACGGCTCATTGAGCACAATGCCGCGATCGGGGACATAGATGATGGTGTTGGCAGTGCCAAGGTCGATGGCAAGGTCGGAAGAGAAAAGACCGAGAAAGCTTTTGAGAATGGGAAGCATGGGGGCAGGAAACCTGATTCAGTCGCGTACGTGCGAGGCCGGACCTGCAAGAAGGAGACAGGTCGGCGTCCAGAAGGACCCCGGGACTGCCTGCGCCAAACCCGCGCCAGCAGCGGCCCGAAGCCCGTAAAATGCGGCTAACTCTAAACAAACAGGGTCCTTTGGACAAGCTGCGAACTGTGCTAATTTGCCCAGCCTTACGCACTCCCGACAATCCCCCTGAATATCCGAGTACTCGCATGGCCCTGACCGCCGCCGAGGTGGCAAAGATCGCCCACCTCGCCCGACTCCAGCTCACGACCGAGGAAGAAGGCAGGGTCACTGACCGCCTGAACGACATCCTCGTACTCATCGACAAGTTGCAGGCCGCCGACACCACCGGTATTGAACCGATGGCCCACCCGGTGGATGCCACCCAGAGCCTGCGCGAAGATGCGGTGACCGAGACCAACCACCGCGACGCCTACCAGAAGATCGCACCGGCCACTGAGGCCGGCCTCTATCTCGTACCCAAGGTTATCGAATAAACAGCTCCCTTCCCTTCTCCCGGCTGGAGAAGGTGCCCGCAGGGCAGATGAGGGTCCGCCCGAGAAAGCTCATATGTCATCACCACTACACCAAAAAACCCTTGCCGAACTGGCTGCCGGTCTCACCGCCCGCGAGTACTCCAGTCGCGAGCTCACCCAGCATTTCCTGGCACGCATCAAGAAACATGATGGCGAGCTCAACAGTTTCATTACAGTTTGTGATGAGCTGGCCCTGCAGCAGGCCGATGCTGCCGATGCCGCGCGTGCTGCCGGCAAAGCTGGCACACTTACCGGCATCCCGCTCGCACAGAAAGACATTTTCTGCACGGAAGGCGTGAAGACCACTTGCGCCTCGAAAATGCTGGACAACTTCATCTCGCCTTACAACGCGGCCGTCATCGAAAAATTCAATGCCGCAGGCAGCGTCATGCTGGGCAAGACGAACATGGACGAGTTCGCCATGGGCTCGTCGAATGAAACCAGCTTTTATGGGCCGGTGAAAAACCCCTGGGACATCAGCAAAGTTCCCGGTGGCTCCTCTGGCGGCTCCGCTGCTGCCGTTGCAGCGCGTCTGGCACCGGCTGCCACCGGCACGGACACCGGCGGCTCCATCCGCCAGCCGGCAGCGCTCTGCAATCTCACCGGACTCAAGCCCACTTATGGCCGCGTTTCGCGCTGGGGCATGATCGCTTTTGCCTCAAGCCTGGATCAGGCCGGCCCCATGGCACAGAGCGCTGAAGACGCTGCGCTCCTGATGAACGCCATGTCCGGGCACGATACACGCGACTCCACCAGCATCTTGCATCCTATTCCTGACCATACGGCAACACTGAATGATTCCATCGCCGGATTGCGTATCGGACTACCCAGGCAATATTTCGGCAACGGCCTGGATGCCGGTGTGGAGAAAGTCATTGCAGCAGCGATTGACGAGCTGAAAAAGCTGGGCGCCAGCGTGGTGGAAATCGATCTCCCTACCTCTGATCTGGCTGTGCCCGCGTATTACGTGATCGCACCCGCCGAATGCTCATCGAACCTTTCACGGTTTGACGGTGTGCGTTTCGGTTACCGCTGCGAAAATCCGCAGGACCTTACGGACCTTTACAAGCGCTCGCGGGCCGAGGGTTTTGGTGCAGAGGTCAAACGACGCATCATGGTTGGTACCTATGCACTTTCAGCCGGTTATTACGACGCCTACTACCTGCAGGCACAAAAAGTGCGTCGACTGATCAAGAACGATTTTGCCCGTGCCTTTGAGCAGTGCGATGTGATTGCCGGCCCCACTTCACCGACAGTGGCTTTCGGCCTGGGCGAGAAGCAGGCAGACCCGATTGCCATGTACCTTTCAGACATCTACACCATTGCCACCAATCTTGCAGGCTTGCCCGGCATGAGCCTGCCCGCCGGTTTTTCACAGAACCTGCCCGTGGGCCTGCAGCTGATCGGCAACTTCTGGAGCGAAGGCCGCCTGCTCAATGTCGCACACCGCTACCAGCAAGTGACAGACTGGCACCGTCGTCTGCCCGCCGCTTTCGAGTGAGGACCACCACATGACCTGGGAAGTTGTGATCGGTCTGGAAATACATGTCCAGCTCAACACCAAATCCAAGATTTTCTCGGGCTCCGACACCACCTTCGGTGCCGAAGCCAACACGCAGGCCAGCCTGATTGATCTGGGGATGCCCGGCGTCCTGCCCGTACTGAACAAGGGTGCCGTACGCAATGCCATCAAGTTCGGCCTAGGCATCAATGCCGAGCTTGGCCGGAAGTCAGTATTTGCGCGCAAGAACTACTTCTATCCTGACCTGCCCAAGGGCTATCAGATATCACAGATGGAACTGCCCATCGTGGGTAAAGGCTTCATCGACATCACTCTTGATGATGGTGCGGTAAAACGCGTGAACATTACCCGCGCACATCTGGAAGAGGATGCCGGAAAGTCACTGCATGAAGACTTCTCGGGCATGACCGGCATCGACCTCAATCGTGCCGGTACGCCGCTGCTGGAAATCGTCTCGGAGCCCGACATGCGCTCCGCCAAGGAAGCCGTGGCTTATGCACGCGCTATCCATGCCCTGATCCGCTATCTGGACATTTCCGATGGCAACATGGCCGAAGGCTCCATGCGCTGCGACTGCAATGTCTCCATACGCGAGAAAGGTGCCACCGCTTTCGGCACGCGCCGCGAAATCAAGAACGTCAACTCCTTCAAGTTCATCGAGAAGGCCATCAACAGCGAAATCGAATGGCAGATCGACGAGATCGAGTCCGGCCGCAAGATTGCGCAGGCCACGGTGCTCTACAATCCGGACACCAACAAGACCCGCGCCATGCGCAGCAAGGAAGAAGCCAACGACTACCGCTACTTCCCTGACCCCGACTTGCTGCCGGTTGTGCTGGATGAGGCCCTGATTGAAGAAATCCGCGCAAGCCTGCCCGAACTGCCCGCAACCAAGCGTGAACGCTTTGTCTCGCAATACGGTCTGCCCGACTATGATGCCGGCATACTGGCGGCCGACCGCGTGCTCGCTGACTTCTTCGAAGCCACGGTAACGGCCGCCAATGGCGCCGCCAAACAGGCTTCCAACTGGGTCATGATGGACATACTGGGCGCGCTCAACCGCACGGAAAAAGACATCAGCGAATCACCGGTATCACCCGAGCAGCTCGGCGGCCTCATCAACCGCATCAACGACAACACCATCTCCGGCAAGATCGGCAAGCAGGTCTTCCAGGCCTTGTGGGATGGTGAAGGCAAGACAGCCGACGACATTATCGAGAGCAAAGGCCTCAAGCAGGAATCTGATTCCGGTGCCATCGAAGCCATCATCGACAAGGTATTGACCGAGAACCCACAGCAGGTGGACAACTACCGCGCAGCCGAAGAAGCAAAGCGTGGCAAGATGTTCGGTTTCTTCGTCGGCCAGGTGATGAAGCTTTCACAGGGCAAGGCAAATCCCGGCCAGGTGAACGAATTACTGAAGAAGAAGCTGGGCTAGGGCGGAAGCGATCATGAAAAAGGGCTGCAAACGCAGCCCTTTTTCATTCATGCCGAGGGATACGAGCTTAATAAGTCAGCCCCGACATGAGCTCGCCACTGTCATTATTGAATACAAACGTATTTTGCTGGCCTGGAAACAGGATTTCTCCTGTTTCACTCCTTCTTGGTGCCTGGATATCCAATGCCTGGCCAATGTCTCCGTAGACATCCGGGCTCACTCCCTCGGCCCTCATCGTGTAAGTGGCAGCAACGTTCAATCCATGGATACTGTAGAAAGGCTTGGCCAGCACAATGATTTCCTTGAGCACAACCTGCCCGAGACAAAAACGGGCAAGTTCCTGTCCGTTCTCACGGTGTAGCGGCGTGTAATATTCACGGCCCTTGCCGGTCAGGTCATACTCAAGACCTACCTGATGCATATCCAGATCGTATTTGGGCGACTCACGCAACAAGCCGCTATCCACGAGACGGCGCCAGCTCAACCCGAGAGGGTTATGCGGCCTGCCTGCCGGCTCGCCATCACGATATGACAGCGCCACCACATGCGGAAAACCGTAGACAAGCGGAATGACACGACACAGAGGGCTCTGCTCGGCATACATCTGATTGATGGCTGCCGAGATGGGTGCGTGATACTTGCTTTCATCAGGCTTGATACTGGCGCAACGATACAACACGAACATCATGGCGATGGCCGCTACCAGGAAAAATGAACGGCTCATTTTCCGGATGACTCACTTCTTCGGATAAAGCTTCTCGTCGAACTCACTCATCTTCGGAAAGACCAGCGGCGTAGCATCCGGCAATGCCGCCAGCCAATCCCGGTAATCCTGCATGATCTGATCACGCGCTTCAGGCTTGAGATAAGGGATGTGGTAGCCCGCAAAAAACGGCAGGACATCAAGACCGACATAAGCCAGTGTGCCGCGCAGGACAGGGCGCAGCATCAGATCCAGTTCACCGTGTATGGCACCAGGACCGAACATGTGCTCACGCCCGCCCAGCGTGAAACTAAGAACGGCTTTCTTGCCCTTGAGGCCACCGTTGTCATAAAAACGCAGGCCTCCGTAACAGAAGCCTGACAGCAATACGCGGTCTATCCAGCCCTTGAGAATGGCGGGCACAGAGAACCAGTAGAGTGGGAAGCTCAGCATGATGAGGTCTGCTTTCTTCACCTTTTCCACTTCGGCCGCTATGTCGGAAGCAATGGTTCCGGCTTCATAGTTCTGCCGCTGCTCCAGCGCATAGACGAGATAATCTTCTTTCTTGCGTGAACCGAAATCTTCAGCAGAAGCCACCGGGTTCCACTGCATGGCATAGAGATCAGACACTTCGACACTGTGCCCTGCGGCAGTCAGGTCAGCGACGGCCGTTTTCATCATGGACGTGGTGAAAGACTGCGGCTCGGGATGAGCGTGGACAATCAGGACATTCATGGAAAACCTCCGGCAACAGGGACAGGGCACCGGCAAGGCCGGCTGACATGGGGGGCGAATCTACCAAGGCCCCCACGGGATTGCACTGCAAAATTCCGGTACCGGAAAACTGGCCTGAAAAACCGGCAACAAGGCCCCATGGCACATGCGCCCACCCGTCATTTGATGCTAAAAGACGGGCCTGCGCGCACGAAGGAGAACCCGCATGGATTACAACACTCTCGATTACCAGCTCGCCGATGGCATCCTGACCCTGACGCTCAACCGGCCCGATCAACTCAATGCCTTTACCGTGGAGATGGCCAATGAACTGGTCCACGCCTTCAACCGCGCCAGCAGCGATGAGGCCGTGAAAGCGATTGTTGTCACCGGCTCCGGCCGTGCCTTTTGCGCCGGCATGGACCTTTCTGTGCCCGGCAATGTCTTCGGCCTTGATGAGTCGCAACGCCCAACAGTAGCCGACATGCATGACCGCCTGGATGACCCGGCCATATTCAATGGTGTCCGGGACACGGGCGGGCGCGTCACGCTTGCCATCTACGAATGTACCAAACCGGTGATCGGTGCCATCAACGGGGCTGCCGTGGGAATTGGCGCCACCATGACACTGGCCATGGACATACGGCTTGCGTCGGAGAAAGCACGCATCGGCTTTGTGTTCGGCAAGATCGGCGTGGCACCCGAAGCATGCTCAAGCTGGTTCCTGCCACGTATTGTGGGGATCTCGCAGGCACTGGAATGGGTCTATAGCGCCGAGATCATGGATGCCGCCGAAGCACTGCGTGGCGGCCTGGTAAAAGCCGTATTTCCGCCCGAGCAACTGCTGGACGAGGCCTACAAGCTGGCGCACAAGTTTGTGGACAACCGCTCCCCGGTTTCAACGGCACTGATACGCCAGATGCTGTACCGCAACTCTGCGCAACCACATCCGGTGGAGGCTCATCGCATTGATTCACTGGCCATGTTCTACACCAGCATCGGCGATGGCAAAGAAGGCGTGCAGTCTTTCCTGGAAAAGCGCAGCCCGGAATTCAAGGGCAGCACAACACAGATGCCGCCCTTCTATCCCTGGTGGAAATGAAACGTTGCGCCTGAGGATAAAAAAAGCCTTGTGCACGCTCAAACGTCACAGGGCTTTTCAGGGCTGGCATTAAAGACTGAGCTTTTCGCTGAACAGCCCGCCGCCATCCGACTGGCCAAGCCAGTCTCCGATGTCTACATGATAGCCGCGCTTCTTGAGAGCATTGCCAAGAGAGAAGAGATAACCCGTGTCCGGTCTACCGGGAAAAAGGGCCATTACCTGCCGACCCAGTGGTGTAAACCGATGCGCGGTGACTGCCAGCTCTCGTCCCTCGCCTTCAATGTACAGCGCCTTGTCGTGGCAACGCAGTACAGCGCGGAAACCCGTCTTGCTGACGCTTTTCAGGCGCACCATATCAGGCCCGGATTGCAGCAATCCCATGTCCTCCATCTGCGCAAGCATGGGTCCATGAATGTCTGCCTGAAAATAACTGCTGGCCTCCTTGCAGACAAAACCGTTCAGATCAAGGCGAGCCATGAAGCTGATGGTCGCCATGTCTGCACGGGAAATCGAGGCGAGAAAAGCCAGCGTACGCAGGCTGTGCGTGCCTGGCTGGCGCACTTCATCCACCAGCACACGCGCCCACATCTCCTGGAAGTCCGTGGCAACGGCACGCGCTGCACACTCCTGCCAGCGCAGCAGCCAATCAGCATCAACCGGGCGCTCCGACAGACTCTCCACCAGCAATGACTCTGCCAGCATGTCGGCACGCAGGCCAATGCGCCGCACATTCAGGGAATGACGCAGGGCGAGAATGTCGGCTTCCAGCCGCACTTTTTCCAGAGCGTGGGCAAGGCCGGGAACACGCAGGGCATTGAGAGGGTCTTCACCAGCCTGCTCGATCAGGGGATTCAGGCGAACCGACGGCGCCAACTCGTCAACCGGTGCATCCACCAGTTCGTCACGCGCATTGAATATCTTGCGTCCGGCCTGCAAGTCATCAAGGTCATCCAGCATGTTCTGGATGACCTCCAGTTCGGCCATGCGTACCGTTGCATGATCCTTGCCTGCCAGGCGCAAACGCCAGGGAGACAACAGTGCCGAATCGGCACTGCCGAACACGGTATGCCAGAGTTTGTCAGCCAGCTTTTGTTGCAGTGCGGGAGTATCAGTCATGGCAACTTCCGTACTCATGCCAGAGATCAGTGCAGCAGTCTTGCTCCCTTGCCGTCACCCATGAAATCGATACGGTCATCTGCAAACACGTTCATGTCTGGCGCGAGTATCTTCACATAGCGGTCAAAATAGAGAATCTGCTTGAGCAGCAATGCAAATGCACGCGGGAAGCGGATACCGTGTCGTTCACCTACCGCCACGATGTCCAGCATGATGCGGTTGATTTCATTGTCATTCACAGCGCCGTTAAGCACATGCTCGGGGTCCACGGTGGTCACCGTGCTGTAGAGCTTTTCCAGGTCCTGGCTGAGCGCTTCCACATCAACCACACGCTTGGTCATGCCGATACGGGTCATGCTGTCGGCCATCTTGTGGAAATCACCATCGGTAAGGGACTCCACAAAGGCATTGGTCGCCTCCCAGGTTTCCGGATTGATGCGGCCCACGATGCCAAAGTCGATAAAACCCAGGCGGCCATCCGTCAGTACCATGAGGTTGCCGGCATGCAGGTCGGCATGAAAGCTCCCGCACAGCATGAGGCTGGAAAACCAGGTATTCATGGCCGTTACCAGCGTACCGGCGGGATCGCGGGTGTACTTCCTGATGGTTTCAAGATCCGTCAGGGGAACACCGTAGAAGCGCTCCATGGTCAGCACGCGCAGGCTGGACGCCTGCTCGTACACCTTGGGAGCAATGGCAGCGTCGTTGCCGGTGCGCTGCAGGAACTCGTTGAATTCCTGGATATTGCGCGCTTCTTTGTAGAAATCCGTTTCCTCCATCATGCAGGCCTGTATTTCTGCAACGATGGCAGACAAAGAAGCAAACTTGAGCTTGGGAAACAGCACTTCGACAACACGTGCCGAAAAATAAAGGAAATTGAGATCGGTCAGCAGGATTTTTTCAACGCCCGGCTTCTGTATCTTGATGACCACGGGCTCGCCACTCACCAGCCTGGCTGCATGCACCTGTGCAATGGAGGCCGATGCCAGGGGAGTCTCGTCAATCTCTGCAAAAATCTCGTTGAGCGGCCGCTTGAGTTCACGCTCAAGCACGTTGCGCATGATGGAAAAAGGCAGTGGCGTGGTCTTGTCCAGGCAGTGCTGGAACTCGGTGACATAGGCCTCGGGGAAAAGCGAGGGCGAGCTGGCAATGAACTGCCCGAGCTTGATATAGGTGGCACCAAGACGTTCGAAGGTCTGGCGCAGCAACTGCGGTGTAGGTGGGCGCTCGCCACGCAACCAGCCTATGCCAGTGCTGGCCAGCACGCTGCCGGTCTGGGCCACACGCAACAATCCCTTGAGTGCATTGCCGAAATTCGCATAACGGTTCATGCCGGTACTCCTTTTTCCGTTTACATCAATTCAGGCGTCCGTAGGCCAGACGCGGAACCACAAACAGCACAGCCAGGATCGCGCCGCACCGAAAGGGTGCGCATGATCGCGGGGCCGGCCTCCCATAGCCAGAGGCGACCGATAAGCGGCTTGCCGACTCCGGTCAGGATTTTCAGGGCCTCGGCAGCGGCCAGTGCCCCCACCATTCCAGTCACGGGGGCCAGTACGCCCGCTTCGCTGCAGGTCATGGCCTCTTCATCTGCCATCGGATAAAGACAGCGATAACAGGGTGAATCCGGCAAGCGGCTATCAAACACGGAAAGCTGGGCACTCATGCCGATGGCCGCCGCGCTGACCAAAGGGATTTTCGCTGTAACACAGGCCGCATTCACTGCATCGCGGGTGGCAAAATTGTCACAGCCATCCACCACCAGACTGATGCCGACCAGCAATTCCGGCAAAGTCGACGCATCCAGCGGCATGGTTATTTTAGAGAGGATCACCTGCGGGTTCTGCTGCCGCAGACGGTCCGCCGCGGAGTCCGCCTTGGCGCGGCCTATATCGGCCGTCCCATGCAATATCTGTCGCTGCAGATTGCTAATATCGACTGTATCAAAATCGGCCAGCACCAGCTCACCCACCCCGGAAGCAGCCAGATACAGTGCCACCGGAGAGCCTATTCCTCCCAGCCCGACCAGCAATACACGTGCAGCCTTCAGCTTCTCCTGGGCGGCAATGTCGAAATCCGGCAGCATGATCTGTCGCGAATACCGCAGAAGCTCTTCATCACTCAGCATGCTGATGCACCCTGCTCATGCTGTGCCTGCTGTTGCACAAACGGGGCCAGTCTCCCCTGAGTTGCACGTGGCTGGCCACCCAGGTCCTGCCGTGTTGCCACCTCGATAAAACCATTGTCACGAAGCAGTTGTTGCACAGCCTCCGCCTGCCCAAACCCATGCTCCAGCATCAACCATCCTCCTGCCGACAGATACCGGGGTGCCTGCACGACAATGCGACGCAGATCTGCCAATCCCTGTTCACCGGCCACCAAGGCAGAGAGCGGTTCGAAACGCAGGTCACCCTGCCCAAGATGAGGATCATCTGCAGCAATATAAGGAGGATTGGCGACAACCATATCGAAAACCTGCCCCTCCAGCGCGGCATACCAGTTGCTGTGCACGAACCCGATTTCAAGTTGCAGCTTGGCGGCATTGGCAGCCGCCACTTGCAGCGCATCTTCCGATGCATCCACTGCTGTTACATGACAACGAGGGCGCTCTTTTTTGATGGCCAGTGCAATGATGCCGCTGCCGGTTCCCAAGTCCAGCACCCGCCGCGGCTCTGACAGCGGCAGCTTTTCCAATGCCATTTCCACCAGCAGTTCGGTGTCGGCACGGGGGATCAGCGTGGCCGGGCTGACCGTGACATCCAGCGACCAAAATCCGCGCTCACCCGTGAGATAGGCTACCGGCTCTCCCTTTTCGCGACGGGCCAGCAGCAGCCGGAATGCCTCATGCTGCGAAGGTGGCAATTCCGCATCGTCATGCAGGCGCAGCCAAGTGCGATCCCTGCCTGTCACATGCATGAGCAGGTATTCCGCATCAGTGCGCGGTGAAGGACTGCAAGCTTGCAGGCGCAACGCTGCCTCTTTCAGCAGCACACCGATAGAGCTCACTCCTGCTCCGCAAGACCGGCAAGCTGGTCAGCCTGATGCTCCCGCGCCAGCGTATCCAGCACGTCATCCAGATCACCTTCGACAATACGCTCCAGCGAATACAGGGTGAGATTGATGCGATGGTCCGTGAGCCGCCCCTGCGGGAAGTTGTAGGTGCGTATGCGCTCGGAACGGTCGCCCGAGCCCACCAGGTTGCGCCGCAGGCTGGCCTGGGCCGCATGCTGCGCATCCTGCTGTGCCGCCAGCAGGCGGGCAGCCAGCAGGCTCATGGCACGCGCCTTGTTCTTGTGCTGCGAACGCTCATCCTGGCATTCGACGGTAATGCCCGTGGGAAGATGCACGATGCGAATGGCAGAGTCCGTGGTATTCACATGCTGGCCTCCGGCACCGCTGGAGCGGAAGCTGTCGATGCGCAGGTCTTCCTTGCGGATATCAACGCTTTCGACCTCATCCACCTCCGGCAACACAGCCACGGTACAGGCAGATGTGTGAATGCGGCCCTGCGATTCGGTTGCCGGCACACGCTGCACACGATGGGCACCGGACTCGAATTTCAGTTTGGCGTAAACGTTCTCGCCTTCGACACGCGCGATCACTTCCTTGTAGCCGCCATGCTCCCCGGCACTGGAAGACAACACCTCCACCCGCCAGCGCTGCTTTTCGGCATAGCGCGTGTACATGCGGAAAAGATCACCGGCAAAAATCGCTGCCTCGTCACCACCAGTGCCGGCGCGAACCTCCAGATAAATATTGCAGCTGTCGTTGGGGTCACGGGGCAGCATCTGCCGCTCAAGCTCGGCCGTCAGGCCCTGGAGCCTTTCCGTGGCATCGCGAATCTCCTGCTCGGCCATTTCACGGAAATCCGGGTCCTTGAGGAGGGTGCGCGCCTCTGCCTCATGTTGCTCGGCCTGGCAAAAGGCATTGAAGGCAGCCACGACAGGCTCAAGCTCGGCATGCTCACGGGAGAGTTTGCGGAATTTCTCGTTGTCTCCCGTTACGCCGGGATCGGCAAGCAATGCGCTCACCTCTTCAGCACGATCAACGAGATTCTCCAGCTTGCTGCGCAGAGAGGCCTTCATGTGGCATCACCGGGTCGGCGCTTGCGGCGCTCGAAGGCAGAGGCACTTCCTGCAACGTCATCGTCAGCAACGCCCAACAGTTCAGCCGACCAATCCAGCTTTTCGTGCTCGCCGGCTGATGCCGCTTTTTTCAACGCAACACTGGGAGCATGCATGAGCTTGCCTGTCAGGTTGCGGCTCATGCGCTCCAGGGCCTCTTCTGGATCCACGCCACGGCGTATGCTGGCACGGGCACGCTCCAGCTCCTGCTCACGCAGGGCCTCCACCTGGCGACGCCATGTGGTGAGCGTGGCAAAGGCGCCCTGCTGGCGCTTTTGCGCCATGAACTGCAGGGCCCGTGCCGTCACGATCTCTTCGGCAGCATGAGCCGCTTCCTGCCGGGAACGCATGTTCTCCTCAATCACGGATTGCAGGTCGTCCACCGTGTAGAGATAGACATCCTGCAACTGCGCAACCTCGGGCTCGACGTCACGCGGCACGGCAATGTCGACCATGAAGATGGGACGATGCCGACGCTTTTTCAGGGCTCGCTCCACCATGCCCTTGCCGAGAATGGGCAAAGGTGATGCCGTGGAGGAAATCACGATGTCGGCATTGACCAGCGCATCCGGAATTTCCTCCAGCGTCACGGCACGGCCGCCAAACTGCTGCGCCAGCTCCAGCCCACGCGACAGGGTGCGATTGGCCACCGTAATCCGGGAAACGCCCTGCTCGTACAAATGCCGGCCCACCAGCTCGATCATTTCACCCGCACCGATGAGCAGCGCCTCGCTCTCGCGCAGGTCAGAAAATATCTGCCGCGCCAGCATGACGGCTGCAAAACCGACCGACACGGCATTGGCACCAATCGCGGTCTCGGTACGCACCTGCTTGGCCGCTGCAAACGTGGTCTGGAACAAACGCTCAAGCTCAGGACCCAGGGTGCCCGCCTGGGCGGCCTGGGCATAGGCCGTTTTCATCTGCCCGAGAATCTGCGGCTCGCCCAACACCATCGAATCGAGGCCTGCCGCGACACGCATCATGTGCCGCACGGCCTCTTCGTTTTCATGCTGGTAGATGCTGGAGGAGATTTCGCTGAGCGGAATCTGGTGATGGCGACCCAGCCAAGCCAGAAGGGCCTCGCCGTTCTGCTCGGGGAGAAAACCGTAGAATTCGGTACGGTTGCAGGTGGAGAGGATGGCCAGCTCACCCAAGCCGGCCTCGCGCACTGCCTCACGCAAGGCAGCATCCAGCGCTTCCGGCGTAAAGGCCACCTTCTCGCGCAGATCCAGCGAAGCTGTCTTGTGATTGATGCCCAGCGCCAGCAGCCCCATCGAGAACCCGTACCGTAAGACCGCCGCTCCGGCAGCAGATGGAGAATCAGGATAGCCACCTGATCCATTCTCCGGCAGCAACCGGCGTGCAGCCTACCCCGGATCTGCCGAACTACCCCTGAAAAGTGCGGCGAATTTTGCGGGATAGGGCTGGCAAAGACAAACCCTGCCTCTCCATAAGAAACCCGGTCCTGCGTCCGGTGCCGACGACACAGGCAGACAGGTGCACAAATTGGCACAGCGGGCGGCTGGCCGTGCCCGGGCTTTTTTGCCAAGATGCCAGTGTCCCTGTCTGTATCCGACCCCCTGACTCCAAGCCATGCGCCGTGCCCTCCCTTTCCTGCTGCTTCCCCTGCTGGCTGCCTGTGCTGCCCAGCCAGCAGCAGTACCCACAAGCACGACGATTGTTGCCTCAGCCGCACCGACACCCGCAGAAGCTCCCGAGGCCGAACCGGTCTACGGCCCGTTTTCAACAGCAACGCTGGAGTCCCTGCTGACGGCCGAGTTGGCAGCACACCGTCAGCGACCTGAGCTCACGCTCAGGAACTACATCGAACAGGCACGGCAAACCCGTGATCCCGGCGTGGTGGCTCGAGCCACCACCATTGCCCAGGTCCTGAACCAGCCCCAAAGCCTGGAAATGTCGCAGCTCTGGACAGAGGTAGTCCCCGAGGCCGCCGATGCCTGGTATCTGCTCTGTCTCAACAGCCTGCGCCAGACCCGCTTCGATATCGCCATCCCTGCTCTGGACAGCCTGCTGGCCCTGCAGCCCGAGGCCGACCTGGAGCAACTCTTCCTGGCAGCCATTCCCCCGACCCAGCCGGCTCGTGACGAGCTTTTCCAGAAACTCGGCGAGCTCGCCAGGTCGCGGCCGGACAACGCCCACCTCCTGTTCGCCCAAGCCCTGCTTAAGTCCCAGAGCGGCAAGCCGGCAGAAGCGCTGGAGCTTGCCCGTGAGGCACGCCGCCTGCGCCCGCAGTCCAGTCAGGCCACCCTGTTGGAAGCCAAGATGCTGACCGAGCTGGGCCGGAGCCGCGAAGCTGCCAACCTGCTGGCCAATGCTGTCAAGCAGCAACCCGGTGTCCAGAACCTGCGGCTCAACTACGCACGCGCCCTGATCCGTGCCGGCGACAGCCGGGGTGCCGAGCGCGAATTCCAGACACTGGTCAACGCCTTCCCCGGCAACGATGGCCTGCGCCTGAGCCTAGCCCTCATTGCCTTCGACAACCGCAACGATGCCCTGGCCCGTCAGGAACTGGATGCCCTGCAGGACAGCGAGCAGCACAGCGAAGAAGCCCGCTATTACATGGGCCTGCTGTCATTGCGACAGAACGACAAGGTCGCCGCGCTCCTGGCCTTCGAAAGCGTTCCCCCGGGTAACCAGTACCTGCCCGCGCAGGCCGAAATCTCCCGTTTGCTGCTGGCCGAAGGTCGGACGGAAGAGGCCCGCAGCCGCCTCGAGCAGGCCCGTAGCCAGATTCCCGAGTTGGGCATCTCCCTCTACCAACTGGAGGCCGAGCTGCTGAACGAGGCCAAACAGCCACAGGCGGCCATCGACATCCTCACCCAGGCCCTGCAGCAGCAGCCGAATAATCCGCAGTTGCTGCTGAGCCGGGCCATGGCCTCCGAGCGACTGGACAATCTGGATGACTTCGAAGCCGACATGCGTGCCGTACTGCGCGTCGAACCGGACAATCCCAGTGCCCTCAATGCCCTGGGCTACACGCTGGCAGACCGTACCGGCCGGCTGGAAGAAGCTGAGGCCTATATACGCCGTGCCCACGAGATAAAGCCCAACGACCCGGCCATCATCGACAGCATGGGCTGGGTCAAGTTCAAGCTGGGAGACAAGAGCGGCGCACTTGACGACCTGCGCCGTGCCTACGCCCTCTACCCCGATGACGAAATCGCCGCCCACCTGGGCGAGGTGCTCTGGGCCTCAGGCCAGAAGGACGAGGCACGCCGTATCTGGACCGAGGCATTGCGCCAGCACCCCAACAGCACCCATGTCCCGCGCACCCGCCAGCGCCTGGACCCCGGCAGCAAGTAATGCGCCGTTCCTTCGCCCTCATCCTGCTGCTGGCCGGCACACTGTTCCTGAGCGCCTGCGCCAGCCGCAGCCCGCGTCCCGTTTATACCAACCCGGACCTGCCCCAACGCTGGGAGGCTGAAGGCAAGGCCGCCGTGCGCACCCCGGAGCGTGGTGCCAACATCTATTTCACGTGGACGCAGGACGGCGACGACTACCGCATCATCGTCCGTGGCCCGCTGGGGCTGGGCCGAGCCGAACTCACCGGCAACCCGCAGTCGGTCACCCTGCGCGCAGACAACATCCCGGAAATGAGTGCAGGCTCGCTGGAAGACCTGCTGGAAGCCGCCACCCGGCGCCGCGCACCGGTCTCCCGTATCCTGCACTGGCTCAAGGCCGAAGCCGCCACTCCCGCCGCCAGGACAAGCCGGGATGCAGAAGGCAAGCCCAGCAAAATCCGGGAGGGCGACTGGACCATCACCTATCTGGAGTGGAGCAAGGAAGCCCCCAACCTCCCGCGCCGCCTCACCATCGAAGGCCCGGAGGGCAAGGCCACCGTCGTCATCGGCCTGTGGCGACTGGACCTGCCTGATACCCCATGAGCACGCTGACACTGCCGGCCCCCGCCAAGCTCAACCTCTTCCTTCATATCGTTGGTCGTCGCCCGGACGGCTATCACCTGCTGCAGACGGTTTTCCAGTTCCTGGATCATGCCGACCTGCTGCACTTCCGGGCACGGGCGGATGACAGGATCACGCTGGACCCGCCCCTCCCGGGTGTCCCCCCGGACAGCAACCTGATCCTGCGGGCCGCCCAACTGCTGCAGGCAGAAACCGGTTGCCGCCAGGGCGCCGATATCGTGCTGGAGAAGCATTTGCCCATGGGAGGTGGCCTGGGAGGCGGCTCATCGGATGCCGCCACTACCCTGCTGGGCCTGAACCGGCTCTGGGGACTGGGCCTCAGCGAAGACAGACTGGCCACGCTCGGCCTGACGCTGGGTGCCGACGTACCGGTTTTCGTACGCGGCCGGGCGGCCTGGGCAGAGGGTGTCGGCGAGGCCCTCCAGCCCGTGGAAATCCCCGAGCCTTGGTATCTCGTGCTGACGCCAAATGCCCACCTCAGCACCGCGAAAGTCTTTAGCCACGCGGATTTGACACGTCATACCCCCGCCATTACATTAGCCGCCTTTCTCGGGGGGGGGCTCCCTTTTGAGCCGCGAAACGACTGCGAAAACGTGGTGCGGACGCTCTCTTCCGAGGTGGATGACACCCTGTCCTGGCTGGCTGTTCATGGCCCGGCACGGATGACCGGAACCGGTGCCTGCTGCTTCCTTGCGTGCGAGAGCCGCGAACAGGCCGAAACCCTGCTAAAGCAAAGCCCGGTCAAAGGGTTTGTGGCACAAGGCAGAAACCGGTCACCCGCGCTGGTCGCGCTGGAAAATCATGCCGGATAAGCCGCTGACAACGGCAAAGAACGAAGAGGCGGCACAAGGCGGTGCCGCCGCAAACCCGCGGGGTTTGTCGTGAGTGAAGTGAGGACCTGCGCCGCATTTCACAGTTGAGCGGATTTTCAGGAGAAAATCCGCGTAGAAAGAGGGGCGTCGCCAAGCGGTAAGGCAGCGGGTTTTGATCCCGCCATGCGTTGGTTCGAATCCAGCCGCCCCTGCCATTCTGTATTTACGAGGCATCGGAAAATCAGGACAAATTTCCGGTGCGTGCAAAAACCGGCATTGCGATGCCGCGATGACACAAATCGACCTTCATTCACACGTTCACAAAGCCAGCCGCCATCATGCCCAATCTGGTCCTCTTCACCGGTAATGCCAATCCCGAGCTGGCACAGAAAGTCGCCCAGCAATTGCACATTCCGCTGGGCGCAGCACAGGTAGGCCGCTTCTCCGACGGCGAAATCGCCATCGAGATCATCGACAACGTTCGCGGTAAAGACGTGTTCATCCTGCAGTCCACCTGCCATCCCACCAATGACAACCTGATGGAAGTCATTGTCATGGCAGATGCCTTGCGCCGCGCCTCCGCCGGCCGCATCACGGCCGTGATTCCCTATTTCGGCTATGCCCGCCAGGATCGCCGCGTGCGTTCCGCTCGCGTGCCTATCACGGCCAAGATAGTTGCTGACATGCTGACCACGGTCGGCATAGACCGCGTGCTCACGGTCGACCTGCACGCTGACCAGATACAGGGCTTCTTCGACATTCCTGTCGACAACATCTACGCCTCGCCCGTGCTGTTGGCCGACATCGAAAAGCAGGCCTATGACAACCTCATGGTGGTTTCACCCGATGTCGGCGGCGTGGTGCGCGCACGTGCCGTTGCCAAGCAGTTCGGCGATGCCGACCTTGCCATCATCGACAAGCGCCGCCCCAAGGCCAATGAGTCGCAGGTGATGCACATCATCGGCGAGGTCAAGGGCCGTGACTGCGTGATTGTCGATGACATGGTCGATACGGCCGGCACGCTCTGCAAGGCCGCCGCTGCATTGAAAGACAATGGCGCACGTCGCGTGCTGGCCTATTGCACGCATGCCGTGCTCTCCGGCCCTGCCGTGCAGAACATCCAGAATTCCGTGCTCGACGAACTGGTGGTGACCGACACCATACCGCTGACACCGGAAGCGCTTGCCACCGGCCGAATCCGCCAGGTATCGCTGGCCGGCATGCTGGCCGAGACCGTACGCCGCATCAACAACGAAGAATCCATCAGCGCGATGTTCGAACTGCTTTAAGCAGGATCGTGCCGATGCAACACGCCGCATAATTCCATGCGGCATGAACCCCGCCACTGTCCGGTCGCAGGACGATGGTGGAAAACCGGAGACTGAAAATGTCTGTGAGCTTTACGCTGAACGCGAACGCCCGGACCGACGAAGGGAAAGGTGCGAGCCGCCGCCTGCGTCGTCTGGAGAGCCGAGTCCCCGCCGTGATTTACGGTGGTGGCAAGGATGCAGAATCCATTTCCCTGGAACTGCGTGAACTGGTCAAGGCACTGGAAAGCGAAGCCTTCTATTCGCACATCCTCACCATCACCATTGATGGCAAGCCCCAGCAGGCCGTGCTCAAAGCACTGCAGCGTCACCCGGCCAAGAACACGCCCATGCACGCCGATTTCCTGCGCGTGGATGCCAGCCACAAGCTGCGCAAGAAAGTGCCGCTGCACTTCCTGAATCAGGACACCTGTGTTGGCGTGAAGCTGGAAGGTGGCGAGCTGGCCATCATGGCAGCCGACCTGGAAGTGGCCTGCCTGCCGGCCGACCTGCCCGAGTATCTGGAAATCGACCTGAAGGACGTGCATGTGGGCACCACGCTGCACATCTCCGACATCAAGTTGCCGAAGGGTGTGGAAGTGCCAGCCCTGGCACTGGGCCAAGATCACGACCAGCCCATCGCCAACGTGCACAAGTCGCGCGTGGAAGAACCCAAGGCCGAATAATCCCGCCTTGTGTCCGGTAAAAAGCGGGGCTCAGGCCCCGCTTTTTCTTGGTGGACGGAAAGCCCTTGTGGGAGTGGCAACAGCCGCGATAATCCCCACCTGCCTTCATGAAACAGCCGTCATGCGTGGATTTCCATGAGTGGACTCAGACTCATCGTCGGGCTCGGCAATCCGGGGCCCGAATACGCAGCCACCCGGCACAACGCCGGCCAGTGGTTCGTGGCAGCGCTGGCTGACAAATACGGCATCCACCTTGCCCACGATCCCAAGTATCACGGCCTCACCGGACGCGGTACGGTACTGGGCCAGGACTTGCGCCTGCTGATCCCCACCACCTTCATGAATCTTTCCGGGCAAGCCGTTGGCGCGCTCGCCACTTTTTTCAAGATCATGCCGGATGAAATACTCGTCGCGCATGATGAACTGGACCTGCTCCCCGGCACCGTCCGCCTGAAAACCGGCGGCGGCCATGGCGGACACAACGGCCTGCGCGACATCATTCGCGCGCTCGCCAACCAGAACGGTTTTCACCGTCTGCGTATCGGCATCGGCCATCCGGGTGATGCCAGCAAGGTATCGGGATTCGTGCTGACCAAGGCTCCCTCTTCCGAGCAGGACTTGATTGATCGCGCAATGGACGAAGCCGTTTCCCAAAGCGATGACATGGTGGCCGGGAAGATTGCCCAGGCCATGAACAGACTGAACGGCTTCAAGGCCTGACACACCACTCCTTCTGCCTCTGCGGGGACGAAGGAGAACACGAGCAAGGTAAAAAGACATGGCTATCAACTGCGGTATCGTCGGACTCCCCAACGTCGGCAAATCCACCCTCTTCAACGCTCTCACCAAGGCTGGCATCGCTGCAGAGAACTTTCCTTTCTGCACCATCGAACCCAACACCGGTATCGTGCCCGTCCCGGACACGCGCCAGGATGCCCTTGCCGCCATCGTGAAGCCCGAGCGCGTGATGCCTGCCACCATGGAGTTCGTGGACATCGCCGGTCTTGTGGCAGGTGCCAGCAAGGGAGAGGGCCTGGGCAACCAGTTCCTCGCCAACATCCGCGAGACCGATGCCATTGCCCATGTCGTGCGCTGCTTTGAAGACGACAACGTGATTCACGTCTCCAACCGCATCAATCCTGTCGATGACATCGAAATCATCAACATGGAGCTGGCGCTCGCTGACCTGGATACGGCAGAAAAAGCCCTCAAGCGCGTGGAGAAGCAGGCCAAGGGCGGCGACAAGGAAGCCCTAGCCCTGAAAGCCGTGATCGAGAAAATCCTGCCCGCCCTTTCGGAAGGCCAGCGTGCACGCTCGCTTGATCTCTCGAAGGAAGAACTGCTCGCCCTCAAACCGCTCTGCCTCATCACCACCAAGCCCGTGATGTACATTGCCAATGTGTCGGAGGACGGCTTCGAGAACAATCCGCATCTGGATGCCGTACTGAAATATGCTGCCGAAGAAGATGCCGTGGTCGTGCCCATCTGCAACAAGATCGAAGCCGAAATCGCCGAACTGGATGACGCTGACAGGCAAGAATTCCTGGACACACTGGGCATGGAAGAGCCCGGACTGAACCGGGTCATTCGTGCCGGCTACCGCTTGCTGGGCCTGCAAACCTACTTCACGGCCGGCGTAAAGGAAGTTCGCGCCTGGACCATCAGGATAGGCGCCACGGCACCGCAATCTGCCGCCGCAATCCACACCGATTTCGAGAAAGGCTTCATCCGCGCCGAAGTCATCGCCTACGACGACTTCGTGAAATACAACGGTGAAGCAGGCGCCAAGGAAGCCGGGAAATGGCGACTGGAAGGCAAGGAATACATCGTGAAAGACGGCGACGTGATGCACTTCCGCTTCAACGTCTGACCCCGGATGTACTGCACAGACAAGCCATTGCCTGTGCATGCCCCCACTGAAACCGGATGCTAGCGAGGTTGCCGCTCGTACCATCCGCGCGAGGCATTGACCGCCTTCACGACCAGCAGCATGGCCGGTACCTCGACCAGCACCCCGACTACCGTCGCCACTGCGGCGCCCGAATGCAAGCCGAAAACGCTGATGGCGACTGCAACAGACAGTTCAAAGAAATTACTCGCGCCAATCAGGGCCGATGGACAGGCCACATTGTGCTGTTCGCCTGCACACCTGTTCAGCCAATAGGCCAGGCCTGAATTGAAGAACACCTGCACCAGAATCGGCACCGCCAGGATGGCGATGATCAGTGGTTGCGCAAGGATGGCCTCGCCCTGAAAGGCGAACAGCAGTACTAGCATGAGTAGCAGCGCAATCATCGACCATGGCCCCAATCTGTCCATGACGCTCTCAAACATTGCCTGCCCTTTCGCCAGCAGGTATCTGCGCCAGCATTGGGCCAGGATGACAGGAACAACGATGTAGAGCGCCACCGAAATCAGCAGCGTATCCCAGGGCACCATGATTGAGGACATGCCAAGCAGAAGCCCGACAATGGGTGCAAAAGCAAAGATCATGATGACATCGTTCAGGGCGACCTGTGACAACGTGAAATACGGATCACCCTTGGTCAGCCTGCTCCAGACAAACACCATTGCCGTGCAAGGTGCTGCTGCCAGCAGTATCAAGCCTGCAATATAACTATCGATTTGTTCTGTAGGCAGAAACGGCGCGAATACGTGCCGGATGAACAGCCAGCCGAGCAGCGCCATGGAAAACGGCTTGACCGCCCAATTCACAAAGAGCGTCACACCGATACCGCGCCAGTGTGCCTTTACCTGATGCAGTGCGCCGAAATCGATCTTCATCAGCATGGGGATGATCATCACCCATATCAGCAGGCCCACCGGAATATTGACCCGGGCCAGCTCCATACGGCTCACCGCCATGGACACATCCGGCGCGGCCTGGCCCAGCGCAATGCCGGCGACAATGCACAAGGCCACCCATAACGTCAGGTAACGCTCAAACACGCTCACGGCATTTTTCCCGCGGCAATGGCCACCGGTTCGCCTTGGCTGTCCATGCTCAATTCACTACACAGGCTTTTCCGATATCCGCCAGCTCACGTTTGATGGCCGTTTGGTCAAGTACCGTCAGCGGCAGATTCACGAACAGACGCACACGATTCATGATGTGCCGGAACGTCTTGTCGAAAGCACGGCGCTTCTCTTCATCACTGCCCTTAACAGCTGCCGGGTCTGCAAATCCCCAATGTGCAGAAACGGGTTGGCCGGGCCAGACCGGACAGACCTCACCAGCGGCGTTGTCACAGACCGTGATGATGAAATCCATCTTTGGTGCATCCGGCCGGGAAAACTCGTCCCAACTCTTGCTGCGCAGGTTTTCGGAGGGATAGTTGATCGATTTCAGCTTTTCGAGCGCAAACGGATTCACTGCCCCGTTCGGATGACTGCCGGCACTATAGGCACGAAAACGGCCTTGCCCCATCGTGTTTACAAGAGCCTCAGCCATGATGCTGCGGGCAGAGTTTCCGGTACACAGCATGAGTACGTTGTAAGTTCTTTCTGTCATGAGCATGGCTTTCAGTTGTTGATGAAGTCTTGGGAACAGAGCAACCAGGAGTCCGCCAAGGCAACTCCCGGCATCATGCCTTTACATCCCCGCTAACCGGAGAGCAGACAAGCTCGCAGGGCTCGCCGCGACAACAGTTTTCGGAGAGAAAGGTCACCAGCGCGGCGATGGTCGAGAAACTGGCTTCGTAGATGACAAAACGCCCCTCCTGCCGCGAACTCACCATTCCTGCATGCGCCAGTTCCTTGAGGTGAAAGGACAATGACGACGGAGGAATGCCGGATGCCTCACTGATTTTGCCGGCAGCCATACCGGCCGGACCGGCCTGCACCAGCAGGCGAAATACATTGAGCCGGGATTCCTGAGCGAGGGCAGCAAGTGCCGTGACAGCATTTATTGTTTCCATATTTCAATAATAGTGGAAATATAGAAACAATCAAGACAGGGCAATAACCCATATCAGGCAGCGGTATACTGGCCAGCGAATACTGGAGCCCATTGTGAGCCTGTCCACCCAACTGCTTGTCATTCTTGCCCTGATTGTCGGCAGCGCCTTTTTCTCGATTTCGGAAATCTCTCTGGCGGCCGCACGCCGCCTCAAGCTGAAGGTCATGGCAGACGAAGGCGATTCCCGGGCCCGCGACGTGCTGGCCCTCCAGGAGAAACCTGGCCACTTTTTCACCGCCATACAGATCGGCGTCAACACCGTCGCCATCCTTGCCGGCATCTTCGGCGAATCCGCCCTCACACCCTACTTCCTGCAGCTCCTGGCGCTGCTCTATACCGGCCCGGCACTGGGAACGCTGGCCATGATCTGCTCATTCCTGACCATCACCTCGCTCTTTGTGGTGCTGGCTGACCTTGTGCCCAAGCGACTGGCCATGGCCGCTCCCGAGGCCGTGGCGCTCAGGGTCGTAAAGCCCATGCAGGCCTGTATCACACTGTTCAAACCTGCCGTATGGCTCTTCAACAGCCTGTCCGACCACCTCATCAGGCTGCTGGGGCTCCCCGCCCAGCGCACGGATGACATCACCTTTGATGACATCTACGCGGTTGTGGATGCCGGCGCCCAGGCAGGGGTGCTGCACCGGCAGGAATACCATCTCATCGAGAATGTGTTCGAATTGGAGTCACGGCAGGTTTCCTCAGCCATGACGACACGCGAAAGCATCATCTACTTCACGCTGCAGGAATCCGAGGCAGAGCTGCGGCGTCAGATCGCCCTCTACTCCCACTCCAAGTTCCTGGTCTGCGACGACGTGATAGACCGCATGGTGGGCTATGCCGACTCCAAAGACCTGTTGGCTCGCATCATCAGCAATGAACCGCTGGTCCTCAAGGATGCCCCCTGGCTCAAACCCGTCCTCACCATTCCCGACAGCCTCACCCTCTCCGAACTCCTGGCCCAGTTCCGCGCCAGCCGCGAAGACTTTGCCATCGTGCTCAACGAATACGCGCTGGTGGTCGGCCTCATCACCCTGAATGACGTGATGAGCACGGTCATGGGTGACCTGGTCATCGCCAACCAGCAGCAGATTGTGAAGCGCGACGACCACAGCTGGCTGATCGACGGCCTGACCCCCGTGGAAAACGTCATGCGGGCCCTGGATATCGAGTCCTTCCCGGACGACAGCAACTACGGGACCATCGCCGGCTTCATCATGTTCAGCCTGCGCAAGGTGCCCAAGCTGACGGATGCCGTCACCCATGCCGGCTACAAGTTCGAGGTCGTGGACATCGAGAACCACCGCATCGACCAGCTCCTTGTCACGCGATTGCCCGCAGAGACCTGATACCGCCCGGCACGGCTTGACAGCCCCGGCCACCATGGCAAAATGCGCGCCTCTCGCACATGGCTATGTAGCTCAGTTGGTTAGAGCGCAGCATTCATAATGCTGATGTCGCAGGTTCAAGTCCCGCCATAGCCACCAGAGAATTCAAAGGGCCAGCATCAGCTGGCCCTTTTTTATTACATATCCTCCAACAAGACATCGCAGATTACTTCAGGACAGCAGCGCCAAAAACGGCAGCTCATTGCGGTTTCCACGAATTGGCAGGTCATGGCTTGCGGCTTAAGGTCATATGCCTTCCGACACCACTATCCTGCTGCAATGAAAAGAACGCTTCTCCTGGCTGCGTGCCTGACAAATCCTCTTATCTCAATCGCAACGGAAACCACGGCACCAGACATCATCAATGTCTGCGTGAATGCGGAAGGCCACAAAATACTCAGCAACAAGGCCTGTCCCAGCGGCTACCAGACACATGCCCACAAGGTGGAGCCCAATGTCCTGCCCAGTGACGGCCTGCGCTCCTGGGCAAAGCGATCGCCTGCCGCACCTGCTCAGACCTGGGCACAGCTTGCAGCCGAGAGAAGGGAGGCACTCGCCCATGCCGAGCGGCAGGAACGAACCATTCGTTGTGAAAATGCAAAACGTGACTACAGCTTCGAAAGCACGTGGAAGTCACACAATGCCAGACCACATGCCAAGAAGATCATCATGGACAGGGAGTGTGCAGGACTCTGAATGCTCACAGCTCCACAAAAAAGCCCGGCAATAGCCGGGCTTTTTTGTATTGGATACCAGCCTACTCGTCATCCATCATGCATTCGGCATCAGCCGGGTTGTAACGGCAACGCACGCGCTTGAGGAAACGCATCATGTCAGCGTCATACTCACCATCCTTGGTCAGGCGAACGCGTGCTTCGCGCATCATGCGGAAATAACCATCCACCTCAACCTGGGGAACCTTGGACCAGTACTGGGCAGGAATCTCTTCTTCGGAGCGCTTGATCAGGGCGAGCACGGAGTCAATGCGCTTTACCGTCAGGTTACGCAGTTTCTGCCCGTCACCGGGACGGAAGCGGTCATGACGAATCACCATCACTGCCGTGATCTGCATGAAAGGCATGTTGACGATAGCACCCTTGGTACCCAGCCCCCTATGCAACTCAAGCGGGCGGAACGCAACAGCCGGCGATGCCACAATGTCGACCTGGCCATTGTTGAACTTGGCTGCAAAATTTGTGATGTCCGAGGCAACCGGATGTGCACCGATCTGCTGCACCAAGCGTGCCTGCGTCTTGTCCCAGTCCAGCACGGCAATCTTCTTGCCCGTAGCCTTGGCAAGCGTGTTGATGTTGCGGTCATTCACAAAGGGGTAAACCGCGCCCAGCGGAATGATGCCCGCCACTTCATATTGGCCGCTGATCATGCGATCAGCGCTTTTGGGGCTCATCAGCAAATCGATGACAGAGCGGAGACCCTCAAGGCTGGTCATGGCGCCGATCGCATCCAGGCTCCCGACGAATTTGTTGAGCTGACGTCCGCGCAGATTCGTCATCATGACAGCATCACATTGCCCGGCCTTGAAGTCCTCATAGGCAACGCTTTCATTCGTATAAGGCTTGAGCTGGAGGTTGATGCCGTGCCGCTTTGCCTCAAGCGCGAAATCACTCACCAGGGCATAGGCATCGCCCTGTGCGCCCATGAGATCAAAGACACAGGCTGTCTGCGCCCTTGCCCCCGTGGCCGCCAGCAGCAAAGTGGCGACCACCAGCAGATGCCGGCGCCACGTGGAAAGGTGTCGAACGTTCATCAATAGACCTCGAAAACTCGGTTCAGGCGGGCACATGTGCGCCCGCACGGATCATCGGTATCGGGGCGTCCTTTCCTCATTCATCCTTGAGGGCACATTCCCCTGCGCCCGGTTCATGCTTGCAGCGGATCCGCTTGAGCACCGCCATCATGCGCTTGTCATAGAAACCGTCCTTGGTGAGCTGGAGACGGGCTTCGCGCATGATGTTTGTGTAGTTGTCCTTGTCCTTCTGTGTGATATCCAGCCAGTACTTCTTGTCGATCTCGCTTTCGGTCTTCGCAATGATACCGAAAGCACGATCCGCCTGACTGGCAATGTATTCGCGGCACTTCTGGCCAAAACCAGCCGGGAATTTTTCCTGGCGGATGATCAGATTGGCGGTGATCTGGATCAGGGGAAAACGGTAAACCGCGCCCGTTGTACCCAGCCCTTTGTAAAGCTCGAACGGCTTGTAGACCACGGCTGGTGCCGCAATGATGTCGACCTGGCCATTATTGAACTTGCCGGCAAAGTTTGTGATGTCTGATGCCACTGGTTGTGCACCCAGTTGCTGCACCATCTTGGCCTGGGACTTGTCCCATTCCAGAACAGCGATTTTCTTGCCGGCTGCCTTTTCAATCGAGTCAATGCTGCGATCACGCACGAACACGTATGCTGCGCCCAGTGGCACAATGCCTGCGACCTCATAAGGTCCGCTGACCATGAGGTTGGCCGACTTGGGAGAGGCCATCAGCTCGATCACGGAGCGCATGTGCGTGTAGGTGGGAATGGCGCCTACAGAATCGATGGAGCCTGTGAACTGGTTGAACGCACGTCCACGCAAGCCCGTCATGATGGCGCCATCACACTGGCCGGCTTTGAAGTCTTCTGCCACGACGCGCTCGTCCACATAGGCGCGCAATTCGATCTTTGCGCCCCAGCGGCTGGCCGTCAGCTGGAAGTCCTTCATCATGCTGAAGGCATCACCCTGTGTGCCCGCAGGATCAAAAACGCAGATCACCTGGGATGCGACTGCAGGTGTTGCTGCTGCCAGTGCAGCGGCCATGCCGGCACCTGCCAGAATACGACGGAAGAAATCTTTACTGATCATTGTGTCATCCACTGCCTGTTACGAAAAACGTGGGCCAGTAAGGCCCACTCGATTAAACCTGATGACATGCCGGTAACGGCACGCCCCGCTTACTCATCGTTGAGCGAACACTCGGCCGCATCCGGCTCGCGCTTGCAACGTACACGCTTCAGCAGCGTCATCATGCTGGGATCGTAATAGCCGGACTTGGTCATGTGGATGCGCATTTCACGCATGACCTTGTCGTAGCCATCGCGATCAGAAAGCGGCACATGCATCCAGTGCTTGGGATCGACCTCACGCTCTGTATTGCGAATCAGGCCGAAGAAGCGGGGAACCTGCTGGGCAATATAGCTTCGACTCTTGAGGCCAAAGCCCTGTGGAAAACGCTCATGACGGATGATGAGTTGCAAGGTGACCTGCAAAACAGGAAAGCGTGCAATCGCTCCCTTGGTACCCAAGCCCTTGTACAGCTCCATGGGTTTATACATCGGGATAGGGGCAAACAGGATGTCGACCTGGTTGTTGTTGAACTTGCCGGCATAGGTCGTGAGATCGGCGGCCACAGGTACAGCACCCACCACCTTGACCATTTCGGCCTGTGACTTGTCCCAGTCCAGCACAGCCACCTTCTTTCCGGCAGCCTTTGCCAGCGAACTAATGCTGCGGTCATTCACAAAGGCATAGGCAGCGCCCACCGGAACAGCGCCCGCGACCTCATAAGGCCCGCTGATCAAGCGCGGGGCCAGACGAGGATTGGCCAACAGGTCAATCACGTCTCGCATATGCGTGTAGCTGGGAATGGAACCCACCGAGTCGATGGAACCCGTGAACTGGTTGAACTGACGACCGCGCATGCCGGTTATCAGCACACCATCACACTGCCCTGCCTTGAAGTCGTCGGAAGCCACGCCTTCGTTGGTATAGACCTTGAGCCGGATATTGGCTCCCCAGGCGCGTGCTGCCAGGGCGTAGTCCTTGGCCATGTTGGTGGCATCGCCCTGCTCACCCAACAGATCCCAGATACAGAGCACCTGCTCCTTGTTGGGAGTATTGGCATGACCCAAGGGGACCAGCAGAAATAGGCAGGCAAAGACCTTACCCAGGAATTGTCGGGCGACAGCAAGCTTCATGACCGCTCCCTGATTTTCTTGTTTTGTTTTAGTTATGGTCGGCTTTGACTGTACCGGACTTGCCGGCGGGATCAAACAGCCGTCTTGTTGGCGAGGGACGTCGTCACAACATGAACCCGGTCACATTCTAACCACAGACAGAGCCCGGGCATAAGGCCGTACGGACTATTTACCCTCATTTTAGGCCCGTCTAGCGGACCGCAACTCGCCAGAAAAAAGGGCGGCCAATGGCCGCCCCCGTCATGCTCCCGGCGCAACCTAGCGCAGACCCAGCACACACTCGGCGCTGGAGGGATTTTCCCGGCAGCGCAAGCGCTGCATGATGGCCATCATGCGTGAATCATAGAACCCCTCACGAGTCAGCTGCTCACGCGCATCCCCTAACAGGCGCTGGTAGCGCATGCGATCAGCCTCATCAAGGTTCAACCAGTACTTTGCCGGCACGGCTGCTTCAGCCGCCTCGATACGGGCAAGGCTGTGATCGACAAACCCGGGGGCACGCGCCCGGAGGGCAGCCGCAAATCCTTCGGGGAAACGATCAGGGCGCACCAGCAACGTTCCCGTCAGCTGTGCCACCGGGAAACGGTAAATGGCCCCGCCCTTTTTCAGGCCCTTTTCCACCTCAAACTGCCGGAACAACAAGGCCGGAGCGGCAATGATGTCCACCTGGCCGTTATTGAAGCGGGGAGCATAGCTGGTGATGTCGGCAGCAACTGGCTGAGCTGCCAACCCCTGCACCAACTGGGCCTGACTCTTGTCCCACTCCATCACGGCGACGCGACGGCCAGCCGCCTTGTCGAGGGCATTGATGGAGCGGTCACGCACCAGCACATAGAGCGAGCCCAGAGGAACCATGCCGGCCACCTCATAGCCTCCCTGCATCATGTGCCCCGCCAGGGCAGGACGTCCCAGCAACTCGAAGAGGGGCTTTAGGGAGCGGGTATCAGGAACACCGCCAAAGGCATCCACAGAACCCACAAAGGTATTGAACTGGCGGGCACGGAAAGTGGAAATCGCCACGCCATCACACTGGCCGGCCTTGAAGTCCTCCACGGCGATGCGCTCGTCCACATAGGCTTTCACCTTCAGGTTCGGGCTTCCCTCCAGATACTTCCCGACCATACTGAAAATCTCGCCCTCCTTCCCGGAAGGATCAAACACACAGAAGCGGGCAGGCGTCTGGGCAAAGGACTGCAAGGAGCAAACACTGAGCAGCAACAACATCAGGATACGATTGCACATGGTCATCACCTCACTGGGACTACTGAAACCATTGATCTGAAATGACTGTCATCAAGCCTGTCCGGGGACAGGCATCTTGCATCAAGCGAAAGGCATGCCGTTTCTTGTCAGACAATCAGGCCCCTCGCTTGAATCATGTCACCTGCCCGTGAAGCGGCCGTGACAAGCCTCGGCACATTCATCACCTCCCCCTCAAAAAAGGCAGGCAAAAAAAAGGGACGGCCGTCAAGGCCATCCCAAAGAGGGTTACCACAACAACAAAACTTTCGGCGCCCACCAAGGGCGCCAGTGCCAGCCTGTTATCAGGCTGCCTTGCGCTTTTCACCGGCGGCCACGAGCTCATCGAACAGCTTCTGGGTGTCTTCCTTCAGCTTGATGCCAGTCAGGCGCTGCTTGATGGCGTCGACCTGCGGCTTCAGACCGTCGGTCTTCAGCTTTTCAGCTTCGCTCTTGATCACTTCAACCAGGCCAACGGCAACGAGGACAGCCTTGTTGCTGGAGGCTGCCTGCTCGCCACGGGTCTCCGTGCCGGCAGCGACAAACTTGTCGTACTGCTTCTTGCCTTCTTCTTCGACCTTGCTGGCCAGACCAAGATTGGCAAGATAGATCTGCTGGCCGATGCTCTTTACGCGCTCAACCAGGCCCTGCTGGGATTCGGACAACTGCTTCAATTCACCCATGACACACTTCCTTGAAATGAGGTTCGGAAAAATCCGGAAAAGACGACCCGGCAAATACTCAGGAGGCTCGGGCCAACGGCGGGAATTATGGCGAGGGGGGAAAGGCAAAAAGCACGATGTTGTCTAACAAACAGACAATATCGCACAAAGCCGACAGACTACATGTTCACACGGCCAAGCAAGCCCAGCAGTTCGCGACGGATGCTGATCTGCTCACGGTAGTCTTCGGGTCGAGGCAGGCGCTGCTCGGGAGGCAGCTCATGGAAGTGGGCCAGCGCCTCTTCCAGATGAACCAGTTCCTCGTTCAGAGCCAGGAAAAGTGCCTCGGCATCAGGGCCGGGCAGGGATGAAGAACCTGTTGCATTCATGGCGCACACTCCTTGTGCACAGCTTGGTCAGTCAACGATCAGCTTAGGCAAAAAAACCCGCCGTAGCGGGTTTTTTCCTTGATGCCTGTCTTATTTCTTGGCGGCTTCAATGGACTTGATGATGTCGGCCTTGGCCGCATCCGCCCCTTCCCAGCCGGTCAGTTTGACCCACTTGCCAGGCTCCAGCGCCTTGTAGTTTTCAAAGAAATGCTTGATCTGGCCCAGCAACAACTCCGGCAGGTCCGTGTATTCCTTCACGTTCTTGTAGAGCGGGGTGAGCTTGTCGTGGGGAACCGCCAGCAGCTTGGTGTCGATACCGGCCTCATCTTCCATGTTCAGCTTGCCGATCACGCGCGAGCGAATGACCGAGCCCGGCTGCACCGGGAAAGGAGTTACCACCAATACATCCAGGGGGTCACCGTCTTCGGAAAGCGTGTGGGGGATGTAGCCGTAGTTCACAGGGTAGGACATGCCGGTGCCGATGAAGCGGTCCACGAACAGCGCATCGGACTCCTTGTCGATCTCGTACTTAATGGGAGCGGAGTTCGCAGGAATCTCGATGATGACGTAGATATCGTTCGGCACGTCCTTGCCGATCGGGACATTCTTGTAGCTCATGGCAGCGCTCTCGGAGGGGGAATTTGATGAAAAACGGGGCGCATTATAGCGCCCCCGCTTCGTCAGGCCCAACGGGCTTCAGCCTGCGATGACGAACAGGGCAATCACGCAGGCCAGACTGGCTGACCAGACAATCGAACGCAGTAGGGCCTTGTCGGTGATGTAGAGCACACCGTAAGCCAGACGCAGGACGATATAGGCCACGGCAATGGCATCAATCCTGTCCTGGGGTGCCCCTGCCAGGTGCGAGACGATGACAGCCGCCATGAAGCCCGGAATGGACTCGAAACTGTTGAGCTGCGCCCAGTGCGCACGCTTGGCCGGACCCTGGAGCTTCTCCAAGTATTCACGCGGATTGTGGTTGTCGCGCGGGCGGAAACCGGTAGTGAACTTGGCCACATAGGTCCAGACATAGGGCAACAGGATGGCTGCCAGCACACACCAGTAGGCGATCGTCATTGCACACTCTCCTGCTCCGTAAACATGCCGTCAAAAAGCGCAGTGGAAAGGTAGCGCTCACCGGAATCCGACAGCACCACCACAATCATCTTGCCCTGATTTTCGGGCCGCGCAGCCAGCCTGGCCGCCGCACAGGCCGCCGCGCCGCCCGAAATGCCGGCCAGTATGCCCTCTTCCTGCATGAGACGGCGGGCAAACTCGATAGCCTCTTCATTGCTGATGGTTTCAACATCATCCACGAGCGAGAGATCCAGATTGCGCGGCACGAAGTTGGCACCAATGCCCTGTATCTTGTGCGGTGCCGGCGTCAGCCCTTCGCCCTTGAGGCTTTGCGTAATGAGTGGGGAGGCCGCCGGTTCCACTGCAATCGACTGAATGGCCTTGCCCTGCGTCTGTTTGATGTAGCGGGAAACCCCCGTGAGCGTCCCGCCTGTCCCCACGCCGGCTACAAAAATATCAATGGCCCCATCCGTGTCCTTCCATATCTCAGGACCCGTGGTCTTCTCGTGGATGTCGGGATTGGCCGGATTCTCGAACTGCTGGGGAAGAAAATATTTCTCTGGTGCCGCCGCACGGACTTCCTCAGCCTTGTCCACCGCCCCTTTCATTCCCTTGGCAGGCTCGGTCAGTACCAGCGTGGCACCCAGCGCCTTCAGCACCTTGCGCCGCTCAAGGCTCATCGAGGCAGGCATGGTCAGCGTCAGCGGATAGCCGCGGGCCGCCGCCACAAAGGCCAGAGCGATGCCGGTATTGCCCGACGTGGGCTCCACGATGGACATACCCGGTTTCAGCAAACCGCGCTTTTCCGCATCCCAGATCATGCTGGCGCCGATACGGCACTTCACGGAATACGCAGGGTTGCGGCCCTCAGTCTTGGCATAGACACGGGCATTGCCGCCACATACGCGGTTGAGCCTCACCAGCGGCGTGTTACCGATGGACAGGGAATTGTCTTCATACAGCCGGGACATGATCAGGGTCTCCTCTTCAAGGCGATAGACGCAAAGTGGCAGGAAGCATAGCCGAAGCTGCGTCCGGGTTTATGGCCAGCATGTATCACCCGCTGGCTGTTTCGGTGGCAACGCCACACAGCCACGGGTTTGAATACTGAATACCGGACATGAAAAAGCCGGCAGTTGCCGGCTTTTCACTTAGAGCGGTCTTACTTGACGTAATAGGTTGTCAGCGGCGGGAAGCCGTTGAACTCGACCGAGCTGTAGGAGTTGGTGTAGGCGCCCGTGGTCATCCAGTACAGGCGATCACCCACAGCCAGATTCAGCGGCAACTGGTAGTTGGAGTTCTCGTACATGATGTCGGTGGAGTCGCAGGTCGGACCGGCCAGCACGACGGTGCCGGTCTGCGGGTTGCCCTCCAACTTCTCCATGTAGATGGGGTACTTGATGGATTCGCCCATGGTTTCCATCAGGCCCTGGAAGAGGCCCACGTCCAGATACACCCAGCGATTGAGGTCGGTACGCGACTTGCGCGAAATCAGCACGACCTCGGACACCAGTACACCGGACTCGCCCACCAGCGAACGACCCGGCTCCAGAATGATTTCGGGCAGGTTGTCGCCGTAGTCATCGTGCAGGTAGCGCAGGATTTCCTGAGCGTAGACATTGATCGGGTTCACTTCCGAAATGTAGTTGGCCGGGAAGCCACCGCCCATGTTGATCATCTTGAGCTCGATGCTCTCCTCAAGCTTCATCCAGTCGAACATGTATTTCACTTTCGACAAGGCAGCATCCCAGACGGCGATGTCTTTCTGCTGGGAACCAACATGGAAGGAAATTCCATAAGGCACGAGGCCGAGCTGCTTGGCCATCACCAAGAGGTCGATCGCCATGTCGGGGTGGCAGCCGAACTTGCGTGACAGCGGCCACTCGGCAGTTTCACCGCCTTCCACGAGGATGCGCACGAAAACCTTGGAGCCGGGAGCATTGTCAGCGATGGACTGCAGATCAGCCTTGGAGTCGGTGGCATAGAGGCGTATGCCCTTGTCATAGGCATACTTGATATGCGCCGCTTTCTTGATGGTGTTGCCGTAGGAAATACGGTCCGGCTCGACACCGGCATCCAGCACACGATTGAGTTCGAAAATCGAGGCGATATCGAAATTGGACCCCACGTCGCGCAGCAACTCGACCACGGGCACGCCCGGATTGGCCTTGAGGGCGTAGTGCACCTTGGCCATGGGGAAGCAGCCGGTCAGCTCTTCAAACTTTTGTTTGATGATCTCAAGGTCGACTACCAGGAAAGGCGTTTCCTTGGTGTCGGCAATATCCTTGATTTTCTTCCATTCAGCTTCAGTGCAGTAATCCGCAAGGCGCATGGCAATTCACCCATTCGAAACAGAGAGAATGAAAAGAGCCCCTGGAAACCGCCACGACACACTGGAGCTGGATGTGACGGTTTCAAGAGGCTCTCTGACCTGCGTCAGGTTGCTTCGGCCGCGGCCTCGCGGGCGCCCTGGCACTGACAGCGCGAAGGGTAAGGGCAAAGGGGGGCGCAATCAAGATTTCAGGGCACCGATTCCCGGATGACGGCCAATCCGTATCGGCAGGGGCCAGCGCACCTCATGTACCTGACCATGCCCGCCCCAGAGAGGCAGCAGCGCGGACCGCAGGGCCGGCAAGGGGTCCTGCCGGTTTTGTTCCCGGTAAGCCCGGACGGCAGACCATGTTCCGAGATAGCCCATGAGTTGATCCAGCGTCCAGCAGGCCGTCATGACCTGAGGCTCAAACGGAATCTCAGGCCAGGGAAACGGCAGGTCACGGTAGTCATTTTCCACATGGGAGCGTTCCGGTGGCCAGTACGGTCCCATGGTCTTTTGGTGAAACTCCCGTAACAGCGGGTCCAGACGGTCATTGATGCGGACACCGCTGTAGGTCAGCAGGGCCAGCACACCGCCCGGGCGCAATACCCTCTCTACCTCCAGGTAAAATGCAGGCAGGTCAAACCAGTGCGCCGCCTGTGCCACAAGGACAAGATCGACAGAAGCATCCGCCAGCCCGCTGGCCTCTGCCGGTGCCACCGAAAAGCGCACATTGGCTGGCCCTGTCGCAGCAGCTACCTGTTCGGCACTGGCATCCGTCGCGAAAACCTGCCGAAAGTACACCGCCAAGCCGCCAGCAGCCTGACCATTTCCCGTCGCACAATCCCACGCCGCCTCATGCCCAGGCGCGAGGGCAGCAAGGCTTGCGAAAAGCGAAGCGGGATAACGCGGCCTGAACTCCGCATAGCATTGCGCCAGCGAAGAAAAATGATCCTTGAAGTCAGCCATGGCGCTAAAGAAGGTCTATCCGCTTTTATTGAATGCCGGATCATGCCTCAAGTTGTCCGCCATTGCTTTCAGACAGGGCGGACAACTTCATGACAGATCAGAGATTGGACTCGGCATACTCCGCCAGAACAGAGCGCGGCACACCATGCAACTGCAGGTGGCCTCCGTGCCTGAAACCCTTGAAGCGCTCGCTCATGTAGGTGAGACCCGAACTCGTGGGCGACAGGTAAGGCGTGTCGATCTGCGCCAGATTGCCAAGGCAAACTACCTTGGAGCCGTCACCTGCGCGCGTGATGATGGCTTTCATCTGGTGTGGCGTCAGGTTCTGGCATTCATCGATCAGGATAAGCGAGCGCTGGAAACTGCGGCCACGGATGTAGTTCAGTGCCTTGAACTGGATATTGGCCTTTTCTTTCACATACTCGATGGAACCGGAGGGGCTGGCATCATTCAGATGCAGCGCCTCTATGTTGTCACTGATGGCGCCCAACCAGGGATCCATCTTTTCTTCTTCCGTTCCCGGCAGGAAGCCGTGTTCTTCAGCCAGCGGTGGTGTTGAGCGCGTGGCGATGATCTTGTTGAAACGTCGCTCCACGATGGTCATCTCGATGGCGGCTGCCAGCGCCAAGATGGTTTTTCCCGAACCGGCAGGGCCAGTCAGTGACACCAGATGCACGTTCGGGTCCATCAGCAGGTTCAGCGCCAGTGCCTGATGAATGTTGCGCGGTGTCAGCCCCCAGGCCTGTTGGTTCATGAGGTGGTCGCGCGGCAAATCCACCAGCACAACCTTTTCCGCATCGATTTCACGGATGCGCCCGACAAAACCCTCATCGTCCACAATGAACTGGTTGAGGAAGAGAGACTCTCCCAGACTTTCACGCGGGACGAAGTGCAGTGTCTCTCCCATGCCCTGCACAGTTTCAACGCGCTTCACGCGATCCCAGAACGAGCCCTCCACTTCGTGGTAGCCACGCGCCAGCTGCTTGATGTCGGAAACAAGCTGGTCATTGTGGTAATCCTCGGCCGCCAGACCGCAGGCACGCGCCTTGAGGCGCATGTTGATGTCCTTGGTGACCAGCACAACCTTGGTGTAGATGTCCGCTGCCTGCAGGGTGACGAGCTGGTTGATGATCTTGTTGTCGTTCAGCTCGTTGGAAAGATATTCCTTGCTGGGGCCGTCCTGTGTATCCATGAGCACGGAAAGCGTGCCCTGATGCGTGCGCGTCGCATCACGCCAGATCGCCACACCCTGCCTGATTTTCTCGGGCTCGGCATCGCCAAGGATGGCATCAATGAGGCGTATGGCGGCACGACACTCGCCGGAAACGGAAGCCTTGCCGGATTTGAGCTTGTCCAGCTCTTCCAGCACGGTCATGGGAATGATGACGCGGTGTTCCTCGAAGTTGAGGACGGAATTGGGATCGTGGATCAGGACGTTGGTGTCGAGGATGTAGGCTTTCTTACGCTGGCTGTTTTTCTCTTCCATGTCTTTCGTCACCTGAACAACGTGTGTGGATGAAGGCGCGAGCGCGGCCGGGAACTGCGAGGAGATCCTTCAGACCATTCCGACAGCCCTCCCGGTGGCAATGCCACACGTTTTCAGGTTGCAATCAACATACCGCAGTGACGGCAGATTGCAAAAGTTTTTTCGGTAGCAGATTCACGCGCCGTAAAAGCGTGTCACACGGCAAGCTGTGCGGCAGGAGCAAGGTGGCCACGTAACAAGGGAAGCGGAGCTTCTGGCGAGAAATCGTGCGGCACGTAATTGATGGAGGGCCTGTCGGGAGGCAGCAGGCAGAGGTGCTTGTAGACATCCGCCACCAGTTCGCTACAGAAACCGCCATGCTGCCAGCCCGCCGCCTCATGACCGTGCAGGAGTGCACGCAACTGCTTGCGGAGGAAATTGCGGTAAGGCAATGCACTCCATTGACGCACCAGGGGTTTGATGCGACGGTAACGGCTCTGCGGCTTCTCCGTGCCCACCAGGCGCCGCACCACCACCTTTCCCGGATAGCTGGCCAGCTTGTCGGCCAGTGATACCAGCTGCACGCCGTCGAGAATCTTTCCGCAGTGTATGTCGGCCAGCTTGCTGGCTCTTGTCGCCTCCCAGAGGAAAGGCTGGTTGCCCCGTCCGGGCAGTCGCACCACAACCCCTACATGAGACCAGTAGCTGCCGGTAAAGAAACGGACCAAGCGGGCAGCAAAGGTATGGCCGGAGAAAAGTACGAGGTCCCCGGTTTCCAGCTCACTCAGTCGAACCGGGGGCAGTGCAGCAAGATATGACGGGCTTCGGAAGGCACTCAGCAGGCCCGTAACAGTCTGTCTTGTCATGCCGTGCAGCATGCCGCCCGGGCATGACAGGCTTTTGAAGCCGGCATATCCGGTAGGTGACAGATTGGTGACTTTTTTGTGTCAGGCACAGGCTTTGCTGGCCAGACAAGGGCACCTAGAATGCGGCCTCGTTTCCCGTCCCCCAAGCCGCGCCGGAGCCCCCCATGAGCCAGTTTGACAACGTCAGCGTCATCAAGAAAGCCAACGTCTATTTTGATGGCAAGTGTGTGAGCCATACCGTCGTGTTTGCTGATGGCAGCAAAAAGACCGTGGGGGTGATCTTTCCCTCAAGCCTGGTCTTCAATACGGGCGCCCCGGAAATCATGGAGTTGAATGCTGGCCGCTGCCGCATCCGCCTCAAGGGTGAGAATGAATGGAAAGAGTACCGGGGCGGTGAGTCTTTCCATGTGCCCGGCAATTCCTCCTTCGACATCGAGACACTGGAACTGCTGGATTACGTCTGCCACTTCGCCTGAGCAAGGGCCAGAGCCGGCACTAAAAGGGGGCAAGCCAGGGCATCGGCCTGCCCCACCTCAACCCCGGGCAGCATCGCCGGCCCCGGCAGAGGGCTCACAGACCATGGCACTGCCAGTGCCGTAAATGTTGTGACCCGGATTACCGTTCACGGTTTGACAGCCCTGAACCCGCGCCCCCAAGATTCGCGCCTCACACCCCACCCCCGCCGGAGCCGCAGCAATGTTCGAATGGATGGCCGACCCCCAAGCCTGGGTCACGCTTGCCACCCTGACCTTCCTGGAAATCGTTCTGGGAATCGACAACATCATTTTCCTGACCATCCTGGTCAACAAGGTCGAGGAAGCCAAGCGGCAGTTCGCCCGCATTTTCGGCCTTGGCCTGGCCATGATCACCCGCATCCTGCTGCTGCTCTCGCTGGCCTGGGTGATGCAGCTGACACAGCCGCTGTTCTCGGTTTTCGATTTCAACATTTCCGGGCGTGATCTCATCCTGATCGGGGGTGGCCTCTTCCTTCTATGGAAAGCAGCAACGGAAATCTTCGAAAGCGTCGAAGGCGAAGAGCAAATGGAAGAGAACGTTGTCCGCAGCATGGGCAAGTCGAACTTCTATTCCATCATTGTGCAGATCGCCATCATCGATATCGTGTTCTCGCTGGATTCCGTGATCACGGCCGTTGGCCTTGCTGACCACATTCCGGTGATGGTGCTGGCCATCATGATCGCCATCGGCGTAATGATGCTGGCTGCCAAGGCTATCGGCGAATTCGTCGAAGCCCACCCCTCCATCAAGATCCTGGCACTGGCCTTCCTGGTCATGATCGGCATGCTGCTGGTGGTCGAAGGACTGAACGTGGCGCATGTACCCAAGGGTTATGTCTACTTCGCCATGGCGTTCTCGCTGGGTGTGGAAATGCTCAACATCCGCATGCGCAAAAAGCGGGTGGACCCCATCAAGCTGGGCAAGCCGACACGCGTCGACTGATCAACCGTCAGGTTGTATTGAAGAAAGCCCGGCATTGCCGGGCTTTCTTATTTCCGGCAGGCCTTTATGCTCGCAGTCCATGAATACGGACATGCTTTTTCCCCTGCTGGGCGGTATCGGTCTTTTCATGCTGGGCATGAACCACATGACCGAGGGCGTGAAGCTCGCTGCTGGCAACCGCCTTTCACTCTGGCTTGCCGCCGGCACACGCACGCCTGTGCAAGCCTTCCTGACCGGCATGCTGATCACCACCATCGTGCAGTCGTCAGGTGTGTGCAGCGTGCTGCTGCTCAGTTTCGTCAGCGCGGGAATGCTGCGCTTCGACCGCGCCCTGTATGCGCTCTATGGTGCCAACATCGCCACCACGAACACGGCCTGGCTGGTGGCACTGGCAGGCTTTGATTTCCGCTTCGGTTATTACGCCCTGCCCATGATCGGCATTGGCGCGCTTTTCTATCTTTTCCGCCAGGAACGACGTGACGGCGCCCTGGGACAGGCCTTTCTGGGGTTCGGCCTGTTTTTGCTCGGTCTTGCCTTTCTCACTGAAGCGTTTGGCAGCATTGGCCAGAGCCTGCCACGCCTGAACAGCGACTCCTGGCTGACCCTGCTCGCTTTCGTACTGGCCGGCCTTGTGGTCACGACACTGATGCAATCCTCAAGCGCCTCCAGCGCCGTCACGCTGTCGGCCGTCACGGGTGGCTCGCTGGGACTGGAGGCGGCAGCGGCCATCCTGATCGGCGCCAATATCGGCAGCACTACCACAGCCCTTATTGCTTCTTTCCGGCAAAACGACACGGCAAGGCAATTGGCGCGTGGCAATCTTTACATCAACGTCGGCACCGCACTGGTGGCCCTGCTGCTGATTACGCCCATCCTTGCGCTGCAAAGCCTGAGCTGTTCCTTCTACACGGAAAGCTGCCCGGCCACCCTGCTATTGGCGGGTTTCAATACTTTCTTCAACATCCTGGCCGTTGTTTTGTTCTGGCCATGGACGGAAAGATTCACGGCCTGGCTGACAGAGGGAAAAACAGTACCTGCTTCCTGAGAAGCTCGCGAGCGCCACGAAAAAGCCCATGAAAAAGGCCCGGCGATACCGGGCCTTTTTCATGGAAATCACACTCACATCATCAAGCCGAGAGTGCCTGCAACAACTTCTGGTGGATGCCGCCAAAGCCGCCGTTGCTCATGATGACCACCTGATCACCGGGACCGGCCTGCTGCAGCACGCGCTCGATAATGGCATCAATCGTGTTCATGACTTCGGCAGGCACAGGGCTGGCCGCCACCACCGGGCCGAGATCCCAATTCAATCCTTCCGGCTGATACCAGAGCACCTGATCTGCTGCTACCACCGACGGCGCCAGGCTGTCCTTGTGCGATCCCAGACGCATGGTGTTGGAGCGCGGCTCGATGACGGCAATGATGCGGGCCTTGCCCACTTTCCGGCGCAGGCCCTCCAGCGTGGTGGCAATGGCAGTGGGATGATGGGCAAAATCGTCAAAAACCGTGACGCCCTTTATTTCGCCCACGATCTCCATGCGACGCTTCACGCCGGGGAATGCCGAGAGCGCACGGCAGGCATCGGCTGCCGCCACGCCGGCCTGCACCGCCGCCATGATGGCGACCATGCCATTGCTGATGCTGTGCCGGCCCGTCATCGTCCAGTGCACCTCGCCCACTTTCTCACCGCCCCGGAAAACGGCGAAGGCCGAGCCATCATCCCCTAGGCTTTCAGCCCGCCATGCGGCCTCTGCAGGATTGGCATCGACCGCGAATTTCTCCACGGGAGTCCAGCTTCCCTTCATCAGGACATCGGCCAGGTTCTCGTCATCCGCCGGCACGATGATGCAGCCTTTGCCCGGCACGGTACGCACGAGGTGATGGAACTGTTTCTTGATGGCATCCAGGTCTTCAAAGATGTCGGCGTGATCGAACTCGAGATTGTTGAGGATTGCCGTACGCGGTGCGTAATGGATGAACTTGGAGCGCTTGTCGAAAAAAGCAGAGTCATACTCGTCCGCCTCGACGACAAAGCATTCGCCGCTGCCCAGGCGAGCACTGGCCGAAAACCCCTTGGGCACACCGCCGATGAGAAAGCCGGGATTGAGACCCGCCTGCTCCAGAATCCAGGCCACCATGGTGGTGGTCGTGGTCTTGCCGTGTGTGCCTGCCACGCCGATGACATGGCGACCACGCAGCACATGCTCAGCCAACCAGGCAGGGCCGGACGTGTAGGGAATGCCTTCATTGAGCACATGCTCTACAGCAGCATTGCCCCGGCTCATGGCATTGCCGATCACCACGAGATCAGGGCGCGGTGAAAGATGGGCAGGCTCATATCCCTGCATCAGCGTGATGCCCTGCGCCTCGAGCTGGGTACTCATCGGCGGATACACGTTGGCATCGGAACCAGTGACGTGACAACCCAGCTCCTTGGCCAGCACGGCCAGAGAGCCCATGAAGGTGCCGCAGATACCGAGGATGTGAATGTGCATGAGGCTTCCTTGAAAATCGGCTTGCTGGAAAAACGGAATGAAACTGCGTCAGGGCGTTTCCGTGACGGCGGCAACGGGCAACAGCTCGGGGAACAACCTCGTTCCCAGAAAAACCGTCAGCAGGAAAAGCGTGAGCGAGAGCATATTGGCCTGAAAAATTCCCAGGCGCAGTGTGCGATGGTAAATGAAGCCCCGGATGGCAAGGTTCCAGCCCACCAGCAGCATCTGAAAAAACACCATGACGGCAAGCCAGGGCGTTTTCGGAAGCTGGCTGCTGGCCACCACCACCGGCAGGGCGATCAGGCTCATGATGAGGTCGGCACCAAGGATTGCCGTGAGCGTGGAAACAAAGCGCTGCTTCACGGCCTTGAAGGCCAAGAGGGCGGCAAGCACGGCAACGTCCAGCCCCAGCGCCAGCAGACTCATGCCGACAGCGGCCTCCACTGGCACCGGCTCTGCCAAGAGTTGCACACCGATGCCAAGGCCCGTATTGACCATCACAATGAGCAACAGCAGCTCCAGTGAGGAAGGAATCTCCTCCGGCCCGCCCTGCAGGCGGCACAGCAACCACAACCGGTTCCACAAGGCTTTCATCGCGAGACTCTCTGTATGCGCTGCGGCATTCTCGCAAAGTCGCCCCCTGCCGTCACGGGAGGAGATTGGCTACCATGCCGCGACGATAACCATGACTCCCTGGAGCCTCCATGCCCGGCAACTATCTGCGCCTCATCGTCGGTCTTCTGATTTTTCTGGGACTCATGCTTCTGATTGGCAAGGTGGATTTTGGCAGCAAGGAAGAAGCGCCCCTGCCGGCCTCCGTACAGGCACAGGTCGAAGCGCAGCGAAAGCTTGAGGCCGAGCAGCGAGAACGCACCGCTGCTGCACTGAATGAGCCCACACGATCATCCAACCCCTATCTGGTCCGCTACCAGCGCGAAGGAGCCGACTGCCATGGAGACAGGGCAAGCCGGGAGCTGGATATCCTGAAGAGTGACCGCGAGCGCCTCATCAATGCCGTGAATGTTGTCCGTGCCGATGACGAAAGCACACTGGAAGTATTTACCGACATCACCAATCCGATGGTCAGCATGGAATTGACCTACTGCCTGGGACAGGCGCGCACCCACCTCTATCAGGCCACACAGGCTGCCCGCGATCTGCACCGGGCTGAACGCCTGAACGGCCGCCGGCCCAGCGATGCAGAAATCCGCAACGCCATGGACGACGCCATGAAAGAGCACCTGGAAAAGGCGGAGCAAGAGTTCGCTCTTGTCGAGGAATCACTGCAACAGCCTGAATAAGCCGGCTACCCCTGACCCAGACATCGGAGCTCTCCCATGCCCGTCATCCTGCAAACCGGATTGCTGCTGGTCTGCTCAAACGTCTTCATGACATTTGCCTGGTACGCTCACCTCAAGCACCTGGGCAGTCGCCCGCTCATCGTGGCCGTGCTGCTGAGTTGGGGCATCGCCTTCTTCGAATACCTGCTCATGGTGCCGGCCAACCGTATCGGCCACACCGAACTTACGCTTGGGCAATTGAAGATCATGCAGGAAGTGATCACCCTCTCTGTCTTCGTGCCCTTTGTGGTGTTCTACATGAAGGAGCCCTTCAAGCTGGATTACCTGTGGGCCGGCCTTTGCATGGTCGGTGCCGTTTATTTCATGTTCAGAACCTGAGGTATGCCATGACCCATTCCCGCAGCAATCCGCCACGAGAGCCCGTACCCAAGAGCTTCCGGCCGGCCTGGATCTACATCGGCCTGATGGGGCTGGTGGTGGTGGTCATGGGCCTGCTGGCCGCGGCTGTTGCCCTGCTGGCACAGTAAAAAGGCAAGAATCCGGAAATGTCTCTGCTGATCCGTCGCGAGCACCTGTCTGACGAGGCCGCCATAGAGACACTGACCAAGGCGGCCTTTCTCGATGCGCCCCATACCAGCCATACGGAACAGTTCATCGTCAATGCACTCAGGAAAGCCGGCATGCTCTCGCTTTCACTGGTTGCCGAAGACAGCCCGGACCTCATCGGCCATGTTGCGGCTTCTCCTGTCGTCATTTCAGACGGCACCCGTGGCTGGTATGGCCTGGGACCTCTGTCAGTAGTGCCCGGGCACCAGCGCCGGGGAACAGGAGCGCAGCTAATGACGGCTGCACTGGAGGCGCTGCGGAATCAGGGAGCGCAGGGCTGCGTCCTTCTGGGAGACCCGGCTTACTACAGCCGCTTCGGCTTCAGGCCGGAACCCGGCCTGATTCTCGCCGGCGTACCGCCCGAATACTTCCAGGCCATTTCTTTTTCCGGCAGCCTGCCTGCCGGAAACGTGTCCTATCACAAGGCGTTTGATGCCCGGGAATGACAATTACGGTCTGAGAGCAACCTCCTGACAGATGGCCTGTTAGTAGGGAGCCGCAATCAGCGCCTTCACCACCGTCCCCGTCGCAATCAGCCGCTCGCCCGCATCTGTGTGCACAAACGCCTCGGCCCGCATATTGGCCAGATTGCGCCCGACCCGGTCAACACGCCCGCGCACATGGACAGACTCGCCCACCTTCACGGCACGCAACACACTGACCTGAATGTCGGCAGTCACACCATGCTGCCCTTCCGGGATCACGGAGAGCAGCGCCATGAAAGCCGCCACATCAACCATGGCATACAGCACGCCGCCATGCAGCGTCCCGATGACATTGCCGCTGAAGGCATTGACGGCAAAACGGATTTCGCTGCACCCCTCTGCAGAGGAAAGCACTTGCAGCTCGCAGGCCTTGTGCAAGGGCTGGGCATGCATGCTTTCCGTGCCCTTGGCAATGCGCTGTTCGATGCTGATTGTCATGCTGGTGGTCACTCCGGGGTGCTGAACGGGACGGTGGCGGAACTTACCGCCTGCCTCTGCCCATGGGAAGCCCGCTCCGGCAGGCCCGGACACCACCGGCCATGGCCCGCCCGCCGGGTTTGACAGGCGCGTCCGGAAGCGGACAATAGCCCGCTTTTCCCAAGGGGGCGCCTGCCCTCTCACGTGGCGGAACAGCAATGACAGCTTTGGTCGGCATCATCATGGGCTCCCAGTCGGACTGGGCCACCATGCAACATGCAGCGGACACGCTCAGCGCACTCGGCGTGCCCTTTGAGGCCGAAGTCGTTTCCGCACACCGCACGCCCGACAAACTTTTCAGCTACGCCGAGTCCGCACGCAGCCGCGGCATTGAAGTCATCATTGCCGGAGCTGGCGGCGCCGCCCACCTCCCCGGCATGTGTGCTGCCAAGACCTCCCTGCCCGTGCTTGGCGTACCCGTGCAGTCGCAGGCGCTGAATGGCCTGGATTCCCTGCTTTCCATCGTACAGATGCCTGGCGGCGTGCCGGTAGGCACACTCGCCATCGGCAAGGCTGGTGCCATTAATGCCGCTCTGCTAGCCACGCAGATACTGGCCGGCAAGCATGCCAGGTTCCTGCCCGTGATCGAGAAGTTCCGCAACGAGCAGACCGAGAAGGTGCTGTCCAACCCGATACCGGGAGCCGGTGCGTGAGCAAGCCCCTGCGCATCGGGGTGCTGGGCGGAGGCCAGCTCGGCCGGATGATGGCGCTGGCAGGTACGCCGCTGAACCTCACCTTCTCCTTCTACGAAAGCACGACAGACTGCCCTTCCGCCTGCCTCGGCCCGGTCTTCGGTGACAAGGACAACTCCACCGCCAGCCTTGATGCCTTCATCGACAGCGCGGATGTCTTCACCTACGAATTCGAGAACATCCCGGCTGCCTGGGTGGAGCGTATCGCCGCCCGCAAGCCGGTATTCCCTGGTGTGAAATCGCTGGCCACCTCACAGAACCGCCTCAACGAAAAGGCTCTGTTCAGCAAGCTCGACATTCCCACGGCGCGCCATGCGGAAATCCGCTCACAGGCCGACCTGGAAGCCGCAGTGACCGCCATTGGCCTGCCCCTCGTGATCAAGACCGTGACACTGGGCTATGACGGCAAGGGCCAGTTCCTGCTGCGCGATGCCGCGCAGATTGCCGATGCCTGGGCCGCCCTCGGTACGCAGGCGCCGCTCATGGCCGAAGCCTTCGTGCCCTTCACGCGCGAGCTGTCCATCATCGCCGTGCGCGACCAGGCCGGCCGCATCCGGTGCTACCCGCTCACGCAGAACGTGCACCACCACGGCATCCTCTCGCACTCCGTCGCGCCCGCCCCCGACATCACGCCGGCCCTGCAGGCCACGGCCGAACGCTACATCAGCGCCATCATGGAAGAGCTCGGACATGTGGGTGTGATGACGCTGGAAATGTTCGACACGCCTGACGGCCTAGTAGCTAACGAAACTGCGCCCCGCGTGCACAACTCCGGACACTGGACCATAGAAGGCTCGCACTGCTCGCAATTCGAGAACCATGTGCGTGCCGTTGCCGGCCTGCCCGTGGGCGCCACCACCTGCGAACATCCTGTCGCCATGGTCAACATCATCGGCCAACACCCGGTCAGCGCCGAGGTGCTCGCCCAGACCGATGTGCACCTGCATCTCTACAGCAAGAGTGAACGCGACGGCCGCAAGCTGGGTCACATCACCGTGACCGGTGACAACCGCGAGGAACTGGAAGCCCGCCTTCGGGCACTGGCTGGCATCCTGCCCAACCCCATGGCACTGATGGAATAAACCGTTTTCAGGCGGGCGTAGCCGATCTACTGCGCTACAACTTCATCTTTTTTCTGCCCTATCTGCCACAAAAAAGTCAGACCGACTTCACGCCGGACAGACTCGGGCTGATGCAGCAGGTAAAGATTATTGTCCGCGCCACGCCTCATCACTGCACGACTGGCCAGCATGCCCTGTTGCTGGTAATAGGGCTGCAATAACCATCCTTTCTGGCGCAACGGCAAGCCCAAGCGGAAGAACACACCAGCTCCCGGCTCCAGCTCGAAATTCCCGTAGAAATCCGAATACACCTTTTCCCAGCTATTCACCGGAAAACCGATATCCATGGCCAGCGCTGCCTGCCACGGCCCGGCACGGAACACTCCAACCTCGCCACCCACGGTCATGAGCAACCAGCGATAACGCTCCTCGGCAGAGGACACTGTATCGCTGCCGCTGATCATGCGTCGCCAGTCACGACGGACAAGGCCGATGTGTACATTACCGCCCTCTTCACGCAAGCCGACCTGCCACTCCGTATCCAGCACCTGCTCAAAAGCAGGCGCTTCATAAACCGGCCCGAGCCCTCCGCTCGGATTCTGCAAGTGCCCGTCGTAGTGCGTGATTCCGGCACCCAGCGTGGCCGCAAGGCTGGTGTAGAAAAATTCTTTTTGCACCAGGATTTTCCCGGCAGCAGCAGCTACCGGCCCCCGCTCCATCAGCAACTGCTTGTCACCTTCATGCTCGCGCCAGTCGAACCAGCGCACATCTCCACCCAGCTCCACCTGCCAGATGAATTCTGCATGCGCCAACGACACCGGCAAAAGCAACAGAACCGACGCAAAAATCCCCCGGACCCCCAATGCATTTCTCCTTCAGGCAGCTACCTTTCTTCTTCGGGAAAGGTCATCAAACAAGGGCATGACAGACAAGATCATCAAGATCACGGCAAGCGGAATGCAGGCCTGGAAACCGATGTGCTTGAAGCCCAGCGCCCCGACCACCGCTCCAGAAAAAAAGAGCATGACCAGGGAAACATGCAACCCCAGCCGCTCACGATTTTCCTGTTGTGCCCGCTCCTTCTCGCCTCGCCCCAGCCAGTAAAGGCCGCGCCCGAGAGCGATGCCGATATCTGTCACCAAACCGGTGACATGGGTCGTGCGAATCTCGGCATGGGAAATCTTGGTGATGATGGCATTCTGCAGCCCCATCATGAAACAGAGCAGCAGCACAGTGGCCGACACATAGAAAGTGACATGTGGCTGAATACTGGCTCCCAAGAGACCGAAAACCAGCATGAGTACCGCCTCCACCATCAGTGGCAAGGCAAACTCGCTGTGCAGCTGACGCTCACGCCCCCAGTTCACTAACACGGCACAGAGCATGGCACCCATCACGAAGGAGAACACGGAAGCCACACCTGCAACAGCCAGGGTCAAATTGCCAAGGGCAATGTCATCGGCCATGGCCGAGACAATGCCGGTCATGTGCGAAGTATATTCCGACACAGCCAGAAAGCCGCCAGCATTGGCCGCACCTGCCACGAAAGCCAGTGCCCGCCCGAGATGACGGTTGGCACGCGGACTGCGCTTGTGCCCGGAGAGAAAACGCAGGTACTGCAAGGATTTTTCAGGGCGATACCTACTCGAACCAAGGGTGCTCATTCATTCGCTCAATCAGGAAATCCAGGAAGGCACGCAGGGCCACCGGCATATGCTCACGGCTGGGGTACATGGCATACAGCCCGCCATTGCAGACACGGTATTCCGGCAGCACCGGCAGCAGCTTGCCGCTGGCGACGGCATCGGCACAGAGGAATGCCGGCATGAGGGCAATGCCCATGCCGGTAATCGCGGCGTCACAGGCCATGCTCACATTATTGACGGTAAGACGGCCGGTGAGCGTGAGCTTGCAGCCCTGTTGCCCGCCGTCACGCAATGTTTCGCGAAAAAGCTGTACCGTATTTTCCTTGGCCTGCATGAAGAGAATGACTTCATGAGCCGCCATGTCTTCCGGTTTTTTCGGAATGCCATTGCGCCCGAGATAGGCGGGGCTGGCGTAAAAACGCGCTGAAAGATTGCCGAGCCGGCGTGCCACCAGCGATGAATCACGGAACTCACCGATGCGCAGGCCGAGATCAAAGCCTTCATCCACCAGGTTCACCACACGCCCGGAAAGCTCAACCTCGATGCTGACATCGGGATAGCGCTGCATGAACTCCGCAACCACGCGACCCATGAACTTCATGCCCAGCTCGACCGGCATGGTGATGCGCAAATGCCCGCGCGGACTTTCCTGCAACTGCGTGACGGCCTGTTCGGCCTCGCGCAGGTCACCCAGCACACGCCGGGTGCGATCAAAGAAAACCTGACCGGCCTCGGTGAGGTGCAGCTTACGCGTAGTGCGCTGCAACAGACGCACGCCGAGATCAGCCTCCAGCCGGGAAAGCGACCGGCTGACGGAGGACTTGGGCTGGTTCAGTCGCGCCGCCGCCGCCGTGAGGCTGCCTTCGCTCACGACACGCTCGAATACCGCCACATCATTGAGATCCATACTGATCCGTTCCCCTTCTGCCAAAACGGCATTGTTCGCCACCGGACAACAGTCTATTCCCATCAGGCCGACTAATCACCACTAAGGAACAATACTAATCTGTGTTCATCCGGGGCGGGAACACTGTCCGCCCCACTTCCGAATGGAGGACTCGTCATGATCCGCATACGCAAGAGTGAAGACCGGGGCCGCGCCAACCACGGCTGGCTGGATGCCCGTCACAGCTTCTCTTTCGGCAGCTATCACGATCCGCGCCACATGGGCATTTCTGCCCTGCGTGTCATCAACCAGGACATCGTGAAGGCAGGTACCGGCTTTCCGCCGCACGCCCACGACAACATGGAAATCCTGACCTTCGTGCTGCGTGGCGCCATCACGCACCGTGACAGCATGGGCAACGAGGCACGCCTGCCGGCCGGGGAATTCCAGTTGATGAGCGCCGGCACGGGGGTGACCCACAGCGAATACAACCGCGATGCCGATACGCTGGAACTGTTGCAGATATGGCTCTTTCCCAATGTGGAAAACCCTGAGCCGCGCTACCAGCAAAAGCGTTTCCCCGACCAGCAAGGCTTGCAGTTGGTGGTGTCGCCAGACGGCGCTGAGGACTCCCTGCTGATACGGCAGGACGCCCGCATCTACCACGGTCGCCTGAGCACCGGCCAGGAGGCCAGTCATATCCTGAGCGGCAAGAACGGCTGGGTACAGTTGATCAAGGGAGAGCTGGCACTGGGCGACACCATCCTGCAGGAAGGTGATGGCGCCGCGATCGCACAGGAAACGGCCCTCTCCCTGCGCGCGCACCGTGACAGCGAATTCCTGCTGTTTGACCTGCCCTGATTCACTCCCCGCTCTGTGCCCCAGCCACTTGCCGGTAGGCAAGTGGCTGGGGCACAGAGCGGGGCCTTACGAAATCCATCCTTCGCCCCACCGGGAGAAGGTTTCTGAACAACCGGAGACCGCAATGAGCAACGCCCTGAATGACACCGCCCTGCAGCAACTGTTCACCGAAGCACGCACGCATAACGGCTGGCTGGACAAGCCCGTGAGCGACGAGCAGCTTCGCCAGCTTTATGCGCTCACGGTACAGGCGCCCACATCGGCCAACGGCCAGCATGCACGCTTTGTCTTCGTGAAAAGCGCGGAGGCCAAGGCTCGCCTCAAGCCGCATCTCGCGCCGGGCAATGTCGACAAGACCATGACAGCCCCGGTGACCGTTATTGTCGGCACCGACTTCGCCTTCTACGAACATCTGCCAACCTTCTTCCCGCATGCGGATGCCCGCTCCTGGTTCGTCGGCAATGATGCCTTGATCACCAGCACAGCCATCCGCAACAGCTCCCTGCAAGGCGGCTACCTCATCCTCGCCGCCCGCGCCCTGGGGCTGGATACCGGCGCCATGTCAGGCTTCGACAATGCCGGCGTGGACCAGGAGTTCTTTGCAGGCACGCAGATCAAATCCAACTTTCTCGTGAATATTGGCTATGGTGATGCCAGCAAGCTCTTCCCGCGCAATCCGCGCCCCGGTTTCGATGAGTTCGCACGGATACTCTGACCGTTTCTTTCACCTGTCGCTGCTGTCATCCGGATGGCGACAAAAGCATCACCCCACCCCAAGGAGCAAAAAGATGGAATTTTTCCGCAACATCAACAACAAGGTGGCCGAGGTTGTTGCCACGCCCGCCGTGAACAGCGTGCTCATCCTGCTCGCCCGCCTGCTCATGTCCCTGATATTCATCACGGCCGGCTACAGCAAGATCGGTGGCTATGAAGGCACGGCACAGTACATGGCCTCCATGGGCGTGCCCGGCGCCCTCCTGCCGCTGGTCATCCTGCTGGAGCTTGGCGGCGGCCTGGCCTTGCTGGTCGGCTTCCAGGCCCGCCTCGCCGCTTTCGGCCTGGCCGTCTTCTGCGTGCTCTCCGGCATCCTTTTTCACGGCACCCCGGACCAGCAGATCATGCTCATGAAGAACCTGGCCCTGGCTGGTGGCCTGCTGGCCTTCACGGTTTTCGGTGCCGGCCGCCTGAGTGTGGATGCCGAACAGCGCTGACCCCTGACATCTCTCCCCCTGAGAGACTTTGGCCCGGCAGATGCCGGGCCTTTTTTATGGCCCAACATCAGGGCCACCCGGCGACACAGTTGCAGCAAGCCCTCACAAAAGTCCCCTCCCCCTTAGCCTCCCGCCACTTGTCAGACCCAGCCGGCCGACTGACACTCTGAAGCCCGAACCGGCCATCGGCAGCCAACCCGTCCCCCATCGGGAGTGCTATGGTCAGGCCAGCCAAGAAGACCCTCTGCAAGGGCCGCCGGCAGGACACACGAGACCGCCACCATGACTGACGACAACAAGCGATTCAGCGCCACCACTCCCGGCAAGCGCTTCATGAAGCTGGCCGGCATGTCAGCCAGCATTGCCGGCAATTTCGCCAAGAACCGCATCAAGGGCGCAATGGGTACGCTGACCGAAGAAGAGCGCCTGCGCGAGCGCGAACAGCTCTTCACTCAGGTAGGCGAACAGATCGCCAACACGCTGGGAGAAATGAAAGGGGCCGTAATGAAGGTCGGCCAGATCGCCTCACAGTTCAAGGACGTGTTCCCCAAGGAAATTGCCGATGCCCTGGCCAAGCTGCAAAAAGAATCCCCGCCCATGCCTTTCGGGGTGATCGAGCGCCAGATTCGCCAGGAACTGGGCCGCGAACCTTCGGAAATATTTGCAGAGATCGACAGCAAGCCTTTTGCGGCAGCCTCTATTGGGCAGGTGCATCGTGCACGCACGCATGAGGGCGAAGAGGTCGTCATCAAGGTGCAATACCCGGGCGTGGACCAGTGTGTGGAGTCCGACCTCAAGCACTTGCGCCTTGCCCTCAAGCTAGCGGGCGTGCTCAAGGTCGACAAGGAAATGCTGGATGCCGTCTTCGGCGAGATACGTCGCAGCCTGGTAGACGAGCTGGATTATGAGAAGGAAGCGGCCAACGTTCGGGAGTTCGCCGCCTTCCATGCCAGCGACCCCAAGATCATCGTGCCTCGTGTCCTGGAGCAATACACCAGCACACGCGTACTGACGCTGGCCTACGAACCGGGTGACGACATACGGGACGTGGTGGCTCCGAAATACTCACAGGAAATGATCAACGAACTGGGGCACCGGCTTTTCAATGCCATCGGCACGCAGATATACCATCTGCATGCCGTACATTGTGACCCCCACCCCGGCAACTTTGCCTTCCGCACGGACGGCTCGCTGGTCATTTACGACTATGGCTGCGTGAAGAAGATAAAACCGGAAATCGTCGAGTTTTTCCGCACCATCACACGCGCCGCCCTGAGCCTGGATTACAACGCCATAGAGCAGGCGCTCATCGGCGTCGGCGTGCGCAATACCGAGAACGTACCGCACATTCCGGGCGAGTTCTATGCACCGTGGGTCGAGATCACCCTCAAGGCATTTGCCGACACGCCATTCGACTTCGGCAGTGCAACACTGCATGAAGACATGACAAAACAGATACGCAAATCCCTGAAATACTGGGATGCCTTCCAGCCCTCACCCGACACCCTGCTGGTTGATCGTGCCATCGGCGGCCACTACTGGACACTGAAACAACTCGGCGTGAACACGGCCTTCCGTGGCGATCTCCAGCGCACACTGGAGGCGACACAGGCGGCCTGAGTCCTTTCTCTGCATTCCCCAAGAAACAAAAAGGCCGCAACAGCGGCCTTTTTTGTGAAGACTTATTCCATGACCGGCACACGCTGCGGTTGCCCTCTCACTCGCCAAAGACTGAGCAGAGTGATCAACAAGGCAAACAATGCCAGCACCGCTGCCGCCAGGGGCACTCGTGTCAGGCCGAATCCCTGTGCAATCACACTGCCGCCCACCCAGGCACCCAACGCATTACCCAGATTGAAAGCACCAATGTTCAACGTGGAAACAAGATTGGGGGCTTGTCGCCCATGCGCCACCACATTGACCTGCAAGGCAGGAACGGCAGCAAAAGCGGCAGCAGCCCAGAGAAAGAGCGTGATCTCCGCGGGCACCAGAAAATGACTGGTCCAGCTGAACAATGTGGAAATGACAGCCATTGCTGCAAACACACCGACAAGTGTCAGACCCAGATTGCGGTCGGCAAGACGACCACCCAGCACATTACCCACGGTAAGACCAAGACCGATCAGCAACAGAGTCCATGTCACCCCTCTGGGTGACACACCTGTCACTTCGCCAAGCAAGGGCGCGATATAGGTGAACAGTGCAAACATGGATGCGGCGAACAAAACAGTCATGAGCAGGGCAAGCCAGATGCCACCCTCACGCAACACCGTGAACTCCTGACGAAGATCCATTTTTTCTTCCTGCATCTTCACCGGCAGCATGCGCACCAATCCGATGAAGGCCAGCACGCCAATCACCATCACGGCCCAAAAGGTGGAGCGCCATCCTGCCTCCTGCCCCAGAGCGGTTCCCAGCGGCACACCCAGAACATTCGCGAGTGTCAGCCCGGTAAACATCAGCGCCACAGCAGAAGCACGGCGATTTGCCGGCACTAACCCTGCTGCCACCACGGAGCTGATACCGAAGAAGGCACCATGGCACAGCGCCGTGACAATGCGCGCCAGCATCAGCAGCGTGTAGTCCGTGGCAATGGCACACAGAAAATTGCCGAAGATGAAAATACCCATCAACACAATCAAGGCACGGCGGCGTGGCAGCCTTGCAGTGGCCATGGCCATGAAAGGAGCACCAATAGCCACACCCAGCGCATAACCCGTTACCAGCCAGCCGGCGCCTGGAATGGAAACCCCCAGATCGGCTGCCACGTCAGGCAGCAGCCCCATGATGACGAACTCGGTGGTACCGATGGCAAAAGCGCTCAGCGCAAGCACCAGCAGGGAAAGAGGCATGAAAAACTCCGGAAAGAGAGAGATGGAACGAGCCGCGACTGGCCCTACAACTCCTTGCTCATCTGACGCAGAAACTCCTGAATGACATCTTCATTGCGCTTGAAAAAACTCCACTGACCTACCTTGCGGCTGCTGATCAGCCCGGACCGCTGCAATACGGCCAGATGCGCCGATACCGTGGACTGCGACAAACCACAGCGCTCGAACATGCCGGCACACACCCCCAGCTCCAGCGGATGCTCCTGTGCAGAAAAATGCTTCTGCGGCTCCTTGAGCCAAGACAGCATTTCACGGCGCACGGGATGACCCAGGGCCTTGATGGCCTCATCAAAATCAAGCGGCACGCGCGAACCCTCCAATATCGCAATATTGCGAACTATATATCGTTAAATTTCGATATACAATAAAAGCCAGGGGCTCCATGCCACGTGCATTCCCAAGCAAAAGCCGGAGCAACAAGACTGGTATGTGACAGAACCCTCGCCCTGTCGCAAACTGCATGGCTAGAATGCCCAAGCCGCACAAGGCGATTTCTCCCAGGACATGACCATGCCGGATGCATCCTCCCCCTTGCTTGCCCACCTGCTCTCTGCCTGGCACCCGGTCTATCTGAATGCGCTGGTGGCAGCCGCCATCCTGCTCTTCATACTGGTGCGCAAGCGCCCCGAAGATCACCTGCTGCGCAACACGCTGATCTTTGCCGCGCTCTGCGGCCTGCTCATCCTGTCAACAGGCATCGCCTCATGGCTGGGCTATGCGGAAACCGCCGGTACGCTGGATGCCATCACCATCCTCGTGCTGGGCCTCTTGGTCATACGCCTCGCCGGGCTGGTGCTCTTCCGCGTGCTGGTGCCGGTGATGCACCTGCATCCACCGCGCATCATGGAAGACATCATGCTGGTGCTGGCCTACGTGATCTGGGGTCTGGTCTGCCTGGGCAACGCCGGCCTGGACCTGGGCAGCCTGGTCGCCACCTCGGCCGTCATCACCGCCATCCTTGCCTTCGCCATGCAGGACACGCTGGGCAACATCCTCGGCGGCATTGCCCTGCAACTGGATGACTCAATCCATATCGGCGACTGGGTAAAAGTTGATGATGTCAGCGGCCGCGTGATCGAAGTGCACTGGCGCCATACCGCCGTGCGCACGCGCAACGGCGAGATCGTGGTGCTGCCCAACAGCCTGCTGATGAAATCCAAGTTCACCATCGTCAACCGTGACGACACACCGCAATGGCGGCGCTGGGTATATTTTTCCGTCGGGCTAGAAACCCCGCCACAACGCGTCATCAGCGTGGTGGAAAAGGCCGTGGGCGATGCCGCCATTCCTCTTGTCAGCAAATCACCCATGCCATCCTGCGTGATCATGGATTTCCGCGAGGGCGTGGCGCTGTATGCCCTGCGCTACTGGCTCACGGATGCACTGGCCGACGACCCGACCGACTCTTCCGTGCGCGTGCATGTGTATGCCGCGCTGCAACGCGAAGGCTGGCGCTTCGTGCCACCGGCCCTGGACGTGAACATCACCACCGACAATGCCGAGTTGCAGGACCGCGAGCGCGAGCGCGAAATCAGCCTGCGCTGCAAGACCCTGCGCCGCATCGACATGTTTGCCGATCTCTCCGATGGCGAGATAGCGCATCTGGCCCATTCACTCACCTATGCGCAGTTTGCCCGCGGTGACGTCATGACCCGTCAGGGAGCCGTGGCGCACTGGCTTTATGTGCTGATCAAGGGCGAAGCCGATGTCTGGTATGAATCTCCGGGACAAGCACGTCGGCTGCTGACCACGTTGCCGGCCGGCCGTGTTTTCGGGGAAATGGGATTGATGACGGGGGAACCGCGCCGCGCCACTGTAACGGCGCGTACGGATGCCGAGTGTTATCGCATCGACAAGAAACAGTTCGGGGAAGTGATGCAGTCACGGCCTGAACTGGCAGAAGCCTTTGCCAGCGTGCTCACGGAGCGGAACAAGCAGCTTGTTGCCGTCCAGCAGCAGGCGCAGCCGGTAGACCACGACCAGCAGAAAGCACATTTGCTGGCGAACATACGGCGATTCTTCAGGCTGGAGTCACTCTGAGAGCGGTAGGTGAGCCCCCTCACCTCAGCCCTCTCCCTCCCCGCTTACAGGGAGAGAGAGGCGCACTTCCTGTCCAGCGACCTTGAGCAGGTCCTCAGGCTGCTGTTGCCGTCGTCTCTGTAGACGGATTCACGTGCTCCAGCAGAACACGTGCGATTTCACGCTCGCCCATCACGACAAAATTGGCGCCATGCTCCTGCAGGTGCGTCACTTCGGCATCGAAGTGGGCACGGGCACAAATGTCCAGATCAGGTTTGAGCGCACGGGCATGCTGTGCGATCTGCCCCGCCTCCAGGCCATTGGGGATGGCAATGATGAGCCAGCGCGCATGCATGACGTTGGCCGCCAGCAACACCTCGTTGCGTACGGCATTTCCCATCACCGTGGTCAGTCCTTCTTCGCGCAAGGCATCCACGCGGTCACGACCTCCTTCGATCACTACCAGTGGCACACCCCGTTCGCGGAAATACTTGCTGATGACACTGCCGACCCGGCCGTGGCCGATCAGGATGGCATGATCCATTTCCGTCACGGGCTCCGGCTCTTCCACCGTCGTGCCATCACTGACCGGCTCTGCCGTCGGCACGGGATTGGCACCCTCGCGCTTGTCGAACCATGGCTGCAGGCGGTCGATGCCGATGAAGAGCAGCGGATTGACGAGAATGGAAAGGATGGCGCCGGCCAGCACCAGATCACGGCCGGTATCGGACATGAGTCCGAAGGCTATGCCCAGACTGGCGAGGATGAAGGAGAACTCGCCGATCTGCGCCAGGCTGGCAGAGATGGTGAGCGCCGTGCTGGTGGGGTGCCCGAAAAGGCGGACGATGGCAAAAGCCGCAATCGACTTGCCGATCACGATCACCAGCAGCGCGCCGATCACGGCCAAGGGCTCGTGCAGGATGATGGCGGGATTGAAGAGCATGCCAACGGATACGAAGAACAGCACGGCAAAGGCATCACGCATGGGCAGCGAGTCCTCTGCCGCCTTGTGGCTCAACTCGGACTCGTTGAGGATCATGCCGGCAAAGAATGCGCCCAACGCAAACGACACGCCGAAGAGCTTTGCCGAACCGAAGGCAATGCCCATGGCAATGGCCAAGACGGAAAGCGTGAACAACTCGCGCGAACCGGTGCCCGCCACACGCTCCAGCATCCAGGGCACGAAGCGGCGGCCACCGATGATCATCACGGCCACAAAGAGGGCAACCTTGCCCAGGGTCAGAGCCAGTTCCAGCCAGACCGGATTACTGGATACCTCGTGCCCTTCCACAGCCGGAACCGTTCCCCCCAGCAGGGTGGCCGTGGCCGGCAGGAGCACCAGCGCCATGACCATCACCAGGTCTTCGACAATCAGCCAGCCCACGGCAATGCGACCGCGCTTGGTATCCAGCAGTTGCCGCTCCTCCAGCTCACGCAGCAGAACCACGGTACTGGCCACCGACAGGGCCAGGCCGAATACCAGACCCTCGCCGAAGGTCCAGCCCAGTGCCCAGGCCAGTCCCATCCCCAGCACCGTGGCCACGGTGATCTGCACCAGCGCCCCGGGCACGGCAATGTTCTTTACCGACATCAGGTCCTTGAGCGAGAAATGCAGGCCCACGCCGAACATCAGGAGGATCACCCCGATTTCCGCCAGTTCCTGTGACAACGCCGTGTCCGCCACGAAGCCCGGTGTGTAAGGACCCACTACCACGCCAGCCAGCAAGTAACCTACAAGAGGTGAGATACGGAGGCGGGTGGCAACGGCACCAAAGAGGAAGGCCAGCACGAGGCCGGCAGCAATGGTGGCGATCAGGGGCGTGTCATGGGGCATCAATGTCTCCGTGAAATGAAGGGAATTCTGGCAAAGAGTGCATAAATAACCCGTGAGCCGGGATCATGGAAAGGGATTTTCCCTGGCTTGTTGTTCTGATTTCTTTATTCCAGCCAGTTTGGCCGGCACCAGCGCGATGCCGACCTTCTCGAATAACGCAAGATTCGACCCTTACTGCACCAACAAAAAACGGGGGCCCAAGCCCCCGTTTTTTTATGGGAAAAGGATTACTTGAAGATGAAGAAGGCCGCGATGCCTGCCAGTACCACCAGGGCAATCAGCACCAGAGGGCCAAGACCGCCACCCGAGGCCGGAGTTGCCGCGGGAGCCGGTTTGGCAGCTGCAGGCCGTGGCGCAGCTGCTGCAGGCTTGGGGGCCGGCGCAGGCGTGGCAACCGCTGCGGGGCGAGGGGCAGCCGGAGGCGGTGATGCAGCAGGAACAGGAGCAGGCGGCGGGGCCACCGGAGCCGCAGGGGCTGGCTTGGGCGCAGGAGCCGCCGCCGGACGCGGTGCGGCCACCGGGCGGAACTGCGTCATGTCCGCTTCGTCAAAGCTCTCTTCCTGTTCGGCAGGGCCCACGACCTTGAAGGTCATGGCATCGAACTTCACTTCATCCCCGTTCTTGAGCACGGTCTCGTCACTACGCTTGCCGTTGATGAATGAACCATTGGAGGAACCCAGATCCTTGACCCAGAGCTTGCCACTGCGCACCGACAGTTCGGCATGGCGGCGCGAGACATGGGCGCCGGCCACCACGATGTCGCAACCCGGATCACGGCCGATCACCTTGGTGCCGTCGATCAGGAACATCTTGCCGGAAATGGTGCCGGTCATGGCCTTGACCTGCCACTGTGGCAGCGCCGGCTTTTCCAGCTCACGCTTGACGGCCTCGGGCAGGACGGCGGGACCCTTGGACGGATCGACAAGCTGGGTATCGATCAGGTGGAAACGGATGACGTCACCAGCCTGCACTTCGCGCTTGCCCGCCACCTTCTCGCCGTTGACGAAGGTGCCATTCACACTGCCGGAATCCCAGATGAAGAGCTTGCCGTCTTCCTGGCGCAATTCGGCATGGAACACGCTCACGCCTTCATCATTGATGACTAGGCTGTTGCTCTTGTCTCGGCCGATGGAAATGCGCGGATCAACCAGCCACATGGAAGGCTGGCGGTTATCCAGGAATTGCAGTTTCAGCATGATGACGACCTTCCATTTGTCTCAAAAAAGAAAAACCGTAAATCAGGGCACGGGTGTCGTGGTCGCACCCGGCTCCTGTTCAAGCCGGGGCTGTCCCCCGTCCTGCAAGGACGGTGCCGGAGCGGGAGCCTGAGCTTCCGGAGCCGGTGCCGCCTTCGGCGGATGATAGCCCTGATAAATCGCCTCCACCCGCTCGGGGAGGCGCGAAACCTTGCCATTCTTGCTCACCGCCATGTCCAGCGTGCGCATGGCGTCGTACTGGCGCTGGCTCAGGGCAGCCGCGCCGTTGCCGTCGCGCAGCAGCGTGGGCTGCAGGAAAACCAGCAGGTTCTGCTTGGTCTTGCTGTCCTTGGTGGCGCGGAAAAGATAACCGAGAAGCGGGATGTCGCCCAAGAGAGGAACCTTGCTGACTGTCCGCTTGTTGTCGTCCTGGATCAGGCCGCCAAGCACGATGGTCTGGCCGTCATCGGCCAGCACGGTGGTCTTGATGGAGCGCTTGCTGGTGATGAGGTCGGCGGAGTTGATGCCCGTGGTGGCAGGCTGTACCGCGGAAACTTCCTGCTCGATTTCAAGGCGGATGGTGCCGCCCTCGCCGATATGCGGGATCACCTTCAGCGTGATGCCCACGTCCTGACGCTCGATGGTCTGGAAAGGGTTGCTGGTCGTGGTGCTGGAACTGGTCGTGGTGCCTGTGATGAAAGGCACGTTCTGGCCAACCACGATCTTGGCTTCCTGGTTGTCCAGCGTCATCACACTGGGCGTGGACAGCAGGTTGGCATTGGTAACGGTGGAAAGCGCCTGGATCAGTGCACCGTAAAAGGCACGATCACCATTGGCATTGGTGCGGGTACGACCAAGACCGATGGAGGCGCCGTCACCGATACCGGCAGCAGCAGGATTATCGGTAGCGATGGCCGTACCGAGTTGCACCAGACTGGCGCCTGCCGTTGAGAAATTGATGAGACCCACGCCTTTGGAAGGATCGCCGGAAGCCCACTGCACACCCAACTGGTGGGCATTGTCGCCAGAGACCTCGACAATCGCTGCCTGGATCAGCACCTGTGAGCGACGCTGGTCGAGCTGGTCGATGACGCTGATCACTTCTTTCATGAGCGCAGGATCAGCACGTACGACCAGTGCATTCAGTGTCTCGTCGGCGATCAGGCTGACACCTCCCGCGCTGATGGCGGTTGGTGACGAACTGCCCGACGCAGCATTGCTGGCCGCAGGAGGAACACGGTTGCCCTCATTGCTCACCAGACCGCGCAAGACCTCTGCCACCTGCTTGGCAGAAGCGTGCTTCAGTCGCACCACACGCACACCGCCCAGCCGTTCATTTGGCGTATCCAGCGTCGTCACCAATTCGCGCAGACGCTTGCGGCCCTGCTCATCGCCCTTGAGAAGAAGGCGGTTGGAGCGCGCGTCGGCCACCACGCGTACCCGGAAAAACTGGCGGCTGTCCTTGCTGGCGCCTGCCGTATTGCCCACGCCAGTGAGCGACTCCAGCATGGTGACGACATCGTCCACGCGGGCATCCTTGAGCGGGAAGACTTCGACATGGTCGCCATCAACCCCGTCCAGCTGGGCAATGATCTGGTTGAGGGCATCCACATTGTTCGCGCGATCAGACACCACCAGCGCATTGGCACTGGGAATGGCGGCAAGATGTGCAAACTGCGGCATCATGGGACGCAGCACCGGCACAAGATCGGTGGCATTGGCATTCTCAAGCTGGATGACACGCGTCACCAGAACCTCGCCGCGTTGCGCCACATCCACATCCACCGGCACCGCCATCTGCTTGGCGTTCACGTCCGGTACGATCTTGATCACGCTGCCACTGGGCACGGCGGCAAAACCGTTGACGCTGAGCACACTGAGGAAGAGGTCATAAAGCTGGTTGGCGTTGAGCTCCTTGCTGGAGATCACGGTGATGGTGCCTTTCACGCGCGGGTCCACCACAAAATTCCGGCCGGTGACTTCCGCCACCTCCGTCACCAGGGCAGAAATGTCGGCGTCCTTGAGGTTCACCTTCCAGGTACGGGGCTTGGCCGCATCCACCGGCAAAGAAAGCACGAGCAGGAGGCCGGCGAGCGCAAATGATTTGAAAAAGACAGCACGCATATTCTTAGAATTTCCGTTCAAGGGTCACCATCTGGCCACCGCGCTTGATTTCCACTTTCACATTGCCACCCGACTGCAGGTCGGTCAGCACGTCACGATCACGACGGGGATCACCCAGGCGACGTCCGTTGATGCTGACAAGATGATCGCCAGGCTTGAGCCCTGCTGCACTGCGCAGGTATTCCGGCGTATCCGCCGTAATCTCGTAACCATCGGCGCCGGTCTTCAGCCCCATTTGCTGCACGAACTGCTCCGGCGCACTCGCCATGGACTGGATCGCATTGTTCAGCAGGTCCCGCCAGTTATCGTTGCCTGTGGTAGGGGATGGTGTGGGAGTCGCCCCGAGCAGGCCGGTTTTTTCAAAGCGCAGGACCTCGCTGGCACCGCCACGCCGCAGCAGGATACGGTCATCATAAACCTCGGCCAGCGTGGCACCGCCCGGCAGGTTGTCATTGACGCGGTAAACCTTGGTGGGCGCAGCCGGATTATTGCGCTCGGCCACGATCGCACTGGAGCGCTCGGGATCATTGTTCACGAACACACCGGTCAACCTCAGTTGCAGGCTGGTGTCCGGAGCATTGGCTGCCTCACCCGTCGCCGTGGCTACCGGGGGCTGGCCGAAAAGGTCGAGGCTGGCCAGACGGGAGACATCGACTTCAGGCGCGGTACGGCGCTGGGGCAGATCCGGTACGGGCAGCCGGGCACCGTCATGGCCGGCCAGCAACCAGACCAGACCGGCAAGCACCCAGGCAATCCAGGCCGTGGCTGCCACACGCAGGACATGACCGGCCACTGTCGCCATGCGTCCATCTGCCATGCTGCCCAGTAACGTCAGATCCACGTTCCGCCTGCTCCCGATTCCGCGCGATGATGCCACAGGCCGGCATCACTGCTGATGAAGATTTGTCGCATGAAGAAAACCACCCGTCACAGTGCCTGCCGGGCAGTGACGACCACGGCATCCGGGTCGGAACCACTGCCACGGTAGCCGGGCGAATAGCGCAGCAAACGCTCGCGCAACTGGGTTTCAAGCTGGCCGTCCGGCGTCAGCCTCACGGTGGCAAGCCCCAGGCTGCCCTGGGCTTCGTTCAAGGCCAGCACCAGCGTTTCGCCGTCCAGACGCACCGTCACCACAAGTGGCGGCAACGTTGCACCCTGCGCCTGCCCGTTCACGCTGTACTGCATGGGACCGCCACTCCAGTACAACTGCCCCCCTGCTGCCAACCAGGCACCCTGACCATAGCCGGCACGTGCCAGCACGAGATTTTCTGCCCGCACGGCGCCCGGCAGGCTCCAGCCCGAGGGCAGCATCTGCTGCACCATGGCCACCGGAATCTCGCCCTGCATGCCATCCAGTTTCCAGCGGCCCAGCCCCAACTCCAGCACACCATCCAGTTGCAGCGCCCCCTGGGCATGCAGCAACGCCACCAGCCTGCCAGTCAGCAATTTTGCAGGTTGCACACGCCAATCAACGAAAGCGTTGTTGGCGCCCTGCACCATCGCAGCCTGGCCCTGCCAGACGGTGCCACCCCATGCACTCACCTGCACCGGCAGGGACGCAGGCAAGGCCTTCTGCAAAAAAGCAGCAGGCGCGCGCGCCGCCAGAGCCAGTACCAGCAGGAAAAAGCCCAGGATCAGATAGGGAAACAGCGCAAGAGACGCATCCTCGCGCCGTACAGCGTCGGTCATCAGGGCCTCAGAACAGTGAAGAAGGACACAATGTCCGCAGGAGTTCTTGTTATGCAGGGTCAGGCAAAAAAATGACTTGCCACAGGCTGGCGTTCTTTATAATGCGGGCGGTCTAAAAAGGCGAGCCCGGTTCCACTGCGGCACGCGCACTCCACCCGCGCTTACTGCCTGCGCATACCAAGGAGAACACCTGCTCATGACATCGCCGCGTCTTGCCCTCTGCCTCGTCCTCGCCCTGCCTGCCAGTGCGCTTGCTTTCGAGAGCATCGAGTCCGACTCCATCAACCCCCGTGAACAGGGGGCCAGCGGCAACCTGCGTGCAGCGCTGGATGGCCGCAGCGGCAACACCAAGCGCTCCGATTACACCGTGGGCGGACGCGTGGACTACCGCTCGCGTGAAACCGACATGTTCGTGCTGGTGGAGCACAGCCGCGCCAAGGACCCGAACAACCAGGAGATCGAGAACAACAGCTGGGCACACGCCCACTATCGCGACGAATTCAAGCGTGGCCTGGCCGCAGAAGCTTTCGTGGATGGCCTGAAAGATGACTTCCGTCTTCTGGACTCCCGCCTGCAACTGGGTGCCGGCGTACGTTTCACGCTCAACCACGAGCCGGATGTGCGTTCCGTGAACGTGGGTATCGGCGTGCTGCATGAATGGGAAGACCAGGCCGGCCTGGATGACCACTACTGGCGCCTTAACAGCTACTTTGCCTACAAGCGCCAGATCAATCCGCAGGTACGCGGCCTCTTCAACCTTTACTACCAGCCTAGCCTGGAAGAAGGCCGTGACTACCTCATCACCACGGAAGTGGCGGCACTGGTCAAGCTGGCCACCAGCCTGGACCTCAAGCTCGGCGTGAAATACGAATACGACGGCGATGCACCGGCCGGCCTGAAATCGGACGACACCCGCTACGTGACAGCCATCACCTACAAATTCTGAAGCCTGTTCCACAGGACGGGACTCTCAGGCTGATGGCCGCCCATGAAAAAGCCGCTCGATGAGCGGCTTTTTCATGTTCAGCAGAAGCGCAAGAAATACTTACTTGATCAGGAAGTTTTCCAGCTTGCCGCCATTGTCCAGCACTTCCTGCAACCAGCGCGGACGCTTGCCACGACCGGTCCAGGTCTGGGTGTGGTCCTTGGGGTTGCGGTACTTGTCAGCCACCGGCTTCTTGGCCGCTGCTGCCTTCTTGGTCTTGCCGGCACGCAGGCCCAGCAGTTCTTCAACGCTATAGCCAGTGGCAGCGGCGATCTTTTCGATCTCGGCCTTGGCACTCACCAGCGCATCGGAGCGCTTCTTTTCTATAAGGTCAGCAGCCTTTTCGATCAGGTCTTCCAGCTCGGCAACGGACAGGCTATCAAGGTTAATGCTCATGCTTTCCTCGGGTATCACTAATGAAATGAACGCTTTTTGATCACGCAACGAAGGCCGGCACTCTAAGGCAGGGCGCCGGGGCAGGCAATAAAAAACCAACTTCTTTTCAAACAGGCCGGAAGGCAAAGTAAATCCCCGTCGACTGCCGTCCATCCCGATCTCAATGCAGATGGCCGCCATTTCCCTACCCGCAGGTTTTCCGTGACACAGCTCCATTCCCGTACTGGCGCTCTCGGCAGTCGCCAAGCTGCTTTTCTCCTCTTTGCCCTGGTCATGGTGGCCCTGAACCTGCGTCCAGCCCTCTCCAGCCTCGCCCCCGTCCTGAAAGCGGTGCAGGCCGACCTCGGCCTCTCCGGTACCATGGCCGGCCTGCTGACCACCCTGCCCGTGCTTTGCCTCGGCCTCTTCGGGCCGCTGGGGCCCCGGCTGGCGCAACGTTTCGGCAGTGAAAAAGTGGTGTGGGGCATCCTGATGCTGATGGCGGCCGGCATCCTGCTGCGCTCCGGTGCCGGCATTCCCGGACTCTTCACCGGGACGCTGGTCGCCGGAGCCTGCATCGGCATCATCAATGTGCTGCTGCCCGGCATCGTGAAGCGGGATTTCCCGGGCCATGCCGATCTCATGACAGGCGTATACACCATGGCACTCTGCCTGGGGGCGGCCCTTGCCGCTGGCGCTACGGTGCCCTTGCAGGCGGCCAGCGACAGCTGGCGCATCGCTCTCGCCGCATGGGCCCTGCCGGCAGTACTGGCAGCCATCCTGTGGTGGCCCATCCAGCGCCATTCCCCCCCGCTGGCCGTCTCTCGCACAGGTAGCAGTTGCCTGCTGAAAGACCGGCTGGCCTGGCAGGTCACGCTCTATATGGGCCTGCAATCATCACTGGCCTACTGCGTCTTCGGCTGGTTGCCCGCGATCCTGCAGGATCGCGGGCTCACACCCCTGGAGTCCGGCTTCAGCCTCTCGCTCTCCGTGATGGTGCAGCTCGTGACGGCGCTGGGTGCTCCCTGGTTTGCCCGTCGCCACCGCGACCAGCGCCCCACCATCATGCTCATGCTGAGCCTGACACTGAGTGGTCTGCTGGGCTGCCTGTACGCCCCGACCGACACGCTCTGGCTGTGGACCATCCTGCTGGGGCTGGGACAGGGCGGCACCTTCAGCATGGCACTCAGCCTCATCGTGCTGCGCACACGCGACGCGGCCACGGCAGCGCGACTCTCCGGCATGTCGCAAGGCATCGGCTACAGCCTCGCCGCCCTTGGCCCATTGCTGGTGGGCGTGCTGCATGAAGTCACCGGCAACTGGCAGTCGCTGGGCATTCTCTTTTCACTGATCGTGCTGGGCACTGCGCTCGCGGCCTTCTCGGCCGGACGACAGGGCCACGTGCTGTCTTCCTGATCCTCAACACCACGCGACGGAATCCATCTCCATGAAAGAACATCGCTATCGCATCACACTGGAGCACCTGGCCGGCAAGAAGCCCGACGACAACCTGCACGCGCCTCTGCAATTCGAGTGTGGCAATCACGATGATGTTTTTGCGATCATTGCCCGCCTTCAGGAAGCCGCGCTTTTCGACAAGGAAGAAAGCGCCGCTTTCGCCCTGGGCCTCAAGCTCTTCAGTGAAGTGATGCTGCACCACCGCGATCACGCACTGTTCGAGCCCCTGAAAGAATCCTTTGGCACCTTCATGAAAGGGCTGAAAGCCGCCAGCGCCCCAAAGGCCTGAAAAATACTGCTGCCGTGAGACATTGATGAACGCCCTCAAGCCCCTGCTCAACGACTGGTTCATGCGTGGCATGATCCTCGCCGTGGTCATTGCCTCGTTTTTCCCGGAGCTCGGCAAAAGCGGCGGCCTGTTGCATATCGACGCGCTGACGGATTACGGCATTGCCTTGGTGTTCTTCCTGCACGGCATGGGCATTCCCAGCGAGCAGATGCGGGCCGGCCTGAAAAACTGGCGGCTGCACGCGGTGGTGCAAGCCTTCACTTTCATCGTGTTCCCGCTGCTGTTCCTGGTTTTCAATTTCACACTGGGAGCCCTGCTGCCTCCCATGCTGCTGCTGGGCTTTTTCTACCTCAGCGTGCTGCCCTCCACGATTTCTTCCTCCGTGGCCACCACCGCCATGGCGCGCGGCAACGTGCCCGCCGCCATCTTCAATGCCACGCTCTCCAGCCTGCTCGGCATCGTGCTGACCCCGCTCCTGGTCAGCCTCATGGTCGCCACCACGGGTGGCAGCCTGGCCTTCGGCGATGCCGTGATCAAGATCGCCACGCTGCTGCTCCTGCCCTTCGTGCTGGGCCAGTTGCTTCATCCCTGGCTCGGCGCCTGGTTTGCGCGCTACAAGAAATACACCTCGATCTTCGACAAGGCCGTGATCCTGATGCTCGTGCTGTCTTCGTTCAGTGACTCGGTGGATGCCGGCCTGTGGACCAATTACGGCGTCAGCATTCTCTTCATCACGCTGGCCGGCGCTGCGCTTTTCCTGGTCATCGTGCTGTGGCTCACCACCCAGGCCGCCCGCCGCCTGAAATTCAGCACGGAAGATGAAATCACCGCCGTGTTCTGTGGCTCCAAGAAGACCATGGCCGCCGGCGTGCCCATGGCCAAGGTGCTGTTCGGTGCGCATCCGGGCCTCGGGCTCATCGTGCTGCCCATCATGTTCTATCACCAGATCCAGCTCGTGGTGTGCTCGGCCATGGCCCAGCGCTATGCGAAGCGGCTCGAGTCCGGAGCCCCCGAGTAAGGGCAGCCCGGTCACAGGGGCGGCTCCCGTCCGCCCTTTCGACCGCCCGGTCGAATCAGTCACATCCGACGAGACTTGTGCATTGAATGCGAGTCCGCATTCGCATTAGCGTCCCGGAACGCCAGTTCCGGAGCACGTCCGCATGACCGCCGCCCTTGCCAGCACCACCACCCGCCGCCCCGTTCCCGGCCGCGTGCCCCCTTTCCCGGAAAGCGGCATCCCGCCCTTCATCTACAGCGTGCTGCCCCCGGTGGCACCGAAATGGCTGCTGGGCCCCGTACTCAAGCGCACCCTCGGCCTCGACAAGGCACTCTGGCAGGAAATGGTGGACGGCCTCTGGGAAGGCGACGAGCCCATGGACCGGCTGATCGACTGGATGTTCGAGTTCGGCCCCCGCCCCGCCAAGCTGATGTTCGACCAAGCCCTGGACCACGGCATCAAGACCGTGAAAGACGCCCCCGCCCCGCTGCGCGAATTCTTCGCCCTGATTGACACCCTTCCCGCCTGGGTCGACATGGAGGAAGTGGACCGTGGCACCCGCGTCATGCACGCCTGCGCCGAAACCGTGCCCTATGTCGGCCGCGACCTCGCCCTCATGGGCGGCTACCTGCTCTCCGGCTTCAACGAACCCTTGGTGATGACCGGCGCGCTCAACAAAGGCGCCGGCCGCCGCTTCGCCGAGACCTTTTCCTGGGGCATGGACATCTGGACCGTGGGCGGCATGGAGCGCTTCGGCGTCGGCTTTCGCGGCACGATACGCGTGCGCATGATCCACGGCCTCGTGCGGCGCAACCTGCAACGCAAAAGCGAGTGGGACCACGAGCGACTCGCCGTGCCCATCAACCAGACCGACATGATGGCCACGGTCTACTCCACCGTCGCCTTCATCATGGGCTCCCGCGTGCTGGGCGTGCCCGTGACACCCCGCGAATTCGACGCCGCCATGCATCACACGCGCTACACCGGCTGGCTGCTCGGCGTGAAACGCGAGTGGCTCACCGAATCTTCCGGTGAAGCCATGAAGCTCCTGCTGCACGCCAGCGCCACGCAACCCCGTGGCGAGGAAACCAGCCGCATCATGGCCCAATCCCTCGCCGACGAACCCCTCACCCGCCACTATCCCCGCTTCCAGGACCTGCGCCGCCGCATCGACCACTCGCTGCACCTCAGCATCAGCCGCGCCTACCTCAGCAAGCGCACGCTGGAACAACTCGGCCTCCCCGCCAACCACCTGCCCTGGTATCCCGCCCTGACCATCGCCCCCCGCTTCGCCTGGCAACTCGCCCACCGCCTGCTCCCCGGCGGCTACGAACGCCTGGTGCGCCGCGGCGAGAAAAAACAGCGACGCATGCTGAAGATGTTCCATGAAGGCGCGCAAAGCGCGATGGGAATATTGAAGCCGGATGAGGGGCATCCGGCACATATTTGAATAGGGTGTTTGCGAGGTTCGCGGCTGAAGCCGCTCCTACGACCTTTGGCAGCCCCCGTGTGACGAGAACCTTTAGCGAAATCACACACGTTGCCGAAGCAGAAGCTGTCCGCGTGGGCAAACAAGATTTGCCCACCCTACGAACCCCTTCTTCACCTACGACTCCGACAATCAAAGCAAAACAGGAGGCTATTGCGAGTCGCCACAGGCGCGAGCATGACCACGTTGCCTCGCTACAGGAGCAGGCGCCATAAAACGAAGAGCCCTCCGCAGGAGTCGCTTTCTTTGCTTACTTTCTTTCCGAGGAAAGAAAGTAAGGCCCGCCGCAGGCGCTCCGCCAAAGGAAATAAACAACGGGGGAACCCAAGTCGGGAACCACTCCATTAAGCGAGATAACCTAAAAACCCTCGCCCCAAGAAAAATCACGCCCCCAACATATCCTCCGGCCTCACCCAAGCATCAAAATCCTTCTCACTCACATACCCCAACCCCAACGCCGCTTCCTTGAGCGACGTATCCTCCCGATAAGCCTTGAGCGCAATCTCCGCCGCCTTCTCATAACCGATATGCGGATTCAACGCCGTCACCAGCATCAACGAATTATCAAGATGCGCCTTCAGCACGGCAGGATTGGGCTCAATCCCCCGCGCACAATGTTCCTCAAAAGCATTGCAGGCATCGCTCAGGAGACGGATGGATTCCAGCACGTTATGCAGCATCACCGGCTTGTAAACATTGAGCTGGAAATTCCCCTGCGATCCCGCAAAAGCCACCGCATGGTCGTTGCCAAAAACCTGCACCGCCACCATGGTCAGCGCCTCGCACTGCGTAGGATTGATCTTGCCCGGCATGATGGAGGAGCCAGGCTCGTTCTCAGGGATCGTGATCTCGCCGATGCCGGCGCGCGGGCCGCTGGCATACCAGCGCACATCGTTGGCAATTTTCATGAGCGCGCCAGCCAGCGTACGCAGCGCAGCGCTCACGTTCACCATGCCGTCGTGCGCGGACAGCGCCGCGAACTTGTTGGGCGCGGACACGAAAAGATGCCCGGTGCAATGCGATACCTGCTCGGCAACCTTCTGGCCAAAGGCCGGATGTGCGTTCAACCCCGTGCCCACCGCCGTGCCACCCGTGGCCAGTTCGCAGACATCCGGCAGCACGCGATGGATGCCGGCCAGACCCAACTCCAGTTGCGCCACCCAGCCCGACATCACCTGGCCCAGCGTCACCGGCGTCGCATCCTGCAAATGCGTGCGCCCCACCATCACCACGTCGGCATAAGCCTTGGATTTTTTGCACAGCGTATCGCGCAGGCGGCTCACCGCGGGAATCAGCGCCTCCGCCAGCAGCGTGGCCGTGGCGATGTGCATGACGGCGGGAAAGGCATCGTTGGAGGATTGGCCGCGGTTCACGTCGTCATTGGGATGGATGGGCTGCTTGGAGCCGACCACGCCGCCCGCCAACTGAATAGCCCGGTTGGCGATGACCTCGTTGGCATTCATGTTGCTCTGCGTGCCCGAGCCCGTCTGGAAGACCACCAGGGGGAACTCGCCGTCCCAACGGCCGTCGATCACCTCCTGCGCCGCCGCCACGATCAGCTTCACCTTTTCCGGCGGCAACTCGCCCAGCTCGCCATTGGCCAGCGCCGCGCATTTCTTGAGGATGCCGAAAGCCCGGATCACCGGCCGCTCCCAGCGGAAGCGGTTCACGCCGATGGGGAAGAAATGCAGGGAGCGCTGCGTCTGCGCGCCCCAGAGACGGTCCGCCGGCACCTGCACCGGCCCCAGCGCGTCTTTCTCGGTACGGAACTCGGTCATGGCAGGCTCCTTTGGATACTTTTGGAATTTTTTGTCGTCCCCGCGAAGGCGGGGACCCAGCGCCGTTCAACCCACTATCTCATCATAAAGGTCGCGCCAATACGGATTCATCTCTTCAATCAGGTGAATCTTCCATTCACGTTTCCAATGCTTTATCCGCTTTTCCCGCTGAATGGCAACCAGTACATCCTGATGGGTCTCGTACCAAACAAGCCGATCAACCTGATGCTCTTTGGTGAATCCTGGCACAGCGGCTGTTTTGTGCTGCCAGACACGCCGCACGATGTCCCTGGTCACACCCACATACAGGGTACCGTTGCGCTGGTTGGTCAGCATGTAGACGTAATAGGGCATTTCATCCTTCCCTGGATGATAAAAGACACTGGGTCCCCGCCTTCGGGGGGACGACAGGAAGCCACAAGCCCTTCCTAAAAAGGCTTGTCGTCCAGCAGTTCCCGCGGCACATCCTGCCGCAGCAGCAAGTTGCATTGCTCGCTAAGCACATCATAGACGATGAAAGCCTCGCGCCGCGCCAATGCCTGACGTACCCGCTCAACCCGGTGCTCCAACGGCGTGTCGTCGCCGTTGTCGGTGCCGTCGCGGGTCACAAAATCTTCCAGCAGTCGCCTTATGGTTTCGGGCTCCAAATTTTCAGGAGGGATAATCACTCAAAGGACTCCAGAAACAACGTAGGTTGGATTAGGCGAAGCGAAGCTCAACTTACGCAGGCTAATTGACGTTTTCTATTAGCAACGCTCGATCAACAGTAAATCTGAATTTATATCTTCCCTATACTCCACAAGCGTTATAGGCATATTTACCTGCTGCTCCTGACCATGCCTGCGCAAGTAGCTTTTCACTTTCTCACGTGCAGAATCAGTATCATCAGAAATAACATGACATTCAAAAACACTTTTGTTGTTTTCATCATGCACAACGGCATGGTATCTCATCACAATCTCCCACTATTGCTTTTACTCACTTTAATTAAAAGCCGTAGCCCGCAGGTTGCGGCTGAGCAACACGAAGCCCAACGGACACTCTTCAAACACTCGACGCACAGTCAAAACAACCGTGGCTATTTTGACTGTGCGTTGAATGAATAAGCGGCATAGTGTTGGGCTTCCTGCGTCAGCCCAACCTACACCGCCCGCCCAAACCGCCGGTACAACGCCGGCAACACCACCAGCGTCAGCAGCGTTGACGAGATAATGCCACCAATCACCACCGTCGCCAGCGGCTTCTGCACCTCGGCACCGGTGCCGGTGGCGAGGGCCATGGGCACGAAGCCGAGGGCGGCGACCAAAGCGGTCATCAGGACCGGGCGCAGTCGGGAGAGCGAACCTTCGCGCACGGCCTGCACAAGCGGTAATCCCTGCCCGCAAAGCTGGTTAATGCGGGTGACCATCACAAGGCCGTTGAGCACGGCCACGCCGGAAAGGGCGATGAAGCCCACCGCGGCCGTGATGGAGAAGGGCATACCGCGCAACAGCAGGGCGAGAATGCCGCCGGTGAGCGCCAGCGGCACGGCGCTGAAGACCAGCAGTGATTGCCGTACGGAGCCCAAGGCGAAGAACAACAGGGTGAAGACCAGGGCCAGGCAGGCCGGCACCACGATCAGGAGCCGGTCGCGGGCGGCTTGCAGGTTTTCGAACTGGCCACCCCAGCCCAACCAGTAGCCGGCGGGCACAGTGACGTCCTGCTCGATACGGGCCTGCGCTTCCGCCACGAAGGAGGCGAGGTCGCGGCCGCGCACATTGGTCTGCACCACCACGCGGCGCTTGCCGTTCTCGCGACTGACCTGGTTGAGGCCGTCGCGGAAGGCAAGCTGCGCCACGTCGCCCAGCGTCACGAAGCCTTGCCCGCCAGCGAGCGGGATCGGCAGCGCCCGCAGGGCTTCGGGATCGCGGCGCACCTCTTCCGGCAAGCGCACGACGATGCCGAAGCGGCGGTCACCTTCAAAGAGATCACCGGCTTCCTGACCGCCGATGGCCGCCGCCACCATGGCCTGTACCTCGGCCAGTGGCAGGCCGTAACGCGCCAGGGCCTCGCGGTCGAAGACGATGTCGAGCAGTGCCTGTCCCTGCACCTGCTCCACCTTCACCTCGCTGGCGCCGGGCACAGCACGCAGGGACTGCGCCACAGCATTGGCCGTGGCGAGCATGCGCTCGAAATCATCACCGAAGACTTTCACGGCCACGTCGGCGCGCACGCCGGAAAGCAGCTCGTTGAAGCGCATCTGGATGGGCTGGGTGAATTCATAGTTGTTGCCGGGCAGGTCAGCCACACGCTGCTGGATACGTTCGATCAGCTCCGTTTTGGCAAGGCGTGGCTCGGGCCATTCCTTGCGCGGCTTGAAGATGATGAAGGTGTCCGAGACGCTGGGCGGCATGGGGTCGGCGGCCATTTCCGCCGTGCCGGTCTTGGAGAAGACGAAGGCCACCTCGGGCATGTCGGCAATGCGCTTTTCCACCTGCAACTGCATACGCGTGGACTGCGTGATGCCGGTGCTGGGGATGCGCATCACGTGCATGGCGATGTCGCGCTCGTCCAGCGTGGGAATGAATTCCTGTCCGAGGAAAGGCACGGCGGCCAGCGCCAGCAGGAAGATACCGGCGGCAATCGCAATCATGCGCCGTGGCAGCGCCAGTGCCTTTTCCAGCAAAGGCACATACCAGCCGCGCACTTTTTCGAGGAAGCGGTTTTCCTTCTCGTGCACTTCACCCCGGAAGGCCAGCGCCACCAGCGCCGGTACCAGCGTGAGTGAAAGCACGAAGGCGGCGAGCAAGGCCATGATCACGGTGAGCGCCATGGGGTGGAACATTTTTCCTTCCACGCCTTCCAGCGCGAGGATGGGCAAGTAAACAACAATGATGATGGCCTGTCCGAATACGGAGGGCCGTATCATCTCGCGCGCGGCCTGCATCACCTCGTTCAGGCGTTCTTCCAGCGAAAGCGCTCGCCCCGCCGCTTCCTGCCGCAGCGCCAGCCGGCGCAGGCAGTTTTCCACGATGATGACGGCACCATCCACGATCAGGCCGAAATCCAGCGCACCCAGGCTCATCAGGTTGCCACTGATGCCGGCCCGCACCATGCCCGTGCTCATGAGCAGCACGGTGACGGGAATCACGGCCGCCGTGATCAACGCCGCACGGATATTGCCGAGCAGGAAAAACAGCACGGCGATCACCAGCAAGGCGCCTTCCGCAAGATTGGTGGCCACGGTCTTGATGGTGGCGTTCACCAGGCCACTGCGGTCCAGCACGGTCTGCACTTCGATGCCGGGCGGCAGGCTGCGGCGCACCTCGTCCAGCTTGGCGCTGACCACCTGCGCGACCGTGCGCGAATTTTCGCCGATGCGCATGAGCGCGGTGCCGATGACGACTTCTTCGCCGTTTTCGCTGGCAGAACCGCTGCGCAGTTCTTCACCGATGTCCACCACGGCAATGTCGTTCAGGCGTACCGGCGTGCTGCCGCGCGTGGCGATGACGGTGGCGCGGATGTCGTTGATGTCACGGAAGCGGCCGTCGGTGCGCACCAGCCAGGCTTCGCCCTGCTGCTCGATGAAACCGCCGCCCTGGCTACGGTTGGCGCTTTCCAGCGCACTTGCCAACTCTGCGATGGAAAGGCCGTAGGCGCGCAGCTTGAGCGGATCGGGCTGCACCACATACTGCTTCTCGTGGCCGCCGATGCTGTCGATGCCGGCCACGCCGGGCAGGCCCTTGAGCTGGGGCTTGATGATCCAGTCCTGCACCGTGCGCAGCCAGGCCTGCCGCACGACTTCGGTGCGCAGCACTTCGCCTTCCGGCGTGAGGTAGCTGCCGTCGCTCTGCCAGCCGGGCTGGCCCTCCGTCACCGTTGCACCTTGTCCGCCGGGATGCGCAAATTTCACGGCCCACATCGTCACTTCGCCGAGGCCGGTGGAGATTGCGCCCATGCGCGGTTGCGCGCCGCCGGGCAGGGCCTCGCGCACTTCGCCAAGGCGTTCGCTAACCTGGTTGCGGGCGAAGTAGATATCCACGTCGTCGCGGAAGATCGCGGTGACCTGCGAGAAACCGTTGCGTGAAAGTGAGCGGGTGGATTCCAGCCCGGGAATGCCGGCCAGCGCGCTTTCCACCGGGAAGGTGACCTGTTTTTCCATGTCCTCCGGGCCGAGTCCGGGGAGCACGGTGTTGATCTGCACCTGGTTGTTGGTGATGTCGGGCACGGCGTCGATGGGCAGTTTCTTGAGCGAGAAGACGCCGAGCACGCAGGCTGCCAGCACCAGCACGACCACCAGATGACGGTGGCGCAGGGAAAGGGCGAGGATGCGTTCAAGCATGGCGCACCTCCGCTTTTTTCACGCGGTAACGATTCAGGTCAGTGCGCATGGTCGGCCTCCGACTTGCCCATTTCCGCCTTGAGCAAAAAGACTTCACCACTGGCGTAACGCTCGCCTGCCTTCATGCCTGAGAGGATTTCGATACGGCTGCCGCTGCGACGCCCCGTCTTCACTATACGGGGCAGGAAGGCGCTGCCGTCCTGCACGAAAAGCTGCGTTTCGCCGTTCTGCGTGAGCACGGCCGAGGCCGGTACGGACAGCACGGTTTCGCCACCGCCGCGTTGCAGTTCGGCACGGATGAATTCACCGGCCCGCCATTGGCCCTCACGATTTTCCAGGCTCACACGCACCGAGGCGCTGCGGCTGGCGGCATCCAGTTCCGGTTGCACGAAGAGCACGCGACCCACGCTTTCACGCAGAGCGCCGCTGCCGGGTGAGAGAATGCGCACGGTCTGCCCGGCCTTGATGCCGGCCATCTCGGTTGCCGGCACGGCCAGGTCCACCCAGAGCGAAGACAGGTCTGCAATACGGAACACGGTTTTCTCAGGGGACAGCGATTCGCCCAGCGTGAGGTCACGCGAGAGCACGGTGCCGGCCAGCGGCGCGCGCAACACATAACCGTTGCTGCTGCCAGCCTTCCAGCGCTTCACGTCATCCGCGCTCACGCCGAGGGCGCGCAGTTTCTGCTCGGTGCTGTCGGCCTCGATACGCGCTTCGTTGAGATCACGGCGCGCGGCGAGGAAATCCTGTTCGGCGCTGATCTTCTTTTCCCACAGCCCCTGCTCGCGGCTGAAGGTGGCTTCTGCCAGCGTCAGACGCTCACGCGCGGCCAGCAGCGCGGCCGAGGCCTCGGCGAATTCGCGACTGTCGAGCGTGGCCAGCACTGCACCTGCCTTGACGCGATCGCCCACCTGTACCGGCAGTGAACGCACCACGCCGTTCACGCCAGCGAGTACGCGCGCTTCGCGGTCGGCATTCAGCACCAGTTGGCCCGGCAGGGTGAGCACGTCGGCAAAGGGGGCCACGGCGGCGGTTTCGATACGAATGCCGGCGGCGGCAAGCTGGGCGTCGGTCAGCGTGACGCCATGGCTTTCTTCGTCGCCATGGCCTTCGTCACCTTCGCCATGCTCGTGGCCGTCGCCCTCATCATGGGAGCCATCTTCATTGTGCGCATGTGCGCCGGCTTCGTGACCGTGGCCTTCTTCATCGTGGCCATGGCCGGCCAGCAGGAAAATCAGGGAGGCAAGTAGAGCGCCAAGCAGCGCAGCCACCAGCAGGGAAACCCAGCGTTGGGAAAACAGGTTTTTCATGATCAGTGTCCGGTAGCGGAATGAGTCGGAGAAGAAAACGGATCGCGGCCCAGCAATTCATCCAGGGCAGCATCGCTGCGGTGGAAGGCGACATGCGCGGCAAGATCGGCCTCCTGCGCCTCGACCAGCGCGCGCTGGCCGTCCAGCAGGTCCATGAGGGAGAACTTGCCGGCGGCATAGCCTTCCTGCAGTGCGTTAGCGGCTTTTTCAGTCACAGCCAGCATGGCGTGCAGTTGCTGCACCTCGCGGAAGCTGGCTTCGCGCTCCATGTCGAGCCGCGCCAGTTCCTGTGCCAACTCCTGCCGGGCGCTGGCGAGATCGGCTTCCACGGCAGCGAGTTCCGCGCGTGCGGCGCGGCGCTCGCCTTGGTTGCGGTCGAAAAGCGGCAGCGGCACGGCGACACCGAGTTGCAGGCTTTCGTCACGGGTCACGGCTTCGCGCTTGAGACCCGCCGAGAGCGTGATGTCGGGCAGGCCGTTGCGGCTGGCTTCGCGGACGGCGGCCTGCTGCCGTTCCCGTTCGGCCAGGAGGCGCTGCAGGGCGGGTACGGTGTCGGCAAGCGCTGAGGCGGACGGCAGACTGTCCGGCAACTCCAGCACCTCCGGCAGGCTGATGACTTCACCCGCGCCACCCCACAGGGCTTGCAGGCGGGATTGCGCGAGTTCGTGCTGGCGCGTGGCCAGGCGTTCGGCACGCTCCGCAGCGGCCAGGCTGACGCCGGCACGCGCCAACTCCACGGGCGAAACCTTGCCGGCTTCCACACGCGCGGCCACGGCATCGTGCAGGCGCTGCGCCAAAGCCCGCGCCTGCATGGCATGACGACGGCGCGTGTCGGCCGCCGCGAGATCGACGCTGGCATCACGGGCGAGACGGATGAGGGCGAGGCGCTGCTCACTCACGGAGAGCGTGGCCAGTCGCCGGTCTGCCTCGGCCACGTCGCGGCGCGCCCGGCGCTTGCCCGGCAGGGAAAACGGCTGGCTCAGTGCCCAGGTGGCGTTGCCGTCGCGGGCACGCAGGCCGGTGTCACCGGAGAAATCCTCCAGCGTGAAACTGATTTCAGGATTGGCGAAGACCGCGGCTTGGTCGGCACGGCCAGTGGCCGCGGCTTCACGCGCCGCAGCGGCGGCAAGGCGGGGATGCTGTTGCAGCACGCGCTGCGTGACATCCGCTAGGGTCAGGCGTTGTTCCGCCTGGGCCAGGCCCGCGGCCATGAGGCAGACCGCGAGACCCGGCAGGAAAAAGAATCGGGACATGATGGCTCCGTTATGAACAGGGCATGCAAGGCATGCGGAAAAACGGGCGCGCAGGAAAACCCGCGGCCGGTGTTCACAACGGCGGTATCAAATGAGGAGGACGGCGGTATCGCGCAGGATCAGGGACAGCGGGGGTGAGGGAGGACCGGTGGACTGGGGCAATACCAGAGGCGGCTCCCGGGAAGGAGGCAGCAGGAAAGGAGCGGACGGCACGAAAAGCTGTGACGCGAGATCAGCCAGCAGCAACTGCGGTGCCGGCGCCGGATCGTGCCCGTCGTGGGCATCCCCCGCCTGCACGTCGACGCAGTGGCCATGTGCATCTGCCTTGGCGCAGGGCTCGCCCCATGCCTCGACAGTGACACGGCCATCGGCCTCAATGCAGAGCACGTCGGCCATGGCCTCGCAGAAGCCCAGCGTCCAGTGCAGCAGCAGGACCGCTGCCAGGGGCAGTGTCCAGCGCTGACGGAACTTGCGGGAGGGGGCTTTCATCGGAAGCAGGAAACCGTGGCCAGGATCATCGTTTGCGCCGAGCCATCCGGTTATCCCGGCATGACCTCGGCATGAAAAGCGGCGCCAGTATACGCAGACGGGCCAAAGACCTTAAGCCGCTTACTGTAACCGCTGCCATCCAGGCAGCCCGGTTCAGCAGCCGGCACCCCTGCACCTGGCCCGGCGCTCCGCCTCACGCTCGAGCGCTTTCTGGTAGCTGTTGGCGCCTGCACCCGTACTGTCGTTACGGCTGTCGTAAACACCCTGGTTCACGCCACGGGGTGGGCCGGAGGGCGCACTGTTGGAAATGCTTTTCACCAGCGAATCGCTGATGCTGTTGAGCGAGGCGCCGATACTGTCACGCTCGCGTGCGGCGGCGGCCTGACGCTGGCGCTCAAGAACAGCGGCCTCGTTGGCGCGCTCACCAGCGTAATAGGATTCGGCACGACGGATACGCTCTTCCGACTCGGCGCGCTCCTTTGCACGCTGACGCGCTGCCTCGGCACTCGCAATGGCGCGGGCTTCCATGTCGGCCCGGATGGCTTCCACCGTGGCGCCACGCGCGCCGTCCTCCGGACGGGCATATGCCCCCATCATCACGAGATCACCTTGCTGAGTGCGGGCAATCACCCGCCACTCCTTGTTGCTGCCCGTGCTCCAGTCCACCAGGGACATGGCGGCATAGGGTTCGCTCACGGTCTGGCTGATGCCGGTGCCGATACCGTTGTTGTCGTAAAGGAATTGCCAGTGACGGCTGCCGTCAGCGTTGACCGCCTCGAAGGCGAACAGCCCGAAGGGGCGCGCGCGCAAGGCCTTGATCGCCGCCAGATCAAGGCCAAGCTCCATTTCACGATCTGCATTGCCGAGATAAACGATGCGCGAAAATTCCTGCTCCAGAAAAGCAGGCGGCGGCTTGCGGTTGCCGAAACCGGAGTCAAGGGACTGCAGCCGGTAGCGAGGACCTTCGCCGGTTTCACGCGCACGGACCAGCAGGCGGCTGTTAAGCCAGAACGGGCTACCGGCGGCGCCCGCGACATGCAGGCGGCGATCCCGGTACTCGTTCGCGGCCTGCTCGGCAGGCGCTTCAACCAGCAACAGAGGCTCTTTGGCCCCTGTGAGATAGACCAGCAATGCATTCCGGTCCATACGGTTCGAGCCGCCCGCGATTATCTGCGGCCGTTCGACAGACAGCCAGCCTTTGGTGCTGTGCACGCCGGGCAGGCGGATCAGAACCTCGCCCGACGCACTGTTGAGGATGGCCATTTCACGCGAGCCCTGGGCATCCGCCGGGCCACCCGCCGCAATGAGGCGGTCGATCTGGAAGTCGGCGTTGGGCACCAACTGTGCTGTTTCCCAGGCCGTGGTCTCGCCCCGCTGCAATTGCCGCTTTTCGTTGACGGTATACGCGGTGAAGGTCTGCTCGCCTTCGTTGCGCACGAAGTAATAGCAACCTGTACCTGCCATGACGACCTCGCGCGGTGCCATCGGCAGCAACCACTCGACAGGATCCCAGCCGGGACTGCCGCCCTTGTGGCTGTACCCGATGCCTCGCAGCGCCAGCCCTCCTCCGGATGCTGGGGCTTCGAGCAGGCTGTAGTAATTGTCACTGCGCTTGTGGTCGTCCTTGGTACAGAACGTGCGGCCTTTCGAACTGTCGACGGTCTTGATGCCCGGGTATTGTGCCTTGAGCTTCTCGTACTTCTCGGCAGCAGACGCCGTGGCGGCCCCCAGTAACAGGCCACCCAGCAGGGCAGCGGACAAAAGGGATGAAAGCTGATTCACGGCACACTCCGGCAACGGCAGGGACTCGAACCTGTTTACCCAAGCAGGAAGCCGGGTTCAACCCCGCAGACACGGGGCTCAAGGCAGAATTGCCAGGCAATTTCCGTGGCCTCAGGGCCTGAAAAAAAAGCCCGCCAGAAATGTGGCGGGCTTTTTTTCGGCATGCCATGAAACAACAGGCGGGCGACACGACTCAGAACGGAATGTCATCGTCAAAATCGTCAGCCGGCGGACGCTGCTGGCCACCGCCCTGCTGACCTCCGCCACCCTGCGGGCGCTGTTGGGGGCGTGACGACGCACCACCACCCTGCGAGGTCTGGTCGAAGTCCTCGTAGCCGGGGAAGCTGCCACCGCCGGCGAAATCGTTGCCGCCGTCGTAACCGCCGCCCTGCTGGCCGCCACCACCACCGCCCTGGCCACCGCCGCTGCCGCGGCTGTCCAGCATCTGCATGGTGTTGGCCTTGATCTCGGTGCTGTATTTGTCCTGGCCGGTCTGCTTGTCCTGCCACTTGCGCGTGTGCAGGGAGCCTTCCACGTAGACCTTGCTGCCTTTCTTCAGGTATTCGCCGGCGATCTCGGCGAGCTTGCCGTAGAACACCACGCGGTGCCATTCGGTCTGTTCCTGTTGCTGGCCGGTGTTCTTGTCGCGCCAGGCTTCACTGGTGGCGATGGTGACGTTGGCCACGGCACCGCCGGAGGGGAGGTAGCGCACTTCGGGATCGCGTCCCAGGTTGCCGACCAGAATGACTTTGTTGACGCCGCGCATAATGTGAGCCTCTCGTTACGTATGTGTGATTCAGGGTGCGTCCGCCGCGTCCTTGCAACGCCGGCAGAGCGGTGACTCTACCCGATGCCCTCGGGGGCTGCCACGGCAAAGCCCCCGGGTTTTACGGCGACTTTGTCACAGCCCGGCTTGAGCCTCAGGCCGCCACTGCCGTGGCGGGGAAGGCGGCCAGGGCGGCGGTATCCAGCTTCTGGCGGTCCACCTTGAGATAGGCCACCTTCTCTTCCACCAGCACCACCACGTCCTCCACGCCCGGCAGGGCGCGCAGGCGCTCGGCCATCGCCGGGGCTTCTTCCGCCGTGAGCTTTTCGAAGCTGAGCATGAGGCTGTTGAGGAAAGGCGGCGGCGCCATGCGCGAGGCCACGGCCAGCCAGACAATGGCCAGCAGGCCGAGGGTGGCAAAGAGGAAGCCGTAGCCGAAATGGCCGTTCAGCATGGCGCCCAGCGGACTGCCGATGAAGGCGCCCAGGAACTGGCTGGTGGCGTAGACGCCCATGGCCGTGCCCTTGCTGCCGGCCGGGCAGAGCTTGCTCACCAGAGAGGGCAAGAGCGCCTCCAGCAGGTTGAAGCCGATGAAGAAAAGCGCGAGTCCGGCAACGATCATGGCCAGCGAGCCGTGCCAGAGCGAGAGCCAGCCCATGCCCAACACCAGCACGGCGATGGCGGCAACAAACACGCCCTTCATGCGCCGCTTTTTCTCGGCCAGGATGATGGCCGGCACGATGGTCATGAAAGAGAGCATGAGCACCAGCAGATAGACCCAGCCATGCTGCGCCAGCGCCAGCCCGCCGTTGTTCTGCAGGAGTACGGGCAGCGTCATGAAGAAGGCGGCCATGAGCAGGTGCAGGATGAAGATGCCGAAATTGAGGCGCATCAGCTCCGGTTGCAGCATCACGTCACGCAGTTGCTGCCGGTAGGTGGAAGGCGTCTGGCGCACGGCCACCACCGGGTCCGGCACCAGCCAGTAGCAGACCGCCATGCCGGCCAGCCCCATGAGGCTGGTGGTCCAGAACAGGCCCGAGAGCCCCAGGTGTCCGGCCAGGAAGGGACCGCAGACGAAGGCCAGGCCAAAGGAAAGCCCGATGCTCATGCCGATGGCCGCCATGGCCTTGGTGCGCTGCTCGATGCGGGTGAGGTCGGCCAGCAGCGCCATCACCACGCCAGAAATGGCACCGGCGCCCTGGATGGCTCGGCCTATTATGACGCCCCATATCTCCGTGGAAAGCGCGGCAATGGCGCCGCCCACGGCAAACATGAGCATACCGGCCAGCACCAGCTTCTTGCGGCCCACCCGGTCGGAAAGCTGGGACAGCGGAATCTGCAGGAGTGCCTGGGCCAGCGCATAAATGCCCACTGCCAGCCCGATCAGGAAAGGCGTGGCACCGCCCAGTTCGCGGCCGTAAATGGCGAACACCGGCATGACCATGAACAGGCCGATCATGCGCAGCGAGAACAGGCTGGCGAGCGTGGCTACGGCGCGGCGTTCACCGGCGGTCATGGCATTCATCGGCAAGGTCTGGCTAAGGCACCGTGACAAAACCCGCCCGGGATGCGTCACGGGCAGGTTCAGGGCCGCGGATTGTAGCAGCAGAGCACAGGGAACAAGAGCCCGGTGCAGCCGGCAGACGTGAACTCTCTGCGTCCTTGTGGTCACAGCCATGCAACACTGCTGACACGCTCTGCCCATGCGGCGCCTCCCGGCATTCCGTATACTCGCCGGTTCGCTTTCTGCCCGGCTGCCGCCTCTCCTTTTTTACCCGCGGCGGCCCGCACTCCGAGGTTTGCATGGACAAGATCACCATCCGCGGCGCCCGTACCCACAACCTCAAGAACGTTGACCTCGACCTGCCTCGCGACAAGTTCGTCGTGATCACCGGCCTCTCCGGCTCCGGCAAGTCCTCGCTGGCCTTCGACACGCTGTATGCCGAAGGCCAGCGCCGCTACGTGGAGTCTCTCTCCGCCTACGCCCGCCAGTTCCTCTCGCTGATGGAAAAGCCGGACGTGGACCATATCGAAGGTCTCTCGCCCGCGATTTCCATCGAGCAGAAATCCACCTCGCACAATCCACGCTCCACCGTCGGCACCATCACGGAAATCTACGACTACCTGCGCCTGCTCTATGCCCGCGCCGGCATTCCGCGCTGCCCTGATCACGATGTGGCACTGGAAGCACAGACCGTCTCGCAGATGGTGGATCAGGTACTGGCCCTGCCCGAGGGCACGGCCCTCATGCTGCTTGCGCCCATCATCCAGGAGCGCAAGGGCGAGCACCTGCATGTGTTCGAGCAGCTCAAGGCTGACGGCTTCGTGCGTGCCCGCATCGACGGCATCGTGGTCGATCTCGACGAAGCGCCCGCACTGGACAAGCTCAAGAAGCACACGATTGAAGTCGTGGTCGACCGCATCAAGGTGCGCCCGGACATTGCCCTGCGCCTTTCCGAATCGTTCGAGACAGCACTGCGCCATGCCAACGGCATCGCCCTCGTCGCCTTCATGGACGATGCCAAGAAACCCGACCAGATTTTCTCGGCGCGCTACGCCTGCCCGCACTGCGGCTACTCCCTCTCGGAGCTGGAGCCACGCCTTTTTTCCTTCAATAACCCAGCCGGTGCCTGCCCGACCTGCGACGGCCTCGGCGTGAAGCAATACTTCGATCCTGACCGTGTCATCACCGACAAGGACCTGTCCCTTTCCGAAGGCGCCATCCGCGGCTGGGACAAGCGCAACATCTATTACTTCGGCATGCTGGAGGCGCTGTCCGCCCACTACGGCTTCGACGTCGACACGCCCTGGAAGAAGCTCGGCAAGAAAGTGCAGAACGCCATCCTCAACGGCTCCGGCAAGGAAGAAATCGCCTTCCATTACTACAACGACCGCGGCCGCAAAGTGGTGCGCGAGCACACCTTCGAAGGCGTGCTGCCCAACATGGAGCGACGCTACCGCGACACCGACTCGCAAAATGTGCGCGAAGACCTGGCGCAGTACCTGAACCACACCACCTGCAGCGACTGCGAAGGCTCCCGCCTCAAGCGCGAAGCACGCAATGTCTTCATCGAAGACAAGGCCCTGCCCGATGTGGTGAGGCTGCCCATCCAGCGCTCCTGTGATTATTTCGGCGCGCTCAAGCTGCCAGGCAAGCGTGGCGAGATCGCCGACAAGATTCTTAAAGAAATCCGCGAGCGCTTGCAGTTCCTCGTCAACGTCGGCCTGGACTATCTGTCGCTGGACCGCTCCGCCGAAACGCTGTCGGGCGGCGAAGCACAACGCATCCGCCTCGCCTCACAGATCGGCGCCGGTCTTGTGGGCGTGATGTATGTGCTGGACGAACCCAGCATCGGCCTGCACCAGCGCGACAACGAACGCCTGCTAGCCACGCTGGTACGCCTGCGCGATCTCGGCAACACCGTGCTGGTGGTTGAGCATGACGAAGATGCCATACGCGCCGCCGACTATGTTGTGGACATCGGCCCCGGCGCCGGCGTGCATGGCGGGCGCATCGTCGCGCGGGGCAGCTTCGAGGACATCATCAACAATGAGGACTCACTGACCGGTGATTACCTTTCCGGCCGCAAGCAGATTGCCATTCCGGCCAAACGCACGCCGGTCGACCGCAAGAAACTGCTGACGCTGAAAGGCGCCAACGGCAACAACCTCAAGAACGTCACCGCAGAATTTCCGCTGGGCCTCATGACCTGTGTGACGGGCGTTTCCGGCTCGGGAAAATCCACGCTCATCAATGCCACGCTCTATCCGATTGCCGCCAAGGCCCTGAACGGCGCCACCGTCATTGAAGAATCCGAATACGACAGCATTGACGGCATGGAACAGCTCGACAAGGTGGTCGACATCGACCAGAGCCCCATCGGGCGCACGCCACGCTCCAATCCCGCCACCTACACCGGCATCTTCACGCCCATACGCGAGCTCTTCTCGGGCACGCAGGAAGCGCGCTCACGCGGCTACGGCCCCGGTCGTTTCTCTTTCAACGTGAAGGGTGGCCGCTGCGAAGCCTGCCAGGGCGATGGCGTAATCAAGGTGGAAATGCATTTCCTGCCCGACATCTACGTGCCTTGCGATGTCTGCAAGGGCAAGCGCTACAACCGCGAAACGCTGGAAGTGAAATACAAGGGCAAGAACATCACCGAAGTGCTGGAAATGACGGTGGAAGATGCACGCGCCTTCTTCGACGCCATTCCCGCCCTTGCGCGCAAACTGCAGACACTGGTGGATGTCGGCCTTTCCTACATCACACTGGGACAGGCCGCGACCACGCTCTCCGGTGGCGAGGCGCAACGCGTAAAGCTGGCGCGTGAACTCTCCAAGCGCGACACAGGGCAAACGCTCTACATCCTAGACGAACCAACAACGGGCCTGCACTTCCACGACATACAGCAACTGCTCGTGGTCCTGCACCGCCTGCGCGACCACGGCAACACCATCGTTGTGATCGAGCACAATCTCGACGTGGTGAAAACCGCTGACTGGGTGATAGACATGGGCCCGGAAGGCGGTGACGGCGGCGGGCAGGTGATTGCCACCGGCACGCCGGAAGACATAGCGAAAAACAAGGCCTCACATACCGGGCGTTTCCTCAAGCCCCTGCTCAAGGCTTGATGCAACACCTCGCCGTGACAGGAAACGCCCGGCCACCCCGTGGCCGGGCGACCAATGCCACAGGGCAAGGAGTGCCTGTATGAACTACCTGGCGCACCTGCACCTGGGTGGCCCGGCCCCCGCCGAACTGCTGGGCAGTCTCTACGGTGATTTCGTGAAAGGCCCGCTGCGGGGCGACTATCCGGCAGACATTGAAGCGGCGATACGTCTGCACCGGCATATCGACAGTTTCACCAACCACCACCCGGCCGTGGTGGCCGCACGGCAGCGATTCCCGGCAGCACGGCGCCGTTATGCCGGCATCCTCCTGGACATATTTTTCGATCACTGCCTCGCCCGGCACTGGCCACGGTTTTCGCCGCAAACCCTGACGGATTTCACGCGCCATGTTTATGCGGTGCTGCAGGAAACTCCGGCATTGCCGGGACAACTGGCCCGCATTGCGCCCCTCATGGCAGAACAGGACTGGCTCGGGAGCTATACAGATTTTGGTGTGTTGACGCAGGTGATCCAGGGCATGCAGCGCCGCTTGTCACGCCCGGAAGGGCTGGCCGGCGCCATGACGGAACTGGAGCAGTTGTATCCAGCACTGGAACAGGATTTCCTGAACTTCTACCCCGATGTCATGACCTTTGCCGCCCATACACGGCAACGCACACCTGCACCCTGACGACACATCGCCTGTACGGCGGCTTACATCCGCATACGTCCCCACAACAGAGGGGAAACTGAAGCCGCAGCGCAAGTACGGGACTCTTGTGCCCTCAAACAGCCACAAGGAGGCGCTGTCATGTCGTTGACCCGCAAACTTTCTCTCGCCACGCTTGTTCTCGTTCTGGGTGGTGGTCTTGCCGCCTGCGACAAGAAAGAACCGACACCCGCTGAAAGCCTGGGTGAAGATGTCGGCGCTGCCCAGCAGCGTATCGAACAAGGCTGGGACGACACCAAGAAATCCACTAATGACGTACTCAACAACGCTTCCGACCAACTGGATGCGACCGGGAACCGCATCGAGGCCGAAGCCCGTGAAGCGCAGTCGGATTTCAAGCGAGGCCAGGAAGCAGGCAAGCAGCAGTAAGCCTTGCCACTTCCCCATGAAAAAGCCGGGCAATGCCCGGCTTTTTCATGGGTCACACATTCATCAACACGCGTGTCATGTACAGAACACTTCCTGATCATGCCACTCCGCATTGGCGGCTGATGCAATAAAGCCTGCTGCAAGGCCTGCACATGCGTGACAGAATTCCGTCTCGCTCATCACCACGCCCTGCCCATGGAAATCATCCGCTCTCGCCAGAATGCACTGGTCCGGCAATTGATAAAGCTGGCGGAAAACCGTCGCGAGCGCATCAAGCAGCGGCAAACCTTGCTGATCGGTACACATCTGGTGGAAGCCGCGCTGGATGCCGCATGGCCGCTGGAAAAACTCATCGTCTGTGAAGGCGAGGAAGACCGACCCGAAATCGCGCAGTTGCTGTCGCGTCGCGCCGTGCCCGCCCTGCTGCTGGACAAGGCGCTGTTTGCCGAGGTGGAGCAAAGCCCCAGCACCAGCGGCCTCATCGCCCTGACCGGCCTGCCCGGTACTCCTGCGCCACAACGCCAGGGCTTCTGCCTGCTGCTGGAGGGAGTGCAGGACCCGGGCAATGTCGGCTCTATCCTGCGCACGGCCGCCGCTGCCGGGGTGGATCAGGTCTGGCTGGCCAGCGGCTGTGCCGATGCCTGGTCTCCCAAGGTGCTGCGTGCCGGCATGGGCGCCCATTTCCGCGTCCCGGTGCTGGAGCGCATCCTCCCGGAGGCTGTGCTGGCCGACTTCACGGGAGACATCGCCGTCACCACGCTGGACGATGCCACCTCCCTTTACCAAGCCGACCTCAGGGGCAGCCTTGTACTGGTGCTGGGCAGCGAAGGCGCCGGTGTCAGCCCCGTGCTGGCCAGCCTGGCCACGAAGCGCCTGCGCATTCCCATGCAGCCGGGAATGGAGTCGCTGAACGTGGCCGCCGCTGCTGCCATCTGCCTTTTCGAGCGGGTCAGGCAAACCGGCATGGATTCACCGTTCGGCACCTAGTTATTGATAATGATTCGCATTAACTGATTCGCCGTGTTAGCGTCTCGCCTTCTGCGGAACGCCATGGACCGGTAATCTCCCGCCTCGACACTCCCGGCGGGCTTCATCCACCCAGACGACCGACAGCATGTCCGACGATCTCGACCAGCTTTTCCGGCATTACCATGGCGAACTTCGCGCCATGGCCTACAGCCGGCTGGGCGACCGTGAAGCCGCCGCCGACGTGGTGCAGGATGCCTTTGTCCGCTATGCCAGCCTGTCACGGGCGCAGCGGCTTGGCCATGTGGAGCATCCGCGCTTCTTCCTCTGGCGCATCGTGCGCAACCTCATCATAGACATGGGCCGGCAGCGCCGGCGGCGCGGCGAGCATCTCTCCCTCTCCGACATGAAGGAGGAACCGGAGGACAGCCTCGCCTCCCCCGAGCGCTTGCTGGAAGCACGTCAGCAATTGCAGCTACTGCGTGACGCCCTGAAGGCGCTGCCACCCAACTGCCGGAAGGCACTGCTGATGAATCGCCTGGACGGCCTCACCCATGCCGAGATCGCCGGAAAGCTGGGGGTATCGGCCAGCATGGTTTCCAAGTACATCATGCAGGCACTGAAGCACTGCGCCCGGCACATGGGCCTGGCCTGAATCGCCCCGAAAAAGAGAACATCAAAAAAATCTGTCCGGATGGCTGTCGTCTTTCCCGAATCCGGCGTCTTTACCGTTAAGCGATTTTCCAGGCCATGCCCCTGTCATGACGACCATGCCCGATCCCTGCCCCGAAAGCCTGAGCGATACTGCCCTGGAGTGGCTGGTCCGCCTTTACGCCGGTGATGCCAGCGAGGCCGACTGGCAAGCCTACGCCGTCTGGAAAACCGCCAACCCCGAACAGGCGGAAGCAGCGCGTCAGGCCGAGCAACTCTGGCGGCAACTAGGTGCCGCAGCCGACAAGCCCCTGTCCCGCCTGCCCGGTGCCGGCGCTCTCGCCGCGCTGGTTCTGGTGGCCGGTCTCAGCGGCCTGATCGCGGGCGGCGTCTTTGGCCCGCCAGCAGCACTGATCGCGGACTACAGCACCGGCACCGGCGAGCGCCAGACAGTGATGTTGCCGGACGGCTCCCGTCTGGAGCTGGATGCCGGTACACGCGTGGACGTCGACATGCAGCCCGGGCGGCGCCAGCTCACCCTCTACAGCGGCCAGTTGCACGTCCAGGTCAGCCCGGACCCGGGACGGCCTTTCGACGTGGAGGCGGCCGGTGGCCGTATCCGTGCCCTGGGAACCGCCTTCAACGTGCGCCACCGCGACAGCCATGTCGAAGTGGCAGTGACCGAGCATGCCGTGCGCGTGAGCACCGAAGCCGGCAGCCAGGCCGTATTGCAGGAAGGCCAACGCCTGCAATACGGCCAGCAGACCTTGGGCACGGCCAGCACGGCCGATCTCACCCAGGTCACAGCCTGGCAGCGCGGTTATCTCGTGTTCGATGACCAGCCCCTGGCCGAGGTGGTGCGCGAGATCGGCCATTACCGCCCGGGCCTGCTCTTCATCCGGGGAGATGCCCTGAAATCCCTGCGGGTGACGGGTGTCTTCCAGAGCCGTGATCCGGACGCCCTGCTGACCGCCCTGGCCGACCTGCTGCCAGTCCGTATCCGCCAGTTCCCGGGACTGACCCTGATCGAAGCCCAGCCGGGCGACGGTGCCTGAGCCGGTCACCACACCACGGCTGCGAAAAAATTGTTACCGCCACTGTCGTAAATCCTTTTGCCGGCGTCTTCCTTGTCGATAGCGATTTTCATTCGCATTTGATAACCGCGCTGCGGGAAGACGATGACCCACCCAGTTCCTCCTGCCGCCCCTTTGTGGCGGCCTGCCCTGCTTTCCTCGCTCGTGATGCTGGCCATCACGCTGCCGCCAGCCGCCATGGCAGAGGAGACCACACCTGCCCCCGCAGCAACTCCCGCCATCACCCGCTTTGACATTCCACCCGGCCCTCTGGGCGCTGCCCTGACGCGCTTCAGCGAAATCGCTGGCTTCAAGCTCCTCGCACCCGCCGAACTGCTACGCGGGCTGCGGACAGCCGGCGTACAGAATGCCGTGACCCGGGAACAGGGCCTTGGGCAACTCCTGGCCGGTACGGGCCTGCTCTGGCATTACAGCGATGACGGCACCGTCATCCTGGAGCCGGCACCGCGGGTGGAAGGCGCCCTCGTGCTGGACGCCGTGCAGGTGATAGGCACCGTGCCGGACGCCGACCTTCCCTACCTCACCCCCGGCTCCTCGCTGCACATCAGCCGCGACAAGATCGAGCGCTTCCGCGGCACTACCGTGGGCGACATCTTCAAGGGTGCGACAGGCGTGCTGGTGGGCGAGAACCGCAACTCCGGTGGTCTCGACGTGAACATCCGCGGCATGCAGGGGCAAGGCCGTGTGCCAGTGCTGGTGGACGGCTCGCGGCAGGAAACCACGGTGTACCGGGGTTACTCGGGGGTGGCCTCACGCAGCTACGTGGACCCGGACCTCATCGGCGGCATCGACATCACCAAAGGCCCCAGCATGAGCGCGCAGGGCACCGGCGCCATCGGCGGCATGGTCAACATGCGCACGCTGGGCGCGCGCGACATCGTCAAGGACGGCAACGACAGCGGCTGGCGCCTGCGTGGCAGCGCCGTGGGCAATACATCAAGCGCCCCGCCCGCCCCCGCCTTCGCCGGCTACTACGTACCGCGCTCCTCCTACCGCTCGAACTGCCGCTTCGCCAGCGACTGCTCGCCGGAAACCATGGAGCCCGCGAGCTTCGCACCCGCCGACGGCATGGACCGCCCGGGCCTGCTGGACTTCGAGGGCTGGGCCGGCAGCCTGGCCGGCGCCCGCCGTTTCGAGAACTTCGAGCTCGTCGCCGCCTACGCGCAGCGCCAGCAGGGCAGCTACTACGCGGGCACCCACGGCCCTGCTCCCTACATCGAACACGGCGAACCACTCGTCTTGCCCTGGTGGACGGAAACCCCGGTCTACTTGCGCGGCGTATCGCGCTTCCGTGCCGGCGAGCGCGTACCCAACAGCCGTTACGAGAGCAAGAGCCTACTGCTCAAGAGCGCCTTCTACCTGCCCGCGGAACAGGCGCTGGAATTGAGCTACCTGCGCTACGACAGCGTGTTCGGCGAAATGATGCCCTCGCAGATACGCGGCTTCGGCCAGGCGCGCGAGTGGTCGCCCAGCCGCATCGTCATGGACACCTACACCGCGCAGTACAAGAACGCGCCCACCGGCAGCAACTGGCTCGACCTGCGCGCCAACCTCTGGCACACCGATTCGCACAACATCATCAACACGCCCGACCCGCAGACCGGCAGCGGCAACAACTACGGCCTTGAAGCCAACACGCGGCGCGACGAGGACTACAGGCGCTACGGCGCGGACGTGAGCAACAGCAGCCGTTTCAGCGCGCCGGGCGGCGAGATCAAGCTCACCTACGGCCTCGCCGGGCAGTGGGAAGACATGATGACCGCCACCGACAATCCCGGCGGCTTCTACGGCGACCAGCGCTCCGGCAACCGCCGTGAATACAGCGCCTTTGCCAACCTGCAATGGCAACTGCCCTGGTACTTCACTTTCGAAGCCGGCACCCGCTACACGCGCTTCGAGTCTGCCGACGACAACGCACTGCCCGTCAGCCCCGCCAGCGAGTTCTGTGTCGACACCGACAACGATCTCGAATGCGATCCGATCTACTACAAGAACCATCACGCCGGCAGAGCCCCCATGGTGGGTCTCACCTGGGCACCCTGGAATGGCTGGCAGTTCTTCGCCCGCTACTCTGAAGCGCTGCGCATGCCCAGCCTGTTTGAAACCACCTCCGGCCTCTCCGTCAGCCCGGTGATGGATGTCGGCATCAAGCCCGAACGCGCCAAGAACCGTGAAGCCGGATTCAACTACCTGAAAGACGGTCTCCTCACGGAGCACGACAAGTTCCGCCTGAAATTCGCCTTCTTCCAGAACCACGTGGACGACTACCTCACCCGCACCCAGCCCAATGGCTGGGAAGACGGCGCGCTGTATTCCTTCTTCCGCATGCGGAACATCAAGAGCCTGGACCTGCACGGCACTGAACTCTCCGGCAGCTACGACACGGGCCGCTTCTACACCGAGTTCGGCGGTACCCGTTACCACCACATCGAGGTCTGCAACATCGGCAGCTTCGTCCGCTACTACTGCACCAACTACGGCATCGCCCAGAGCTATCTCAACAACATGATTCCGCCCAACTGGCACGCCAACCTGACGCTGGGCACGAGGCTTTTCAGGGAACGCCTCGACACGGGCGTACGCGGCACCTTCATGGGCAAGCGCAACAACATTCCGCGCTACAACGCGCAAACCGGCTTCAACGCACCCATCGCCTGGCACAAGTACACGCTCTACGACGTGTACGCGAGTTGGAAGCAGAACGAGCACCTGAGCTTCGACATCACCGTCGACAACCTCACCGACCAGTACTACCTCGACGCGCTCAGCCTCGGCCTCGTGCCGGCACCCGGCCGCAGCGCACGCCTCAGCTTCACGCTGGAATTCTGAGATGAAACGAAAAGACCTTCATTGCCGCAACGACGGGAATGACAGAACAAAAAAGCGCTGCACGCAAAACCCCCACCGTCACTGAGGATACCGATGTCATGAAACCCCTTTTCTACCGCAACTTCATTGCAGGCCTCTGCATGGCCACGCTCGCCGCCTGTGGCGGCGGAGGCGGTGGCAATGGTGGCACGCCACAACCCACGGCCAAGGTGACCGCCAGCGCCAGCACCATCGAGATCAAGAACGTGGTCACGCTGGACGGCGCGGCCAGCACCACGGCGGGCGGCAGCGTCAGTGGTCTCACCTACCAGTGGGCGCTGACCCGGCCTGCCAATTCGCAGGCCATGCTCTCAAACACGAGCGCCGCCCAACCCACTTTCACGCCTGACCTGCCCGGCGACTACACCGCCGACCTCATCGTCAACGACGGCCAGGCCAACAGCGCTCCTGCCCGCGTTGTCGTGACTGTCACCAGCCCCTATCCGGTGGCCAGCGCCCCGCCTACCATCAGCGTGCGGCTCGGCACCGAAAACGTCGGCCTGAACGGCCTCTCCAGCACGCCGCCCACGGGCGAAACCGGCACACTCACTTATCTCTGGACGCTAAAGTCCGTGCCCGCCGGCAGTGGCGGCAAGCTGCGCGACTGGGACAAGGGCAACGCCACGCTGGACGTGGACATCGAGGGCGACTACCTCGTGCAACTCGTGGTCACCTACAAGGGCGTGGACAGCGAACCGACATCCGTGACGGTGACGGTTTCCAAGGGCGATGCGCCACCCGTGGCCGTGGCCGCCCCCGTCACCGTGAAGCTCGGCGAAGAAGTCGTGCTCGATGGGTCGGCCAGCTACGACCCGGACGGCAAGCCCCTGCAATACCGCTGGCGCTTCGCCGCGCCGGGCAGCGGCGGCACCATCGCGCCTTTGTACTCGGCCACACCGGAAATCCGTAACGCCAACAGCGCCATCGCCCGCTTCACGCCGACTGCCGTCGGCGATCATCAGGTCTTGTTCTTCGTCTACGACGGCACCTGGAAAAGCACGGAAATCAAGGTAGACGTGAAAGTGGAAAAACCGGACAGCTTCCCCACCGTCAACAAACCCTTGGTCGGCAAGCTGGTGGCCTCTGGCTACTACCCCTCCAGCAGCGTGGGTGAGCAGGAGTTGGGTCTGCGCGGCAACTTCACGTTCGAAGGCTACGACCCCGAAGGCGAAGCCGTGCAGTTCGTAAGCGCAGAGCTCTACGAAAAGCCGGCAGACAGCACCGCGGTGCTGGAAGAAGCGCTGCCGGGCTTCGGCATGCCGTCCTACCGCAAGATCCAGAAACTGGACAAGGCGGGCAACTACAAAGTGCGCATGGTGCTGTCCGATGGCGTCAACGAAAGCACCTACGAAGCCACCATCCGCGCCCGCATCGGCGGCATCAACAACCGTCCCTCGGCCGGCAGCATCTCCCCGGCGGCCGCATCCGTGATGGTCGGCACAAACATCATCTTCCAGGGCACGCCCACCTCGACCAAGGACCCCGACGGCGACCCACTGACCTACAAGTGGACGCTGCGCGACAAACCCGATGGTTCAACGGCCACCATAGAACCCGTGACCGAGCCGGTATCCGGCGAGCCCCTCTGGGCCAAGGTGCTGGCCGACAAGCCGGGCGTCTACATCGCCAACCTGGAAGTGGAAGATGATCGCGGCATGAAGTCTGCCAGCGTGGCGGAAACGCAGGCCATCGCCAAGCTGACCAACAATGCGCCGGTGCTGCGCAGCATCGTATGGAACATGCAAGGTATCTCCAGCGGCAGCGAGCCATACCAGTTGCTGCCCTGCATGAGCCTGAACTTCGCCCCCGTCGTGGTGGATCCGGACGGCGACAAGACCTACATCCGCCGCGAACTCATCAGCACGCCACCAGAGGGCATTTACGGAAACGGTAAGGGCAAGGGCTGCAACCATACCAGCACCTCCTTCAACAAGCCCGGCACCTATGTCTTCCGCTATCTCATCAGCGACGGCATCGCCGAATTGCCCGAATACGACCACACGGTGGTCATCGCCGACCCGGCCAGTGCCCACGGCCTCACGCTGGCACGAGTCTTCGCGGCCGGCACGAGCAATGAGCAAAGGATCGGATGGCACTGGCCCTACATCAAGCTCTCACCCACGCAGCGGGATGGCGCAAGCTCCACGGGCAGCACTACGCCCATCCGGCGGGAAATGATCAGCCTCACGGCAGCAGATGGCGACTACACCATCGTGGATGTCAAGGCCGAGCACATCAACGGCAACACGCTGACCCCGTTCTTCGACGGTCTCACGGAGGGCCAGGTCATCCGTCAGGGCGAAACCGTGGATGTGGGCCTGATGGCCGCCTTCTGGTGCCTGCGCAACGAAGAAACCCTCTACGAAGGCTTCCGTTGGAGCTTCCGCGTCAAGGAAGTCCCCGAGCAGGTCTTCGTGTTTGAGAATTGGGCCGGAGCCATCCTCAACAACGGCGCCACTCCGTGGCCGGCATGCCCTGCAACCTGACGGGCGAGTATCAACCCTGTAAAGGGAGCTCCATGCCAAAACAACAGGGCGCCTTCCGGCGCCCTGTTTCTTTAATCCGGCCATAACCGATACAGCCCAGCCAACTAATTGATAGTGATTCTCATTAACTGTATTCTAGCGACTCTTTTCCTCCGCATTCGCGAGCGACAACCTTGGTCCCTCCTGACGGCAAGGGTGACGGCAAGCTGAAGGTTTACCTCGAGCACCGCGCCGCCCTCATCAACTACGCCACGCCCATTACCGGCAGCCGCGCCAGCGCGGAGGACGTGGTACAGGATGCCTATTTCCGCTTCGTGCCCAGTGCCGACTGCCCCCAGCAGCCGGTGGCCTACCTCTATCGCACCGTGCGCAACCTGGCGCTGGACGCGGTGCGTCGCCTGTCCATGGAGGGCCGCTACCAGCAGGAAGAAAACGTGCCCTGGCTCGCACCAGCGCCCCTGCCCCAGCCCGAACACACCGTGCTGCATCAGGACCAGTTGCAGCAGGTGGCCGCAGGACTGGACGCCCTGCCGGAAATGGCGCGCCGCGCCGTTGAGATGCGGCGGCTGGAAGGCCGTTCGCTGGACGAGATCGCCGACATCCTCGGTATTTCCGCACCCACCGCCTACCGCCTCATCCGCGATGCCATGGTGAAGGTCGCGCAACGCCTGGACGAATGAGCACAGCGCCGCCCCATCTTTATTTCTTCCGACAACACAATTTCCTGAAAGAAAATCATGCGCCACTCGTCGTTGTGGCATGTCTGACATAATTCCCGGAATTTCCGGCAGGAACGCCCCCACCATGACCACGAGCAGGCCCGATCCGGCCAGCGATGCCGCACTGGAAACCGCCATGGACTGGCTGCTGCGCCTTGATGCGGCACCAGAAGACGACACGCTGCGGGCGGGATTGGCCGACTGGCTCGCGGTGGATTCCCGCCACGCCAAGGCCTGGCAGCAAGCACAACACGCCTGGCATCTCGTAGGAGAAGTCCCTCCCCGTTTCGTGGCGGCCCCGGCCACGCCCGCACTTCCCGCGCCACTTCCCCGCCCTTCGTCCTGGCGTCGGCGGGCACGCCGCCTGGCAACAGCCGCCGTCGCCGCCGGCCTGCTGCTGGCCCTGCTGCCAAGCATGCTGCTGCAAATGAAAGCGGACTACGTTTCCGGCACCGGCGAACAGCAGCGCATCACGCTGAACGACGGCAGCGTGGTCTATCTGGGAGCGGCCAGCGCCATTGCCATCGACCTTAAGCCAGAGGCGCGGCACGTCACATTGCTGCGCGGCGAAGCCTTCTTTGAAGTCGCACCCGACAAGGCACGCCCCTTCACCGTCACCGCCGACACGCTGGATGTGACCGTGCTGGGCACGGCCTTCGATGTCCGCCGGGGCGATGGCGGCTACACGGTGGGCGTGGAGCATGGTGCGGTGCGCGTGCATCAAGACGGCCACGCGCTGACTGACCGCCTCCTGCCGGGCCAGCAACTGGCCATTCAGGAAGCCGCAGGAGCAGCACTGCACACGATTTCACCGCAGGACGTGGGCGCCTGGCGCGAAGGCCGCCTGTTCGTGCAGGACGCCACCGTGCGCGACGTCGTGTCCGTCCTCCAGCGCTATCTCACGGGCCATATCGCCGTGGTGGACCGCGATGTGGCCTCGCGCCGCGTCACCGGCATATATGATCTCAATGATCCGGAACGCGCCCTCGCCGCGCTGGTGGCACCGCAACGCGGCCAGGTGCGCAAGCTGACGCCGCTGCTCTACATCGTCTCCGCACGCTGACATCGTGATTGCCCGGTCCCTGATGGTCATCGGCACCATTTCCGGGCAATCGTGAAAAAGCCCTCGGGAAAATCTTCGTCCTTCTGAAAGAAATGTCCGGACGCTTCGTTATTTGCTCATGAATAACGGAATGCGACGCATTCCTGATCAGATGCTTTCGACGAAGAGACAGACGAACGATGAGTTTTCCCCGCAGTGCCCGCCTGCGCCAATCCGCCCCCTGCTGGCAAACCCTGCTGCACCTGCCACTCACGGCGGCTTTTCTTGTCACGCCAGTCGCGCACGCCGCCGAGGCCGGCAAACCGTCGGCGGCCATGACGGCTACCGACACCCGTGACTTCAACATTCCTGCCCAAGCCCTTGCCACGGCCCTCAGCGACTTCGCGCGGCAATCCGGCTGGCAGGTGTCACTGGAAAGCCGCTTCACTGCCGGCCACCGTACACCCACCATCATCGGCAGCTACCCAGCCGCCGAAGCCCTGACACAACTTCTGGCCGGCACCGGCCTGATCTGGCGCCAGGCCGGTAACGGCAGCATCGTGCTGGAGCCAGCACCGGACACCAAGGGAGCACTCCTGCTGGATGCCGTGAAGGTCCAGGGTACGGTGTTCTCCGAGGCCGACCAGCCCTACACGACCGCCGGATCATCGCTGCACATCAGCCGCGACAAGATTGAACGCTTCCGGGGAACGTCGGTCGGCGACATCTTCCAGGGAACCACCGGCGTGCTGATCGGCGAGAACCGCAACTCTGGTGGCCTCGACGTGAACATCCGCGGGATGCAGGGCCAGGGCCGCGTGCCGGTCCTGCTGGATGGCTCGCGCCAGGAAACCACGGTCTACCGTGGCTACGCCGGCGTGTCCTCGCGCAGCTATATCGACCCCGACCTGATCGGCAGCATCCGCATCGACAAGGGCCCGACCCTGGATGCCGCGGGCACTGGCGCCACTGGCGGGCTGGTCAGCGTCAGCACCATCGGCGCCAACGACATCCTCAAGCCCGGCAGCACCTCGGGCTTGCGCATCCGCGCCAGCGCCGCCAGCAACAACAGCGGGAGCGCGGTGAAGCCGGGCACGCCATCGGGTTATTACCTGGGCGGCAACGGCGGCATTTTCCGCACGGACTGCGTCATGGCGGCACTGTGCGAAGGCGCGTTCGACCTCGCCAATGCCGCCAGCGGCCAGGAGGGCATGAACCGACCCGGTCTGCTCGATTTCAAAAGCTGGGCCGGCAGCATCGCAGCGGCGAAACGGCTGGAAAACATGGATCTGGTGGCGGCCTACGCCTACCGTGAACAGGGCAACTATTACGCCGGCAAGCACGGCCCGGCGCCCTGGCTGGATTTGTCCGAACGCTACGCGCGCGGCTTCTGGACCGAGGTCCGGCCCAAGGTGGTCGGCGCCACGCGCTTCCGCGCCAACGAGCGCATCGTCAACAGCAATTTCGAGAGCGAGTCCGCCCTGCTCAAGGGCAGCTTCTGGCTGACCGACGACCAGTCACTGGAACTGGGCTACCAGCGCTACGAAAGCACCTATGGCGAACTCATGCCCTCGCAACTGATCTGGCTGGGACAGATACGCCAGACCGAGAGCAGTCAGGTCAGCGTCAATACCTACACGAGCCGCTACCGCTGGAATCCTGCCAGCACCGACAAAATCGACCTGCGCGCCAACCTCTGGCACACCGACACCAAAAGCACGAACGAGAATTACTCGGAGGGCGTCTGGAACGATCTGTTCGGCATCGGCACGGAGCGCTACCGCCGCTTTGGCACGGACATCAGCAACGGCATGCGCTTCGATCTGCATCACGGGCTGGACGTGAATTACGGCGTGGCGCTACAGCAGGAAACCGTCGCCAACGAGGAAGGTGGTTCATCGCCGCTGATCGGGGGTGCCCGCAACGGCAACCGCGATGAATTCAGCCTGTTCACCAGCCTGCAATGGAAACCCCTGGCCACGCTGACCGTGGATGCCGGGCTGCGCCATTCGCGCTTCAAGTCCGAAGACGACAAGCCTCGCAGCGTCGCCAGTGACAGCCCCTACTGCGTGGACAACGATGGCGACGGCACCTGCGACCTGATCATGGTCAGCAGCGAGGCCAGCGGTTCGGCACCCTTGTTCAGCCTGACCTGGGATATCCGACCGGGCCTGCAGGCCTACGCCCGCTACGCCGAGGCGTTGCGCATGCCCAGCCTGTTCGAGACCACTTCCGGATTCTCGGTCTCCCCGCAGCAGGACATCCACCTCAAGCCCGAGCACGCGAAGAACCGCGAGGCCGGCCTCAATTTCCTGAAAGACGGCCTCTGGCAGAGCGACGACAAGTTCCGCGCCAAGCTGGCGTATTTCCGCAACCACACCGACGACTATCTCACCCGCACGCTGCCCAACACCTGGGAAACCGACACGCAGGGTCGCTTCTTCACCCTGCGCAACATCCAGAGCGTGAGCTTCCATGGCGCCGAACTGTCCGGCTCCTACGACACGGGAGCGTTCTTCACCGAATTCGGCGGCACCCGCTACCACTTCATCGAAACCTGCCATTTCGGCAGCTACCGGCGCGTCGAGTGCACCAACTACGGCATCGCCGCCAGTTACGTGAACAACATGATTCCGCCGAAGTGGCACGCCAACCTGACGCTGGGCGCACGCACACTCACCGACCAGCGCCTGGAGTTCGGCGTGCGCGGCACCTTCATGGGCAAGCGCACGCCAACGCCCCCCTACAACGACCAAGGGGTAAGCGGCGGCTTTGCCACCCCCGTGCCCTGGCACCGCTACGAAATCTACGACCTGTTCGCGAGCTATCGCGTGAACGACAGCCTCAGCACCGACTTCAACATCGACAACGTCACCGACCAGTACTACCTCGACGCGCTCAGCCTGGGGCTCGTGCCCGCACCCGGCCGCAGCGCGCGCATCGGACTGACAGTGCAGTTCTGAATTTCTGACACGTGACCGGCGACGGCCACCCACGACCATCACGAGGAGAGACGCATCATGCACAAACCGGTTTCAGGGGGCTTGCCCCGCCTCAGCGCTTTGGCGCTCGCACTGGCACTGGCCGCCTGCGGCGGTGACGGTGGCAGCGGAGGAAGCGGCGGCAGCACGCCGATCAATGCCGACCCCGTCGCCGTGATCGCGCCGGTCAGCGACCCGTACACCGGCACGGTGGTCCAGCTCGACGCCTCCGGCAGCCTGCCGCCCGATGGCGGCAGTGCCGCCACGCTGGAATACCTCTGGCGCTTCGACGAAAAACCCGCCAACAGCACGGCCGAGCTGGATGATTCCACCCTGGCCCAACCACGTTTCACGGCCGACAAACCCGGCATCTACCGGGCCTCGGTCATCGTCTCGCAGGGCGGCAAGACCAGCGATCGCGTCGAGGTGACCTTCGTGGTGGCGGCCGCCAACACCTTGCCGGAAGCCAACGCCGGCACGAACCAGACCGTGGAACGAGGCCAGCGTGTCTCGCTGGATGGCCGCGCCAGCTCGGATGCCGACGGCGACGGCCTGCAATACCGCTGGACGCTGACCCGGCCCACGGGCTCGCAGGCCGTGCTGGAAAACGCTCACACGGCCACACCCAGCTTCGTGCCGGACTTCGCCGGCAGCTATTCGGCCTCGCTGCGTGTCTACGATGGCACCGCAACCGCGACCACAGGTGTCACCATCACCGTCACCAAGCCGGCAGATGCGCCGAACACCAAACCGGTCGCGGTCATCAGCGCACCCTATGGCAAGACCTTCGAGGTTGAGCGCAATGTGCCGTTCGGGCTGGCCGGTACCGGCTCTTACGACGCTGATGGCGGGTATATTTTCAGCGCCAGCCGCAAATGGACGCTGATCTCCGCGCCCGACGGCTTCGACGCAGCAACCAACTTCAACAAGGCCGGCATTGATCCAATCTATGGCAGCAACGGCGTCAGGGGCACGCACTATGGCGATTATGTCGTCGAATTGCAGGTGACCGACGGCACGGACTGGAGCGACCCGGTGCGGGCAACCTACACCGTCATCAACGGCGCCAACCGCCCACCAACAGCCAGCGCAGGCCTCATGGCCGCAGGTGGCGCCGTAGGTATCGGCGCCACCGTCACCCTGAGCGGCGAAGGCAGTTCCGACCCCGACAACAACCGGCTCAGTTACGCCTGGACGCTGGATGACCGTCCGGATGGCAGCACGGCCACGCTGCTAGGCGCCAACACCGTCAATCCCACTTTCGTGGCCGACAAGCCGGGGCCCTACACGGCCACGCTCAAAGTCACCGACGAGCACGGTTTCGCGGCACCAGCGGCCTCCTCGGTCACGGTGCTGGCCAAGCCCCGGAACAGCACGCCCGTACTGCGCGTGAGCACGAATCTTGCGTACAGCCAGGAGCAGCCGCTGGTGATCGCCAAGGTCAACAAGACGACTTACGCCTTCCCGGTGACCGAGGCCCACGAGTGGCGCTGGAGTTCGCTGCTGACCAGTGCGGATGCCTATGACCCGGACGGCGACACGCTGACCTATCTGTGGGCCATGACCAAGGAACCGGCCGGCAGCCGGCTGGCGCTGCCAGCCAGTGGCGGGGCGTGCGCCAACACGAACTGGACGAGCATCAGCTCACAAACGCTGGATGAATGGCTGAAGGAAGTACTGGCCCAACGCATCTGGACGATTCAAGGAGAAAACTCGGCCGTCGCCCCCTGCCTGCAACTGGGCCTGGCCCCGGCCGTACCCGGCAGTTACCAGTTCGAGGTGGCGGTCAGCGACGGCATTGCCAAGGCCGGCCCGTACCGGGTGGACCTGGAAGTGGTGAACCGCGAGAGCTACCCGAGCCTGCTGCTGGAAGACACCTGCAACGGAGATCGCGAAGAAGAATTCTGGTCAAGCTGGCGATGCCTCGCCGGCGTGTCGCAGCAGAAGCTGTTCCCGTATGAAAGCCTGCAGGGCGATGACAGGCTCTATGTCGCCCAGGAGGACAGGATCTCCGTCGACCGTCTCGAGGCCACCCAGGCGATCAAGGTGTACCAGCTCACGGCATTCGACCGCGACTACACCATCACCAATCTGTCGGCGGTCAGCCCGACCTACCCCGGCTTCCAGCCCCGCTTCCAGGGCCTCGGCAACGGGCAGGTCATCAAAAAGGGCGAGACGGTGACGTTCAAGCTGATCCTCGACATTCCGGGTGAAATGCCGAAGAGCAACAAGGCCGGCGAGTACGACGGGGAGATGGGCAAGGGCCTGGCCTGGAAGTTCTCGATTGCCGAGAAGGCCGGCTGGCGTTTCCACTACGAACCGACCATCCAGCAGTTCCCGGAGCCCTGAGCGACGGGCAGCGCCAGGAAACAGGCGGGCCATTGGCCCGCCTGCTTTTGTTTTCTCGCTGCACTCACGCCTTTGACTGCGCCCGGTCCGACCTCCCCACCGGAATGCAAAGGATTTATCCCTGATGCACTGCTGATATCCGCTTCTTCATCGTCTTTATGATGACCGCCTCCTCTGACCAACTGCCGGAGCCTCCATGCCAACTCCCTCTGCCCTGCCCCATAACCTGTCACCCTGGGGCATGTTCCTTTCCGCCGACATCGTGGTGCAGACAGTCATGCTCGGCCTGCTCTTTGCCGCACTGCTGAGCTGGATCGTTCTGGCCGCCAAGGGCTGGGAATTGCGCATCGCACTGCGCCAGGCACAGCTTGCACTCTCGTCGCTGCGGCAGGCCCGCTCGCTTGATGATGCCGGCGACGACGTGGACGGCCCGCTGCACCTTTTCTGCGCCACGGCGCGCCACGAACAGAAGCAGTCCGAAGGACTGGAGCATGAAGGCACCAAAGAGCGCGCCGCCGCCAGCCTGGGCCGGGTGGAAGCTGCTCTCGGCCGCCGCATCAATCGCGGCACCGGCCTGCTTGCGACCATTGGATCGACCGCTCCTTTCGTCGGCCTGTTCGGGACCGTGTGGGGCATCATGAATGCCTTCATCGGCATCTCGAAAACCCAGACCACCAACCTCGCCGTGGTTGCGCCCGGCATTGCCGAAGCCCTGCTGGCCACTGCACTGGGTCTTTTCGCAGCGATTCCGGCCGTGATCATTTACAACGGCTTTGCCCGGGCCATTGCCGGCTACCGGGCGGTGCTGGCCGATGCTTCCACAGAAACCCTGAACCTCCTCAGCCGTGACCTGGAGCGCCGGCCATGAGCAGTCGCCTGGAGCACGGTGACGACGAACTGGAGGAAACCCACGAGATCAACGTCACACCCTTCATCGACGTGATGCTGGTGCTGCTGATCATCTTCATGGTGGCCGCTCCCCTCGCTACCGTGGACGTGCCGGTGAACCTGCCCGGCAGCGCCGCAGAACGCACGCCCCGCCCCGACAAGCCGGTTTACCTGACCCTGCAGAATGACCTCAGTCTCACGCTGGACGACACACCCGTGTCACGCGAACAGCTTGCCTCCGCTCTCGATACCGCAACGCAGCAGCACCGCGACGAAACCATTTTCCTGCGCGCAGACAAAGGCGTTGCCTACGGCGACCTGATGACCCTGATGGACTCACTGCGAAGTGCCGGCTACCTCAAGGTGGCACTGGTAGGCCTGGAACAGTCCGCGCCATGAGTATCATTGCAGAGTGGGAAAGGCAGCAGGCAGGTCTGGAGCGACGGCGCTGGACACAAAGCAGCCTGGCCATTGTGCTGGCGACATCAGCCCTGCTGGCCGCATGGCACTGGTGGCCCGGAGCAAGACCGTCACCCGCACCCGCTGCCATGCCCCTCGTGCTCGAGCTTGCGGCAATGCCCCAGGCCAGCAGCCCACCCAGCTCAAGCCCTGCCGAGGCAACACCCAGGGCGGCCACGCCTCCCCCGGAAGCAACACCAGCATTAAAGACAGAACCAGTCGTGCCGCAACTGCCTCCTTCGGACATTGCTCTGCCGGACGAGCCCGTACGCGCCAGCTCTTCACCCGAATCAGCCCCGGCTGCTGCTGCACAGGCCGCCAGCGAAAGCGCACCTGCGGCCGCCAGTAACGCGGCTCCCCTGCAAGGCGCGCAATCACTGGCCAGCCATGTCGCACAAATCAGTTTCCGCGAGCGCCTGCTCGGCCACCTGCAACGCCACAAGCGCTATCCGCAAATTTCCCAGATGCGCCGCCAGCAAGGGACACCCTATGTCCGCTTCATCATGAACAGGCAGGGCCAGGTTCTGTCTGCACAACTTGAGCGCAGCAGCGGCCATGCAGCGCTTGATACCGAGGCCGTGGCCCTGCCAAAGCGGGCACAACCCCTGCCGCTACTCCCTGCCGACATTCCTGAGCCACTGGAAATCGTTGTGCCCATAGAGTTTTTCCTGCCCCGTTGATCCCTTCGCCCCCTTCCCAAACAGGGCTGCGACGGTCAAGAATCCATGACCCTGCTATTGCTGTACGGCCCGTGACACGGAATACCCCCGACATCGTGACAACTCCGTCTGCCTCTCTCTTGCTCAAGCTCCAGCGCACTTTTTTCCTGCTGCTGGCGCTGCTTTTTCTCGGGCTGGGAATACTCGGCATATTCATCCCCGGGCTCCCTACCACGGTCTTCATCCTGCTCGCAGCATGGGCAGCAGCCAAGGGATCTCCAAGGCTGCTGGCATGGCTGGAAGAGCACCGCCTCTTTGGGCCAATGATTCGCGACTGGCGCGCTGGCGGCACGGTGAGCCGCAAGGCCAAATGGAGTGCAACCATCATGATGGCCATCTGTGCTGCCGTGCTTTTTGTCACGACGGACAAGGCATGGGTCGCAGAGTTCGTGTCCCTCATCATGCTGACAGTCCTGATCTGGCTCTGGCGCAGACCGGAACCCCCCCCATCCCCTGCTGTCTCCGCTTCAGACTAGACAACAGCACTCCAGCGCTTCTTGCCAAGTTCTCCGCTCTCTTGCGGTCACGACTTTTCTGCAGACATGAAAAAGCCGGGCATGAAGCCCGGCTTTTTCACAACATCAAGTTCAACGCTTCATGCTTATTCAGCAGCAGCGGCCTCAGCCTTCGGCGCAGAAATATCGCGGTCCACGAGTTCGACATAAGCCATGGGAGCGGCATCGCCAGCACGGAAGCCTGCCTTCAGCACACGCAGGTAACCACCGCCACGAGCCTTGTAACGGGGGCCGAGCACCGTGAACAGCTTGCCGACAACAGCAGCGTTACGGGTACGGGCAAACGCCAAGCGGCGATTGGCTACGGAATCCACCTTGGCCAGCGTCAGCAAAGGTTCGGCAACGCGACGCAGTTCCTTCGCCTTGGGCAGCGTGGTCTTGATCAGCTCGTGCTCGAACAGCGAGTTGGCCATGTTCTGGAACATGGCTTTGCGGTGGCTGCTGTTGCGGCCGAGTTTCACACCACTATTACGATGACGCATGGCTCAATTTCCTAAAAAGCGGCAACCGTATCAACGGCTGCGGTAATTCAGACGGTCGTCGTTGCGCAGGCTGGCGGGAGGCCAGTTTTCCAGACGCATACCGAGCGAGAGGCCACGGGAGGCCAGCACGTCCTTGATTTCTGTGAGCGACTTCTTACCCAGGTTAGGGGTCTTCAGCAGCTCGACTTCGGTGCGCTGTACCAGATCACCGATGTAGTAAATGTTTTCGGCCTTGAGGCAGTTGGCGGAACGAACCGTCAGCTCAAGATCATCAACCGGACGCAGCAGCAGGGGATCGACTTCTTCACGTGTTTCCACGACCTCGGGAGTCTTGTCCTTCTGCAGGTCAACGAAAACGGCAATCTGCTGCTGCAGGATGGTAGCTGCGCGGCGGATGGCCTCTTCCGGATCAATGGTGCCGTTGGTTTCGAGATCAATCACCAACTTGTCGAGGTTGGTGCGCTGCTCGACACGGGCGGCTTCAACCACATAGGCAACCTTGCGAACCGGGCTGAAAGAAGCATCCAGTTGCAAGCGGCCGATGGGGCGAGTCTCTTCTTCAGCGTAACGGCCATCAGCAGGCTCGTAACCACGACCGCGCGTCACCTTCAGCTTCATCTTGAGATGGCCGTTGGCACCCAGGTTGGCAATCACGTGGCCCTTGTTGACCAGCTCGACATTGTGCGGCAAACCGAGATCTTCTGCGGTCACAACACCGGGGCCCTTCTTGTCGAGGACCAGAAAAGCTTCGTTCTGTTCGTGCAGCTTGATGGACAGACCCTTCAGGTTGAGCAGGATTTCGATAACGTCTTCCTGCACACCTTCAATGGCGCTGTACTCGTGCTCCACGCCTTCGATTTCAACTTCAGCAACAGCAGCACCCGGCATGGAGGACAGCAGGATACGACGCAGGGCATTGCCCAGCGTATGGCCGAATCCGCGCTCCAGCGGCTCCAGCGTCACCTTTGCATGGGTGGAGCTGATAGCGGAAACCGCGATGCTACGGGGAGTCAGAAACTCGTTGACAGCATTTGACATGGGCTAAACCTCAGGCGGTCCCTTACTTGGAGTACAACTCAACGATCAGGTTTTCGTTGATTTCGGAAGACAGATCGGAACGCTCCGGCTTGGCCTTGAACGTACCTTCCATCTTGCTGGCATCCACTTCCAGCCATGCCGGCACCCCACGCTGTGCAGAGAGTTCGAGAGCACTCTTCACACGCAACTGGTTGCGGGACCTTTCATGCACAGTCACCACGTCACCGGGGACAACCTGCATGGAGGCAATGTTCACACGCTTGCCGTTCAGCAGGATGGCACGATGGCTCACCAGCTGACGAGCTTCGGAACGTGTGGCGCCAAAACCCATGCGGTAAACGACGTTGTCCAGACGACCTTCCAGAAGCTGCAGCAGGTTTTCGCCTGTAGCACCCTTGATGCGGGCAGCTTCCTTGTAATAATTGCTGAACTGACGCTCCAGCACGCCGTACATGCGACGCACCTTCATCTTTTCACGCAGCTGTGTGCCGTAGTCAGACAGGCGGCCCTTGCGGGAAGCACCATGCTGTCCGGGGGGAACGTCAGCTTTGCACTTGCTGTCGAGGGCGCGCACGCCACTCTTCAGGAACAGATCCGTACCTTCGCGACGAGCGAGCTTGCACTTGGGACCAATGTAACGAGCCATTCTTCAAATTCCTCTTACACGCGACGCTTCTTGGACGGACGGCAGCCATTGTGCGGAATCGGCGTGATATCGGTGATGCTGTTGATCTTGTAACCCACGGCATTCAGTGCACGCACGGCAGACTCACGGCCAGGGCCGGGACCCTTCACCAGCACATCCAGATTCTTGAGGCCGTATTCCTGGGCTGCCTTGCCAGCCACTTCCGCAGCCACCTGGGCAGCAAAGGGAGTGGACTTGCGCGAGCCGCGGAAACCCTGGCCACCCGAGGTAGCCCAGGACAGGGCATTACCCTGACGATCCGTGATGGTCACGATGGTGTTGTTGAATGAGGCGTGAATGTGCGCAATACCTTCGGCAACCTGACGGGTTACCTTCTTGCGGCCACGATTTGTGTCTTTAGCCATGGTTCTCTAGCGTCCGATTTATTTCTTGATGGCCTTGCGCGGACCCTTGCGGGTACGGGCATTGGTCTTGGTGCGCTGACCGTGCACAGGCAAGCCACGACGGTGACGAAGACCGCGGTAGCAGCCCAGATCCATCAGGCGCTTGATATTCATGGAAACTTCACGACGGAGGTCACCCTCTGTCGGGACCTTGGCCACTTCGGCACGCACCTGGTCGAGCTGCGCATCGGAGAGGTCCTTGATCTTGGTGGTCGGGGCAATGCCGACGGTTTCCAGAATCTTGGCAGACGTGGTCCGTCCCACACCAAAGATGTAGGTCAACGAAATCACGGCATGCTTGTTGTCAGGGATGTTAACGCCGGCTATACGAGCCATTCACACTCACTCCACTTATAAACCGTTGCTGCTGCTGGACTTTCAAGGATCTGGCCAAGTCGCCTGACGGACATGCCGCGAAAGGCGCGAGAGTCTACTCGCCAACCCCCTGAAAATCAACAACCTGCCGGGGACTTAGCCCTGGCGCTGTTTGTGTCGGGGTTCCGCGCTACAAATGACGCGGATGCTGCCGTTGCGCCGTACGATCTTGCAGCTGGCGCAGATCTTCTTGACAGAAGCCTGAACTTTCATGATGCACCTACTCTTTTTCAGAAACCCACATACATGAGGGTCTCCCCTCACCTGCCCTTCGGGCATCCTTAACGAATCAGACCGCCCGAGCCGTAGCCCTTGAGATTGGCCTTCTTCATCAGCGACTCGTACTGATGCGACATCATGTGCGACTGAACCTGCGACATGAAGTCCATCACCACCACCACCACGATCAGCAGGGATGTCCCGCCAAGGTGGAATGGCACATTGAACGCAACCTGCAGAATCATCGGGAACAAACACACGATGGTGATGTACATGGAGCCTATCAGCGTCAACCGCCCCATCACCGAGTCCACATAACGTGCAGTCTGGTCACCGGGACGGATACCTGGAATATAGGCACCCGATTTCTTCAGGTTTTCCGCTACGTCCTTGGGGTTGAACATCAACGCCGTATAGAAGTAGCAGAAGAAAATGATCAGCAAGGCAAACAGCAACAGGTAAAGCGGCTGGCCGGGGGACAGAGTCAGAGACATGTCCTGCAGCAGACGCTGGAACCAGTTAGGGTTGGCTGCCTGGCCAAACCATTGCCCCAGCGATGCCGGGAACAGCAGGAGCGAACTGGCGAAAATCGCCGGGATCACACCCGCCATGTTGATCTTCAAAGGCAGATGACTCTGTTGTGCCGCATAGAGCCGGCGGCCCTGCTGACGCTGCGCATAGTTCACGGTGATACGGCGTTGACCACGCTCCATGAACACAACAGCAGCCACCACAACCACGGCCAGAACCAGCAGCACCAGCAGGCCCAGCATGTTCATTTCACCCTGGCGGGCAGACTCCAGCGACATGCCGATGGCACTCGGGATACCTGCCACGATGCCGGCAAAAATGATCATCGAGATGCCATTGCCGACACCACGCTCGGTGATCTGCTCACCCAGCCACATCAGGAACACCGTGCCGGCAACCAGACTGGTCACGGCCGGCACATAGAATGCAAGGCCGCCACCCAAGGTAATACCTTGACCGACAAGGCCGACACACATGCCTATTGCCTGCACCAGACCCAGAACCACGGTGCCGTAGCGCGTGTACTGGTTGATCTTGCGGCGACCAGCCTCACCCTCTTTCTTCAGCGCCTCCAGCGAAGGCACAACCGCCGCCATCAACTGCATGATGATGGAGGCAGAAATGTAGGGCATGATGCCCAGCGCCAGGATGGACATGCGCTCGAGGGCACCACCTGAGAACATGTTGAACAGGCTCAGGATGGTGTCTTTGTTCTGCTCGAACAGTTGCGCCAGACGCTCGGGATTGATGCCCGGCACCGGAATGTGCGCGCCCAGGCGAAACACCACCAAGGCCAGCAACAGAAAACCGATACGACGCCAGAGATCGGACATGCCTTTCTGCATGCCCGGGCTCTGCAGCATCTCGCGCGCCTGTTGCGTACGGGTGTTCGCCATCAGGCTTATTCCTCGACCTTGCCGCCGGCAGCTTCAATCGCTGCACGTGCGCCCTTGGTCACCTTCAGACCCTTGATGGTCAGGGCGCGACTCACTTCACCCGAAAGGATGATGCGGGCAGTGGTCTTGTCCTTGCGCACAACGTTGGCGGCCTTCAGGGTTTCCAGGGAAACCACGTCACCATCCACATAGGCGATTTCAGAAAGACGAACTTCGGCAACCTTCAGACTGGCCAGGTTGGTGAAGCCGAACTTGGGCAGACGGCGATACAGGGGCATCTGGCCGCCTTCGAAGCCGGGGCGAACCTTGCCCTTGCCGCGCGAAGTCTGACCCTTTACGCCACCACCACCGGTCTTGCCAAGGCCGGAACCGATACCACGGCCCGGGCGGCGTGCTGCTTTCTTGGAGCCATCAGCAGGGCTCAGCTCATTCAATTTCATGGCTGTTAACCTTCCACCTTAACGAGGTAATAAACCTTGTTGATCATGCCGCGGTTGGACGGTGTATCAATCACTTCAACAGAATGACCGATACGGCGCAGACCCAGACCCTTCAGGCAGAGCTTGTGGTTCTTGAGCTTGTGCGCACTGGAGCGCACTTGCGTAACTTTGATTGTCTTGGCGGACATGTCTTACCCCAGAATCTCTTCAACGGTCTTGCCGCGCTTGGCAGCAACCTGTTCCGGCGAAGTCATGATCGCCAGACCGTTGAACGTGGCATGCACCACGTTGTTGGCATTGGTGGAGCCGTAGCACTTGGCCAGCACGTTGTGCACGCCGGCAACTTCCAGCACGGCACGCATGGCACCGCCGGCAATGACACCCGTACCTTCGGAGGCAGGCTGCATGTACACACGCGAGGCGCCGTGCTGGCCCGTCACCGGGTGCTGCAGCGTGCTGCCATTGAGGTCAATCTGGATCATGTTGCGGCGGGCAGCTTCCAGCGCCTTCTGGATGGCAGCCGGCACTTCACGTGCCTTGCCACGACCGAAGCCCACGCGGCCCTTGCCATCACCCACCACAGTCAGTGCAGTGAAGGAGAAAATGCGGCCGCCTTTCACAACCTTGGCAACACGGTTGACCTTGACCAGCTTCTCGACCAGGCCTTCGCCCTGCTGCTGTTGTTCAATTTTCGCCATGATTAGAACTCCAGACCGGCTTCACGCGCGGCATCGGCCAGGGCCTTGATACGGCCGTGATACTTGAAACCGGAACGGTCAAACGCAACCTTGCTCACTCCTGCAGCCTTGGCACGCTCGGCAACCAATGCTCCCACCTTCTTGGCAGCATCTGCGTTTCCGGTTGCGCCAGAGCGCAGATCGGCATCCAGCGTGGAGGCCTGGGCCAGCACCGTGGCACCATCGGCAGAAATGATCTGGGCATAGATGTGGCGCGGCGTACGGTTGACGCTGAGACGAACCACACCCAACTCACGGATCTTCAGACGCGTGCTGCGCGCGCGGCGCAGGCGGGCTACTTTCTTTTCGTTCGACATGACATCAACCCTTATTTCTTCTTGGCTTCCTTACGCAGGACCTTCTCGTCCGCGTAACGAACACCCTTGCCCTTGTAAGGTTCCGGCGGACGGAAGCCACGCACGTTGGCAGCAACCTGACCCAGCAACTGTTTGTCGTTGGACTTCAGGATGATTTCCGTCGGCGTCGGAGTTTCGGCAGTAACGCCTTCCGGCAGGTTGAAATCGATGGGATGGGAAAAACCCAGCGCCAGATTCAGAACCTTGCCCTTGGCAGCAGCCTTGTAACCCACACCAATCAGCTGGAGCTTGCGCTCGAAACCGGCAGAAGCACCGATCACGAGATTGTTCAGCAGCGCACGCGCAGTACCGGTCTGCATCCAGCCATCCTGCGTGGTTTCACGCGGGCTCAGCTTGATTTCGCCAGCTTCGGTCTTGACTTCAACCAAGCCATGGACAGTCATGCCGAGCGTGCCTTTGGCACCCTTGACCTGCACATCCTGGCCATTAACCGTAATTTCAACACCCTTGGGCAGGGTGATAGGAGCCTTCGCAACACGGGACATCTTCGTTCTCCTTAGGAAACGAGAGCGATCACTTCACCGCCCACGCCAGCTGCACGAGCGGCGCGATCAGTCAGGATGCCCTTGTTGGTGGAGACGATCAGGATACCAAGGCCCTGCTTGACCTTTGGCAGCTCGGATGCGCCCTTGTAAATACGCAGACCGGGACGGCTCACGCGCTTGATCTCTTCGATCACGGGCTTGCCTTCGTAGTACTTGAGACCGATGTTCAGCTGTGCCTTTTTGTCGCCATCGACTTCTGCGGTAGCAATGTAACCCTCATCAAGCAGCAGCTTGGCAATTGCCAGCTTCAGCTTGGAGGAAGGCATGGACACGGCAGACTTGTTCGCTTGCTGTGCATTGCGGATGCGCGTCAGCATATCAGCGACAGTATCTTGCATGCTCATTTATGACTTCTCCTGATTACCAGCCGGATTACCAGCTGGCCTTGACAACACCTGGCACATCACCACGCATCACGGCATCACGCAGCTTGTTGCGGCTAAGGCCGAACTTGCGGAAATAACCGTGGGGGCGGCCTGTCAGCCCGCAACGATTACGCTGGCGGACAGGGCTGGCATCACGCGGCAGGCTCTGCAGCTTGAGCTGTGCAGCCCAGCGCTCTTCTTCGCTCGCCTTGGGGTTCTTGATGGTCGCCTTCAGATCAGCGCGCAGCTTGGCGTATTTCACGACCAGCTTGGTACGCTTCTCTTCACGGTTGATCATGCTCTTCTTAGCCATGGTTCACGCTCTCACTTGAACGGGAAGCCAAAGGCACGCAGCAGTGCGCGACCTTGGTCATCCGTAGCAGCCGTTGTGGTGATGGTGATATCCAGACCACGCAGCTTGTCGATCTTGTCGTACTCGATTTCCGGGAACACGATCTGCTCCTTGATACCCATCGAGTAGTTGCCACGGCCGTCAAATGCCTTGGCACTGAAACCGCGGAAGTCACGGATACGCGGAATCGTGATACCGATCAGACGATCCAGGAATTCGTACATCATGTCACCGCGCAGGGTGACCTTGCAGCCAATCGGCCAGCCTTCACGGATCTTGAAGCCGGCGATGGACTTGCGTGCAACAGTGACAATGGGTTTCTGGCCAGCGATCAGCTGCATATCGGCCACGGCACCATCGATAAGCTTCTTATCCTGGCTGGCGCCGCCCACTCCCATATTCAGAGTAATCTTCGTGATGCGCGGAACCTGCATCACATTCTCGAGACCCAGCTCTTCCTTCAGCTTGGCTGCGATCTCGTTCTTGTAAACACTTCTCAGTCTGGCCATCTCAACCAACCCTTACTTTACGTCGACCACATCGCCACTGGACTTAAACACACGCACCTTGGCGCCGTCTTCCAGTTGCTTGTAGCCCACGCGGTCTGCCTTCTGCGTTGCCGCATTGAACAGAGCCACGTTGGAAATGTGCAGCGAAGCCTCCTGCTCGACGATACCGCCCTGGGTACCGCGATTCGGATTGGCCTTCACATGCTTCTTGACCAGATTGATGCCAGCGACAACAACCCGGCCCTCAAGAACAGTCACGACCTTGCCGCGCTTGCCCTTGTCTTTGCCAGTGATCACGATGACTTCGTCATCACGCTTTATCTTCGACATGTCATCGTCCCTCAGAGCACTTCAGGCGCCAGCGAGATGATCTTCATGAACTGCTCGTTACGCAGCTCACGAGTCACCGGCCCGAAGATACGGGTGCCGATCGGGGCCTTCTGGTTATTGAGAAGCACGGCGGCGTTGTCATCAAAGCGGATGAGGGAACCGTCAGCGCGGCGGATACCCTTGCGGGTGCGCACGACCACGGCATTCATCACGTCGCCCTTCTTTACTTTGCCGCGCGGAATCGCTTCCTTCACGGCGACCTTGATGACGTCGCCGACAGTGGCATAACGACGATGCGATCCGCCCAGTACCTTGATGCACTGAACGCGACGCGCGCCGCTGTTGTCTGCCACTTCGAGCATCGTTTCGGTCTGAATCATTGCTCTTCTCCGAACCCTTGTACGCCCAGAAAAAGGGCGCAAATGCTAACTTATGAAGCCTGCCGTAGCAACCTGAAATCAGGCGCCGGCGCCCTCCACCACTGCCACCAGGGTCCAGGACTTGGTCTTGGAAATCGGGCGGGTTTCAGCAATCGTCACCACGTCGCCTTCCTTGCACACGTTGTTCTCGTCGTGGGCATGGAGCTTGGTCGAACGGGTAAGGTACTTGCCATACACGGGGTGCTTTACACGGCGCTCGATCAGCACGGTGATGGACTTGTCCATCTTGTTGCTGACCACTTTGCCGGTCACCGTGCGCTTGACATTCTGTTCGCTCATGATCAGTTACCCTGCTTCTCATTCAGTACAGTCTTGACGCGGGCGATATCCTTGCGGACCACATCCACCTGATGGCTCTTGCCGAGCTGGCCGGTGGCCTTGGCCATACGCAGGGTGAACTGCTGGCGCTGCAGGGAATCCAGCTCCTTGCCCAGCTCTTCCACGCTTTTCTGACGCAATTCAGTCGCTTTCATCACATCACCGTCCGGGTCACGATTACGGTTTTCAACGGCAGCTTGGCCGCGCCAAGGGCAAAGGCTTCACGGGCCAGTTCCTCAGGCACGCCCTCGATTTCATAGAGGATCTTGCCGGGCTGGATTTCAGCCACCCAGTATTCAACGTTGCCCTTGCCGTTACCCATACGAACTTCAAGGGGCTTTTCGGTGATGGGCTTGTCCGGAAACACGCGAATCCAGATCTTTCCACCACGCTTCACGCGGCGGGTGATGGCACGACGGGCCGCTTCGATCTGACGAGCCGTCAAACGGCCACGCTCGGTCGATTTGAGCGCAACGGCGCCAAAGGCCACCGTGCTGCCACGCAGGGCCAGACCACGGTTACGGCCCTTGTGGACCTTGCGAAATTTGGTGCGCTTAGGCTGCAGCATTTCTTAACCCCTCGCTTCCTGGCTCTTGCCGCCGCGCTTGCGGGCCGGCTTGGCCGCGGGCTCCTCCACTGCAGTGGCGGTCTGGTTAGCCAGCTCCTGCCCACCCAGCACTTCACCCTTGAAAATCCACACTTTCACACCGATGCAACCGTAGGTCGTTTCGGCACGAATGATCGAGTAGTCGATGTCGGCACGCAGGGTGTGCAGGGGCACGCGGCCTTCGCGGTACCATTCGGTACGGGCGATTTCAGCACCACCCAGACGACCCGACACCTCAACCTTGATACCCTTGGCGCCAGCACGCATCGTGTTCTGTACGGCACGCTTCATCGCACGACGGAACATCACACGACGCTCCAGCTGCGAAGCAATACCCTCAGCAACCAGACGAGCATCCAGATCCGGCTTGCGGATTTCGTCGATGTTGATTTGCACCGGTGTCTTCATCAGACGCGCGATTTCCTTGCGCAGACGTTCGACATCTTCACCCTTCTTGCCGATGACGATGCCTGGACGTGCCGTGGAAATCGTGATGCGGGCGTTCTCGGAAGGACGCTCGATCAGGATGCGGCTGACAGAAGCATTCTTCAGCTTCTTGTACAGGTGATCACGAACCTTGAGGTCTGTAATCAGGTAATCCGCATAATTCTTCGGGCTGGCGTACCAGTTGGAATTGTGCTTCTTGACGATGCCGAGGCGAATGCCTATCGGATGAACTTTCTGACCCATGTCTTACGGCCTCACTTCTTTTCCGATACTTTGACGGTGATGTGGCAGGTACGCTTGGTGATGCGATCTGCCCGGCCCTTGGCGCGCGGCATGATGCGCTTCAGCGAAGTGCCTTCATCTACGTAGATCGTGGAGACCTGGAGCTCATCCACGTCGGCACCTTCGTTGTGCTCGGCATTGGCGATAGCCGACTCAAGCACTTTCTTCACGAGATGCGCTGCCTTCTTGTTACTGAATTCCAGCGTATTCAGTGCCTTGCCAACAGCAAGACCACGAACCTGGTCAGCGACGAGACGGACCTTCTGGGCCGAGATCGGCGCGCCGCGCAATTTAGCGATAGCTTCCATCACTCACCCCTTACTTCTTGGCTTTCTTGTCGACACCGTGACCACGATAGGTACGGGTCGGCGCGAATTCGCCAAGCTTGTGACCAACCATGTGCTCGGACACGAAGACCGGTACATGCTGCTTGCCGTTGTGCACGGCGATGGTCAGACCGACCATTTCCGGCAGAATGATCGAACGACGCGACCAAGTCTTGATCGGTTTCTTCGAGTTGGCAGAGACCGCCGTTTCCACCTTGGCCCACAGGTGGCTGTCAACGAACGGGCCTTTCTTAAGCGAACGAGGCACTTTTAATCTCCCTCAACTCTTACTTGCGGCGATCACGAACGATCATGTTCGTCGTACGCTTGTTGCTACGGGTCTTGTAACCCTTAGACGGCGTACCCCAAGGCGAAACAGGGTGCATACCCTTGTTACGGCCTTCACCACCGCCATGCGGATGGTCAACCGGATTCATTGCCATACCGCGAACGGTCGGGCGAATCCCGCGCCAGCGCTTGGCACCGGCTTTGCCATAGCTGCGCAGATTGTTTTCGGAGTTGGAAACCTCACCGAAAGTTGCGCGGCAATCGACATGAATCTTGCGCATTTCGCCAGAGCGCAGGCGTACGATGGCATAAGCACCATCACGACCCAGCAACTGCACGGACGCGCCTGCAGAACGAGCAATCTGTGCACCCTTGCCCGGCTTCAGCTCCAGACAGCAAAGCGTGGCACCCAAGGGCATGTTGCGCAGGGGCAACACATTACCGTTCTTGATCGGGGCATCATCGCCCGACTGAACCGCATCACCGACCGCAAGATTCTTGGGCGCAATGATGTAGCGGCGCTCGCCATCGGCATACTTCAGCAGCGCAATGTGAGCCGTACGGTTGGGGTCATACTCGATACGCTCGACAACAGCAGGAATACCATCCTTGTTGCGCTTGAAATCAATCAGGCGGTACTGCTGTTTGTGACCACCACCAATGTGACGCATGGTGATATGGCCATTGTTGTTACGACCACCAGTCTTTTTCTTAGACTCCGTCAGCGCCGGAAGAGGACCACCCTTGTGCAGATGCGGGTGAACCACCTTCTCGACAAAACGGCGACCTGGCGAGGTCGGTTTGCATTTCACGATAGGCATTGCGTTTCTCCCAACCCTTACTCAGCCGCGCCGGTGAAATCGAGATCGAAGCCTTCCTTCAAAGCCACATAGGCCTTCTTGAAGTCGGAACGACGACCCAGGCTGCGACCGAAACGCTTGTTCTTGCCCTTGACGACGGTGGTATTCACACCAGCCACCTGGACATTGAACAGCTTTTCAACCGCCTTCTTGATCTCGAGCTTGTTGGCATCGGGACGGACACGAAAGACGAACTGGCGATGCTTTTCCGCAACAACCGTAGCCTTTTCGGAAATGTGCGGCCCAAGCAGGACCTGATAAATGCGTTCCTGATTCATCCCAGTTCCACCTCAAGCTTCTTGGCAGCCGGAACAGACATGATCACTTTGTCAAAGCCAATGAGGCTGACAGGATCAATGGCTGCAGTATCAATGACATCAACGTGGGGCAGGTTGCGCGCGGCAAGATACAGGTTCTCGTCAACCGCTTCGGTGATGATGAGAACATTGCTCAGGCCCATGCCATTGAGCTTGCTGAGCAGGTCGCGGGTCTTTGGGGCCGGCACGGAAATTTCTTCCACCAGCACCAGACGATCCTGGCGAACCAGCTCGGAAAGAATGCATTGCATGGCACCGCGGTACATCTTGCGGTTGACCTTTTGCTCCCAGTTCTGCGGCTGACCTGCATGGCCCTTGCCGCCGCCACGCCAGATGGGGCTACGGATGGAGCCAGCACGTGCGCGGCCAGTACCCTTTTGCTTCCAAGGCTTCTTGCCACCACCGCTCACTTCGGCACGAGTCTTCTGAGCCTTGGTACCTGCACGGCCGGCAGCCAGATAGGCTGTCACAACCTGATGCACCAATGCCTCATTGAATTCCTTGCCGAAGGCAACTTCGGACAGCTCAACGGCTGCGCCGGAAACAGTCTTCAGATTCACGATCTATCCCCCTCAGGCCTTCACGGTCGGACGCACGATGACGTCATTACCGGTGGCACCCGGAACCGCACCCTTGACCAGCAGCACGCCACGCTCGGCATCCACAGAGACCACTTCCAGGCCCTGCACGGTGACTCGCTCGTCGCCCATGTGGCCGGCCATCTTCTTGCCCTTGAATACCTTGCCCGGACTCTGGTTCTGACCCGTGGAGCCATGGACACGATGCGACACGGAGTTGCCGTGGGTGGCATCCTGGGTACGGAAGTTCCAGCGCTTGACACCACCCTGGAAGCCCTTGCCCTTGGAAGTGCCAGTGACATCAACCACCTGACCCGCAGCAAAAGCATCAACACCAATGGTGCCGCCAACAGCCAGAGCCGCAGCCTCGCCACCATTGACACGGAATTCCCAGACACCACGACCGGCAGCGACACTGGCCTTGGCGAAATGACCGGCCTGAGCCTTGGTCACACGCGAAGCGCGACGCTCACCCGTGGTCACCTGCACAGCCTGATAACCGTCAGTATCCACAGACTTGATCTGCGTGATGCGGTTCGGATCGACCTCGATCACTGTCACCGGCACGGACACGCCGGCTTCGGTAAACACTCGGGTCATGCCGCACTTGCGGCCGACTAATCCAATAGCCATCTTCAAACCTCTTTGCTCAATTTCTTAAGAGGAAACCTGTTCAGGCATCAGCCGAGGCTGATCTGCACATCCACGCCAGCTGCAAGGTCAAGCTTCATCAGCGCATCCACGGTCTTGTCCGTTGGCTGCACGATATCGACCAGACGCTTGTGCGTACGGATTTCGTACTGGTCACGGGCATCCTTGTTGACATGCGGCGAAGTCAGCACGTTGAAACGCTCAATGCGGGTCGGCATCGGGATCGGGCCGCAGACCTGGGCGCCAGTGCGCTTGGCGGTCTCGACGATCTCGACAGCAGACTGATCGATCAGGCGATGATCGAACGCCTTCAGGCGAATGCGGATTCTCTGGTTAGCCATTCCGGCAACTCCAAAAATAAGTGAAGCAAAACCCTCCATTTCCCGACTCTTTCTACGGGAAGGAAGGCTTCAGAAACCAGTCCGGGAACGATGCCCCGGTTGTCTCACCCCCGGCAAAACCCAGAAGGCCTTGGCGAGAGGGCGCGTAATATACCGTGGCTTACCTGCCTCGGCAAGCAAAAAGGGGCGGCAATTTCACTTGCCAGCCCCTTTTTTCACTTCTCAGGCGATGATTTTAGCGACCACGCCTGCACCCACGGTACGACCACCCTCACGGATGGCGAAACGCAGGCCTTCTTCCATAGCAATCGGCGCGATCAGGGTGACATTCATCTTGATGTTGTCGCCTGGCATCACCATCTCGACGCCTTCCGGCAGTTCGATGGCGCCCGTCACGTCCGTCGTACGGAAGTAGAACTGGGGACGGTAGCCCTTGAAGAACGGGGTGTGACGACCGCCTTCTTCCTTGGACAGCACGTACACTTCGGATTCGAACTGGGTGTGCGGCTTGATCGTGCCGGGCTTGGCCAGCACCTGGCCACGCTGCACGTCTTCGCGCTTGGTGCCACGCAGCAGCACGCCGCAGTTTTCACCAGCACGGCCTTCGTCC
>JBBCJX010000012.1:0-132708 GCA_037189985.1 Moraxellaceae bacterium
TCAGAGAATAAGAAAGCCACTGGGTCCCCGCCTTCGCGGGGACGACAGATCAATCAGGGAGCCACGTATATAAATCCCCAAAAAAAAGCCCGGCATTGCCGGGCTTTTTCGTCTTCAAGTTCCCGTGAGTCTGGCATCCCCTTCTCAATCAGCCGCCAGCACTTCAGCCGCCGCCCGCTCGCCCGCTCGCACCGCCCCTTCCAGATAACCCTTGAAACGGGAGGCGCTTTCGGTGCCAGCCCAATGCATCCGGCCGACAGGAGCAGAACCTGCGGCGGCCACGGCATCGAAAGAGCCTGGCCGTGGCCAGGCTACATAGCCGCCCAGCACGAATTCGTCCTGATGCCAGGCCTTGTCATGGAAGCTCAGTGGAGAACGGGCAGACTCGCCAAAATGAGTAGCCAGCGCATTGCAGACAGCATCGCGGCGCGCCTCGGCATCCAGCCCATCCAGGGCATGGGCTGCCCGGCCGGGCAGGAGGACACAAAGATGGCCGGGCCCACCGGGCGGGGAAATATCCACGGCTGACGCCACCAGACCATCCAGGCAGAGCAGTTCACCACTCAGACCTTGCTCCCGCCAGAACGGCGAGTCGTAGACAATCACAGCCTTGTAGATGGTGCCCATGAAGGTATCGCGCTGCAGCCGGGCCCGGGGTTCAGGCAGGGCAGGCTGGTGGGCGATGGCCCTGGCAACCGGTGGCGCGACGGCCATGATGACGCGCCGGGCGCGTATCGTTTCCTGTGGCGTGCGTACCGTTACGCCGCTGTCATCGTGCTGGATCTCCAGCACCGGCCGGTTCAGCATGATTGCCGGCCTCAGCCCTGCAGCGAGAGCCTCCGCCAAACCGCCAGCGCCGCTGGTCAGCAAGGCATCTTGCGCATAACCCTTGAAACCCAGCATCTCCACCAGCCCGCCGGAAGCCTTGATGACATCACCCAGTGCGCGCAAGGAAACCTGATCCAGGTCGGTGGCAGTCACCGTGGAGAGCGCAATTTCGACCACCCGCCGGGCACGGCGCGAGCCTATGCCGGCCAGCCAGTCGGCCAGCGTGCGGTCGTCCCTCATCCCCAGGCCGGTGCTCGCCATCAGGGCCAGCCTCGCCAGCGCCGCAACAGCCACCAGCCCTGTCAGCGAGAAAGGCGAGAAGCTGTGGCCCTCCTCCTGCACCAGCATCCGGCCCTTGGGGTGGGTGGGAAAAAGAGGAATGCCACACTCCCGGGCCAGCGCCCGCATGCGGGAATGATCATGGCCTATCCATTGCCCGCCCAAGTCCACGGCGGTGCCTGCTGCCGAGTACACCGTCATGGCCCGGCCGCCGACCCGGTCAGCCGCCTCCAGCACCAGCACAGACAGCCCCTTGCGTTGCAACTCACGGGCGGCAACCAGGCCCGAAAACCCCGCTCCAACCACTACAATGTCGGCGCTTTTCATCACACTCACCCTTAATGAAACATATGTTATAAAACAAGTGTTTCATGAAAACAGAAGAATGTCATGCCCCGTCATGTGAACCATGAAAGTCGCCGTGCCCTGATCGAGGAGGCAGCCATTGCCATCGCCACGGAATCCGGCTTCGCCGCCGTGACCATACGCGCCATCGCCGAGCGCATAGGCGCCTCCACCTCGGCCGTGACCCACTATGTGGGCAGCCGAGAGGAGTTGCTGCGCAATGCCATACGGCGCGAGGTGGACATGCGCCGCCAGGAAGCCGAGGCAGCCATTGGTGGTTTGGAAGATGCGGCGGCATTGCGCGCCTTTGTGGAGTGGGCCGTACTCGGTCAGGACGAGCCCAGCCACCAGCGCTGGCTGGCTTTGGTGCTGGGTGCCGCCAGCGAGCCGATGCTGCGCATAGAGCTGGGCCTGTTCAATCTGTGGTGGAGCCAGCAGATGCGGGAGCGCATCGCCCGCCTCGGCCCGGCGGACCCGACTCTGGCGGAGGACTTGCTGAATGTGCTGGTCGACGGCCTGATCGTCACCAGTATCGACATGGGCCAGCCCTGGCCCGCCGAACGTCGCCTCAAGCTGCTGGATACGGTCTGGCAAGCACTGGGTTTGTGATCAGGACAGTAGCGCCGCAGGTCAAGTTGCAAAGCCCAGCATCATGCTTTTTGGGTCTTGATTGCTGATGCTACTTAAGGACATTTGCCCGCTCCAATTTCATCCAGAGGAGCCACAAAACGACACTGGCCATTTCCGGCTTCTTTGTATGTATACGATACAGGGCAAAAAATTTCGTGAGAGATCAGCGTCTTCTTTTCAACATCAGACAAATTCTGGTTGATCCATAGCCCGACTTTGTACGAGGTGTGGCAGTCATAAAATAATCCGTAGGCATGAACGCTCAATATAGCTGTACCTACAAACGCCCATAGCAATGCTGGGATGGGGCTAAAGGTCTTACGGAATGCCAAAGAGCACAACTTCCACGATATCAATGGAGCCGTTATCAGAATAAAAACGGCAGAAATACTCCATACCCATCCCATATCCATCCCCCGGCCACCCTCAAAAAGGGCATCCAAAGTAGAAATAGCCGTTACAAGGCTTGGCCAGGTTTTCTTTGCTCACTCTCTTTCTATGAAAAACGAAAATCAGGCTCATTAAACGCGCAAACCATCCGTCATCCTCCTTTCTGCACAGGCCGATACCAGTGCGCCCAATTCACGAAGGCGCCAGTGGTGCGCGTCTGTATCCAGACCTTGCCTTTGCCCTTGAAGCGGCAGACCAGGCCTTCACCGGAGAAGAAGAGAGACTTGTAGCCGCCTATCTTGCTGATGCTGTATTCCAGGCCATCCGTGAACGCGACGATATTGCCGGTATCGACAACGTAATCGCCGTCCACATCCAGCTCTATCATGCCGCCATAGGTGTTGAACCAGAGGTCGCCCTTGCCGCTGGCGCGCACGAGGAAAAAACTCTCTCCGGAAAAGAAACCCTTCATGAAACCCTGCCACTTGGTTTCCAGATTCACGGCCGGATCACAGGCAACAAAAGCGGAGTTCTGCAGGTAGATGATTTCGTTACGCAGATAGACGTGTGCGAGATCACCGGGCGCGCCCGGTGCGATGCCGATCTCGCCCGGCACGTTCTCGGCGGTGAATTCGTTGAGGAAAATGGATTCACCGGCAAGGAAACGACCCAGGCCACCCCGAAGCTTGGTTTTCATCTTCAGGTTGGTGTCCATGGTCGCCATGGCGGAAGCCTCGACCTTCAAGGTCTGGTTGGCCGGGAGCTGCACGGTCAGGAAAGCATAGTCCGGGCGGCCGTCGATACGGAAACGGAAGCCGGGCTGCTCCTCGTCCTGCAATTCCGTACGTGGCAGAGGCGTACTGCCGCTGGCAGGAGTTGCTTCGATCACCTGAGTGGCGGGTTGGGCTGCTGGGCTCGCTTCGACGGAGGCCGCAGCTACCGGCGTGGCAAAAACCTCCGTCTGCAAACCTATCCTGGCAAGGTTGACGCTGTATTTTTCTGCCGTCTCGGCATCCAGCCCCTCCTTGAGCGTGAGTGGCATGCGCGAGAGGAACTGTGCAGCTTTGGCTTCGTCCAGATGGAACAGGCGCCCGAAAGCTGCGGTCACTTGCACCCGGTCATGGGTTCCGGAAAAACCGGCAAGGCGTATCGTGTAAGTCGTCATTTTCTTGTGTACTCCGGCTCAGGCACGTCGTGGCTTGAGGCTGGGCCCCAGATTGCCGCCGAAGCTGCCGGGATTGTGTGACTGGCACCAGACCGTGCCCTTTCCCTTGAACTTGCAGACCAGACCTTCTCCGCCAAAGATCGACGAGAGCCAGCTCTTGCCGGCCTTGGTCAGTGAGAAATCCAGTGTCTCGTTGAAAGCCACGATGTGGCCGGTATCCACGATGTATTCACCATCCACTTCCACCGGATAGATCGCGCCGAACGCGTTGAGGATCACAGTGCCTTTTCCGTTCAGGCGCAGCCAGAACAGGCTTTCGCCGGAGAGGAAATTCTTGAAACCCTGCCAGCCCATGTCGATGTTGACAGCGTGCTCGCAGGCCACGAAGGAGCCTGCCTGCACGATCAGCGTTTCAGCATCCAGCTCATAACGCATCATGTCGCCGGCCAGCGCACTGCCCAGCCAGAGTTCACCGGCTTTGGCCTCGGCCGTGAAATGGTTGAGGAAAAGCGATTCGCCCGCGATCAGGCGCTTCACGGCTTTGAGGAAACCGCCACTGCCTTTCTTGTGCGTGGTGGTCTCCACGCCAAGGTGACCGCTCATGGCGATCATGGCTCCACCTTCCACGGTGACGGTTTCATGGGGCTGCAACACGATGCGCGCAGCCGTATTGCCGGGTTGGTGCATGAAATCGATCTGCATGATGTCGTTCCTTGTTCCGGGCTCAGGGCAGGCGGGGATTGATCCAGTTCGCAAGGCCGCTGAGGCTGCGTGTCTGGATGACGATACGTCCCTTGCCGACGACGCGCGTGACCAGTCCTTCGCCGCCAAAGAGACTGGAGAAAATGCCACCGGCCAGTTGCAGCTTGAGGCCGATGCCGGGCGTGTAGCCCACGAGGTGCGATGTATCGACGATGTATTCGCCGTCGATTTCTTTGTCGAGCAAGGCACCGTAAGCGCCGTACCAGACCTTGCCGGTGCCGCTCACCACAATGCGGAAAAGCCCTTCGCGGGCAATCCACGACACCAGTCCGGCAAACTTCACGCCCAGCTTCACGTCACCGGCGCTGGCCAGAAAGGCGCCGGGCTGCAGGTAGAAGGTATCGTTGTTCAGCTCCAGGCAGCGCACGGCCCCCGGTGTCGGCTGCACCAGTGTCAGGCGCCGGTCACCCGAGGTGTTGTTGCTGAAATGATTGATGAAGACGGTTTCACCCACGAGCAGCTTGCGCATCAGTGCGACAAAAAAGCCGCCGTTGAATTTCGCCTGCATGTCCAGATCGGCTGACATGCTGGACATGGCGTCGGCCTCGGCAATGATTTTCTCGCCCGGAGCGAGATCCACGTCCACGTAGGCGAAGGCATCGCTGCCCCTGATTTCAGCCTTCATTCCGCTTGTCCCTCTTGCTGGTGGTTTACGGTGCAACGTCTTTTTTATTGATGGCCTTTATCGGCCGCTTTTACTGCAGGGCCTCTTTGCCACTGGCCGCTACAAATTGCCGCACGCTTTCCTGCAAGGCAAGGAAGGCCGTCTCGTCATCACGCCAGCCCGTCGCGGGCTCACTTTTCAGCTTTTCCTGAATGGCAGCAATGCGCTCACCCGTTCCCGGATGCGTGGCCAGGAAATCCTGAGCGACCTCCATGGCCTTGCGGGCATTCTCGTCCGTGATCTTTTCTTTCTGCCGCTTTTCTTCGGCCTGTATCGTGGCAAAGAAAGCCGTCAGGCCTCGCGGATCGATGCGTGCCCGCTTGAGCAGCTCGTAGCCTTCGCTGTCGGCGGCACGCTCGAAGTCACGAGAATACTTCTGGTTGAGCAGCAAGGGGCCGGCATTGGCCATCACGGCCACAAGGCCGCTGGCATCGCCCAGCAGAGTCTGTGCAATCACGTAAAGCCCGGTGGAGCGAATCACGGCACGCAGGCCATGCTGCTCCGTGACATGCGCGATTTCATGCGCCAGCACACCCTGCAGTTCCGCTGCCGTACCGGCACGGAGCGCCAGCGCGGAATGGATGACCACATGCCCGCCCGGCAGGGCAAAGGCATTGATGGAAGGATCATTCACCACATAGAAACGGATCTGGTAGCGCTTTTCGGGCATGGCATCCGTCAACGCCGTGGTCAATGGTGCCAGCAACGCAGCAGCTTCTTTTTCCGGCATGAAATCCTTGCCAAGGCGGTACTGCGCAATGACGCCGGCACCCAGCTTGTCTTCCCACTCTACCGGCACACGTTTGGCAGCCAGTGCACTCATGCCGTCCAGCGACCACCAGATGAGCATCACGGCCAGCACCAGCGCACCGAGTCCGCCAGCCAGCAGCCCCCAGAAGGTGGTGCGGTGACGACGCTTCTGGCCGTTGATGGCCTGCAAAGCGGGATGGTTCTGGAGCAGCGGCGTCTTGAGCAGAGCCAGGTCGGCGGTATAGACCTGCCAGCCGGGCCGGGCCGGGTGCGTGCAGAACAGCAGCCGGTTGCCGGCACCTCCCAGTGTCATCTGCAAGCCTTCCAGCGGCAGGGTCACGCTCTGGTTGCCATGACTGAACACCAGCCCGTGATCCCAGACACGCAGCATGCCGCTGCAACGCCCGCCCGCAAGGGCAGCGTGAAAGGCGTGGGCGGGAAATTCGTCAGCCATGGCAAGGCACCGGAAGCATGCGGAAGGCGCAGTCTAGCGGGGAGGCTGCCGGAGACAAGCGTGGAACTACGCAAGGTAGCGCAATGCAAGGAAGACCGATGATTTGAAGGGCAAGCGGGCCGGGATCAGCACGACCCGGGCCCGCCCTGAAGGCAGGAGGAAACTCCTGACCGGATTACTTGGACGCCTTGGCGACCTTGGCGCACTCGGCATCCTTGCAGAGGCCGTAAAGATAGAGGGAATGGTCGGTAAGCGTGAAGCCCAGTGACTCGGCCATCTTCTTCTGGCGCTCTTCGATGACTTCGTCGCGGAATTCCACCACCTTGCCGCAGTTGGTGCAGACAATGTGGTCGTGGTGATGGCTGTCCTTGATCTCGAAAACGGAGTGGCCACCCTCGAAATGATGACGCTCGACGATGCCGGCCGCCTCGAACTGCGTCAGCACACGGTAGACCGTGGCCAAGCCCACGTCTTCACCCTGGTCCAGCAGGGACTTGTAGACGTCTTCCGCGCTCAGGTGGCGCAGAGCGGAGTTTTCGAGGAGTTCGAGAATCTTGAGGCGCGGCAGGGTGACCTTGAGGCCGGCCTTGCGCAGTTCCTGGTTGCTGGTGGACATGATATCCCTCGTTTGAAGCCGGTTCGTGAGAACAGAGGGCGGAGTTACCAAAGTGCAGAGATGCGGGTGAACCCTCGTACCATTATCCTGGGGTATCATCGCCGCTCGCTGTGCCGCCGCCAGGAATCTGGAGGGGAGCCGCCACAATGGGCGCACCATAGAGGAATTCAGAGTTCGATGCAAAAAACAGCCCCGATTCTACTGGCACTGGTTTTCAGTCTGCTGCTGGCTGGCTGCGGCAATTTCCTGCGCGTCTACAAGGCTGACCTCGACCAAGGCAACCTGGTGACGCAGGACATGGTGGAAAAGCTCAAGCCCGGAATGACGCCCTCGCAGGTCCGCTACGTGCTGGGCACGCCGCTGGTGACCGACACACTGAATCCCAAGCGCTGGGACTATCTCTACGATTACGTTCCCGGCACCTATGCGCGCATCGCCAAGATGAAGGAAGTGGACAACCGCCGCCTGACGGTGTGGTTCGAGAACGGCGTGCTGAGCAAGATCGAAGGCGCCGAGCTGATGCCGGAGAAAAACCCCTCTGCACCGGAAAGCCGCGACCGCACGCTGAAGGCTGATCCGCTGTAAGCGGATACGCCCTGCCTAACTCTGCTGCGCCCTCTTGACCCTGGCCTTCTCGGCACGCGCCCTGCGTGCTTCCTTGGGGTCAATCAGCAGCGGGCGATAAATCTCCACGCGATCCCCTTCGGCCAGCACCTGCTCACCCGGTGCTTTTGCCTTGCGACCGAATACACCGAAATTTCCCGCCACGAGATCAATTTCCGGAAACCGGGCCGGCAATCCCGAGAGGTGCACCGCCTCCAGCAGCGTGCAGTCACGCGGCACCTGCAAGCGCAGCAGCACCTGCTCGTCGGGCAGGGCATAGGCCACTTCGATGGAGATAGTGGTTGTGCTCGCGTCAGCGTTTGCCATAGACCTGCACCGCCCGCCGCTGGAAAGCCTCCACGGCCTGTCCGGCCGCCTGGTTGATCGCACTCTGCGCCACGAACTGCAGGAACTTTGCCTGCACCTGGAAATCCACGCTGAAACTCACCTTGCAGGCCTGGGCCTGCAAGCTCTGGAATTCCCATGTGCCCCGCAGGGACTCGAAAGGCCCTGAGACAAACTCGATGTCGATGCGTGAATACGGATGCAGGCGATTACGCGTCACCAGCGACTGCGAAAGCCCCATGCGCGTGAAGGCAATGCGGCCCTGCATTTCCGTATCGCTCTGCTCCAGCACCTCGGAGGCGATGCAGAATGGCAGGAAGTCGCGGTAACTCGCCACATCACTGACCAGTGCAAACACCTCTTCTGCCGAATACGGCAACAGGGCCGACCGCGTGACTGCCGTCATGCGAACAAACCGCCCACGAGCCCGGACAACACCCAGAGCAGCACCAGCGGCAGCAGAATGCGCACGGCCACGCGCCAGAGGTTGTAAATGCCTTCCGCCGGCAGGTTCAGTTCCTTGCGGGCATGGCTGATCTTCATGGCCCAGCCGGCAAACACCGACTGCCCCAGCAGAACCAGCAGCACAAGAATGGCCAGCACTTGCAGCAGCGGCTTGACCGCCGTGGCGCCAACAGCGAACCAGATGGCCAGTGCCAGCAACAGGGCTGCCGCAAAAGCCAGCAGCACCGCAGGCAGACGTGCCAGACCCTTTTCAGCCAGCCAGGCCAAGAGAGGCTCTGCCAGCAGTGCCGCGGCAAAGATGCTCAGCAACAACAGTGCGGACAGCAGCATCCATACTGCCGCCCCTGTGGGCACGATCTCCATGGCCATGGAGGCATTGATCTGTTCCACGGCAACAAAAGGGGCCAGCGCCAGCAGGAGGATGAAGCCCAGCACGGCATGCAGCAGCAGCCACCCCAGCGCCAGCCGGCCCAAGCGGGCATTGCCCGGCAGGCTCATGCCGCCCACCCATATCACGCCCAATCCCGCGCCCGTGCCCAGCAGTGCCAGCCGCGCAGCGGCCTGCCAGTCCGCCAGGGAAAGCGCCTTCACCGGATAAAGGAGGGCCGCCATGCTGAGGCCTGACAAGGACGACACCACCAACAGGAAAAGCACCGGCAGCAGGACCAGCAAGGTTGCCAGCAAGCGCTTCGAAGCCGGCAACAGGGCCAGTCCCAGCGCCAGCAGGAGGATGACCGTGGCGCCCAGCGGCAAGACCCAGCCGGCGCCCTGCGTCACCTGCACCGTGCCGTCCACCAGTTCCAACTCACGCGCCAGAAAATTGACACTACCGCCAGCCAGCAGCGCCACGGCCACCATCCCCAGCAGGGCCGCCAGCAGCATGCCCCAGCCGGACGCCCGCCAGCCGCGTGCGGCATCGGCCTCACGGGTCAGCACGGCCAGACCTTCGGCAGGCGAGCGCCGCGAGCGACGGCCCAACATCAGCTCCTGAAGCAGCAGTGGCAGGGCCAGCAGGGCCAGGCAGAGCAGCCAGGCGGCCATGAAGGCAAAACCACCGTGATGTGCCACCAGCCGGGGCAGTTCCCATACATGCAGGAAGGCCAGCCCGATCAGGGTTGCCGCCCCGAAGACCTCAGGCGCACGTGCGCTGCCATGCAGCAGGGAAGGTGAATGAGCCATGCACAAGCCTCTCGGAAGCAGGACATAAAAATGATGCCGCAAGGGCAAAGTGCGCGGATTGTCCGGGATAAACCTGCCGGCCTCAAGCAAGCAACCGTGCAGGCATTGTTGCCCGCAGGCTCACACATTCCGCACTTTTCCGCAGTGGTTTGCCCCTATAATCGCGCCCCATGAGCACACCGAAAAAAGGTGCCGGTACCGGCACCATCGCGCAGAACCGCCGTGCCCGGCACGAGTATTTCATCGAGGACAAGTTCGAGGCCGGCCTCGTGCTGCTGGGTTGGGAAATCAAATCCATGCGCGCCGGCAAGGCCAACCTCACCGACGCCTATGTCCTGCTCAAGAACAACGAGGCCTGGCTCCTGGGCGCGCACATCATGCCTTTGCTGCAAGCCTCAACGCATGTGATTGCCGATCCTTCCCGCACCCGCAAGCTGCTGCTGAACCGCCGCGAGATCGACAAGATCACGGGAGGCGTACAGCAGAAGGGCCATACCTGCGTGCCGCTATCACTCTACTGGAGCCACGGCCGCGTGAAGTGCGAGATCGCACTGGTGAAAGGCAAACAGTTGCACGACAAGCGCGAGACCGAGAAAGAGCGCGACTGGCAGCGCGAGAAAGCGCGCGTCCTGCGCGGCTGAGCCCAGCTCCCTCATTCAGGGCGTTGAGCCCGTAACATTTCTGCATCCATACTCCGGACATGGTCGTTACGCCACGCTCCGGAGAAAACCATGCGCTCTCGCCTGCATTCCATCCTGACAGGATTGTCACTTTCCCTGCTTCTGCTGGGCTGCAGCAGCAAACCCGTCACACTCGTGGATATGGCCTATCGCGAAAAACTGGAGGGGCAGCCACTGGTAATGTCGACTTATGGCTACGTCCGGCCTGTTGGCGAGAAATATGAATACCTGCATGTGATCAGAGGCAAAAACAATCGCTGGGGCGTCATCAGCGAACAACGGCTGCAAGAGCCGCACACCAACAGATACTACGTCGCTCCGGCGAAATGGCTGGCGCAGCCCGTTTACGAAGCCGTGGTGCTGCCCGACTTCAAGCGCACACAAGGACACATCTGGGTGAAACCCGAAGGCGCGACGCAGTGGCAAGTATTCCGCACAGATGGCAAAAAACTCACGGCGCCGGGCGCAACACCCTATAGCGACATCCGCTTGCTGCGCGTAGGCAAGAGCAACGGGAAGCGCCCCCACGAGGACATCCGGCCTTTCCAGCGCGATCTGGTGATGGGCATACGCGCCGGTGACAACCCGGCCAGTGCCACCGTCGACCTGATCGATGTCGGCAACAATCAGGTGCTGCTCACCCTCACCCATCTGGATACACGCGAGGAGCCAAGGCTGGAAAATGGCAAGATCGTGTTCAGGCATGACTCCGCTGCAAACGGCTACACGATCGTGCGGCTCCCTGCGCCTCCTGCTCCCACCGAAAACTACGCCCTGCTCGACGCGAGTGACTTCTACCTGAATCTTGTCCTGGATGCGCCCGCTGCCAGCGGCACGGACCTCGAGGGCAAGGTCGTGATCCTGGACAAGGACTTGCGCCCGTTTCCCTTTCCCGGCCTGACGCTTGGACAACCCCTGCCGCTGCATCCGGCATGGTCGGGACCGGACCACTTCTACAAAGTCCAGGTCAGCACCGACAAGGGCCGGGCCGGCTATCAGTTCATTTACCGCGACAAGGATGGCAACCCGGCGCTAGCACCCACGCTCTGGCAGGACATCCTGCAAATGCAGGGCTACGTGATTGTCGTGAACAACGGCCAGTGGCAGATGATGACGGCAATAAGGCGGAAAGACGGCTATGACTTCCAGCCCCGCTTGTTCAACGGGCAGCCTGTCACCGCTACATCACTGGAAGCGCTGTACGCGGTGGTAGCCGGAGTGAAGCAGGCCGATGTGAAACAGGCGGCAATTGATATCCGGCTGCTGGCGGAACAGCAGGCGAAGTGGCAGGCAGAGTACGCCGAGCAGCGCCGCAAGGAAGCCGCAGAGAAAGCCGAACTGCAACGCCGGATAGATGCCAACGCCAAAGCCCGCATCGCGGCCGATGCCGAATACCAGCGCCAGAAGGCAGAATCCGCCGCCAAATTCGCCGAGCGCAACAAGAGCAGTTGGATATCCGGGCAACCCATCACCCTGCCCTCCCTGCAAGGCGCGCCCGGCCTCAGCACCCTGGAAAAGGACTACTACGACAATCGCGGCAATGCCCGGAACCCGTATGTGATCCGGGAAAAGCCGAAGCAGTAGGCGTCATTGGGCAGTTCCAGCGCTCAAGCCGGGGCCCTGCTTGCCGCTTTGCACAGTCGAAACCCCGCCGACTAGTCATCCTGTCCGACAATGTGGCCCAAAAACCCATAGACAGTTACATCGTTCAATGTAACTCTCCTGCACCAAACAAAAACCGGGGCCCGCTGATGTCCGCCATTTCCCTGCTACCCACCCCTGCCGACCTCGAAGGCTTTCGTGCTGCCCAGCGTCTGGCCTACAACTGCGCCGCTGCCATCCATGCCGAGCTGCGCCCGGGCGTCACCGAGCGCGAAGTCGCCGCCCGCATGAAGGTCTGGCTCGCTGACCACGGTGCCACCGACTGCCTGCACCAGCCCTTTGCCTGGTTCGGCCACCGCACCGCCTTTCGCGGGCTCATCGGCCTCAACCAGCTCCGCGGCTTCAATCCGGCTTTCTTTCCCAGCAACAAAAAGCTGGAAGCCGACATGCCCTTCATCCTGGATTGCGCGCCCACCCTGAACGGCTATACCGCCGACATCGGCTATGCCGGCGTGCTGGGCCAGAACAAGATCCTCGACCAGCTCATGGACGATCTGGCCGCACACCGCCAGCTCATCATCGAGATGATCCGCGAGCGTCGCCTCATGTCCGAAGTCAGCCAGGCAGTGGATGCACTCTGCGTGAAGCAAGGCGTGGAACCGCGTCATCACGCCTATCCGTTCTCCGTGCTGGCACACCGAGTGGAGAAACTCCCGGACAGCCCGGTAGCCCCGAAGATTTCCGTCGGCCGCTTCGGCATTCGCAGTGTGCTGTCACTGGGACGCGAAACCGTGCAGGGCGTGAAGGAAGGCTGGTCACCTCTCTGGGCCAGCCACCAGCGCTCCGCCCATCCGCCCGTGCCCGGTCTATGGGCGGTGGAGCCGCATCTTGGCTTCCGTGATGTGGGCGCCAAATTCGAAGAGCTGCTGGTGATCACCGAAGACGACGCCTTCTGGCTGGATGACGACGTGCCGCATGTGCACCGCTGGCTGGAACGCGGTGTGATCGGTCGCACCTCACAGAAAGCTCCGAAAGCAAAAACCGCCACGACATCCACAACGCGCAAAGCCGTGGCAAACCCTCCCGTCATTGCCATGAAAGAAGTGGTGAGTGCCAACGCCACTCCACCTGCCAAAAAGAAAGCGGCCGCTCCTGTAAAACCTGCCAAACCGGCAGGCAAGAAAGCCGCCAAAGAAGCTGCAAAAGCAGAAGTCAGCGCCAAAGCGGGCAAGGCAAAAGCTCCCGCCAAACCCAAAGACTCTGAAAAAGCCGACACCCGGAAATCAAGCACGACTCGCCAAAAGAAAACGGAGACCGCATGAACGCCCCCGTCCAGAATTTTCCCGTGACATCACACACCGTCCATTCCGGCCGTGTGCGCCTGGCTGCTTACACACGCGGCAATCCGGACCACACGCCCGTCGTGCTGGTGCACGGCTATCCCGATGACAGCACCACCTGGGACAAGGTGGCTGATCATCTCGCGCAAAATCATTATGTGGTGACCTACGACGTACGCGGTGCCGGCAACTCCGACACGCCCCGTCGCGTGCGTGACTACTCGCTGGAAAAACTTTCGGATGACCTCGTGGCAGTGCTGGACCATGTAGTGCCGGGACGCGCCGTGCATCTGGTCGGCCACGACTGGGGCTCCATACAGACTTGGGAATCGGTGACGGCACCGCACCTGCAATACCGCATCCTTTCCTACACCACGCTCTCCGGCCCCTGCCTTGACCACATGGGCTTCTGGATGCGCGGCCGCCTTTTTTCCACCGACAGCAACAAGCTCGGCAAGGCACTGCGCCAGCTGGGCAGCTCTTGGTACATCATGATGTTCCAGCTCCCGGTGCTGGCACCGACCGTGTGGCGCCTCGCCGGACAGCGCATACACCAGCAGATTGCCAGCGTGGAAAAAGTGCCTTTCGAGCCACGCGAAAACGGCGTGAAGGACGGCGTGTTCGGAGTCAACCTGTACCGCGCCAACTTCATGCCCTGCCTGCTCAAGCCACGTGAACGCTATACCGGCAAACCTGTACAGCTCATCGTGCTGACCAAGGACAATTACGTGGGCACGCAACTGTTTGAAGACATCACCGTGTGGGCACGCAATACATGGCGCCGTGACGTGGACGCCGGGCACTGGACGCTGCTGGCCGAAGGAAAAAAGCTCGCCGGCTGGATCGCCGATTTCGTGGCACAGGTGGACACCGGCAAAGAAGCCCCGGGGCTCACCCGTCTCAACTAGGCTTGATGCATTACCCTGGGTCGGCAGCAGGAGGCGCCGATATTGCAGGAACCTTTCGGGGTTCCTGCCGCACCGCCGGATGTCAGGAGACGCCGACGGTACCCGGAACCGAGAAAACCGAAATGACCGAACACCATAAGCTCCTGCCACGCCGTGTCCGTTTTGATCTGCGCAACAGCCCGCTGCACTGGATCCCGCATGACCCGGAATCCTCCTACATCATCAACTCCATCCACCTGCTGCTGCCCGCAGGCGAATTCTGGTTCTGCCGCGTGTACAACAAGGCACTGCCGCTGGTGAAGGATGAAACGCTGCGCGACGACGTGCAGGGCTTCATCCGCCAGGAAGCCATCCACGCGCGCTCGCATGAAACCGCACTGGAGGATTACCTGCGCGCACACGGGCTGGAAATCGACAGCATGCTGAAGCTGGCCAGCTTCATCTTCGACAACGCCTTGTCCGACCGCCCCTTCGGCATGCCGGACAATTTCGTCACGCGCCGCCTGGACCCATGGTGGCTGAAACAGCGCGTGGGCATCATCGCCGCCATTGAGCACTTCACCTGCGTCTTCGGCAAATGGGTGGTGGAATCGCAAGCTCTGGATGCCCCCAACATCGACAAGAACATCCTCGATCTTTTCCGCTGGCACGGCGCCGAGGAAGTGGAACACCGCAACGTGGCGCACGACCTGCACGTCGCCATCGGCGGGTCTACCTACGAGCGCCAGCTCTGGGCGGTGGCCGTGTTCCCGCTGCTGCTCGGCCTGCTGGCTCTGGGCAGCAACGCCATGATGAAACAGGACCCGGGCATCAAGGCCGACTCCTTCTTCCGTCGCTGGTGGCGGGGTGGCAAGAAAGGCACGCTGCCTTCGGTGGAATCCGTGATTGCCGCTGCTGCACGCTATTTCGATCCGGACTACCACCCGGACAACGAAGCACCACTCAATCTGGCGCTGGAATATTTCGCGAAGTCACCGGCCGTACAGGCCGCGCTTGCGCGCGAACAAGCCAAAGCCGCTGCCTGAAAACCGGCGGCACAGCGCCCCCGGTTTTTCACGACGCCTGTCGCCACTCCCGTGGCGACTTGCCTGTCCACTGCCGGAAGGCACGGCTGAATACCGCCACATCTTCGTAACCCAGGCTCAGGGCCAGTGCGGTGATGCGCATGTCGTCGCTCTGCAGGTGCTGACAGGCCAGCGCCTGGCGCGTTTGCCGAAGAATCTCGCCATAGGGCTGGCCAGCAGCTTTCAGCAACTGCTGCAAGCGTCGCGGATGCAGCCCCAGCATGCGCGCCACGCTCTCCAGCGAGCACTCGCGCGTGGGCAGCAGGGCGGTGATGGCACGGCCCACCTGCTGCGCCAGGCTGACCTCGCCCAGTTGCTGCCAGTCACCCCGCCACTGCTGCATGAGCTTGTCACGCAGCACCTCCCCCACGATCACCGGACGCGACAACAAGGCCTGTGAATAGCGCAGGCTGTTGCGCGCACTGCCAAAATGCACCGGGCACCCGAAGGCCTGTGCATAGGCATCAGCATCGCCGGGCGTCGCCAGTTGCAATTCCACGGCCAGTGGCGCCTCGGCCTGCTGCACCTGTGCAAAACCGCGCAACACCTGCACAAGACTCATGACACCCAGTTGCCCGCAATCCACCTCGCCGGCAAACGCGAAACGCAGGCTGAGCGTCATCGCTTCGCCCTCACCCTCCATCGTCATGGCCACGCCGCGCGCATGAAAATCCATGTGCCGGGCCAAGAGTTGCAAGGCCTCGCCCACCGTAGCTTGCAGGCAGAGGAAGGACCCCAGCGCTCCCAGCACCTCCAGCCCCTGCCGTTGCCCGAGGTGCAGGCCAAAATCCAGATCGGCACAACTGGCCGCCGCCCGGTTCAGCAGTGCCGCTATCTCGGGGTAAGGCAGGTAAAGATCGGGATCAATGAGGGCCGCCGGGCCCAGCCCCACGGCATGCAGCAGGGCTGACGGATGCCCACCCTGCTCACGGACCTGCTCGGCAAAGCCCAGAAGGCCGCCGCTGCGAGCAAAGTGCTTGTGGGAAGTCAGGCTCATGACCGGTCGGCAGTATTCGTGAAATATCAAATATTGATTCGCAATATATCAAGAAACCCGATGCCAGCCTCACTAAGCTGAACCTGCGCCCATCCGTCCCCCGGAGCACAACAACAATGAATGCGCCCTTCGACCTCATCATCCGCAATGGCCTCTACTTCGATGGCACCGGCCAACGGCCGGCATCACGCCAGCACATCGGCATCCGGCAGGGCCGGGTGGCCAGAGTCAGTGCCAGCCCCCTGGAAGAAACCGGCTGCCCCAAGGTGATCAACGCCGAAGGACGCTGGGTCACTCCCGGCTTCCTGGACACGCACACGCATTACGATGCCGAAGTACTGGCCGCCCCCAGCCTCAGCGAATCGGTGCGCCACGGGGTGACCACGGTGCTGGTGGGGAGTTGCTCGCTCAGCATGGTGTGCAGCGAGGTAGAAGATGCCTCCGACATCTTCACCCGCGTGGAAACCGTGCCCCGTGAAAAAGTCCTGCCACTACTGAAAGCGCGCAAAAGCTGGTCCACGCCCGCCGAATGGGTGCGTTTCATCCGTCAGCAACCGCTGGGCCCCAACCTCATGAGCTTTCTTGGCCACAGCGACCTGCGCGTGGCCACGCTGGGCCTGCTGCGCGCCACCGACCGTGAGGTACAGCCCACCGAAGCGGAAATGCAGAAAATGGAAAGCGTGCTGACCGAGGCGCTGGACGAAGGTTTTCTCGGCCTCTCCACCATGTGCCTCAAATGGGACAAGGTGGACGGCGACCGCGCCTGGTCCAAGAGCCTGCCCAGCACCTATGCCCGCTGGAAGGAACTGCGCCGCCTCAACCGCCTGCTGCGCCAGCGCGGCCGCGTGCATCAGGGTGCCCCCAACGCCTCCAATCCCCTGCAAGTCACCCAGTATTTCCAGCAGACACTGGGCCTGCTCGGCCGCCCGCTCAAGACCACGCTGATCACCATGATGGACCTGAAAGGCAATGCCACCACGCGCCCGCTGACCAAGCTGGTGTCCTGGCTCGCCAATTCGCTGGGCGGCGATTTCCGCTGGCAGCTCCTGCCCACACCCTTCACCGTGTATGCCGATGGCATCGACGTGGTCTTCTTCGAAGAATTCGGGGCCGGTGAAATGGCACTGGACCTGCGCGAACAGGTAGAGCGCAACGCCCTGCTCAAGGACGAAGGCTATCGCCGCCAGTTCCGCCGCTTCTACGGCGAGAAACTGAAACCCCGTGTATGGCAACGCGATTTCGGCGACGCCATCGTGCTGGAGTGCCCTGACAAATCCCTGGTGGGCCGCAACTTCGGCGAGATCGCCAAGGCCCGGAGCGTGCATGTGGTCGATCTGTTCCTCGATCTGGTGGTGGAGTACGGCACGGCGTTGCGCTGGTACACCACGGTGGGCAACCACCGCAAAGACGTGCTGGAAAAGATGGTGGCGGAGAAGCACACGCTCATCACCTTCTCCGATGCCGGCGCGCACATCCGCAACATGGCCTTCTACAACATCCCCCTGCGCCTCCTGAAGCTCGTGAAGGACAGTCATGACCGCGGCCAACCCATCATGCCGCTGGAAACCGCCGTATGGCGCATGACCGGCGAGCAGGCCGACTGGCTGGGCGTGGAGGCCGGCCACATCCGCGAAGGCGACCGCGCCGACATCGCCATCCTGAACCCGGCATGCTTCAACCAGAATCTAGAAACCGTGCACTGGGCCGAGATGGAAGCCCTGGGCCTGCAACGGCTGGTCAACCGCAATCCCGGCCTGGTGGAGCACGTGATCATCAACGGCCGCCTGGCCATGGAGAACGAAACCATCACCCCGGAACTGGGCCAAGCACCCGGCTTCGGCCAGTTCCTGCCCGCCCGCTGAAACCACCACCCTTGCAATAACCGGGGCCTCCCCCATCTCTCCGGGACAGCGCAGTGCCCCTGCGGTACACTGCGCTGGCTTCTGGGGGTGACATGGCTTCGACGCCGGTTACAAAACCTGAAGGTGCATGCGGAGAGGGCGACATCTCTCGTAAATCAAAGTCGCAAAAAAGTAGTCGCAAACGACGAAAACTACGCACTGGCAGCCTAATACCCTGCCTACGATCGAAGTTGCCTGCCCATGGGCGATGGACATCGGCGCAAAAAACATGGGATCGCTTGAAGCCTTGTCTCGCGGCTGACAGCTAAATCTCAGAGGCTCGCCTTCTACGCCCTGTCGCTCGGGCCGTAGCGGGCTAAATCAATAGAGACGACTAAGCATGTAGAGCCCAAGGCAGCGGACTGACGGACGCGGGTTCGATCCCCGCCACCTCCACCAACTGCAAACAAAAAGGCCACCTTGCGGTGGCCTTTTGCTTTCTTATAAGTTAATGAACTAACCGCTCCAACTAAGAATACTTAAGAATTGCTCATATCCACCAAGGACCCCCTCAAATGAAGACCCCGAAAGAGATACCAAAGAAGACAAAGGAAGAGGGGTTGCTAGCAGAAGCTCAAATCGTCGAGCAATCAAAGCGCATTGAGTTCTATTTAACTGAATACTCCGTGGAGCTTCTAGCCAACAAAATGCGCGATGGGGAGTTTGTAGTCCCGGCATATCAACGAGCCTACACATGGGAGCCCGAAAGAAAGTCGAGATTCATAGAGTCTTTGATAATCGGGCTGCCAATCCCATTTCTTTTCTTTTGGGAAATGCCCGATGGGAAGCTCGAAATTGTAGATGGCTCCCAGCGCCTTAGAGCCATAGAAGAGTTCATCCACGGAAATCTGAGACTTGGAACACTAGAAAGTCTAACCCGACTCTCAGACTTCTCATTCTCCGAGATGCCCGAGTCACGTCAGAGAAAAATAAAGAATCGATCAATTCGCGGAATAGTACTGAACGAGCATGCCGATGAGCAGGCTCGCTTTGACATGTTCGACCGAATTAACACAGGCAGCAAGATTGCAAACAAGGCCGAAGTAAGACGAGGCGCACTTGCCGGCCCATTTATGAATCTCATTACATCAATGGCAGAACTTGAGGCATTCACAACTCTAGCACCAGTTTCTAAAAAGGAAGCTGATGAGCGAGAAAGGGAAGAGCTAGTAACAAGATTCTATGCATATGGAGATGGCCTTGATGGCTACAAAGATAGGCCCTCAGAATTTCTTTTCAATTACGTTAAGAAAATGAACTCTACGCTAGAAGCAAACCCCACCTTAGGAAACGAATATAGGGACAGATTCCTGAAAACAATGGAATTTATCGCCTCCGCTTTTCCATATGGATTTAGAAGAAACATAAATGGAAAGGCCACTCCACGCGCCCGATTTGAAGCTATCTCTATAGGATCATTCTTGGCAGTCAGTGAAAACCCTCTCCTTATTGCGACACCCCCTCAAGCCATTGAGCAATGGCTAACAAGCAAAGAATTCCAAGATGCAACTGGCTCCGATGGAGCCAATGCAATTGCTCGACTTAGAGAACGCATAAATTTCGTCAAGAGAAAACTATTGGGGGCATAAATGGAACGCCTTAATAGTACTTTTACAGAACGTCTAGCCGAGATTGATGCATATATTGGACTCCTGCAATCAATTGAAGAACAGGCTCGAAATGGTCCACCAAAGATTGAGGGCGCAACGCATCCAATTACCGTTCAGCAGCAAAGAATTCTATATTCGAGTCTATTTCTACAGCTCTACAATTTAGTAGAAGCAACCATGACACTCTGCATTGAAGCAGTCGCAGAGGCAGCAATGAACGACTCGAAGTGGCGCCCAAGAGACCTAAGTAATGAAATCCTCAAGGAATGGGTACGCGCCAGAGCGCGCACCCATACAGACCTAACCGCAGACAATAGATTGCAAAACGTATTAGAGGCCATTGACTCTCTAATTGAAGACCTTCCAATCGTCGGCTTTTCCATTGAAAAAGGAGGGGGAGGGAATTGGGATGACGAGTCCATAGAGAAAATCAGCAAAAGACTCGGATTCAAGCTTCGCATAAAGAAGAGCATTTACTCCGATACAAAGAAAAAATTCCGAGATGAAATGGGGCCACTTGAACTAGTTAAAAGCTTTAGAAATAGGCTAGCTCATGGAGCAATATCATTTGCAGAGTGTTCTGATGGACTAACGGTCACCCAACTATGTGACCTTAAGGAAAAAACAGTAAACTACTTACGAGAAGTGGCAAGCTGCTTCATTGCTTATATAGAAAGCTTTGGCTTCATTATCGAGAGTAAACGCCCAGCATAATCATGAAAAAACGAGACTCAAAAAAGAAAATCGTAGCAGTTGACCTTTTTTGCGGGGTAGGCGGACTAACTCATGGCCTTGTTCGCGGAGGAATAGAGGTTAAGGCGGGCATAGATATTGATGCGAGCTGCAAATTTCCATTTGAGGCCAATAACGCGTCAAGATTCATAAAGGAAGATATATCTAATATCAAAGGCAGCGATATAAAGAGCCTTCTTTCGGAAGGTAATTACACCTTAATTGCAGGCTGCGCTCCATGCCAGCCATTTTCCACCTATAGCCGCAGCAGCAGAAACGAAAAATATGAAGCACAATGGCCGCTGGTACTTGAATTTGGACGACTAATTAAACAAACAAAACCAGACTTGATAACAATGGAAAACGTTCCTCAATTAGTTGATCACCAAGTTTTCCAAGATTTTCTAGCCCTCCTCAAGGGTTATTCCGTCTGGTGGAAAGTTGTCGAGTGCTCATCTTACGGGGTACCACAGACCAGAAAACGCCTAGTTCTTTTAGCATCGCGACTTGGCGATAAGATGCTTCATCTACCCGAAAGCAAGAGCAAATTATCTACCGTAAAGAAGGCCATAAGTGGCTTGCCTGTAATACATGCCGGGGAGCGCGACCCAAACGATCCCCTGCATGCTGCCGCTTCACTTAGCGCGATAAATCTCGAAAGAATTAGGGCATCCAAACCAGGAGGAACATGGCGTGACTGGCCTACACCGCTCCAGGCGAAGTGCCACCAAAGAGAGTCGGGCTCAACCTATCCAAGTGTGTACGGAAGAATGGAGTGGGATAAAGCATCGCCAACAATCACAACTCAATGCTTTGGATATGGTAATGGCCGCTTCGGACACCCGGAGCAAGATCGTGCAATCTCGCTGCGGGAAGCCGCCATGCTACAAACATTTCCGCGCCGCTATAAGTTTGTGAAAAGTGCTACCGAAGTAAAATTCAACAAACTTGGCCGACTCATTGGAAATGCAGTTCCAGTGAAGCTTGGAGAAATAATTGCAAAATCCTTACTTTTGCATGTAAGTCACTATGAAAATTCGTGAGCAGTATTTTCTAGACTATTTATCAGTCAGCACAGTCCGACAAACCTCCCCCACAAACTCCCTCACCACTTGCACCCTCTGGCTCCCCTTCAAATCCCGGTGGTACAGCAACCAGAGCTGGCGCTCGGTTTTGAGATCGCCGATATCAAGGCGGGTGAGCGCGGCATCGGCTTCACCAATGAATAGCGGCAGGAAGGTGGTGCCGAGGCCGGCGCGCACGGCGGCGTATTGGGACTCCATATTATTAGTTCTGAGCGCGGGCGTACGGCCTGGGAATAACTGCGCCAGCCACTCCAGCATGGGCAACTTCACCCAGGATTCGTCCCAGCTCACCACCTCCAGGTTTTTCCAGTTACCGCCGGCTTTCTTGAGCGCAGCTTTGGTGGTGTAGAGGCCGAAGCTCATGTCGCCCACTTTGTGCGCGATGTAATCCGGCGCGTGCCGGGCTTGCTGCGGATCGATGATGCGGAAGGCGAGATCGGCCTCGCGCCGGGCGAGGTCGGTCAGATTGCGGCCCACCACCAGTTCCACCTGCAATTGCGGATGACGGACGCGGAACTCATGCAGGTGCGGGGCGATGAGGTAATTGGCCAGGGACTCGGGCAGGGCCAGCTTCACGGTGCCGGTGATTTCGCCATGGGCTTCGCTGCGGCGCTCCACGGCCTGCATGGCGCGCTCCACCTCGGCCACATGGGCGAAGAGTTCGCTGCCTCGGTCGGTGAGCAGATAGCCGCGCTGCTGGCGCAGGAAGAGGCGCATGCCGAGGCGGGCTTCCATGGCGTCGATATGGCGGGAGACGGTGGAGGCGCTGGTCTTGAGACTGGCAGCCGCTGTGGAAAGGCCACCACCCCGGGCCACGGCCAGGAAGTAGCGCAGGTCGTTCCAGTCGCGCAGTTCGCTCATGTTTCCTGCCCCTCTCTCAGCCTGCGCCTTCTTTCCATATCCGGAAAATGGTTTTGCAAAGTCTCGTCTTTCTTTGCATATGCGGAAGACTAGCATTCTCCCCATGGCTGCCGGGAGCCCTGTTCCGGCGGCAGGGGGAAGGAGCACCGCCATGTCGCGCAACACCATCTGGCTCAAGTTGGGAATGACCGCCTTTTTCTGGGGGTTGATGTTCCACCTGGGCAAATACGCCGTGGGCAGCATGTCGCCGGAATCCATAGGCGGCTGGCGTTTCCTGATTGCCGGGCTCGTGCTGCTGCCGCTGGTGGGCCTGCGCGAAGGGCTGGATTGGGCCGGCCTGCGCCGCAATCTGCTGCCGCTCACCGCTATGGCCGTTATCGGCATAGGCGGCTTCAATGTCTTTCTCTTTTACGGCCTCAAGCACACCTCGCCGGTGAATGGCGCGCTCATCATGGCGCTGTGCCCGGCGCTCATCACCTTTCTCTCCGCCCTGTTGATGCGTGAGCGTGTGAGCGGCCGGCAACTGGCCGGACTCGCCCTCGGCATTGCCGGTGTGGCGGTGGTGGTGAGCCATGGCTCGCTGCAGGCACTGCTTTCGCTTTCTTTCCAGATTGGCGATCTGCTGGTGCTGCTGGCCGCCTCTTGCTGGGCCGTGTATTCCACGATTCCGCGCCGCTTCATCACCGGCCTGCCGCCGCTGCAAATCACCGTGGGCAGCATTGCGCTGGGTGGCGTGCTGATCAGCAGCTTTGCCATGAGCACGCAACATGATTTCTGGGTGATGCCGCCTTTGAGTGTGATGGCTGCTGTGCTGACGATGAGCCTGCTCGGCTCGGTGCTGGCCTATCTCTGGTGGAATGATGGCGTGAAGGCCGTAGGTGCAGGCACTGCCGCGCTCTTCATGAATCTGGTGCCGGTGTTTGCCGCGCTGATCGGCATTGCGCTGGGCCAGCATCTGTCGGTTTCGCAGGTGCTGGGGGCCATCTTGGTGATGGGCGGTGTGCTTTATGCCACCTGGCAACCCAAGGCCACAGTCCCCACGGAATTACTGCTGCCGATACATGCCGGCAAGCATCTGGAGCGTTGAAGAAAGCGAGCACACAACATAGCGAGATCAACAGGCATGATTGCCTGATCACTCTGCCGCGCCGGCCGAGGCAAGACTCTGGCTGCTTTTACCTCGAACCAGAAAGGCACTGGGTCCCGGCCTGCGCCGGGACGACAACAACGAAATCTGATTAAAGGCGCCTTCATTTTCCTGCCTACCTGCCTCATGCACGGCAGACGCCAAGAACGCTCTGTCACGATACCGTCATGAAATTGACGCGAAAATGGTGAACGCCTCTTGATGATACACCTGCCCCATGACACCCCCTGCTTTTGGCACAGACCTGACCGGCCTGATCTGTGCGTATGCCTTCGATGCGGAAGGCAGCGCGACCCTGCTGCATGCCACACAAGTGGAAGAGTGGCTGGCGCAACCCTTTCACGAGGAAAGCCGGGAATTCCTCTGGCTGCACATGAACCTCTCCCATGCCGGCAGCGAGAAGTGGTTGCAGGCCAACCTCCAGCTCTCACCGCAATTCTACGAAACCCTGCACGAAGGCACGCGCTCCACGCGCATTGATCACGCCGAAGATACGCTGATCGCCGTTCTCAACGACGTGCTCTTCGACTTCTCTTTTGATGCCTCAGACATTTCCACGCTGTGGCTAAGCGTGGATGCACGCGTAGTGGTGACTGCACGCAGCAAGCCGTTGCGTTCTGTGGACCGGTTGCGCGGTGCGGTGAAGCATGGCGAGCGGTTGCATTCGCCCGTGGAGTTGCTGATTCATCTGCTGCGTGACGAAGCCGATGTGCTGATCACCATCGTTCGCGATATCGCCAACCGGGTAGACCTGATTGAAGATCGCCTGCTCACACGCCGCCTGGATGGCAGCCGTCGCCAGATCGGCAATTTCCGGCGTCTGCTGGTCCGCCTGCAACGCCTTTTGGCACCAGAACCTTCCGCGCTGTTCCGTCTGCTGAACCGGCCACCGCGCTGGATACAGGAGCACGACCTGCTGGAGCTGAGGCAATCCACGGAAGAATTTTCCACGGTACTGAGCGACATGTCGGCACTGCAGGAGCGCATCAAGCTCCTGCAGGAAGAAATAGCGGCCAGGATCAACGAGCAGGACAACCACAGCCTCTACATCCTGACCACCGTTTCGGTACTGGCCCTGCCCATCAACATCATCGCCGGACTGTTCGGGATGAATGTGGGCGGCATTCCCCTGGCTGAGGCCGACACAGGATTCTGGATAGTGGTAGCGGTGGTGGCGGCTTTCGTGCTGATTGCGGCTCGCCTGATTTTCAGGCGTCAGGAATAGGGTGCCTGCAAGGAAAGCAGTGTGCCCGAGACGTTAAAGCAAGCCCTTACATTTTCCTGAAAACAAGAAACCAGAAGCCGCACCAATTCACCGATATCACACAAAGCCGCCCTGCAGCTTTCAAGCCCTCACAGAGCAGGGACAGTGTAAAGCGCATGCAGCGTCGAGACTCTTCTCTCCAACCACGCCTTTGCATACGGGCAACTCGAAAAGGGAGAATCAAGATGGCTACACAAGGCAGTAACCAGCATCCACTCCGTACTTCCGGTAGAGCCTCCACAGTCTCCGGCACAGACGGGGGAGCCAGCATCGTCGCTTCGCAAACTGCGTTGCGTAATGCGGAAGGCCCCGGGCCCTACCTCATGCTGGCCGACACGCTCTCCGGCGATGCCGTGGTCAACCACAAGAAGGAAAAGGTGGGTGATATCAAGGGCATCATGCTGGATGTGCAGCGCGGCAATATCGCCTATGCCGTGCTTTCCGTAGGCGGCTTCCTGGGGATTGGCGACAAACTGTTTGCCATTCCCTGGTCTGCACTCAAGCTGGACGCTGACAACCAGCGCTTCCTGCTGGATGTCGACAAGGAACGCCTGGCCAAGGCCCCGGGCTTCGACAAGGACAACTGGCCGGACTCGGCGGACCGCACATTGGCCTCGGAAGTTCACAGCTACTTCAAAGCCAGGCCCTACTGGGATCGCTGAACCACGGCAGGCACGACTTCGGGCACCTCGCAAGGTGCCCGAAGCATTTCATCGCAAGCACAAACGTGCTCATGAAATCGCCAACCTCATGGCCTTGCAGGGACTCATGAGGGAGCCCTATTCATCTCGCCCCTAGGTGAAAAAGAACACCCCGGATACAACAGCCATGGCAACAACAGCCATGCCGCATCCTCTGGTACAATCGCGCCACTTGGGCCGCCCGCCTTGTGGCCTTGTTGCATTCCTGTTCAGAGCACAGCATTTTCATGTCATTTCCCGATCTAGGACTCGATGCGCCACTTGTTCGCGCATTGAATGAGCGCGGCTACACAGCACCCACTCCTATCCAGTCTGCCGCCATCCCTGCCGTACTTGCCGGGCGCGACCTTCTCGCCGCTGCACAAACTGGCACTGGCAAGACAGCCAGCTTCACGCTTCCGCTGCTGCAGCGTATCAGCAACATCGATTTTGGCCGCCAGAACGGCAAGGCCCGGATACGCGTGCTCATCCTGACACCGACGCGGGAACTGGCTGCGCAGGTGGAAGACTCCGTGCGGGAATACGGCAAATACATTGATGTAAAGTCCATGGTCATGTTTGGCGGTGTAAACATCAATCCGCAGAAAGAAAAGCTGAATCGCCGCATCGACATCCTGGTTGCCACACCCGGGCGCCTGCTGGATCACATCGGACAGAAAACCGTCGACCTCGGTGCCGTTGAAACACTGGTGCTGGATGAAGCTGACCGCATGCTGGACATGGGCTTCATCCGCGACATCCGCCGCATTCTTCCACTGCTGCCCAAGCAACGGCAGAACCTGCTGTTCTCCGCCACGTTCTCCGACGAGATCAAGACATTGGCAGCGGGCATACTGAATGACCCCGTCAATATCGAAGTGGCGCGCCGCAATGCGCCAGCGGAACTTGTCACACAGGTCGTGCATCCGGTTGATCGCGACAAGAAGCGGCCTCTTCTGGAAAAGCTGATAAGGGACGGAAAGTGGACTCAGGTGCTGGTGTTCACGCGTACCAAGCACGGCGCAAACCGGCTTGCCGAGCAACTCGACAATAACGGTATAAGTGCATTGGCCATTCACGGCAACAAGAGCCAGCCGGCACGCGAGCGTGCACTGGGCGAATTCAAGGCAGGCAAGCTGCGCGTGCTGGTTGCCACCGACATTGCCGCACGTGGCATCGACATTGATGCCCTGCCCCATGTCGTGAACTACGAACTGCCCATGACAGCCGAAGACTATGTGCACCGCATAGGGCGCACCGGCCGTGCCGGCAGCGAAGGCGAGGCGGTATCACTGGTGTGCGTGGATGAACTCAAGCTGCTGGCCGGCATCGAGAAGCTCATGAAGCGCAAGCTGGAGTCTGTCGTGATTGCCGGTTTTGAGCCGGACCCCAACGCCACGCCGGAACCCTTGCGCAAGGCACGAGAGCCACGGCCCCCGCGCCAGCCTCGTGCGGCGGCACCCGCCGGCAAGAAAACTGGCGGCGGAGAAAAACCCCGCAAACAGGGACAAGCTGCCCCCAAACCAGCAGCCGGCAACAGCAACGGCAGTGGCAAACCTGGCCGCAGCCAGCAGCGGCGCCCCCGCACAGCGGGCAGCCCGCGCTAAGCTTTTCCTGCGCATAAAAAAGCCCGGCACAAGCCGGGCTTTTTTATGCCGTGGAGATCAAAGGAACTCGGTACCTATCAACCAGAACACTGCCGCAATCAGGGCGCTGGCAGGAATGGTCAGTATCCAGGCCCAGACAATGCCGCCTGCCACGCCCCAGCGCACTGCCGAGAACTTCTTGGTGGCGCCGACACCGACAATGGCACCGGTAATGGTATGTGTAGTGGAAACGGGAATCCCCAGCGAAGTCGCCAGGAAAAGCGTGATGGCGCCACCGGTCTCCGCGCAGAAACCACCGACAGGCTTCAACTTGGTGATTTTCTGGCCCATGGTTTTCACGATGCGCCAGCCACCAAACATGGTGCCGAAGGCAATCGTCACGTAGCAGGTGATCACCACCCAGTGGGGAAGATGATCCGGTGTGGCATGCATCCAGTGCGGCAGCACATCCGGGCTGGACAGTGTGGCCGCCATCAGCAGCATCCAGATGATGCCGGCTGTTTTCTGGGCATCGTTGCCGCCATGCCCCAGGCTGTAGAGCGCTGCCGACACCAGTTGCAGGCGACGGAAATACTTGTCGATACGGCGCTGGCTGAAGCGGAAGAAAATCCAGCCCACCAGCAGCATCAGCAAGGAACCGAAGAGAAAACCCAGGGTGGGCGAGATCACGATGAAAGCCATGATCTTGATCAGGCCAGAAGCCATCAGCGGACCACTACCGGCCTTGGCCAGCGTGGCACCCACAATGCCGCCGATGAGCGCATGCGAGGAGCTGGAAGGAATGCCGAAATACCAAGTAATGAAATTCCAGGCGATGGCCCCGCAAAGTGCGCCAAAGATCACGTAATGATCAATGATGCTGGGGTCGACAATGCCCTTGCCGATGGTGGCCGCCACACTGAGCGGAAAGAGGAAGTAGGCAACAAAATTGAAAAAGGCGGCAAAGGCGACTGCCGTCTGCGGCTTGAGCACACCGGTGGAAACCACCGTGGCAATCGAATTCGCGGCATCATGAAACCCGTTCATGAAGTCGAATACGAGTGCCATCGCCACAAGCAGGACGATGACCCCCAGGGTCATGCTGACCGTATCCATGCGTAGCTACTCAGGAGTTTTCGAGAACGATGGCTTCGAGCAGGTTGCCGACGTCGTCACAATGATCCGTGACCGTCTCCAGCAGCTCGTAAATGGCCTTGAGCTTGATCAGCTCGCGCACATCGGATTCTTCGCGGAAAAGCCGCGACATGGCTTCGCGCAGCACCTGGTCTGCCTCGGCCTCGAGCTTGTCGATCTCGCGGGCGGCCTGGAGGATGGCGGGGCCATTGTCCATGTCGGAGAGCAGGCCGACTGCCGCTGCCACCTTGTCGGCAGAAGCGCGGATGATTTCGGCAAAACGAATGACTTCGGGCGTCGCACGACGGATGTCATACATGGCCACGGTCTGGGCAGCATCCTGGATGGTGTCCAGCACGTCGTCCATATGGGAAATCAGCATGTGGATCTCGTCACGATCCAGTGGGGTGATGAAGGTGGAGTGCAGCAGCGAAATGGTTTCGTGCGTGATCTTGTCGGCACGATCCTCGATCACATCAATGGCATCGGCGTAGGCAATCGCTTCTTCGTTACGACGGTTCAGGGCTGATACGAGAGCAACCAAGGCATCAGCCCCGCGAACGATTTCCTTGGCGTGGGCATTGAAAAGATCAAAGAACTTGCCTTCTTTGGGCATGAAGCGGCCAAACATCACAAACTCCCGGCATTTGAAGGGCGGCAAGTGTAGCAGCGCCGCCTTTCCATGTGTCAGAAAGGTTATGGTTTGGTGACAAGCTCAGCCATGGCAGTTCATGTCGATAGTATGCGCTTACTTCTTTGTCAGCCCTGTCCGGCTGGTGTCGCTCTCGTAATGCTTGAGGATTTCGCGGAACTTGTCGCCGATATAGACATTGGCATGCCGGCGCAGGCCGCGTGCCATCTCGGCATTCACCACGCTTTCAGCAAGCGGGCGCAGGCGCTCGATGATCTGGCCGATCTGCGCAATTTGGTCCGGACTGGGCAGGCTCTTGGGGCTGATGGGCTCGATCAGGTGGTTGGCGATGAGCTGGACGAAGCTGCGGGTGAGTCGGTCCGTATCCTCACGCAGGACTTCGACCTCGCGCAGAAGCGCACTCAGGGGAATACCCGCCTGGAAAAGCTCGATGCCTGCCTGAAGGATGCGCGGGCTGGCCACCTTGATGCGGTCACCCTCCACCTCGAACAGGCCGACCTTGAGGGCGCGTGTCAGGGTTTCCTCGTTGAGTGCCTCACCGAATGTTTCGCTGACCTCCTCGGGAGTGAGGTAGGTCGGCTGCTCGACACTCCATGTTCCGGCAATGACCGAATCCAGCCCCAGCACATGATCCAGGTCCCGGCCCTGCTCCCAGGCGTCCACCAGTTCCTTGATGTTGGCAATGGTGAAACCGCGCTCCAGCAACTGGTTGATGATACGCAGGCGGCCCAGGTGGTTTTCATTGTAGAAGCCGGCCCGGCCTCGGCGGACGGGCGGAGCAATGAGCCCGCGATCCTGGTAGGCGCGCACATTGCGCACGGTGGTGCCGGCCACGCGGGCCAGCTCGTCGATGGTGTATTCCTGCTCGCCCGCCTCGTTGCCGTTGCCCATGTCGGGCAACAGGTCGCGTCCTTGCTTGAGCAGCTGCCACAGCAGTGTCTGGGGAGTTTTCATGGGGGGGAATGATACCGGTCGCGGTCCGGGATTACCAAGCCGCGCAGCAGCCTCCACCACTCGTGGAAAGCCACTCTGAGCGGATTATGGCTATTCAGTGACGGGCGGATGCCGTAACGCGGAACCTCCCCTTCCTGCTCTGCAGCAAAGCTGCCGAACAATCTGTCCCAGACAATCAGCACGCCCCCGAAATTCTTGTCGAGATAAGGCGCGTTCACGGCATGGTGCAGGCGGTGGTGCGAAGGCGTGTTCAGTATCAGTTCCAGCCAGCCCAGACGAGGCATAGCCTGTGTGTGCAGGAAAAGCTGGTAGAACAGGCTGACCATCTGCACCGTCATGACCATGAGCGGATCAAATCCCAGCAAGGGCAATGGCAACCAGAAAACCAGGGCAAAGAATGGCGTCCATGTCTGCCGCAGCGCCACGGAAAGATTGAAGAAGGGCGAAGAGTGATGCGTGACATGAGCAGCCCATAGCCAGGAAACCTTGTGACTGCTGCGATGGAATACGTAGAAGCAGAGATCCTCCAGCAGGAAGAGCAGCACCCACTGCCACCACCACCCCGCGGCACCGCTATGCCAGCCTCCCGGCCCCATCCGGAAGATCGCATGTTCGTGCATGGCGCTGTACACCATGAAGACCACGGGCACCCAGAGCAGGTTGATGACGAAGTATCCGGCATACATGGCAAGGTTGGTTGCCGTATCACGCCAGCCATAAAGGGCACGGCCCCGCAGGCGGCCATAACCGGCCTCGGCCAACATCAAGCAAACCCAGAGTGCGTAAGCCACGGCATACACCATGACCACCGGGGAATGCACAAAGCTCTGCCAGGCACTTTCCATTGCTCACTCCACCGAACGCGCCATGGCAATCATCTGCGGGAAAGAAAGATTGCCGGTCAGCGTCAGCTGGGTCTTTCCTTTCACCCAGCTCAGCACGGAGTAGTTACCGGCAAAATACAGCAAGCCCGTGCTGTCACCTATCTGCACCGGCTTGCCGAAACGGGCCGGAGCCTCGGCCAAGGCACGTGACTGCGTGAGAGAAATCACGGAGGCACCACGGTCATACTGCATGGCAATCATGGGCAGGCAGTGGCTGGAGCGCACGATCTTGCGCAACTGGTGACCGGCAGGCAGCTTCTTGGGTTGCATCACGGTGAAGTTCATTTTTCTTGTTGCCTCTTCCAGAGTAATGCCCGGTACATTCATGTCCCATTCGAAGACAACGGCATTCTCCGGAAAGTCGAAGGCAAAGGCGTCGTCGGCTACCGGCACGCCGTAATCAATCCGTGAAAACTCGTAGCTGTACCAAGGCTTGCCGCTTTCCTGGAAATCCATTTTCAGGGGCAAGGCATAACGGTCATCCACCCATGAGCCATGTGGCATGCGGAAGGGTGCAGCCGACAAGGGCAACATCTGCCAGGCAGACACCGTATGGCCAGCCACTTTCCGGTTTGGCTTCAAGGAAAAAGCGTAATGCTCCATGGCATTTTTCATTTCCCGCTCGATATGGGCGACCAGCTCGCTGCGCGACGGGTTCTTGAGGCCGCGGATGCGGATGCCGAACAGGTCCTGGGGCCACCACATCAGAAGCTGTTCGCCATCATAGAGAAATAGCGTCCCTTTCAAAGCAGCAGGCGCTGTAACTTCCGAGCGTATCCGCCAGGGCTTGGCATACAGGACATCCTGCTCGACAGCCGTCTGTGGCATGTCCGGCAAAAGCCCGTGCTGCAGGAGATGTCCGCTGTAGCTTTCCAGAGAGAGCATGCTGTCGGCCATGCGGCCGGAAAAGGCCTGAGCCCATATGTTTGAACATGCCGGCAATCCCAGCAGAAAAAGAGCGACTGTGGCCTGGAAGAAGCGGCACATGATTCCCTCCTTCATTGTTGTTTTGTAGGGACTCGCAAACGATAACCTGCGGCAACGGCCGACACACCGGGCCCACCAGCCACCCGGCGGAATCCACAACCTTCAGCCATGAAAAAGGGGCCCGAAGGCCCCAAACATCCTGACGAAATCCTTCTCAGGAAATCACTCCACACGTTCCCTGTGCAGACTCAAATCCAGACCAAGGCGCTCATCATCCTCCGGAACACGCAAATCCATGACGAGATCAACAGCAACCAGAATGATGAACGTCATCACAGCGCAATACGCCACGGTCGCCCCCACACCGACCAACTGGGTCATGACCTGCGAGAATCCCGGCGTAACGCCGGCAATCTGCTCGCTGACCAGAAGTCCTGTCAGCACTGCCCCTACGACACCACCAACGCCATGCACACCAAAGGCATCCAGGGAATCGTCAGCCCCCAGCATGCGCTTGAGGCCTGTTGCACCCCAGTAGCAGAGCACACCTGCCACGGCACCGATGACCAGCGCCCCCTTGGGATCAACAAAGCCGGCAGCCGGAGTGATGGCAACCAGGCCGGAAACAGCACCGGAGGTAATACCCAGCACCGAGGGCGAGCCCTTGCGCATCCACTCGGCAAACATCCATGAAAGTGCGGCTGTTGCCGTGGCTATCTGCGTGGCGGCCATGGCCATGCCAGCACGCCCGTCAGCTGCCAGTGCAGAACCGGCATTGAAGCCGAACCAGCCCACCCACAGGAGTGAGGCGCCGGTCAGCGTGAGGGCAAGATTGTGCGGAGGCATGGCCTCGCGGCCGAAGCCGACACGCTTGCCCAGCAGATAGGCACAGACCAGTCCGGCAATACCCGCATTGATGTGCACGACCGTGCCGCCGGCAAAGTCCAGAATGGGCGGATGATAGGTTGCCAGCCAGCCGCCGGGGCCCCAGACCCAGTGCGTGATCGGCGCATAAACCATCAGGCTCCACAGCACCATGAAAACCAGCATGGAAGAAAATTTCATGCGCTCGGCAAACGCACCACAAATCAGTGCCGGCGTGATGATGGCGAAAGTCAGCTGGAAGATCACAAATACCGTTTCAGGCACCGTACCAACCAGTGAATCCACACCAACTCCGTTCAGGAAGGCCTTGTCCAGCCCCCCAATGAAAGGGGTTCCTTCGGTAAAGGCCAGAGAATAACCCACGACGGTCCACAACACCGTCATCAGTGCCGCGATGGCAAAACTCTGTACCATGGTCGAAAGCAGATTCTTCTTTCTCACCATGCCGCCATAGAAAAGCGCCACGCCGGGAATGGTCATCAACAGCACCAGTGCCGTTGATGCCAGCAGCCAGGCCGTATCACCTGAGTCCAGTGATGGCTCGTCACTCCCTTCCGGCACTTCCGTACTGGTGGTGGTTGTCGTCGTAGTCGTAGTGGTTGTCGTGACCACCGTGTTGCTTCTGGCAACAGCTGCGGCCGCTTCCACGATCGGCTGGGCCTCCATGGCAGGCTCGGGGGCGACAAAAACCTCTTCTTCAGAAAATGCCACAGGACTGACCGACAGCATCAATCCCAGTGACATGGCAACAAACAGTCTGTTCACTGTTTTTCTCCGTAAAATATGGATTTCAGGACTCAATTTGAAAATTCCGGGGCGTTCCTTATGACTAGACAGCATCCACTCCCGTTTCTCCGGTCCGGATACGGATGGCCCCCTCCAGAGAGGAAACAAAAATCTTTCCGTCACCTATTTTTCCGGTACTGGCAGACGCCACGATGGCAGAGATGATGTTTTCGACATCGCCATCGCCAGCGGCAATCTCGATTTTTATCTTTGGCAGGAAATCCACCACATATTCGGCACCGCGATAAAGTTCGGTATGGCCCTTTTGCCGTCCGAAACCCTTTACCTCGGTGGCAGTCACCCCATGCACTCCGATATCGGAAAGTGCGCGACGCACATCGTCCACCTTGAATGGCTTAACGATTGCCGTAATCAATTTCATCATGGCCTGATACCCCCTTACCTGTGGTGCCTTTGCGGCAAAATGCCACGAACTCCTGTAAGGGAAGCCACTCGCCCATGCACTTGATTTGCATGCCCGATGAGTGACCCGGGCTTCCTGATACCCGCCTCTTTTCCGTGCAGAAGGCATGCCAAACAGAATCTCTCCGGGAAAAATATCGCCGACAGCCGTACGACAGGCCTCATCATGAAAAAAATATGTCTTGCTTGCATCAAAAGTGATGTAGACAGGAAATATCGCTTCAGAAAAGTGCAATGCCCTTATGGGTTTCAAAAACCTGATGCCATCAACACTTTCCCGAACGGGAAATATCTTTCCGGATAAATACCCCAGAAATGAAAAAGGGCCACAAGGGCCCTTTTTCATTCACGCATTACCGGATCAGTTGTAGCCGCTCTCACCATGCGACACGAGATCCAGACCCTGCTGCTCTTCTTCTTCGGTCACACGGATGCCACCGGTCAAAAGGCCAGCGATCTTGAAGGCAATGAAGGCAACCACAGCAGACAGCACGATGGCAATCAGCACGCCCTTGAGCTGTATCCAGACCTGGTGGCCCATGGAGACACCCTCGGCCAGACCCGTACCACCCAGGGAGGACTCGACGAACACACCCGTCAGGATGGCGCCCAGAATGCCGCACACGCCATGCACACCGAACACGTCGAAGGAGTCATCCACGTTGAGCAGTTTCTTGAGGCCCGTTACGCCCCAGAAGCCCAGTGCACCTGCCAGCAGGCCAAGAACGATGGAGCCCATGGGGCCGACAAAGCCTGCAGCCGGAGTGATGGCCACAAGACCTGCCACAGCACCGGAGGCGGCGCCCAGCATTGAGGCCTTGCCACGCAGCAGGGCTTCGACACCGATCCAGGACAGCACGGCAGCGCCTGTTGCAAAGATTGTGTTCACGAAGGCGAGACCGGCCAGACCGTTAGCAGCAGCAGCGGAGCCAGCGTTGAAGCCGAACCAGCCTACCCACAGCAGGGAAGCGCCGATCATGGTGAAGGCCAGGTTATGCGGGGGCATCGGTGTCTTGCCATAGCCCTTGCGCTTGCCAAGCATGTAGGCACCCACGAGAGCTGCCACACCGGCATTGATGTGAATCACGGTACCACCAGCAAAGTCCAGCGCACCGTCACCCGCCAGGAGGCCGCCACCCCAGACCATGTGGGTCATGGGCAGGTAGGCGAAGGTGAACCAGATCACGGAGAAGATCAGCACCGACTTGAACTTGATACGCTCGGCCAGACCACCCACCACGAGAGCAACGGTAATGGCAGCGAAAGCAGACTGGAAGGCAACGAACACGTACTCAGGCAGCGTCATGCTGATCGAGTCAGGTGTAATGCCTATCAGGAAGGCCTTGTCGAAATTCCCGATGAAAGATCCATCACCGGAGAACGCCAACGAGTAACCGTATACGGCCCAGAGCAGGGTGATCAGCGAGAAGATCACAAAAACCTGCATCAAGACAGAAAGCACATTCTTGGTCCGTGCCAGGCCACCGTAGAACAGAGCCAGGCCGGGAATGCTCATCATGATGACAAGCAGCGTAGAGGTAAGCATCCAGGCGGTATCGCCCGAATCCACCTTCGCTTCTTCGGCAACTTCTTCAGCGGGAGCCTCAACAGGGGCAGCTTCAACAACCGCGGCAACGGCCTCAACCACTTCCACGGCTTCTTCGGCAAACGCCGGGACACTCGCCACCAGGGCGCTACCCAGCATGAGGGCATAGACAAAATTTTTCACAGGAACTCCTCCGCGGTGAACGCGTATTGGCAGCAAGTTTGAAAATCAGATCGCATCGACGCCGGTTTCACCGGTACGGATGCGAATGGCCTGCTCCAGCGTGGTGACGAAAATCTTGCCGTCGCCAATCTTGCCGGTGTTGGCCGCCTTGGTGATGGCTTCGATCACCTGATCCAGCAGGTCATCGCTGGTGGCAATCTCGATCTTCACCTTGGGCAGGAAGTCCACGACATATTCCGCGCCGCGATAGAGTTCCGTATGGCCTTTCTGGCGGCCGAAACCCTTCACTTCCGTGACAGTGATGCCCTGCACGCCGATATCCGACAATGCTTCACGCACGTCGTCCAGCTTGAAGGGCTTGATGATGGCGGTAACCAGTTTCATTTCACGCACTCCTGTATCAGAAAATTCCGCGCGCGGTTTTGACGCGCGCGGGATGGAACGGGATCAAAGCGCTTTGGAAAGGGAGAAAACCACTGCACCCGACTCAGCAACGATAGGACCAACAGCAGACTCATCCAGAGTATTGCCGTAAACAGCCAACTCGGCAGTCACATCAAGTACGCTCTTGCTCACAGCTACCTTGTAGTCCGTGTATTTTTCAGTGAAGAGTGTTTCCGTACCGTCACCGAAGTTGTAACCAACCGCGGCTGAAAGCCCGAAGCCGGCCACTTCTGTCCCATAGCTGGCATTCACGTAAAAGTTACTGCCGCTTTCACTGGTGTAGTCCGGGGTATAAGCCACAGCCAGCTTGGCACCTGCCGCCGCCACAGAACCATAAACCTCAACGAAGTCGGCGCTGACTCCCGCTGTAGCAGCAGAAGAGTTGGGATATCCGTAATACAGGACGCCTACATCGTAAGCGACACCACCTGCCTCACCGGCATAACCGATGGAGGGATCCAGCTCCAAGTAATTGGCAAAGTTGATGCTTGAGCCCCACAACGTGAAATAAGCACCTGATTCGTGGCTGATACCGATCGAGCCCTGAAGAGCAGGGCCATCAGACTGCGTGACGCCACGGTAGTAGTAATCGGAGACGACAGTAACACTGCCGGAGGTAGTGAACGGCCCGCTGGCTTCTTCAGCCTTTGCAGTCATGCCCATCGTCAGCAGGCTGCCTGCCAGAAGCGCAGTAGAGAGTTTGCTCAGTTTCATGTGTACGACTCCTTAAAACCCTGTGGTGACTCGTTGAGTGTGAAAACTGCGAAGCTCTTGTCAGAACTTGCAGGACACTTTGCAGAAGCCATGCCAACGCTTACGGAGCCGCGACAAACCTCATGACAAAGGCCGTTGCAGCGGTCACAAACCCTGTTTTTCCCTCTCAAAAAGCCCCTGAATCACCATACTGGTGCGGCGTCGCCCCGCATTGCGGCGACATTCGCACCAACACAGTGCATTGAAGACCAAAATGCCTAAGCTGCAAGCCGGTGCTAGAATCCTTCGCCTTGTCAGCCACCCGCAGGAGCATCCGCCATGGCCATTGAGCAGATCGTCAACCGTGTCAGCGAGCAGCTTGCCCAGGTACTGCCGCCCGGCGTGCGCCAGCTTCGGGGAGATCTGGAAGAGAACATCAAGGCTGTCCTGCGCGAGGCGTTGTCACGCATGGAGCTCGTGACCCGCGAGGAGTTCGATGTGCAGACTGCCATGCTTTCCCGCACCCGCAGCCGCCTTGAGGCTGTAGAGGCCGAACTGCGGGCCGTGGAACAACGTCTTGGCAGTCTGGAAAGCCGCGGCAAATAAGGGCAGAACCCCGGCAGGGCAACTGCCGGACAGAATCCGGCCGCAGGGAAGCGGCCTTTTCATCAGGAGAAAGGGATGTCTCTCGCACTCGTGCGCACGCGCGCGCAACTCGGGCTGGATGCCCCGCCGGTTACCGTTGAAGTCCACCTGAGCGCCGGCCTGCCGGGCCTGGCCATTGTCGGCCTGCCAGAGGCTGCCGTACGTGAAAGCAAGGACCGCGTGCGCTCGGCCCTGATCAACTCCGGCTTCGAATTTCCCCAGCGCCGCATCACCATCAGTCTCGCCCCCGCTGATCTGCCCAAGGATGGCGGGCGCTACGACCTGCCGATTGCCCTGGGCATTCTGGCGGCGAATGGCCAATTGCCCGTGGCCGCCCTGAAAGACCGGGAGTTCATGGGCGAGCTGGCACTCTCCGGTGAATTACGGCCGGTGACAGGAGTCCTCCCGGCAAGCATGGCAGCGCGGAACGCAGCACATGCCCTCTTCGTGCCAGAGGGCAATGCCAGTGAAGCAGCCCGCCCACAGGGCGCCGAGGTCTACGGCTGCGATCATCTGCTGGCTGTCTTCGCCCATCTGGGCGAGCAGAAAAAGCTGCTACGCACAGAGGCTCCCGCACCGACTGCCGAAGCCGGCAATTATCCCGACATGGCCGATGTCAAAGGCCAGCATCAGGCCAGACGGGCACTTGAAATTGCCGCGGCAGGCGGACACTCCCTGCTGATGCTGGGACCACCCGGCACAGGCAAGACACTGCTGGCCTCAAGGCTGCCCGGCCTCCTGCCTGAGCTTGCCGAAGAGCAGGCACTGGAAGTAGCCGCCATACGCTCATTGCTGGGACGCAGCGACACGACAGGCCTGCAGCCTCCCTTCCGCTGCCCCCACCATACGGCATCTGCAGTGGCACTTGTCGGTGGCGGCTCCCACCCACGTCCGGGAGAAATCACGCTGGCTCATCACGGCGTACTGTTTCTGGATGAGCTGCCGGAATTTGACCGCAAGGTGCTGGAAGTTCTGCGAGAGCCACTGGAGTCCGGACATGTCGTCATTTCACGCGCGGCAAATCAGGTACGGTTTCCCGCACGCTTCCAGATGGTGGCGGCCATGAATCCCTGCCCCTGTGGCTATCTGGGCGACGGGACGGCACGCTGCCGCTGCACCCCTGAGCGGATCAGCCGTTACCGTAGCCGGCTTTCAGGCCCATTGCTGGACCGCATCGACCTTCATGTAGAAGTGCCGGCCTTGCCCGCAGAAATCCTGCATCGGGGCAACGCAGGCGAGACCTCGGCAACCGTCAAGGCACGTGTGCTGGCAGCCAGGGCACGACAAGAAAGAAGGCAGGGGCAACTCAACCAGGCGCTGAGCCCGACACAGATTGCCGAACACGCGGCACTTTCACGCAACGATGCCGACACGCTGGAGCAGGCCATGCGGCGCATGCGGCTTTCGGCTCGTGCCTATCACCGCGTGCTGCGCGTGGCACGCACGATTGCCGATATCGAAGACAGCAACAACATCGAGACAGCACACCTGCATGAGGCTCTGGCTTACCGGGTGCTGGACAGACTGCCCGGGTGACGATCCGGGTCAGCGATTTCCCAATGCCTTGGGTGCACTTTCCCGGACACGCTGCGTCGTGGCGTCCAGCAGTATACGGCGCGCATTGGCATCGTGATCAAACCGGCCTTCGCGTATACCCGTGGCAAATAGGCGATTAAGCGTCGCCAGATCTGCCGACTGCCCCAGAAGGCCCTCCAAGCGCTGCTGCTCTTCCTGCTCAGCCACACTGCCATTTTGCAACTGGCGCTCGGCAATGCTCATGGCATTGGCAATCATCAGGGCCTGGTATGCCTTTTCCTTTGGCAACAGCGGCATCAATTCCTTGCGCAGCACCTCGCGGGCAATCGCCAGCAGCTCGGCACCATCGGGACGTTCACGCATGCTGCACCCCCGTCATGTAAAGGATTTCCAGTTCGAGCTCGGGAACAATATGCGCGGTAAGCGCCAACTCCAGCGAAGGCTCCTGCCCGGAGACATGGCGCTCGCCCTGTTGCAGGGCGATGATGGCCCAGCGCACGTGGGCATAAACCTCCCAATAGAACACGGCATCACGATCCAGCGGCTTGTCACTCGCGCGCTCGTAGCCACGGTAAAGCGCCTCGCGCGAACCGATGCCACCCGCTTCCTTTTCAAACTGGCCAAAGCGCCAGCAGCGCGCGCAGAACCAGCCGATGTCCTCCAGCGGATCGGACCAGGCGGCGAACTCCCAGTCCAGCACGGCCGTCAGGCCATTTTCATCCACCATGTAGTTGCCGGTGCGGAAATCGCGATGCGTGAGCACCAGCCTTTCCGTTTCCGGCGCATTTTTTTCCAGCCAGCGTATACCCCACTCCAGCGCCGGAAAGGCGGTGTGGTGGGCATCCAGAAAATCGCGGAATTCCTTCACGCCCTGCAAGGCCGGAGACAAATCCGGTTTCTTCAAAAAATCCAGATCAATGCGTGGTGGGTGAATGACATGCAGGCGCGCCATTTCTTCACCAATGCGCTCTGCCAGTTTCTCGCGATCACCACCCAAGCCCTGCTCCCGAACGAGGCGATAACCTGCAGCCGTGCCATTGGCCTTGCGCATCACGAAGAAGTCCCGCCCGAAAACGGATTCGTCTCCCAACCACAAAGGTTCTGGCACTGTCACACCAGCCGCAAAAGCGGCTTTCAGCAAGGCAAACTCCTGAGCCCGGGAATGTGATTCTGCAACGGCCGATGCCGCATCCGAACGCAGCACACAGTCCAGCGTTCCGGCATGTGCTCCTCCCTCCAGAGAGACAACCAGAAGCCAGTTCTCCTGGATGGCTCCGCCAGACAACAGCCTGGCTTCTTCGATGCGGGCCGACACCGCCCCGGCTCGCTGTGCCAGGAATTTTTCTACGGCTGACTTCTGTTCGCTCTGCATACGCTTTGACTCGACCGGCCTCTCATCGTCCCGGCAGAAGCCAGGACGAGGAAGAAAGAATCAGGTGTTAACTCAGACACCCCACTTGAAGAATTCCTGACCCTCCGCCAGATAGGCGCGGGAAAGAACCATCTTGTGAATTTCACTGGCACCATCCACCAGTCGTGCCTGACGTGCGTAGCGGTAGATCCACTCCACGATGGTGTCCTTGGAATAACCGCGCGCGCCCAGCAACTGGATAGCGGTATCGGCCGCCTTGTGCAGCGTATCGGCCACATGAATCTTGGCGATGGAAATATCCGTGCGGGCGAAATCACCCTGGTCCAGTTTCCAGGCCGCATTCATGGTGAGCAGGCGACCGATGTGGATGTCTTTCGCGGCATCACCCAACATCCACTGCACGCCTTCGTGCTGTGCCAACGTTTCGCCAAAGCTCATGCGTTGCGACACATAGGCACCGGCTTCTTCCAGGCAGCGCTTGGAAAGCCCCAGCCAGCGCATGCAGTGGGTAAGGCGCGCCGTACCGAGGCGTATCTGGGTCACCTTGAGGCCGTCGCCCACTTCCAGCAGGCGGCACTCGTCCGGAATTTCCAGGCCGTCGAACACGATCTCGCAGTGCCCGCCGTGCTCTTCCGGCCCCATGATGGGAATGCGGCGCTCGATGCGCCAGCCCGGCTGTGAGGCATCGAATAGGAAAGCGGTCAGCCCTTTGCGCTCATCATCGGACGTGCGTGCAATCAGGATGAAATGCTGCGCGCCTTCGGCACCAGTGATGAACCACTTGCGGCCGGTAATGATCCACTTGTCACCTTTCTTTTCGGCTTTTGTATAGGTGAGAGAAGGATCAGAACCGCAGCCCTTGGGTTCGGTCATGGCGAAGGAGGAACGCACCTTGCCGTCGATGATGGGCTGCAGCCAGCGCTGCTTGAGTTCTTCGGTCTTGAGGATTTTTTCCAGCACGATCATGTTGCCATCGTCCGGCGGTGCGGCATTGAAAATCACCGGGCCGAACGGCGAGCGTGCCGCTTCTTCATAACAGGCGGCCATGCCGACTACGCCGATGCCTTGGCCGCCGCGCGACTTCGGCATCTGGAAGGCCCACAATCCTTCCGACTTTGCCAGGGCACGGACTTTGGCGACCACGTCCTCGCGGATGTTTTCATGCTCGTCGAACGCATCGGGCTGCCTTTCCAGCGGCAGCACGTTTTTCTCGACAAAGGCGCGCACGCGCAGGCGGTAATCTTCAATCTCGGGGGACAGGGAGAAATCCATCGGGGGCTCCGGCAAATACAGGCGCAGATACTGCCGCCATATCAGAAGAAAAAGGTACGGCAATCGCCGTACCCGGCAAAGGCATCAGAGCGTCGAACAGAGGTGGGCGCCATCCACTTCGATGACACTTCCGCTCATGTAGCTGCCAGCCTCAGAGGCCAGCAACAGCAAGGGGCCGTCCAGTTCCTGTTTGAGACCGAGACGGCGGAAAGGAATGCGTGCCACCATTTTTTGCGCCACATCACTCTCGAAGAATTCCCGGTTGAAATCGGTTTCGATATAGCCGGGCGCGATGGCGTTCACGCGAATCCTGTTGCGGGCCAGCTCGAAGGCCATGGCCTTGGTGAGATGGATGAGGCCGGCCTTGGAGGCGCAATACGGGGTGACGGAGCCGCCCACGCGCAGCCCCAGAATGGATGCAATATTGATGATGCTGCCCGGGGTTTTCGTGTCGGCCAGGCGACGGGCCACCGCGCGGGCCACGAGGTAGGCCCCCTTGAGGTTGGTGTCCACCACGGCATCCCATTCGGACTCTTCCAGCTTGAGGAAGAAGTTCTCACCCGAAACGCCAGCGTTGTTCACCAGAATGTCGATGACACCACCAGCCAGCTTCTCAGCCTCGGCGACGGCAGCCTCCACCGAAGAGGCGCTGGTCACGTCCAGCGAGACGGCATGGGCCCGAGCACCGCTCTCGCGCAGGCGAGCCACTTCATCGGCCAGCTTGTCGGCACGGCGTGCCGCCAGCACCACCTCGGCGCCGGCCCTGGCCAGCGTTTCGGCGAAATGCAGGCCGAGACCGCCGGAGGCGCCGGTCACCAGGGCACGACGGCCGTCCAGACGGAAGAGGGATGTGCTCATACGGGGCCTCCAGCGGCATCACGGGGGAGATAAGGCAGGGCGACGGAACCAGCCGGTCGCGAAGTCGGGCAAGCTTAAGGAAGCGCTCCCGGGCTGTCCATGACCCGCCACGATGACCGTTTCGACCAGCCCCGTGACTGCCGCCCTCGCGCAGGCAACTACCTGCCGGACAGGCGCTGCACCAGCGCCGGCAATTCGGCAAAAGCGCCGATCTCGCCGTCGGCCCGGGCCAGGTTGTCCGGCCAGAGGCGGTCGCCGTAATTGACCCAGACAGTCTTCATGCCCACGGCGGCGGCCGCGGCCACATCCTGCTCGGGATCGTCGCCGATATGCAGCACTTCCGCCGGCAGGAGGCCGGCCGCCTCGATGGCCGCCCGGTAGATGCGCGGGTCGGGCTTGGCCGCGCCCACGCTGATGGCCGAGAAATGCCGGCTGAAGATATGGGCCAGCCCCACTTTCCCGATATCGGCATTGCCATTACTGATGGAGTACATCTCGTAGCCGGCCTTGAGCGTGGCCAGGCCCTCCGGCACATCCGGGAAAAATTCCACGCGGTTACGTTCTCGGAAAAAGACTTCGAAGGCACCTTGAGAAGCTGCCAGTGCCGCTGCCTCCTCATAACCGCCCTCAAGGAATGCCCGGCGGAAGACTTCGATACGCAGCTGCGTGAGATCGTGCAGGATGTCCGGGCGTTGCTGCATCACCTCGGCACGCAGGCGACCCAGCTCGCGGAAATCAAAACCGGCGGCAAAATCTGCGTGCTCACTGCGTATCCACTGGCGCATGGCCTTGTCGGCACGCAGCACGATGCTGTCCACGTCCCAGAGGGTGTTGTCGAGGTCAAAGGTCAGGAGCTTGATCATTTTTTTCCGGGGATTGGCTTCGCGTCGGGATCGGCTTTGCGGGAACGGGGATGTGCCTTGTCGTAGACATCCGCCAGGTGCTGGTAATCAAGGTGGGTGTAGATCTGCGTGGTGCTGATGTCGGCATGGCCCAGGAGTTCCTGCACGGCGCGCAGGTCATGCGAGGACTCCAGCAGGTGTGAGGCAAAAGAATGGCGCAGCATGTGCGGGTGCACGTGCTGCGGAAGGCCGGCACGCCGGGCCTGATGCTGCAAGCGCAACTGGATGGCACGCTCGTAAAAGCGGCCGCCACGCGGCATGAGGAAAACCCAGTCTTCACTTTTTCCCGTTGCCCACTGCGCGCGCAGGGCCAGCCACGCTTGCAGTGCCTCGCGCGCCTTGCGCCCAACCGGCAGGCGCCGGGTCTTGTTGCCCTTGCCGGTGACCGTGACATGACCGGCTGCCAGATCAAGCTCCGGCAAGCGCAAACCCGCCAGCTCGGACAGGCGCAGGCCGGAAGAATAAAAAAGCTCCATCACGGCACGATCACGCAACCACAGGGATTTTTCGGGCTCGTCCGCAGGTGTCGGCGCATCCAGAAGCTGCTGCAAGGCATCCACGTCGAGCACGCGCGGCAGTTCGCGGCGATGCGTTTTCAGACGCAATCCACGGGCAGGATTGAAGCTGGCTTGGCCATTGCGCGCCAGCCAGTCATAGAAGCCGCGCAAACTGGACAGCAGGCGCTGCTGGCTGCGTATGTCCAGACCCTGCCCGCTCACGCGGGCAATGAATTCTTCAAGGAGATACTGATCCAGGCTGCGCCACTCCTTGAGGCCGCTCTCCTGCAGAAAGTCTGCGAGTTTCTGCAGGTCTCGGCCGTAGGCCTGGATCGTGTGAGGGGAAAGCGCACGCTGGCTGGCCTGCTGCGACAGGAATGCCGCAATCTGCCCGGCCAGATGCTCGCTCATTCAGGCAATCTGGCGGGAGGGCTGTGCGCTCAGCAAGGGCAGCAGCACGCGTGCCAGCACGTCGCCGACAAAGCTGATGAAAAGCGTGTCCATGGACGTGCGGAAATGCTCGGCATTGCCGGCACCAATGGCCAGCAGGCCCAGCGGCCTGTCATGCTGAACCGGCACCACGGCACAGGATTTGACCTGCTCACCTTCATGACCGAAGAGGAAGGTGAGTTCCTCCCGCCGCAACTGCCCGGCAATGGCCTGCCGCCCCTTCACCAGCGAGGGCACATGATCCTGTGCATCCGTGAGGCGCACGCTTTGTGCAGCGCCCGTGCCGCCTTCGACATCAAAGAGCAGGAAGCTGACGAACTCGGAGTTGAAGCGCGACTTCAGTTCACGCTCCAGTGCTGCTGCCACCTCGCCGATGCTGCGTGCTTCCAGCAATGCCAGAATGAGTCCGCGCATTTTCTCGAAAAGCATGTCGTTCTCGCGCGCAACCTCCAGCAGACGGTTCAAGCGCTCGCGCATCTCCAGATTGCGGTCACGCAACACCGTGACCTGGCGCTCTACCAGAGATACGGCCGAGCCGCTGGCATGCGGTACCGAGAGCTCAGAAAGCAAGTCCGGATGACGCTCGAAAAAATCCTTGTGCGCCTTGAGATAGGCCGCCACCTGCGCTTCCGTGGGAAATTCGCCCGACATAGTTACCGTTCCTTATTCTGTCCCTTGTTGAAGGCTCAATCCTTCCGCTTTTGTTTTTCCCGGCTCTGCTTTTCCCTGCCGGACCGCTGACGTCCGCCACTGCGTGCCGGTTTTTCATCCGGCAAACGCAGCACGCCTTCGAACACGCTGGCCGTCGGGCCACGCATGATGACGGGCTGGCCTTCGCCTTCCCAGCGTATCTCCAGCTCGCCGCCCGGCAATTGCACCTGCACGGGAGAGGCCAGCCAGCCCCGCCGGATACCGGTAACTGCCGCCGCACAGGCACCTGTGCCACAGGCCAGCGTTTCACCGGTGCCACGCTCGAAAACGCGCAGCCGGGCATTGTGTTGATCAAGCACCTGCAGGAAACCCACATTCACCCGCTCGGGAAAGCGGGGATGGTTTTCGAGCACGGGCCCCAGCGTGGCCACTGGTGCGGTGTCGACATCATCGACCCGCAGCACGGCGTGGGGATTGCCCATGTTGGCCACCGACAATTCCACCACCTTCCCATCGGCCTCGACGGCATAGGAGGACGCCTCGACTTCCGCCACAAAGGGAATTTCCACCGGCGCAAACCGCGGTGCCCCCATGTCCACCGTTACCCAGCCGTCGTCACTGATGCGAAGCTCGATGACGCCGCTGGCCGTGGACACGCGCAGGGTTTTCTTGGCAGTCAGCCGGCGATCGTGCACGAAGCGCGCAAAGCAGCGCGCACCATTGCCGCACTGTGATACCTCAGACCCGTCGGCATTGAAGATGCGATAACGGAAATCGACTTCGGGCTGGTCCGGCGGCTCTACCAGCAGGAGCTGGTCAAAACCGACGCCGAAATGGCGGTCGGCCAGGCTGCGGATCTGCTCCGGCGCCAGCTGCATGCGCTGGCTGACAAGATCGATCACCACGAAATCGTTGCCGAGGCCGTGCATCTTGGTGAATTCCAGACGCATTGCGGTCTCCCTCATTCTTACCGGGCCGGGGCGGTCAGCGCCCGCAAAAAAGCCCGCACTTGCGGGCTATTCTGGGGGGCCGGGAAGTCCGGTTCAAGCCGGGCAGCCGCCCGGCGGGGGCAGGACTCAAGGTAGCAACGATTCCAGCCCGATCTGGTCGGCCACGGTCTCGCGGCGGCGCACGAGGAAGGCGTCCTCCCCGTCCACCATGACCTCGGCGGCGCGGCCACGGGTGTTGTAGTTGGAACTCATCACGAAGCCGTAGGCCCCGGCGCCCTTCACGGCCAGGAGGTCGCCGGCCTCGATGACGAGTTCGCGCTCCTTGCCCAGGAAGTCACCGGTCTCACAGACAGGGCCGACCACATCCCAGACGCGGGTCTTGCCATCAGCACGGGGCCGCAGCGGCACGATGTCCATCCAGGCGCTGTAGAGCGAGGGCCGGATGAGGTCGTTCATGGCGGCGTCGATGATGGCGAAGTTCTTGTGCGCCGTGGGCTTGAGGTATTCCACGCGGGTCAGGAGCACGCCGGCATTGGCGGCGATGGCCCGGCCCGGCTCCATGTAGACGGTAAGGCGGCGGCCTTTAAGGAGGGGCAGCAAAGCCTCGGCATAGGCGGCGGGCGGCGGCGGGGTTTCCTCGCGATAGCGCACGCCGAGGCCACCACCGATGTCCAGATGCTCGATCACGATGCCCTGGGCCGCCAGGGTGTCCACCATGTCCAGCACGCGCTTGAGCGCATCCACGAAGGGCGTGGTCTGGGTGAGCTGGGAGCCGATGTGGCAGTCGATGCCGACGATGCGCAGGCCCGGCAGGCGGGCAGCGCGCTGATACACGGCCAGCGCGGCATTGATGTCGATGCCGAACTTGTTTTCCTTGAGCCCGGTGGAGATATAGGGGTGGGTCTGCGCGTCCACGTCCGGGTTCACGCGCAGCGAGACGGGCGCGGTCTTGCCGAGGCGCACGGCCACCTCGTTGATGCGGTCGATCTCGGCATCGGACTCCACATTGAAGCAGGCGATGCCCACTTCCAGCGCCCGGGCGATCTCGGCCTCCTGCTTGCCGAGGCCGGAGAACACGATCTTGGCCGGGTCACCACCCGCCGCCAGTACGCGCTCCAGCTCACCACCGGAAACGATGTCGAAACCGGCACCCAGGCGCGCCAACACGTTGAGCACGGCAAGGTTGGAGTTGGCCTTCACGGCATAGCAGACCTGGTGGGGAATGCTGGCAAAGGCCTCGTCGAAGGCACGGTAGTGCGCTTCCAGCGCGGCGCGGGAATACACATAGGTCGGCGTGCCGAAGCGCTGGACCAAGGTGGCCAGGGGCAGGGCTTCGGCGAAAAGCTCGCCATTCTGGTAGTGAAAGGAATCCATGGAGGGCTCAGGGCTGGGAAGCGGGAGAAGTGGCAGCGCCGTCTTCTTTCTTTTCTTCATCGTCATCAACCGACGCTGCCGGAGCAGGCACGTCGGCAGGTGCAGGCTTGGGCGGGAGGTAAAGCGGGCCTTTCTGGCCACAGGCGGCGAGCAAGGCACCCAGCATGAGGACAAGAATGGAGCGGCGCATGATTGACCACGACGAAGAACAAATGAGGCTACCGATTATAGCGGCAGGCACCCTGCATGACAGCGCTTTCGGCACGGGGCTATCATGCCGGCCCGCACCCCGCACCGAGACCGCCATGACCGAGACCGAATTCAATGCTGCCGTCGACGCCACGCTGCTGGCCATCGAAGATGCCGTGGATGATCTCGAGCAGGATGTCGACATGGAAAACAGTGGCGGCATCCTCACGCTGACCTGTCCCAACGGCAGCAAGGTCATCATCAACCGTCAGGGCCCTACCCGGGAAATCTGGGTGGCAGCACGCTCCGGCGGCTTCCACTGCGGCCGTATGGGCGATGACTGGGTCTGCAACACCACCCACGAAACCCTCCCCGCCCTGCTCTCCCGCGTACTCACTGAGCAGACAGGCGAGATGGTCAGCCTCCCGTTCTGAGTCACCAATCGATGAACGACTACCTGCTCCTGATGCATGACGACGCACCTGCGGAAGCCCGGCAACAGCACGAGGCGTCCTGGCCGGCATATCTGGCAAGCCTGCGGGCAAGCGGTCGCTTTGAAGGCGGAAGCGCCATCGGAGGCGGGATTTGCGCGAACAAAAATGGTGTCGCCGGTGAGATCACCGAAAAGCTCGTGGGTTATCTCAAAGTACGTGCGGAGAGCCTCGATGCCGCCCGGAAATTCCTCCCGGGCAATCCGGTCTTCGAAGCCGGCGGCACCGTGGAAATCCGCGAGCTTCCCCGTAGCTGAGCCGCTACCACCAGCCCCTCAATCCAGCGCGGTCGCCTGCAGAAATAGGGGGATTATGGCCTCTGGATGCCGGCTCCAGCGGAAATGATCGCGCGCGGCGGCGGGCAGATCGGCGGCGGTGATGTGTCGGTGCCACACCAGCGCAGAAGGCAGTTTTTTCGCCAGCACGGCTGTTGCACCTTCAGGCGCGAAATCATCCCCCTCCAGTGAAAAGAGCCGGGCCGGCTGTGTGACGCGGGCAAAAGCGGCTTCGTAATCATGGGCGCCGCCGGGCAGGTCGTAGCGGCCATCGAGGGCAGCATTGGCCCAGTCGCGCATTTCCGAGCGGGCCTGACGTCCGCCAAAGCCCAACTTGTTGCCGGGGAAATAGCCGAGCAGCACCGCCGGCAGACGCACGAACTGAGTCTGCGCAAGAATTTTCAGGTTGTGCGGGAAGGACCAGCCTTGGAAATACGTGCTGCCGCAGGCAATGGTCAGGACCCCGGCCACACCAGCCGGCTGGTGCGTGAGGTAAAGCAGGGAAAGCTGGCCGCCCTGGCTGTGGCCCAGCAACCACAGCGGCAATCCGGCCCACTCCTGCTGCACGGCCTGCACCAGCGCCGGCCAGTCTTTTTCCACCATGTCGGCATAGCCCCAGTCCACACCGTTACCGGCACGCAGAGAACTTGAGCCCTGGCCACGCAAATCGGTGATGGCAACATGAATGCCGCGTTCGGTCAGTGCCTGGGCAAACTTGTCGTAATAGTTGGCCGACACGCCCATGGCGGGGCAAATGACGAACACGCCTCGTGCAGCACCTGCACTGAAAAGCCGAAGGTTGAATGCATGGCCGTCGCTGGCCCTGACCTGTCGTTCCTGCATGAGCGCTCTCCGATAATTGGCCGTATGAAGCCGAAAAACAAAACGGACCGCAAGCGGTCCGTTCCTTTGCAACAGAGCCCGTTTCAGAAATTGAGCACGACAGCGATCGTGGCCTGATCCAGATCTGAGTCACCGCTACCATTGATGGCATCACGGAACTGGATACGCTCGGCAGTCAGACGGATGCCTGCATCATCATTGAAAAGGAATTCCAGACCAGCACCAAAACCGAGATGGAAGTTGCTGTCCTTGACCGACCCACTGGTGACGGGAGAGGCCGGGTCATTGTGAGTGTATTTCACTTCCATGTAGTTGCCGGACAGTTTGCCGAAGACCGAGAAAGCCGGTGTCAGTGGCGCCTTCACCAACGCTGCAAACTGGATGCCGGAAGACTCCAGCTTGTCAGTCTCGCCTGTCAGCCTGTCTGCAACAGATACTTCTGCCTTGGTCAGATACAAGGCTTCGACAGCCAAATTCGGTGTGACATCCACACCCACACCCACCAGAGCACGACCAAAGCTGTCATCAGACTCCAGGGAAGCCAAGGGGCTGAAACTTGCTTCGATTTCTTCAACATCCGCTTTACCGCTTGCACCACCGATCAGGATATAAGGGCCAGCAAAGGCCGACACAGGCAAACCAAGTACGGCAACAAGCATGAGTTTCTTTAGCATTTTGCTTCTTCCTTTTCGGTTAACAGAGGAGTCCATCCAGCACGGGTAGGCGACACACACCCGAAGCACGACCATGATTCTAGACACGGCGTCCCGATAAGGCACGTTCATCACCCTGTCGGGGCATTTCTTATTCGGCAAACAGGTCGTACTCATCAGCGTCGGTGATGCGCACACGCACGATCTCACCCACCTTGAGGCCGGCCAGTCCCGGACGCTCGATAAAGACATTGCCGTCAATCTCGGGGGCATCGGCCTTGGAGCGGGCAATCGCAACGCCTTCCTCAACATCTAGCTCGTCGATGATCACGTCCATCTCCATGCCCACTTTTTTCTGCAGGCGCGCCGCCGATATCTCGGCGGCCAGCTTCATGAAGCGCTCATGTCGCTCCAGCTTAACTTCTTCCGGCACCGGGTCGCCAAGCTCGTTGGCTTTCGCGCCTTCTACCGGCGAATAGGGGAAGCAGCCCACACGATCCAGTTGGGCTTCCACCAGCCAGTCCAGCAGCTCCTGGAATTCCTCTTCGGTTTCACCGGGGAAGCCGACGATGAAGGTGGAGCGCACGGTGAGCTCCGGGCAGATTTCGCGCCAGCGACGGATGCGCTCCAGCGTGTTCTCGGCATGGGCCGGACGCTTCATGCGCTTGAGCACGGAAGGACTGCCATGCTGGAAAGGAATGTCGAGGTAGGGAAGGATTTTTCCTTCGGCCATGAGCGGGATGATGTCGTCCACATGCGGATAGGGATAGACATAATGCAGGCGCACCCACACACCCAGTTCACCCAGCGCCTCGCACATTTCCTTCATGCGCGTCTTGAGCGGGCGGCCGCCCCAGAAATCCAGCTTGTACTTCAGGTCCACACCGTAAGCGCTGGTGTCCTGCGACACCACCAGCAACTCCTTCACCCCGGCCTTGGCCAGGTTTTCGGCCTCGCTCATCACGGAGCCGATGGGGCGCGAAGCCAGGTCACCGCGCAGCGAAGGGATGATGCAGAAGGTGCAACGGTGGTTGCAGCCCTCGGAAATCTTGAGATAGGCATAGTGCTTGGGCGTGAGGCGTACGCCCTGCGGCGGGACGAGATCGATGAAAGGATCATGCTTGGGCGGCAGGTACTGGTGCACGGCCCCCATGACCTCTTCATAGGCATGAGGACCGGTGACCTTGAGCACGCTGGGGTGCACGTCGCGGATCACGTCCTCTTTCTTGCCCAGGCAGCCGGTCACGATGACCTTGCCGTTCTCGGCAAGCGCCTCGCCAATGGCATCCAGCGACTCCTGCACGGCGGAATCAATGAAGCCGCAGGTGTTCACCACCACGAGGTCAGCCCCGTCGTAAGTGGGAGAGACCTCGTAGCCCTCGCTCCTGAGCTGGGTCAGGATGCGCTCGGAGTCCACCAGCGCCTTGGGGCAGCCCAGGCTGACAAAACCGACCTTGGGTTGGGATATCGACATGGACTGGCTACTCCACCCCGCAGGGGCTGTGAACGTGGCTGTGCAAAAAGCGCGCGATTGTACGGCGGAACGGCAGTGGCGTCATGGGACCCGTATCGCCCTGCCATTCTGGCCATCTGACCAGCGGCAACCCAGAGCCCGCTTCCCGCCCCACCCAGACGCACCATAAAAATACATGGATGGCCGCCATTACAGTGCATATGCTCCATATTGGTGCAAATTATTGGTGCCGGCGACGCCCCCACGGCGAGGCCATGGCCAGGAAGACCGTGCACCAAGCGGATGCAAGGCCACTGTGCCGGGTTGGTGCGTTTATTGCTGAACCCGGCTACCACGCCTCCCCGGAGGCCATGCCACAGGTACTTGCTGCCAGGCCCACTACCTCACGCTGACGACAGGACCTATGCAAGACAACCACTTCGCCCGGCGGCTGCTCGACAACCTGAGCACCGCCGTACTGCTGATAGACGCCGCCCTGATCGTGCGTTACCTCAATCCTGCGGCCGAGGCCATGCTGGCCGCCAGCCGTGCCCGCGCCGTGGGGGCGCCGCTGACAGACTACTTCGTGGAGCCTGAGCGGGACCGCTCCGAAACCGCCGATGTCCTGCGCAATGCTCTGGAGACCGGCCACCCGTTCACCCGGCGAGAGGTCAGGTTACGCATCGGCCTGCAGGAAATCAGCGTGGACTACACCGTGGCCCCCCTGATGGTGCCGGGAGAGCCCACCGCCCTGCTGATCGAATTACAGCAGATCGACCGCCTGCTGCGCATCTCGCGTGAAGAGGCACTGGTGGTGAAACACCAGGCTACACGTGCACTGGTACGGGGCGTGGCACATGAAATCAAGAATCCCTTGGGTGGCATCCGGGGTGCCGCCCAGTTGCTGGCAAGAGCTCTGCCCGACCCCGAACTGACCGACTACACCAACATCATCATCGAGGAAGCGGACCGCCTGCGCAGCCTGGCCGACCGCATGCTGGGGCCGCGCAAGCTGCCGGAGCGGCGGCTGGTGAACATCCACGAGTGCCTGGAACGCGTGCGCTCGCTGGTGCTGGTCGAAGCCGACGGCCGCGCCACCATACGCCGCGACTACGACCCGTCCCTCCCTGAACTGCATGCCGATCCGGACCAGCTCATACAGGCCCTGCTCAACATCACCGGCAATGCCCTGCAGGCCCTGCTGGAAAATCCGGAGCCCCATGAGGCGCCCAACATCCTGCTGCGCACGCGCGCCCTCCGGCAATTCACGATAGGCGCCACACGCCATCGCCTGGTGTTGCGTACCGACATCATCGACAACGGCCCGGGCATCCCGCCGGCTCTGCTGGAAACGATTTTCTATCCCATGGTCAGCGGCCGCGCCAATGGCAGCGGACTTGGCCTCTCGATTGCACAGGACATCGTGCACCAGTACCAGGGCCTGATCGAATGCGAGTCACGACCGGGGCAAACCATTTTCAGCATTCTGTTACCTGTGGAACAGGAAACGAACGGAGCAGGACAATGACGGCAAGCAATTCCAAGGTATGGATCATCGACGACGACCGCTCCATACGCTGGGTACTCGAAAAAGCGCTGATGCAGGAAGGCTTCGAGGCTGCCTCCTTTGAAGACGGCAACAGCGCCCTAGCGCAGCTCGCCCGCGAACAACCGGATGTGGTGATCAGCGACATCCGCATGCCCGGCATCGACGGCCTGTCACTGCTCACCCGCATACGCGCAGAGTTTCCCAACCTACCCGTCATCATCATGACGGCACATTCCGATCTGGACTCCGCCGTTTCGTCCTATCAGGGCGGCGCCTTCGAATACCTTCCCAAGCCCTTTGACGTGGACGATGCCACAGCGCTGGTAAAACGCGCCGTTGCCCACCGCCAGGAACAACTGAAAAGCGCAATTGCGCCCGCAGAGGCCGTTGCCAGCCCGGAAATCATCGGCGAATCCCCCGCCATGCAGGAGGTTTTCCGCGCCATCGGCCGCCTCTCCAACTCCAACATCACCGTGCTCATCAATGGCGAATCCGGCACCGGCAAAGAGCTGGTTGCTCACGCCCTGCATCGCCACTCGCCACGGGCAGGCCGCCCTTTCATCGCCCTGAACATGGCAGCCATTCCGAAAGACCTGATGGAGTCCGAGCTTTTCGGCCATGAAAAAGGCGCCTTCACCGGCGCTGGCGCACAGCGCCAGGGCCGCTTCGAGCAAGCCAACGGCGGCACGCTCTTTCTGGATGAAATCGGCGACATGCCGCTGGAAACACAGACACGCCTGCTGCGCGTGCTGGCCGACGGCGAGTTCTACCGGGTGGGTGGACACACACCCGTAAAAGTGGACGTGCGCATCATCGCTGCCACACACCAGAATCTGGAACGCTCCGTTACCGAAGGAAAATTCCGCGAAGACCTTTTCCACCGCCTCAACGTGATCCGCGTCCACATTCCGCGCCTGCGCGACCGCAGCGAAGACATCGCCACACTGGCCGCGCATTTCCTGGTGCGCGCCGCCCGCGAACTGAACGTGGAGCACAAGGTGCTGCGCCCGGAAACCGCCAGCTACCTGCAACAACTTCCCTGGCCAGGCAATGTACGGCAACTGGAAAATACCTGCCGCTGGCTGACGGTCATGGCCTCCGGCCGTGAAATCCTCATCAGCGATCTGCCCCCCGAACTGCGTCACAGCACTGATACGGACACCAACCGCCCTGCCCAGAACTGGGAACAGGCACTGGCCGACTGGGCACGCAAAGAACTGATGACGGGCGGCACACCCCTGCTGGATACCGCCATGCCCGCGTTCGAGAAAATCATGATCACCTCCGCCCTCAACCACACCGGCGGCCGTCGCCGTGATGCAGCAGAGCTTCTGGGCTGGGGACGCAATACGCTTACGCGCAAGATCAAGGAACTGAAGATGGAGGTAGGGGGCGACGAGGACGAGGAGTGAGGTTTCTCGTAGCCTGCCTTGTAGATTTTTTTGTAACTTGCGCGAAGGCGCGTTTGTTTATTTGAGAGGCAGCATCCTCGCCGGACAGGCCCAGCGGAGGGCGGATCGCCACCCCCTCTGGGCACCCCACTCGCCCCTGGCCGGTGGCCCCGCTACGCGGGGTTACCTGCGGTGCTCATCCGGCAACGGGGACTGCGGAACTCGCGCGTGCTACGCCCGCACTCAGACAGCCCTCGCCCTTTGTCCGCTGCCGGACTCCGCTCATCGGCCACCTCCAAGGGGCACTGAATAGTCAGGCTGGTGCTCCGATAATTTCTGCCGCAAAAAAAGTAGAAGCAAAATCACTGGATCCCCGCCTACGCGGGGACGACAAGTTTCTTTAATCACCACCCGGCAGCCTGCTGCACCTACGACCCCGACAGTGGCATAAACCCGGGAGGCCGTCGCGAGTCGCCGCACGGCGCGAGCATAACCACGTTGCCTCGATTACTGGAGCAGGCATCATAAGGCGAAGAGCCCTCCGCAGGAGTCGCCTTTCTTGGCTTACTTTCTTTGGCGAAACAAAGAAAGTGAGGCCCGCGGCAGGCGCAACGACAGAGAAAACAAACAACTGGCGAACCCAAGTCGGAGCATCTCACCGCCAAGCGAGGTACCCCTCGAAAGGCTCTGAGCGAACAGATATCTGAAGACCACCCCAAAATTGGAGAAAAACCTCCTACTTCTTTTTCTTCAAAGCCCGCTCAATCAATGGCCACGCATTCTCCAACAACCCAGGCTGCCCCTCTGCCGTCGGATGAATACCATCACGCTGCATCAACCGGGCATCCCCGGCGACGCCCTCCAGAAAGAAGGGAAACAGCGCCACTTTTTCAGACTGGCTCACATCCACAAACACTTTCTCGAAAGCCTGCGTATAAGCACGCCCGTAATTCGGCGGAATCCTCATGCCAAACAAGATCACTTCGGCACCCGCCGCACGCCCATCGGCAATCATCTTGCGCAGGTTCGCGGCCATGAGCGGTGGCGGTTGTCCGCGCAACCCGTCATTGCCACCCAGCTCGATAACAAGAATGTCAGGTTTGTGCTTCTGCAGAAGCGGAGGCAATCGCGTTTTGCCACCGCTCGTGGTCTCGCCACTCAGGCTGCCATTCACCACCTGGTGTTTGCCCGGCGCGGCTTTGTTCAGTTTTTGTTGCAGCAGCGCAACCCATCCCTGCTCAACTTCCAGCCCATAGGCGGCGCTGATACTATCCCCGAACACCAGAATCACTGCCGCCTGTGCCGGGCGCATGCCCAGCAACAGCATGGCGGCGCAAACCAGCATTATTCCTATCGATGGGCGACGCTTCATTCATGACCTCCGAAAACATCCTGATTGCGGCCAATGCCGTCGGCAAATCGGTCACAAGCAGCGATGGATTGCTGCCCATTCTCCACAACGTGAGCCTCGCCATCAAACAAGGCGAAAGCGTGGCCATCATTGGCGCCTCCGGCTCCGGCAAGACAACGCTGCTGGGCCTGCTGGCAGGACTGGATACACCCAGCACCGGCAGCATACGGCTTTGCGGCGCACAACTGGAAACGCTGGACGAAGATGGTCGTGCGGCCCTGCGCAAAGAACATGTCGGCTTTGTCTTCCAGTCCTTCCTTCTTGTGCCCGCTTTCACAGCACTTGAAAACGTGATGCTTTCTCTGAGCGTCAACGGCCGCGGTGATGAAGCGACTGCACGTGACTGGCTCAGCCGGGTCGGCCTGGAGCACCGCCTGCATCACACGCCGCGTCAACTCTCCGGTGGTGAGCAGCAGCGTGTGGCGTTGGCACGAGCCTTTGCCGGCAACCCGGCCATTCTTTTTGCCGACGAACCTACCGGCAATCTTGATGCGCGCACCGGCGCCCAGATCAGCGACCTGCTGTTTGCACTGAATGCCGATGCCGGCACCACGCTGATACTGGTGACGCATGACGAGAAACTGGCGGCCCGCTGCCAGCGACAGCTGCGCCTTGATGGCGGCCAGCTTGTACAGGATGCCGCCTGATGCGGATATGGCGCGAATCCTGGCAATGGTTCCGGCGCGACCTTGGCCGCGGTGAACTCACATTGCTGCTGGTTGCACTGACACTGGCAGTCGCTGCCACCACCAGCCTGCGCTTTTTCAGCACGGGTGTGGAAAAACGGCTGCAACAGGAAGCCGCCCGCATGATGGCCGCGGATCTGGTCATCCGCAGTTCGCGCGCCATTCCGGACTCGTTCGAGTCTCTGGCAAAAGAACAGGGGCTGGACAGTGCACGCCTGCTGGAATTTTCCAGCGTGCTGGTACACAACGATGAATTCCAGCTCGGCGCCATCCGTGCCGCCAGCGACGGCCATCCTCTGCGTGGCGAAATCCGCCTGCGCGAACCGGAAGGCAGCACCAGCACGGAAAAAACCGTTCGCCATATTCCCGAGCCCGGCACCCTGTGGCTTGACGAGCGCCTGATCGCCCTGCTCAAAGCAGAGATCGGTGACACCGTGCAGTTGGGTGACAGCCATTTCACCATCGCCGCTGTGCTCGCACACGAGCCCGGACAAGGTGGCGGTTTCTCGGCATTTTCACCGCGCGCCCTGATGAACCTGGCCGATGTGCCCGCCACCGGCGTGGTGCAACCCGGTTCGCGCCTGCGCTACCAGTTGATGCTGCGTGGTGAGGACAGCAATGTTCGAGCCTTCCGCAATGCCGTGACGCCACAACTGGAACTCGGCATGCGTGTGCAGGGGCTCTCGGAAGACCGCCCGGAAATCGGTACGCCGCTCGCGCGCAGCCAGAGCTATTTCAGCCTCGCTACGATCGCTGCCGTTGTCCTCGCCGGGCTCGCCATCGTTACCAGTACCCGCCGCTTTGCCGAACGCCATTTCGACACGCTTGCCCTCCTGCGGTGTCTGGGTGCTTCGCGCCGGCACACACTGCTGCTGTTGCTGGGCGAGATTTTCTGGGTATGGCTGTTCGCCGTTCTGGCAGGAGCCCTGATTGGCGCCGGCGTCGCCACGCTGCTCGGACAGATGCTGGGAGATCTCCTGCCCGGTGGTGCACCGCTGCTGGCATTCTGGCGCCCGCTGCTCACAGGCATGGCAACCGCCACACTGACACTTGCCGGTTTCGCACTTCCGGCGCTGCTGGCACTCGGGCGCGTCAGTCCCCTGCGTGTGTTGCGCCGCGACCTGCTGCCGCCCTCCTGGTCTGTCTACCTCATCATGGGTAGCGCATGGTTGGCGTTGCTGCTGCTCATGATGCTGGAAACCGGACAACCGCGACTGACGCTGACCGTCATGGCAGGCGGCACCGTGCTCGCGCTGCTCTCATGGCGCGGTCTTGTGTTCCTGCTCGGCGCATTGCGTCGCCGTATCGTGCATCCGGCACTGGCTTCTGCGCTGCGCGATCCGGCCACCAGCAGCACCCAGATACTCGGGCTTGCGCTTGGCCTCACGGCACTTTTGCTGGTAGCCAGCCTTCGCGGCGAGCTGCTGGAGGCTTGGCAGAAAAAAATTCCTGTCGATGCCCCCAACCAGTTCGCCATCAATATTGCCGAAGAAGAGAAAGACGCCTTTTCCACTTTTCTCGGCGAGCACGGTATCAAGACCGGCGAACTTTATCCCATCGTGCGGGGCCGGTTGACCGCCATCAATGAACGCAGCCTGCAAATGGCAGCCAGCAAGGAAGAAGACAGTGACCGCGACGAGTCACTGAACCGTGAGCTCAGCCTGACCTGGCGCGATTCGCTGCATGAAGGTACGCGCCTAGCCTCCGGCGAGTGGTGGCAGCCGGGCGATACCGGTGCGCGTGTGTCGGTGGAAACCAAACTGGCCAAACGGCTTGATATAAAACTCGGCGACACCCTGCATTTCGCCATGGCAGAAGGTGACCTTGCCGCACGCGTCACCAGCCTGCGCGAAGTCGACTGGGACAGCTTCCAACCCAATTTCTATTTCATCTTCTCTCCCGGTGCACTGGATGCCTTTCCCGCCAACAACCTCACCAGCTTTCGCACCCCTGCTGGCGAGCGCGGCGTACTGAATACACTGGTACGCACATTCCCGACGGTCGTGCTGATCGACATCGACAGCGTGATGCAGGATGTACGCCGCCTGCTCGACCAGGTGTCACGCGCCGTGGAAGCTGTGCTGCTCTTCGTGCTTGCCGGCGGCATGCTGGTGATCTGGTCACAGGTCATGGCCAGCCTGGATGCAAGGCGTTTCGAAGCCGCTCTACTGCGCGTAACCGGCATCAGCCGCCGTGAACTGCAAAAGCGCCTGCTCGGCGAGTTCCTCTTTCTCGGTGCCCTCGCTGGCCTGCTGGCCGCCTTGCTGAACGAACTCATTGCCGCTGCGGTGTACTGGCAAGTGCTGGAAATGACGCCTGTGCTGCATCCCCTGCTCTGGTGGCAAGCACCGCTCGCCGGCGCCGTGCTCGTGCTGCTCGCCGGCCTGCCCGGCGCCCGCCAGACCTGGGCCGCCAGCCCCATGCTGGTGCTGCGACGCTGACTCTCCTGTTCAGGAATTGCTGACAATACAGAAGCTGCTATCGAGGCTGCGCTCTGCGTACCAAAAGGCAAAGCCGCTCCCACAGAAAAGCAGAGTAGGTGCGAATTTATTCGCACCTACAGAGCAGGGGCTTTACCTACGACCAGGAACCATTTTCAGAACACAGAAGGGTGTTGCGAGTCGCCGCACGGCGCGAGCACGACCACAGGGCATCAGCCAAGGGAACCGCCGTCATGGTACGCAGCACTCCGCAGGAGTCGGCTTTCTTTGCTCACTTTCTTTGCCGACGCAAAGAAAGTGAGGCCCGCGGCAGGCGCTCCACCTTAAGGAATAAACAACGGGGAAAGCCTCATCGGAGAACCACTCCCCCAGGGGGAATAATCCTGACTGAAACCCATATAAAACGAAGGGAAAGGTGACAGACCACTTTTGACAACTTTCTCCCAAGTCACCACTCTTTCCCCATTACCCGCCAAACAAAAGAAAAGCCCATGAAATTGAACTGGCAGGTCCTCAAGGGCCATCGAGAAGCCCCCTTCCTGATACTGGATATCGTTGTCCTCGTCCTGATCAGCATCAACCTGCTCTGGCTTCTGGTCGACGCCATCCTGCTCAATACCGGCGTGGGCGTACTGCTGGGGCGCCACTTCCCGGAGCTGATTACGCATTACCGGCAAAACTGGCATGAAACCCTGCTCGTGGCCGACTCCGTCTTCACCCTTCTCCTGATCTCGGAACTGTTGCTGCGCTGGGGCGTGGCCATTCGCCGCAAGACCTATCACCGCTGGTTCTTCTATCCCTTCGTGCACTGGTACGACGTGCTGGGCTGCATTCCACTGCCACCCTTCCGGGCCCTGCGCCTCTTGCGCCTGATCTCCATCGGCTACCGCCTGCAGAAACTGGGCGTGGTGGATTTCTCGCAGAGCAGCCTTTTTGCGGTGCCCTATCGTTACTACCGCATGGTGATAGAAGAGCTGTCAGACCGCATCGTCATCAACGTACTGGAAGGCGTGCAGCGTGAAGTGCGCGGTGGCAGCTATGTCAGCCATCGCCTGGCGGACGAAGTGCTACGGCCCCATCGCGACAGTATCGTGCCCTGGCTGGCCGGCCTGCTCTCGGAAACCGGCGCCTATGCCCATGGCCGGCATCGCGAACAACTGCGCCGCTATCTGGCCGAATCCGTACGTCACGCCATTGCTGTCAATCCCGATCTCCAGAAACTGCGCAAGCGCCTGCTCTTTGCCGGCCCCACCGTGGAGGACGAATTGCAGCGCATTGTCAGCGGCCTGCTGGCACAGATGGTGGACGACCTGCTGGGTGACATCAGCCAGCCGGACAACATGGCGCTGCAGGATGTGGCTGGCGGACTCTTTGACAGCTTGACACGCCCTCGTGAGTCCTCGGATGACATCCTGCGCCAGATCGTGCTGGATGCCATTGAACTCATCAAAACGCAGGTGGGGGTGCAGCAATGGAAAGCCGGGCAGGCAAATGATGGGCGCCCATAGCCGCAGTCCAATTTTCGACTTGCCAGTCACAACCCTGATTCTCTAGGATTGCCGGCAGCCGCCCAGGGATAAAAACAACAAGCCAGGATTGCCGCGGCCCTTTCTCCGCCAGGATTGCTTTGCGCATGACCGCCTATATCGCCTTTGTTTCCCCACCCGAACTGCGCCGTGACTCCGAACAGCTGGTGGCCAATATCGATGCCCGCAGCAAGGCCTCGCAGGCCGAACTGATGACCCGCATCATGGCCAATTTCACGGACGAAATCCTCAAGGTCTTTTTCACCGACATGGTGGCGCTCATGGACATGAGCCCCTTCATGACCAAGGTGGTGCACGGTGCCGTGGGAACCATCAAGAAAACCGTGCACAGCGTCTCCGGTACCGTGATCCGCAAGCTCGACAACAAGCAGCTCATTCCCATGTCGGCCTACATCAGCAGCGTGATGCTGACCGCACCGGATGCCGAAGGCGTGGAGCGCCCGCAGGTAGGCTTTCCCGTCAAGGACGCCACCCATGCCCGCCTGCGCAAAGTTATCGACGACATGCGCCAGGGAGATGCCCGTGCCCATGTGCATGAGTTTGCCGATGTGCTCATCGAGATCACCGATCTTGCCGTGGAGTCCTATCTGCGGACACCCATCGAACTGTTGCAACTCGGCCTCATCCTGCGCAAGCTCTCCGAAGGCGGCATGTCCGTCATCCAGGGCGCCGTGCACATGGTCATACGCAAGCTGGCACCGGACCTCCAGTCGCCACAACTGCTGGCCGTGGCTGCGCATCTGGAAAAGATGATCCTCATCAACCCCAAGACCCATCGCTGATACGGCTGCATGGCTGCCGCTTGACCGCTACTTGACCACCACGGCACAGCTACCTAGAGTGCCGGCCTTGGTACAGCGGCAAGTGGCAGGAGAAAGTCATGGGCGTCACCCAACCGGCACGTTTTGGCGAAGACTGGAGCGACGAGCGCATCCGGGGCTATCTGAGCCGTGAGGCCCCCGAGGGCGAAAACCCTGACTTCCATCTGCTGATGACGGCCTACAAGCACATGCGCGCCTGCGACTTCGAACGCTTCATCGTTTTCTTCCGCGAAGCCGGGCACAAGCTGGATGCTGCCGGTGCCGAAGGTAAAACACTGCTGGAAATCGTGCGGACCCATCCAAAATCTGCTGAATTCGTCGCCGTGCTGGAAGCCGCCCAAAGCTGATTCTGTTGTCTCCAGACATGAAAAAGCCGGCTTAACGCCGGCTTTTTTGTGGCTGCTCCTGCAGGTCATCGCCCTTGGGAGGGCGCTTGCCCCGCTCCTTGTCATGCTGACGCTCGCCCTTCTGGTCCCGGTGCCCATCAGGAGCATCCTCCCGGAAGTGACGACGCATGGACTCCCGCTCGGCAGGCGGCATGGACTCCCAGCGGCGGCGCAACTCCTCACGCTTTTCCGGCGGCATGTTGCGATAGCGCTCATAGCGTTCCTTCAACTCCTGACGCTTTTCCGGCGGCAACGCCTGCAGGTTCTCATAACGTTCGCGCATCTCCTTGCGGCGCTCGGGCGGCATGTCGCGCCAGCGTTGTGCGCGCTGCAGCAATTCGTCCTGCTGGCTCGCACTGAGGCTGTCCCAGCGCGACTTGTCACGCATCAGCAGCGACTGGGTCTCGGCATCCAGACTGTCGAAGCGGCGGCCTTCAGCCGCCAGCAGCGAACCGGCAAAAAGCAGCGGGACCAGCAGGAAAACAAGGCGCAGCATCTTCATTGCATGGCCACCAGCATGTCCATGGACTCCAGGAACTGGAGGTCGGCATCCGGCATGGCCACTTCCGCTGCCACAGGCGTATCAGCACCGGGCAGGAAGCCGCCCTGCGGCACCACCACCATCACGGCCAGGCTGGCCGCCACGGCAAAGCCGCCAGCCATCCACCAGGAAGCATGACGGCGAGCCGGGCGTGCCGCCGCCACTTGAGCACGCGTGGCCGCCAGCGCAGCGTCCAGCAGCGGGTCCGGCTGGGCAGCCTTGCGCTCCAGGGTCTCGCGCAGCGCCTCGGCCAGTTCCCGGTCACGGGCATTGAATTCAGTCATCACTCACCTCCAGTCGCGCACGCAGGGCATGCATGGCGCGCGACAAATGCGTTTTCACGCTGCCTTCCCCGCAGCCCATGGCAGCGGCGGTCGCGGCGGTATCCAGTCCTTCCCAGATACGCAGCATGAAGGCCTGTTGCTGGCGCAGTGGCAGGTCGGCCAAGGCCGCCGTCACTGTTTCCATGTCCCGCGCACGCTTCAGGAGCAGGGCAGGATCGGAGCTGGCTTGCTCCGGAATGTCGGCCCAGGGGTCGGCATCCGGATCGTCTTCGGGGGGCTTGAGCCAGGTCATCCAGCGGCCGCGCCGGGTGCGGGTGCGGTGCCAGTCCATGATGCGGCTTTGCAGGATGGTCTGGAACAGGGGCGCCCACTCGGCCGGCGGCCGGCTGGCGTAGCGCGTGGACAGCGCGATCATGCTGTCCTGCACGATGTCCAGCGCCGCCTCCCGGTCCCGCGTGGAAATCTCGGCCATGACCTGGGCGCGACGGCCCACACCACGGAGGAAGGCGTCCAGCGTGAGCGGTGCTAGTGCCTGAGTCATGTCAGGGGCCGTGGAAACAGGAGCGGGGCCGCTACCATACGCAGCCCCCTCCTGCATCACAAGTTGCCTACTGGCCAGGGTCATGGACGCCCGCCTCAGCCAGCCTTCTTGGCATCAGCCTTGGGCTCGGTCTTGCCAGCCTTGGACTTCCCTTCAGCATCGGCGCGGGGACCGAAACCACGCTGGCCCTGGCCTTCCTGGCTGCGTGACCAGCTCTTGCCGTCAAAGCCAGTACCTTCTTCCTTGCGTGACCAGCGTTCCTTGTCCTTGTCGAAGGTGGCCGTCACGTTGCGCGTGGCGGTCTTGCCCTCGGTGTTGGTGAACTGTTCCTTGCGGCTGAAGCTGCTGTCGGTCACCTTCTGCTCGACCTTGCGCTTGCTGGTCTTGCCATCGGCCGTCTTGCGCACGGTTTCCTCGGTAAAGCTTTCGCGGGGGGCCTTGCCCTGGAAACCGCGGTCACCGCGGGGGCCATCGCCCCGGAATTCCTTCTTGTGAAAGTGGCGGGGGCCGCCATCACGGCCTTCGGGAGCATTGGCCTGGGCCAGTGCCACGGAAGAACCCAGGGCAAGGGCCAGCAGAAGGGCTGTCGTACGTGTTTTCATGTTGCAAATTCCTCTTGATGAGATCCCAGTGCGGGAAACGGGTTTCAGTCTGCGCGCCTGACTTGCTGGTATAACGCCCTGCCACGGCCACGGTTGACACCCCTGCTACACTGGCCGCGCTCCGCCCCGGGCGGCGGGGCGGAACCGCTGTGTCTCCGGAGCCTCCTCGTGCTGCATGTCGTCCTCTTCCAGCCGGAAATCCCCGGCAATACCGGCAACATCATCCGGCTGTGCGCCAATACCGGCGTGCGCCTGCACCTGATACGCCCGCTGGGTTTTGAACTGGACGACAGCAAGCTGAAACGGGCCGGGCTGGATTACCACGAATGGGCCGAGATGCAGGTGCACGACACGCTGGAGGACTTCCTGCGGGATGTCGCGCCCGCCCGCCTCTTCGCCTTCACCACCAAGGGTTCACGCCCCTATCACGACCTGGCCATAGAGGCCGGAGACGCCTTTCTCTTCGGCCCGGAAACCCGTGGCTTGCCAGCCGACATACTGGCCAGCCTGCCTGCCGGACAAAAACTGCGCCTGCCCATGCGGCCTGAAAGCCGCAGCCTGAACCTGTCCAACAGCGTGGCCGTGGTGGTGTACGAAGCGTGGCGCCAGATGGGTTTTGCCGGCGGTCACTGAGTCCTTACATATCCGGCACTGTCTGCACCACGACCTGGCCGAGAGAATGCAGATCCTGCCACTGGCGATTGAAGGAGCAAGCCATGTCGTTCGATATCGACCTTTTCGTGATCGGTGCAGGCTCCGGTGGCGTGCGTGCCGCCCGCTTTGCTGCCGGCTTTGGTGCCCGCGTGGCAATTGCAGAGAGCCGTTACCTCGGCGGCACCTGCGTGAATGTCGGCTGTGTACCCAAGAAGCTGCTGGTTGCCGGGGCAAGTTTCAGTTCGACATTTGCCCATGCCGAAGGTTTTGGATGGAATGTTTCAACACCCGTTTTTGACTGGCCGACGCTGATCGCCAACAAGAATCGTGAAATTGCACGGCTCAACGATATTTACCGCAAACTCCTGAACGACAGCGGCGCCACCCTGCTGGATGGGCACGCTCGCATTAGCGGCCCGCAGGAAGTGGAAGTGGAGGGCAAGCGCTTCCGGGCGGCCAACATCCTGATCGCGACCGGCGGCTGGCCACAGAAGCCAGACATCCCCGGCGCTGAACACGCCATCACGTCGAATGAAGCATTTTTCCTTGAGGCACTGCCGAAGCGTGTACTGATCGTGGGCGGTGGCTATATCGCCGTCGAATTCGCCACCCTTTTTCACGGGCTGGGGGCTGACACCAGCTTGCTGTACCGTGGCAATCTTTTCCTGCGTCACTTCGACAAGAATGTACGCGAGCACCTGCGCGATGAAATCCGGGAAAAAGGTGTCAACCTGCAATTCAACAGCGATGTCGCCTCCATCGAGAGAAAAGCGGATGGCAGTCTGCTGGCCATCCTGAAAGACGGCCGCCGGATGGAGGCCGATTGCATCCTGTACGCCACCGGACGCCGGCCCATGCTGGATGCGCTCGGTCTGGAAAACACCCGCGTGTTACTGGATGAAAAAGGTTTCATCGCCGTGGATGCAGCCTACCGCAGCAGCGAGCCTTCCATACGTGCCATCGGCGATGTCACGGGGCGCCTGCCGCTGACGCCGGTCGCCCTGGCCGAAGGCATGGCCGTGGCACGCCACCTGTTCCGGCCCGAGGAATATCGCCCGCTGGATTACACGCTCATCCCGACAGCTGTGTTCACGCTTCCGCAGGTTGCCACCGTCGGCCTGACCGAAGAAGAAGCCCGTGTGCAAGGATATCGCCTGGATATTTATGAAAGCCGTTTCCGGCCGCTCACACTGATGCTGACGCAAGACAGGCAGCGCGCCATGATCAAGCTCGTGGTCGATGCCAACAGCCAGAAAGTGCTGGGCTGCCACATGGTCGGGCCGGAAGCCGGAGAAATCATGCAAGGAATGGCCGTGGCACTGAAAGCCGGTGCCACCAAGACCACCTTCGATGAAACCATCGGCATACATCCAACACTTGCCGAAGAGTTCGTAACATTGCGCAACGTGACGCAGCACTGAACACATGTTGCAGAAAAATTCTGCCAGCTGACAGATCAGTCTGTAGATGGTGGGCGACGCATTTCCCGCCACTGACGGAAGGGATAAAGGAACTGGTCGACAAAACCCTCAGGCAATGGCTGTCCACGCGTACTGTATTTTTCCGGCAGGTGCTCTGGCAGGTAGATCGTTCCGAAGAGCTTGTCGTAAACCGGCAGGAAGCCGGCATAGTTGATGTCCACGCCCTCGTCCTGCGAAGTGTGGTGCCAGTGATGGAACTCCGGTGTCGCCAGAATCCAGCGCAATACCGGAAAGCGGAAACGCACATTGGCATGAATGAAAATGGCGTGGAAGGACACGAACACCAGATAGGCATAGACCGCAGCCGGTGTGAAACCAAGGATGAAAATCGGCAGGTAGCCCAGCAGGCGGTTAGCCACGATTTCCAGAAAGTGGATGCGCGAGGACGCCAACCAGTCCATCTGCTCCGTGGAGTGGTGCACGGCGTGGATTTTCCAGAGCCAGGGCACCTCGTGCATGCTCCGGTGCATCCAGTAGGTGGTGAAATCCACCACGATCAGTATCTCGATGAACTGCAACCAGACCGGCTGGCTGGCAATCAACCGCTGGAAATCGGCATCGATCAGCCAGGCAAAGAAATGCTGGGCTGGGATCACCGTGAAGAAGCTGATGAGCTGGATACCGAGATGGCTGAAGAGAAAATACTTCATGTCCGTGGTCCAGCCCTTGCGCAGGGTGCGCTGTGCCGGATTCTTGGGAAAGTGCCGTTCCATGGGAATGAATACCAGCGCCAGCACCAAGAGGGTAAGCACGAAATAGTCGAGACCTGCGTACAGGCTGCGCTCGGACGGCATGGCGCGCTCGGTCTCCATGCTGCCGAGCACGGCAGCCAGCACCGCCAGTGCCACACCCGCCAGACCACTTGCCCGTGAGGCACTGCGCATCATGCTGTAGAAGCCAAATGCAAAACCGGCGGCTATGCCGGCAAAGAGCAACTGACGCAGCAGCGCAGCGTTGTAGAGGGGCTGGAAATCCGGCGAGGTCAGCAAATCCGGAAACAGAAAGCAGAGCGCACCCAGCACACCGAGCACGCCAAGCCCCACGGAAATGGCGCCGCTCATGCGGCCGCCAGGCGTCAAATCCAATTCTTCAACACGCTGGCGCAGGTAGTCAGTCATCTACTTTTCCTTCTCCGGCCCGATAGCGGGCACTGGCTTCGTATCCCAGCACAAGCCTTGCCGGCTGTCACGGCTGTCTGCCACAAAAACGAAACATCTGCATGTAACAAAATCCTGCACACCAACCAGCCCCACCCCACCGGACAATGACACTCTGACGACAACATTCGTCACCTGCCTGACATGCGCCTGCAAGAATCGCTTTCGAGAATGGCCGCTCCTTAAGCCTATTGCCAGCCTCGTAGGAGCGTCAGCCATGCTGCCTGTTGATCCGGAAAACATCTCTACCAATCCCTCCAGCAATGAACATTTCCAGGACGTGGTTGATCGCGTGGTCATGAACCGCCGCCATGTCATCAAGAGTGGTCTTGGCCTTTCCGCTGCCATGTTCATGGGTGGCGCACTGGGCGGATGTGCTGAAGAAACCAACACCACGAACAACACAACCACCAATACCAACAACACCACGAACAATACCGTCATCAACAACGGCGGCAGCGGATCAGCGCCCGACGCCACCATCAGCTTCGAACCCATTGCCATCTCCACGGATGACGACATCAAGGTTCCCGCCGGTTACGCCGCTGCCGTGCTGGCGCCCTGGGGTACGCCGCTGATAGCCGGTGCTCCGGCCTGGAAGAATGACCTGACCGAAGATTCTGCTGCCCAGGAAAAGCAGGTCGGCGAACATCACGACGGCATGCACTACTTTGAAATCCCCGGCATCGACGGCAACAGCGAAGGCCTGCTGGTGGTGAACCACGAATACTGCGATTACCCGGACTTCTTCGCAGGCTTCCGTGCCGCAGGTTCAGCCGCTTTCTTTGCCGACCCCACGAAATGGACCGCCGACAAGGCCAAGAAAGCCCAGTATGCCCACGGCGCATCCGTGATCCACATCAAGCGCGACGGCAGCGGCAAATGGGACATCGTGGCCGGCTCCACCTACAACCGCCGCATCCACGCCGCCACACCGATGGAACTGACCGGCCCGGTCGTGGGCCACGCACTGGTCAAGACCAGTGCCGACCCTGACGGCAAGAACGTGCTCGGCACCTTCAACAACTGCGGCAACGGCCACACACCCTGGGGCACCTACCTGACCTGCGAAGAAAACTTCAACGGTTACTTCGGCACACTGAACAGCGGCACCGACAACCGTAACGACAATCACAAGCGCTATGGCATCGGCAACGCCCGCTCCGGCTATCGCTGGGAAGACTTCGAAGACCGCTTCGATTTCAATAAGGAACCGAACGAACCGAATCGTCACGGCTGGATTGTGGAAATCGATCCCTTGAATCCGGCCTCCAAGCCACAAAAACGCACAGCACTCGGCCGCATCAAGCACGAGAACGTAGCCATCGCCCATGCCAAGAACGGCAGGATCGTCGCCTACATGGGAGATGACCAGGCAGGTGACTACGTTTACAAGTTCATCTCCAGCGGCACCTTCGACAAGGCCAATCCCAAAGCAACGGCCCATCGCAAGCTGCTGGAAACAGGCAAGCTGTATGTGGCCAAGTTCAATGACGGCCGCTTCAGTGGCGACTTTGCCGGTGACGGCGAGTGGATCCTGCTGGACGTGGGCACCGCAACCACCGATGGCAGCACACTGGGTGCCAAGTTCAACAACAGCCTGGCCGAGATACTGGTCAACACCCGTCTGGCCGCCGACGCCGTGGGTGCCACCAAGATGGACCGCCCGGAATGGGTGACGGTGCACCCCGTGACGCAGCAGGCTTACCTGACGCTGACCAACAACTCCGGTCGTGCCCTTGCCGACATCAACGACGCCAACCCGCGCGCCGCCAACCGTTATGGCCAGATCATCCGCTGGAGCGAAAAGGACAGCGATCCGGGCTCCGTGGAGAACTTCAAGTGGGACCTGTTCGTCCTGGCCGGCAACCCCAACGTGCACGGCGACCTGCGTGCCGGCTCCGACAACATCACCACGAACAACACCTTCAACAGCCCCGACGGCCTTGCTTTCGATGCGGATGGTCGCCTCTGGATACAGACCGATGGCGCCTACACCAATGCGGGTGACTACCTCGGCCAGGGCAACAACCAGATGCTGGTGGCCGATGTGCACACCAAGGAAATCAAGCGCTTCCTGACCGGCCCGAAAGAGTGCGAAATAACCGGCCTTGCCTGGACGCCGGACGGCAAGACGCTGTTCATCAACGTCCAGCATCCCGGCGAATCCACAGGACCTGCGGGCAGTAGCTGGCCCAGCACCACGGCCGGTGACTTCCCGCGCTCCGCGACTGTGGTCATCACCAAGAACGATGGTGGCAAGATCGGTCTCTGAGTACCGTACCTGCAACAAGACAAGAACAGGCCGCTCAATGCGGCCTGTTTTTTTCCATACCCCCCCTGAAAGCCCGCCTATGCGGTCACCGGAACACGAGCCTTGGCCACCGGCCGCGCCGAAGCATCGTCCCGTCGCAGGTCGGCCATGAAAAATATTTGACCCGGCTTAACCCCTTTTCCCGGCCTCCGGCGTTCAACAAGGAGAGAACGCTGTCCATACAAGGAGACCTTCATGAAATACCCCGTCCTCACTGCCCTGTCGGCCGCACTGGCTGCCGGCCTGCTGCTGGCTTCATGCGCCAGTCACGAGCAATCCGCCGGCCCCGCACAGCAAAATGTCGCACCTCCCCCAGCCATGACCGTCATGGCCGAATCCGTGGCAGCCAAACGTAGCGAGCGGGAAATGTCTGCCGGAGCCGCGCGGCATGACCATGCGCAGATGAGCCGGTTTGCTGCGGCGCCCGCCCTCATGGCTCTGCCGGCCTCCACCGGCTTTGTGGTGCCCCAAGAAAGCCGCGAGAAATACCAGAATCTTGCCGACAATCCGGTCAAGCTCACTGCCAAGGACAGCGTTTCCACGTTCAGCCTGGACGTGGATACCGGCAGCTACAGCAATGTGCGGCGCTTCCTCAATCAGGGACAGCTCCCTCCCAAGGACGCGGTACGCGTGGAAGAACTGGTGAACTATTTCCCCTACGACTACCCCTCTCCGGTGAAGGGCCATCCTTTCTCCTTCAGTACGGAGGTATCACCGGCTCCCTGGAATCCTGATCATCTCCTGCTGCGGGTTGGCGTTAAGGCTGTGGAGAGAGGCGTTGCCGACATGCCGCCCGCCAATCTGGTTTTTCTCGTGGATGTCTCCGGCTCCATGAACAGCCCGGACAAGCTGCCACTGGTGAAATCCACCCTCAACCTGCTGACCGAGCAATTGCGGCCTGAAGACCGGGTGGCACTGGTGGTGTATTCCGGCTACACGGCCGTTGAGCTCAAGTCCACACCCGGCAGCGAAAAAGCAAAAATCCGTGCCGCCATTGCCGGCCTGCGCGCCAGCGGCGCCACGGCCGGTGAAAACGCCTTGCGCCTTGCCTATGCCGAAGCCCGTGCCGGCTACATCAAAGGCGGCATCAACCGCATCCTTCTGGCAACTGACGGCGACTTCAACGTGGGCAACACGGATATCGAACAGTTGAAAGACATGGTGAAGCGCGAGCGCGAAAGCGGCATCTCGCTCACCACACTGGGCTTCGGCCAGGGCAACTACCAGGAAGCACTGATGGAGCAGATTGCCAATGTCGGCAATGGCAACTACAGCTATATCGACTCCCTGAGCGAGGCCCGCAAGGTTCTGGTGGAGGAGCTGTCTTCCACATTCAATACCGTGGCCAAGGACGTGAAAATCCAGATCGAGTTCAATCCGGACCAGATCGCCGAATGGCGCCTCATCGGTTATGAAAACCGTGTTCTGCGTGAAGAGGATTTCCGCAATGACAAGGTGGATGCGGGCGAGGTTGGCGCCGGCAAGAGCGTCACGGCCCTGTACGAGCTCACACCAGTCGGCAGCGGCACCCTGCACGCCGAGCGCCGCTATGCAAAAACAGACGCGAAAAAACCGGCATCGGCAAAAAACTCCGAACTTGGTTTCCTGCGCATACGCTACAAGCAGCCCGACGCCACAGCGTCTGTTGAGCTGACCCAGGCCATCCCGGCAGCAAGCCGCCCCCATAGCCAACAAGCCTCGGCCGACCTGCGCTTTGCCAGTGCTGTCGCTGCTTTTGGCCAGCTTTTGCGGCAGTCTCCCTATACAGGTACATTCAGCTACGCCGACGCAAAGGCACTGGCAGAAACAGGCCTGGGCGATGACAAGAACGGCTACCGCCGGGAGCTCATCCGTCTCATCGAGCTGGCCAGTGCACTGACTCCCGCCACACCCGGTGCGGACCAGCCCAAGGAATCCGTTTCACTCCATGTCCGACCGCAATCATGAAGAAGTGCCTGAAGAAGCCCGTGACGAGGAACTGATGCTGGCCTTCCAGGCCGGTGATGCCGGCGCCTTCGATACGCTTTACCAGCGTCATCGCGGGCGCCTTTTCCGTTTCCTGGTGCGCGAAGCGGGCAGTCGTGAAAACGGAGAAGAAATCTATCAGGAAGCATGGCTAAGGCTGATACGCCACAAAGGGAATTACACCGTACAGGCCCGCTTCACGACCTGGCTTTACCAACTTGCCCACAGCTGCCTCATTGACCACTTGCGCAAACAGGGCCGCCTCTGGCGCCATGAAGAAACCGTGGCCGAACTTCCTGAAACGGAAAGCTGCGCACTCACCCCCGAAGCCGAATGGGGCCGCCATCTCACGGCACGCGCCCTGGCTGACTGCATGGCAACACTTCCGGAAGAGCAACGCGAAGTCTTCCTGCTCAAGGAAGAATCCGGTTTCTCGCTGGCCGATATTGCCGAGATCACGGGTGCCGGCATCGAGTCCGCCAAGAGCCGCTTGCGCTATGCACTGAAAAAATTGCGTGGCTGCCTGGAGGCCATGACATGAGCCGTCCCGACGATCCCCGCCAGAAAGATGTGCACGACGACACAAGCGACGGCGAACTGCATGACAGCACCATCAGCCAGCTCTATCGCCAGCTCCCGGATGAGTCGCCTCGACAAGCCACTGATGAGGCCATTCTTGCCGCAGCACGGCGTGCCGTATCAGCAGGGCCACGCAAGCCAGGATTTTCACCCGCCCTGCAACGGCTGACAGCAAGCGCCGCCGTATTCGTGCTGGGTATCGCACTGGTCGTGCAGTGGCAATACCGCGAGCCTGATCAGCTTGCCGATGTGCTGGCCACTTCATCCGGCAATGCACTGCCTGAGAGAATGTCACAGGCAGAATCTCCCTCCAGTCCTGCCGAGCAACCTGCCGATTCGGCAACCACTGCACCCACAACTGCTCCGACAACCACAACAGCAGAGAAGAAAAAATCTGCTGAGATGAAAATGGCACAGCAAGTGGCCCGCGCGCTGAAACAGGAAAAGGCAGAGGAACAGGACGGAGAACAAAACCCACCCCTGCCTGTCACCCCCGTACCGGCAGCTGCACCACCTGTATCCGCATTGGCAGCAGAGCATGCCAGCAGGCTGTCGGCACGCCGTGAACGGAATGCCTTGCAGGAAGAATCCTTCATGGCGGCGCCCGCATCAGCTTTCGCACCAGCGCCTTCTGTCGACACCATGATCTCCCGCCCTCTGGCAAACACAGAACTTCATGAGCAAGAAAAATCCCTGATGCCAGGATTGCTGCCTTATCAGCGTGCCATGCAAATGCGCGAATGGCAGTCTGCGCTCGACCTCATGCCACCCGTCACGGGAAAAACCCCTTATAGCCAGCAAGTGGATCGCGATCTGCTGGGTCAGTTACTGGGAGAAAAACAAAAACCAGCTTGCATGAAGCCATCACAGCGCAATTCAGGCCCTGACTTCCTGCTTTGCCAGCTGCTGGAGAAACATGCCGGTGGCAATGCCCTAGCCGCGGATACTCTGCAACAGCTCCATGATGCCGGCCTCATGAGTGGCGCACTGGAATATCGTCGCGAAGCTCTCAGGGAACTTACGATCTCTGGAAAAATCCAGTAGCAGAATTGAACAGCCCCATCACCAGCAGCAAGAAAGGGAGCCATGTACATCCCATAAAAAATCCCGCGATCGTGCGGGATTTTTTATGGGCGAATGTTATTGCAGGCCTTACTGCTCATCCCTCGGCAATTTCTCGATTTTCACGGCGAAACGGTTTTTCCCCGTCAGCATCGTGCCGATTGCCTGCAGCACGGCAATGATGAACCAGGCGCCCAGCGCCGACCAGAAACCGTCAAGGGTGAAACCGGGCAGGAACCAGGACACCAGGCCCAGCATGGCGGCATTGATGACCAAAAGGAAAAGACCCAACGTGAGGATGGTAGCAGGCAGGGTGAGCAGGATGAGCACCGGCCGCACCACCGTATTGGCAATGCCCAGCAGCAAGGCGGCCCAGAACAGGGTCGAGGGCTGCGCTACGTTCACGCCATCCAGCCAGACGGAGGCAAGGCCGAGTCCTGCTGCACTCAGCAGCAGGCGCAAGATCATCTGATACAGCATGGAAGGCATCCGGCAGAAATGAAGAGGCCGCTACAGTAGCGGCCGCTTTCGGGAGGAACAAGTGCAGGCTGTTTACCTGATGGCTAAACCTGCAAGCGTGCCTGTGCAGGGCGCCAGCGCACCGGGCGAGCACGCAGGGGATAGATACCACGAATCGGCAGCTGCTTCCGGGAACCCTGCCGGGAGTGCCGGTAATCACAGGCAGACAGCAGAACGGAATTGCAGATCATGCCGTCCGGAATGTGCTGCCGGATTTCTGCATGGAATTCCGGCAACTGGCTCCAGTGCAGATGGGGTTTGATGTGATGAGCTGTGTGGTAACCAAGATTCCAGGAAATGAAATTGTAAAGCCGGCTGGTGGAATTGCGTGACGCAGTGAATTCGGAGTCCGTGTCCAGATCGGAATGTTGCATGTAGGTATTGTCCAACAACCCCAGGTACATGAAGGGCATGGGCAGGACGAAAAGCAGCAATGCCTTTGCCGGATCAATCAGCAGGAAAACACCCAGAACAGCAAGGCTGACGCTGCCCCACACCTTGAAGCGACGGAAGAGCTCCGGGAAATCACGGCCTATGCGCCAGATTTCCGGATAAATGCGCAGGGCACCCACAATATCGTAGCGGATGCGCGACATGACCCTGCCATCCGGCAAGCGCCAGTTCGCCGGGTCTTTTTCCTGATCCAGATAATCCTTGTGATGCCCCAAGTTGTGATGGATGGTCCAGGCATAAGGCGGAATGCCGACTTCCAGGAAAAGAATCACTTCATAGGCACGGTTCATCCACGGGCGGGTGAACGTGGGCACATGATGGTGATTGTGGGAGATGGAGCCTGGCATGGCAGAGAATGACAACAGTGCGAGCATCACCCCGGCGACAATCCAGAGAGAATCGACCAGAAAGAAGGTACATAGCTGGATGATGAAAATGCCGAACACTACAAGGCTGGGAGCAATATCCTCCCGATGGCGGTAAAGCTGGCGCATGTCTCCTCCTTGTTCGCGCGGCCGGGTTTTTTGTTTTTCTGCGCCCGATGGCGTTTCTTTTTATCGAACCCGTTCCGGATTCCTTCCGGCCTGACTCACACCGTAGTACTTTTGTTGCAGCGACTGAATACCCGTTCGTCAGGCTAATGCGCCTTAAATACCCAATCTGGTACATGCGTACGATGACGGTTGATGCAGATCAATGCCCTGTCCGGGCAGTCAGGCAGGATGAAAGCCTCCTCCCTGAAAGACCGTTGCCATGAACTCTCCGCTTTCGCTGTCCGCTGCCCATGTGCTCTTCGACAATGGGGAGCACAAATGCATCAGCTTCTCCTCGCTCGTGAAAGGCGAAGGGGTACAGGCCAACCAGTTCCTCATCGTGCACAAAGGCCATGCCGCCGTGATCGACCCGGGCGGCGACCTCACCTACACGCCGCTGACCATCGAGCTCAGCAAGCATGTGAAGCTGCAGGACCTGGATTATGTGATCGCCTCGCACCAGGACCCGGACATCATTTCCTCCATGCCACGCTGGCTCATGCACACCCGCGCCACCATCGTCGCCTCCAAGCTCTGGGCCCGCTTCCTGCCCCACCTGTCTTCGACCTACATAACGAGCCGCATGACCGAGGACTTCACCGAACGCCTCATGGAACTGCCGGACAAGGGTGGCCTGATTCCCTTGGGAGACAGCGTGATCAAGGCTGTTCCCGCCCATTTCCTGCATTCCGTGGGCAACTTCCAGTTCTACGACCCTGTCTCGAAGATCCTGTTTTCAGGTGACATGGGCGCTTCGCTGGTGGATGACGCCAACGAAGCCGTGCAGGACTTCGAGGCCCACATTCCCACCATGCGTGGTTTCCACCAGCGCTACATGTGCAGCCGGCGTGTCATCCGCCTCTGGGCCGACATGGTGCGGACCATGGACGTGGACATGATGGTGCCGCAGCACGGCCGCCCCTTTCAGGGCGAGGCCATGATCCACCGCTTCCTGGACTGGGCCAGCGAACTGGAGTGCGGCATCGACCTGCTGACGCAACTGGACTATCGCTGCCCCTGAAATCCCTCACAGCCACAGGACAGGACTGTCCTCGACAAACCGCAAGACATGGGCAGAATGCCGTCAGGAGGTTCTGCCCATGCCCCGCCTTTCTCTTGCCCGCTTCTTCACCCACTTGCTGCATACACCGCTTGCCACGCGACGGGCCTTTCCTGCCAGCGTGCAGGAACACATACGCCAGGAAATTGCCGACGGCGAGAAAACTCATCGAGGCGAAATCCGTTTCGTGGTGGAGGGCGACTGGCCACTGGGAGACTTGCTGGCCGGCAAGGACATCCGTGACCGGGCCCTCGAAGTCTTTGGGCTTGCGCGGGTCTGGGATACCCGCGAGAACTCGGGCCTGCTGATCTACATCCTGCTCTGCGAGCACCGCGTGGAAGTGCTTGCTGACCGCGGGCTGCATGGCGCCGTGGATGCCGGCGAATGGGAAGGGCTCTGCACCCGGCTCACTGCTGCCTTCCGCCAGGGGAATTTCGAGACGGGCAGCGTGGAAGCCATCGCCTTTGCCAACCAACTCCTCAGCCGCCACTTCCCGGCACTGGACGACAACCCCAACGAACTGCCGGACATGCCCATCGTGCTGCGCTGAGCCCGCACTTTCACTTGCTTGCAGAAGGCTGGCCCCGGCCTGCTGTCCCGCGTTACCCTCAACAGCCGACCTGACCGAGACGAGACGCATCATGTCCTCGCCCGACCTCAGGCAGATGCTGTCTGCCCTCATCAATACGCCCAGCGTGAGCTGCACCGACCCCGGCCTGGATCAGGGCAACCGCGCCGTGGTGGAACAGCTCGCCGACTGGCTCACGCCGCTGGGCTTTGCTTGCGAAATCATGGACGTGGCCCCCGGCAAGGCCAACCTCATCGCAACGCTGGGCCAGGGCCCCGGCGGCCTCGTGCTGGCCGGGCACACGGACACCGTGCCCTTCAACGCCGAACTCTGGCGCTTCGATCCGTTCACGCTGACGGAGGCCGACGGCAAGCTCTTCGGCCTCGGCACCGCCGACATGAAAGGCTTCTTCCCGCTGGCCATCGAGGCCGCCCGGGAATTCCTGGCCACGCCGCTGAAAGCGCCCCTCATCATCCTCGCCACCTGCGACGAAGAATCCTCCATGGCCGGCGCCAAGGCGCTGGTGAAGGCCGGCCGGCCACAGGCCCGCTTCGCCGTGATCGGCGAGCCCACCAGCCTCAAGCCCGTGCGCCTGCATAAGGGAGTGATGATGGAGCGGGTGCGCATCACCGGCCGCAGCGGCCATTCCAGCGACCCTTCGCTGGGCGCCAGCGCGCTGGATGCCATGAACGCCGTCATCAACGAACTGGTGGCCTGGCGCGGCGAGTTGCAGGCGCGTTACCGCAACCCGGTGTTCACCGTGCCCGTGCCCACACTCAACCTGGGCTGCATCCACGGCGGCGACAATCCCAACCGCATCTGCCCTTCCTGTGAACTGCAGTACGACATCCGCCCCCTGCCGGGCATGGTCATGTCCGAACTGCGCGAGGAAGTCCGGCAGCGCCTCGCGCCCTTGGCACCGCGCTTCGGCGTGGAGATCGTGGCCGAGCCCATCTTCTCGGGCGTGCCCGCCGTGGAAACCCCGGCCGATTCGCCTCTGGTGCAGGCCGTGGAACGGCTCACCGGCCACACGGCCGGCGCCGTGGCCTTCGGCACCGAGGCGCCCTACTTCCGCAAAATGGGCATGGATGCCATCGTGCTAGGCCCCGGCGGCATCGAGCAGGCCCACCAGCCAGACGAATTCATCCGGCTCGATAGCATCACGCCTACCGTACAACTGCTGCGCAGCCTCATCCGCGAGTTCTGTCTCTAAGCTCCGGCTTTGCCGTCTCCCGCCGGGAAGGCGGCGTGGCTTCGTCTGCCGTTACGGCCGTTATGTCCGAAAGCTGCGCATCACCCTCGTTCAGGGGATGCGAATCGCGTGACGGTCGTTGCTAGAGTTCGGCCACTGTCTTTCCGACAAGGAATCCTTCCCATGGCCGTTCGCGCCACGTTCGTTTCCCTGCCCGCCCTCTTCGGCCTGTTGCTGGCCGCCAGCACCGCTTTCGCCGAGCCGGCTCCACAACCTTTCTGTACCGGCGACTGCAACGGTTACGGCGAACGGAACTGGGGCTACCGCTGGCCGGATGGCCGCATTGCCATCACACCGGCCTACTCGGCGGCCGAACCCTTCAAGGAGGGACGCGCCGCCGTCATGGTCAAACCCATGCAGAAATGGGGCTACATCGACACCCAGGGCCAGGTGGTGATTCCGGCCCGCTTCGATCTCGCGTTGGGTTTTTCAGAAGAACGCGCTGCCGTGAAGTTGAAGCACAAGTGGGGCTACATCGACACCAGTGGCCGCGAAGTCGTGCCCCTCAGCTACGACACGGTGGGTCTCGCCTTCAGCAACGGCGTGGGCACGCTCACCAAGGACTCGACCAAGGGCGACATGGCACTGGTCGACCGCGAGGGGAAACGGCTGACCGGTTTCAAATACAAGCGAATGGGCAAATGGTCAGAAGGGCTGGCGACAGCCACCACCGACCATGAAGAGTGGGGCTACCTGAACACCAGCGGGCGCGAAATCATCGGCATGAAGTACACACGCGCCCACGATTTTTCAGGAGGCCGCGCCTTGGTCGGCAAGGGCAAGGGCGACTCCCTGAAATGGGGCTATATCGACAGCCAGGGCAAGGAAGTCATTCCCGTGCGCTACCACAAGCTGGACGCCTTCACGGAGGGCCTGGCCCTGGTCAGGGTCGACGACTTGCACGGCTACATCGACAGCAGCGGCAAGGAAATCGTGCCGGTCCGCTACCACCGCCTCGGCCAGTTCAACAACGGCCTTGCCTATGCCGAGATCAAGAACAAGGCCGGCTATGTGGACCGCGAAGGGCGGGAAGTGATTCCTGTCATCCACGATGCCATCGACAAATTGCCCAACGGGAATTTCCGCCTCCGGCAAGGCGACCGGCACGGCTTTGCCGACAGCCGCGGCCAGGCCCTCACGGGACTGAAATACCGGAGCATTGACACCTTTGGCGAAGAAGGACTGGCTCGTGCCTGCACGGAAAACGGGAAATGTGGTTTCGTGGACGAGGGTGGCCGCGAAGTGATCCCGCCCCAGTTCGACGCCGCGCAAGATTTCCGCAACGGTTTTGCTGCCGTGAAACGCAACGAGAAATGGGGCTACGTGGACAGCCGCGGCCGCCTCATGATCGGGCTGCGTTATGACAGCGCCACCGCCTTCGATGACAACGGCTTCGCCCAGGTCTCCGCCAATGGCCGCCGCTTCCGCATCGACAGCAATGGCCAGGAAGCGCCATGACCGGACTCTTCGCGCCGATCCCCGCCATCCTGCTGGGAGTCAGCCTGCTGGTGACGGCGCTGGTGCTTGTGGCCAGCTACCGGCAACGGCGCGAGGCACGCTTTCTGGCAAGCTGGCCGCCAACACCGGGCACCCTGCTGGAGATCCGGCTGGTAGCGGAAAAATCCAGCCTGCCCGACCCGGACCGCCGTCGCCTGCGCCAGACGCCCGTCACGCTTTATTCGCTGGAGGCACGCTACCGCTATCCCTCGCCGCAAGGCGAGCAAGAAGGCCGGAATGTGTTTGCCATCCCGGAAAGCAGCACCGACCGCGCCTGCATGGAGCGACACCTGGAAAAGCTGAAATCAGGCGGCCCGCTGGCCGTCCACGTCAATCCGGACAACTCAGCACAGAGCTACCTCATCCCGCCCACCTCACGCTTCTGGCACCATCACCGACTGGCATTGCTGATGGCCCTGCTGCTCTCCATCGCCGGCGCCTTGGTATGGCTGTTCTTCCCCCGCTCTCTTTCCTGAACGGATACCGCCCATGAACCCACCCTCCGTGCTGCTTTACCGCTCCGGCCGCGACCTGCTGCTGCGGGCCATGGAGATCGTCACGCTCCTGCCAGTTGCCATCACGGTCTGGCTGCTCTCGCTCATGTCACCGGAGCAGGCCCTGGCCGACCTCGGCAGCCCGGCCGGCATCTGGGCCTTCCGCATCGGGCTCACGTTGGGCAGCGGCATCCTTTTCTATTCCTTCTTCTTCCTCCATGGCCGCTATGTGCTGTCAGTGGAGCTGCAGGGCGACGATGTCCGCATCCGCTTCTGGACCGTGCTGGGCAGCCGCCTGCGGACCTGGCCGGTCTCGGCCTGGGGAGGCCGCAGCCTCTACCACAAGGGCGAACTCATCCTGCCGGGCCGCCCCGTGGTGCAAGCGCCCTGGATAGACATCCGGACGCCCGAGGGCAAAAAACTCATGATCGACGACCAGGGCGAATACCCGCAGGGCGTGGAAGCTCTGCTGACCGTGCTGACTCCGGGAGATGACGACTGAAGGTGCCCGCAACTGAAGTCACCTCAACCACGGTCCTACAAACCGGGCGTCCTGTCCTCTACAATTCCGGCTTTCCCCGTTGCGAGCCTGACGCCCGTGAGCAACCAGCCTTTCCAGGACACCATGTCGGACCAGTACGTTCACTGGTTCCGCAATTCCGCTCCCTATATCAATGCCCACCGTGGCAAGACTTTCGTGCTGCTTTTCGGCGGCGAAGCCGTCAGCCACGAAAATTTCCACAACATCGTGCACGACATCGCCCTGCTGCACTCGCTGGGCATCCGTCTGGTACTGGTCCACGGCGCACGCCCGCAGATCGACGAAAACCTCGCAGAAATGGGCATCAGCACGCCCATACACAACGGCCTGCGCGTCACCACGCGTGAAGCCTTGCGCGGGGTGCTGGACGCAGTAGGCTCCATCCGCCTGGAAATCGAGGCCCTGCTGTCCATGGGGCTGGCCAACTCGCCCATGTTCGGTGCCAAGATCGATGCCGTCTCCGGCAACTTCGTCACCGCCAAGCCCTATGGCGTGCGTGACGGTGTCGACTTCGCCCTGACCGGTGAAGTCCGCTCGATCGATGTGGAGGCCATCGGCAAGAACCTGGTCAATCACCACATCGTCATCCTCGGCCCCACGGGCTACTCCACCACCGGCGAAGTCTTCAACCTGCTGGCCGAAGATGTCGCCGTGAGTGCTGCCGTATCCCTCAAGGCTGACAAGCTCATCTGCCTGGGCGAGCGTGAAGGCATACAGAATGACGATGCCCGCCTCCTGCGCGAAATGATTCCCAACGAAGTGGACCAGTACCTGCGGGGCAAGAAGCTGGACACCGAACTGCTGCGCCACATGAATGCGGCAGCCGACGCCTGCCGCGAAGGCGTCAAACGCGTGCACATCATTTCCTATGCCCGCGATGGCGCACTGCTGCAGGAGCTGTTCACCCGTGACGGCTCCGGCACTCTCATCACCAACGATCCTTACGAAGAAATCCGCGAAGCGGAAATCGAAGACATCGGCGGCATGCTTGAACTCATGCGTCCACTCGAGGAAGAAGGCATTCTCGTGCGCCGCTCACGCGAGCGCCTGGAAACCGAGATCAACCATTTCGTGGTGATAGAGCGTGATGGCATGGTGGTCGGTTGCGCCGCCCTCTACCCCTTGCCTGTCGATGAAAAAAATCCGGCTTCGGGTGAAATCGCCTGCGTTGCCATTCATACCAACTACCGCAACGGCGACCGCGGCAGCGAACTTCTGGAGTTCCTGGAAAAACGCGCCGCCGCCAAGGGGCTCAAAAAGCTCTTTGTCCTCACCACACGTACGGCGTTGTGGTTCATTGAGCACGGCTTCAAGCAGGCGCCGGTGGATGACCTGCCTACCGAACGGAAAGCGCTCTACAACTTCCAGCGCAATTCGCAGGTTTTCAGCAAGACCCTCTGACCCTCATCACGGCCGCAGGCAGCAGCCTGCGGCCGTCACATTCTTACGCATCACAGGTATTTCCCCATGAGCGGCAACGACAGCAATAACGACAATCTCCGTAAATATTCTTCACAAGTGGTCGACGGTATTGAAACCGCCCCGGCGCGCGCCATGCTGCGCGCTGTCGGTTTTAGCGATGAAGATTTCAAGAAGCCGCAGATCGGGATTGCCTCCACCTGGGCCATGGTCACTCCCTGCAACATGCATATCGACAAGCTGGCCGTGGAAGCCGAGAAAGGCGCCAATGCTGCCGGGGCCAAGGGCGTGATCTTCAACACCATCACGATTTCCGACGGCATCGCCAACGGCACCGAGGGCATGAAGTATTCGCTGGTCTCACGCGAGATCATCGCCGACTCCATCGAGGCCGTGGTGGGCTGCGAAGGTTTTGACGGCTTGGTGGCCGTGGGTGGCTGCGACAAGAACATGCCGGGCTGCCTCATCGGCATGGCCCGCCTCAATCGTCCCGCGATTTTTGTTTACGGTGGCACCATCAAACCCGGCCACGGCCATACCGACATCATTTCCGTGTTCGAGGCCGTGGGCCAGAACGCGCGCGGCGACATCAACGAAATCCAGGTGAAACAGATCGAGGAAGTGGCCATCCCCGGCCCCGGCTCCTGCGGCGGCATGTACACCGCCAACACCATGGCCTCGGCGATTGAAGCACTGGGCATGTCGCTGCCGGGTTCATCCGCGCAGGACGCCATCAGCAATGACAAGGCCTCGGACTGCTTCCGCGCAGGCCAACAGGTGATGGAGCTCCTGAAGCGCGACATCAAGCCTTCGGACATCATGACCAAGAAGGCGTTTGAGAATTCAATCAAGGTGGTGATCGCACTGGGTGGTTCCACCAACGCCGTGCTGCATCTCATAGCCATGGCCCATGCCATCAACGTCGACCTCACGCTGGACGACTTCGTGCGCCTGGGCAAGGAAACGCCGCTGCTCGCCGACCTGCGTCCCTCCGGCAAATACATGATGAGCGAACTCGTTGCCATCGGCGGCATCCAGCCCCTGATGAAGCGCATGCTGGACGCCGGCATGCTGCATGGCGACGTGCTCACCGTCACCGGCAAGACGCTGGCAGAAAATCTGGCGGCCGTGGCGGATTATCCGGCAGGCCAGCAAGTCATCATGCCCTTCGACAAACCGATCAAGAAGGACTCCCACCTCGTGATCCTGAACGGCAACCTCTCGCCCACGGGTGCCGTCGCCAAGATCACCGGCAAGGAAGGTCTGCGCTTTGAGGGTCCTGCACGCGTCTATCATGGCGAAGAAGGCGCACTGACCGGCATCCTGGGCGGCGAAGTGAAGGCTGGCGAAGTCATCGTGATCCGCTACGAAGGCCCCAAGGGCGGCCCCGGCATGCGCGAAATGCTCTCGCCCACCTCCGCCGTCATGGGCAAGGGCCTGGGCAAGGAAGTGGCGCTCATCACCGATGGGCGCTTCTCCGGGGGCTCGCATGGCTTCGTGGTCGGTCACATCACACCGGAAGCGTTTGACGGCGGCCCCATCGCACTGGTGGAAAACGGCGACATCATCACCATCGATGCCGAGAGCCGGGAGATCAGCGTGCGCCTTTCCGAGGCAGAACTGGCCGAACGCAAGGCAAAATGGGTTCGCCCGGCACCCAAGTACACACGTGGCGCTCTCGCCAAGTATGCCAAGACCGTGTCCAGCGCCTCGGAAGGTGCAGTTACCGACAAGTACCTCTGACGCCGGTTCATCTCTCTGCTTTCGTCATTCCGGCGAAGGCCGGAATTCACAGGGCGGTGAGAAATCACTGCTGCATGGGTCCCGGCATTCGCCGGGACGACAAATGTGAGGGTGTAGTATCCGGCCAGCAAAGATTTTGAAGCCCGCCGCCTGTCGCAGCCCCTCCACTGGAGGGAGTTGTCCGGCAGCCGGCTGGTGGTAGGCTGTTGGCGACCGGAACCTGCCGCACAACCCCAAGGACCCGCCATGCGTTTCGCCCTGCTCCTGTGCCAAGGCTTGCTGATCTGCCTGATGTCATGGCAGGCGGCAGACCTGCATGCGGCCGAGCAGCCTGCGTACACGATCACCATCATTCCTGTGATGCCCCCCGCCGAAACCAAACGGCGCTGGCAACCTGTCCTGGACTATCTCACTCGCGATACCGGGCTGCATTTCCGCTTCCGCTTTCACGACAGCCAGGAAAGTTTTGAAAAGGAGCTGGGGAAAAAAGACACCGACTTTGCCGTCATGAGCCCGGTCAATGCCTGGCAACTGCGCGAGCATTACCGCCCACTCCTGCGCAGCAGCCAGGCGCTCACCGGCATAGTTGTGGTTCCGCGGGAAAGCCACCTGCAGTCCTTGCCGGACCTGCAAGGGCAGCGACTGGCCCTGCAGGAAGGCGATAACCTGTCTGCCAACCGCCTGATCGGCAAAACCCTCAAGGAACAGAAAATCACGACCGACTTCCTGTTCTCCAGCAGCGAAAGCAATGCCATACGCAGCATGATGCTCGGCAAGGCCGATGCGGCGCTGGTCAACAGCTACCTGCTGACCGTGCTGCCACGTGAAATAGCGAGCAAGATACGCATCATCCATCGCAGTGCCGAGCTGCCTGCCCTGCCCTTGGCAAATGGCCGCAACGTACCCGCTGCCGACCTGCAAAAGCTGAAGGATGCCATGCTGCGCCTGCGCAAGAGCCAGCCGGCCCTGCTCGAAAGCATCCTGATGCCGGACATCACGGAGGCACTTGCCGAAGACTACAGTGGTATCGGCAAGCTTCTCTCTCTGGAAACCGGCAATGGACCTTGATCGTCTTTACCGTTTCTTCCTGCGCTTCCTGCCAAAGGGATTCAACCAGCAGGTTGCCGTCCTGTCCGCACTGTCGCTCATCGTCGCGCTGACCGTTTTCGGCTATGTCATTTACCGCAAGCAGAACACTCTGCAGGAAGAAAGCGCACTCATACAGGCCAACATTGTCATCCGCAATTTTTCGTCGGCGGCCTATCGCGACATTCTCCTGGCCAACTACGACGAAATCCGCGAGCTGATGCTGCACACGGCAGAATTCCCGGAGGTACGGCGCCTGGTCGTCACAGACAACACGGGACGCATCATCAGCGATGTACGGCATCTGCCGGGCCAGAATCCCGTGGAGGTTTTTTCGCAGAAGAGCATCGCATTGCCGGGCTCAGGTGCGCTCATACAGCAGCAGGGCCATGTCTATCACCTGTGGCAGGGAGTGGCTGACCAGGGTTGGGTACACATGGAGTACGACTACTCCTCGCAGTCACGACATTACCTGGCGGTGCTGCGCGCCGAGATCGGTACCGGGCTTTTGCTCGCCATTCTCTCCGCACTGTATTTCCTCGGCTTCCTGCACCGTCCCATCAACCAGCTGCGCAAGCTGATCGGTTTCGCGGAGGGGCTGGATGTCTACCAGGAGAAGCGCGAAATACACGTGAATTCGCCAACACGCGAAATCAACCAGCTCAACAATGCGCTCAACCAGTCTGCCGCCCGGCTGTTTGACCAAAGCCAGAAAATCCTGCAGTCCGAAGCGCAATATCGGCGCGTGATGAACAGCGTGCGGGAAGTCATCTATCAGGTCGACATGCAGGGACGACTGACCTTCCTGAATCCTGCCTGGGAAGAGGTCACCGGCTATACCGTGGCAGAGTCACTGGGACGCGGCGGCGCCAGCTTCGTGCACCCGGACGACCGCGCAGAGGCCATGACCGTACTGATGCCTTTTCTGGAGGAAGGCCGCGAAAGCGCACGCATCGAAGTGCGCATACTCTCACGCCAGAAAGAGCTGCACTGGGTGGACATCTGGGCAACGCTACTCCACGACGACAAAGGCAATGCCATCGGCGCCTCGGGCACCATCAACGACATCACCGCCCGCAAGGAAGCAGAGACGGCACTGATTGCCGCGAAAGACGCTGCCGAATCCGCGACACAGGCCAAGAGCCAGTTCCTGGCCACCATGAGCCATGAAATCCGCACGCCCATGAACGGCGTGCTGGGCATGGCACAGCTCCTCATGAGCACGGACCTCAACTCCGAACAGCGCGACTACGTGCGCACGCTTTACCAGTCCGGCCAGTCCCTGCTCACCATCATCAACGACATTCTGGATTTTTCGAAGATCGAAGCAGGCAAGCTCAATATTGAAGCCCTGCCTTTCGACCTGGGCATGGCAATCGACGAGGTTTGCGACCTCATGCTGCCGCAAATCCAGGAAAAGAAGATAGAAATCGTGCAGCGCTACGCGCCGGATTGTCCACGACTGCTCGTGGGTGACATCGGGAGAATCCGCCAGATCCTCATGAACTTCCTCGGCAATGCCGTGAAGTTCACCAGCAAGGGGCATGTACTGGTGGATGTGACTGCCGAAAGCGTGGTCGGTGATGAAGTTGTCGTGCACCTTGCGGTTAGTGACACGGGCATCGGCATCAGCAAGGAAAAGCAGGCCCATCTTTTTGAGCAATTCACGCAGGCTGATACATCGACCACGCGCCGTTTTGGTGGCACCGGGCTGGGGCTTGCCATCTGCAAGGCGCTGGCCGAGCTGATGGGTGGCTACGTCGGCATGGACAGTGAGGATGGCAAGGGCTCCACTTTCTATGCCGTGGTTCCCCTCAAGCGCCAAAGCGTCTATGAAGCGCGAGCGCTGCCTACCGAACTGCAGGGACTGAACGTACTGCTGGTGGATGATCTGGCGCTGAATCGTCGCATTGTTCGCGAAGGACTCTCTGCACACGGCCTGCACCTCAGCGAAGCGGCCTCAATGACGGAAGCCATGACAGTGCTTCGCCGTGCAGTGGCCGAGAAAAATCCCGTACAGATTGCGCTGCTGGATTATCACTTGCCTGACGGCACCGGCGAATTGCTGGCAGAGGGCATACGCCACGACCCTGCACTCAAGGCCACGCGACTCATCCTGCTCAGCTCCGGGCCGGTGCGTGGCGAGCTGGAAAGGCTGAAGCACGCCGGCTTCTCTGCCGTACTGCCAAAACCTTTGCGCCTGCACCAGTTGCTGGATGAGTTGCTGCATGTCATCAATGCCCGCCCGCGTCCGGCGGATGGCAGCGACGAGGATGGCAATGATGCCAACCGCCTGCCAGCCAACATGCGGGTCCTGCTGGCAGAAGACAATGCCGTCAACCAGAAGGTGGCGGCCCGCATGCTGGAAAAAATGGGCGTGCGCGTGGATGTTGCCAACAATGGCCTGGAGGCCGTGCGCATGTGCCTGCAATTCCGCTACGACCTGGTATTGATGGACTGCCAGATGCCGGAAATGGACGGCTACGCCGCCACACGGGAAATCCGGCGTCTGCAGGCGCTGTCTGCCAGCCCGCGCGGCGTACCCGTGATTGCACTGACGGCAAACACACTGGAAGGAGACCGCGACCGTTGTCTGGAAGCCGGCATGAATGATTTTCTCGGAAAACCCATACGCCAGCAGGACCTGCTGGCCACGCTGCTGCGCCACACGTTACGCACGGCAGATACAACAAAGCAGCCCGCCGAATCGGAAAAGCCCTGAAAGAACACAACAGCACTGCATACGCAAAAGCGCGTCGTCGTCATGATGGAATGTCATGGCAGCATGAAATGAAAGACAGGAATGAATCATGAGTGAAACCGTTGCCGTGCTGGGAGCCAGTCCCAAGCCAGAACGCTACAGCAACAAGGCGATACGACTCTTGCGCGAACATGGCCACACCGTGCTACCCGTCAATCCTGCACAACGGGAAATCGAAGGGCTGGCGGTGACTGCCCGTGTGGAAGACTTGAAGGATGTGGATACGGTGACGATGTATGTGAGTCCGGCGCATTCGGATTCGTTGCTGCCTGGGTTGCTGGCTCTCAAGCCACGGCGGGTCATCTTTAATCCAGGGGCAGAGAATCCCGGGTTGGAAAAGGCTCTGCAAGAGGCGGGGATTGAGGTGGAAGAGGCTTGTACGTTGGTGTTGTTGAGGACGGGGCAGTTTTGAGCGTTATTTCTTTCTTTTTACATTCGCCTGAGCCTGTCAAAAGGCTGCTGTTTCTTAGAGCCTGTTCAAAACCTTTCAAATCGTGACTTTTATCGTCAAAAACCTTTGAAACCGTCGTCCCGGCGAAGGCCGGGACCCATGCAGCAGTAGTTTTTTCACCGCATTATGGATTCCGGCCTTCGCCGGAATGACGAAAACAAAGATTTTGAACAGGCTCTTATTCCTAGGCCATCTCGCCTAATAGAGTGGCTCCCGACTGGGTTTCCCCCATTGTTTATTCTCTCGGGCGGAGCGCCTGCGGCGGGCCTTACTTTCTTTGCTTCGCCAAAGAAAGTAAGCAAAGAAAGCGACTCCTGCGGAGGGCTGGCTTGGGTTAGTGGGCCCGTTCCTGTAGCTCATGCCCTGTGGTCATGTTCGCGCTTCGCGACTCACAACAACCCTCTGCTTTCTTTTGCTTGGCGGGGCCGTAGGGGGAGAAGGTTTTCGTAGGGAGTGGAGCCTCTATGTTGGTAGCGCCTGTGATTCCGCTTATAGGCCAGTGAGCTTTCTCATCGGCGGAACCAGCCGGCGATGCTCCAGCGTTCTCTTGTTGCGGGCAGGACTTCGTGCAGGACGTCCTCGCTCATGAAGAGGGCCAGCTTGCCGCCTTCGGGGAGTTCTTTTGCCACGGGACTGCCGGCTTCGTCGTAGATCACGAGTTCGCCACCTTCGTCGGGTTGCCAGTGGTCGTTGAGGTAGAAGACGGCGGAGATCACGCGGGCGTTGGAGTCGCGGTGGCGGTCGACGTGGGGGCGGTAGAAGGCGCCGACGGGATAGTGGGCGTAGTGGGCTTCGAATTCGCGGAGCCCGAGGAAGAGTTCGCGGTTGAGGGTGTGGCGGAGGGTGTCCATCCAGGCGAGGTAGGCGGATTCCCATCCGCCGTTTTCCTGGAGCCAGCAGAGGCGGTCGCCCCGAATGTCTGCTTCTCGTCGCTGGTTGTCACCTCGCCCGATGTGGGCCGGGCGGAAGTCCTGGCGGGCGAGCCGTTGGGCGGCGGCTTCCCGCAAACCCTGCCAGGTCCAGTCCGGCAGGACGTTGGTCAACGCCACCCGATGCTCCGTGACCAGGGCATCGAGGGCGTCTTGCCACTCTGTGGCCGGAAACTCCGGCATGATGATTCGTGTCATAGCGCTTATGATTCCCGCCTGTCATTACCCAGCGACGGCCTCACGGCCTGACCGCTGCCCGGAGATCGTGTGAATTACCGCCACCACTTCCACGCCGGCAATTTTGCCGACGTGGTGAAACATGCCCTCTTGCTGGGCCTCATCCAGGCGCTCCGGCAGAAGGACAGCGCCTTCTGCTACATCGACACGCACGCCGGCATCGGCGTCTATGACCTGGGGGCGAGCGAGGCGCAGCGTACCCTGGAATTCAAGACCGGCCTCGGGCGCCTGAAAACGGCCACGGCCGACCCGGCCACCGGGAAGGGCATTCCGGCGTGGGTGGCGGATTATCAAAACGCCATCCTGGCACTGCAAGCGGAACGCAAGGGCTTCTGGTATCCGGGCTCGCCCTGGCTTGCGCTCAATGCCCTGCGCCCGCAGGACCGTGCCGTGCTCATGGAACTGCATGCCGAGGACGCCGGCCTGCTGAAGGACCTGCTGGGCCGCCGCGCCGGCCTCGCCATCCACCAGCGCGATGCCTACGAGGGCCTGCCGGCCTTGGTTCCTCCGAAAGAAAAACGCGGCCTCGTGCTGATCGACCCGCCGTATGAAGAGGAACGCGGCGACTACGCGCCCGTGGTCGACTTGCTGAAGAAGACCCACGAGAAATGGCCGGGCGGCATCTATGCCCTGTGGTTTCCCATCAAGGACCACCACACCATCACCCGCTTCTACCGCCGCCTGCGCAACACCGGCATTCCCAAGATGCTGACCACGGAACTCTGCATCCTGCCAGCGGACAACCAGCTCGGCCTCAACGGCACCGGCATGGTCATCGTGAATCCGCCCTGGCAATTCGCCGACGCCGCCAGCGCCCTCCTCAAGTGGCTGACGCCGGTGCTGAGCGACCATCCGCAGGCCAGCTGGAAAGTGGAGTGGCTGAACGGCGAGAACGTGGCCGCGGCCACGCCGAAAATCGACAAATTCTCTGAATGATCCCGGCCCCGTTCTTACGGGCGGGGCTTCGTTTTTTCAGCGGCCTGCCAGGCAGGCAGCCACGCCGCCAGCTCGCTGCCCACCACCAGGAAACTGTCGTTGCGCAGGGTGTTGCGCTGGTTGTAGCGGAAGGGCCGCCCCTGCGCGTCCACCAGCGCACCACCGGCTTCCTCCACAACGACCTGCCCGGCCGCCGTGTCCCACTCCATGGTATGGCCGAAACGCGGATAGGCATCCGCGCCGCCTTCGGCCACGCGACAGATCTTGAACGCGGAGCCGGCATGGGTGATGGCCACCAGCCCGAGCGTTTGCTGCACCTGATCACAAAATGCCTCGTCACGCGCGCCCCGGTGACGACGGCTGGCCACGATGCGAAAGTAGTGCGCCGGAAAATCCGCCACCCGCAGGCGCTGCCGGTTTTCCTGCTGTTGGCGAAACGCCCCCAGACCCCGCGCCGCCGCATAGGCCACGCCGCTCACCGGTGAATACACCACACCCAGCACCGCTTCATGCCCATCGATCAGTGCAATGTTGACGCTGAATTCATCATTGCGGGCGATGAATTCCTTGGTGCCATCCAGCGGGTCCACCAGCCAGCAACGCGGCCACGGCGCCCGCACGGCGTAGGGGATTTCCTCGCATTCTTCGGAAATGATCGGGATGTCCGGCGTCAGCGCCTGCAAGCCGGCGACGATGACGCGGTTGGCGGCGAGGTCCGCTGCCGTGAGCGGAGAATCGTCTTCCTTGTGCTGCACCTGCCAGCGCGATTCATCCCGGTAGATGGCCAGGATTTCACGGCCTGCCGCCTCGGCGATGGCCACGACCTGCGGCAACCATGCGGTGAATTCAGTCGTCATCCGGCGGCTCCTGCCCTTTCCGCGCGCGAGCGCGAAGCATGTCCCGCACCAGGTACAGGGCCGCCATCGAACGCGCCTCGCTCAGCTCCTCGCTCCAGACCCACTCCTCCAACCGGGAAAGCGGCATGGGCATGACTTCGATGGGCTCCGGCTCGTCGCCCTCAAGCCGGGAGGGATAAAGATCCTCGGCCAGCACCACCGTCAGTTGCGACGACATGTAGCTCGGCGACAGCGTGAGTGATTTCAGCGGTGTGAGGAGGCGCGCGCCATGGCCGGTTTCTTCCTGCAATTCGCGATTGGCGCCCTGTTCCAGCGTTTCATCGGGCTCCAGCGCGCCCTTGGGCAGGCCCAGCGTGTAGTTCTCCACGCCCGCGCCGTATTCGCGGATCATGAGTACGGTGTCGTCATCCCGCATCGGCACGATCATGACCGCGCCCACGGAGCCCGCGCGCAGGCGCTCATAGGTACGCTCGACGCCGTTGCTGAAACGGAGTTGCAATTCTTCCACGGTGAAGAAGCGGCTCCGCGCCACCACGGCTCTGTTCAGAATTTCCGGCAGCTTTGCCATACTCGTGACCCGCCTCTTGTCTACCGCCGACCACATGACCGCCCTGATCGACTGGCAACGTATCGACACCGTTCTTCTGGACATGGATGGTACGCTGCTGGACCTCTATTTCGACAACCATTTCTGGCTGCAGCACCTGCCCGATGCCTACGCGCGCGCACGCGGCCTGCCCGGCGACGAGGCGCGCGAGCATCTCGTCACCCGCTTCGGCCAGGAACAGGGCCTGCTCAACTGGTACTGCGTGGATTTCTGGACGCAGGAACTGGGGCTGGACATCGCCGGGCTCAAGGCGGACATCGCCCACCTGATACAGCCACGCCCCGGTGCGCTGGAATTCCTGCAGGCCATCAATGGCAGCGGCCGCCGTGCATGGCTGGTCACCAATGCCCATCATCACAGTCTCACGCTGAAACTGGCACGCACTCCGCTTTCGCAATACTGCGAACGCATCATTTGCTCGCATGACTATCGCGAGCCCAAGGAGTCTGCCGCCTTCTGGCCGGCATTACAGGCCCGCGAACCCTTTGATCCGCAACGCGCGCTGTTTGTGGATGACAGTGAGTCTGTCCTGCATGCCGCGCAGGCTTTTGGCATAGGACAGTTGCTGACCATAGGACAGCCTGACAGCAGGCAGCCCGCACGTAGCGGGCTGCGCTTTCCTGTCCTTCATCATTTCAGTGACATCCTGCCGATTCCGGCCAGGACCTGAAACAGCATGAATAACGACGACGGGATACGCATCGACAAATGGCTGTGGGCCGCGCGCTTTTTCAAGACACGCTCACAAGCCAAGGAAGCCATCGAGGGTGGCAAGGTTCATTGCGAAGGGCAGCGCGTAAAAGTCAGCAAGGAAATCCGCCCTGGCATGACCTTCACCATACGGCAGGGTTTTGACGAAAAAACCGTCGTCGTGAAAGCGCTGTCAGATGTACGCGGGCCGGCACCGGTCGCCCAGACCTTCTACGAAGAAACCGCCGACAGCATTGCCGCCAGAGAGCAGCACCAGTTGGATCGCAAGGCGCAAAATCTGGCGCACCCGGACCATAGGCCCAACAAGAAGGAAAGGCGCCAGATTCACAAGTTCAAGGACGGCTGGCAATGATTGCCGTCACAGCACGCGTGACTCGATGTGCAATGACGCCATTTCCAATGCAAGCACATCACCCTGCTGCAAGGCGGCCACACCTTCCGGCGTGCCTGTCATGACCACATCCCCGGGCATCAGCGTGAAGATGCTGCTGACATGCTCAAGCAATGCCAGCACAGGAGTGATCATGTCGGCACTGTTTCCCTGCTGACGCAGATGACCGTTCACCGCCAGTGAGAACCGCACTGACGTGAAGTCACCAAAACCCTCGGGGCCGATAAAAGGGGAAAGCGGTGCTGCTCCGTCGAAAGCCTTGGCGACCTCCCAAGGGTAGCCTTTCTTCTTCAAATCGTTCTGCAAGTCACGCAGGGTAAGATCAAGACCCAGTCCGACGCCGGCAATCGCCTTCAGGCAATCATCGCTTGAAGCATTACGGAGTTCACGGCCGATCAGGATGCAGATTTCCGTTTCATGATGGCACTCGCCGCGACCGACAGGGATCGGAAAGCCATCCTGTAATGGCACAAAGGCTGCCGCAGGCTTCATGAAAAGAATGGGGGCATCCGGCACGGCATTGCCCAGCTCACGGGCATGCGCAGCATAATTCCGCCCCACGCACACCGCCTTGCCGACAGGGAGTGTGCAAGGTGAACCATCCAGAAACCGGTGCTCGTATTTCATGTGCTGCCTTCCCGATGCTGTAGCCATACGCTCAGGCATTCTTCAGGGCGTGCTCCACCAGGAAGACACGGTCCTCGCCAAAATACATGTCATCGCCAATGAAAATCGTGGGGGCTCCGAAAGCGCCACGCTGCACGGCGCTGTCGGTATTGTCCTTGAGTTTTTCTTTCACGGCCTCATCAGACGCTGCTGCCAGCAACTCCTGCGGAAGCAGCTCTGCCAGAACGGCTGTATCGGCAATGTCACGGCCCTGGCCCCAGTAGGCCTCGAACAGCTTGAGCGCCAGCGGCTTCACATCCGCCGGTGACGCCGCAGCAAGTGCGCGCATGGCGATCAGGGAGTTGGTCGGAAAAACGGAGGGAAAGGTGAAGGGTGTGTCGTAATAGGCACAAAGACGCTTGAGGTCACGGGCCATGTACTGGCCCTTGGCCGGCACGGTCAGTGGCGGTTTGTTGCCGGTCGCCTTGAAAACGCCCCCCAGGAAAAAAGGACGCCACTCCGCTTCTGCCAGCACGGCGGAACGGGCTACCTGTACGGCAGCTATATAACTGTAGGGGCTGACCACATCAAAAAAGAACTCGACCTTTTTGCTCATGTGCTTCTTTCTCCGATTTTTCTTGTCATTCATCCGGATTTTCGGGCTTCTTCCTGCGCAACAGAATCACCAGCACGATGGTGGCCACAAAGGCCACCAGAGGAAACCAGACAACACCTTGAGGCATGATGCTTCTCCGTTGCTTGCCCTGCCGTCACGGCAAGGGCTGGATGCCAACATCCCCGGCATGAACCGGAGCCTGCGGCATCACAGGTCGATGAGTTTTCCGGGGTTCATCACGTTGTTGGGATCAAAGACCTGCTTCACGGCCTTCATGTAGGCAATTTCGGCAGGCGAGCGTGTGTACTGTACATAGGGCTTCTTGGTCATGCCCACGCCATGCTCGGCGGAGACGGAACCGTTGTATTTCTGCACCGTCTCGAACACCTGAGTATTGACTGTCTTGCACTTGGCGAAGAAGTCTTCCTTCGCCATGTCATCAGGCTTGAGGATGTTGAGGTGCAGGTTGCCGTCACCAATATGACCGAACCAGACCACGCGGAAATCCGGGTACTGCGCTGTCACGATGGCATCAATGTCGGCAATGAAGTCCGGCACGCGCTGGATGATGACAGAGATATCGTTCTTGTAAGGCGTGTAGCGGGCGATGGTTTCAGAAATGTCCTCGCGCAGGCGCCAGAGATTCTTGGCCTGGGTTTCGTTCTGGCTCATCACGCCATCCACTACCCAACCCTGCTCCACGCAATATTCGAACAGGCCCATGGCTTCATCCGCCATGGCCTCGGACAGGGCCTCGAACTCAAGCAGCGCATAGAACGGCGTTGCCGTTTCAAAGGGGCGCGGAATGCCCTGATGTTCGGTGACGATCTGCGTTGAGAGCTCGGAGAAAAATTCAAATGCGGTGAGATCAAGCTTCTTCTGGAAAGTCGCCAGCACATGCATGACGGAATCGAAATCCGGCGTGCCCATGACCAGCACGCGCAGGTCGCGGGGCTTGCGCTCCAGCTTCATGGTGGCCTCCACCACGAAGCCCAGCGTGCCTTCGGCACCGATGAAGAGATGACGGAAGTCGTAGCCCGTGGCGTTCTTGATCATGTCCTTGTTGAGCTCAAGGATGTCGCCCTTGCCGGTGACCACTTTCAGGCCCAGCACCCAGTTACGTGTCATGCCGTACTTGATGACCTTGATACCGCCGGCATTGGTACCGATATTGCCGCCGATCTGCGAAGAGCCGGCACTGGCGAAGTCCACGGGGTAATACAGTTCTTTTTCTTCCGCGAACTGCTGCAACTGCTCGGTGACCACGCCGGCCTGTATGCGCACCATGCGGTCTTCCGGCACGAACTCCAGGATTTTGTTCATGTAGTCAAAACTGACAACGATCTCGCCGCTGGCCGCCACTGCACCGGCCGACAGCCCGGTACGTCCACCGGAAGGCACAAGGGCAAGCTGCTTTTCGTTGGCCAGCAGCACGATGTCGCGTACCTGCTCGATGCTGGAAGGGAAAACCACAGCAGCGGGCGCCGGTGTGTAGATTTTTGTCCAATCCAGACCCCAGGTTTTCAGGCTGTCGGCATCGGTCTTCAGGCGGTTTTCGCCCACGATGGCCGTCAGGCGGGAAAGTATTTCGGGGGCAAGGGACATGCGGGAACTCCAGCGTCAGCGCTCCCCTCCGGGGAGGACAAAAGGCCAGCAGTGCGGAACCTCCGGGTCAAAAAGGAGGGGCCCTGGCCGCTGGCTGGCAAGGGCTGGCATGGTAGCATACGCGCCTTGTTTTTCAGGCTGGCCGGGCCTTCGGCCGCCTTTGACCTCCGGGGTAGCTCATGAGCCAGTTCTCTCTCGAAAAATCCAAGATCCGCTTTTTGCTGCTGGAAGGCGTGCACAAGAACGCCCTCGACGTGCTGAGCTCCAATGGCTACACCAATATCGAATACCTCCGGACAGCGCTGGAAGAAGATGCCCTGATCGAGAAGATCAAGGATGTGCATTTCCTGGGCATACGCTCCCGTACCCAGGTCACCGAAAAAGTCCTGGAAGCGGCCAACAAGCTGATCGCCGTGGGCTGCTTCTGCATCGGCACCAACCAGGTCCGTCTCAAGGCCGCCATGGAGAAGGGCATCCCCGTCTTCAACGCACCCTACTCCAACACCCGCTCCGTGGCGGAACTGGTGCTGGGCCAGCTCATCCTGCTGCTGCGCGGCATCCCGGAGAAGAATTTCCTGGTTCACCGTGGCGGCTGGAGCAAGTCGGCCGAGGGCTCCTGGGAAACCCGTGGCAAGACGCTGGGCATCGTCGGCTATGGCTCCATCGGCTCGCAGCTCTCCGTGCTGGCCGAGTCCTTGGGCATGACCGTGATCTATTACGATGCCGTCACCAAGCTGCCGCTGGGCAATGCCCGTCAGGTCGGCACGCTGGATGAACTGCTGGCTACGGCGGATGTGGTCTCCCTGCACGTACCGGACGTGCCCTCGACCCGCAACATGATCCGCGCCGAACATTTTGCCCGCATGAAGAAAGGCGGCATCTTCATCAATGCCGCCCGTGGCACCTGCGTCGACATCGACGCCCTGGCCGAGGCCATCACCTCCAAGCACCTCAATGGCGCCGCCATCGACGTGTTCCCGAAAGAGCCCAAGGCCAACGACGAGATTTTCGAGTCGCCCCTGCGCGGCCTGGACAACGTGATCCTGACTCCGCATATCGGCGGCTCCACGCTGGAGGCCCAAGCCAATATCGGGCTGGAAGTGGCCGAGAAATTCGCCCGCTATTCCGATGCCGGCACCACGCTGTCTGCCGTGAATTTCCCGGAAGTCGCAATCCCCCTGCAGACTGGCAAGCATCGCCTGCTGCATATCCACAACAACATTCCCGGCGTGCTCAGCAGCATCAACCGCGTCTTCGCCGAGAACAACATCAACATCAGTGCTCAGAGCTTGATGACCAACGAAGCCATCGGCTATCTGGTAATGGACGTGGACAAGGAATACTCCGCGGTGGCCCTGGAAAAACTGCAACAGGTGGATGGCACCATCAGGACCCGTGTCCTGTACTGATAGCATCTTTTGCAGCCCCCCAAAAAGCCGGCAATTGCCGGCTTTTTTGTGCATGACACCCAGACAGGGAGCCATCAGGAGACTTTTTTGGTCCGGTGACCGGCGTTATTGTCGGAATCCGGCCTGCCCGTTCAACCATCAGGTAGCCATATCGGCTTCGCCCACCGCAGGAGAGTCCCCATGCCTGGCACCATCCACCTCCACCGTGTCTTCAGCGCCCCGCCCGAACGGGTCTACCGTGCCTTCCTGGACCCGAGCGCCCTCGTCAAATGGCTACCCCCTCACGGCTTCACCGCTCAGATCCATCATCTGGACACCCGCCCCGGCGGCTCCCACCGGATGTCTTTCACCAACTTCTCCACCGGCAGCAGTCACTCCTTCGGCGGGGAATACCTTGAACTGGTGCCCCACGAGCGGATTCGCTACACCGACCGCTTCGACGACCCGAACCTGCCGGGCACCATGCAGGTGACGGTCACTCTGAAGGCAGTCACCTGCGGCACTGAAGTGAGCATCACGCAGGAAGGCGTGCCTGACGTGATTCCGCTCGAATCCTGCTATCTGGGCTGGCAGGATTCGCTAGCCCTGCTGGCCAGCCTGGTCAACCCGGACATTCCGGACGGCGCCTGAACACTGCCTTGCTCCTGTGAAAGCTGTTACCACAGGCTTTCATAGGATTCGGCACCCCAACACAGTCAGCGCATCGACGCGCAGGCCTGCATCACGTTACGCAATCCAGCAGACAAACCCGGGTGGCTTGGTTATCTTCCTCCCACGAAAAAAAACGGAGCCCGCCATGCCCCTGGATGCCATCAAGTCAATGGGCGCCAAGATGTTCCTGAACAAGCAGCTTGGCGAGTTCGGCGAAGTCAGCGACATAGACATCGACCAGAAGACTCGAGTGGCTTCGCTGCTGGTAACGCTGAAGGGGGAACCCGAGCGGGTACGCCTGGATGTGGGCTACTGCCTGGAGAAGGATGCTTTCGTGCTGGAACATTTCCGCTGCGAGCGGGAATGGATAGAAAACGTGCTCAACCGCTTCGTGGCGGGCAAGCGCTTTGACATCACCGGCAGCGTGGCACAGACCATCATGAAGTACGTGCTCTAGCCAGCCCTGCCCGCTTTACACCGATCAAAACCCCTTCCAGACTTCAGGCTCCCGGTCGTCCTGCCGGGTCTGGACAATTACGGTATCCGGAGGCATCCATGCGTCTCACTTCCCTGCTGCTGGCTGGCGGCCTTGCCCTTCTGGGCACCTTGTCCATGACCGCCCAGGCGGCCCGCCCGACCATTGCCGTACTGCCCTTCAGCGCAGACCGGCAGGTAGTCATCAGCAATGGCCGCTCGGTGATCTCCGGCACCATCGAAGACCAGACCTCGCTGCTCACCAACGAACTCATTCACCAGTTGGTGGCAACACGCAAGTTCGACGTGCTGGAGCGCACGCGCGTTGATGACCTGATCAAGGAGAAACAGTTCCAGGAAAGCGATTACGCCTCACCGGAAGAGGCCGGCAAGATTGCCCGCCTGCTGGGTGCGGATTATTTCGTGCTGGGACGCATCGACGATTTTGGCGTGGAAGTGGAAAACAAGAGCATTCCCTACAGCACCCAGACCTACCAGCAGCATGAGGCAGAAATAGACCTTTACCTGCGTGTGATCGATGCCCGTAGCGGCAAGGTCGTGGCGGCCGAAAAGTTCGAGAGTGAAACCAAGGTCCGCGTGAACAAGGACAAGAAGACCCCGAACGTGGGCAAGTTGCTGGTCAGCCAGGCCGCGCAGGAAATGGTCAGCCGCATCACCAATACCGTTTACCCCGTCAAGGTGGCACGTGTGGACGGCAAGACGCTCTACCTGAACCGTGGTGCCGACGGCAATTTCAAGGCGGGTGATCTGGTGTCGGTCTACAGCCAGGGCCAGGCCATTGTCGACAGCGATACAGGTGAAACCCTGGGCAACACCGAGAACGAGATCGCACAGGCACGCGTGAGCACTGTCGAAGCCCGCTTCACCAAGGCGGAACTGACATCGGAGGCAGCGGTGAAAGAAGGCATGCTGATCCGCAAGCTGCCCGCCACCAAAGCCGCTGCTCCCGCAGCCGACCTGCCACCGGGACCCCGCTGGTAAAAACAGCCTCTTCCCCGGCATCATCACGGCAGCCCTAGGGCCGACATATCCACACTAATGCGACAGGAAAGTCCCTAACTTCATGCACCCCTCCCGCCTTGCCGGACTGTTGCTGCTGCCTCTGTTGCTGGGCGGGTGTGCCTCTTCGTCCGTGCTGTCGCCCTATCCCGGACAGGCCAGTGCCTGGCGTGCCGCACTGGATGCCGGCAATCCGCCAGCGGCCATCAGCAAGATCGGCCAGAAGACCACGGGGGGAGACGGCACGCTTTACCTGCTGGAAAGCGGCCGTATCCAGCAGCTTGCCGGCCAGGCAGCTGAAAGCCAGGCCGCTTTTGACAGTGCCATTGCGCGGTTCCAGCGCCAGGATGATCGTGCCGTGATATCGGCTTCGTCCTATGCCGCCTCCGGCGCCAGCCTCCTGACCAACGACAATGCCCGACCCTACGAAGGACACACCTACGAACGTGTCTTCGTGCACCAGTACCAGGCCCTGAACTACCTGGCCCAGGGCAACGCCAGCGGCGCCCTGGTCGAGGTCCGGCGCGCCAATCAGGTCCAGGTAGACGCAGCCGCAAAGAAAGAGGGCAAGATCGACAGCGCCCGTTCCGACGCCGAAAACAAGGGCTTCGATGCCGAGCGCTACGACAACTACTTCAGTGCCATGGACCTGGCCGCAGGCCGCGTGAAGACAGGTTTCCAGAACGCCGCCACCTTCTATCTCTCGGGTCTGATCTACGAAGCCGCAGGCCAACCCAACGATGCCTACATCGACTACCGCAAGGCACTGGAGCTGGTCCCGGAAAATCCCTACCTGCAAAAGGATGTCGTGCGCACCGGGCTCAAGGTCGGGCTGGACGACGTGCAGAAACTGGCCAGCCAGATCGGCAAGGTGAAAACCGGCCCGGCAGCGGGCGAAGGCGAGCTGGTGATCTATCTGGAAGAAGGCTATGTACCGGCCAAGCAGCCGGTGAGCATCCCGATCTGGACCTCCAAAACCATGAATTCGGTGAGCTTCCCGCTGTATGCCGACAGCACTGCACCGCGTGCCATGGTGGTCCATGTGGATGGCAGTGCCCTTGAAACCTCGCTGCTGGTGGATACCCGCGCGCTGGCCGTCCGTACACTCAAGGATGAAGTGCCCGCGATGCTGGCCCGCGCCTTCCTGCGCCTTCTCACCAAACAGGAAATGCAACGTCAGGCCCAGAACAATGACAGCACCGGCCTCCTGGGCCTGGTCACCACGGTCTACAGTCTGGTCACCGACCAACCTGACCTGCGTTCCTGGCTGACGCTGCCCGGCAGCGGCCAGGTCCTGCGCCTGCCACTGGCCACCGGCGAACACCAGATCTCCCTGCCTGGCATGACACCTCTGGCCGTGAGCGTGCGGGCCGGACGACCAACACTTGTGCACTTGGCCGTTCTGCCCGGCAGGACTTACAGTCGGGTCTATCCGCTTTGAATACCCCTCCCCGGAAGCGGGAAAAACAATCAGCCATCAGGAGAGCATCATGAAACGCATCCTCACTGCCGCTTTGCTGGGCAGCACGCTGGCACTGGCCGCCTGCAGCAGCTCGCCCCAGCTCATCAACTACCGTGGTGGCGATCTCAAGGGTGTCATCGAGGTGGAGAAGTCCGCCGTTGTCCTTACCGAGGGCGGCCTGCCGCAGGCCAAGGCCATCCTCAAGAATGACAGCCGCGTCACGCAGAAATTCGAATACAAGTTTGTCTGGTTCGACGAGAACGACATGCCGCTCGACGAAGACAACCGCCCCTGGCGCTCTGCCAACCTCAAGGGCAAGGACACGGTGAGCGTGGGCGGCACAGGCCCCACCGACCGCGCCAAGAAATTCCAGATCCAAGTACGCGAACCGCAAGAGGTGACGAAATAATGAAAAACACGGCAATGAAACGCACACTGATCCTGCTGCCGCTGGTAGCCGCCGGCCTGCTCGGCATCAATGGTTGCTCCACCGTGCAGTATGGCGATGCAACGGCTGTTGAAACCGTGAACACCGATTTCGGTTCCACCGACCTGCAGATGATCGCGGAAAAAATGGTGGACGACCTGCTGGCCTCCCCGGCCATGGCCGAGATCGCCCCTTCAGGCAAGCGCCCCATCCTCTTCGTCGACACCATCAAGAACAAGACGCTGGAGCACATCGACACGGAATCCATCACCGACACCATTTCCACCAAGCTGCTGAACTCAGGCCGCTTCCGTTTCGTGGACATGACCAAGGTCGACGCCATTGCCAAGCAGCTCGACTACCAGAAGAACAGCGGCTTCGTGGATGAAGCCAAGTCGGTGCAGGTGGGTCGTCAGGTGGGCGCACAGTTCATGCTCTACGGCAACTTCGCCTCTATCCAGAAGACAGCCGGCTCCACCAAGGATGTCTATTACAAGTTCACCATGAAGCTCACCAATATCGAGAGCGGCCTGGTGGAGTTCCAGAGCGAGAAGGAAATCCGCAAGACCAAGAAGAAATCCCTGCTTGGCGGCTGATACAGCCTGTTTGTGAAAAAGCCCGCAGATGCGGGCTTTTTCATGTCTTTCTCACGAGTGGGGTCGGCCCTCACTCATCCTTGAGCGTGCACTCGTAATTGGCAGGATCACGCGTGCAACGGATACGCTTGAGTATCTTCATCGTGCGTGGATCGTAGACACCGTCGTTCGTCAGCATGATGCGCGCCTCGCGCATCATCTTGGTGTACTTCTCCTTGTCTTCCGGCGACAGGTCCATCCACTTGTCTGCCGGAATGTCTTTCTCGGCCTGATGAATGGCTTCAAACGCCTTGGGCACCTGTGCCGCAATGTATTCACGGGCAAGCTGGCCGATATTGACGCCCTGCGGCATCTTGCTGCGGCGTATCAGGAAAGTGCCTGTCACGTTCACCAGCGGAAAGCGGTAGATCGCTCCCTTGGTGCCGATGCCCTTGTAAAGCTCCAGCGGTTTGTAGGCGATGGCCGGGCAGGCAATGATGTCGACCTGCCCGTTGTTGAACTTGCCGAAGAAGTTGCTGATGTCCGATGCTACCGGCTGGGCTCCCATGGCCTGTACCAGCTTGGCCTGGGAATGGTCCCACTCCAGCACCGCGACTTTCTTGCCGGCTGCCTTTTCCACGGAGTTGATGGCACGATCATTCACCATCACATAGGCCGCACCCAGCGGCACGATGCCGGCCACTTCGTAGTCGCCGGAGACCAGAAGATTGGCGACATTGGGTTTGGCCAGCAACTGCACCAGATCGTTGACCTGCTGGTATGACATCAGCCCGCCGATGGCATCAATGGAGCCGGCAAACTTCACGAACTGGCGGGCACGCAGGGAGGACATGTTCACGGCATCACACTGACCGACACGAAAACTCTCGGCCGCAATGCGCTCATCAATGAATGCCTGGAGTTGCAGGTCTATGCCCCATTTGCGCGCTTCCAGCGCCTGGTCCTTGGCCATCTGGTAGCCGGGACCACTTGCTCCGCCCGGATCAAAGATGCAGGTCTTGACCACTGTCAGTGGCTTGGCTGGCTGGACCGGGGCCGCGACGGCCTGGGGAACAAGAAAACCGGAAAAAGCAGCAAGGAGCGCTGCGACAGGAACACCAAACTTCGTGGACATGATCAGCCTGCAGGGTTTTGCCGTGGAAAACCGGAAACGCTAAAGCAATCCCGCATGCAGACAAATACCGGGAACTATCATTCTGATTGACTGGATATCACGGCAGCTTGCCGGCTTCATTCATCCGGCAGCGTACATTCGGCGTTGCCGGGCTCATGCTTGCAGCGTATGCGCTTGAGCAGGCTCATCATGCGCGTATCGTAAATGCCTTCACGTGTCAGCAGCAGACGCGCCTCCCGCATCATGATGAGATAGCGCTTCTGGTCACCGGGCTCCAGCGCCATCCAGTAGTGGGATGGAATCTCCCTTTCCATCTGCTGGATCGCTGCTACCGCGGATGCCACCCGTGATGCGGCGTAGTCACGCGCGAGTTGGCCTATGTCCCGGCCTGCCGGCATCCGGCTGCGGCGCAGTACGAAGGAAGCCGTCACGTTCACCAAGGGAAAATGATAGATCGCACCTTTGCTTCCCAGCCCCCGGTGCAACTCCAGCGGCTTGAAGGCAATGGCCGGACAGGCAATGACGTCGACCTGTCCGTTGTTGAACTTGCCGAAGTAATCGCGGATATCCGACGCAACCGGGCGGGCGCCAAGTGCCCTGACCAGCTCAGCCTGGGAGCGATCCCAGTCCAGCACCGCGATTTTCTTGCCGGCTGCCGCCTCCACCGAATCGATGGTACGGTCATTCACCATCACATAGGCCGCGCCCAGCGGCACAATGCCCCCGACTTCGTAATCGCCTTCGATCATGAGGCGGCCCACTTTCGGATTGGCGAGCAGACGCACGAAATCTTCTACCTGCGGATAGGCCATGAGCCCGCCAATCGCGTCCACCGAGCCGGCAAATTTCACGAATTGACGTGCACGCAAAGAGGAAATCACTGCCGCATCACAGTCACCCGCCTTGAAACTGTCTGCAGCTACCGTTTCATCCGTGAAAGCCCGCAAGTCAAGAACCATGCCCCACTTGCGCGCTTCAAGTGCTTGGTCACGTGCCATCAGATAAATGGGGCCTTGCTGCCCGGCAGGGTCAAAGACACAGGTTGTCACGTTCAACAACCCGTCGGTACCGATGCGGGCATCCGCACAGACCATGCCCGACACCGCAAGAAGCATGATGAAAAAAACGGCTGCGATATGCCGTTGCATGCTGGCCATGACTCACCTGTTGTTGTTTTTATCCGGCAGCACAAGCAAAGCCACCCTCCACAGGAACGCTAATGGATTTCCCGGAACAGGCAATGTCGTCAAAAGCCAATCTGATTGACCCCGGATATTCCCTCTGCACGCACCATGCAAAAGGCCCGGATGACCGGGCCTTTTGCATTCAGGGAGGATGGGATCAGAAATGTATCCAGCCCTGCGTGTAAGCCCACCAGAGGCCACCGGCAGCAATGATCGCCAAAGAGATCCAGAGCCAGCCCTGCTTCTTGCCGGCATAAGGATCACTCAGCGAGCGCTGTGCACCCTTGGGCAGTACGGCAAGCTGCGTCAGGGCAGTGCCGAAGGCGATATTGATGCGTGCCTCGGTATTCACGGCCCAACCGTTGGCATCAAGAATGGGGGCGAGGTTGCGCTTGCGCAGCTTGAACCAGGCCAACAGCATGGAAGGGCCAGAAACCAGCAGGATCACGCCGAGGAAGGCCAGTGGCATCTGCCACCACTTGAGCGAGAGAAAGCCTGCTGCCACGGCGGCCAGCATGGTGCCGATGGCACCGATGGCCAGGCCGATGGCGGCAAAAATACCGGCGAACTTGGCAATGTCGAAAGGTGCCGCCGCAGGTGTGGCCGCCGCTGCCGGAGCAGGTGCTGCTGCCGGTACATTTTCCACGTGCGTTGCCGATGCCGTGACACCGGCAGCCGATTTTTCTTCGATGGCCTTGTCGCGCGAGGCAGCCATTTTCTGCATCTGGTCGGAGATCATCTTTCCGATGCGACGATACGGTGTCCAGAAAGCCTCGCGCACACTGATGGGATGCTCGATCAGCTTCACCACATGCGCATCCCAGTCCTGCCCTTGGCGATCATAGAAAATGCCATTGCGGCCGTTCATGAGCTTGCCGGCATCACCGGCAGTCACTGCTGCCACGATGGTCTTCTTTTCTTCCGAGCCCTTGCGACTGCATTCGCAGTACACGAGATAGCTGCCACTCGCACCGGCCATGGCACTGTGCTTGCCCAGATCGTTGACCTGCACGACCAAGTCACAGCTCTTACCATCGATATACAAGGTGCCTGCCTGGAAAATGGCTTTGTCATGCCCGGTATAAAAATCACGGAATGAAATGAAGTTGTTCAGCAAGGGAACCAGGTAGCGCTGGAAGCGCAGCAGCTTGTCGACATCCAGCAGGCTGGCAGCCTCGCCTTCGACGGCCTTGTCCTCAGCCACCAATGCCAGGAGCTTCTCGCGGAAATCGTTGCTGACAAGCCACTCGACGCGCGCAGGATCAAGCACATCGATGGCCTGCACGGGTTTTTCGGAAAGCCACAGGCGATGCGGTGCCACCTTGGCAGAAATCGTTTTCCAGTCCGACTCGGACAGGGATTTCTTTTCACCCAGCAACGGCGCCACGAGCTTCTCGCGGAAATCAGCCACGGCTGCCGTCCAGCCCGGATTCACTCCCTCCAGCAGCGGCAAGTCGCGCCCGGCCACGACATTGGCCAGCGGGAGGCGGGCAGCCTCTGTCGTACTGGCAAGATCCTGTGCCGCAAGACGGGTCAGTTCGGCCTCTTCTCCGTTCATGAGAGCGCCGGCACGCGGATCAAATGCTGCCATGCGTACACGATTGAAGAAGTCCTCTATTTTCCCGTAGAGGTCGGCCAGAGTGGCAATGGCAGTCGCACTGGCATCACCCAGTGGCAACAGGGAGGCATCGGCCTGGCTGCGCTTTTTCCAGGTGAGCAAGGCATCGGCCTGAAGAAAGAATTCGTTGATCTTTTCTTCGGAGATGGCAGCTTCGCCGCTGCGATCTTTTTCCGAGCCCAGCGCCTTGATGATGTCTTCGATGGCCAGCTTGATTTCATCATCCTGTGTCATGCTGGCCGGCACGAGGCCATCGCCGTTGGGTTTTTCCGGTGGAAAGACCTTGGCAAGATCATCCGTATCCAGCACGGAAAGCGTTTTTGCATCCGGCTTTCCGGTATTGGTGAGCAGGCGCTGGGCCGATGCCGCCAGATGGCGGCCTGCTTCAGAATCATTCAGTGCAGAGAGCGGAAAATCTTCACCCGAAAACAGCACCTTTGGACTGGACAGTACCGACAACGTCCACTCGACTGCATTCAGCAACTCAGGTGCGCGGATGCGGCCATCCTTGTCGGCATCGATGTATTCAAGCGTACGTGCATCGAACTCCAGTCCCTTGACCGGACAGGCCAGCGCAGCCCAGAGCTTCTGGTCCAGATTGCGCAGGTCGGCCAGATCGGCAGGCTCGTCCAGCCTTACCTGGTCAAAACCGCCAGAGCGGAAAAAACGCCATTGATGGGAAGCTGCCATGAAGGACTCCTGTTTCTGAATCAATGAAGGCTGTTGAACGGCAGCAGGCCAGGCACGGGCCTGAAGCGCCATGATACGGTTCGGCGAAAGGTTGAGAGGTTAGAAGAGGGGCCGTACCGGCTCAAGCAGGAAGGCACTCAATCTGCCAGCATTTTCGACAAGGCATCATGGACCGCCTGACGCAGGTCGGCACGCTCGTTGGCAAGCTGGTGAGAGGCTTCCGGCAGCAACACGTCATGCTCCACACGGAAGTGGCTGCGCACAAAACGGTTGTTGTAGGCCCACTCCACGGTTTCGTCTCGTCCTCCCTGCACCAGCAGCACCGGCCAGTCGCAGGCCGGCAGGCGCGCCATGCGCGTGACCCAGCGCCGCAACGCACCTATCCAGCCCATGGGTACCCAGCGCGCCTGCAAGGGGTCTTTTTCACTGACGAAACTGAGGTAATCCAGATCACTGCTGTTACGCCGGAAAACACGGGGCACGGCCGGGCGGAAGCGGTGGATCAGGCCATAACCGAAACGTATCTGCCACCATTGCGCGGGACGCAGCAAAGGCGCCAGCAGCAAGGCCTTGCGGAAAGCAGGAGCACGGCCACTGATGCAAGCGCTCAGGCCGTGGTCCATGGCAATGGCTCCTCCCATGCTGAGGCCAACCACATGGAAGGGCTGGGGAAGCTCACCACCATAGAGCGCCAGTGCTTCGTCCAGCACCTGCTGGTAATCCGCGAAGTCGGGAATGTCTGCACGCGCGCCACTGGAAAAACCGTGGCCAGGCTGGTCATAGATGAACACAGCATGGCCACGCTCCAGACAGTCACGCATGAGATGACGATAGAGCCCGGAATGATCGAGATAGCCATGCAGGAAAAAAACCGTACCGCGCGCATTCGCGGGCAGGAAGACATGGGCCGCAATACGGTAGCCGCAGGCTTCGTACCACCCTTGGTAATGGCGCACCCCGGGCAGTGCGTGCTCAAGGTCAATGCCGTAAAAGCGCACATAATCGGCAATGGCGCCATGCAGGGGGGCATAGACCGCAAGATCCAGCTTGCGCATGGCTTGCTGCACAGCCTCGATGTCCAGTCCGGCAACAGGGGCGTCAGGAGACAGTGCCACGCCGGGAACCAACTCAGGGGCTGATGAAGTCTGATCGGATGTCATGCAGCCTCCGTGGCAAGGACAATGAAAGCTTTATAGCATGCTCGCAAGGACAGGAGTGGGCATGAAGAAACATCACCGTATCGTCATACTGACCGGTGCCGGCATTTCTGCCGAAAGCGGCATCCGTACCTTCCGGGCCGCCGACGGGCTCTGGGAAGACCATCGCATCGAAGATGTGGCCACACCCGAGGCCTTCGAGCGAGACCCCATGCTCGTGCAGCGCTTCTACAACCTGCGCCGTGCACAGCTGCACGATCCGGCCATACAGCCGAATGCCGCACACCTTGCACTCGCCAGGCTGGAGCAGGAATTTGCAGGAGGGTTCCTGCTGGTGACACAGAATGTGGACAACCTGCATGAGCGTGCCGGCTCGAAAAACCTCCTGCACATGCACGGCGAACTCCTCTCCATATTCTGCCGCCGCACCGGCCAGCGCTTTCGCACGGACGGGGACATCCTGCCTGCACAGCGCTGCGATTGTTGTCATGAAACAGGGACACTGCGGCCGGACATCGTATGGTTTGGTGAAATCCCTTACAGCATGGATCGCATCCAGGAGGCTCTGGAAAACTGCACACTTTTCCTGGCCATCGGGACTTCCGGCAATGTTTATCCGGCTGCCGGTTTTGTGCAGCAGGCTCGACTGGCAGGCGCCGGTACCGTGGAAATCAATCTGGAGCCATCACGGGTTGGCACGGCTTTTCACGAGCACCTGTATGGAAGGGCCGGCGAAACAGTACCCACCTTTGTCTCCCGCCTCCTGGCCGATACCGCTGCCTGAACCGGTATCAGTCCGTGCTGCGACGACCACCACTGGAACGGCGATCAGGCTGGATCGCGGCACCGCGGCGCACCTCACGACGCTCTCTCGCCTTGCGCCTTCCACCTCGTCGGCGCTCGATGCCATCCCAGGCTGAGGCCGGAATGCCCGGCATGTCCGCCGTCAGCAACTCCAGATGGGTGACAAGGCCAGCCTCGGCCAGCACCTCGAGATAGCGGTTACCGTCATCCCGGCTGATGCTGCGCTTGATGACGGAAGGCGGCGAAGAAAGCAGCACGCGAATGCGCGGCAAGGTAACCCCGAAAAGCTGGGCAAGGTTGACGGTTACTTCGGCAGCATCAATGCCGGGCAGGTATTGTCCGCGAAAGACGAGGCGGTATCGGTCTGACATGGCATCCCTTCATTCTTGTTATTGGCAGGCACGATCCAGTGCCTGAGGGTCTGTTGGCAGCATGGCCAACGCGCCCTAGGGTATGCCGTGATAACAGGGATGCAAAGAGGGTCAGGAGGTCAGTCGTCTACCAGCATGATGTGCAAGGGCTCTCCCTCACTGCTGAAGGCAACCGCCTGGCCAGACCTGGGAGGATGCCAGTCGGCATGAAAGTGCGGCAGCCCCAGCTTGCTGGGTGAGGGCAGCAGTGCCTTCACGTTGCCGCCGATGATGTTGGCGATCTCGCCCAGCGCATCCGACCACAAGGCTTCACGCATTTCTTCGCTGTCACACTGGAACATGGCGGCAGCCACACGCTGTGCCAGCCGCTGTGAACAGCAGACCACCACAACGCCGTTCCAGGCACCCTCAATCGAAATGGAAGCAGCACACTCGCAAACATCGGGCTCGCCCGAAGCACGGGCCAGTGGAATGTCCAGGAATCCTGTCCAGACATTCTCCGTGATGTCACTGATGTGCTCCTGCTCAGGCATATTCATCAGCATCATTGCTCTCCCCGCAAATAATAGTAGCAGGCGCGGTTGCTGATGCTGGGATGAAAGTCATCCACCACCCCCAGCGGCGACTCGCTGCCCCCCAGAAACAGGAAACCGTCTTCATGCATGGTTTGTTGTACCCGTTGCAATACGTCACGCCGGGTAGCGGTATCAAAATAAATCAGGACATTGCGCAACAGTACAATGTCGAAAACCGGTAACTCCGGCCATGACTCCACCAGGTTTATTTCCTGGAAGCTCACCATCCTGCGCAGCTCCGGACCGATTTCCCACTCCAGCCCGACACGCCTAAAATGCATGGCCAGATCACGTGCCGGCAAGCCACGGTTCACCTCCATATGGCTGTAGCGGCCACTTCGTGCACGTGCCAGTGCCGTAAGGGAAAAATCGCTCCCCATGATCTGTACATCCCATCCCGCAAGCTCGGGTATCTGGCTGACCAGCAACGCCACACTCCAGACCTCCTGCCCCGTGGCGCAGGCTGCACACCAGATGCGTAACGAACGCTGACTGGCACGGCGCTGCAGCAATGCCGGAATGACATCTTCACGCAGCGAATCGAACAGCCAGGGATCACGAAAGAAATAGGTCTCCTGTATGGCCATGGCATCCGCCACATTGGCAATCATGGCAGAGTCACCCATGCGCAATGACTGCAGCAGGCTTTCGGTTGGCATGCCGCGATCCTTCAGGAGGCGCTGCATGCGGTTTTCCACCAGATAACGTTTCTCCGGCTCGAACACCATACCGGTATGCCGGTTCACAGAGTGCAGGATCATGGCAATGTCCTCTTCCGTGAACATCACGACTCCACTGTCTTGGCAACAGCAGCTTCGGTAACAGCCGCCTTGTCAGTGCCGTCATTTTCATCCGGCCGGAACCAGGGGCGACATACCGCCAGACGTCTGCACAATTCGCCCGGCATGTCGGCAAGGGCAAGTACTGCATTGGCAAGACCCGCCTGCACCACGGCAGCAGGCATTCCCCAGACCACACTGCTTGCCCTGTCCTGTGCAATCACCTGGCCGCCCGCCTCACGAATGTATCGTGCACCCGACTCGCCATCCTGCCCCATGCCGGTCAGCACCATGCCCAGTACCCGTGCCCCATAAACCTTTGCCGCCGAACGGAACAGGACATCTGCCGAAGGCCGGCAGAAATTCTCTGGTGGTGCATCATTCGCAAACGCCCAGATTTCATCGCCCTGCCTTTCTATCGTCATGTGCCGACCTCCTGCTGCAAGCACAACCAGCCCCGGGCGCAGCCTCAAAGGAGACGAGCACTCCTCGACGGCCAATGCAGAAATACGATTCAACCTTTGCGCCAGTGCACGCGTAAAGAATGCCGGCATGTGCTGCACAATCAGCACTGGCGCCGGAAAATCCGCCGGCAGTGCCGGCACCAATTCACTCAGTGCATTCGGCCCGCCGGTGGAAACCGCGATCACCACCACATCCACCTGACCTGCCGGCAGCTCGGGCGGCCTGAAGCGTGTCGGTGTCGCAGCTGCAGATGGCGCTCTCGGCTCCACGGCAAGCGGCGGCTGGCGTCCCAGCAACTGTCGCAGGCGAGGAACCAGCATGGCACGGATGTGATCACGCGCTGCCGCCGCACTGCCCAACATGGAAGGCTTGGTGACATAGTCGTTGGCGCCCAGCAGCAACGCCTCGATAGTGACCATGGCACCGCGTTCCGTTACCGAGCTGAATACGAGCACCGGAAAAACCGATCCTGATGCACGCAAAGCCCGCAGCATTTCCAGGCCATTCATGTCCGGCATTTCGATATCCAGCACGACAATATCCGGCTCCACCCTGCCAATGCGCTGCAATGCTTCTGCACCGTTACTTGCCGTACCCACCACCTCGATGTCGCTCTCTTCCTCCAGAATGCGGCTCAACACCTGCCTCACCACTACCGTGTCATCGACGATAAAGACGCGGATTCCACTCATGCCGTCCCCGATGGCTCTCTCCGGGCCAGCCCCAGCATTTCCAGTTTGCTGATCAGTGTTTCACGCGTGAACGGCTTCATCAGGTATTCATCGGCACCCGCTGCCAATGCATTCACCACCTGACCAGCCTCCGTCTCGCTGGTGATGACCAAGAGGCGCATGTTGCTGAAGCGCGCATCCGACCTGACAACGCGGATGAACTCCAGGCCATTCATGACCGGCATGTTCCAGTCCACCAGCGCAATGTCCCGACGCACACCGTCATCCAGACGGAAGATGGCGGCACTGCCATCCTCCGCTTCGTCCACGGCGTAACCGATATTGCGCAAGGTATCGCCAATCAGAAGACGCATGGCACGGGAATCGTCTATCACTAGCGCATTGGGCATGAGCAGTCTCCGGTGTGGCGCTACATCAGTTCTTTCGGGTTGCCGTCAGGTCCTGCAGGTCGGCCGCCATTTTTGCGAGCTCCGTGGCGGCCTCACGCGTGCTGGCCGCGCCTTCGCTGGTACTGCCGGCAGCATTGGCCACATTGGTGATACTGCGGGCAATGTCATCCGTACCGCGCGCGGCCTCGGTCACACGTCGGGCAATTTCATTGGAAGTAATGGTTTGCTCTTCCACGGCAGAGGCAATGGAGCCCTGCACCTGGCTGATGTGATGGATCACTTCGCTGATGCGGGCAATACCGTCCACCGCGCCGCTGACACCACCCTGAATGGCCTCGATTTTCTGACCGATATCTTCAGTGGCACGCGCGGTTTCCTTGGCCAGTTCCTTCACTTCGTTCGCCACCACCGCAAATCCGCGGCCAGCCTCGCCAGCACGCGCTGCTTCAATGGTGGCGTTGAGGGCAAGCAGGTTGGTCTGCTGCGCAATGCCGGTGATGACCTTGATGACCTTGCCGATCTCGGCACTGCTGATTCCCAGACTGCTGATGGTGGTGTTGGTACCTTCCGCAATGCGCACAGCCTCATCGGCAACGCGTGCCGCATCATTGGCATTCTTGGCGATCTCCTTGATGCTGGAACCCATTTCCTCGATACCACTGGAAACAGCCTGCACACTCTTGTTGATTTCCTCCGCTGCCGTGGCCACCGTACTAGCCTGTACCGATGCCTCTTCAGCAAACGAGGACATCTGCGCGCTCGTACTGATCATGGCATCCGACGACGATGCAATGACGCCCACCGAATCACGAATACGCTCTTCAAGGGTGACCTTGTCGGTGATGATTTCCCAGGTCAGCATCGGCCCGATGTAGGCTCCCTGCGCATCAATGATGGCACTGACCAGAAGATCCAGTTTTTCCGGACCCACGGTGATCGTGGTGCGGTGAGGCAGGTTTTTCGGATCGGCAAGGATGCGGCGCTGGTGGGCCGGGTTTTTATGGAAAACGTCAATATTGGTGCCGACCATGTCGGCCGCCTTGACGTTGATGTACTGCTCGATACGGGAAAGCGTCTTGCTGGCAGCCGGATTGATGTAAACAACCGTGAGGTCGCGATCACACAGGAAAACGTTGGTCGGCATCTGTTCGACCATGTTTGTCAGGCGCTGGATTTCATTCTGCTGCCTCAACTCTGACGTGATGTCATCCCAGCTTACCGTGTACCCCACGAGCTTGCGGGCGTGATTGAAAACCGCATTGATGCGACTGCGCAGGGTCACTCCGCCAAACGTGAAGTCGGCAGAGTGCGGCAGGGCATTGGGGCTGTTCAGGATACGCTCGACGCGCTTTGGGTCGCGATGGAAGCGATGGATATGGCCGTTGAGGATGTCCTCGAAGCGCACACCGAAAGCCTGCTGGATAGGCTCTGCAATCGTGCGCAAGGTTTCGAGGGCGCGTGGATTGATATAGACGATGTTGAGGTCTGTATTGGCAACAAAGACATTGGTCTGCAGACTGTCAATGATGCCTCTCAGGGCTGACATTTCCTCCAGGAGCTCGCTGGTTTTGTCATCTGTCAGGTTGAGATCCTTGGCAATCTTGCGTGAATCGGTCGGCTTCTCTTCAGCCTTGCCATTTCCTTTCTTGCTGACAATCGCATTCGCCAGCGGTCCTACTGCACTCATGACAGCCTCCACATGCTCCGGCTCGACGCCAAGATGCTCCAGGGTTTCCTGCAGATGCCTAGCCACATGGCCAAACTGTTCCGCAGTGATGTTGAGTTTTGCGTGAACCTCCTTCATGGAGGCCCCTTTGTAGACTTTCCCGCCACCCAATGCCTGGGTGAAGAAATCCACCTGCATTTTCTTGAGATGCGGCAATCTTTCTTCCGTGAAGAACGGTGCCAAAAGATCGTCATCCAGCACGCGGCGGTAGAATTCCTCTACTGTCGCCTCAATGGCAGGCAGTCCGCCGATCAGCTCGAAAAGAGACAGCGAATCGTGTGAACGCGTCAACTTTGACCGTGACTGTACTCTTGTCATTTCCTTAACCCCTGGCCTTCATATTGTTTTTTCTTCAGTTGCCGATGCTGCCCGCAGGCAGGAGTCGTCATCCAGCATGCGGTGCACATCCACCAGCAGCAGCAAGCCTTCATCCTGCGGATATATCCCCCGGATGAACTCCCTCGCCATTCCCTGCAAGGTTTCCGGAGGACGTTCCACCTCTTCTTCTTCAACCGTGACCACATCCCCTATCCTGTCCACCAGCAGGCTTATCTCGCTTCCTTCATGGCGTATGACGAGATTCATCTGCTCGGAGAGGTCTTCTTTCCCGTGTGCCCTGAGGACACGGCGCACATCGACTGCCGTGACAATCTGGCCACGCAGGTTCATGAGACCGGCAACCGCGGGAGGAGCCAGGGGTGCGCGCGTCATGGGCTGGCTCTGGAGAACCTCCTGAACATCCCTGACAGGAATTCCGTAGTACTGTTCGCCGATGAAGAACGTGCAGTAGAGGACGCTTGTGCTCATGCCGTTCCCCTTGCTGCATTGCGTGATGCATCGGACACCAGCAGGCCATCACGCGAGAGCGCCATGATCTCCTCCATGTCGATGAGATCGGTCACTCGCCCCTGCACCACGGCCGTTCCACGTATGACCTGCTGTTTTCCCTGCCTGGAGAAGGTGGTTATTTCTTCATCCACGATGTCCACGATGCCATCCACCACAAGACCAACCAGGCCTTCATCACTGGCATGGACAATGACCTGCAAGTGATTTCCGGAAGCCTCGGCGGCTCCCAGCTTCAGCAGCTTGCCGATGCGCACCAGAGGAAGGATATGGTCGCGGTACTGGACGACTTCGCTGCCACAGGAGTATTCGATGGCACTGGCGGAAAATTCTTCCAGACGCTGCACGCTGGACAGTGGAATGGCACCCTGACCTTGCCCGCCCATGCGGAACAGCAACAGGGAATGGCGGTCATGGGCATGGGCCACCGCCTCTTGCACCTGCTTCCAGGCCGATCCTTGCTGGTTCTCGAGCAGCACATGCGCACGCTGGGCAATGGCAACAGCATCCAGAATGAGGGCTACACGGCCATCACCCATGATGGTGGCCCCGGCAAAACAGTTGACGTTCTTGAAGTGCCGCCCGAGCGGCTTGACGACGATTTCTTCTGTATCGCGTACGGTATCGACCAGCAGGCCGAACTCACGGCTGTCGGCCTGCAGAACGAGAATGTGCAAAGCGCTTTCAGCACTGCGCGGCGGCAGGCCCAGTACCTGTCGCAGGTCAACCAGCGGCAATAGCTTTCCACGCAGCCGGTACACCAGCGATTCATGCACCGGTTCTATTTTCTGTCGCCGCTCCTCGCCATCGAGACGCACGATCTCGAGCAGGCTGACCTGGGGAATGGCATAGCGCTCGTCATGGCAGGTGGTGACCAGCGCAGGAATGATGGCCAGCGTGAGCGGGATCTTGACCTTGAACGACGTGCCATGCCCACGACGCGTCTGCACGTCCACCGTGCCGCCTACACGCTCCACATTGTTGCGCACCACATCCAGCCCAACACCACGCCCTGAAATACTGGTGACCTGCGCTGCCGTAGAAAAACCCGGCAGGAAAACCAGATCAAGGATTTCGCGCTCCGTCAGTTGCGATACCTGCTCCTGGCGTAGCAGCCCACGGGTCAGCGCGCGGTCCAGCACGGCATCCATGTTGATGCCGGCGCCGTCATCGCTGATTTCCACGATGACATAGCCACTTTCATGAAAAGCCCGCAGGCGCAGCAATCCGGTTTCCGGCTTGCCAGCCTTGCTACGTTCAGCCGGCGTTTCCATGCCGTGATCCACAGCATTGCGCAGGAGATGCGTCAGCGGATCCTTGATTGCCTGCAACAGGCTGCGGTCCAGTTCGGTCTCTCCGCCCTCTCGCTCCAGCCGTACCTGCTTGCCGGTATGCAGCTCCAGATCACGCACCAGCCTCGGGAAAGCTCCCCATACCGTACTGATGGGCTGCATGCGGGTTTTCATCACGCCTTCCTGCAGCTCCGTGGTAATCAGGTTCAGGCGTTGCGCGGCACTGGTCAGGACAGGATCGGCCTGGTTGCCGGCATACTGGAGAATCTGGTTGCGGGTGAGTACAAGCTCACCGACGACATTCATCAACTTGTCGAGCAGGCCGACATCCACGCGAATGGCGGAATCGGCAACCGCACTGCTGTGCTCTGCCGTATCAGGGCCGGAAACGGCTGCCTGCACAGGTGCGGACTCGCCCCCACCCAGAAAATTCCGGAAAGACGTGATCAGCCCCGTATGGTCGGCACTGCCTTCGTCACCACTTTCCTCGATGAGGGAAAGCATCTGCCGGACGGCATCAATCAACTCGAACAGTGCATTGGCAAGATCGCGGGAGAAAGTGATGTGGCCGTCACGCAAGAGCACCAGCGCGTCCTCAGCGGCGTGCGTGAGCGATTCCATACGGTTGTAGCCGAAGAATCCGCAAGTACCCTTGATGGTGTGCACCACGCGAAAGACGCGGGCCAGCGTGGCGGCATCCCCCGGTGTCCGCTCCAGAACGACGAGGTCTTCTTCCAGATGAGCAAGGTTCTCCGTGCTCTCGACGAGAAAAGCGCGCAGGGCCTCGTCCATGCCGCTCATTTGCTCGCACTCCCGGCAGGGGAGGAGATGGACTTGCGCAGGTAAACAATGCGCAGGACTGCCTGCAGGTCGGCATCACGGGGAGGTTTGGTCAGGTAATTGTCGCAGCCGGCAATATGCCCGTCCTGATGATCAGCCTGGGATTTCAGGCTGGACAGCATGGCTACCCGTGTCTTGCGTATGCCCTTGATGCGCCGGCAGGCCTCGTGGCCGCCCATGCCCGGCATCACCACGTCCAGGAAAACAAGGTCATAGGGTGTTTCCAGCACATGCTCCACGGCTTCTTCGCCGGAAGCCGCCATGTCGATATCCACATGGAAGGAATCATCGGCAAGTTGCTCCAGTTTGACGGCCAGGTACTGGCGTACTGCAGCGCTGTCATCGACAACAAGGATGCGTATCCGCAGGCGCCTGTCCTGCGCCGGTACGGGCCGGGGGGATACTGCGGAGGAACCGGGCTCGCTCATGATCAGCTCTCTGCTCCCTGGGAAAGCACTTCCCGGGTTACTGAAAGTTGCCGAAAAAAAGCAAAGCTCTCCCGCACGCGCTTCCATGAAGGAAGGCGTCTGCAAACCCTGTTTTATGGGGGTTCTGACAATGCTGGTGGGCTTGCGCTTTCTTACGCAACGTAACAAAGCTAGTACACGAAATGAGACCCCACAAATTGAAGGGTTACCGCTGGAACGGGTTTTGATGCCACTGGTCTGTACAGAAGCAGGAAGCAGACAAAGAAAAGGGCGCCTGCTGGCGCCCTTTTCTTTGCTGCAGCAAATGCGACCTTACTTCACGCTCTGCTTCAGCTCGCCCTTGGCATAGCGGTCAGTCATCTTTTCCAGTGAAAGCACGCGGATCTTGCTGGCCTGACCAGCGGTACCGAATGCCTCATAGCGGTCGATACAGATGTCGCGCATCGCCACGATGGTTTCTTTCAGGTACTTGCGTGGATCGAATTCGGCCGGGTCCTTGGCCAGGTAACGGCGGATGGCACCGGTGGATGCCAGGCGCAGGTCGGTATCTATATTCACCTTGCGCACGCCATGCTTGATGGCCTCGACAATCTGCTCGACCGGCACACCATAGGTTTCCTTGATGGCACCACCGTGCTCATTGATGATCTTGAGCCAATCCTGCGGCACCGAACTGGAGCCATGCATCACCAAATGGGTATTGGGCAGGCGGGCATGGATTTCCTTGATACGGTCGATGGACAGGATGTCGCCCGTTGGCGGACGCGTGAACTTGTAGGCGCCGTGCGAGGTACCAATGGCGATGGCCAGGGCATCCACGCCGGTGTCGCGCACAAACTGCGCTGCCTCTTCCGGATCGGTCAGCAGTTGCGAATGGTCCAGCACACCTTCAGCACCGACACCGTCCTCTTCACCGGCCATGCCGGTTTCCAGCGAGCCCAGGCAGCCTATCTCGCCTTCCACGGACACACCACAGGCATGTGCCATGTCGACGACATGCTTTGTGACACGGACGTTGTAGTCGTAATCAGCCGGCGTCTTGCCATCCTCTTTCAGAGAGCCGTCCATCATCACGGACGAAAATCCAAGCTGGATGGAGCGCTGGCAAATCGCCGGGCTGGTGCCGTGATCCTGGTGCATGACCACCGGGATATGCGGAAACTCTTCGATGGCCGCAAGAATCATGTGGCGCAGGAAAGGCGCACCGGCATATTTGCGCGCACCGGCAGAGGCCTGCACGATCACGGGTGAATCGGTCTTGTCGGCCGCTTCCATGATGGCGCGCATCTGCTCAAGATTGTTCACGTTGAAAGCGGGAACGCCATAACTGTATTCGGCGGCGTGGTCCAGCAGCTGCCGCAGGCTGATCAGTGCCATTTTCTTTGCTCCACTATCCGTTGAGTGTTCAGGCTTTCGCCGCTGCTTCTTCGAGTGCCACGACCGCCGGCAGTTTCTTGCCTTCCACAAACTCCAGGAAGGCGCCACCACCAGTAGAGATATAGGAAATCTTTTCGCTGACGCCGTATTTGTCGATCGCCGCCAGCGTGTCACCGCCACCGGCGATGGAGAAGGCAGCGCTCTCGGCGATGGCTTTGGACAACACTTCCGTACCGTGACCAAACTTGTCGACTTCAAACACACCCACCGGGCCATTCCAGAGAATGGTTTTGGCGGCCTTCAGCATGTCGGCGAATTTCGCTGCAGTTTTCGGGCCGACATCCAGAATCATGTCGTTGTCGCCCACATCTTCCACGCTCTTCACGATGGCATCAGCACCATTCACAAAAGCCATGAAATCGTCGATCGGGCCTTTCACTTCGGCAACCACCACATCGACCGGCAGGGGCACATCCACTTTTTCGGCAATCTTCTTCGCGGTATCGATGAGGTCATGCTCACAAAGCGATTTGCCGACCTTGTAACCCGCTGCCGCCAGGAAGGTGTTGGCGATGCCGCCACCAACGATCAGCTGGTCGCAGATATCGGAGAGCGAAGTCAGCACGTCCAGCTTGGTGGATACCTTGGAGCCGGCAACGATGGCGACCATGGGACGCTCGGGTTTGGCCAGCGCCTTGTCCAGGGCTTCGAGCTCGGCGGCAAGCAGCGGGCCCGCCGCAGCGACCTTGGCAAACTTTGCCACGCCATGCGTGGAGCCTTCGGCGCGATGGGCGGTGCCGAAGGCATCCATCACGAAGACCTCGCAGAGGGCCGCATATTTCTGCGCCAGCTCATCAGCGTTTTTCTTTTCGCCCTTGTTGAAGCGCACATTCTCGAACAACACGACGTCGCCAGCTTTCACATCCACGCCGTTCAGATAATCGCGCACCAAAGGCACTTCGCGGCCCAGTGCGCCGGAAAGATATTCAGCCACCGGCTTCATGGAGTTCTCCTCAGAGAACTCGCCTTCGGTAGGGCGGCCAAGATGGGAGCAGACCATCACGGCAGCACCTTTCTCCAGCGCCAGCCTGATGGTGGGCAGCGAGGCCTCGATACGTGCAGCACTGCTGACCTTGCCGTTTTTCACGGGAACATTCAGGTCTTCGCGGATCAGGACGCGTTTGCCCTTGAGATCCAGGTCAGCCATCTTGATAACGGACATTGAAACTACCTCTTGCTCAGATACGTACACAAATCCAGCAGCCGGTTGGCATAACCCCATTCGTTGTCATACCAGACCAGCACTTTTGCCTGCCGCCCGGCAATGCGGGTTTCGGTGGCGTCGAAAATCAGTGAATACGGCGAATGATTGAAGTCGCTGGATACCAGCAGCTCATCACAGTACGCCAGCACACCCTGTGTGTCGGCACGCGCGCACTCCGAAAACCGGCGATTGATGGCCTCAACCGTCATGGGCTCACGCCCGACAAAATTGAAATCCACGGCGGCCACATTCTGTGTGGGCACACGCAGGGAATATCCTTCTATGCGGGCACCGACTTCCGGTAGCACGCGGCGCAAAGCACCGATACTGCTGGAAGTGGTGGGGATGATGTTGCTTCCGGCAGCACGGCCACGACGCAGGTCACGGTGCGTGTGGTCCAGCACGGCCTGGTCTGATGTCACGGCATGAATTTCCGTCATCAGGCCGGACTCTATGCCGAAGGCATCATCAAGAATCTTCACCAGCACGGCCAGTGCCTGGGTCGTGCAGGAAACACTGGAAATGATGCGGTCTTCCTTGCGCACGCTCTCATGATTGACGCCGTAGACCAGCGTGGCATCGACATCATCAAACGGCGCGGCTCCAATGATGACCTTGCCGGCTCCTGCTGCCAGATGACGGGCCGCCTCTGCACGGGCACGGAAATGACCGCTGCACTCCAGCACCACGTCCACGCCCAGTGCTGCCCAAGGCAGGTTTTCCGGCAGGGGCTCGCTGAACAGGCGCAGGGCCTTGCCGTTGATTTGCAGCACATCCTCCGCCAATTTCACCTCGCCGGCAAAGCGACCATGCGTGCTGTCATAACGCGTCAGGTGCGCCAGCGCTTCCGGCTGACCCAGATCATTGATGGCAACAAACTCAAGCGCCTCATGACCACCCGCCTCGAAATACGCGCGCAAGACGTTACGGCCTATGCGACCGTATCCGTTGATGGCGACGCGTAATGCCATGCTTGTCTCCTCCCTCACCCCAAGGGATGAGGGAATCATCAAATGATTTCGTTGACGGCGGCCACAACGGCATCGGTGGTGATGCCGAAATGCTTGAAGAGGGCGCCTGCCGGAGCCGATTCGCCAAAGGTCTTCATGCCGATCACCCGGCCATCAAGCCCGACAAACTTCCACCAGTAATCCACATGTGCCGCCTCGACAGCGACGCGTGCACGCACGGCCGCCGGCAACACGGACTCACGCCAAGCCGCATCCTGCGCCAGGAAAACATCGGTCGAGGGCAGGGAAACCACACGCACCGACTTTCCGGCTTCGCTCAGTTTTTTCTGCGCTTCCACTGCCAGTGACACTTCAGAGCCGGTGGCAATGATGATGGCATCCAGCGTGGCGCCACTTTCTTTCACCAGCACGTAGCCGCCACGGGCCACGGCAGCGAGCTGCGCAGCATCGCGGGGTTGGTGCGGCAGGTTCTGGCGCGAAAAGATCAACGCCGTAGGACCATCCTGACGCTCCAGCGCCGCCTTCCAGGCGACGGCGGATTCCACCGTGTCGGCCGGACGCCACAGACTCATGTTGGGGGTGCCGCGCAGGGACGCTATCTGCTCGATCGGCTGGTGCGTGGGGCCGTCTTCACCCAGACCGATGGAGTCGTGCGTATAGACATGAATGGCGCGCTGCTTCATCAGTGCCGACATGCGCACGGCATTGCGGGCATATTCCATGAAGATCAGGAAGGTGGCGCCGTAGGGAATGAAGCCACCGTGCAGTGCAATGCCGTTCATGATGGCGGTCATGCCGAATTCGCGAACGCCGTAGAAAATGTAATTGCCGGCAGCGTCCTCCTGTATGCCCTTGCTGCCTTTCCAGATCGTGAGATTGGAGCCGGCAAGATCGGCCGAACCGCCCAGCAGCTCGGGCAAGAGGGGCCCGAAAGCATTGAGCGAATTCTGCGAGGCCTTGCGGGACGCAATGGTTTCACCTTTTTCGGCACACTCACGGATATAGGCATCGGCCTTGGCGGCAAAATCGGCAGGCAGCTCGCCTTTAAGGCGGCGCTGCAATTCGCGGGCAAGCTCGGGGTGTTTTTGCTCGTAACTGCGAAACAGCGAGTTCCATTGCGTTTCCAGCGCATCGCCACGAGCGCTGGCGTCCCAGGCTTCGTAAATGTCGGCAGGAATTTCGAAGGCGGGCGATGTCCAGCCCAGTGCTTCGCGCGTCAGCGTGATTTCGGCATCACCCAGCGGCGCACCGTGGCAGTCTTCCTTGCCCTGCTTGTTGGGTGAGCCTGCACCGATCACGGTGCGGCAGATGATGAGCGTGGGCTGTTCGGTGTTGCCGTGTGCTTCCTTGATGGCGGCGCGAATGGCTTCGCTGTCATGGCCATCAATGCGGCCTATCACCTGCCAGCCATAGGCCTCGAAGCGCTTTTTCGTGTCGTCACTGAACCAGCCTTCGACTTCGCCATCAATCGAGATGCCGTTGTCATCATAAAACGCGATGAGCTTGCCAAGTTTCAGCGTGCCGGCCAGCGAGCAGACTTCGTGGGAAATGCCTTCCATGAGGCAGCCGTCACCGAGGAAGGTATAGGTGTGGTGATCAACGACATCAAGGCCGTCGCGATTGAACTGGGCTGCCAGCGTTTTTTCGGCAATGGCCATGCCCACGGCATTGGCGATGCCCTGGCCCAGCGGACCGGTCGTGGTTTCAATACCGGGTGTGTAGCCCAGCTCCGGGTGGCCCGGTGTCTTGCTGTGGAGTTGGCGGAAATTCTTGAGGTCGTCGATGGAGACGTCGTAGCCGGTGAGGTGCAGCAGCGCGTACTGCAGCATGGAGCCATGGCCGTTGGAGAGCACGAAGCGGTCACGGTTCACCCAGCCCGGATTTTTCGGGTTGTGGCGAAAAGGACCACGCCACAGGACTTCGGCAATGTCAGCCATGCCCATGGGAGCGCCCGGATGCCCGGAGTTGGCCTTTTGCACCGCGTCCATGGCGAGGGCGCGGATGGCATTGGCAAGACGGCGTTCAGGCAGGGCAGCGGCAGGCATGGGGCTCTCCGGGAAGGCCTCTGGGGGAGGCCCTGAAAAAAGAGGCCGTATTCTCCCTGAAAGCCCTTCATGAAGAAACCTCCGCTACCTCCTGTCAGCCGCTCCCGGGCCAGTGATTCTGAAGTCCGGTGACAATCATCTGCACCGCAAAGGTGCCGATCATGAGCGCGGAGAGACGTCCGGTGATTTCCACATAGCGGTCCACGAGCCGGGCATTGCGGTCGCGCAGGTGGTCATGCACGAACTTGAGGCCGGCCAGGCCCATCACCACCGCCGCCATGGTCAGCCAGACAACCCCCAGTGCCTGCGGCACGCTGAGGCTCGAGCCCAGCATCACGGCGGCACTGACGGTGGCGGGGCCGATCAGGAACGGCATGGCGATGTTGCCGGCCAGATGCTCGGGCTCACCGCGCATGCTGCTGATCGCCTCATGGCCGTGAAAGAAGAAACGTATGCCGATCAGCAGGAAGACAAGGCCACCGAAAATCTGGAAGGAGGCAAAGTCCACATGCAGCATCTGCGAGAAGAGGGCATCGCCGGTCAGGGCGAAAACAGAGAACACCACGCCGCCGATGATCACGCCCCGTGCCAGCACCCCGATAAAAATACGCGGCTCCAGCCGGACGATGAGGTCCAGCAGGTAGAGGCTGAGCAGGAAAGGATTGAGCAGGGCAAAGAAGAAAAGGAAAGCTTGTGGAAAGGTCACCCCGGCCTCGTCGTTTGACAATGAGGGGTAAAATCGTAACACTAGAAATCATTCGTACTGAAATTAATTGTTATGATTCCCCTTTTCCTGAATACGCCACACCCATGAGCACCAGCACACCTCCCGCTTACGAAGTACGCATGCTGCGCTCCATACGCCGCATCATCCGCGCCGTGGACATGCATTCCAAGATGCTGCAGCAGGCACAGGACATTACCGCACCCCAGTTGGTGTGCCTGCTGACGCTGGTACGTCAGGGCCCACTTACCATGAAGGCGCTGAGCCAGGCCATCGACCTCAGCCCCAGTACCACCGTGGGCGTGGTGGACCGGCTGGAAGCCAAAGGATTGGCCACGCGCAGCCGCAGCGAGACGGATCGGCGCCAGGTATCGGTATCCGTCACCGTGCAAGGAGAAGCTGCAGCGCAGCGCGCGCCCTTCCCCTTGCAGAACCGTCTGGTGGAGGGTTTCCGCAACCTGCCCGAGCTGGAGCAGGCCACACTGGCACTGGCGCTGGAGCGACTGGTAGGGCTGATGGCAGCCGGCGACATCGACGCGTCGGCCATTCTGGATCTGGCTCCGATTGCCGAGCAGCAGCCCGAGTCCGCCGGACCAGAGACCGTACCATGACGACACGACGACACTCCTGGCTGGCCACGGCCGGACCTGACGGGCCCTCGCTGCAACTGCGCCCGCCGACACCCGCTGATGGTGCCTCCCTTCACGAGCTGATCCGACTTTCTCCTCCACTGGACCTGAACTCCTGCTACGCCTACCTGCTGCAAGGGCTGCATTTCGCGGATACCTGCGTGGTGGCCTGTAGTGGCAACACCTTCGCCGGCTATGTCTCCGGCTACATCCCCCCGGGACATCCCGACACCCTCTTCATCTGGCAGGTTGCCGTCTCTCCCCGGCATCGCGGTCGTGGCCTGGCCCAGGCCATGTTGCAGCACCTGCTGGACCGTCCAAGCTGCCGCGACGTCCGCTGGCTGGAAACCACTGTCGCCCCGGACAACACTGCCTCGGCAAAACTCTTTCAGGGCCTGGCCCGCGAACTCGGCTGCCCCTACGCTGTCAGTGACCTCTTCCCGCGCTCAGCCTTCGGGGACGACTCGTCCCACGAGGCCGAACCGCTTTTCCGCATCGGCCCTTTTCAGCACAAACCCAGTCACCACAAGCCCTTGCATCACGAGGCCCGCACCCATCGCACTTTCCAGGAGGAAGCCCATGACAACCAGCACCTTCGAACGCCTTGAATCCGAAGTCCGCTCCTATATACGCAGCTTTCCCACCGTGTTCTGCCAGGCCAGCGGAAGCTGGATGACCAACGAAGAAGGCAAGCGCTATCTGGATTTCTTCAGCGGGGCGGGCAGCCTGAATTACGGCCACAACCATCCTGCCCTGAAAGAAAAGCTGCTGGCCTATCTGGCCAATGACGGCATCGTGCACGGCCTGGACATGGGCACCGGTGCCAAGCGTGAATTCATGGAGACCTTCGAGCGCTTCATCCTCAAGCCCCGCGGCCTGGACTACAAGATGCAGTTCACCGGCCCCACCGGCACCAACGCCGTGGAAGCCGCCCTCAAGCTTGCCCGCCAGATCAAGGGCCGCAGCAGTGTTCTCTGCTTCACGAATGCCTTTCACGGTGTCAGCGCCGGCGCAGTCGCCGCCACCGGCGCACGCAAGTTTCGCGAGGCTACCGGCATCGCGCTGGCCAATACCCGTTTCATGCCCTTTGCCGGCTATTACGGCCGTGATGCCGACACGCTGGCCATGATGGACAAGCAACTCAGTGACCCAAGCAGTGGCGTGGACCGGCCGGCGGCCGTGCTGGTGGAAACGGTGCAGGGCGAAGGCGGCGTGAATGCGGCCTCGCCTGAATGGCTGAACGGGCTCGCCCGCCTCTGCCGCAAGCACGACATGCTGCTCATCGTGGACGACATACAGATGGGCTGCGGCCGCACCGGTGACTTCTTCAGCTTTGAAGAGGCCGGCCTCCAGCCCGACATCGTCACGCTCTCCAAGTCCCTCTCGGGCTACGGCCTGCCCATGTCGCTGCTGCTCATGAAGCCGGAACTGGATGTCTGGGAAGCTGGCGCCCACAGCGGCACCTTCCGGGGCAACAATGCGGCCTTTGTCACCGCCACGGCCGCCCTGCGCGAGTTCTGGTCCGATGAAGGCTTCCACAAGGAGTTGCGGGAAAAAGGCCGCCAGCTACAGGCCCGCATGGAAAGGCTGCACCGGCGCCACCCCGTCATACGCGCCGTGCGTGGCCGTGGCATGGTGGCCGGACTGGTGCTGTCCAGCGCCGCCGAGGCTGACGAAGTCAGCGCCCTCTGCTTCCGCCAGGGCCTCGTCATCGAAACCTGCGGCCCCAAGGGCGAAGTCGTGAAGCTGCTGCCGCCGCTGACCATCACTGCAGCCGAAATGGAGCAGGGCCTCAGCATTCTGGACGGTGCGCTGGCCAGCGTATCGGTAGAAAGCGCACTGCATCGTGTCAGGGGGGCCGTGGCATGATCGTGCGCCGCTTCGAAGAAATACGCCTGACCGAGCGCGCCGTGCATGCCGAAAACTGGACCAGCTTCCGCCTGCTCACGCGCGATGACGGCATGGGGTTCTCACTGCACGAAACATGGATACACGCCGGCACCGAAACCCACATCTGGTACAAGCACCATGTCGAGGCCGTCTACTGCATCGAGGGCGAGGGCGAAATCGAGCCCGTGGGTGAGGATGGCAGCGGCAACGGCCAGCCCGTCCCCATTCGCCCCGGCATGATGTATGCGCTCAACGAACACGACCGCCATTTCCTGCGGGCCAGCCAGAAGCTGCGCCTGATCTGTGTCTTCAATCCCCCGCTACGCGGCGACGAAACCCACGGTCCCGACGGGGCTTATGCCGCCAGCGAGGCCGAATCCCGGGAGAACCTGCCGTGATGATGTCACTGTGCGCCGAACCCTATCCTTCACGACGCCTTGACGAGCCCCTTCTCGCCCGTCGGCACGAGCCGGTGCTATGGTCTTCCGGGCCCGGCCCGCACTGGCTGCCGGACAATGCACTCTCCCACTATGAGCAGGACGGCTACCTGGTGTTACCAGGCCTCTTTTCCGGTGCCGCCCTGCAAGAGTTGCAGAGCGGGATGCGGCAGCTGCTGGAGCAGCATCACGGCAGCCACGATGCCACCGTGATCCGCGAACCCGGCAGCGATGCCGTGCGCTCCGTGTTCAACCTGCCAGCCCAAAGCGCAGTCTTTTCAGCACTGGCCCGTGACCCCCGACTGCTGGGCTTCGCCCGGCATGTACTGGGTTCCGATGTCTACCTCCACCAGACCCGCCTCAACTTCAAACCGGGTTTCGCCGGCAAGGAGTTCTACTGGCATTCGGATTTCGAGACCTGGCATGTGGAAGACGGCATGCCGGCCATGCGCGCCCTCTCCTGCTCCGTTCTGCTCACCGACAACGACGAATTCAACGGGCCCCTGCTGGTGATTCCCGGATCACACCGGACTTATGTGGGCTGCGTGGGGGAAACCCCTGAAGAGAACTACAAGTCGTCACTGGTACGACAGACCGTCGGCACACCCTCACCGGAGGCGCTGGCCCTGCTAACGGAACAGGCCGGGGGCCTGGCTTCGGTCAAAGGACCCGCCGGCACCGTGGTCTTTTTCGACTGCAACCTGCTGCACGGCTCGGCCGGCAACATCAGTCCCTCTCCCCGGGCCAACGTCTTCATGGTCTACAACAGCGTCGCCAACAGGCTTGGCCCGCCACAGCAGGGCTTGCGTGCCCGCCCCGAGCACATCGCTCATCGCAAGCATGTGACACCACTCTCCAGCCCTTCCTGAGACCCGCTCGCGGCATCCGGGCCCCTGGCACTGTGGCAACACCAGAGCCCTTCAATACCGTTCAGCTTGCACCTGCATGAATCCCGTCAGGCAGGGCCCTGCGCCCGCGTGCAAGTGCCCGGCACCACCGGTATGATGCGCCGCTCACCCCGCCGGCTTTGGCTCCTTCGGCCGCTGCGGGACGCCCGCCGGATGTCCCGGCGACGCACCCAAAGGAGACATGAATAATGTCCGAATATTCCGTTTTTACTTCTGAATCCGTGTCCGAAGGCCATCCGGACAAGATGGCCGACCAGATTTCCGACGCCATCCTCGACGCCATCATCGCCGAAGACAAATACGCGCGTGTGGCCTGTGAAACGCTGGTGAAAACCGGCGTCGCCATTGTCGCCGGCGAGATCACCACCACCGCCAAGATTGACTACGAAAACATCATCCGCGGCGTGATCAACGACATCGGCTACAACAGCTCCGATGTCTATTTCGACGGCGCCACCTGCGGCGTGCTCAACCTCATCGGCCAGCAGTCCCCCGACATCAACCAGGGCGTGGACCGCGCCAAGCCGGAAGACCAGGGCGCCGGCGACCAGGGCCTGATGTTCGGCTATGCCGCCAACGAGACCGACAGCCTGATGCCGGCTCCCATCCTTTATTCCCACCGTCTCGTGGAACGCCAGGCCGAAGCCCGCAAGTCCGGCCTCTTGCCTTGGCTGCGCCCGGATGCCAAGAGCCAGGTGACCTTCCGCTACGAAAACGGCCTGCCCGTGGCCGTGGATGCCGTGGTGCTCTCCACCCAGCACAGCCGCGATGTCTCCAACAAGGACATCGAGGAAGGCGTGATGGAACTGGTGATCAAGCACGTGCTGCCGGAAAAGTGGCTGACGAAAGACACCAAGTACTTCATCAACCCCACCGGCCGCTTTGAAATCGGCGGCCCCATGGGCGACTGCGGTCTCACCGGCCGCAAGATCATCGTGGACAGCTACGGCGGCATGGCCCGTCATGGCGGTGGCGCTTTCTCCGGCAAGGACCCCTCCAAAGTGGACCGCTCTGCCGCCTACGCCGGCCGTTATGTGGCCAAGAACATCGTGGCTGCCGGCCTGGCCGCACGCTGCGAAATCCAGGTCAGCTATGCCATCGGCGTGGCCGAGCCCACCTCCATCTCGGTCAACACCTTCGGTACCGGCAAGGTCTCGGACGCCAAGCTCATCGAGCTTATCCGCGCCCACTTCGACCTGCGCCCCTACGGCCTCACCCGCCAGCTGGACCTGCTGCATCCCATCTACCGTCCCACTGCTGCCTACGGCCACTTCGGCCGTACGCCGAAAGAAGTCACGCTTAACGGCGAGACCTTCTGGACCTTCAGCTGGGAAAAGACGGACAAGGCCGAGGCGCTGCGCGCTGAAGCCGGGGTCTGAACCCTGCCGCCATGACCACCATAGTCGGCATCTCTGCCTACTATCACGACAGCGCCATCGCGATCATCCGCGATGGCGTTGTTGTTTGTGCCGCCCAAGAAGAACGGTTTTCCCGCATCAAGAATGACGCCTCATTTCCTGCCAAAGCCCTGCAGTGGACCTGCTCCTTTGCCGGTGTCAGCACGCTGGCTGATATTGATTACTTTGTTTTCTACGAAAAGCCCTTCATAAAATTCGAACGCCTTCTCGAAACCCATCTGGAAACAGCACCCCATGGCCTCTCCCAGTTTGTACGGGCCATGCCAAGCTGGCTCACACAAAAACTGATGGCCAGGCGCACGCTTGAACGCGAAATTCGCAAAGTATTTTCAGACAAAGCTACACCTCTGCCCCCACTATTGTTCAATGACCATCATGGCTCCCATGCTGCCGCCTCTTTTTTCAGCAGCCCATTTGAAAAAGCGGCCGTACTTTGTCTGGACGGTGTCGGCGAATGGGACAGCAGCACAGCATGGTCGGGCAAGGGCAACCAGCTGACGCCCTTGTGGAGAATTCCGTTCCCGCATTCGCTGGGGCTTCTGTATTCCGCGTTTACCGGCTTCTGCGGCTTCAAGGTCAACTCCGGCGAATACAAACTGATGGGACTGGCCCCTTATGGCGAGCCGATGTATGCAGACCTGATTGAATCAAAATTGATCAACATACGCCCTGATGGCTCATTCCACATGGACATGGCGTATTTTGACTACCAGTCGGGTTTGCGCATGACCAATCGGAAGTTTACGAAACTTTTTGGCGGCCCTGCTCATGAGCCAGATACTCCTCCAACACAACGCGAAATGGATATGGCCGCCTCCATTCAGGCCGTTACAGAAAAGATCGTGTTGCTTTCAGCACAGCACCTGCAACAAAGAACGAAAGAAAGAAATCTTTGTCTCGGCGGCGGAGTTGCCCTGAATTGTGTCGCCACTGGAGCACTACAACATGCCGGTATTTTTGAAAATATCTGGACGCCGCCATCCCCCGGCGACGCTGGCAGTGCCATTGGCTGCGCCTTGTCGGCATGGCATGAGCATCTGGACAAACCACGCGATATAACGCCACTCCGGTATCGAGAAAGCAGCAACTACCTTGGCCCGGAATGGAAGGATGAGGAAATCCCGGACATCCTTCATAACCTCGGCGCTCATTTTGACGTCATGGATGGAGCCTCGCTTTTAACCAGCACGGCCAATCTTCTGGCCCAAGGGAAAGTCGTGGGATGGTTTCAGGGACGCATGGAGTTCGGACCCCGCGCCTTGGGTGCACGCTCTATCCTTGGCGACCCACGTGATGCCAGCATGGTTCAACGCATGAACCTGAAAATCAAACACCGCGAATCCTTCCGGCCTTTCGCCCCTTCCGTGCTGGCCGAGCACGTACAGGACTGGTTCGATTTTCCGGCAGCGTCCAGTCCCTTCATGCACACCGTTGCCCAGATAGCCCTCTCCCAACAGATACAAACAGCCCAAACAGAAACCGGGCTTGCCCGTATCAATGCAAGACGCTCCACCATTCCCGCCGTCACGCACCTCGACATGAGCGCACGCCTGCATACGGTCAGCGCCGACAGCAATCCACGATTCCACGCCCTGATTTCACGCTTTCATGACATGGCCGGCGTACCACTGCTAATCAATACCTCATTCAATGTCCGCGGTGAGCCCATCGTTGCAACACCGGAAGATGCATGGCACTGCTTCATGGGTACTGACATGGATACGCTTGTCATTGGCAACTGTATTTTGCACAAAGCATTGCAAGCGCGAGAGAAGGAAAATCCTCATCATTCCACCGTTTTTTCCAAAGATTAATGCGCCGCCATGGAAATACAAAAGCACATTTCCCGTATAAAACCGTGTCTCATGATTAGCGCAGGACTGATCACCGGCTTGGTTTTGCCATTACTGCATGATCACTCTTTGTGGGCACCAGGATTATTCATAAGTGCATTAGGCTGTAGCGACTTGCTATTCCCAAGACAAATTGCTCCTCTCTGGAACTTTCTGGAGAAAATCGGCAAAACTGCTGCACACTACAACAGTATATTTTTACTATTTTTAGTTTATTTTCTTGTCATCACACCCGCAGGATTTATATTTAAATGGCGATGCAACTTTGATAAAAGCAGAACCGCTTCCCCTTCATTCTATGAAAAACCAAATAGTCGCGAACCGAGCCACATGCATAGGATGTTCTGAGCATCCCCCAGAAACCGAAAGGGCTGGAAGACTTAAAAATCTGTATTTTAGCCGTTACCGTCCAAAGGCTTGCCGGTTGATTTTTTAATACCCTGTTTTAATGCCGCCCTAAAACAGGACCGTATCATGCAGAAACTGGGGCGCCAACTTCACTACGGCGTTTGAACTGAAAACCCTGAAAGGAACAGAAATGTCAGAATTTCTCAAAGAACTATGGCTCTATGCACGTGAACGCAAGAAGTATTGGTTACTACCACTGATTGCCATTTTGATATTGATGGGTTTTCTGATCTTCTCCACACAGACTCTTGCTTCATCACCATTTATCTACAGCTTTTTCTGAAAGCATTAGTTTGGATGATGCTTCTGGCTCTCCAATCTGCGAATTCTTTCAGCGACAGCTCCCGCAATGACTTCATGAGCCCGTTCATTGGGGTGCCAATCCACAGGTCGGGGTGGATTACCTCTCGACAGGTAATATCGGGCCATGTATGCATCTGATATTTTTGGATTTAGCTTATCTATCATCGCTCGCCAGCCATTTACGCCAGCAACGCCAGCGGGAAACAAATGCCCGGGCACATCAAATGGCTCTGCATTTCCAAGAGCCAGAATGACTAATTCTGCACCATTTTCTTTGGCAACTCTGTCTATCTCGGCATAACTGAACCCTGTTACTTTCTCAATACTCTTGGATGGCAGGGGTGACATGCCTATCTTCTGCTTTATGCGAAAAATTGCCAGCCCACTATCTCTTCTCAGAAAAAATGGAAATGCAACCTCGCCTATAAAGGAAATCTTATTCCAGGTATTTCTTTTTGACTTCTTATATTCCTCAACCCGCAGAATAAAATTCTGGGGAGGATTGAAGGGCACAGGAGAAATCTCGAGCCTATTACCGCTGTCAAAGATATATGGCGCCATGATTTGCTCCTCCCGATCGGGTGCAAATTCAGACATTGAGCGAACAGGCAGCCAGTCTGAGTATTGAACAACAACATAATCCGGCTTGTATTTCGGAATCAGTTTTTCTGCCAACAATATAATTTGTGCCAACCCATAACCAGGCACTCCCGCATTGATGGACTCACCCTGCAATTCGACAGCAACCTTGGACGGGAACGTATCTTCAGCAGCCACCAACTGCCCGTAAGTAAAGGAATCTCCCAAAAACAATATGCGCGGATGCTGTCTCCCTTGAAAACCATGCTTGATGCCTTGCGCCACTCTGCGCCCTTCATCATCATGATAAAAAGGAACAGGATCTCCTTCGGATATAAGCCATCCACCTTTTCCATTTTCAGCGAGAACATATCCTAAGACGGGATCATATCTACCAACATTGCCAATATATCTTCCCTGATTTTCCATCGGCTCTTTTTCCAGCTTTGTGACATCGGTATAAAGCTCCGCACCCCGCACTATCACAGTGAGGCAGTAGAAAAGACTCGTAACGAATATGCAAAAAACCACTATGGCCAGCTTGAATAATATTTTTCTTTTTTTCGAAATTTCTTCTTGAGTCATTCCATCGGTACCAGAATATTATTCCACTCACCACGCAAGCTGTAACTGAAAATCATGTCAATCTTTATAAAGAAATCAGGAAACAGTCATATCGCATCACTACCGTAGCCTATATATATTCAGCCGAGCACACCCTCGGCTAAATCCCCATGGATGACAACTTCTGTATGGCATCACGGACGATGGCTGCCAGCACCGGATGCTCCACTGCCACCTTGGCCTCCCAAGCCAGCAGGCGGCTTTCCAGATCCTCGCTGTCCAGAGGCAGTTGCACGGCCAACTGCCTCTCCAGATCCGCCAAGCGCTCGCCCAGCGCCTCTTTCTGACCAGCATCCAGATGGTGCTGGTCCTGATGCAGATGGGCTTTCAAGGCAGCCAGTTTGTCTTCCGTCATCTTCTTGGGCATGGTCTTCTCCTTTAATGTCTAAGTTCCGAGCTTAGCGCCGCTTATCGCCAGAAGCTCAGAGATTTTGTCAGTCCTTTTGTCCTCGAAGGCATGATTCGGGCTGGGCTAAGGGCTACTCCATGGCTAGAATGGCCACCTGCCTGAGGAGCGCTGCGACGGTATCCGGTCATCCAGACCCCCTAACCGCCAGGCTCAGGCCCCGGAGCACCAGCTCTGGCACCAACCGCGCTCGCTTGACCCTGATGCGGTTGGCGAGCCCATTGTTGCTGCAAGCACACTCCCCTGCCGCGTCATTTTTCTGATCCTTTACGGAGAATGACGCCATGACTGCCAAAGTCGACCTGAACAAATTCACTGACTACAAGGTTGCCGATATTTCCCTGGCCGATTTCGGCCGCCGCGAAATCATACTCGCCGAAACCGAAATGCCCGCCCTCATGGGCCTGCGCCGCAAATACGCTGCCCAGAAGCCCTTAGCCGGCGCCAAGATCATGGGCTGCATCCACATGACCATCCAGACCGCGGTGCTCATCGAGACGCTGGTCGAGCTGGGTGCTGAAGTGCGCTGGTCTTCCTGCAATATTTTCTCCACGCAGGATCATGCTGCCGCCGCTATTGCTGCTGCCGGCGTGCCCGTCTTCGCCTGGAAGGGCGAAACGGAAGACGAATACGAATGGTGTCTGGAAAAGACCATCCTCGACGGCGACAAGCCTTGGGATGCCAACATGATTCTTGACGACGGCGGCGATCTTACCCTGCTCGCGCACAAGAAATATCCGCAGATGCTGGACACCATCCACGGTATCACAGAAGAAACCACCACCGGCGTGCATCGCCTCGTGGAAATGCTGGCCAAGGGCGAGCTGAAAGTGCCGGCCATCAATGTCAACGACTCCGTCACCAAATCCAAGAACGACAACAAGTACGGCTGCCGCCACTCGCTGAACGACGCCATCAAGCGTGGCGTGGACATGCTCATGGCCGGCCGTCGCGCGCTGGTGATCGGCTACGGCGACGTGGGCAAGGGCTCCGCACAGTCGCTGCGCCAGGAAGGCATGATCGTACGCGTGCAGGAAATCGATCCCATCTGCGCCATGCAAGCATGCATGGACGGCTATGAAGTTGTGTCCGCCTACAAGAACGGTATCAACACCGGCAAGGCCACTGATGTAAACGCGCAGCTGCTGGCAGAAACCGATCTCATCGTCACCACAACCGGCAACAATAATGTTTGCGACTCCGCCATTCTGGGCGCGCTCAAGAACGGTGCCGTGGTCTGCAATATCGGCCACTTCGACACCGAAATCGACACTGCCTTCATACGCAAGAACTGGCACTGGGAAGAGGTGAAGCCGCAGGTGCACAAGATTTATCGCGTGGCCCCGGGCTCCAAGGTGGATCAGGCTGATCCAAATTACCTGATTCTTCTTTCCGAAGGCCGTCTCGTGAATCTGGGCAATGCCACCGGCCATCCTTCACGCATCATGGACGGCTCCTTCGCCAATCAGGTTCTGGCGCAAATGTATCTCTACGACCAGAAATACGCTTCGCATTCCGATGCCGTGAAGCAGCGCATGCTGAAGGTGGAAGTGCTGCCCAAGAAGCTGGACGAAGAAGTGGCGGCAGCCATGGTCGCCGGTTTCGGTGGCGTGATCACGCAGCTGACACAATCTCAGGCCGACTATATCGGCGTGAAGGTGGAAGGTCCCTTCAAGCCGGACAGCTACAAATACTGATGTGAACCGTGGCGGGGGGGGGGGGGGG